>CAWIHT010000001.1:0-110156 GCA_963836085.1 uncultured Actinomycetota bacterium
GCGCCCACCCCCGCCGAAGCGGTCGGGAGGAAGGCCGCGGCCGGGCATTTCGGCGTATCCGTCGATGACAATTGGATCTCCGTCCGCGGGCCAGATCGTGACGAAACCGCTGCCGGCCGGAGCGATGATCCCGATCTCGGTGCACATCGATGCGATCGACGCCCCGATCGCAGCATCGATTGCGTTGCCGCCCGCGTCTGCAACGGCAGCACCGGCGGCTGCGGCAAGGGCTGTGGCGGAGGCGACCTGGACTCTTCGCATGAGTGAGCAGGCTAGACCTCCGCTGAGCCCTCCACCATTGCAGGCGGCTGATCGGAGGCGAACCCGTCCGGGTCGAGGTGCCGCTGCACGTGGAATGCGACGACTTCAAGGCGGCTGCGGCGGTTGCGGTCATCGCTCCAGAATCGACGTTGGACCGCCCCGGCGACCCACACTCGGTCGCCGCGTCTCAGATCGGCGTCGTTGGCGTCGGCATCCCACAGCACCACGGGGACCACGTCGATTCGACGCCGCGGCCGCTCCGACCTCGTGGTGACGAGGTAGCGCGCAAGGCTCGAGCCATTGTCGAATCTGCGGACTTCCGGCGTAGCAGCGAGACGACCGGCGAGGACAACCAGATTGAGATCCATGACATCTCCTCTCGATGCGAGGAGGCGCGGGAGACTCGACGATACGGGTCGGCTGTGACAGATTCCGCTAGCTGCCCTTGGCAATCTCAGTGTCGAGTGCGTCGAGGCCGGCAAAGGACGGGTCGTTCAGCACGATCGCGTCGGCGATTCGTCGTGCCGTCGCCGTGTCTCCGTTGCTGGCAGCCGCCCGCGCAGCCACGTACCACACACGAAGGTCTGCGTCGTTGGCGTTCGGTCCAACACGATCGGGACCCGTGAGGTCCCAGGCTCCCTCGGCATCACCGTGCTCGAGGAGGAAGGTGCCGTAGACGACCTTGCCCTCCTTCCACACCGACGGTGAGACATCGGCCTTCTGGAGCGTGTCCCACGCTTTCGTGACATCCGCATCGCGGTTCAGAGCCCGCAGTACGTCCATCTCGATGGGGAGGTGAATCGCTTCGCCCGCCATCCGGCGATAGGCCCGCAGTTCGGAGAGCGCGGTATCCCAGTCACCGATGCGATAGGCCGAGAGCCCGAGCGTCTCGCGGATCGTGGCGTCTTGAGGCGAGAGGTTCTTCGCGATCTTCGCATGCTTGACCGCGGCGTGGTAGCGCCCGTCCGACATCGCAACAGAGGCTTCGCCAAGCGCCTCGAGGGCTGGGGCCACTCGATCCTTCGGCGTGACCCTGGTGAGAGCCTCGACGATCCAATTCGGCAGGTCGACAGCGGCGCCCTTGAGATCTCTTCGCCGCTTGGGCGGCATCGAACTCTCGCCCGGTTCATCCGTGCCCCGCGATGGTGCATGCGGCTTGGACCGTCCCCGGCCGTCCTTCTGCCTCGGCGGCTTCGACCCCTTGGAGGACCCTTTGTAGTTGCTCGAGGGCCTCTTCTTTCGGCCGGAGGATCCCTTCCCCGAGTTGCGATTTCTATTGTCTGCCATCGAGAACCTCCGCGTCGTGCCTCCATCCTACCGGTGAGTGGTCACACCAACGATGGAGGCGCACATCAACGGTGAACCGGATCGACGAGCGACCGTCCGGCAGATCGCTTCTCTCTCGGAAATGCAAGAAGGGCCGCCCCACAATGGGACGGCCCTTCTCTCAAAATGTCGGCGGCGACCTACTCTCCCGGGACCCTTCGGTCCAAGTACCATCGGCGCTGGCGGGCTTAACTTCCGTGTTCGGAATGGGAACGGGTGGGACCCCGCCGCCATGGCCACCGAAACAATCTGAGCGCTCTTTGAGCACTCCATAGCGAGTACGAGTTGCCGTCGCGATATTCATAATCAAGCCCTCGACCTATTAGTACCGGTCAGCTCCACACATTGCTGCGCTTCCACTTCCGGCCTATCAACCTGGTCGTCTACCAGGGGTCTTAACCGATTAATTCGGTGGGAGATCTGATCTTGGAGGCGGCTTCGCGCTTAGATGCTTTCAGCGCTTATCCGTTCCGCACGTGGCAAACCAGCCATGCCCTTGGCAGGACAACTGGCACACTAGAGGTGCGTCCATCCCGGTCCTCTCGTACTAAGGACAGCTCTCCTCAAATCTCCTGCGCCTGCGACGGATAGGGACCGAACTGTCTCACGACGTTCTAAACCCAGCTCGCGTGCCTCTTTAACGGGCGAACAGCCCGACCCTTGGGACCTGCTTCAGCCCCAGGATGAGACGAGCCGACATCGAGGTGCCAAGCCCTGCCGTCGATATGGACTCTTGGGCAGGATAAGCCTGTTATCCCCGGGGTACCTTTTAGCCGTTGGCCTCGGCGCACCCACATGCCGCCGAGGGATCACTAGGCCCTTCTTTCGAACCTGCTCGACTTGTAGGTCTCGCAGTCAAGCTCTCTTGTGCCCTTGCACTCAACGTCTGATTGCCGACCAGACTGAGAGAACCTTTGGGCGCCTCCGTTACATTTTAGGAGGCCACCACCCCAGTGAAACTGCCCGCCAGACACTGTCCCTGATCCGGATTACGGACCGAGGTTAGAAGACCATTATGAGAAGGGTGGTATTTCAAGGTTGACTCCACGGTGACTAGCGCCACCGCTTCACGGTCTCCCACCTATCCTACACATCACATAACGAACTCCAATGTCAAGCTGCAGTAAAGGTCCCGGGGTCTTTCCGTCCTGTCGCAGGAAGTGAGCATCTTTACTCACACTGCAATTTCGCCGAGTCTCTGGTTGAGACAGCGCCCAAGTCGTTGCGCCATTCGTGCAGGTCGGAACTTACCCGACAAGGAATTTCGCTACCTTAGGCATGATTGTTACTTCGCACTCCACATGGAATTCATTGTGTGGAGGAACGGGCCCGGTCATTTCTGCCGGGCTCCCCATGTCGCCATGAGGATCGGACTGTATCATCGCCGCTTCTCGTGCAGCGCCTGGCGTACAGTCTCTGAGGATCCCTACTGAACGTCGTCGTTCCTCGATGCTCACTGCAAATGCAGCATGCATTCCGGTTCGATCGGGTCCAGGAACCAATGCTTCGCTTCCATAGTCGGCCGATCTTGCGATCGTTACGAATGCCGGGAAGGCATGGTCGTCCACGTGCAACGCCTGAACCGTAGTGGCATGCCTCGAGCGCCGGCTTGAGAGGCCGGTTCTCGATGCACCGGGCCATTCGCACTTGGCGAAGACCTGGTGATCCGCTACGGATCGAGTCGTTGGTAGTGGGTTTCGGTTTCCTGCTGATTGTCCGCACCGAACGGATTTTCACTGTCCACGGACCGGGCAACAGGTGCCTGATTCGTGAACGAGTACCGTCGGATACTCGGATGTTCCAGCATATAGCCAGGTTTTGTAACCGCCATTCAGATGTCTGTCTAACGGTTATAGTTACCGCCGCCGTTTACTGGGGCTTGAGTTCAAAGCTTCGCTCCGAAGAGCTAACCTATCCCCTTGACCTTCCAGCACCGGGCAGGCGTCAGAGCGTATACAGCGTCTTGCGACTTCGCACGCTCCTGTGTTTTTAGTAAACAGTCGCTTGGGCCTGGTCTCTGCAACCCCATCGGGCTTCGGACGCGAGGTCCTACACCCTACCGGGGCGCTCCTTCTCCCGAAGTTACGGAGCCATTTTGCCGAATTCCTTAACCAGAGTTATCTCGCTCGCCTTAGTATTCTCTACCTGTCCACCTGTGTTGGTTTGGGGTACGGGCACCACAGGAGCTCGCTAGAAGCTTTTCTTGGCAGCATGGGCGTTCAGCGGCTTCGCCTATATCGGCTCGGCTTCGCGCCTCGGACTTCGCGAGATCCGGATTTGCCTAGATCTCGTCCTACACGCTTACCCCGGGTCAACCATCGCCCGGGTCCGCTTACCCTTCCGCGTCACTCCATTGCTGGTCTACTACCAACTGGGTCGGTAGGCCCCGAAGGGCTTTCCTTAGCAAGTTGGATTCAACCTGGACGCGCCTGTGGTGGTACGGGAATATCAACCCGTTATCCATCGATTACGCCTCTCGGCCTCACCTTAGGTCCCGACTAACCCTGGGCGGACGAGCCTTCCCCAGGAAACCTTGGACATCCGGCGGAGGAGATTCTCACTCCTCATTCGCTACTCATGCCGACATTCTCACTCGAGTGGCCTCCACGGCTGGCTTCCGCCGCCGCTTCGTCGGCCACACGACGCTCCCCTACCACTCCCATCCCCTGGACCACGAAGGCCTGGGTTATTGATGGAAATCCGTAGCTTCGGTGCAGAACTTGAGCCCCGTTACATTATCCGCGCGGGATCACTCGACCAGTGAGCTGTTACGCACTCTTTAAAGGAATGGCTGCTTCTAAGCCAACCTCCTGGCTGTTTGGGCAACTCCACATCGTTCCCCACTTAGTTCTGACTTTGGGACCTTAGCTGACGATCTGGGCTGTTTCCCTTTCGACCATGAAGCTTATCCCCCATGGTCTGACTGCCGTACTTGGCGCATTGGGATTCGGAGTTTAACTGGGGTCGGTAAGCTTGTTGGCCCCCTAACCCAATCAGTGCTCTACCCCCAATGCGGAACATACGACGCTAGCCCTAAAGCTATTTCGGGGAGAACCAGCTATCGCCGGGTTTGTTTGGCCTTTCACCCCTATCCACAGATCATCCCCCCAGTTTTCAACCTAGGTGGGTTCGGGCCTCCACGAGGTCTTACCCTCGCTTCACCCTGTCCATGGATAGATCACCCGGCTTCGGGTCTATGGCATGCGACTAGACGCCCTATTAAGACTCGCTTTCGCTGCGGCTCCGTCACTCGACTTAACCTCGCCACATACCAATAACTCGTCGGCTCATTCTTCAAAAGGCAGGCCGTCAGGATCACAAGTGATCCCTCCGACTGCTTGTAAGCTTATGGTTTCAGGTACTATTTCACTCCCCTCACCGGGGTGCTTTTCACCTTTCCCTCACGGTACTTGTCCGCTATCGGTCGTTCGGAAGTGTTTAGCCTTACGAGGTGGTCCTCGCGGATTCACACGGGATTTCACGGGCCCCGTGCTACTTGGGAACACCCTCTAGAGATCTGACAGGTTTCAGCTACGGGGCTGTTACCTCCTGTGGCTCCGCTTCCCAGCGGATTCGCCTACCTGCAGATTTTGTAACTCTATGACGGCTTCGACGCACCGTCTGAAGGGTCCCACAACCCCGATATGGCAACGGCGTCGACCTTTGACACCACATCGGTTTGGGCTCTACCCGTTTCGCTCGCCGCTACTCAGGGCATCGCTGTTGCTTTCCTCTCCTCGGGGTACTGAGATGTTTCAATTCCCCCGGTTCCCTCTACCGGTCCTATGTGTTCAGACCGGAGTGACTGGGCATTACCCCAGCCTGGTTTACCAATTCGGACATCCCCGGGTCAACGCTTGCTTGACAACTCACCGGGGCATATCGCAGCCTGCCACGTCCTTCATCGGCTCCGAACGCCAAGGCATCCACCATAAGCTCTTAGTAGCTTGATAAATATTGAATACTTTGACTTTAACTCGTACTCGCTATGCAGTTCTCAAAGAGCCGGAGGGTTCGATGCCACCGCTTTCGCGGCGTCACCGGACTCCCTCACGACTGAACAGCGTGTCCGATCCGATCCCGAGATCCGATCCTGCCGGTTCGCTTTCACCCGAAGGTGCAGCCTTCCGACCGGCCGGCGCTCATCGCCGAACCGAATAACCAATAGATTGACTAGGAACATCGAGATCATCGTGAATGATCTCTCTGCCGCTCCTTAGAAAGGAGGTGATCCAGCCGCACGTTCCCGTACGGCTACCTTGTTACGACTTCATCCCAGTCACCGATCCCACCTTAGGCAGCTCCCTCCCAAAAGGGTTGGGCCACTGACTTCGGGCGTTACCGACTTCCGTGATGTGACGGGCGGTGTGTACAAGCCCCGAGAACGTATTCACCGCGGCTTTGCTGATCCACGATTACTAGCGACTCCGGCTTCATGGAGTCGAGTTGCAGACTCCAATCCGAACTAGGGATGGCTTTCAGGGATTCGCTCACCTTTGCAGGTTTGCAGCCCGTTGTACCACCCATTGTAGCATGCGTGCAGCCCTGGACATAAGGGGCATGATGACTTGACGTCATCCCCGCCTTCCTCCGAGTTATCCCCGGCAGTCTCCTATGAGTCCCCACCATTACGTGCTGGCAACATAGGACAGGGGTTGCGCTCGTTGCGGGACTTAACCCAACATCTCACGACACGAGCTGACGACAGCCATGCACCACCTGTCATGGGCGCATAAGCACCCTGTGTTTCTACAGGTAGACCCATGATGTCAAGTCCAGGTAAGGTTCTTCGGGTTGCATCGAATTAAGCCGCATGCTCCGCCGCTTGTGCGGGGCCCCGTCAATTCCTTTGAGTTTTAGCCTTGCGGCCGTACTCCCCAGGCGGAACACTTAATGCGTTAGCTTCGGCACGGCAGACGTCAATGAGTCCGCCACACCTAGTGTTCATCGTTTACGGCATGGACTACCAGGGTATCTAATCCTGTTTGCTCCCCATGCTTTCGCTCCTCAGCGTCGGTACCGGCCCAGTGAGCCGCCTTCGCTACTGGTGTTCCTCTCGATATCTGCGCATTCCACCGCTACACCGAGAATTCCACTCACCTCTACCGGACCCTAGTCACAACAGTTTCGACCGGCGTCCCGGGGTTGAGCCCCGGGCTTTCACGACCGACTTGTTGAACCGCCTACGAGCCCTTTACGCCCAATAAATCCGGACAACGTTTGGCCCCTACGTATTACCGCGGCTGCTGGCACGTAGTTGGCCGGGCCTTCTTCTGGAGGTACCGTCATTTTCGTCCCTCCTGAAAGCGGTTTACAACCCGAAGGCCTTCATCCCGCACGCGGTGTCGCTGCATCAGGCTTTCGCCCATTGTGCAATATTCCCTGCTGCTGCCTCCCGTAGGAGTCTGGGCCGTGTCTCAGTCCCAGTGTGGCTGATCGTCCTCTCAGACCAGCTACCCGTCTTTGCCTTGGTGAGCCATTACCTCACCAACAAGCTGATAGGCCGCGAGGCCATCCCGAAGCAGCGGACCATTTCCTCAACAGACCATGTGGTCCAAAGAGGGTATCCGGTATTAATCCGAGTTTCCTCGGGCTATCCCAGTCTTCGGGGCAGGTTCCTCACGTGTTACGCACCCGTTCGCCGGTTTCCCCAGCCGAACCTTACGGAACGACTGGTTCTCCCTCGACTTGCATGCATTAAGCGCACCGCCAACGTTCGTCCTGAGCCAGGATCAAACTCTCCATCGAAAGATGGGAGAAAGATTGCCTGATCTCTCTGAGATCTGGAGATCGATCTCTCAAAGGTTGGCCACGTCGGGGACGGGGGTCCCGGTTGACGTGGCCCATACTTGTACACGCTCATCCCACACTGCACCGCGAACGATGCCGAGTGGTCAAGCGCCTATTGGCTTTTGACACGCTGTTCAGTTGTCAAGGAGCCCGGATCCCTTTCTGTGCGCACGCATGCGCCCAGGTGGGGGGCCTCACAGTATAGCGCCACCGAGACTCGGCGGCGCCGATCCTCCGACCAGTTTGGTCGGCGGATTCAGTATTCAAGCATGCCCAGGATATATCGCAAACCACATCGGTGGTTTTCTTTCGGATCAGGCAGGAAATTTCCGGAAACCCTTACAGGGAGCAATCGGTCCCGCTACCGCTTTGCGTCGACGCGCTTCTTCAACCAGATGAAGAGCACCACGAGCGCAGCCACGACGAGGATGCCGCCGATCGACATTGCCGCGACGACGTCGAGGAACAGGCTCAGCGCCCAGATGATCGGGAAGGCGAGGATGATGATGGAGACCACGACCATCCAGGTCGGGAACTCGTTCTTCTGCGATGCCATGAGGTCCTTTCGTTTCGGAACGAGACACTAGCCGCCCTCGGATCCTGCCGACCTACGCGACGGCAATTCGAACGAAGCGCCGCTTGCCGACCTGGAGGACCACGCCGTCGAGCGACGACGCTTCGACGAACTCGGCGTCGGCCTTCTCGCCGTCGATCTTCACCGCTCCCTGCTTGATCATCCGGCGGCCTTCCGATCGTGAAGCGACGAGGCCGGCGTCGCCGAGAATGGCTGGCAGCGAAACCTCGCCGCTCTGGGCGACGTGATGAGTGGGAATGTCCTCCGGCACCTCGTGGGTGCGGAACAGCCGGTCAAAGGCATCCTCGGCTTGCTCAGCGGCCCCGGCGTCGTGGTGGATGGTGACGATTCTCCGGCCGAGGTCCCGCTTCGCCTCCCCCGGGTGGACCGAACCATCCTCGAGGCCTTCGACCAGTGCTTCGACGTCGGCAGGAGGCACCACCGCCGCAAGGCGATACCAGTCGGGCATCGCAGCGTCCGGAATCGACATGACCTTCCCGAACATGTCCGCCGGTTCGTCGCGAACTGAGATGTAGTTGCCGAGCGATTGGGACATCTTCTTCACGCCGTCGGTGCCGACGAGCAGCGGCACGGTCGCCACGACCTGTCCGGCCTGGCCCCGCCGTTCCTGAAGGTCTCGCCCGACAAGGAGGTTCCACAACTGGTCGGTGCCTCCGATTTCGATGTCGCATCGAATGGCAACCGAGTCCATGCCCTGCAGCAATGGGTACATGAACTCGATCATCGAGATCGGCTCGTGGGCAACCCACCGCTTCGTGAAGTCGTCCCGGTCCATGATCCGGGCGACCGTGAATTCCGAGGTGAGTTCGAGGACATCGTGCATGTCCATGGTCCCGAGCCATTCCGAGTTGTACCGGATCTCCAGGCGTTCGCTCAGCAACTGGGTCTTGATCACCGGGAGGAGGCGGTCGGCGTAGGCCCGTACGTCGTCGGCACTCAAACGCTTCCTCGTCGCGCTCTTCTCAGACGGGTCCCCGACCTGCGCGGTGAAGTCACCAACGATGAGCACGGCGATGTGCCCCATGTCCTGGAAGCGACGCAAGAGATCGAAGACCACGGCCCATCCCAGGGTGACGTCGGGTGCCGTTGGGTCGACGCCGAGTTTGACCCGCAGGGGCCGATCCTCTTCAAGGAGGGCGAGCAGACCGCCCTCCGGCAGGCTCACGTCAACCGACTGGGTGATGTACTCGAGTTGTTCTTGGGCTGGTTTCATGTGGAGGCAAGGCTAGACCCGTCGCTGGGCCGTGCAACGAACCTCCAGGGACGATCGACCGCTTGGCTGATCCCGATGCGCGGTGTGGTCTCGACGGTGAATAGCCCAGGAGGATCCCCGACGATCAGACGCACCGGCCCGTCGATCAGCGAAGAGGAATCGTCGTCTCCGGTGATGCCAAGCGCCGCACATACCTTGCCGGGGCCGTCGGTGAGGTGGTCGACCTTGCCGCGGCGATCTCGCATCCGCTCGATGCCGACCACCGGATGCCCGCCCCGGATGAGCACGGCGGACGCCTCCCCCTTGGGTCCGGTCACCACGTTTGCACACCAGTGGATGCCGTATGAGCGGTAGACGTAGAGCGATCCGGCCGCCTCGTACATCGGCGTGTTGCGCGGCGTCCGTCCCCGGTATGCATGGCTCGCCGGGTCGCTCCCGCCCCCGTACGCCTCGACTTCGGTGATCACAATCTCGGTCGGATCGCCGTCGAACGCCGTGGCGAGCCGACACCCGAGCAGGCGTGGAGCAACAGACAAGACGTCGCCACCCAGGAGGCCCACAAGGTCCCGGGGCGTCACCTAGTCCGCCGTGCAACCGAGCACGATGACCTGGACCTCCGGGAGACTGCTCACAGCTCACCGCGCAGTGTCGCACCCGCGGCCCGCTGAACGGCTTCGACGATCTGCTTGCGGATCGGTGCCACGTCGTCGTCGCTCAGCGTCCGGTCCGGGGCTCGGACGGTCAGATTGATCGCGACGCTCTTCCTGCCTTCCGGGATCGGGTCGCCCTCATACACATCGAATATCCGTCGCCGCTCGACGAGGCCTTCGTCCGTCGCGTCAATGGCGTCCAGCAGGAGACCGGCTGGCACGCTGGTGTCGACTTCGAAGGCAAGGTCGAAGACCTGGGGCGGATAGTTCGAAGGTTCCTCGAAGCGCCAGGGTTCGCGTTCGGCAATGAGCGGACCGATCTCGATCTCCCCTGCGATGACCCGTCCCTCGATGCCGAGGCGGGCAGCGACGGCGGGATGGATCTCGCCAACGGTGCCGACCACGACACCGTCCGCCACGATCTCGGCGGCCCGTCCGGGGTGGAATGGCGCCTTCGAGGTGGCTCCGATCTCGGCTCCGGCGAACTCTGACGCCTTCTCAATCACGGCCCACAGGCCGGTGGCGTCGTAGACGTCGTAGCCGTTTGTCTCGCCTTCCCAGTTGCCGGTGGGCTTCCCCGCGGCCACGAAACCGAGACGGTCGGGTTGTGACGGCAGCACCTCATCATTCGGCAGGAAGACCTTGCCGATCTCGAAGAGGCGTACGTCATCGACCCGCTTGGCGAGATTGGCGGCGGCAGCCTTGAGGAGTCCCGGCAGCATCGTGGTTCGCATGACGCCGTCCTCATCGCGCAGGGGATTCACGACGTCTATTCCGACGCGGGCCGGGTCATCGTCCGGCAGTCCGAGAGCGTCCAGATCGGCTGCGCCGATGAACGAGAAACTCATGATCTCGTGGTATCCGGCTCCCACCATGAGCGACCGCATCGCTCGAAGGCGGCGATCCTGCTCGGGCAAGCCCATGCCGTCACCGAAGCGGATACGAGCCGGTATGTTGTCGTACCCGTAGAGTCGAGCCACTTCCTCGATGAGATCGATGGGACGGTTGACATCCGGTCGGCGCGTCGGCACATCGACCACCAGAGGGTCACTGCCGCTGGCGCCAAATCCGAGGCGACGGAGCAATCCACCGGCCGCCTCGCTCTCGAGGCGGATACCGAGCACGCGTTCCACTTCGTCCATCGAAAGGTCGATGATCTTCTGCCCGGGTCGTGCCGGGTACTCGTCGACGAGGCCTCCGATGGTGCCCCCGGCCGTCTCGACGAGCAGTTGGGCGACGCGGTCGGCGGCGAAGCGGCAGAACTCGGGGTCCATGCCGCGTTCGAACCGTGCAGACGCCTCCGACCGAAGGCCGAGACGTTTCGATGTCAGCAGAATGCTCGGCGGATCCCAGTAGGCGGCCTCCACGAGCACGTTCTTCGTCTCATCGACCACCTCGGTCGAGGCACCGCCCATCACGCCGGCGATCGCCACCGGCTTCGTCGCGTCGGCGACGACGATGTCCGATGCGATCAGCGAACGTTCGGCTTCGTCCAACGTGGTAATCGGCTCACATTCGGATGCTCGCCGAACGACGACCGTGTCGCCGAGACGGTCTGAGTCGAAAGCATGCGTTGGGTGCCCGAACTCGATCATGGCGTAGTTGCTGGCGTCGACCACGTTGCTGATCGGGCGTACGCCGGCCGCGGCAAGGCGCGCACGGATCTGGTGTGGTGAGGAGCCGAGCGTGATGTCGTGTACCTCTCTGCCGACGAATCTCGGGCATGCCACATCGTCCTGAATCGTTACCGAAGTGGCCGCATCGCTGACCGGGTAGTCGAGATCGGGTTCCACGAGTGGCAGGTCGTACCGTGCGGCGAGTTCGCGGGCCAGTCCGTAGACCGACATGCAGTCCGGCCGGTTCGGGGTGATGGTCACCTCGAAGATGACGTCGTCCTGCGGGAGCAGGAGTCGGAAGTCCTCGCCGATTCGGTCGGCCGCCTCCGGGTAGTCATGGTCGAGCACCATGATGCCCGAAGCGTCCTCCCCTATCTCAAGTTCGGATTCCGAGCAGATCATCCCGTTTGAGGTCACGCCGCGAATGTCGCGTTGGGTGATCTTGAAGTCTCCCTGCAGGACGGCACCCGGCTTCGCGACCGGGACGACGGCCCCGGCTTCGAAGTTCCAGGCACCGCAGATGATGTCGAGAACTTCGTCGCCCACATCGACCGTGGTGACACGAACCTTGTCCGCATTTGGATGCGCATCAACTGTGAGCACCCGGCCGATGACCACGCCTTCGAATCGATGCTCGACCGGCTCCCAGCCTTCGACTTCGTGGCCGAGGTTCTCGAGATCCTCAGTTATCCGCTCCGGGTCCCTCGAAGGAAGGTCGACGAACTCGCTCAGCCAATCCAGTGTGAACTTCATCGGTACTGCTCCAGGATTCGCTGATCGGGGTCAAAGAGGTGGCGGAGATCGGTGACGCCGTGGCGGACCATTGCGAGGCGGTCAGCGCCCATGCCGAAGGCGAACCCGGTAACTTCGCTCGGGTCGTAGCCAACGGCCTCGAACACGGCCGGGTTCACCATCCCACACCCCAGCAACTCCATCCAGCGCCCATTGGTGAAGACATGCATCTCCGCAGATGGTTCCGTGAACGGGAAGTAGTGGGGGATGAACTTCACCCGTGTGTCGGGGCCGAGGAATTCGTGAGCGAAGTGCGCGAGCGCACCTTTGAGGTCACCGAAGGTGATGTCCTTGTCGACGGCAAGGCCTTCGATCTGGTGGAACACCGGGGAGTGCGTCGGATCCAGTTGGTCACGGCGGAACACCCGGCCGGGTACCACGAGATAGACCGGTGGGTCATGTTGCTCCATGTACCTGGCCTGCATCGGCGACGTGTGGGTCCGGAGCAGAACGCCCTCGGGATCGTCGCCGTAGTCGAGGTAGAGTGTGTCGCTCTCGAACCGTGACGGATGAGCTTTCCCGAAGTTCAACGCCGTGAAGTTGTAGAACTCGGTCTCCGCCTCAGGCCCGGTTGCAGCGGTGTATCCCATGGCTACGAAGATATCGACGATCTCGTCCATGACCTGCTGGATCACGTGCGTTGTACCGCGCGCTGGAGCACGTCCGGGGAGCGTCACGTCGACCCGGTCGGACGCGAGGGCATCTGCCGCTTCCGCCGCTTCCAGCACTGATCGGCGGGACGCGAGGAGCGCGTCCACTTCGACGGCCACGTCGTTGATTGCTCGTCCGAGCTCTCGTCGCTGTTCGGCCGGAACGCTCCCGAGCGACCGTCGGCCTGCCGCAATCGGCGAGCGTTTGCCCGTGAGTTCGGCCGCGAGTTCGTCCAATGCTTCCACCGAGTCAGTCTGTTCGATGAGCGCGGGGGCGTCGGCCCGTAGGCGATCGAGTGTTTCTTGGGTATCCATTGGCTCCGAGAGGTTAGTGGTGGGTTCCACGGCTCCTGCTCCTGTGTGTGGGCGGGTACGGTCCGGACGCGAGAACGCCCGGAACCAGGTCCCGGGCATTGGCGTGTACGGTGGTGTTCAGCCGTGTCCGTTCGCCCGGGCCGGGGGACCCGTAAACGCGAATCGGAATCGACGCATCGGTTTCATCGCCAGGAGCGTAGAGCACTCGCAGCGTTGCGCAAGATCCCGCACCCTTCGCCCCCATCGGCTGATGCCGCCGGCCTGTGTAGAGTCCGACGCCATGCGTCTGGAACTGGCAAAGCGAACCGACCTCGCCCTCCGCGGCCTGCAGGCGCTGAACGCCGACAGGAATCGCTTGTCTGGCAGCGATCTCGCCGCGATCCTCGAGACCACACATCAATACCTGCCTCAGATCATGTCACCGCTCGTTCGGGAGCGGTGGGTGACGTCGACCCGTGGCCCTGGGGGCGGCTACCGCCTCATCGTGAGCCTCAGCGACATCACGGTCCTCCAGTTGATCGAGACGATGGAGGGCACGACCGACACCGACACCTGCGTGCTGAGCGGCGAGACCTGCGACGCCTCGGATCCATGCGCGCTCCACGATGCGTGGTCGCAGGCCCGCGATGCCCTACTCGCTGAACTCGCCGCGACCTCAATTGCGGATGCCTAGCGTTCGGGTTCAGTAGACGTCGTTAGCGGTGTTGTAGACGTTGAATTTGCCCGTCGGCGTAATGAGCCATGGCCCGGCGATACGCAGCTTCTCGACGAGTGTGGCATCGTCGTAGATCACGATCTCTCCTTCGGGGTCCCACACCGAGACCCAAACCTCATCGCCAGCCCGGTCGTACTCGAAATGGACGACGCGGCCGTGATCTGCCACCGGGAAGCATGTCTCGAGTTCCCTCTTCTCCTTGCTGTACACGCAGGCCTGATGGCTCTCTTCGACATCATTCGACATTGGCGTGTCCATCCAGACCCATTGCGAGTTCGGGTGGGTCTTCAGGAACAGGCTGCCGGTTCCCGGGAGCTCAACCTCACGGACGACCTTCCAGGCATGTTCGGGACTCCCCACGGGATCGGCGCCGATCAGCGTGAGTTTGCCTTCGCCGATGTGTGTGGTGCCGTAGACCCATCCGAACTCGGGATCAACCCAGTTGGCTCCGCGCCCCGGATGAGGGACCTCGCCCGTCTCAACTCCGGCCACGAGCTCCTGCGTCTTGACGTCGACGACCATCAGCTTGTTCTGCGCGTTCGCCGCCGTGATGAAGTACCGACCGGTGTGATCCCATCCTCCGTCGTGGAGGAAGAGGTCGGCGGCGATCTTCTTCACCATCGGGAAGTCGGGCTGGGAGTAGTCAACGATCGCGACGTAGCCAGACTCCTTCAGGCCCATCACCCATACCGGGTCGAAGTGAGATGCGACGATCGCCGCAACGCGTACTTCTTCCAGTTCGTCACCGTTGATGTCGTCGCTCAGCACGTCATGAACCACGAGGGGTTCGAGCGTCTGCCCGTCGAATACGACGTATTGCGGTGGCCAGTAGCAGCCCTCGATGATGAACTGGTCCTCGTAGCCCTCGAACTTGCTTCCATCGACGCTCCTGGCATCGAAGCAGCCCTGGACCTGCGCCACGATTTCCGGGGTTTCCGTCCAGAGGTCAATCATGGTGACGCGGCCGTCGCGACCGACCGCAATGAAGTAGCGACCGGTGGCCGACGACCGGAGGATGTGCACCGCAAAGCCGGTGTCGATGATCGCGACCTTCTCGTGGGCGTCGGAATCCATGATCGCCACCTGCCCTGCGTCACGCAGGATGATGCCGGTGTAGTTCTCCCAGTCGCGGGTGGTCTGCGGCTCGGTTGGCCGATCGGCCACGGGAACGATGAGGTTCCAGGATTCGGTGATCTCTGCCAAATTGAGCGACGGCGGCGTCGGCGGCTCGAGTTGCACGAAGTTCGCCATCAACTCGATCTCCTCCGCCGTGAGGATCCCGGACTCTCCCCAGGCGGGCATTCCGCCGGGGAGACCGTTGGTGAGAATCGTCTGCAGACCGGTCGTGCCGATCTCACGCGTGCGCTCCGGTTCGATATTCGGGCCGGTGGCCCCGACGCGCAATGTCCCATGGCAGCCGGCACAGCGGTTGAAGTAGACGTTCGAGGCTTCGTCGAACTCGGCTGGAGAGAGCTGCCGTGGTCCATCGGGGGCAGATGTCGATACGTCGACCTCTGATGTCGAGTCGAGATAGGCGACGACCTGGGCGATTTCCTGCGACTCGAGGTCCTGGGCCACCATCCCTCCCGTATAGATCTCCGCCGCGTCTGCGTTCTCGGCGGCAAACGCCTCTGGATCCAGGATCCATCCCGCGAGCCAATCGGCGTCTCGCGTCTCTGTGACGCCGGCGAGATCGGGCCCAACAAGCGGGCCTTCACCGATCGTGTGGCATACCGCGCACTTCTCTTCGAACGTGACCTCTCCGGCGGCTGCCATCTCACCGAGCGGCAATTCATCCTCTGGCGCGACGGGAGCTTCGCCTTCGGCAAGGATCTCTCCCGATTCGGTCATCACGACGACGCGCTCGGGCAGAACCTGGGTGCATCCGACGATTGCAATCGCGGCCCCCAGTGCGAGCACCGCAAGCGTGACTCTCGGGATCCTTGAGGTGGACATCGCACCGCTCCTCGATTCGCCGCCCCATCGGGGTGTGAGAGAAGACTATGCAACTCGTCCGGAGATGTCCAGTTCCTAACTTAGGCTCTTGGCTTATCGGTGTGATCACCCAAGACATACATTGCGATTGCAGCGGCCACCGCGGCGTTCAAACTCTCGGTCTCCCCCGGCATCGGGATCGTCACCGAGTATCTGCACGCGTCGACTACCGCCTCGGAAAGCCCGTGCGCCTCACTCCCGATCAGGAGCGCAATCGGCAGATCGACAGCGAGTTCCGACGGCTCGAGCCCTCCATCCACCGTGGCCGCCACAAGGGCAAGACCGGTTGCCTCGAGGTCCTCGATCGATCCAATATGAACGGCGGGGTGCGAGAGTTGCGTCCCGGCGCTGGCCCTCAGCACTTTGGGGCTCCACGGATCCGGCCCGTCAAGGAATGCGATCTGCCATCCAAGGGCGGCAGCCGTACGGATCAAGGTCCCCGCGTTCCCCGGGTCGCGGATCGCAACACCGACCACCGTGCGGCGGACCTGAAGCTCTGGTGGCTCGGGAGTCGAGATGACACCGACGCAGTCCTGCGGCTCAACGGTCGTCGAGAGCGCCGAGAGCACCGGACGGGTCACCTCGAAGACATGGGACCCCGCAGCGGCGCACCGGGTGGTGAGGCTCCCCTCTGCAGTTGTGTACACCTCGAGCGGCACGATGCCGGCATCGAGCGCGGATTCGAGCAGCTTGGGTCCTTCGACGATCGTGCGCCCCGTCTGGCGACGTTCGCGAGACCGATGCAGGCGGCGGACCGCCTTGACCTTGGCGTTGGTCGTCGCCTCGATGCGCATCAGACGAGAAGGGACCCCGCGGTGGCGGGGTCCCTCTCACATCGTCCGGATCGTCCGAGCGACATCACTCTGCGTTCGCTGCTCCAGCAACCTCGACGAGTGCCGAGAAGGCGGTTGGGTCGTTGACGGCCATCTCAGCGAGCATCTTGCGGTCGACCTCGATCTCGGCCGCCTTGAGGCCCGCCATGAATTGGGAGTAGGTCGAGCCGTTCAGGCGTGCAGCCGCATTGATGCGCTGGATCCAGAGGCGCCGGAACTGACCCTTGCGAGCACGACGATCCCGATGCGCATACTGCATCGAGTGCATGACCTGCTCGCGAGCGGTGCGGTACCTCCGGCTCCTCGCCCCTCCGTAGCCGGAGGCGCGGTCCATTACCTTGCGGCGCTTCTTTTTTGCGTTGATTGAACGCTTTACACGTGCCATCGATTGACTCCTAGTTCCCCAGCAGGCGGTTCATGCGCTTTTCGTTTCCGCCATCGAGGATCTTGTTGCCCTTGACGCGACGCCAGCGACTCGTTGTTTTCTTGTGACGGTTGTGGCCGCGCCACGCCTTCGTGGTCCGTACCTTCCCGCTCCCGGTGCGTTTGAAGCGCTTCGCGGCACCTTTGTGGGTCTTCATCTTCGGCACGATTCCACTCTCCTACTTGTCCGTCGCCTCGACGACGGCTACATCGTCGACGACAGCTTCAACATCTTCGTTCGTTTCCACAACGACGTCCTCAACAGCGACGTCCTCATCAACAACGTCTTCATCGACCCGGTCCGCATTGCGGAGCGGAGCCAGCACCATCGTCATCTGCCGGCCCTCGAGCCTCGCAGCGGTCTCGACCTCTCCGTAGTTCGCAACGCTGTCGCGCAGTCGGCTGAGGATCTCGTTCCCGATCTCGGGATGCGTGACCTCACGTCCGCGGAACCGCATCGTGACCTTGACCTTGTCGTGGTCCTGTAGGAAGCGAATCACCCGCTGCCGCTTCACTTCGAAGTCGCTCGCCCCAATCTTGGGACGAAACTGGACTTCTTTGATCACGGTGCGAGTCTGCTTCTTGCGGGCCTCTCTCGCCTTGACGGACTGCTCATACTTGAACTTTCCGTAGTCCATGAGGCGAACAACCGGGGGGCGGGCCTCCGGGGCCACCTCGACGAGGTCGAGTTCCAACTGTGATGCCAGCCATCGGGCTTCTTCGATCGACTTGATGCCGATCTGCTCGCCGGCCGGGTCGACAAGGCGAACTTCCTTGACCCGAATGCGTTCGTTGACCCTGGGCTCCTTGATCGGAGTACCTCCTGCTCGTACGTGTCGACGAAGCAGGCGCCTGGTGCCAATACAGAAGGCAGCACGACGCGAGTGCTGCCTGAATGGGCGACCCAGCGCACCTCAACCGGTGGCAGGGTGGGAAGCAGGCGCCTCCGCTTGCGTCAATTGTGAACGGAAGAGTAGACGGGGTCGTCTCCTAGTTCAATTGTGGGACCTGCGAGCCAACCCGGTTCCTTCCCCCAACTGCTTCTCCTCAGGGGCAGGTGGCGCATGCCCTGCGGGCAGATTGCGGAAGGGGTCGCTCGGTCTCGGTGTCAGGCAGTGTCTATTTCCGACGCCTCGCGAGGATTCCCTCGCAGGCGTCCAGAGGTGGATACCCCCTCCGTCCCTCGCTGCGCTCGGGCCACCTCCCCCTGAAAGGGAGGAAGAGGACCGGCTCCTTCTGCTCGTCGGTTCCTCGGTCTATGCGATTCGCCAGGTGGTGCGGTCGGGGTGGTGCGTGGATTCGGGGTCGGGTGAGGCGTCTCCGTTGGGGTGGGGAGCCCGGGTCGATGGTGAAGCCGTGGCCGTGGATCACGACATGGTGGTGGAACCAGCACACGGTCGACAGGTTCTCGGCGTCGGTGCGTCCGCCCTCAGACCATGGGGTGGTGTGATGCACCTGGAGGCGATACCTGGAGACGCAGCCCGAGATGGTGCAGACCCCGCCGTCACGATGCAGGATGAACCTTCTGAGTCTCGGCGGGATGACTCTGGTGCGGCGTCCCATCGCCAACGGCATACCGTCAGAGGTACGGGCGGTGACCTCAACCACACCGTCACACAGGATTGCTTGGAGCGTGTTCAGCCCGACCTGCGGGCCGCCCTCAACCGTGATACCGGTCTCGGCGTTCGTGGCTGCCGCTTCGGTGGCGTCGACAAAGACTGACACGATCGGAGCCGGTGGCTGTCGACGGAGGCTCCGTTGTCGCCGGTGATCGAGTCTTCGCTGATCGCCCACAACGCATCCGCGTTCCTCGTCGTCCGGGACGGGTTCACGGTCGGTCCGTACGGGAAGCTGTCGGCTCTCGCTTCAAGCGCCGCCACGACGGTGCGTCCGGCGTAGCCGGGGAGGCGACCCGACAGGGTCCACGCTGATTCGTCGAGGTTCGGCTGGATCGACACGTAGCGCTGTTCGAACGACATCTCCTCATCGACCGGCGCCAAACGCCGCCGCCGCGCCGTACGGATGCGGATCCCGGCAATATCGAACCCCGCCGTCTCACCCAGAACGTCACACGAGTCGTCACGCCCCGCAAACCGGCAGACCGCAACCGCCCGATCAAACCCGATCACACCAGAAGCGACGGCTTCGATCGACGTCGGGAAGATCCTCGAGACGCCACGCCGTCGACACCAGCATCCCGGCCGTCTCCGGGGCCACGTCCATCCGACCCGCCGCCCACTCCTTCAACGACCGATGCCCGTCCCGCACAGCAACCTGACGCCGATCAAGTTCCCGCAACAGCGACATCTGTGCGGCTCGGGACCGGGCGATGATCGCCTCGTGGTCGAGTAACTGTTCCTCGATCGTTGCGGTGGAGAGATCGTGATGTCCCATACCCGACAACCTACCTGCCGGGTGTGACAGAAACCGGGGCCAGGACTGAAGAATCTCGAAGAATCCTGCGGATGCTCCGACCGCCGCTCGACACCGGCGAGAGACCCCCTCCGCAACCTGCCCGCACCGCAGACGCCACCTCCCCCTCAAGGAGAGGAATCGAACTGATGACTGGCCTACCGAGTTGCTCGGCTCGTCGACTACCCCGCGATTTTGCGCAGCAGACTCGCGGTCCGAATCGCGGCTTCGGCGGCTTCGCGGCCTTTGTTCTTCTCGTCGGGGGCGCTTCGCGCGTAGGCGTGGGCGGGGTCCCGGACGGTGAGAATTCCGAAGGCGACCGGCACACCCGTGTCGAGCATCACCCGCATGAGACCTTCGGAGGTGCGAGCGGCGATGTACTCGTAATGATCGGTCTCGCCTTCGATCACAGCTCCAAGCCCAATCACGGCGTCATAACCCTGCCCGGCAAGGCGCTGAGCGATGACCGGTACCTCGAATGCTCCCTCGACATCGATCAGCGTGATGTCGCGTGCTGCGGCATCCTCCAAGACCGCAAGCGCCCCAATCAGCAGGCCGTCAGTGACGGGTTGGTTGAAGAGCGAACGCACAACGCCAACGCGCATCGTCGAGGCGTCAAGGTCACCCCGGATCGGGCCATTCATTCCTCACTCCCGAGGTGGCCGAGCTTGTCTTCCTTGGTCTGCAGATAGAACTCATTGTGGCTGTTGCGGCCGACCCAGAGCGGAACGCGCTCGGTTACCTCCACCCCGAAGCCCCTCAACTGCCCGATCTTCTCCGGGTTGTTGGTGATCAGCCGAACGCTCGACACCTTGAGGTCGTGCAGGATCTGTGCGTCAACGCCGTAGTGCCGATTGTCGACCGCATGCCCGATCTGCTCGTTGGCCTCGACAGTGTCGAAACCCTGCTCCTGGAGCCGATAGGCAGCGAGCTTGTCGAGCAGTCCGGTCCCCCTCCCCTCGTGGGTCGGGTTGTACACGATGACTCCTTCGCCCTCGGCGGCGATCAGATCCATCGACTCACGAAGCTGAACGCCGCAATCGCAACGTAGGCTGCCGAATACGTCACCTGTCAAGCAGACCGAGTGGAGACGAGTGAGAACGTCGTCACGTCCGGTCACGTCCCCAAGGACCAGAGCGATGTGCTCCGAACCCGTGTCGACGGCCCGATACCCGACCGCGCGGAAATCCCCGGACGTTGTCGGGAGCGCTGCCTCCGACACCCGGGTCACCAGCGCCTCCTCCCGCCAGCGGTAGGCCACGAGATCCTCGATCGTGATGATGGGAATCTCGTGTTCGTCGGCGAACGCCATCAGGGACTCACCACGCGACATCGTTCCATCGTCGTTCACGACCTCACACAACACGCCGGCAGGTACGAGTCCGGCGAGGCGGGCAAGGTCGACCGCGGCTTCGGTATGGCCGGGACGGACGAGAACACCGCCCGGTTGGTACCGGAGTGGGAAGACATGGCCGGGGCGGTGAAAATCCTCGGCGGTTGCTGCGGGATCGACGGCCGCCTTGATCGTTCGGGCACGATCCCCGGCGGAGATCCCGGTTGTCGTGCCGTCTGCGATGTCGATCGAGACCGTGAACGCCGTCTTGTGCGAGTCGGTGTTCTCCAGCACCATCAACGGCAGCTTCAGTTCGTCGAGGCGCTCACCCATCATCGGCAGGCAGATCAGCCCGCTGGTGTGGCGGACCATGAACGCGATATGTTCCGAGGTGACCTTCTCGGCGGCGACAATCAGGTCGCCCTCGTTCTCGCGGTCCTCGTCGTCCACCACCAGGACCATCGAACCGCCGGCAACCGCAGCGATCGCCTCTTCGATCTTCGCGTAGTTCATACACGAGCCTCCATCAGTCGTTCAACGTATTTGGCAAGGATGTCCGCTTCGAGATTCGATCGGTCGCCGACTCCCCTGGCGCCGAGGACCGTGACCGCGAGCGTGTGCGGAATCAGGACGATCTCGAACCAGGGTTCGGCCGCGTGCACGTCCGAAACCGCCGTGATGGTCAGGCTGACGCCGTCGACGGTGACCGAACCCTTCTCGACAAGGTAGCGGGCAAGTTCGGGAGGCGTGGAGACGCGGATCCGGAGCGAGTCGCCTTCCGTGTCGACGCTCAGGAGGACCCCGACGCCGTCGACGTGGCCCTGCACGACGTGGCCATCAAAGCGTCCGCCCGAAGCCTCCACCGGTCTCTCGAGGTCGACAGGCGAGCCCACAACGAGATCGCCGAGATTGGTGCGCTGCAGGGTCTCCGAAACGGCTTCGACGGTGAAACGGTCCTTTTCGATCTCGATTGCGGTGAGGCATACGCCATTCACCGCAATCGAGTCACCTATCACGAGGCCGGTGCAGGTCAGTGGGGCCGCAATGGTCAGGGCCGCTCCCCCGTTGGTGGGTTCGGCCGAGTGCACAGTTCCGAGTTCGCTCACGATTCCGGTGAACATCACGTCCCTCTCTCGATGATTGCGTCGACCCGGAAGTCCGGACCGATCGTGGTGATCTTTGTGATCGACACATCCAACGTGTCGTCGATGGTTGCGAATGTCCCTGCGATAGCCGGGAGGCCGATACCTCCAGCAAGCCTCGCGCCGTAGTACAGGACGAGCTGATCCACGATCCCGGCCGACAACGCCGATCCAGCAATCCTCGGCCCGCCCTCGATGAGAACGGAGAGCACACCGTCGCTCCCGAGGTACCTGACGGCCCCGACCAGGTCGACGCCGTTGCCACCGGCCATTGGAACGACCTTCGCCCCATCCGCACTCGGTGAGACGTCGCCCGCGCCGACGAAGACGATCGGTCTCCGTTGGAGTACCGCGGCCTCCTGCCCGATGGTGCGACGCCCCGCGATCACAATGGGTCGCGGCTGTGGACCCGAGTAGCCGTCGAGACGCACATCGAGACGCGGGTCGTCCGCGATCACGGTTCCGGAACCAACCAGGACGGCGTCGTGGGTCGATCGCAGTCGGTGAGCATCCCGGCGTGCCTCGGGACCGGTGATCCACTGTGAGGTGCGATCGGCGGCAGCCGATTGGCCGTCGAGCGTCGCGGCGATCTTCAGCGTCACCAGGGGGAGGCCCGTCGCGCGGTGATGGAAGTAGGCAGGATCGTTGGCGACGACGGCCGCCTCCTCGATACCGGTCTCGACCTCGATACCCGCGTCCCGGAGCATCGCCACGCCGCGCCCGGCCACGCGGGGGTCTGGATCCAACGCCCCGACGAAGACTCGCTCTACCCCCGCCTGAATGACTGCCTCGGCGCAGGGCGGAGTTCGTCCGTGATGAGCACACGGTTCGAGGGTGACGATCAAGGTTGAGCCGCGGCCAGCGGGACCCGCGTCGGCGAGGGCCGCTGCTTCGGCGTGGGCGCCACCGGCCCGAAGGTGGGCGCGCTCAGCGACCACTTCCCCGGCCGGGTTCACCACGATCGCACCGACCCGTGGATTCGGATGCGGCGCCGTTGTCTCGGTCAAGCCGATGGCACGACGCATCATCTCGTCCACGCGGTGCGTTCGGAACAGATTGTCCTTCACGCGACGCGTCACACGCCCTCCTTCTCCCATCCGGACTGTCACCGTCGGCCCCGGAGTTTCACCGGATCCACCCCATGGCATGGGGGTCGCGGGCTTTCACCGCCGGTCGGGAATTGCACCCTGCCCTGAAGGGGGCAAGAACAAGAATAGCCAGCCACCGGGCGTGTTCGACCGTTGGGTTTGGAAGGGGAGGCGGAGGAGCGGAGGAGCTGGGTGCGCTACTGGCGGCGGTCGATGGAGTAGGTGGATCCGGGCTGGCGCTTCGCGAACTCTTTCATCTCAGAGGCGATTGCCGACGCCTCCCATTCAGATGCAATGGCCCGGTACTGGTTCGTGACCACACCCATCGAGAATGACACGATCGGGAAGGCGTGGCGCTCTCCGCGACGGTCGGTGACTTCGATGTAGCCCTGGAGGGCATCTGCGGTGTCGTAGAAGTCGAGGATTCCGTCGTCGAACGTCTGGATGACGTTGGTGCAGAACAACTCGACCAAGTCCGGACTCATCACTGCAATGAAGTCGTCCCCTCCGACATGTCCCACGAAGGCGTCGGGATCTCCGCACACTGCTGATGCCTCCATCAACGTGGTCGCTGTGTACTTGATGACCGAATCGCCACGCATGAATCCGTAGTGATCGTTGAACGCCTTGAAGTTGTCCAGATCGCCGTAGACGACCGCGATCGGGGTCCGTGCCTCAATGCGGTGCTCGAGTTCACCGGCGATTCGGAAGTTGCCGGGAAGGCCGGTGAGGGGAGAGACATCGCGCATCTGCTGGGCCCGTCGGATGACGGTGCCGACGCGAGCAACGAGTTCCTCGACGGCGAATGGTTTGGTGATGTAGTCATCCGCTCCGAGGTCGAGGCCCTTGACCCGATCCTTCGCAAGCGCCTTGGCGGTCAGCATCACGACCGGCACGCTCGACGTCGTTGGATCGTTGCGGAGGTGGCGCAGCGCCGTCAGACCGTCCATGCCGGGCATCATCACGTCCATGAGAACGAGCGCCGGCGGTCGCTCTCGGGCAACCTGAAGTGCCTCGATGCCGTTCGAGGCCGTCTCAGTCTCGAAACCCTCGAGTTCGAGATTCATCTTGACGTATTGGAGGATGTCCGGGTCGTCATCAACGACAAGGATCCGATCTCCCATGCTTCCTCTACTGGCCGATCGCCGTTCTCAGTCCGTGCACGGCAGCGACCGGGTCGGGGGCTCGGAATACCGAGGTCCCCGCAACGAACACATCGGCTCCAGCGTCGCGGGCTGATCCGATCGTGGTCGCGTCGATCCCACCGTCGACCTCTATATCGGTCGAAAGTCCGGCGGAATCAATGAACTTCCGAACGCGCTCGATCTTCGGAAGCACCGCATCGATGAACCCCTGTCCTCCGAAGCCCGGATGCACTGCCATCACCACAATCATGTCGGCGAATTCGATGAACGGTTCGATGGCCTCGAACGGCGTCGGCGGATTGATCGCAAGACCGAACTCGAGTCCGACGTCCCGTGCAATCTCGGCAATGCCGGTCGGGTCGGGGAACACCTCGATGTGAACGGTCGCCAGGTCTCCGCCGGCTGCCTTCAACTCCTCGAGGTAGGCATCAGGATTCAGCGTCATGAGGTGGCAGTCGAATTTCAGATCGGTGACTGCCCGCAGCGATTCGATGACCGGCATGCCGAGCGAGATGTTTGGCACGAAGTGGCCGTCCATGACGTCCACGTGGAGAAGGTCGACATGGTCGGCCACGCGGCCAACGTCATCGCCCAGGTGTGCGAAGTCGGCCGCGAGGATTGAGGGTGCGATTCGGGCTGGTTTGATCACGGGAGACGAGTGTATCCGGTTCTGGCTCGCCGGATGCCTCCCGAGCGAGCGAGCGCCGACCACGGTGGCTGAACGACTAGCGGTCGATCACGGCGATGAACATGCCGTCGGACTCGGTGAGGTGGGGAGCGAGGAGGATGCCGCCCTCCAGGATCGAGCCCGGGAGATCGGCAGGTGGGCGCGAACCGGAGCCGGCGACGACACCGATCGTCTCCTGGGCCGTGACCGTGCAGACCGAGTAGACCAAGCGCCCACCCGGTCGCACCAGCTTGAGAGCAGCGTCGAGCATTCGCCGTTGAAGGGCCGCCGAGGCATCGACGCCTTCGCGATCGACGCGGTGGCGGATTTCGGGGCGGCGGCGGAGCGTTCCGAAACCGGAACATGGGGCGTCGAGGAGCACACGATCGAAGGAGCCTTCGGGAAACGGCGGATGAGCTGCATCGCCGATGACCCAGCGCACGCCGCGTGCCAATCGGTCGGTCCGCCGTCGGGCGGTGCTTGCCCTTCTGGCGTGTCGATCCATCGCAACGACGATGCCCTCGCCTCCCACCATATCCCACAGGTGAATCGTCTTGCCCCCCGGGGCAGCAGCGAGGTCCACGATCCGATCACCCGGCTGTGGATCGAGAGCGAGCGCAACTGCGATCGACGATGGGTCCGACACGACGATGCTGCCGGATGCGATGGCGTCGCGGTTCCCCGCGATCCCGTCGATCATGTAGGCGTCGGCGATTCCCGGTACCGGCTCCCCCGGCGCGTCGCCGAATCTGCGCCGCACACCGACGCGAGTCGCCAGGTTGGAGGCTTCGAAGAAGGCCCGTGCCTCTTCGGGTCCGTAGTGGGTCGCGAGGTCGTGATACAGCCACTCGGGAATGCCGTGGCGCAGCGCCTCTCCCTCTGGGCCTCCCGGGAGCGCGGGTTCGCCCGAACGAGCAATGTTGCGGAGGACGCCGTTCACGAACCCCGATGCTCGCGGCACATCGAGTGCTCTCGTCGCCTCGACGGCAGAGTCCACGGCAGCGTGAGGTTCGCTCTCCATGAACAGGATCTCGGCCACGCCGATCCGCAGTACCGAGCGCACGACATCGTCGATCGGCCGCGACACTCGTTCGTCGATCGTTCGATCAATGCGGGCGAGATTGCGAATAGCGGTGTACACAAGAAGCTGGACGAAAACGGCGTCGCGCCGTTCCAAGTCCTCGGTCGCGGTCCGCACGAGGACGTTCGAATAGGCGCCTTCAGCAAGGACTCTCTCGAGAATGGTTGCCGCAATGACGCGGGACTCGACACCACGCTTCATTCGGAAGCCGGATCGATGCGCCCACCGGTCCCACGCCGCCCGTTGAGCCATGCAGGACCGGACATCGGCCCCTTCCCTGACGGCTGGATCACGTCGATCGAGAGGCTGCCGCCCTGGAGTCCCAGGATCGCCTGTCCGTTGAACGCTGCAATCACGCCCGGGGTGACAGCCTCGGGTGACGGCGACGCCCGGTGGACCCGGAAACGCATGGCGTCCATCTCAAACCAAGCGCCCGGCCGCGGGTTGAATGCACGCACCGCGCGCTCGGCGTAGCCGACCGTCCATGTGGCGTCGATGCGGGCCTCCGACGGATCGAGAGGACCCGCTCCCGTTACGCCGGTCCTCAGCTGGGGCGCGGATTCCAGTCGACCGGCCATCAGGTCCTCCAGCACGTCGTCAATGATCATCGCTCCGAGGTAGGCGAGCCTTCCGCTCAGGGATCCACCGGTCTCATCGGACTCGATCGGCGTCTCGAGAGCAGCGATCACCGGACCGGTGTCGAGTCCCTCGTCGAGTTGCATGAGGCTGACACCGGTGGTCTCGTCTCCGGCGAGAATCGCTCGCTCCACGGGTGCTGCTCCGCGCCACCTGGGAAGGAGCGAGAAGTGCACGTTGACGAACCCTGCCGGCATCGTGTCCAGGGCCATCGGCGAGAGGATTCGACCATAGGCAACAACAACGCCGATATCGGCGTCGGCGTCACGAAGCACCGCCTCAATGTCAGCTCGGGTCTTCGGCTCTGCGATCGGCAGGCCCCACTCAGCCGCTGCGAGCTTGACAGGACTTGGCGTCGGCCTCCGCGATCGTCCCTTTGCACTGTCCGGCCGTGTCACGACCACTGCAATGTCGGCAACGTCGATGAGGGCCGCGAGGCTCGGTATGGCTGCGGCCGGAGTCCCGAGAAAGACGGCCCTCATTCGATGCCGCTCATCGGTACCGCGCTCCGGAGGTCTCGGAGTGCGTCCTTGCGGAGACGCCTCGGAAGCCGTTCGAGCAGCAGGGTGCCGATCAAGTGATCCGTCTCGTGCTGCAGCAGTCGCCCCATCAGTTCGTCGCCGGCGTACTCAACGGGGTTCCCGTCGAGATCAAGGCCGCGAGCGCGAGCAAACGCCGGACGGGAGAACTCCCACCAGTATCCGGGTACGGACAGGCAGCCCTCCTCGAACTTCCACTTTCCGGATGTCTCAACGATCTCTGGATTCACCATCACGAACGGACCCTCGCCGACGTCGGCGACGAAGATCTGCTTCGAGATTCCGATCTGTGGCCCAGCCAACCCGACGCCGGGCGCCGCATACATCGTCTCGAGCATGTCGTCTGCGAGACGCGCGAGATCAGGACCGAACTCCGTTACCGGCGTGGTCGCCGCTCGAAGGACGGGATCCGGAAAGACGCGGATGGGGTAGATCGCCATGGGGCGCCAGGCTACTGAATCCGCGTCACAGTGACCACATCGCCGCGGGCCTAGAGATCGACGGGATCTGCGTCGACGCGTACCGCGCGATCCGCCGTCTCTCAATTGTCGTACCGCCCCCCGGAGCCGAATGCGGACGCGAGACAGGTCCGGACCCTGGAGGAGCCAACGGTCTCGGTCTCCTTCGCGCGCCGGTCCCAGGAGCGCGGCCTCTCCGGCAGCATCTTCGAGAAGCCTCGCCGCGTCATCCGCATCCGTCTCGAGGGCAATGAGCTCGCCGACGGGCGGAAAGCCGCTCTCCTCACGCTGCCGAAGCACGTTCTCCATGAACGGAAGAGGATCCCCGCTCCGCAGGGCATCGAACACCGCGTGTCCCGGGAGTGATGTCTGGACAACCGCGTGCCTCCCCCGGCCGGGACGTGCAGCCAACACGCCACGGACGAGGAGTCGGAGTGCATCCTCATCGGCACGGTAGTTGGGGGCGAGGATCCACAGGTCCGGATCGACCACGGCGACGAGATCGACCGGTTCGAGGTCAACGAGATCGCGTTCCGTTCCAACCGTGATTCTTCTGCCGGATCCGGCAGAACCAACGTCGGAGCCGTACGTACGGGCCAGGTCGTCCACGGTGCGAGGGACGCTCGCGCCGAGAGCCTCGAACCGTATCCCGCCACAGGAGGTGCACGCGGCCTCAACCCGCCCACACCGCGCGCAGGACCCGTTGCGCTCGAGCGCGGCACCGCAATTCGGACAGGTACGCAGCTCGCGGCAGCGCGAACACCGATAGGTGCCCCCTCTGCGTGGTACGAGCACGAAGGCGGTCCCGGTAGCACCGACGGAGGTCAATGCCTGGCGCATCCGATCGCCGATCCTCCCCCCGTGCCCGATCTCTTCAGTCCGGTCGACGATCTCGACAAGCGGCCAGATGCGCCGGCCCGGTCGCACGATCTCGATCCCTGCCGACATCGCCTCGGATGTCGGCACGGCCCCGGTGAGCAGCAGCGCAAACCGCTCGATGACCGAGCGACGGCGCAGTACGTCCCGCACGTGATAGGTGGGCGTTTGGGGCGACTTGTAGCCCCGCCGCCCTTCTTCGATGACGACGGCAAGGCCAACAGCTCCCGAACCCCAGAACGCCACCTCGCGCGTCCCAACCACGACACTGGCCGTTGGGGTAGCGATCTGGGTCCACGACGCCGTTCGGTCGATCGGCGGGTCGTCGCTGGTCGCGGTCAACACCCGATCGCCAAAGACCGTCCTCAGACGCTCGGCCGCCGCATCGACTTCGACCACCGTCGGGGCGGTCACGATGATGTTCTTGCCGCTACGCAGCACCGGCGCCATCGCCGAGACGATCCCGTCAAAAGGTTCCCCGGTCAGGAGGTATGCGGGCCGGGTTCGACCACCGGTGACCTGCCGCTCTCCCCACTGTGCGAGGGGTCCCTCGATGCGACCTTTGAAGGCCTCGGCCGGACGCGCCTTCTTCTTTGGAAGGTTCGGGGGTGCACATCGGCTGAGGACGGTCGACAGAGGAGCCACATAGTGCGTGGCAACCCACCGGAGCGACTGCAGCATGGCATCGTTGAACACTCCGCGACTCCCCGACCGCGACGCGATCGGACGAAGGGGCCGATCCGGAGAGGCCTCACCGACGGCTGTCACGTATCCACGAACCTTCCGGCCGCCGAGGGGCACGCGCACGATGTCGCCCACCGCGAGTCCGCTCAGCTTGTCGGGCACCTCGTAGGTGAAGCCGTCATCGACGGCGAAGGACGGCACATCGGGAACGACCTGTGCGATCGTGGTCAGGTTGCCGGCCCTTCGCGCTTACGGAGTTCGGCAATCCGATCCCAGAGACGTTCGGCGACCTCGCTCTTGCTCATGAGGCTCCAGGGTTCCGTTGCTCCGTCAGGCAGGACGATCGTCACCTGATTGGTGTCGATGCCGAACCCGGAACCCGGAGCGGCGACATCGTTGGCCACGAGCAGATCGACTCCCTTGCGGCGAGCTTTGGCGACCGCTTCATCGAGTCCACCGACTTCGGCGGCGAACCCCACCAGGAACGGCCGGTTGACCATCGCTGCCACTCCCCCAAGGATGTCCGGCGTTGATTCCAGATCGATCGACGGAGGGCCTTCTGCGCGGCGGAGTTTGCCATCGAGTGGTTCGGCGGGCCGGAAGTCCGCGACCGCAGCGGCCATCACGGCTACATCGGCCTCTTGAGCCGCGGACCAGGTCGCCTCCGCCATTTCGTCGGCGGTCTCGACAGGCACGACGGTCACCCTGGGGTGTTCGAAGCCCAGGCCTGCCGTCACGAGCGTCACCGTGGCACCGCGCCGGGCGGCAGCAGCAGCGATCGCATTGCCCATCTTGCCGGACGAGCGATTGCCGAGGTACCGAACGGCATCGATCGGTTCACGCGTGCCGCCTGCCGTGATCACCACGTGAGCACCGGTCAACGGTCCACCGGGGAGCACACCGGCAACGGCATCGGCGATGCGATCGGGATCTGCCAGTCGGCCAAACCCGGTGTCACCACCGGCGAGCGCACCGGCTACCGGACCGACGATGTGATAGCCGAAGCTCTCGAGGCGTTCGACGTTGGCCACCGTCGCTGGATGCTCCCACATCTCGGTGTGCATCGCGGGAGCGATCACGACCGGGGCCGATGTAGCGAGGACGGTCGCAGAGACCGAGTCGTCGGAGAGGCCGTTTGCAATCCGGGCGATGGTCGCCGCGGTTGCGGGCGCGATGACGACGGCATCCGCCCATCGACCGAGACTGGTGTGCGGACTCACGTCGTCGGCGTCAAAGAGATCGACCACCGGACGTTCGCCGGTGATCGCGGCCAGAGTGTGGGGGCCAAGGAAATCCGTGGCCGTCTGAGTCATGACGGGACGCACGACGGCACCGCGTTCGATCAGACGGCGAGCGAGGTACGCGGCCTTGTAGGCGGCGACGCCTCCCGTGACGCCGAGGACCACGCGCCGCCCGGCGAGCACTACCTACTCCTCGATCGGAGCGATGACGACCTTGTCCTCGTATATCTCTTCGAGGGAGATCGACAGCGGCTTGCGGGAGAGGCTATGCACCTGCGGTGGGACATACCCTCCCAGGCCTTCGCCAAGTTGGTTGAAGTAGGCGTTGATCTGCCGTGCACGGCGGGCCGAGAGAACGACGAGCCCAAAACGGGATTGCGTCTTCGCGATAACGGCGCCGATCGGCGGTTCGGTCATCATTCGGTGTTGCTCCTCGTCGTTTCGGCGTCTCCAGCGCGTGGGAACGCGTCTGAACCCCTGTCCGGAGTGGCCGGTGCTTGGAGTATAGAGACAACCTGAGAGATCGCGCCCTCAAGGTTGTCATTGATAACAAGGTGGTCATAGGACTCGCGAGCGTCGAGCATCTGCTCATCGGCGACAGCCAATCTGCGGTCGATGTCGCTCTCGGAGGTGTCCCCTCTCGATCGGAGGCGACGTTCGAGTTCATCACGAGACGGCGGCATCAAGAACACCAGCACGGCCGCCGGGTAGGCGGCCTGCACCTGATGTGCGCCGTCGTTCTCGATGTCGAGGATGACGTGGGACCCGGACGCAAGGACCTCAACCACGGGTGCGCGCGGTGTGCCATACCGATAGCCGCCGTACTCGGCCCACTCCAGCATTCCTCCGCCTTCGACCAGGTCGCTGAACTCCTCATGTGCGACGAACCAGTAGTCGACACCGTCGGTTTCTCCCGGCCGAGGCGACCGCGTCGTTGCGGAGACAGAGAAGCCGGCGTCGACCTGTTCGAGCACGCCGTCGATCACGCTGGACTTCCCGACGCCCGACGGCCCCGAGACAACGAGGAGTCTGCCCTCAGGCAAAGGAGTCGAGGAGGTTCTCACGCTGACGTGAGCCCAGACCGCGAATCTTGCGGTTGTCGGGTATCCCGAGTTCCTCCATCAGACGGGTCGCCTTGATCTTCCCCATTCTGGGCATCGAGGCGAGCAGCGGAAAGACCTTCGTACCGGCGACAATGTCGTCGGTCTCGGCCTGTTCGAAAACTTCTGCGAGCGTGAGGGAACCGGTCTTCAACAGGGCCTTGATCTCGGCGCGCTGGCGGCGGGCCGCGGCGGCCTTCTCGAGTGCCAGAGCCCGCTGCTCATCGCTCATCGGTGGGAGGTTGTGGGTATCGGCCATGGGTGGACTCTATCAATCCAGGGGGCCTGCACCTTGGATCTGCGCTGCGATGTCCGCGGCAGCGGTCTTTGGGTCGTTTGCGGCCGTGATCGGGCGTCCAACAACCAGCAGATCGGCGCCCCGTTCGATGGCCTCAGCCGGCGTCATCGTTCTTGCTTGGTCGTCGTCGCGGTCGAAGGGTCGAATGCCGGGTGTCACTCTGAGGAGTTCGGGGGCGACATCTGAGACGACCGTCAATTCCTTGGGAGACGAGACGACGCCTTCACATCCTGCTGCGGCCGCAACCTTCGCCATACGAGCGACGAGTTTTCCGGGCGACCGGTCGATCCCGATCCTCGCCAGGGATGCATTGTCGTGGGACGTCAACACCGTGACGCCGAGAACCCCGGCGGGGGCCGCGCCGGCCCCTTCCTTGAGGCCGCGCACTGCCGCCTCGAGCATGGCCTGGCCTCCGTTGACGTGAGCCGTGACCCACCGGGCGCCGTGTTCGCCAAGGCGCCGCGCCGCCACCTCGACCTGGGAAGGAATGTCGTTGAGCTTCGCGTCTGCGAACACGGGCTTGCCAAGCGACACCAGAGCGGGGATCAGGAGCGGACCCGGCCCGTGCAGCAGTCCGAGCCCGATCTTGAAGGCGACGACGTGTTCGGCTACCTCCTCGGCCAGCGCAACGGCAGCCTCGGCAGTCGGGACGTCGAGTGCGACGATGACCCCCTTCACCATGGTTCGACCGCTCCGATCAATTCTCGAACCGATGCGACATCGTGCGTGACCATGTACTTCTCCAGTTCCTTGATGATGCGCGTTCCGACGCGAGGTTCCGCGAAGTGGGCGGTGCCCACCGCAACGGCCGACGCTCCGGCGAGCAAGAACTCGACAACATCGGCCCCCGAGCGCACGCCTCCGCATCCGACAATCGGCACCTCCGGATGGGCCTGGGATACCTCCCACACGCAGCGAACTGCAATCGGCTTCACGGGTGAGCCCGAGTAGCCGCCGACAACACCGCTCAACGTGGGGCGCCGGGTCTCCACATCGATCCCAGCCCCCCAGACCGTGTTGGTGAGAACGACCCAGTCGGCGCCTGCTTCACTGACGGAGGCTGCGATCTCGGCGATATCGACGGCGTTCGGGGACAGTTTTGCCCCGATCGGGAGATCGGTAGCGTCACGCACCAGGCGGACAACCTCGGCCGATCGCTCGGGATCGAGGGCGAAGAGGTGCCCGTCCTCCAGGTTCGGGCACGACAGGTTCACCTCGATGGCGGCAACACCGGCACCCTGGAGTCCCCTCGCTACCTCGGCGAACCCGCTGGCATCGTGGCCGACCGCTGATCCCCATATCGGCACGCCTGCTTCTCCGATCCGCGGCCCGATCTCGTCCACCCAAGCGTCGATCCCCGGGTTCTGGATTCCGATGCCGTTCAGCATCCCGGCACCTGCCGCGGTGAGCCGCGGCGGGGTACGTCCCGGCCAGGGATCCGGCGACACCGACTTCGCGACCGCCGCGCCATACGACCGAAAGCCCGCGATGCCGGTGAAATCGACCACCGAGCCGACGGTGCCGGACGCGGCGACGATCGGACTCCGCAGGGTCGCGGGTCCAACCGTCGTCCGCAGGTCGGGAGACTTCGCCTTCACGGGGATGCCCCGAGTGGTCTCGCGATCGCGCTCATGCGCCGCCGCTCTCGGAAACGCCGTCGCGTGCGGTCACGACGCCGCGGTGGATCGTAACCTTCGGCCTGCCGCGAAGCGCCATGCCGAAGTAGGGGCTGTTCCTGGCCTTCGACACGGTGCGGTCCGGCGTCCACTCGGTCGTGGGATCGAACGCCACCAGGTTTGCAACGCTACCGACCGCTGGGAGGATCCCCTGGTCTTCGATCTGGCCGATCCGTGCGGGCGCCACCGAGAGCCGGTCGAAGAAGGCTTCCTGATCCAGGTCGGCAACGGTGTTGACCACGGCTGCAGCCCACTCCAGGCCGATCACGCCGTTCGGTGCCTGTTCCCACGGTACCTCCTCCTCATGCTCGGCATGGGGTGCGTGGTCGGTTCCTACAACGTCAATCGTCCCATCCACGAGACCCTGGCGGAGTGCGTCGCGGTCCTCGGTCGAACGCAGCGGAGGCATCATCTTGTAGACCGGGTCGGTCCCTGCCGCGGCATGATGATCAAACGCCAGGTGATGCGGCGTCACCTCAGCCGTGACCGGCAGGCCCCTCGCCTTCGCCTCGGCGATCATCGCAACACCGCCCGCGGTCGACAGGTGTTGCACGTGGTACCTCGCCCCGGTCATTTCCACGAGCCGGAGGTCGCGACCGATGATCACGTCGTCGGCCGCTGCTGGGATTCCGTACATCCCGAGAAGCGACGACACGCTCCCCTCGTGCATGTGTCCGCCACGCGACAGGCCGACATCAACCGCATGTTGGGAGATCACGCCTCCCCGCGCGGCGAGGTAGTCCATCGCCCGGCGCAGGAGACCTGCGTCTCCAACGACGTCGCCGTCATCAGAGAACACGCGCACACCGGCGGCCCAGAGCTCGTCGAGGTGAGCCAGTTCCTTGCCCGCGCGGCCCTTGGTGACGGCACCAGCGGGAATCACGTCAACGAGGCCGACGTCGTCGCCTCGGGTGGTGACGTAACGGGCAAGATGCCCGGAGTCGGTGACCGGATCCGTGTTCGGCATCACCACAACGGCGGTGTAGCCACCGGCCGCGGCGGCTCTCGAGCCGGTGGCGATGTCCTCTTTCCACTCGAGGCCGGGTTCGCGGAAGTGTGCGTGCAGATCGACCAGACCGGGGCCGATCCAGCAACCGGTGCAGTCGATCGTCTCATCGCCATCCAAATCCGGTCCCATCTCCGCGATGCGGCCGTCCGCAATGCGAACGTCGGTTTCCTTGATGCCTTCAGCAGTGAGGACCGTGCCACCGGCAAGTATCACATCAACCATCGTGCTCACCTCCAAGCAGTCGAAAGAGAACGGCCATTCGGACGGCGACGCCATTGAAGACTTGATCGAGGATCAAGGCTCTGGGGTCGTCGGCCACGGCGCCCTCGATCTCAACGCCGCGGTTCATCGGTCCCGGGTGCAGGACGATCGCATCCGGATTGAGTCGGGCAAAGCGTTCCTTCGTGACGCCGTACCGGGAGGTGTATTCGGACAGTGAGGGGAACACCGACGCGCCGCCACGCTCCGCCTGAACCCGCAGCACGTATACCACGTCGAGATCACCGAGCACGGCGTCGAGATCCTCACTCACCGCTGCAGGAAAGACCGATGGGTCGACCGGCAGCAGCGTTCGCGGCGCAACCATCGTCACGTCGGCACCGAGGATCGCGAACGCCTGCGCGTCGGAGCGAGCAACGCGGGAGTGTCGGATGTCACCGACGATCCCGATCTTCAGCCCTTCCAGTGACCCAAAGTGTTGGCGGATCGTGAGCGAGTCGAGGAGCGCCTGCGTTGGGTGCTGGTGAGCCCCGTCGCCGCCGTTGAGGACCGGCTGGTCGATCCACTCCGCGATGCGCCACGGCGCACCGGTCGACTGGTGGCGCACCACCATGGCGTCGGTCCCCATCGCCTTGATCGTGAGCACCGTGTCCTTCAAGCTCTCTCCCTTCGAGAGCGACGAGGTACCGGGCGAGAAGGACATCGTGTCTGCACTGAGGGCCTTGGCGGCCTTCTCAAACGACATTTTCGTCCGTGTCGATGCCTCGAAGAACATGGTGGCAACGGTCTTGCCGCGCAGGGCCGGCACCTTGGGAATCGGCCGGTGAAGCACTTCGACGAACTCGTCGGCATCGTCGAGCAGACCGTCGAGGTCGTCTTTGGTGAGTCCCTCAATCGTCAGGAAGTGATTCATGCCGACTCCTTCGCCACGATAGTGACGCCGTCCTCGCCGTCGCGTTCGGTCAAGCGAACGGTGACGCGCTCCGAGCGTGAGGTCGGAACGTTCTTGCCGACGTAGTCGGGCCGAATCGGGAGTTCCCGATGACCGCGGTCGACGAGAGCGGCCAACTGCACCCGATTCGGACGCCCCAGATCAGCGAGAGCGTCCAGGGCTGCACGAATCGTTCTGCCGGTGTACAAGACGTCATCGACCAGGACGACCGTCTTGCCGCCGAGCGGCAACGGAATGTCCGTGGTTCCGAGCGGTCGCTTCGGCCTGCGGTCCAGGTCATCGCGATACATACCGATGTCGAGGCTTCCGCATGCGACCGGTTCGCCTTCGATCTCCTCGATCACGGCGGCGAGACGCTCAGCGAGTGGCACGCCGCGGGTCTGAATGCCGAGGAGCACGATGTCGTCCGATCCACGGTTCTTCTCGAGTACCTCGTGTGCGATGCGTCGAATGGCACGGTCTACATCGGCGGCGTCCATTACGTTCGCCATGTGCACCACCTCCGGACAAAGAAAAAGCGGCCGGCGGTTCCAGTGGATCCGCTGCCGCGCAGAGCGAGGTTCATGCTGTCTCCTTCCTTCTCGGCCTCACGGGGCCGTGTTAAAGGGCGGTATTGGCTCGTCCAGGCGACGCTAGCCGCGTCGTGGCCCGCGACGCAACTACCCACCTTTTCGACCCCCCATACGGCACCGAAGGGTCAGGAATCCGCCCCGAGCCGCCGAAATTGGCCACCAGTACGAGAGGGGCAGAGCAATGGTGATTCCGGTGAACGATGCAGTGCGTGACGTCTGGGATCTCTCCAACAAGATGACGATCGACCTCGCCGTTGCTCACGGCAACGCCGCATTCAGCGGCGAAACGATCGACGACGGCTGGGACGCCTTGCCTGCCCAGGTCTCGGCGGCACAGGCGCACTTGGACGCTCTCGCCCGTGCCAAGGGCACCGCGGTCAAGCAGGTGATCGAGGACGGCGGCTCCGGGAACATGCAGGGCCTCGACAAGGCCAGGAACCGGGTCGACGAGGCCCAACAGCGCACGATGGCCGACCAGTCCACCCTCCTCTACGACCTCGAGAACCTCGACGCAGATCTGCAGAACTGAGAGCGGGTGCCCACCAGCGGCCGCGCATACGACGGTCTTCGCCTCTCCCACGAAGTGGGGGAGGCGCGAGCACCGGCCACCAGGCCGGCGCGCAGCGGAGGGGGCTCTGGGGGCTGGGATCGCGCAGTTGTGGCCTGCCGCGTCCCTGCAGGACTACGCCGGGGGGTCGTTTGCGACGTTGGCGAGGACGGCGTTCACGAAACGTCCCGATTTCGCGGTCGAGTATCGCTTCGCGAGTTCGACCGCCTCTGAGACGACGACACCGACCGGTGTCTCGGTGTAGCGCAATTCGTACACGCCCATGCGCAGGATCGTCCGATCGACGGCCGGCATCCGGCTGAGACGCCACCCTGTCGAATGGCTCTCAATGATCGCATCGATCGTCTCACGGTGCTCGAGCACGCCCACGACGATGCGTCCCGCACGGCCGGTCGGCTCCAGCGGTTCCTCGTCGGCACCGACGTCCGCCGCGTAGAGCAGACCCAGGGCTCGCTCCCGGGCGTCTTGCTTCGTCACGAGACTCGCGTGATGTAGTCCCCGGTGCGGGTGTCGACCTTCAGCACGTCGCCTTCGTCAATGAACAGCGGTGCTTGTACCACCAGACCGGTCGAGAGCGTGACGGGCTTCGTCGCCCCCGAGACCCGATCGCCCTTGACGCCCGGTTCGGCATGTTTGACGTCGAGTTCTACAGCGGCGGGGAGTTCGATCCCGATCGGGTTGCCGTCGTACATCGAGAGTCGAACCGTCGAACCGTCTGCAATGTACGACGCAGCATCACCGACGGCGTCTTCGGAGAGATTGATCTGTTCGAACGTCTCGCCATCCATGAAGTTGAAGCCCATGTCGTCGCGGAAGAGGAACTGGAAATCGCGGCGATCGATGGTGGCCTTCGGGACATTCTCCCCGGCGCGGAACGTGCGGTCGAGCACCGCCCCGTTGATGAGGTTCTTGAGCTTCATCCGAACGAAGGCCTTGCCCTTGCCGGGCTTCACATGTTGATATTCGACGACCTGGAACAGACCCTCGGGGAGATTGAGGGACATTCCCGGCTTTACGTCGTTCGTCGAGATCATCGGTCGGGACTCCTCGTGTTCAGTCGATTCCGATCGCGCGCAGCGAGGCTCGTACGGTAGCGTCGTCGGGGTGTACGACCCGTGGTACGCCGATCTCTTCCAGCACCACGAACCGGATCCCTCCTGCGTCCCGCTTCTTGTCGAGCGCCATGAGGCGGTCGATCTCCTCGGCGTCGACGGCGGGTGACCGAATCGGTAGCTCGAGCGACGCGATCAGCGCATCCTGCTCGGCACGACCCTCGAATCCGACGGTCCGTTCGCCGACCACCCCTGCCGCGACCATCCCGATTGCCACTGCCTCGCCGTGGCTGAGGCCACCGGCCACCTCGACTGCGTGACCGATCGTATGGCCATAGTTCAAGATGGCCCGCACACCCACCTCGCGGAAGTCCTCGGAGACGGTTCGGGCCTTGACGGTGATGGCGCGCTCGATGACCTCCCCGAGAGGCGCATCGAGGCCGTGCTCCCGGTAGAGATCAACCAATTCGGGGTCGCCGACAAAACCGGTCTTGACGGCCTCTGCCGTTCCCTGGATCAGCAGGTGCCGGGGGATGGTCGCCACGGCGTCGACATCCACCAGTACTCGGACCGGATGCCGGAAGGCGCCGATGAGGTTCTTCCCCCCGGCGTTCACCCCGGTCTTCCCGCCAATCGATGCGTCGACTGCACCGAGAAGCGTTGTTGGTGCGACCACGCATTCGATTCCTCGCAGGTAGGTCGCTGCGACGAATCCGGCGACGTCGGTTGCTGCGCCGCCGCCGAGTCCGATCACGGTGTCGGCTCTACTCAAGCCGAGGCGGTTCAGTTCGAGAGCAATGCTCTCGATCGTCGCGAGGGTCTTGGCCCCTTCGCCATCGGGAAGGGGAACGACGTATACATCGGGCCCGCTGCCGGCGAGCGACTGTACGATCTGGTCGGCGAAGCGGAGGACGGTTGGTTGTGCGAGGATCGCGATCTTCCTGCGTACCTCGTTGTGTGGCAGGAACTGTGCGGCTTCGCCGAGGATGCCGGATCCGATCACGATCTCGGAGACCTGCTGGTCCCCTTCGGTGATCACAACGCGTTGCATATGGCCTCCACCTCTTCAGCGACCGTCTCGACCGAGTGTGATGCATCGACAACGACATCGGCAGATGCCCGGTAGAGATCGCTCCTCGCCCGGTCGATCGATCGAATCGCACGTTCGATTCCGTCCAAGAGCAGTGGCCGGTCCCCGTCCCCGGCGACGCGCGCGATCAGCACGTCCGGATCGACGGAGAGCAGCACCACGGTTCCAGCCTCGCTCATCCTCGCGACGTTGACCGGATCGAGAATCGCCCCTCCGCCGGTTGCCACAACTCCTGCGGGTTCGGCAGCGATGTTGGTGACGGCGGCGCGCTCGCGTTCCCGAAATCCTCCCTCACCGAAGCGTTCGAAAATCTCCATGATCGGCATTCCAGCTGTCGACTCCACGGCCGCATCAGTGTCGTAGAACGGACAATTGAGGTGCTCGGCGACCAGTCGGCCGACGGTTGATTTGCCGCTCCCCATCATCCCGATCAACCAGACGTGCGCCATCAGAATTCAGAGAGGCGGTGCCGGTGCGCCGCGTCAGCCTCCACGAACGCCTCAACCGAGTCCCCTCCGTACACCCGCTGCATCTCGCGGGCGAGACCGAACGCGACCATTTGCTCGGCCACCACGCCGGCGGCCGGCACGGCGCAGACGTCGCTCCGCTCCCGGAATGCCACGGAGACCTCCCCGGTGGTCACGTCGACGGTCGCCAGAGGTCGCATGAGCGTGGAGATCGGCTTCATCGCGGCGCGTACCCTGATGACGCTCCCGTTGCTGATGCCGCCTTCGATGCCGCCGGCGCGATTCGTCTCGCGCTCGAATGCCGCATCTCCCGGGAAGATCTCGTCGTGTGCCTCGGAACCTGGACGTCCTGCCGACGCGAACCCGTCTCCGATCTCGACACCCTTGATTCCCTGAATCGACATCAGTCCCGCGGCGAGGACCGTGTCGAGCTTTCGGTCCCAGTGAACGTGGCTGCCGATGCCGGCCGGCATGTCGTATACGACGACTTCCACCACGCCTCCAAGGGTATCCCGCGCCCTCTTCGCCACGTCGACCGCCTCGATCATCGCGGCCTCACCGACAGGATCTCCACACCGAACCGGCGATGCATCGATGGCCACAAGGCCTCCGCGCTCCGGGATCCCGGCGTCCGAACGCACATTGCCGATCTGTACGACATGGCTCAGGACCGTCACCCCGACTTCGGCGAGCAACACCTTGGCCACGTAGCCGGCGACGGTGCGTGCAGCCGTCTCCCTCGCTGAAGCTCGCTCCAGGATGTCTCGCGCATCGTGGGTCTGATATTTGAGCATCCCGGGAAGGTCGGCGTGGCCGGGGCGGGGCGACGTCATGACCTTCCTTGACTCACCTTCGGCGGGCGACATCTCCTCCGACCAGCGCGCCCACTCGGTGTTGCGGATGATCACCGAGATCGGGCCGCCGAGCGTTCTCCCGAAGCGGACACCGCCGAGGATCTCGATTTCGTCTTTCTCGAGGCGCATTCGCGGTCCGCGGCCGTGGCCGAGTCGGCGACGAGCGAGTTCTTCGGCGAGGCCTTCCGTGTCAACTGGGAGGCCGGCGGGAGCACCTTCGACGATCGTCGTAAGGGCAGGTCCGTGGGACTCGCCCGCTGTGAGGAATCGGATCATTGAACCATCGTGGCACGGCCGGTTTCCAATGTCATGTTGTCCCGCCCACGTACCAGGTCGAGATCGTGCCCGCCCAGGCGATCGCGACGTAGGCACCCAACACGAGATACGGGCCGAACGGGATGGCGTCCTTGCGGCTCCGAATCCGGAAGACGACGAGCAACAGCGACACCAGACCCCCGAGCAGGAACGCTGCGAAGATGGCAACGATCAGCGAATCCCAGGACTGGTACGCCGCGAACATGCCGAGCAGGAACGCCAGCTTCACATCCCCGAAGCCGAATCCACCTCGCGCGATCAACGCCAACACGAAGAGCAGCACGAAGTAGAGCGCGCCCCCTCCCAGCGCCCGCACGATCGGTCCGTTCTCGATGAGACCGCCACCGATCAACAACACGAGGCCCACCACGGTGCCCGGATAGAGGATCCGGTTCGGGATCAGCTTGGTGTCCATATCGGTCAGCGTGAGCGTCACCGTGACCGCGACGAACCAGAGATACGCCGGAAGCGTCCAGTCCACCTCCACGATCAGCGGCGTGACGGCGAAGAGCGCCGCCGTGACGACCGCGACCAAGGGTGTCCGGCGCGGATCATCCCGGATCGACTCGAATGGCCGATCGGTCGCGACTCCCTCCGCGATCACACCAACGACGAGGCCAACGGCGGCAAGGGCGAGTGAAATCATTCGGCCGAGAGCCTATCGGTTTCGGCGCCGGCGGCCGTGCATCGTTCGATCTGCAATCAGAACGCCTCGCGCATGACGTCGACCGGCGCCGGCACGCCCGTCCATATCTCGAATGACGCCGCAGCCTGAGCAATGAGCAAGTCCTTGCCATCTGCGACGGGGAGACCGAGCGTCCGGACCAGATCAGCGGAGGGGCTCTCGGCGGGACCGTACGTCATATCGAAGAGCCCGGAGGAGCAGGTGAGGATCAGTTCGGGCAGCGAGTCTGCGGCCATTCCGATCGGTGTGGCGTTCACAACGACGGCGCCTTCGAAGGGCGTTCCCCACGGCACGACCGTTCCTTCGACGCGCGTGCGTTCGAGGAGGTCGCGTGCCGCATCGGCGCGGCGGCCAGAGATCAGCACCTTGCGGTCGCAGAGTGCGGTCAGTGCTCCGGCCGCGGCGCCTCCCGTGCCGAGGATGAGCACCGGTGCCATCGGTGGCAGTTCCCGTTCGGCCCAGACGGAGCGGATGCCGTCGACGTCCGTGTTGTAGCCCCACACCTCGCCGTCACGTCGCACGAGTGTATTGACGGCGCCCGAGCGCAGCGCCGCGTCGGACACCCGGTCGCACAGTTCGAAGGCGATCTCCTTGTACGGCATCGTCACGTTCGCTCCGGTGAGGCGCCCATAGCGCACTTCATCGACGGCGCCGGCCATGCCCCCGGCGTCCACCTGCCGGGCTGTGTAGGTCCCCTCGATCCCAATCGCTGCGAGCGCAGCGGTGTGGATGGCCGGAGAGCGAGAGTGGTCGACCGGATCGCCGAGAACGACAAACCTCATGGCAACACCCCGTCAGCCTTCGCCTGAGCGATCTTCTCCTGGTGCTCCTCGTAGGTCACGGAGAAGCCATGCCGGCCGTCGGAGGCGACCAGGACGTAGAACACGAAGTCGCTGTCTGCCGGATCGGCAGCGGCCGCGATCGACTCGAACTGCACCGTCCCGATCGGCGTCGGCGGAAGGCCCTTGAACTTGTAGGTGTTCCAGGGGGATTCGATCTCGAGATGCTCGGCAAGGACCCGTCCCGGACTCGCCCCGAGGGCGTAGACCACGGTCGCGTCGATCTGCAGCGGAATCCCCTGCTCGAGGCGGTTGTAGATCACCGAGGCGATCAGAGGACGATCCTCTTCTACGCCGGCCTCGCGTTGGATGAGGGAGGCGACGATGAGCGCCTCGTACTGGGTGAGGCCCAGGCTCTCGAGGCGAGACCAATCCACGGTTGCCAGGCGGCGTTCGGTCTCAGCCGCCATCGCACCGAGCATCTCGGCAGGTGTTGCGTTCTCCGGCATCTCATAGCGTGCCGGGTAGAGCAGACCCTCCCACCGGACGAGTTCGGCAGCACCCTCCGGAATCTCAGCCGGGAGCAGGGAGGACGTGACCGCACCGGTCGCCAAGGCAGCCTCGAATTCCTCAACCGGATAGCCCGTCTGATCGGCGAGTCCGGCCAGAACCCGACCGATGTCGTGACCCTCGTACACGATGATGCTCGAGCCAGTCCCCTCGTCGGGGCCGCCGATGAGGCGCTGAACAACGGCCTCGGGAGCCATGAGCGTCTCAAGGTGGTAGGTCCCGGCCTGGAGTTGGGCAGCCACACCTTGCTCCGTCACCACTGCCTGCAGATCCTGCGATCGCACCACCCCGGCTTCCTGCATCGCTGCGGCGATGTCGCTTGCGGAAGAACCGGCACGCACTTCGACGGTGACCGGTACACCCGGTTCCACATCGAGCCCCGGATCCCCTGCGACGATGCTGGCGAGGGAGCGCACGCCGGCGATCACGAGCACGAGCGCAACGACGACGACGCCGGCGATGAGCCAGGGGTTCGGCCGTTTGGTCTCAGTCCCGATCGATGCTGTTGGCTCCGTCACGTTGATAATCCTTGCGGTCGAGGTAGGCCTGGAGGATGACAGCCGCGGCGACTTTGTCGCGGACGTCTCGCCGCTTGTCCCGGCGAACCCCGCCTTCGAGGAGCGCCGCCTCCGCAGTCACCGTCGTGAATCGTTCGTCCTGGTATTCGAGCGGCAGTCCGACCCCTTCGGCGATCAGGGAACCGAACGCACGAGCCGCCTTCGCAGAAGGCCCTTCAACGCCGGAGAGCCCGGTCGGCAAGCCAACAATGATCCGCTCTACGCCTTCGTCCTCGCACAAGGTCCGAACGGCGACAAGGGGGTCAACCGCACGCCGATCGATCACCGAATGAGGCGAGGCAATGGTACCGGTGGGGTCCGATAGCGCGACACCGATGCGCCGCTCCCCCGGGTCCAGCCCGAGGACCCGGCTCACGATTCGACGACCGCCTCACGTGCCGCCGCGAGTGCCACCTCGAGGGCTTCGTCAAGCCGGTCGCCGTGCGGGCCGCCGGCTTGTGAGAGGCGCGGATCCCGGCTGCCACCTCCGCCGAGGACTCGAGCAGCTGGGGCGATCAGTTCGCCGGCCGAGACCCCCGCTTCGACAAGATCATCCGAGACGAACGCGATCAGCCCGCCCTTGCCCTCGCTCACCGATCCCAGTACGCCGATCCCTGAGCCGAGACGGTCCCGGATCTGGAACGCGAGGGCACGAAGGCCATCTCCCGTCAGACCCTCCTGCTTGGCGACGAGGACGTTGTAGCCGTGGTGCTCCTCCATCTGTTCGATCAAGGTTCGCGCGGCTTCCGATCGTGACTGCTGCTCGAACTGTTCGATTCGCTCTTCCTGCTCTCTCGAACGCAAGACGAGGGCCTGCGCTGCCTCGACGACATGGCCGGGTTGTGCCCCAAGCGCCGTCTCGGTGCGCTCGAGGTCGTTGCGCAGAGCGCTGAGATACTCATAGCCCGCCGTCCCGGTCACCGCGTCGATACGGCGTGTGTTCGCGGCCACCGAACCCTCCGAGGTCACGATCAACGGCCCAATCTGGCCGGTGGTGGGCACGTGGGTGCCGCCGCAGAACTCGGTGGAGTAGTCGCCGGTCTGCACCACCCGTACATCGTCCCCGTATTTGTCACCGAAGAAAGCGAGCGCCCCCATCTTCTCGGCCTCGTTCTTCGACGTCTCGAGGGTGACGACGGCGGCGTTCTCGATCACTCGTTCGTTCGCGACGAGTTCGACCTCGCGCATCTGCTCGATCGACATCCCCTGGTAGTGGCTGAAGTCGAATCGGAGACGATCATCGGATACCAGCGAGCCGGCCTGGTGGACGTGCTCGCCGACAACCTCCCGGAGCGCCCAGTGGAGAATGTGGGTTCCGGTGTGGTTCTTGCGGATGCGCTCGCGACGCTCATGGCTGATCGTGAGGTCCGCGTCCTGGCCGAGTTGGACCGATCCCGAGGTCACCACACCACGATGGCCGTGGAGGCCGGGGACGGCGAATTGGGTGTCGGAGACCGCGACCGTGCCCGTTGGCGTGACGATGAGGCCGGAGTCACCGACCTGGCCTCCCGATTCGGCATAGAACGGCGTGCGATCCACGAAGAGTTCGATCTCGCGGCCCTCTTCCGCCTTCTCGATCGTCTCGCCCTCCGACACTATGGAGAGGATCCGGCCGAGCCCTTGTTCTGACTCGTAGCCGGTGAACTCGGTGGTCTCCACGCCGGAGAGGAGCGTCCGGTAGGCGTCGGCGCGCGCCGCGGCATCGGCTCCCTTGTAGGCGGCGCGGGCCCGCTCGCGCTGGGAGTCCATCATCTCGTCGAATTCGTTGAGGTCGACAGCGAACCCGCGCTCGGAGACGATCTCCTCAGTCAACTCTTTCGGAAACCCGAATGTGTCGTGGAGTTTGAACGCCGTCTCTCCGGAGAGCACGGCACCCGGTTCCAGGTCGCGAAGTTCCTCGTCGAGCAGTTGGTGTCCGGATCGCAGGGTCCTGCGGAACTGCTCTTCTTCCCTCGCCACCATCTCGACAATCCCGCTGCGCTGCGCGTAGAGGTCCGGATAGGGCTCGCGCATCACGTCGGCGGTGGTCTCGACCAGCTTCGGCATGATGAGATCTTCCGAGCCGAGGAGGAACGCGTGACGCACCGCTCGGCGGATGAGTCGTCGCAACACATAGCCGCGGCCCTCATTCGACGGCACGACCTTGTCACCGATGAGAAACGTCACCGCTCGGCCGTGATCCGCCATGATGCGCAGCGACACGTCGGTCCGCTCAGCGTCCCCGTAGGTGGCCCCAGTCGCCCGCTCCGATGTAGCGACCATCGGCCGAATCACGTCAGTCTCGAAGATCGTATCGACACCCTGGAGCACCGTTGCGATGCGTTCGAGGCCGGCACCGGTGTCGATGTTCCTGGCCGGCAGATCGCCGACTACGTGGTACGGCTCATCCTGGATGTTCTGCATGAAGACGAGGTTCCACACCTCGACGTTGCGCTCATCGTCAACGGCGGGTCCGCCGTCCTTGCCATATTCGGGACCCTTGTCATAGAAGATCTCCGACGACGGACCACATGGTCCCGGCACGCCCATCTGCCAGAAGTTGTCCTTGTCGAGGCGTTGCACGCGATCGGCGGGCACACCCACTTCGTCGATCCAGATCGCGGCGGCGTCATCATCGGTGATGTGGACGGTGTACCAGAGGCGCTCGGGGTCGAGTCCGAATCCTTCCGTGACGAGTTCGTACGCCCACGGAATCGCCTTCTCCTTGAAATAGTCGCCGAACGAGAAGTTGCCCAGCATCTCAAAGAAGGTGAGATGGCGAGCCGTCGTTCCAACGATGTCGATGTCGATCGTGCGCGCCACCTTCTGGACTGTCGCCGCTCTGAGATACGGAGGTGTCTCCTCCCCCAGCATGTACGGCTTGAACGGCACCATCCCCGCATTGGTGAGCAACAGGGTGGGATCGATCGGAATCAACGACGCCGATGGCACGACGGTGTGGCCGCGCTCAGCGAAGAAGTCGAGATAGGTCCTGCGAATCTGGTTGGAATCCATGAAGGGTGGAGGTTAGTCCGACCCGGAATCCACTCCCTCGGTCTCGCCCGGCATGCCGTCACGCTGCATCCGGCGGCCCGTGGCGTTCATCATGCCGGCGAGCGTCGTCACCCCGGCGCGGGCGATAGCTTCAGTGGTGAGACGCTCGCGTGCGCGCTTCACCTTCGCACCGAGGTAGGCGCCGATGCCGATCGTCGCTGCCGACCCGAACAGGAACCATTTCAGCCGTGTGAACATCAGCGCCGAGGCTAGTGCGGTTGCCGAATCGACTCCGATTCGTGTGCAGGCTGCCGACTACCGCTGACGGCCGAGGATGCGGTCGATACGGCCGAGGCGCTCGCCGATCTCGGCCTCCTCGCCATGATCACCCGGTTGATAGAGCGTGGCGCTGCGTGCCTCATCCGGGAGATACTGCTGCGGGACAACACCCAAGGGATCGTTGTGGGGATAGGCGTAGCCGACCCCGAGTCCCATTGCTTGCTCTCCCGATGTTGCTCCGGAGCGAAGATGCATCGGAACGTCGGCCCCTGGGGTGCGCTCCACGGCAGCCCGAGATGCCGCGATGGCGCTCGACAGGGAGTTCGATTTCGGGGCAGTCGCCAGGTAGACGGTTGCATGGGTGAGGGCGTAGGAACCTTCAGGGATGCCGATCACCTCGACGGCGCGGAACGCATCGACCGCGATGCCGAGCCCCTGTGAGTCGGCAAGTCCGATGTCCTCGGATGCGAGGATGACGAGACGTCTCGCGATGAACTTCGGGTCTTCGCCGGCCTCGATCATCGTATGCAGCCAGTAGAGCGCCGCGTCGACGTCCGATCCCCGAACGCTCTTGATGAAGGCCGAGATGACGTCGTAGTGCCGGTCGCCGCCCTTGTCGTAGCGGATGACCCGACGCTGGAGAGCCTCGGCGATCTCTTCGAGGCCAACCGATTCTTTGCCGCGGCCCTCGGCGATCGTCACGGCGAGTTCGAACCCGTTCAGGGCAAGGCGGGCGTCACCCCCGACGCGGTGCGCCAGATCGTCGAGCGCTTCGTCGTCGATGGCGGCGCCCGGGAGGCCCCGCACCGGATCGTCCATCGCCCGCTGGATCAGATCTACGACTTCATCGGGAGCGAGTTCCTCGGTGCGGAAGACGCTCGACCGGCTGATGAGTGGCGAGTTCACCTCGAAGAATGGGTTCTCCGTGGTGGCCCCAACCAGAATGATGATTCCGTCTTCCACCCCGGGGAGGAGGGCGTCTTGCTGGGCCTTTGTGAATCGATGGATCTCGTCGAGGAAGAGCACCGTTCGTCCATCGCCGTTCTCGATGCGGCGCGTCGCCATCGCGAGCACTTCCCGAACGTCCTTGACACCGGCGGACGTGGCGGAGAGCTGCTCGAAGCGGGCACTGCTGTTGACGGCCACGAGACGAGCGAGGGTGGTCTTGCCGGACCCGGGCGGACCCCAGAGGATCATGGATACCGGCCGACCGGCCTCCACCATCGTGCGAAACGCCGCCCCCTGGGAGAGGAGGCCTTGCTGCCCGACAACCTCGTCAAGACTTGCCGGACGCATTCGTGCCGCGAGGGGGGCGTTCGCTCGTCGACGCTCGGCTCGTTGGTCCGAGAAGAGGTCGGGTTCAGTCACCGGCCGCCTCGGTGGCGGCCCACTCTGCACGCACGTCTCCCCGGACCTCGATGCCGAGTTCTCCGAGTTGGCCATCGTCGACACGGCTCGGCGAGCCGGTCAGCGGGTCGGCGCCGCTCTGTGTCTTCGGGAACGGGATGACCTCACGGATGTTCGGTAGGTTCTGGAGAATGGCGACGAGTCGGTCGATCCCAATCGCAAAGCCGGCGTGCGGCGGTGTCCCGTAGCGCAAGGCCTCCAGGAACCAGCCGAACCGCTGTTCGGCCTCCTCATCCGAGATGCCGAGCACCTCGAACACCTGGGCTTGGACGGCTGGATCGTGGATTCTGACGCTGCCAGATCCGAGTTCCGATCCGTTCAGGACGAGGTCGTACGCCTTCGAGATGGCGTGCCCCGGGTTCTCGCGCATCTCCTTGACGTCGACCGGCGCCGTGAAGGGGTGGTGGAGGGCGACAAAGTCACCGTCGTCGTTGCGCTCGAACACCGGGAAGTCCACGACGAACAGGTACGCCAGTTCGTCGTGACCCTGTGGCTGTCCGTAGTCCAGGCGAATCTGACCGAGGACGTCGAGGACGGTCCTGGTCTCGTCTGCCACGAGCATGAGGACGTCGCCGGTCTCTCCAGCCAGGGCGTCCTTGATCCCGGAGAGTTCGTCGGCCGAGAGGAACTTTGCGACCGGCGAGCGGACGCTTCCGTCTTCCTCGACGACCATCCAGACGAGTCCCTTTGCGCCGAGTTCCTGTGCCCGGGCGGAGATCGCATCCAAGCCGGACCGGGAGAGCTCGAGGGCACCGCCGTTGATCCCTCGGATCGAACCGCCGGACGCGAGCACGCCGGAGAATGCCTTGAACTCAGTCGAGGCAAAGAGGCCGCTGAGGTCGTTGATCTCCATGCCGAAACGGATATCGGGCTTGTCGGTGCCGTATCGCTCCATCGCCTCGTGCCAGGTCAGGCGCGGGAACGGGCGATCGATATCGGCGCCACGAAGTGTCTTCGTGACCGTGGTCGAGACGGCTTCAAGCGTCTGGAGAACGTCCTCCTGGCCCCAGAACGATCCCTCGAAGTCGAGTTGCGTGAACTCGAGTTGTCGATCCGCTCTCATGTCTTCGTCGCGGTAGCACCGGGCGACCTGGTAGTACCGCTCGACGCCAGAGATCATCAGCAACTGCTTGAACAGCTGCGGGGACTGCGGGAGCGCGTAGAAGTTGCCCTTCCGAAGCCTCGACGGGACGAGCATGTCCCTGGCGCCTTCCGGCGTCGACGCGATCAGGGTCGGTGTCTCGATCTCCATGAATCCGAGCTCATCCATGACATCACGCATGGCTCGGATCGTCTTCGAGCGCGCACGCAGGTTCTCCGCCATCGACGGTCGTCTGAGATCCAAGTATCGGTACTGCAGTCGTTTGGCCTCGTCGACATCGCTGCGGTCGTCAATCTGGAATGGCAGCGGCTCGGACGGACTCAAGACCGTCATCGTGGAGGCGACGACTTCGATCTCGCCGGTTGGGAGATCGGGATTCGCCATGTCATCCGGCCGCAGCCGGACCGTGCCGTTGATCGCGATGCAGAACTCGGAACGCAGACCCTGGAGATCCTGAGCGGCAGCTGGTTCGTCGTCGGGATTCAGCACCACCTGCACGACGCCGCTGTGATCCCGGAGATCGACGAAGATCACGCCGCCGTGGTCGCGGCGTCGTCCTACCCATCCTGCGAGCAGGACCGTGTCTCCCGCGTCTGTGGCCGTCAGCGTCCCTGCGGCCCGGTTCTTCAGCGTGTCAGCCATGTCTCGATCTCCTCTACAGCGATTGGCTGTTGGTCGCCCGTTGCCAGGTCTCGTGCCATGACGCGGCCGTTGTCCCATTCCTCACCGATCACGAACGCGTGCGCTGCGTTCGCCCGATCGGCTGCCTTGAACTGTGCCTTGACCGACCGGCCGCCGGCGACCGAATCGGCTCTGAAACCATTGGTACGCAGTGTTCGGACGAGTGCTCTGGCCTCCACGTCGCGTTCCGCGTCTGCGATGATCACGAACGCATCGAGGGCCGGTTCGGCCGCCGACTGATCCTTGGCCAGCAGGATCCGGTCGAGGCCCATTGCCAGACCCACGGACGGGGTCGGCCTGCCGCCGAGCATCTCGAACAGCGAGTCGTAGCGTCCACCTCCGCCAACAGAACTCTGCGCAGCCTCGAAGCTCAGCGGCACGTACTCCCACACCGTGCGGTTGTAGTAGTCGAGGCCGCGGACCAGGGTCGGGTTGATCTTGTACGGGATACCCGCGGCGTCGAGACCGGAGCGGACGGCTGCGAAGTGTTCCGCCGCTTCGCCGGAGAGGTGATCGACAGGTGTCGGGGCGTCGACAACCGCGGCCGCATCGGCCTTGGAGTCCAGGACCCGGAGCGGATTCTGGTGCATGCGCCGGACCGCGTCCTCAGAGAGATCGCCCTTGCGAGCCTCGAGGAACGCGACGAGTTCGGCGCGATAGTCGGACCGATCGGTTCCGTCACCGATGCTGTTGAGTTGTACCTCGACGTCCCTGACGCTGAGTTCTTCGAGGTATCGATAGCCGAACTCGATCACCTCGACGTCTGCGCCAGGCGATGCCTCGCCCAGGTATTCGATGCCCGCCTGGGAGAACTGTCGTCGGCGGCCCTTCTGCGGCCGTTCGTAGCGGAACATGGGACCCCAGTAGAAGCCCTTGAACGTCCCGACGACGCCACCGGCCTGAATGAGCGCCCGAACGACGGATGCGGTCGCCTCCGGCCGCAGCGTGAGCGAGCGGCCGCCCTTGTCCTCAAAGGTGTACATCTGCTTCTCGACGACCTCGGTGTCCTCACCGATGCCTCGGGAGAACAGGTCGGTCGACTCGAACAGCGGGGTGAGGACCAGGCCATACCCAAAGCGCTCGGCGAGATCGAGGAAGGCGCGCTCGGCCATCAGCCACTCGGCCGATTCGGGCGGCAGGATGTCGTCGGTGCCTTTCGGCGCGCGGTACGTCATGACCCTCCGGTCACCAGAAGAACGGCAAGGGTAGCGGCGCCACGAACCCAGGGTTCTCCACCGCGCATATGACGCCGCGAACCCAGGGTTCTCCGCATCGTATGTGACGCCGACAGCCCGCGGAATGCACTAGAGGTATTCGAGGATGAAGGGGTTCACGACGCGCTCCCGGCCGATCGTGGTCTCCGGGCCGTGACCGGGGAGGACCCGCGTGTCGTCGGGGAGGGTCATCACCTGCGTCCGCATCGAATCCATCAGGGTTCCGAAGTCTCCTCCCGGAAGGTCAGTCCGCCCGACAGCGCCGGCGAACAACTGATCACCGGTGAAGATCAGGCCCTCGTCCTCGACAACGAACGCACAGTGCCCGAGCGTGTGGCCCGGGGTGTGCCGCACCTCGAACTCGAATCCCGCAAGACGCAGTTTCTGACCGTGAGCGAGGTCGACGTAGTGGTCCGGTGCGGCGAACTCCTCGATACCCGGCGGGACGAATCCGAAGAGCGAGCGCACCTGCGTCGCTGGATCAGACACCAGGTAGTCATCGTCCGGGTGCAGGTATGCGCTCACGCCGGTGCGCTCGGTGACGCCCGCCGCTCCCCCGGCATGGTCGACGTGACCGTGCGTGACGAGCAATGCAACCGGGGCAAGAGCGTTCGCCGCAAGCAACCGGACGATGGCATCAACGTCGGGCGGCGCGTCGACGATCACAGCCGGCCCGCCGGGCTCAGGAGCGATCACATAGCAATTGGTTGCTGCTGCCCACAGCTCAGCCGACGTCAGGATCATTGGCCACCTCCAGGCACCAGCCGGTACGACTCGTACACCCCTTCAACGGTGCGCATGTCAGAAAGCACCCGTTCGAGTTGGGCAGGATCCGACAGTTCGACTTCGTAGCGCAGGAACGCCACTCGGTCGCGTCCCGCGATCGACGATGAGGTGTGGATGTTGGCGCCGTGGTCGGACAGCACCGAGGTCACGTCCCGCAAGAGGCGGGGCCGGTCGAGAGCCTCGACCTGAATCCAGACCAGGAACGACTCGGATTGGTTCGGCGCCCACGCAACCTCGATGAGTCGCTCGGGCTGCTCCTCGAGCGCTCCGATGTTCGCACAGTCCGTCCGATGGATCGAGACTCCGCGCCCGATCGTCACGAATCCCATGATCGGGTCGCCCGGCACCGGTCCGCAGCACTTCGCCAGGTTGACGAGCACATCGTCGAGCCCCTCCACGATGACTCCGCTGATCGGCCGCGTGCGACGCTTCGCGGGATCCACCAGCAGACCGAGCATCTCCTCGGTGTTGTCGTCGGAATCCGGAGTAGCACGGCGCTCCAGGCGGTCGACGACCGTCTTCGCGCTGACTCGCCCGTCGCCGACTGCGCCGTACACGTGCTCGAGATCGTTGAAGCCCAACTCCTCGGCAACGGCCAGCAACTCGTCATCGTGGCCACCGAGCGCCATCGAGTGCCGCCGCAGTTCCTTGACCATCTCCTCGCGACCGTGTGCGAGCGCCGTCTCTCGGCGTTCTTTCGCGAACCACTGACGGATCTTGGCGGCGGCGCGAGCCGACGTCACGAATTCGAGCCAGTCTCGACTCGGATGGGCGTCCTCAGATTTCGAGGTCAACACCTCGACGATGTCACCCGATTCGAGTTCGGTCGTGAGGGGCACGAGGCGGCCGTTGACTTTTGCCCCGACACATCGGTGGCCGACCTGTGTATGGATGCGGTAGGCGAAGTCGACCGGTGTCGCTCCGCGGGACAGAGTGATGACCGCACCCTTCGGAGTGAGCGCGAACACCTCGTCCTGGTACAGATCGAGCTTGAGTGCCTCGAAGAACTCCCCGGCGTCGGAGGTGGCGTTCTGCAGGAACGTGATGTCCGCTACGAAGGGCTCGGCCGATCCGTCGTCGCCCTCCTTGTAGCGCCAGTGCGCTGCGATGCCCGCTTCCGCACGCTCGTGCATCTCGAGCGTCCGGATCTGGACCTCGAGACCCTTCCCGTCCGACCCGACAACCGTCGTGTGAAGCGACTGGTAGAGGTTGAACTTCGGCATAGCGATGTAGTCCTTGAACCGCCCCTGGATTGGCGCCCACATCGAGTGCACCAACCCCAACGCCGCGTAGCAATCGCGCAGCTCGGGCACGATGATTCGGATCCCAATCAGGTCGTGGATCTCCTCGAACTCGAGCCCAGAGTCGACCATTTTGCGGTAGATCGAATAGACAAGCTTCGGACGCCCGGTGATCGTCGCCTCGATACCCGCGGCGTCCAGAGCCGCCCTCACCTCAGCCATCATCCGTTCGAGATGCTTCTCGCGCTCGGGGGCACGCTGGCGGATCTGGTCCTCGAGGCGTTCTCGGCGCGCCGGATAGAGCGCCGCAAAGCTGCGTTCTTCGAGTTCGTGTTTGAGCTCCTGCACCCCGAGGCGGTGTGCGAGCGGCGCGTAGACGTCGAGGGTCTCGGATGCGACGCGGCGCCTCTTCTCCTCAGGCAGCGGATCGATCGTCCGCATATTGTGGGTTCGGTCGGCCAATTTGATCAAGAGAACTCGGATGTCCCTCGCCATGGCGACCGCCATCTTCCGGATGGTGGCTGCCTGCTGCTCTTCCCGGCTCGAGAACTTGATCCGGTCAAGCTTGGTGACGCCGTCGACCAGAAGGGCCACCTCCTCCCCGAAGTCCCGCTCGATATCGTCAAGGGTGATCTCGGTGTCCTCCACAACGTCGTGGAGCAGCGCCGCCACGATCGTCGCCGTGTCGAGTCCGAACGTCGCAAGGATCTGGGCAACGGCGAGCGGGTGCACGATGTAGGGATCGCCGGTGCGACGCGTCTGGCCTTCGTGCGCGTGAGCAGCAACGTCGTAGGCCCGGCGAATCAGGTCGACGTCGGTCCCCGGATGATGCTCCACGGCCACATCGATGAGATCGTCGAGCATCGCCTCGGGCGACTGCGATCGTTGTTCGGTTGCTACGGCTTCTGCCATCCACCGAGTCTACCGACGCTTCTTCCGCTTCCGAGGTGCCCGCGCGGTGGCGCTCGTGGACGTGGCCGGAGCCGCGGGAGCGACCGATGCTGCCGGTGACACATCGGACGCCTCGACCGGGGCATCGACCCTTGCATCCGCCAGCACTGTTGCTGCGGAACCGCCCTTGCGCTTTCGCGTCGCACGCTTCCTGGCGGTCTGCCACTCCGGCTCCCGCTCCTTCCAGAGGGCGAGCAGCGGCGCAGCGACGAGGATCGATGAATACGTTCCGAGGGCGATGCCGATGAAGAGGGCGAGGGCGAACTCACGCAGCGTCTCCGCCCCAAAGGCGAACGACCCGACGAACAACAGCGTTCCGACCGGGATCAGCGAGGTCAGCGATGTGTTGACCGACCGCATCAACACCTGGTTCATCGACGTGTTCACGATCTCGGTGTACGTGTAGCGATCGTGCATCAAGTCGACGTTCTCGGTCACCTTGTCGAACACCACGACGGTGTCGTACAGGGAGTATCCGAGGATGGTGAGCAATGCGATCACGGTCGCCGGCGTCACGGTGAAACCGAATGCGGCGAACAGCCCAGACGTGATGATCAGATCGTGGAAGAGCGCGGCCAGAGCCGCAATCGCCATCTTCCACTCGAAGCGCCACGTGATGAAGAGTGCGACGAGGAATAGGAACACGAGGAGCGCCTCAATGGCCGCCCGGGTCACTTCGGCTCCGAATGTGGGGCCGACGGCGTCGATCGTCACTTCATTGACGGCGACTCCTGCAACCTCCGCCGCGACGACGACGAGTTCATCCTGGGCCGCGGCATCGAGCGCCTCAGTCTGGATGAGGATGAAGCCCTCGCCGGTGAGCTGGACCCGCGCACCGCTCTCGCCCACTCGGGCGAGGGCGTCACGCACCTCGGTGATGTCGGCGCCCGACTGGTTCTCGACCGTGACGACCACGCCACCGGTGAAGTCGATGCTCAGATTCAGTGGACGGACGACCAGCAGCAACAACGAGATCACGACCAGCCCCAGCGACACCCACAGCGTCTTCTTGGAGGTCCCGACGAAGTCGAAGTGGGTCTCTCCGCGGTAGATCTTGGTGAAGACACTCATGCCGACACCTCCACGGTCTCAGGGGACTTCGTAGCTCGGGTGCCCTTCCCCATCGCTCCGCGGACGGAGAACCATCCGCCATCGCCCAACTTCGAGTGTCCAACAAGCCATGTCGACGGGCGGGTGAAGTAGTAGACCACGAGCACATCGACCACGGTCGCGATTCCCAGCGTGAGGGCGAATCCCTTGACCGGCCCGATCGCGAGCAGCCAGAGCAGGACGGCGGCAAGGAACGTCACCGTGTCGCCCTTCAGGTTCGTGCTGAAGGCTCCCGGAAACGCGTGGTCGATCGCAGGACGGAGCGGCCGACCGGCGTGGTACTCCTCCTTGATGCGCTCGAAGTACACGATGAACGAGTCGAGGGTTATCCCGATCGACACCACGACACCCGTTACGCCGGCAAGCGTCAACGTCGTGCCTTGTGTCTCCCCGAGCAGGATGATCGTGCCGACAAGCAACGACCCAAAGACCGTGAGGCCGATAACGGCGATCACGCCGAGGACCCGGTAGTAGGCGATCATGTAGACGGCTACCAGGGCGAGACCCATCAGGCCGGCAATGAGTCCGGCCCGCAGCGAGTCGGCGCCGAGCGATGCCGAGACGGATTCGACGCGTTCGCGTTCGAACGTGGTGGGGAGTGCACCGTAGTTCAGGATGGCCGCGAGGTCCTCGGCATCCGCTTGGGGCGTATCCGATGAACCGATGGTGATGACCACTTGATTCGGATCGAGGCCCTCGGCTGGGTCGACTTCGGAGGCAACGACGGGGGCCGATGAGACGACGCCATCGACGACGATCGCGAGTTGCCGCTGCGGGGATCCGATCGGGTACGTGGCGAGTTCACCGGTGGCGGCGCGGAACTTCTCTCCGCCGTCGCTGGTGAACTCGGGAACGACGACCCATGCGCCTGCCGCTCCGGTGCCGCCGGTGCCGCTGAACTGCGCACGTCCGCCCTTCATGTCAACGCCCGTGAGGAATGCCGGACCGACGACGTAGACGCCGAAGCCATCCTCTGCCGGCAGGTAGGCGATCTCAGCGTTGGCGTCATCAGGTTCGGAGAGGCCGGTGACGGGGTCCAGGTTCTCCGGGTGGTCCCCGTCTGGTTCGGTCAACGCCGGGCTGGTCTGGACGACCGAGTAGACGGGCCGGAACGACATCTGGCCGGTGGTACCAACCGCTTCGAGGGCACGTTCCCGGTCATCGACGCCGGGGAGCTGGACCACGATCGACCGCTCGCCCTGCACGGAGATCTCCGGCTCTTGGACGGATCCCAGACCTTCGATGCGTCGGCGCATGATCTCGACGGCCGTGTCGAGGGTGTCGGGGTCGGTGCCCTCCGGTCCCACGAGCACGACGGCGAAGCCGCCCTGGAGGTCCAGGCCGAGTTTTGGCGCCCAGCCTGCAAGGAGCATCGCCCCGAGCGACCCCCACGCGATGGCGAGGGTCACGACGAGCGTGATGACCGCTTTCTTGCGATTCACTCCGAATCATCCCCGACGCGCTCGGAGATCGCTCGCTTCGCGATCCGCATGGTGTTTCCGCCGCCAATGTCGATGGTGAAGGTCTCGTCATCTTCGGAGCGGATCGTCCCGTAGATCCCGCCGATCGTCCGGACTTCGTCGCCAACGGAGATCGAGTCGCGCAGTTCCTGCGCCTTCTTCGCCCGACGCCGCTGCGGCATCACGAGGAGCAGATAGAAGAGACCTCCAAGGACCACAATCGGCAACAGGAACCCGATCGCGCTTCCGCCGCTCTCGGTCTGGGCGATGACGATCGTCGAGATGCTCGACAGATTCAGCACTGGATCCTCCGTTCGATGGGCCGGCTTACGCCGCCGGGAAAGCGCCGGAACTCTAGCCGCGAGGGCGGTCTAGTCCCCCATCCTGGCAGCCACAACGCCGCACCGAAAGTCGGAGAAACGACCCTCGACGATCGCATCGCGAGCACCGCGCACCAGATCGAACGTGTACGTGAGATTGTGGAGGGTAAGGAGTCGATGAGCGAGCGGCTCCTTCGTCGTGTAGAGATGACGGAGGTAGCCACGGCTGTAGCGCCGGCAGGTGAGGCAGGTACACGCACGATCCAACGGTTCCTGGCTGACGACCCACTCTGCCCGCTTGATCGAGATGTCCCCGGTACGCGTCAGCGCCTTGCCGTGTCTGGCGAGTCGGGTCGGGATGACGCAGTCGAACAGATCGACGCCGCGCTCGATCGCAGCGAGGATGCCCTCCGTGTCGCCAAGGCCCATGACGTAGCGGACGGCCTGCGGGGGCAGGTGGGGTATCGCGGCGTCGAGTGCCAGGTCGCGCTCCTCCGGCGTCTCGCCGACGGCGAGGCCGCCGATTCCATAGCCGGGGAAGCCGAGCGACGCGATCTCCTTCGCCGATTGCTCCCGCAAGTCCGGCTCGGCTCCGCCCTGGACGATTCCGAACAGCGCCCGGTCGTCACGTCGCTTCGCTGCGAGTGCACGCTGCGCCCACCGGAAGGTTCGCTCCATGGCGTCTTCTGCGTCCGACCGACTCGACGGCAGCGGGACAGGCACATCGAGGGCCATTGCGATGTCCGATCCGAGTGCCTCCTGGACGGCGACGGCGCGCTCGGGCGTCAGTTCGACCCGAGCGCCGTCGTAGGTGCTGCGGAACACCAGGCCTTCCTCGCTGATGGTGGGGTCGAGGGACAGAACCTGATATCCACCGCTGTCGGTGAGGATCGGACCATCCCACGCCATGAACCCATGGAGTTCGCCAAGTTGCGACACCACCGTCTCGCCGGGTCGCAACATCAGGTGATAGGTGTTCGAGAGAACGATCTGAGCCCCCACCGTCCGTAGGTCCTCGACGTCCATGGTCTTCACCGTCGCCCGGGTTCCAACGGGCATGAAGTTGGGTGTCTCGACCTCGCCGTGCGGCGTCACCATCGAACCGGTCCGGGCGTTCCCGTCGCTCGCGGCGGGGCGCCAGGCAACCGCCCTCATTGATCGACCTCGATGAACATGGCGTCTCCGAACGAAAGGAAGCGGTAGCCGGACTCGATGGCGTGATCGTAGACCTCACGCCATGCGGGCCCGATCAATGTCGCGATCATCACGATCAGCGTGGTTCGGGGAGCGTGGAAGTTCGTGATGACCGCATCGATCACTCTGGGCCGGTAGCCGGGGCTGATGAACAGCTCCGTCGATCCGGATCCGGCGTGGACGGTCCCGTCGGCTTGCGCTGCCGTTTCGAGGGTCCGGACAACGGTGGTTCCGACCGCCACGACCCGTGAGCCGCGCTGTCTCGTCTCGGCGATGGCTGTGGCCGTCGCCTGTGGGACGGTGTAGCGCTCCCGATGCATTGCGTGGTTCGTGATGGGACCGTCGTCCATCGGGCGGAAGGTGTCGAGGCCAACCTCGAGGTCGACTTCGGCGAACTCGACCTCGCGCTCACCTATCGCCTCGACGAGCGCAGGCGTGAAGTGCAGCGCTGCCGTCGGGGCCGCCGCCGAGCCGGTCGTCGTGGCGAATATCGTCTGGTACCGCTCGTCGTCTTCGAGGGCACCGTGGAAGTATGGCGGTAGCGGTATCTCTCCGAGTGTCTCGAGGATCTCATCGACCGACTCGTCTGACTCAATGTGGAGCGTGACGATCCCACGATCGGGTTCGGTGGCAACCGTCATCTCCAGCGGACCTGCGGTGAGGTTCGTCCCCACCCTGATCCGTCTGGCAGGACGAACCATCGATTCCCACTCGGTCTCCGATATCCGTTTCGTAAGGAGCAGTTCGACCCGTCCCCCGGTGTCCTTCAGGGCGTGGATACGGGCCGGACGAACCCTGGTGTTGTTGACCACCACCAAATCGCCGGGTTCAAGAATCTGCGGCAGGTCCGCGAACTCCCGGTCCTCCATGTTCCTCGCAACGAGCAGCCGCGCTGCGTCGCGCGGCTCGATCGCCTCCTGCGCGATGGAGCCGTCGGGAAGGTCGTAGTCGAAGGAAGCCGCGTCCATGGGATGGGGAAGATAGGGCCTGTGGGAGCTTCCAGCTGGCAGCTGTCGACTCATTCAGTCCAACAACGTCCCTTGAGGTTCTGAGACAACCTCTCGCCGTACCCCGAGGTGTTCGTACGCTCGGTCGGTCGCGATGCGGCCTCTCGGCGTTCGCTGGAGGAAACCTTCGAGGAGGAGGAACGGTTCGTAGGCATCTTCGACCGTCTCAGGATCCTCGCCAACGGCGATCGCGAGCGTCGAGAGTCCGACCGGGCCGCCACCGAACTTGTCGACGATCGCGTGGAGGATCGCACGATCAACCTTGTCGAGGCCCATGGCGTCGACCTCGAAGACTTCGAGGGCGCGATCGGCAACCGCGTCGTCGACGTGCCCGTCGGCGCGAACTGAGGCGTAGTCGCGAACTCGCCGGAGCAGACGATTCGCGACCCGGGGTGTGCCGCGGCTCCGCCTGGCGATCGTCTCGGACCCGGATTCCGTAATGTCGACATCGAGAATCTCGGCCGAGCGGTGGAGGATGGCGGCGAGGTCATCTGGTTCGTAGTAGTCGATGCGGGCGACGTATCCGAACCGATCCCGGAGCGGCGGAGCAACCCGGCCAACGCGAGTGGTCGCCCCAACGAGCGTGAAGGGTGGCAGATCGATCTTGATCGACCGGGCGGCCGGACCCTTCCCGACGACGATGTCAAGCTGGAAATCCTCCATGGCCGGATACAGAATCTCCTCGACCTGACGGGGCAGACGGTGAATCTCGTCGATGAAGAGGACATCGCCGGCTTCGAGATTGGTGATCACCGCGGCCAGATCGCCCGGGCGATCGAGCGCGGGGCCGGAGGTGCCACGGAACTGGGCATCCATCTCCTCGGCGAGGATGCCGGCAAGTGAAGTCTTGCCGAGACCGGGAGGGCCGGAGAAGAGGACATGGTCGATCGCTTCGCCACGGCCTCGTGCCGCTTCAATCAGGATCGCCAAGCGTTCCTTAAGGGCGCTCTGGCCCACGAATTCGTCCATCTTCCTGGGGCGCAGACCGACTTCGATCGCCACGTCCTCAGGTGTTGGAACAGCGGTGAGCAGACCCTCGTCTCTCATCCTTCACCCCGCTTCCCGAGGACACGGAGCGATTCGCGCAGCATCTCTGCGACGGGAAGATCCGGTGGAAGTTCGCGGAGCGCCACGCTGATTTCGTCGGGCTGGTAGCCAAGGCCTTCAAGGGCAGAACGAACCTCGGAGAGCGGCCCTGAGAGTTGGAGATCGCCGTCCGGGACCTCGAGCTTCGGACGCAATTCGAGCAGGAGCTTCTGGGCGGTGCGCTTGCCGATGCCGGGTACGGACGTGAGTGCCGCAACGTCGTCGGTAGCCACGACGCGGCGCAAGTCATCGGCCGACATCGTCGCGAGAATCGCCAGCCCGACTCTCGGCCCGATTCCGGAGGTTCCAAGCAGCAGGCGGAAGAGGTTTCGGTCATCCGCCGCCGTGAATCCGAAAAGTGCCATCTGGTCTTCACGCACATGGAGGTGGGTATGGAGCACAATCTCGGATCCGAGCGATGGAAGTTCCAGGAACGTGCGACTGGTCACCGCGACTTCGTACCCGACACCGCCGACGTCAACGATCACGGTCTCGCCGTGAACCGAAGCGAGGCTACCGCGCAGTCGTCCAATCATGAGACCCTCGCGTTCAATGTGCGGTGCTGAAGGTGGCACAAGGCAACAGCCAGCGCATCTGCGGCGTCTGCAGGGCGGGGGGCGTTCGGGAGGTGCAGGCGCATCGCGACAACGCGCTGCATCTGCTGTTTGTCGGCCACACCCGATCCGGTCAGAGCCATCTTGACGGCGGACGGTGTGTACTCGGCCGTCTCGAGCTTGGCTTCCGACAAGACCAGCAGCGCGATCCCGGACGCCCGGGCGACGGACATCGCCGTCTGGAGATTGTTGTTCACGAAGACTTGTTCGATGGCTGCAGCCTGTGGCTCGTATTCAGCCACGATCTCTCGCAGGTCACGGGCGAGCTCGACGAACCGTTGACCGAGCGGCTGTGCAGGGTCGGTGCGGATCACGCCAGCGGCAACCGCCCGCTCGGTACTCCCGGACGCTTCGATGATCCCGTATCCGGTGCGAGTGAGGCCCGGGTCGATACCCAATACGAACATATGTTCTCCATCGTAGCGGTCGTCGGCATCTGAGGCCAAGGATGCTCACCGTTGCTCGGGTTGTGCTGAGGGATGCACCCTTCACCCGACGACCGCCGGCCCGGGTGATGATGGCGTAGATAGGGGGTTGCGCGTGATGCCGCTGTTGGCAATCGCAGCAGGTCTCGGTGCCGGATTGATCGGGATTCGGAGATTCTTGAAGCGTCGGTATCGGGAGATCTACGCGTCGGCAGACCCGGAGTTTCAGGACCCGGTAGTGCTCCCGGGACTCCAATCAACTGGCGGGATCGGGTAGGACCCCGGCAGCTCGTATCGGGCGCTACTCGAGACGTGCGAGAACGTCGTCCGGGATGTCGAAGTTGGCGTGGACGCCCTGGACATCGTCGAGATCCTCGAGCGCATCGACCAAGCGCAAGACCTTGGGCGCCGTCGTCTCGTTGACCGGTACGGTGACCGACGCGATCTGACTGACCTCACCCTGGTCGATCGTGACGCCCTCATTCTCGAGCGCCGAGCGGACCGCTGGGAGATCACCGGGCGAACAGGTGATCTCCCACTGATCGTCTGATTCCTCGACGTCGTCTGCGCCACCGTCGAGCGCTGCCATCATCACGGTGTCCTCGTCGCCGCTGACCAGCAGATACCCCTTCTGCTCGAAGAGATATGCCACCGAGCCGGGCTCACCGAGACTTCCACCATTCTTCGTGAAGGTCGAACGGACCTCCGCGGCAGCCCGGTTGCGGTTGTCGGTGAGGATCTCGACATAGAGAGCTACTCCCCCAGGCGCATACCCCTCGTACCAGATCTCCTCGTACTCGACTCCACCGTCGTCACCGGCGCCGCGCGCGATGGCTCGTTCGATGTTGTCCTTGGGTACGGACGCGTCCTTCGCCTTCTGAACCGCCGTAACGAGAGCGGGGTTTCCGTCCAGATCCGATCCGCCCGCGCGAGCGGCGGCCTCGATCCCTTTGATGAGCTTCGCGAACAGCTTGCCCCGCTTGGCGTCTTGACGCCCCTTGCGGTGTTTGATGTTTGCCCACTTGGAATGTCCGGCCATCAGCGCTCCTCGGCGAGATCGATCAACATGGTGTGAAGACGGTCGTCGTCCGTCAACTCAGGATGGAATGATGTGGCAAGGATACGGTCCTGCCGGACCACAACGGGGTGCGCTCCGCCACCACCCGGGTCTTCGACCGCAGCGAGCGTCTCGACGTCGGCACCGACCTTCTCGATCCACGGGGCCCGGATGAAGACGGCACGCATGGGTGCGTCGAGACCGGACACATTCAGATCGGCTTCGAACGAGTCAACCTGGCGGCCGAAGGCGTTCCTCTCGACGACGACATCGAGCACCCCGAGTTGGGGTTGGACCGGACCGGTCGTTGCCGACGCGAGGAAGATCATGCCGGCGCAGGTGCCAAGTACGGGCATGCCGTCTGCGACCCGCTGCCGGATCGGATCGATCAGGCCGTAGATCGTTGCCAGGCGACCGATCGTGGTCGACTCACCGCCGGGAATGATCAGCGCCTCGACGGACGCGAGCTCTTCCGGCGTCCTGACTTCGACCCCTATGTGGCCGAGCCGGTCGACGACGGCCAGATGCTCACGGAAGTCGCCCTGCAGGGCGAGCACACCGATCCTCACGTCAGTCGCCCCGGTCTTGCATCCGGTCTTCGGCTGCCATGGTGTCGATGTTGATACCGACCATCGCTTCGCCGAGATTCTTGGAGACTTCCGCGATCTTGGCCGCGTCCTGGTAGAACGTCGTCGCTTCGACGATCGCTCGCGCTCGCACGTCGGGGTCATCCGACTTGAAGACGCCTGAACCGACGAAGATCCCGTCACACCCGAGTTGCATCATCAGCGCCGCATCGGAAGGAGTGGCGATGCCACCCGCCGCAAAGTTGACGACGGGCAGTTTCCCGGTCTCGGCTACCTCTCGCACCAGCTCGATCGGAGCCCGTAGATCCTTGGCCGCATTCATCAGCTCGTCCGCTCCCAGAGTCGTGAGCCAGCGGATCTGACTGGTCATCAACCGCATGTGACGGACGGCCTCGACGACGTTTCCGGTGCCGGGCTCTCCCTTGGTACGAATCATGGCTGCGCCCTCGCCGATCCGGCGGAGCGCTTCCCCGAGATCCTTCGCCCCGTTGACGAACGGAACCGTGAACGCCCGTTTGTCGACGTGGTACTCGTCAACGGGCGTGAGGACTTCCGACTCGTCGATGTAGTCAACGCCGAGGGACTCAAGGACCCGTGCTTCGACGAAGTGTCCGATGCGCGCCTTCGCCATCACCGGAATCGAGACCGCGTTGACGATCTCCTCCACCTTCGCCGGGTCGGCCATGCGGGCCACGCCACCGAGCGCCCGAATGTCGGCGGGGACCCGCTCCAACGCCATCACCGAGACGGCACCGGCCTCTTCAGCGATCTTGGCCTGCTCGGCGTTGACGACGTCCATGATGACGCCGCCCTTGAGCATTTCGGCAAGTCCGCGCTTGACGCGGTCCGTGCCGCGTTCCGATGTCGTGTCCACGGTGTTCTCCTCGGTCTTCGATCCTTCAAGTGTACCGACGCACGACCCTGTAGAACCGGGGACTCAGCGACCGGCGTGCCGCTCAATCGCCTCTTCGTATGCCGATACGAACTGTGCGGCGACGGTGGCCCCGTCGAACTGAACAACCCGCTCGGCAGCGTCCCGACCGAGACGGTGTGCCACGGCCCGATCGGTGAGAAGACCCACGAGTTCACGTGCGATGCACTCGACATCCCCAGGGCCACAGAAGCGGGCGGTCGGCCCTGCGACATGCTCGAACGCAGGAATCGATGAGGCAACCACCGCGCACCCCGCGGCCATCGCCTCGGCGAGCGTGATCCCGAAGCTCTCGCCTCCGAGGTTCGGGGCGCAGAACACCGCCGCTGTCGATAGTGCCTCGCGCTTTGTGGGTTCGTCGACCCAACCGAGGTAGACCACGCCATCATCGGCGTCGCCCCGGTCGGCGCCCATCACCGTGAGCTGGGCATCCGGAACGGCTGCGCGCACAGCAGGCCATGCGGCAAGGAGCACCGAGAGGCCCTTCCGTTCGTCATCCCGCCCGAGGAAGACCACGTTCCTCGGATCCTTCGGCCCCGTCTCGTAGTCCGCGACGTCGATGCCGTTCGGCACGATCCGGTAGTCAACAATTCCCTCGATCGAACTACCGGAGATCGGACTCGTCACCGTGACGACCGAAGCTTCGCGGAGCACGGCTCGCACACCCGATCGTCCATAGCGATAGAGACGTCGCGCCCATGTCGGCGGATCGGCGTGAAACGTTGCAACCTTGGCGGGACCCTTGAGGCGCATGGCCGCCGTCGATACCGCCGGCATAAGCGGTTCGTGGACGTGAAGCACGTCGACCGGCCCGAGCACCGCCTCGAGTCTTCGCCCCACTCGGGGGTCGAGACGGATCGGCGTTCGTGCCCGGTTCGCAGTGACGGTCGTCGTGGGCCCGAGCAGGATGGCACCCTCAGGGCCGTCCGTCCCCGGACCGACGATGACCGGGGCGTGGCCCGCGTCCTCGAGCCATCCTGCGAGGCGGATGACCTGGTCCTGGACTCCTCCGGCTCGGCCAAGATCGTATGGCGACACGAGCCCGATTCTCATTCGGATGGTTCCCGCAGTACCGCGTCCGATGGCCAGTTCGGTTGGAACAGGTGCCAGTCGGTGGGCTTCTCCCGGATGATGGCTTCGAACTCTTCTGCAAGTGCCTGGGTCCCGAGCCGGATTCGCTCTGAACGCTCGTCAGCGTGCGGGAGTGGCAGCTCGGGGTGCACCTCGAAGCGATACCCGGCTCCGTCGAAGTAGCAGCCGACCGGGAAGAGGGCGGATCCCGTCAGCTCCACCAGCGAGAACGGCCCCGCCGGCATCGTGGTCATCTCACCGAAGAACTCAACCTCCACACCTCGCCCGCTCACATCGCGATCGGCCACCAGAGCTACCACCTGCCCGCCATTGAGGGCGTTGACGAGTCCGCCCATGACCGAACCACGCCCGTGGATGAGGATATCGATGCCGAACGCGCCACGCGTCCTGACGAACCAGTCGGTGATCCGAGCGTTCGGAAGATCCTCGGCTACCGATAGGACGCGGAGTTTCAACTCCTCGGCGACGGCTCCAGCCACCTCGTAGTTCCCCATGTGCGGTGACACCAAGACCACGCCGCGTCCTGCCTGTTGCGCGGCGTAGACGTCATCGAGTCCGGTGGTCGTTGCCTTGTCGAGCATCCAACGTCGACGCCGCGGGCGGAACCAGAACACTTCCGCCCAGTAGCGCCCGTACGAGGCGAACATCTCACGAGCGGCATCTGTGACCTGCTCATCGGTCGGTTCAGTGCCCAGGACCCGACGCATGTGGCGGCGGAGCAGTTCCATCCGTTTGCCTGCGACGAACGATAGGCCGAATCCGACGCCCCGCCCGGTGCCTCGCACGGCACGCGCAGGGAGCAATCCGAAGAGCCCGGAGAGGGCCCGATACAGGAGGTAGCCCGGGAGACCCTTCACCCTGGCAATTGCTGCAGCGTGCGGCGGGTGCGCTGCACCACCGTAAGCCCGGTCAGCACGACGAAGATCCACAGCATCGGCTCGAGGACGTCAAGTCCGAAGCCGGCGAGGATGACACCGATGAGGCAGAGCAACATACGCTCGGCCCGGCCCATCCATCCACCGCGACCTTCTGCACCCCAGGACTCGGCCTTGGCACGGACGTACGGGATGAGCAGTGAGAACGCCATGGCAACGAGACAGAGAATCAACCCAACCGAGTCATCCCGGAGATAGACCCCGAGACCAACCCACACGGCGACCTCACCGAAACGATCGGACATCGTGTCGATGAACGCTCCCCGGTCAGACGAGGTCCCCTTGTATCGGGCGAGCGGACCGTCGAGGGCATCGAGGAGCACACCGAACGCTGCGGTCATGCCACCCTGCCAGAGTAGGCCGTTCGCAATGAGCGCCGCGCCAACGACGGTGATCGCCAGACCGAGCACGGTGACCATCGTTGGTGTCACCCCGGTCTTGGACAGGACGCGCGCGATCGGTTGCAGGATTGGGGCTGCCTTCTTGCGCGCTTTGAGATCGATCATCTGGTGCCTTTCGACGCAGCGAAGCTAGCACAGCTCCTTCGACTGCCGTCTGCCGGTACAATGGTACGTCCCAAGCGACGCTCATGGCCACCCGGTGCCGCCGGCGAACAGAAGGAAGTGAAACGATGCCCGACCGCCACGCCCAATTGAGTTTCGACGGAACCGAGTTCGAACTCCCCGTCGTCGAGCCGACCATCGGCAACGCGGGCGTGAACATCGCGACGTTCCGGAACGCGAGTGGCGCGGTGACGTTCGACCCCGGCTTCGCCAACACCGCGGGGGCCCGCTCTTCCATCACCTACATCGACGGGAGCAACGGGGTGCTCCAGCACCGCGGATACTCGATCGAGGATCTCGCAGCGAACGCGACGTTCCTCGAAGTGGCATACCTTCTTCTCTTCAAGAAGCTCCCGACCAGAGCCGAACTGGATTCCTGGGAGGATTCGGTCCGCCATCACACGTTGCTCAACGAAGAGATGAAGCGGTTCTTCGACGCCTTCCCAAAGAGCGCTCACCCGATGGCGATCTTGTCGTCGGCAACGAATGCTATCTCGACGTTCTACGAGGAATTTCACGATCCGACCGACGAGGACATGTTCCACGAGAGCGCCCTCCGACTGATCGCGAAGATGCCGACGATCGCGGCATGGGCGTACAAGAAGTCGATCGGGATGCCCTACTGCTACCCACGCAACGATCTGGCGTACGTCGAGAACTTCATTCACATGATGTTCCACCTCCCGGTTCAGCAGGAAGAGATCGATCCGGTTCTGGCGAAGGCGCTCAACGTCCTCCTGATCCTCCACGCCGACCACGAACAAAACTGTTCGACCGCGACCGTCCGCGGCGTCGGCTCAAGTCAGGCGAATCTGTTCGCGTCGGTCTCTGCAGGCATCGACGCGTTGTGGGGCCCGCTCCACGGTGGCGCCAACCAACGAGTGATCGAGATGCTGCGGGCGATCGTCGAAGACCCGAATGCATCGGCGAAGTCCATGATCGAGCGAGCGAAGGATCCCAATGATCCGTTCCGTCTCATGGGGTTCGGCCACCGGGTCTACAAGAACTACGACCCACGCGCACGCGTCCTTCGCAGCTACGCCGATGAGGTCCTCGGGAAGATGGGCATCACCGATCCGCTGCTGGACGTCGCGAAGGAACTCGAGCAGGCGGCCTTGGACGATGACTACTTCGCCGAACGCAAGCTCTATCCGAACGTCGACTTCTACTCGGGCCTCATCTTCAGGGCTCTGAAGTTCCCGACCCGAATGTTCACCGTGCTGTTCGCGATCGGGCGTGTCCCCGGATGGATGGCGCAGTGGAAGGAGATGACGGAGGACCCGGAGACCCGCATCATGCGCCCCCGTCAGATCTACATCGGGGAGATCGACAAGCCCTACCTCCCGATCGCGGAGCGGTAGAGGCGTCGGCGCCGGAGCTAGTCGGTGTCCGTGACCCGCTCCGGTTCCGGCACCGGTTCGCTGTACTGATCGACGACGGTCCCATCGATTCCGTCGATGCGCACAAGGCCCCGTTCTGACGGCGGCTCGTCGGCGCTGAACACGAGGACGTTCCACACGGGCCGCGCTCGCCATCCGGTGAACCCGAGCGACGCCGACGCATGCCCGACGGCGAACGCGACGGTGCGGTTCGCGATCTCGAGCGCTTCACCTTCTCGCACCTCGAGGTTCCATCCGGCAACGAGGTGGTAGCCACCGACCACCACAAGGACGACCACAGCCGTCCACAGCATTGCAGCGGGAAGCGCGTCAAGGGCGATCAACCCCGCAGCTGCGGCAGCGCCGATGAAGTAGGCGAACGCTGCTCGCCGCCTGCGGTTCGTGTTCGGGACGTGATACTCGCCGACGACGTTCGAGTCGAGATCTTCGGGGATTGCGGCTGTTGCCGCGACCTCGGCCGGGATCTCGATCGAACGACGGTCTTGGCTCACGCGGGGGTCTCTCCAAGGGCTTTCTCGACCAATTCGGGATCGAGCGTCGCTTCACCGCGGTTCCGGTGCCAGCGATCCCACACCACGAGCATCGACGGCAACACCAGCATCGCTGCGAGGAGCGACAGCAGGATCGTGTATGCCGTGACGAGTCCGAACTGGCGGAACGGAATCGTCGTCGACGTCATCAGGATGCCGAAGCCGAAGATCGTGGTCATCGCAGAACCCGCAAGGGCACCGCCCGTGTGGGTCAGGGTCGACTCGATCGCATCGTTCTCGTTGTCGTTGCGGATGCGGTCTTCCTCGTAGCGATGCGTCACGTGCACCATGTACGGGATGCCGATGCCGACAGCGAGCGCAGCGACGGTTGCCGTGATTGGTCCGAACGGAATTCCGGCGGCCCACATGATCCCGAAGGACAGCAGCACCACAAGCACCACCGGCAGCGTGGTGATCGCACCGAGCATCGGGCGACGGACCTCGTACCAGTAGTAGCCGACGAGCAGAATCAGCACTGCGATCAGCGTGTACAACAGCGATGAGAGCTGAGACGTCTGCAGCGTGTTGATGATGACCTCGGAGATGATTGCCGTCGACGTCACGACCGCGCTCACGCCCGCGGTGTCCATCGGTTCGAACGCAACCTCCATATCGTCCTGGAGTTGTCCGGCAGCCGCTTCTCCGGCCTGGGTCTGGACGACGAACAGCGCCGACGAGTAGGCGCCGGCGTCGTCAACGTGGATCACCGCGGATGCCGCCGTCGGATCGGCTGTGAACAGCGCGCCGTAGAGGGCTTCAACGTCGGCACTCTCGGATACCTTCAGGCTCGTCGCGGTCACCCCGGCGGCGCCGGCCGCTTGGGCAACCGTCGGATCGAATGTGGGCGACTCGGGGTTTGCCAACTGGAGGACCAGTGCCACCGGGGATTCGGCAGCGGGGAGTGCCCCGAATTGAACGACATTGTCAACTGAACCCAGATTTGTCGTCGAATCCACCATGCCGTTGAACGCTGCCGGTGTCGCCACGTCGCCTTCAAGCAGCACCTGGGTCTCCTCGCCGAAACCGCCGCCGTACTCGTCCAGCAGTGTCTCGAACGTCACGCGATACGGAGAGGTGATCGGCACGAAGTCGATGAAGCTGAAACTTGCCTCGAGCCGGCTGGTCCCGACGGCACCGAGGACGCCGAGAACGAGGGCCACAACGAGCGTCGGGACTGCCGCGTGCTTGGCCAACCAGGACGTCTTGCCGGCAAGGCGTGGCAACAGTCGAGCGTCCCCGCCCCTGAGTGCGTCGCGGTCCAGCGTCCCTCTCCGCTCGCCCCTCGTGTCGAGCAGCAAGCGGACGGCCGGAACGAACGTGAGCATGATGAAGAACGATGCGGTGATTCCGATCGCGGCCAGTACGCCGAACTCGCGAAGAGCCGGAATGTCGTTGAGCAGGTTGGTGAGGAACCCGATTGCGGTCGTGATGGTCGCGAGCACGAGAGCAACACCCACCGTCCTGATAGCAACGGTGACGGCCGTCGGGACGGAATCACCCCCCGATACATCCTCGCGGTAGCGCGACGTCACGTGGATCGAGTAGTCGACGCCGAGCCCGATCAACAGGATCGGGAGAATCTGGCTCATCGGGCCGGCTTCCCCGTAGATCAGGTAGCCGAATCCGTTCATGATCGAGACGGCGAACCCGATGCCGGCCATGGTGATCAACGTGTCGGCGACGGTTCTGCGCAGACGACCCGTCGAGAACGACCAGACGGCGAACACGAGAGCGAACACCGAGAGCGCTCCGATGAGAAGCGTCCCGGTCGCCCAATCCGCCGCGCTCGCCGGGAAGAAGTCGGGATATGCCTTCGCGAGACCCGGGAGCACCAGCATGATGATCGCCCCGAGCATGGCTGCGATGCCGACTCCGGCAATGATCTTGTTCTTGTTCTTCTTCGGCAGGACAAGGAACACGGTGGTGAGGACCAGCAGGATGATGAAGCCCGCACTTGCGAACAGGCGGCCGATCTCGCTCTGGAACTCGTCGGTCCCGCCGAAGATGATCTCCAGAGAGAACGCCTCGGCGGTGTAGCCAGCCGGAAGCGATAGGGCACCGATCGCATCGGCCGTGCCGATCGACGCGTCGATGTATGACTGGTCTTCGAAATCAGCGACCGAGAACGACAGCACCAGACCGCTCGGGGACGAGACGCTCGCTCTATCCGCAGTTGATGGCAGAAGCGCGTCGACGAATCCCCGCTGCTCGATCGGCGCCTGCTCGTACGCCATCGCGTAGAGCCCCTTCAGCTCTTCGTCGGTCGTCGGTACGGGGGCACCGAGGGCGATCGCCTGCTCGACCGGGCTCAGGAAGGTGACAACGGGCGGCTGCTCGGGAGACATCACGAGGTAGGGCGCCATGGGCCCCGAGACGATGGCTTCTCGCACAGCATTCGTCACGGCAAGACCGTCGAGCGTGATCACGTCTCCGCCCTCCGACCCGATGATGACCTGCATCACACTCTGGGTCGTCTCGGCCCCGAACCGATCCGTGATCGTCTCCGACGCGGCGAGTTCGGGAGCATCCGGAGCGAAGCTCTCGTTCATGTCCTCCGACGGCGTGAACTGCCCGGAGAACACGCCGAGGATGAGGGACACCACGATCGTGATGATGATGACCGCCCACGGCGCGCGACGGACAATCCAGGCGAGACCATTCACGAAACTTGTCACAATGACTTTCCCTTTGGTTGAAGACCGGCGACCGGATTGGTCACCGAGCGATCAGATTTAGCGCGGCGGAGCGCAGCGTTCGACGAGATCGGTGACGACGTCATCAAGCGGCAGCCCTCGCTGCTCCCCGGTATCTTCGCGGAGTCGAAGCCCTACCGTGCCGTCTTGCACGTCCTTGTCACCGACAACGAGGACTGCCGGCACCTTCTGAGTGATGGCGCGACGGATCTTCTCCCCGACGGTCTCGTCGGCTGCGTCGACGTCGACCCGGACTCCGTGCTTCTTGAGCGCGTCGGCTACCTCGAAGGCGTAATCCGCGTGCCGGTCCGCCACGGGGATGACTGCGGCCTGCACCGGCGAAAGCCAGGCAGGGAAGGCACCGGCGTAGTGCTCTACGAGCACGCCGATGAACCGCTCGACCGACCCGAGGAGCGCCCGGTGGATCATCACCGGCCGCTCCCGCACATTGCCGGATGAGGCGAACGTGAGGTTGAAGTTCTCTGGCTGCGCGAAGTCCAACTGGAGGGTGGACAGTTGCCACCGTCTCCCGATTGCGTCCTTGACGTGGATGTCGATCTTCGGCCCGTAGAACGATCCCTCGCCGTGAGCGATCTGATAGGGAAGACCGGCGGTCTCGAGCGCCTTGGCGAGGGAGGCCTCTGCGAGTTCCCACAGTTCGTCGGAGCCGATCGACTTCTCGGGATCGCGAGTGGACAGGTCGGCTTCGAACTCGTCGAACCCGAAGTCACGCAGCACCATAAGGACGAAGTCCAGGAGGCTCTGGAGTTCCTCGCCCATCTGTTCGACGGTGGTGAAGATGTGGCTGTCGTCCTGGGTGAATCCGCGAGCGCGCAGGAGTCCGTGCAGGACACCCGATCGTTCGTAGCGGTAGACGGTTCCGAGTTCGAACAGACGCAGCGGCAGTTCCCGGTAGCTCCGACTCCTCGACTTGTAGATGAGGATGTGGAACGGGCAGTTCATCGGCTTGACGTAGTACTGCTGGTCTCCGTCGAGTTCCATCGCCGGATACATGCCCTCGGCGTAGAACTGCAGATGGCCGCTGGTCTTCCAGAGGTCTGCCTTCGCTACGTGCGGCGACACCACGTACTCGTATCCGTGCGCGAGGTGAGTTCTGCGGCTGTAGTCCTCGACTTCCTTGCGGAGCAGCCCACCCTTCGGATGCCAGACGGCGAGTCCGCTCCCGAGGTCCGACGGGAACGAGTAGAGATCGAGTTCGACACCAAGGCGGCGATGGTCGCGCTTCTCCGCCTCTTCGAGGCGGTTGAGGTACTTCCGGAGGGCCTTGCGATCCTCCCAGGCGGTTCCGTAGATCCGCTGAAGCTGAGGGTTCTTCTCGTCGCCTCGCCAATACGCCCCAGAGGTTCGCATCAGCTTGACCGCCTTCAGCCGCCCGGTGGAGGTGACATGCGGACCCCGACAGAGGTCGACGAAAGCATCGTTCCGGTAGATCGAGACCTCGCTCGCACCGGCACCCTCGGCTTCGTCGACACCCCGGATGATCTCTGACTTGAAAGGCTGGTCCGCGAACATCTTGAGAGCGTCCTCGATCGAGAGGTATTCACGCTCGAAGCTCTGGTTCATCTCGATGATCTCGGCCATGCGGTCCTCGATCCGTTCCAGATCCTCAGGAGTGAAGGGTCGGCCGATATCGAAGTCGTAGTAGAAGCCGTCTGTGATCGGCGGGCCAATCGCAAACGTGGCACCCGGGTAGAGGTCGAGCACGGCCTGTGCCATGACGTGCGCCGCAGAGTGGCGGAGAACGGCGCGACCCTCTTCCGTGTTCTCGGTGATCACCGAAAACGCCCCGTTCTGATCGATCGGTCGACCGAGATCAAGCGTCTCTCCATTGACCGACACGGCGACCGCGGCGCGAGCCAGACCGGTGCCGATGGAGTTGGCGATGTCATACCCGGTGGTGCCGTCCTCGAAGGACCGCTCGGAGCCGTCGGGCAGGGTGAGTTGGATAGCCATGAGGAACGCTCGCTGGAATCGGGAGAGGCAAGGCTACCGCCTTCGCACGAAGATGCGGACCATGACACAATGGGGCCACCAGGAATGGAGGAATCATCGACGCTTACCGACTCGCCGAGCGCATCGCAGCTGGAGATCACTTCCAGGATCTCACCCGTCCGACCAAGGCGCTCGCAACGAACCATCTGTTTCGCATCTGGCGCGACAACGGGAGCGTGCTCCTCAAGGTCTACGGCACGCCGGCTCGTGAGCGTCGCGAGACCCACGCGCTCGAAGCGTTGCGAGGCCGTCCCGGCATCCCCGTCAAGATCGACGGCGTCGGGACGGAGGACGAGTCCTGGGCTCTCTTCAAGGATCCGGGACAATGGAGCCTCGCGTCGCTGCCCGGCGGCCCGGACGCGGCCAAACGTGCAGGGGCAATTCTCCAGACGCTGCACGCATCGGACCCGAGCCACATCTCGAATCTGTCGCGCGGCATGGACGCTGAGTGGGTCGACGTGGATCATGCCTCGACCATGCGTCGGCTCGCTCGCTACCGCGGACGGGTTGGCATCGACGCCGAACTGTACGCGGATGTCGCAGCCGTGCCGCCACCCGAGGCCTCGGACCCGCTGCCCGCCCACACCGATCCGACACCGGATCACTTCGTCGTCGACGACGACGGCGAGATGACGCTGATCGACTGGGAATGGGCCACGCTCGCGCCACCGGAGTGGGATCTCTCCAAGGCGACCTGGCTGGTTGGGTCCCAATCCGGGCCGCTCGCAGCTGAGGCCCTGCAACAGGGCTACGGGCGAATTCTGAGTCCGATCCAACTCAATCGGTGGATCGTCTACCACGCGGCGATGCGTCTGGTGTACGAAGCCGAGCAGCGGATGTCCGACCACGGCGTCGGCGCCTACGCACCGACGGTCGCCGCGCTCCGACAGGCAGGGGAGATCGCCAACCCGTAGGAGCGTTGCTGCGCCCGCGTTCCGTTCGAAATACCGGGAGATTTCGCGCTCTGGTCATAACATCGAGTCGTCGTAGGAGCCAGGAGACTCAGATGTTTGAGATTGCGATCGCGTCGGTGTTCATCGCTGTTGCCTTTGTCGCCGTCGGGACATCGTCCCGCACGTCAACGGCGACGCCGGTCATGGAAGTCCAACCCGTCTTCAGTAGGGAAGAAGCGGTTGCGGATCTTCCGTGCCCATGGTGCCTCGCCCAGACCCGTGAAGACGATGCAGGCTGTTCCGCTTGCGGACAGCCATTCGGATAGTGCCGGCAGCGGCGTTCAGGCGGTAGCGGGAGTCATCTCCCGATTCCGGAAGTCCTCCGCAAGTCCGAGCCTGCGGTACACACGGATCGCGCCCTGGTTGGTGCTGTCAACCCACACCGATGCGGTCGTGGCACCACGGCGTGCAAGCCATTCGAACCCAGCACTTGCAAGCATCGCTCCGTAGCCACACCCCGCGGAGTTCGGGTCGACGGCCAGCAGATACACCTCGCCGACACCGCTCCCCTCCGCCTTGGTGACACAGAATCCGACGACGCCGCCTCTCCGAGCCACCGCGACGCCGTCGGGGTCGAACCATGTGGATCTGGACAGCACACCGAACGACTCGCGCGTCATGGAGGCCTGCTCGGGATGGTCGGCGAACGCCCTGTTGTTGATCGCAACGATCGCATCGACGTCCGCTTCCGTCATCGGCACAATCGAGATTCCAGAAGAGCGAACCCGGGCGACATCCGCCATCGGCGCGGACATGCGCAGGACGCTCCTGGCCTCGACGTACCCAAGTCTGTTCGCTGCCTCGATCTGCCGGCTGCGGAACGCCCACAGGGTGTGGTGTTCGCCGTCGGGCACAAGGGCCGCCGAGTTCCTGATCGCCGCCTCCTCCCCCGCTGAACCCCTCCGCCGCGGTGCCAGAGCCGCTTCCACCGCCCAATGGTCATCGCCGATGTGGTGGGCTGCGACGCCAACGACACAGATGCCCTCGCTGTCTCGCCAAACACCCACCCGGTCCGACCCGGCGTCGATCATGGCGAGTTTGTTGCCCGAGAGCGGTGGATGGCCATCGACCTCTGCGACCTCCTCGAGGAATCGGTCGATCGCCGCTGCGTCTGGACGGGTCGGTTGCATGACGCCACGATACGGTCGCATGGACGTCGCGGCGAACGTCGTATCCTCTGCGCATGAGTTCGGTAGGTCTCGTCCTCGGTGGTGGTGGAATCACGGGCGCCTCGTATCACTTCGGCACGCTCTTTGCTCTGCAGATGGCGACCGGATGGAATGCCACGAGCGCCGATGTCGTGATCGGCACATCCTCCGGCTCGTTCATCGCTGCACTCGTGCGAGGCGGGGCTCTCAACCTCGACACGATGGTCGGAGAATCTCGACACGACGACGAGGTCGTCGAATGGCTCTCCGGCAACGTCTACCAGCGGATCCGGCCGCGCGGACTCCTGCGATGGGTTAAGCAAGGACTGGTACCGAGCATCACGCGCCCCGGCCTCGGTGTCGTGCTCGGCAGCCCCGGCATCTATTCCACCGACGCTCTCGTCGGCTGGGTCGAGAAGAGCCTCGGCGACCTTGCCGACGGCTGGCCGGAACTCCCAACCGTCATCGTGGCCTACGACCTGGACAGCAGGACCCGCGTGCCGTTCGGCACCGAAGCCGCACCGGTCGTTTCGCTCAAACAGGCAGTCGCTGCCTCGAGCGCCGTGCCGTTCGTCTATGAACCCGTGACGATTGACGGCCGCACGTATGCCGACGGCGGCGTAGCGTCCGGGACCAGCGTTGACCTCCTGCTCGCGAATCCCGAGCCACTCGATCTTGTCATCGTCGTCGCACCAATGGCTGCGACCGATACCCGCCTTGGTGGACGGTTCTATGAAGACCTCCTCGACCGGGCCGGCCGCACGGCTCTCGCCTCCGAGATGGCACGCCTGAAGCGACAGTGGCCCGAGACTGATGTGCTGGTGTTGCGACCGGATGAGCGCGTCCTCGAGATCTCCCGCCCGAATCCGATGTCGGTCGAAGCCGCCGTTCCCTCCTTCCTCGCAACACTCCGCTCGATGCGTGACGAACTTGCTCACCCGTCGACCTGGGAGATTCTCGAGCGTCACATCGTGGATCACGTTCCCGCCTAGCAACTGATCCGTTCGGCAGGTAGGAACTCCAGCATGTCGGAATCTGAGAGCCCTTCGCTTGCGTCCGCATCCAACTTCAACTCGCGCCTCGAGTCGATCGCATCGATCGTGCTGGCGGTCGCCGCTGTGCTGACCGCGTTGGCGGGGTTTGAAGCGGCCGCGGAAGGCGGCAACCGTCAAGCCAGTTCTCGATAGAGCCGCCTCCCCTACGGAATCGCCTCGCCGTCAACATCATCGGCATCGTCGGCATCGTCATCGGTCCACTCATCCTGCTCAGCCTCCCCATCATGAACGGGGCCGGTCGAAGACGTCGGTCGAGAGCGAAGGAGAACGCGCTCGTCGATCTCTTCGAACCTGGCCTGGAAGAACCGCAAGGAGTCAGGTTCATAGGTGAAGCGGAGGCCGGTGACGTCCTCGGGGTGTTTGCAGACTTCGACGACTGATTCCGCGGTCACATCCATGTGCGATTGGGTGTACACCCGGCGAGGAATCGTGAGCCGGACCAGTTCGAGATTCGGGTACCGGTTCTCCCCCGTCTCGGGGTCCCGCCCGGCAGACACAGCGCCCCGCTCCATGCCACGCACCCCGGAATCCCGGTAGATCGCTGCGGTGAGCGCCTGGGCCGGGAAGTGACCCTGGGGCATGTGGCTGAGGATCGCGCTCGCGTTGAGGAATACTCCGTGACCGCCGATCGGCCGGATCACCGGGATGCCGGAGGCGATGAGCTTCTCGCCGAGGTACTCGACCTGGCCGACGCGGGCCCGCACGTGATCGTCGGTAGCCACCATCTCTCGGATGCCCTCTGCCAGCGCCTCCATATCGCGACCGGACATGCCACCGTAGGTGTGGAGCCCTTCGAAGGCGACGAGGAGCGCCCGAGCCTGGCGGGCGAGGTCGGGATCCCGGAGTGCGAGGAAGCCTCCGATGTTGACGAGGTTGTCCTTCTTGGACGACACCGTGGCGCCATCGGAATAGGACGCGATCTCGCGCACGATCTCGGCGACCGACCGATCGGCGTAGCCCGCTTCTCGCTGCTGGATGAAGTAGGCGTTCTCAAGCGCCCGAGTGGCATCGAGCATGACGCGGATGTCGTTGGCGCGGCAGTACTCGTAGACCTCGCGAATGTTCGCCATCGAGGCCGGTTGCCCGCCGGCCATGTTCACGTTGGTCTCAAACGAGACGTAGGGAATTCGGTCGGCCCCGTACTCGTCGACGACCGCCCGGAGTTTGTCAAGATCGACATTCCCCTTGAACGGGAACTCGCTCGCCGGGTCGTGTGCTTCGTCGATGATCACGTCCACGAACAGACCGCCGGCGTATTCCTGATGGAATCGCGTCGTCGTGAAGTACATGTTGCCGGGGATCACGTCGCCCGGCTTGATCAGGATCTGGCTGAGCAGGTGCTCGGCGCCTCTCCCCTGGTGGGTTGGGATGAGTTCCTCGTACCCGTACACGTCGTACACCGCGTCGACGAGGCGGTAGAAGCTGTCAGCGCCGGCGTACGACTCGTCGCCGATCATCATGGCCGACCATTGCCGGTCGGACATTGCGGACGTGCCGGAGTCCGTGAGGAGGTCGATGTACACGTCGGCCGATTTGAGGAGGAACGTGTTGAACCCGGCTTCGTGGATGGCCCGTTCACGATCGTCGCGCGTCGTCATCGTGATGGGCTCGACCATCTTGATCTTCCAAGGCTCGGCCCAGCTTCGCGTCATTGCCTGTCCTTTCGTCAGATCGCGTCGAGCGCGTTTGAAATGTCGTGGATCAGATCGTCGGGGTTCTCGACGCCGATCGAGAAGCGCACGAGTGAGCCGTTCACCCGCAGCTTCTTCTTCTCGTCGGCATCAACCCCGCTGTGCGTCATCGTGGCCGGATGCTCGACCAGCGTCTCGGTGCTCCCGAGGCTGACAGCGATATGGATGAGGCTCAGTGCGTCGATGAAGCGGAACGCCTCTTCCTCGCCGCCGTCGATCCAGAACGAGATCATCGCTCCCGGGCCTTCTGCCTGCTCCTGGTAGATGTCGTAGCCGGGGTCGCCCTCTCGCAACAACCCGAGGTAGTTGACGTCGACCACCTTGGGGTGTGTCACAAGGAACGCTGCGATCGTCTCGGCTGATGCGGTCTCTCGCCGCATTCGGAGGTCGAGGGTCTCGAGACTTCGCATCATCAACCAGGAGTTCATCGGCGTGGCCATGCTGCCGAGCACGGTCCGCATGCCGGCGACCTTGCCCATCTGCGGTGCGTTCCCCAAGACGGCACCGGCGATGAGATCGGAGTGGCCGCCGATGTATTTGGTCGCCGAGTAGATGACGAGGTCTGCACCGTGGCGGAGCGGGTGCTGCCAGAGCGGGCCGAGGAACGTGTTGTCGACGGCCACCGGAACGTGGTCACCGGGGGTGGCGTGGCGGTCCGCGAGGCGACGCGCCATCGCGATGCTGAAGAGGTCGTTCGTCGGGTTGGCCGGTGTCTCCATGAGGATCGCACCGAGACGACGGCCATCGAGCGCGGCATCAAGGAGTGCGTCGACATCGGCTTCCGACATCCCCGGCTCCCACTCGATGGAGCGGATTCCGAACTCTGGCAAGAGGTCCCGCACAAAGTGATCGGTACCTCCATAGACCGGCGCCGTGTGCAACAGCACATCTCCCGGCCGGACAAACGCAAGGATGGTCGTGGTGATCGCCGCCATGCCGGAAGCGAATACGAGGCCCCGTTCCGCTCCGTCCCACAGGGCGAGGCGATTCTCGAGGATCTCGAGATCTGGATTGTTGAGGCGGCTGTAGATGAGGCCCAGCTTCTCCCCCGGTTCGGCGTCAACCGACCCCTCGGCGAGGGCGAAGAAGCGTTTCCCTTCAGCCGCCGATTCGAACACGAACGTCGAGGTCTGGAAGATCGGACTCTTGATGGCACCTTCCGACCACTCTGGTCGGTAGCCGTAGCTCATCATCAGCGTCTCGGGCGAGAGTTTCCGCCCCGCAATCGTGTCGTCGTACTCGTCCCGCACCGTGTCTTCCTTCCGTGCGCTGTACGTCGATACGAGGGATTCCCCGTACGGACCGCCTATCTGTGACCCCATTGTGGGGTATCCTTCCCTTCCTGACCAGTGAGGCCGAAGAGAATTCGTCGAAAGGCTGAAATGTCAACGCTCGACCGCACGGATCACGCCATCATCGCCATCCTTCAGCAGAATGCGCGGCTCTCCAACAAGGAACTCGCCGCCCGAGCAGGGATCGCACCATCGACATGCTCAGAGCGAATGCGCCGTCTCGAAACCGACGGGGTCTTCACGGGGTTCCACGCGAAAGTCGAACCCAGCGCGCTCGGTATCGGTCTTCAAGCCATGATCGCCGTCCGCCTCCGCCGCCACGCGGCCGAAGAGGTCGATGCCTTCCGACAGCACGCCGCTTCGATGCCGGAGGTGATCAGCATCTCCCATGTCACGGGACCAAACGACTTCCTCGCCCACGTCGTCGTCCGCGACGCGAACCACTTGCGAGATCTGGCGGTGAGTGGCTTCACCACGATGAGAGAAGTCGACCACATCGAGACCGCCCTCATCTTCGAACACATTGCGAAGGGAACGCTGCCTGACCTCACCGCAGAGGGGTGAGGTCCGACGCCAGTCGCCAGTCCCCGGCGTCCAGTCAGGACGCGAACAAAGCACAGCGTGATGCGAATAGGTCCGGGGCTTTCGGGCTGGTGTCTGGCGACTGGCGAACTTCTACCGGTCGTAGCCTCGTGCGGCGATGATGGACATCAGCTTTGCGCCGTTGAGGATCGGGACATACGGCAGCAGGTCGTCGACCCATCTCGATACGTACTCCGTGAGTTGTTCACGGACGATGTCTTGGAGATCAGCTTCTTCCCACGGTTTTGCGATGTAGTGATCGAGGTCGGCATCGTTGACCGCGCGAATCGTGTCTTCAAGCCCGGCCTGGCCGGTGACGAGAACCTTTCGGGCCGGGTTCGTCGCCTTGTCCTCGTTGAGTTCGATGAGGAAGTCCACCCCGTGAACGCCGGGGAGCAGGTGGTCACAGAGGACGAGGGCTACCCGCTGTCCCGCGTCGTTGAGGCTCTGCAACGCCGCGTGGGCGTCGTCCACGTCTTCGGCCGCCTCGATTCGGAACTGTCCTTCGAAGGGTTCGATGTCACGAATCAACGCGTCGCGTACCTCGGGCTCATCCTCGACGATGAGGATCGCGAGTTCGGTCATGTCACTCCTCCGGAATGTTCGGGTTGTGTTGTTGGGAGAACCACCGTGAAGCACGTCCGACCTGGTTCTGATTCAACTTCGATCGTCCCGTCATGTTGCGCGACGATGTCCTGACAGATGCGAAGACCGAGGCCGAGGCCGAACTCGACGCGGCCCTCCCGGGTCGTGAATCGGAGGTCGAATACCTTCGCGAGGTGCTCGGCGGCGATGCCCGGACCGGAGTCGATCACCTGGACACGGACATGCCCGCTCTCGGGGGAATCGGTCCTTATCGTCAACGATCCTGACCCATCGAGCGCCTGGAGGGCATTGACGATCAGGTTCGTCCAGACCTGGTTGAGCTTGCCCGGATAGCCCTCGATGGGTGGCAACGCTCCGTAGTCGCGTTCAACGGCGACCCCGTGAGATCGGTGTCCGAGAAGAACGAGCGTGTCCTCCAGGCCGTGATTGAGGTCGATGTCCGTGCTGAGCTCCTGGCCCGAGCGGGCATACGTGCGCAGGCTGCCAACGAGATCAGCGATTCGGCCGGCCGATGAGCCGATGTTGCGGAGTGCGAGACCGAGGTCATAGAACCGTTCGATGTCGTCGAGCTGAGCGGCCACGTCATCGCCATCGAGTCCGCCGAAACGTTCCTGGTACTCCTCAGGCGATGCAACGCCGACCTTGACGAGTCTGCGGGCGATCCCCGAGCTCAGACCGGACTTCTCGAGTTCACCGCGCCTCCGACGTTCCTCGGCCGTCGGCAGGGGTCGGCTGTCGATCCCCGCATGGAGGTACTCGGCGGATCCATCCTCACCGTGCCGCTCCGCCAGGAGGCTCTCCACGTCCTCCTCGAGGAAGTCCACAGCCCGCACGATGGCGGCGACCGGGTTGTTCAGTTCGTGTCCGATGCCGGCAGCGAGTTCACCGAGCGTTGCCAACTTCTCCGACTCGACGAGGTGTGTCTGCGTGGCTGCGAGTTCCCTGAGTGTCTCACGCAGCCGATCGCGTTCTGATTCGAGCGTCGAGTTCAAGTCGTCGATTTCGTTGTGCTGCTCGACGGCACGGACGGCCCTGCGTGCGAAGGACCGGAGCAGCACGGTGGTGAAGTGACCGGCGAGCGGCGGGCTCGAGGTCAAGGCTCGGTTGAGATCCGCGTAGGAGACGGGGATTGCGGTGACTTCGGTCTCCGCAATGACATCGAAGAACGCCGAGGTCCCAAGGGTCAGGGCGATGAGGCCGATGATGCGCCCGGCGGTCCGAATGTGGAAGGTCTTGCGCTCGCCGTCCTCGGTTCGTGAGAGCCGCACCTTGCCGTCGGCGATGATGATGATCTCGGTGAGTTCTCGATCCGCCTGAACGATCCGTTCTCCCGGTGCGAACGACCGCCGCTCCGGACGGCCGAGCACCCGGTCGATCTCGGCGATCAGTGCTTCCTCGACCCGCTCATCGGAGAGGGACCGGTCGGTGATGAATGTCTCCGCTGCGTCGCCTGTCATGACACCCCCAGGATGCTCCAGATGGTCGGTGCGATCAGGAAGAACAGGACGAGGGATGCGGCGCCGACGGCGATGCCGATCGACGCCATGTTCTTCGTGGTCACCGCGCCGGTGCTGTACGCGATGGCGTTCGGTGGCGTGCTGACCGGGAGCGCCATCGCCGACGAAGCGGCGATCGCTATGAAGAACGCGACCAGGACCGGACTCAGCCCGAGACCTCCCGAGATGGCAAGGCTCAGCCCGATCGGCATGAGCAGGTTGGTGGCGGCGCTGTTCGATATCACGGTGCTGAGGGCAACGGCGATCATTGCGAGTACGACGATGATCATGGCGGGATCGATCACATCCCAGTTGATTCGGCCGACGAGCCAGTCATCCAGTCCGGAGGTCCCGACCCCGATTCCGAGAGCAATACCGCCGGCGACGAGCCAGAGGACGTTCCATTGGATGTGCTGCATGTCGCGCGTTGTGAAGACCCGGGTCGCGAGGAGGATTACGACCGGCAGGAATCCCACAATGCTGGAGCTGATCCCATGGATGGGTTCGGTGAGCCAGAGCAGGACGGTGGCGGCAAAGGTCACATAGAAGATCATCGCCGGCCTGGATCGATCGAACGTGGCGTCGATGTCGATATCGATCCGGTCGGAATCCCCGCGGTAGAAGCGGCCGAGGAGCCACCACGCGCCGAAGAGCAGAACGAGCATGATCGGCACCGAGACGATCATCCATTGCAGGAAGCTGACGTTGTAGCCGGCATCGGCAAGGGATCCCACCGCGATGGCGTTTGGCGGGGTGCCAACGGGGGTACCCATACCGCCGATGTTGGCCGCGATCGGAATCGAGAGTGCCAGGCCGGTCTTCAACCGGTCCCCCGCCGGAAGCCCGGCAACTACAGGGATCACAACCGCCATCAGCGTTGCGGTGGTGGCCGTGTTCGACATGAACATCGAGAGTCCCGCCGTGATCATCATGAGGCCGAGCATGATCAGCTTCGGCGAGGTTCCGAACGGCCGCAGCATGACTTTCGCGAGGTACTTGTCGAAGTCGAATTTCGCAGCAGTCTCTGCGAGGAAGAAACCGCCGAGGAACAGCATGATCACCGGACTCGCGAACGCGGCGAAGAAAGTGGAATAGGACGGCGCATCCGGAATCGATTCGCTCCCGAACGCCTTGTCGCTGATCAACAGGATCTCGAGCAGCACGATCAGTGCAGCCGTTGCGTGCAACGGGATCGCCTCGGTCACCCATAGCACGATGGCCATGAGGAAGACTCCGAACATCCGGGAGCCGACGTCGCTGAGGCCCGGGAAGTCAACGAACCAGGGCAAGACCAGTGCGACGACGGCGACGACAATGCCGACTGGCCTGATCGCTTTCGTGAGCGAGCGCGCACCGAGAGTGGTCATGAAGGGAGGGACTCCTGAGGTTGAATCCGGATGCTAGGTGCCCGGGGCAGCAAGACGGTGTTTGGAGTCGCCCATCAGATTCCTCCCCCTCAGGGCGACGCAGGGAGTCTCTCGGTCTCCACCAACCCGAGAGGCTCCTCCGCAACCGGCCCGGAGGGCAGACGCCACCTTCACCTGACCAGGAGAAATGGAGCGGCAGCGAGCAGGGCAGATCCGATCGCGGCGACCTGGTTGACAGAATGCGCGAGACTTAGGGCATGGATGGAACCGATCTTGCACTGGTGCTGGTTCTCGCAGGGCTCCTGATCGCGGCATTCGTGCTCGGCGCTTCCGAAGCCGCTTTGCTGAGGGTCCAGCGGGTACGCGTCGAAGTCGCCGCCACCGAAGGAGATCGACGCTCGGCCCGGCTTCTCCAACTCCTCGACGACCTGCCGAGAGTCCTCAATACGGTTCTGCTGGTCGTGCTCCTCGTCCAGATCGGAGCCGCGACGGTCACCGGAATGCTCTCCGGACGCCACTTCGGGAACCTCGGCGTGACCATTGCTTCGATCGCGTTGACGGTGGTCCTGTTCGTCTACGCCGAAGCGATCCCGAAGACGTACGCCGTTCGCCATCCCGATCAGGTGGCCCGGGCGATGACGCCGCTCCTCGCCGCCCTGGCATGGTTGCTCCGTCCGGTGGTCTCGGTCCTCGTGTGGTTCGCCGACCTCCAGGCGCCGGGATCGGGCATCGCCGCCTCGACCACGGTCACCGAGGACGAACTCAGACGGTTGGCCTCCCACGCCGCGGTCGAAGGCTCGATCGATGAGACGGACCGGGAGCTGATGGAGCGAGTGTTCGAAATGGGAGACCGGACGGTCGAGGAAATCCTCACTCCCAGGACGGAGGTTGTGGCCGTCAACCTCGACGCCACGATCGCCGAAGCGCTCGATATCGCGATCCACAGCGGTCACCGCAGGCTCCCCATCTACGGTCAGGACCTTGACGACATTCGCGGCGTCGTGCGACTCCATGATCTGGCCGCAGCCATCACCGGCTCCCCCACCGCGAACGTGATGTCGGTTGCGACGCGGGAGCTCGCCGTCCCCGAGACGAAACGAGTCGTCGAAATGCTCTCGGAGATGCAGACCGCTGGCATCCACCTGGCGCTCGCCGTCGACGAGCACGGAGGGACTGCCGGGATCGTCACGATCGAAGACGTGGTCGGTGAACTGGTCGGGCGGGTCTCCGACGAAGGGGAAGATCTGCGGCCGCTCATCCGGCCGATGGGGCATGGTCGGTGGCGCGTCGATGCAGCCGCGGACGTGGAAGATCTCGAGGCAGCAACCGACGTGGCGCTCCCAGACGGTGACTGGCTCACGGTGGGGGGCCTCGTGATCGGCGTTGCCGGTCGCATCCCGAACGCAGGAGAGGTGTTTGCCTTCGACGGTCTCGCTCTCAGGATTCTCGACGCGGCCCCTCAACGGGTGTCCATCGTCGAGGCTGTGCTCACCGATCAGCCGTCGCCGAGCTGACTCCGCAGTCCCGCAGGTGTGTCCGTCGGGAGGTCACAGACGAAATTGCGGCAGACGAAGGAGCGAGCGCCCGTTGCTCCGGGGGACCGGTCAGCCAGGAGCGGCACATCGGACTTTGTGCCATCACCCACGGCGAGGACCGTGTCCGGGCGGAATCGGTTCCAGACGACGTCGAAGAGCGGCCGTCGGTCGGCACCGGGTCCAACAACGGCGACCTCGCGCATGGGAGCGGCAAGCCACACGCCAAGCAGGCTGCCGTGCGCCCACGGTTGAGCGGGCAGGCTCGGGCCGATCGACCGGACGGTCCGCTCGAGCACCCCCTCGAGCTCCGGGTCGCCGGTATACGCCGCGAGCGTGGCAATCGCCTCGGCGGCCAGGGCGTTGTCGGACGGCGTCGGGTTGTCGTGCGTGTTCTTCAGTCGGGCGATAAGCGCTTCACCATCCGAAGCGGAGGCGAAGAACCCTCCGTCTTCATCTGAGAACAGCGACACCATGATCCTCGTCAGTTCTTCGGCGCTCCGATACCAGCGTTCGTCACCGGTTGCCTGATAGAGGGCGAAGAGGCCGAGGGCGGCCGCGGCGTAGTCGTCGCAGAAGCCGATTGGCCCGTTCCTGCCGTGCCGCCAGGATCGCAACAGCCGCCCGTCTCTCATCGCAATCTCGGTGATGAAGCCGGCAATCCCTCGCGCGATGTCCAGATACGCTTCGCTTCTGAGGACGGCGCCTGCTTCGGCATACGCCCGGAGGGCGAGGCCGTTCCATGCGGTGACGACCTTGTCGTCTCGCTCCGGTCGGACACGACCGTTCCGTCGTTCTCGGAGTCGCTCATTGATGCGTCCTTGCGCCGCCAGCAGGGCCTCCTCGGCTCGGTCCGATTCAGCAGCGAGATCCGAGAGCCGCTGCGGCCGGTGAAGGATGTTCGCCCCTTCGAAGTTGCCGGCGGGAGTGGCTCCGTAGATCGTCCGAGCAAGCTCGAGGTCATCGCCGAGCACATCTGCGAGTTCATCCCAGGTCCAGACGGCGAACGAACCCTCCACACCGGCGGCGTCTGCGTCTTCTGCGGAGTGGAGACCTCCGGACGGGTCCAGCATGTCGCGAGCGAGGTAGTCGAGCGTTTGGCGCGCGGTCTCCAGCATCCACGGCTCCTCGGTGACCTGCCACGCCCGCACATACAGACGGGCGAGAAGGGCGTTGTCGTAGAGCATCTTCTCGAAGTGCGGCACGAGCCACCGTTCGTCGACCGAGTACCGGGCAAAGCCTCCATCGAGATGGTCGTATATCCCGCCACGTGAAAGGTGATCGAGGGTCGTCACAACCATCGAGAGCGCCGCCGCCGCTCGATCGCTCTCCGGGCGGAGCACCGCGAATCGGAGCAGGTATTCGAGGGTCGATGCCTGCGGGAACTTCGGCGAGCGACCGAAGCCGCCGAACCTCGCATCGAAGGTCGAGGCGATGGCATCGACCGCAGTCTCGAGGGCCTCCCGAGACGGCAGCATCGACGATGCGGCCGATTGCGATCCGAGAACCCGGGTGATCTCCTCCGACCGGCCGATCATGTCGTCGCGTTGCTCATTCCACGCGGCATCGATCGCCGCGCACACTTCGAGGAACGATGGCATGCCCTGGCGTCGCTCCTTCGGAAAGTAGGTTCCGGCGTAGAACGGCTTGGCGTCCGGGGTCAGGAACACGGTCATCGGCCAACCGCCATGCCCGGTGGTGGCGGTGACGGCGTCCATGTAGACGCGGTCGACATCCGGCCGTTCCTCCCGGTCGACCTTGATGCTGACGAACCTCTCGTTGAGGAACAGCGCGGTCTCGTCGTCCTCAAATGACTCGTGAGCCATGACATGGCACCAGTGGCAGGCCGAGTAGCCGACAGACAGCAGGACCGGCACGTCCCGTCGGCGCGCTTCATCGAAGGCGTCGCTCCCCCACTCCCACCAGTCAACTGGATTCTCTTGGTGCTGCAGCAGGTACGGCGACGTTGATTCGGAGAGGCGATTGGGCATGCGACAACCGTAGGCGAAGGCCGACGCTCGTGCGACGGGTATCGAACGACCGAGCCCCTCCCAGGGGGAACCGCCGCGGTGAGCCCACCGGTACGATCCGGGACTCCATGAGCCAGCTCCTCGCCGTCGCTTCCGCCGCGTTCTACGGTCTTGCCGATTTCACCGGCGGATTCGTCGCGAAACGCATCGCCGTGTGGACGGTTACGGCGTGGTCGATGCTCATCGGTGCATCGTTGTTGATCGTTGGCCTGTTCGTCGTTCCGGCGGACCAGGTCACCGCGGCCGACATCCTCTGGGGTGCCGTTGCGGGCGTCGCCGGCCTCGGTGGCTTGATGATCCTCTACGCGACGCTCGCGGCAGGGACGATGTCGGTCGTCGCCCCGATCTCCGGGGCGACGACCGCCATCGTTCCGGTGCTCTTCGACCTCGGCCAGGGCTCAACGCTCACGAGCCGCCAATGGCTCGGTATCGGTCTCGGTGTCGGGGCCGTGCTCCTCGTGGGGATGCAGCGGGGCACGAGGAGCGCCGGTCCGCGCATTGTCGGTCAGGCGGTCGTTGCCGGAACGCTCTTCGGACTCTTCTTCATTGCGCTCAGCCAAGCATCGAGCGAGTCGGGCCTGTGGCCGCTCGTGGGCGCCAGAGCGGCGTCGATACCACTTGCGTTCCTCATCGCGTTCGCCGCCAGGGCACTCTCGCCTCCCGGAGGACGCGATCTGGGCCTCCTCGCCGCCATCGGCGGTCTCGACATGGCGGCCAACATCGCGATCGCAATCGCAATCCAGACCGGGCCGCTCGGCGTGAACGCTGTTCTGTCCTCGCTCTACCCCGTCGTCACGGCGGTAGCGGCCATCGTCATCCTGCGCGAGCGCCCGACCGCGGTTCAGGTTGCCGGTGTCGGGTTCGCCGTCGGTGCAATCGTCGCTCTGGCACTCTGAGTGCCCGCGTCTGGGGTCATCCGGTGCTGCCCCATGATCCCCCGCCGCCCTGACCGCGCCCACCACCTTGGCCCTGACCCCGGCCGCGACCGGGTCCGCGTTGGCCACTCGTGCCGTCACCGTGCCCACCGGATCCCGATTCAACGTTGCCATCGTGTTGGGCCGAGCCGGCGTTCCCCTGCTCGGTCTCAGAACTCACGATCGCCTCGTAGAGCGCCGTGTCCAGCACGGCTGCCTCGCGATCAATGCCGGCAGCTTCGAGCTGCGACGCGAAGGCCCGGAGATGATTGCGCGAGCCGCGCAGCAGATTCTCATAGACCGTGGTGATTTCGCCGGTCGTCGTCCCGGCAAGGTGTTCCTCGAGGTCCGCGATGTCGACTTCCTCGACAGTCGCTCCAACCTCGAGCGCGGCTTCAACCGATTCGGCCCCCATGGTCATGAGACCGTCGTAGAGGATTTGCAGGTCATCGTTTGCGAAGACTCCGATCATCTCCGCCGTCTGCGCATCTTCAAGGCCGTACGTCTCGATCAGCCCAAGGATCGCGTCCATGTGGCGCTGTTCGGATGCTGCGATGTTGTCGAAGATCCGCAGGTCCCATAGGTCGCCGAGACCGAGATACACATCTCTGGCGAGCTTCTCTTCTTCCCTCATGAAGAGGATCCCGTCGACTTCGGCACCGCTGAGACCCGTATCGGCCGGATTCACGCTCGGCGACTCAGTCGACCCAGCAGTGAGGATCGTGACAGCCGCCTCGTCGCTCGATGCGGCTCCGACTGCGGCTGTGACCCCGATCACGGCAACACTCGCTGCGACGATGAGGAACACGGCGGAGGCGGAAATGGATTTCACGGTCACGAACTCTCCCTGCGTTGCTTCGAGGCCAATGCAAACCGATCAACATGAGTCTCAACTGAGGGGGACATGAAGCTCAGATGAGGATCGCACTCCTGAGTGTCTGCCACCGCGGGAACCCCACAGCACTCTACGATCGTCAAAGAGAGACACTCACTTGGAGGTGACCATGAGAAAGTTGGCAGTGGTTGCGATCGCGATGGCATCGATTCTCGTCGTGTCGTGCGCGCCGAACGTGACCGTGGAGAACTCAGAAGCGGGTGCTGCGCCGAACGGCATCGCCGTGTCCGGCACCGGAGAGGTCTACGGGACACCGGACACGTTGCAGATGCGCTTCGGTGTCTCGGTATTGCGTCCCACGGTCCAGCAGGCCGTTGGCGACGCCGCCGCCCTCGCGGACGAACTGATCGGGACGCTCACGTCTTCCGGCATCGCTGCAGACGACATTCAGACGGCGAACTACTCGATCAACCCCGAATACGACTATTCAAGTGATCAGCGCAAGCTCGTCGGCTACCGAGTGGACAACACCGTGGTTGCGAAGATTCGCGATATCGACGCAGCCGGTTCGGTCATCGACGCGACGGTTTCCGAGGTTGGCAACGAGATCCAAGTCTCGGGCGTCTCGTTCTCGATCGAGGACGACACGGAGCTCATCGCGGCTGCGCGGGCTGCCGCCTGGGACGATGCGTATGCAAAGGCTCAGCAACTCGCGGAACTCTCCGAGACCACATTGGGTGATGCCGTGACGATCAGCGAATCGTTCGCGAATGCTCAGCCGGGTCCCGTCTACCGCGAATTCGCCGCAGATGAAGCCGGCAGTTTCGAAACGTCGATCGCCGCCGGACAGCAGCAGGTCGCCGTCACGCTGCAGGTTCAGTTCGCAACTGACTGATCCGGCGCGTTCCTGAGCGCCTGGCACGCGCGGCTAGCCTGCGCTGGCGCAACGCATCGGAGCTGCCGTGGAGCCCCATTTCAACGTTTGGTTCGAGATCGACGGTGAGGTCGCAGCTTCTCGGTGGCGGATGGAACTCCTCGACGCCATCGGAGAGCAGGGCTCGATCACGGCGGGAGCCGAGGCGATGGGCGTGCCGTATCGGGTCGCCTGGCAGAAGGTCCACGAGATGGAAGAGCGTCTTGGCGAGCCGCTCCTCGACACCACCACCGGTGGCTCAAGGGGCGGCGGCGCACGCCTGACAGACGCAGGACGGCTCCACGTCGACCGCATGCGGAGATTCTGCGATCGGGCGGATGCCACGATCGCCGAGATCTACGAGGACGTCTACGACCCCCCGGAGCCCACCTGACCTAAGATCGGAGTCCCGACGGCGCTGCGTTATGATCGATCGTCACAACGCCAAAAGGACTCGACATGCGCTCGTGGATACTCGTGCTTCTCGCCTTTGCCCTGATCACAGGAGCATGCTCGGACACACCGCCCGCGGTCCTGAGCCTCGCGACGACCACCAGCACGAACGACTCCGGTCTGCTCGACGCCATCGTCCCCGAGTTCGAAGAGCGGTACAACGCGAGCGTCCAGGTCGTGGCCGTGGGAACGGGTCAGGCCATTGCCTTGGGTGAGGCCGGTGATGCTGACGTCATCCTTGTTCACTCGAGGTCGCGAGAGGACGCCTTCGTCGAAGAAGGCCACGGCACTGCACGATACGACGTCATGTACAACGATTTCATCGTCGTCGGTCCGACCGATGATCCGGCTGCCATCGTCGAGACGCCGATCGCATCGGATGGCATGGCAGTCATCGCCGCGACCGAGTCCGCGTTCGCATCTCGGGGCGACGACAGCGGAACCCACTCGAAGGAACTCTCCCTTTGGAACGCTGCAGGGGTCAAGCCAGATCCGAACGCGGCGTGGTACAAGTCGCTCGGACAAGGCATGGGGGCAACGCTCAACTTCGCGAATGAATCCGGCTCCTACACACTGACGGATCGCGGGACCTACCTCTCTCAGAGCGACGCGCTCACCGCGCTCGATGTCATGATTGGAGGAGCGTCCATCGACGAGAACGTGGACCCTGCGCTGCTGAACCCGTATGGCGTGATCCCGGTCAATCCTGAAAAGGGCAATATCAATGCCGAACTCGCAAACGAATTCGTGATGTGGATCACCTCAGTCGAGGTACAGGAACAGATCTCGGTCTACGGGGTTGGCGCCTACGGCCAACCGCTCTTCTACCCCGATTCCGAGGCGTGGAGAACTCGGTGATCCCACTGCTGTCGCGCGGGGCTACCGGAATCTGAGCTGACCGATGGAGACACTCGGACGTGCATTCGGAGACGCCCTGCAACTGCTGTGGGGCATGGATGCGGACCTGTTCGAGATCGTCGGCCTGACGCTCCAGGTCACGCTCGTCGCTCTCGCAATCGCCCTCCTGCTCGGCATGCCGTTGGGCGCTGCCCTCGGGCTCGCCAAGCACCTCCCGGGCCGAGCCTTCATTGTTCCACTGATCTACACCGGGATGGGCCTTCCTCCGGTGACCGTTGGCCTGTTCACGTACCTGTTCCTTTCGAACCAGGGTCCGCTCGGAAGCCTCGGATGGCTCTTCACTCCGGCCGGCATGATCGTGGCACAGACGATCATCGCCTTCCCCCTCGTCCTCGGGCTGACGATGGCCGCTGTCCAGGGCGTCGATCCCGATCTGCCGATCCAGATGCGCTCGCTCGGGGCGACACCGCGTCAGGTCGCCCTGACCACGCTCGTGGAGTCCCGCATCGGTGTCACGGCGGCCGTCGTTGCCGCGTACGGCAGCATCATCTCTGAGGTCGGCGCCGTGATGCTCGTCGGTGGGAACATCGAGGGCGAGACCCGGGTGCTCACGACGGCGATCGTCCTCGAGACACGCAAGGGCAACTTCGCTCTCGCGCTTGCCCTCGGCATGATTCTGCTGGCGCTCGCCTTCCTCACGAATCTGATCTTCCACCGTCTCCAGGTCAGGCAGGGCGGACCATGACGAACGCCTACACCCTCACCAACGTCAAGCAGCGCTACGGCGACCGATGCGTGGTCGATGTGACGTCCCTCCGAATTCACGCGGGTGGGATCCTTGGGATCGTCGGCCCCAGCGGCGCCGGGAAGAGCACGCTGCTGCGCCTCCTGAACTTCCTCGAGTCGCCGACCGAGGGGCAGATCGACTTTCGGGGCACTTCGATCGGCGCCGATCTCCCCCTCTCGATCAAGCGCGAAGTCACGACCGTGTTTCAGCGCCCGATGCTCTTGCGCCGCAGCGTCGCCGCGAACGTGCGGATCGCTCAGCGGATACGCGGCGCAGCGTCGGATGATGATGCGGTCGAGCAGTGGCTGGATCGATTGGGCCTCAGCGATCTCTCCGATGCCCCGGTACGAACGCTGTCGGCCGGCGAGGCGCAACGGGTCGCACTCGCTCGGGCCCTCGTCGTGGGCCCGTCCGTCCTTCTGCTCGACGAGCCCACCGGGAATCTCGACCCCTACAACGTCGGCTTGATCGAAGAGATCATCCGCTCGGACAACATGGTGCGCGGGACCACCGTGGTTGTCGTGACCCACGATCCGTTCCAGTCCCGCCGGCTTGCAGACCGGACGGGCCTGATGATCTCGGGCCGCATGGTGGAGGTCGCGGACACCGATTCGTTCTTCAGCGACCCGCAGCGTCCCGAGACGGCCGCGTTCCTGCGCGGCGACCTGGTGTACTAGATGGACCGACGAGCACACCCCTCCGTCATCCAACCCCCGTCCCCGGCTCGAACACAAGGAGCCGCCAAACACTCCTGAGGAGAAGCTCCGCGTGAACGTCGAACAACTGACATCGCTCTCGCGAGCCGTTGACCCGCGATACCCCTCCAATCGCCTCATGCTGATCGGCGCCGGTCTCGCTGGTCTCGCCGTGGGTGTTGCCACCCTCTTCGGCGCTGATCTCAAGGCCGGCGCACTCTCTGCCGCGGTCGCCGTCTTTCTCGCGTGGGCCATGGCCAGGGAACTCGACCCCGACCATTCGGCATCGGCCGCGATCGCCATGCCGGTCTCGTTGGTCGTTGTCTTGGTCGTCGGCCCGCCGGCGCTGCTCGTCACCTTCGGTGTCCTACTCGGCATCAGGATTGCCGCGGGGACCGTCGGAACACCCTTGCGACTGCTGGACGCTGTCGCCATTATCGGTCTGTCGGCCGCCCTGGGGACGAGCCTGATCGGAGCGATCGGTGCTGCTTCGGTCATCGCCGGTGTCCTGGTCGGCGAAGGGCGCTCCCGAGGCGGGATCGCGACTGCTGCCCTGTCGGTCATCGCGTACGCCGTGGTGGCGCTGCTCTCCGGCCTTGACCGAGTGTGGAGCGCGCCCACACCGGCGGAGTGGATCACGCTCGGTGTCGCAGTCGCCGCGACGCTGCTGGTGCTCCCCGCCGCAGTGCCAGCGTCGGATACCGATCGACATACCGGAACGATCGAGAGGAGTCGGGTCACTAGTGCGAGAGTCATCGCGGGGCTGGCGATCCTTGTTGGGCTGGCACTTGCCGGCGGACCAGGGGTCGTCGCGATCGCGGCTACGGCTGCCGCGGCGTTGATCGCGGTGGCAGTACGCCACATTGTCGCCCGGGGCGCCTAGCTGCAAGGATGCTGATGCCACGCTCGACACAAGGCACTGAGATGCTGCACCAGCCAGTCAACGCGTTCAGAGACCGCATCGCCCGTACCGCGTCGGGTCTCTTCAAGCATGCCAGCTATCCCCTCGCCAACACGCTCGACTTTTCCGGAGATCCGGGTCTCTGCGGCCCCGACTCGGTGAGTTGGCGGGTCATCGGCGACCCAGCTGCGTTCTTCGGCGGGGTGCGAGCCCTCCTGGTTCAGGCGGCGCACCCCGAGGTTGCAGCTGGTGTCGCCGATCACTCACGGTACCGCGAGGACCCGCTCGGGCGCCTGTCACGCACCTCGGCTTATGTGACGGCGACCACGTTCGGGGCCATGCCGGAAGTCGAACGGGCGATCCAAATCGTCCGTCGTGCCCATCGTCCGGTCAAGGGCTTGTCCCATCGCTCGATCGAGTACACCGCCGACGCCCCAGATCTCGCCGCATGGGTGCACAACGCCCTCACCGACTCGTTCCTACAGGCCTATCTCTCCTTTGGGCCCGACACGCTGACCATCGGCGAGCAAGACCGGTTTGTCGCCGAACAAGCCGAAATCGGACACCTGCTCGGCGCCACACCGATTCCCGAGACTGCGGTCGACCTCAGACGGTGGATCTCAGACCACACAGCGCTCGAAGCCTCACCCGGTATGCGCGAAACCGTCGACTTCGTACGTTCGCCACCCCTGCCGCTCTCCGTGAAGCCCGGATACCAGGTCATCGCCCAGGCGGCGGCAGCAACCATCCCAGCGAAGACGGCCAGCCTCCTCGGATTGCGACCCCTCCCCGGCGCAGCCACAACCGGGCGAGCGATGTCGAGCTTTCTCCGCTGGTCGCTCGGTTCGTCCCCGACGTGGGAGCTCAGCCTCATCCGCTGTGGAGCCCCGGTCCCAGAAGGACGGTTCCGGCAGCCCTTGCCGATTGCGGTCGAGACATAGCCGCAATCGGCGGACCAGTGTTGCGCAACATGGGCCGAGTCGCCTGTCAGCGGGGACGCTTCCAATACCCTCGGATCATCGTGTCGGACCGCTCGATCCCGCGGTCCTTGAAGAGGTACTGGCGTATCCGCTGCATCGCGGCCGCCTCTCCTGCAGCCCAGATCTTCGTCCCACGCTCAAGATCGGCCCCTTCCACGAATGCCATCTGTGCCGACCCGGGTAGATCACCCTCGGGCAGCACCCTCCACTCGATCGTGGCAGCTCGATCGACGCCGAGATCGCGGATCGCCTCCGGTGATCTGACCTCGATCCCGACGTGAACGGGCCAGCGGGTCGCCAGCGTCTCAACGAGTTGGGTGATCGCCGGTACCGCCGACTCGTCTCCCGTCAGCAGGAACGCGGATGCCTCCGGGTCCGGCGTGTACCCCCTGCCCGGTCCCGAGATCGCGGCCTGGTCACCAATCGTTGCGTTGACAGCCCAGTCCGACGCCGCACCACCCTCATGGATGACAACGTCGAGGGTCAACGCGCTCCGTTCCCCCGGCTTCCGAATCGGCGTGAACGTGCGGATGATCGGACGGGACCCGTCCGCGAGCAGGAACTCGTTGCCGTTCCACGTGGGGATGGCCAGGTCCGAACCGGGGGTTGACGGCAGGAGAAGCCGAACGCTGGCCGCCGGTTCGTCAACGGGCAACCGTTCAAGATCGGCGCCATCGAGGATCACGCGAACGACATAGGCGCTCTCGCGTTCGGCAGCGACAACGACCACGCGACGGAATGGCGGCGGCTCACGGCGGGTACGCAGCGGCGGCCGACCTGCAGTCTGTTCACCCATTGGGGGCCTCCTCCTGGCCGAGCGCTTCAGCTGTGGCGTCGTCGGCGAGCGCCTGCCCGGCCTCTTCGTAGAGGTTCCGGGCGACATCAACACCCGCAGCGCACAACTCGGCGAGCTGGTCGGGGTATCGCGCGATGGCAGCGATGCGAGCGTCTGGCAAGAACTCCTTGATGCGATGGACGCACTCGAGATTCGCGGCATGGTTGCTCATGGCGGCGATCACGAGCTCCACCTCGGGATGGAATCGCACGCGCTCCCAGTAATCCCGATCGATTGCATCGCCGCGGACGACGTTCCTCCCGCCCGCCCGGTGGATCTCCACACGGTCCGCATCACGGTCCACCCCGACCGCGACTTCGCCTCGCCGTTCCACGATCTCGTCGTACGCCCCGGTGCCCACCCTGCCCATGCCGAACACGATGACCCTGGCATCGCCGCAGTCGAGAACCGAGTCCTCCTCGAGCGTTGGCTGCCGCTCGAACCGTTTCAGCTGATCGAGCCAGCGGTCGTAGAACTCGTACCGGCGGGAATCCGCGACCGAAGCGACGACGAACGAACCCGCAACCGCCACCGCCACGGTCGACACCCAGGGCTGGTCAACCAGACCATTAGCCAGTGCGGACGCTCCCACAATGAGACCGAACTCGCTGAAGGTGGACAGCGTCAAGGATGCATGCACCGAGGTGCGCGCTCTCAGGCGGAACCGAGTGAACAGCCACAGGAAGCCGAACGTCTTCAGGGGGAGCAGCAGAATGATCGCGATGCCGATTCCCCACGCCGCTGCGCTTGGGGTACCGGCGAGACCGATCGATAGGAAGAAGCCGACGAGGAAGAGATCCTTGAAGCCGAGTAGGCGGTCGGCCATCTCACCCGACCGCGTGTGACCCGACAGCAGCAGACCCGCAACCAGCGCACCAAGGTCCGGCTTCAGGCCCAGGAGTTCGAACATGCCCGCGCCGATCCCGACCGCGAGGGTGAAGCCGAGAAGCACCAGCACCTCGCCGTGGCCGCTGTGATCCAGGAACCAGCCGACAACGGGGCGGAGCAGGACGAATGCTGGAATGACGAGGAGCGCCCACGGTGACGGCCAGGTCCCGTCGGCCAGAACCAGGAACGCAACGGCGAAGAGGTCCTGCAGGATCAGCACGCCGATGGCCGTGCGGCCGGCGATCGAGTCGGACTCGCTGGTTCGATCGAGCGCCTGAACGGCAAACACCGTGCTTGAGAATGAAAGGGCGAAGCCCACCAGAACGGCCGTTGCCGGATCGAGATCACGCGCCAGTGGAATCCCCAGCGCCCCAATCGCAAGCAGCAGCGCCCCCACGACACCGGTCGCCACAGCGGCGAAGAGTGTGGCGGTTCCCCAGACCGAAGGGCGGGCCAGTGTCTTCGGACGCAGCTTCAGTCCGATTCCGAAGAGGAGAAGAAGGATCCCCAGTTCGGAGACGAGTTCGATCACCTCAGTGACCTCGTAGCCGAAGGCGTGGAGAACGAACCCCGCCAAGAGATAGCCGACGAGCGGCGGAAGGCCGATCCGCTTGGCAGCGAAGCCAAGAAGGAATGCGGTGGCGAGGAGGGCTGCGTCCATGGCTCCGCATTATGCAGGGCGCCGCTCCCATGTGCGCACCCATATCAATCGTTCTTGCGTAACTATGGGAAGCCGGCTTCCACTATCTACGCAAGAACGGTCTCGGAACCGGCCGGGACCGTCAGGGCTTCAGTCGAGGGGCCGCCACCACTGGCCCTCTTGGCGGGTCGGGTGAGAATCCTCATCGACCCGGCGCGCGGTGGCCTTGAAGTCCTGGAATTCTGTGTTGACGGCGTACTCGTCGGCAACCGTCGCCAGCCACTCGTCCACGGCGGCCGACACTCCGGCGTCGCTGGCATACGTCGGTTCGATTTCCTTGACGATGCGTACCGGCGCAGCAGCGAGGAACACGACGGCCCCGAAACCGCCCTCGGCGTCGCCGGTGAGATCCCACTCCACAAGCGATGGCTTCTTCGTCCACGGTGTACGCACAGGTCCTCCGATCTGTGCCAGACGCTAGCGAACCGCAGCGGAATGCACTGGCGCCGCCTTCGCAAAACCCCCTGGCGAGATCGAACGGGACGGTGGCATCGAAGACAACACCAGGATTCAAATCCTCCGCGTTGGTTCCGTTCCGCGTGAAGGTCTCACCGCCGACTTCCTTGTCGTCCCAGAGGATCTTGTGATTGCCGGCGAGGACCGTCGGCTTCGCATCTCCGATGTTCTCCACCGTCATCTGTATGAGAGACCAAACACCGCTGGCTTCATCCGTCACGCACCGGCCGGCTCGCACACGGTTCCAGGCTGCTCGATCGAGGTGACGCGGAACTCCAACGTACCGTTGCTCACAGCGTCCCCGATGCCGGGGAGCCCGGCTTCGGTGGTTGTTTCCCGATCGGCCGCCTCATCGCCTGCGGCGGCTCGTCCTTCGGGCGTTCCAGAATCGCCAAAGATCGCACCGCGACCGATGAACACCTTCTGCCATGTCCTGCGGTATTGCCACGAGTCTCCGTCGTTTGCGACCGCTGCGGCCCCCGGCTCCGGCACGGTCTCACCATCTTCTGGTCGACATCATGCGCGCCGGTGTGGCGTCCCGCGGGTTCCATGGATTGCGTACCGTTCAGCCCGCGCCTGTCAGCCCTCGGGGCGACCGGCATTCTCGAGCCCGCGACGATGCGCTGCGTCGCTCGCTCGGTGAACTCCGCCGGTTCGGCGACATCGCGTAGCTGCACATCGGGGTTCTCGGCGATGCGCACCACACATGAATGTGACGCGTGAGAAGATTCCAGCCGTGTGTTCCTGACCTTGCGGAGCCGTGCGTCGTCAGATAGGCGAATCGCGCTACTGCTGGCCGTCGAGCGCATCTGCTGCAGCACTCTCCCCGAACAACGCGATGATGCGCGCCTCCATCGCGATGATGCTCCGGACCGCGCCCGCGGGGTCTCGCACGTCGAGCACGTGCACGTACAGCTTGCGATCGTGGACCTCGAGCGCAACGGTTCCCGGGGTGAACGACACCGAGTTCATCAGCAGTGTGACTGCGGATCGCGAACGTGCCGTCAGCGGCACCTCAAGCACCGCAGGGCTGATCTCATTTGGGCGAAGGCGGAACGCAAGGATCACATCCCTTGTCGAGACAACCATCTGACCGACGAAGTAGGCAGCAAAATCGAGCGCGGCTGCCGGGCGTAGGAGCGCACCGGACCATCGTGGGGCCACAGTTCGAAACGCGTATGCGATCCCGAGCGCCACGATCAGTCCTCCAGCTACCACGTTGGGCGCTACCGATCCGAATGCGGCGATCCACACAATGAACAGCCACACGGCGAGGAGCGCGGTCGTTCCGCGTTCCCGACTCGTCGGTATGGACTCGGAACTCGGCAATTCTCCATCGTGTTCAACGGTCGATTGGACTCTCGGCGTCTCCGGGTCGTGGTAGGCGGCTCTGGCGAGGAGGCTCATACCCAGCGGACCCGAAAGGAAGAGCATCGCAACCACGATCAGGAGGATGAGCGCTCCGTCGAGTGCCCCGGCTTCAAGGCTCGCGGCGGTCGTGGTGGCGATTACGCCGACCGTCGCAGCCTTCGTGGCGGCGTGCATGCGCGTGAACACGTCCGGGAAGCGAATCAGACCGAACGCGCCGAGCGCCATGAGGGCAGAGCCGGCAACAACGAGCGATCCGCCGATAATGTCGATGATCATCGCCGCGTCTCTTCCTCGATGTACCGGGCCACGATGATGGTGCTGACGAATGCCGTCAGCACGGCTACGACCAGCACCGGGAGATACGTAGTGTCGCCGGTCGCAACGATGTAGAGCCCGAGGCCCCCCACACCGGCAAAGAGTGTCGTATCCAGAGCGACCATCCGGTCTGCCACCGACGGTCCACGGACGATCCGGACGACTGAAGCGAGCGCTGCGAGCGCGAGGAAGACGCCGGATACGATGGCGGCAGCCGTCATGGTGTCGTACCTCCGATCATGGAGACCGCAGCCGGAGCCGCCAGCAGATCTTCCGCCGCTCGCCCCGCATACCCCACCAATGGTTCCGCCACGATCGCAATCACCAGGCTGACCGCAATGAGGGCCGCCGTAGCTCCCGCCATACCCCAGGGCGTGATGCGTCGTTCATTGGTAGTCGGCGAACCCCAGAACACGCCTGCCCAGATCTTCGTCATCGAGAAGAGCGTCAACACGCTCGCGACCAGCGATACACCCACGATGAGCCATGCCTCCGCTGCGAAACCGGCTTCGACGAGCGCAAGCTTGCCCACGAACCCGGAGAACGGCGGGAACCCCGCGAGGCTGAGAGCCGCCGGGAGGAACAGAGCGGCGATGATTGGCGATCGTCGGGCGACGCCGCTCACGGCGTCGATCGCTCCGGTTCCCTCGGATTCCTCGACAAGGCCGCCGACGAGGAAGAGCGATGCCTTCACGATGATCTGATGGACGATGAACACGATCGCCGCTGCGACACCTGCTGCGGTACCGAACCCGAGGCCCATGATCATGTAGCCGATCTGGCTGACGATGTGGAACGACAGAATCCGCTTGATGTCCGTCTGAGCGATAGCTCCGAGAACACCCACGATCATGGTCAGCCCCGCAATGGTGAGCATGAACGGCGACAGGCCTTCACTCGGGAACAGCAGGGTCTGAGTGCGGATGATGGCGTAGACCCCGATCTTGGTCAACAGACCGGCGAAGAGAGCGGTGACCGGCGTTGGCGCCACGGGATACGAGTCCGGGAGCCAGAAGAACAACGGGAAGATGGCGGCCTTGATGCCGAACACCATGAACAGCATCCAACCAAGCCCGCGCCGGAGGCCCGGGTCCACGTCGTCGAGGCGACCCGAGAGGTCGGCCAGATTGACGCTTCCGGCCACCCCGTAGATCAGCCCGATCGTAATCAGGAACAGGGCAGACGCGACGAGTCCGATGACCACGTAGGTGATCGCCGTTCTCGTCTGGCGGCCGTCGGCGGCGTGGGTCATCAGCACATAGCTCGCGGTCAGCATGATCTCGAAAGCGACGAAGAGCGTGAACAGGTCGCCCGTTAGAAGGGCCAGTGCCACGCCTGCGCCGAGGATCTGATACACCGCGTGGAACCCACGGAATCCCTCATCGGTTGCTCGCTGACTTATGGCATACGCAAGAACGGCGAACAACGCCACGGTCGACACCAGAAGGAGCAGAACCGAGAATCGATCGGCAACGAGCTGGATCCCGATGGGCGGTGCCCACCCCCCCACAGCGACCGAGATCGCGCCCTCGGTGTCGACGACGAACAGCAGCATCGCGGCCACAGCAACCGACACGCCACTCGCGATCAGGCCGATGACGCGCTGCACCGCTACGCGACGGCCCACCACCAGTGTCAGGGCGCCGGCGAGAAGCGGAATTACGATGGGAAGTGTTGCCAGCGCCGTCACGGCCGCGCCTCCCGCCTGCGAGCGATCCTCTGATCCTCAGTGTCATCTTCAACCTCGTCCGAGCCCTGCTCGGTCCACGACCGGTACGCGAGGGCGAGCAGAAAGGCCGTGATGCCGAAGGTGATCACGATCGCCGTGAGCACCAATGCCTGCTCGAGCGGGTCCGAGTAGGGGCCGACGCTGCCGTTCTCGATCACTGGTGGCGCACCCGGTGCACCTCCAGAGCCCAGGAGGATGAGATTGGCGGCGTGGGCAATCAGTCCGAGCCCCACGATGATGCGACTCAACAAGCGCTGCAGGATGAGATACGTACCGGCTCCGAAGAGGATCCCGGCGGCGAGGGCGATCGTCCACGTCATCAGCGATCCGATCCGAGCTTGAGAATGGCGGTCGCCACCAGTCCGATCACCACGAAGTAGACGCCGACGTCGAACAGAAGCAACGTCGACACCTTGATGTCGCCAATAACCGGAACGGTCCACTGAGCGTACGTGTAGGTCAGGAACGCACTCCCGAACACCAGGCCGATCGATCCGGCCACGAGGGCAAGGATCAGGCCAACACCCATCGTCGTCTCTGGGTCGACAGGGAGCGCGCGACGTACCCCGCCGCCACCGAACGCGAGGAAGACGAGCAGGAGCGCCGATGACGCAATGAGGCCGCCCGCAAACCCACCGCCGGGAACATCGTGTCCGACAACCAGGAGGTACACCGAGAAGAGCACCAACGTCGGCACCATCGTTTGCGTGCCGATTGCGAGGAGGGGCGAGAATCGGATTCTCATGAGACTTCGCTCCGGTCTCGCCGCACCGTTGCTGGTCGAATCAGTGCCACGATGCCGAGGCCGGCGGCGACCAACACCGTGATCTCGCCGAGCGTATCGAGTGCGCGGAAGTTCGTGAGGACGACGTTGACCACGTTGTTGCCGCCGGCAGCCGGCGCCTCGGCGATGTATTCCTCTGCAATGAGCCGGTCCGGTGTCACGGTTGAGGTGGCGAGCGCCGCGAAGGTGACGACTGCGCCCGCGAAGACGGCCACGACGATCCTGGCGCGCGGCGAGATCGACCGGGGCTGCGCTCCGAACCTTCTCGGCAGCTTGACGAGGACGAACGCGAACAGCGCGACCGTGAGCGTTTCGATGAGGAGTTGGGTGAGGGCAAGGTCGGGAGCGGAGAAGATCACATAGATCCCCGCCACGGCGTAGCCGACCACCCCAATCATGAGGGCGGCGGACATGCGCCGCTGCACGCGGGTTGCAGCGACGGCCCCGGCGGCCGCCACAAGCGCCAGGGCGATCTCACTGGGTCGATTCCAAAGGGGTAGCGAGAACGAAGGTTCCCACGCGACCAGCCACGTCACCGCGGGTACTCCGAGCACAGATACCACGATCACCGCGAGATACACGGGTAGCGATCCGTTCTGAACGACGCCGGTGACGGCACGTGCGCTCCTCCCGAGGCCGCGCAACCCGGCCGTGTAGACATCGGTGGTCGCAGGGAGACTTGAGCGCCACCGCTGCCACCCCTGCGCACTGTCCATGGAAAGCGCAAGGTAGAGCGATACACCTCCGAGGAGCACAAGCGACGAGACGGCAAGGGCGGGCGTGAGCCCGGGCCAAAGCACGAGCTTGACGCTCTGGCCGGCTGCCTCCTTGACGGCGGAAGCGAGTGGCTGAGGATTGATGCCGAGAGCGACGGTCAAGAAGGCGAGCGCGATCGGCGCGATCGCCATGGCGACCTTCGGGCGGCCAACCTCGGATGGAGCGACACTCCTGTCGAAGCCAAACGCCCCAAACCACCACCGAGCGGCGTAGGCAACGGTGAACACAGATGCGGTCGCGACGACCGCGAGCACAAGCCACTCGTCTGCCGCTATGAGGGTGTCAAACGCCGCCTCTTTCGTCACGAATCCGAGAAACGGCGGGATGCCCGCCATCGAACCGGCAGCGATCGCCCCCGCTGCAGCCACGACCGGCATGCGCATGCCCACGCCCGACAGCTCCCCGATCCTACGCGTGCCGGAAGCCTTGTCGACGATCCCGACAATAAGGAACAGGGCCGCTTTGAACAGCGAATGGCCCACCAGGACGGCAAGACCGGCGGCCGTGAAACCGAGTCCGATGAGCGCGGTCATGAATCCGAGTTGGCTGACCGTCCCGTAGGCAAGCAACAGCTTGAGGTCGCGCTGCTTGAGAGCAACGGTCGCGCCGAGCACCATCGTGACGAGACCGACACTGGTCACGACCCATGTCCAGAGCGAAGTCGACGCGAATCCCGGGGCGAGGAGGAGCAGCAAGACGATCCCGGCCTTGACCATCGTCGCTGAGTGCAGATAGGCAGACGCCGGAGTCGGGGCCGACATCGCATTCGGCAGCCAGAAGTGGAACGGGAACTGCGCCGACTTCGTGAACGCCCCGAGGAACACCAGCACAAGCGCCACCGACACCATCGTTCCTGATGGGGGGTCGGCCACGATGGCCGAGATGCGGGTTGTGCCGGACGCCATTGCCAGGAGTACGAATCCGGCGAGCATGGCCAAACCCCCCGCCGTCGTGACCAGGATCGCCTGGAGAGCTGCGGAGCGCGCCTCCTCCTTCTCGTTGTCAAAGCCGATGAGCAGGTACGACGCAACCGTCGTGATCTCCCAGAACACGAACAGGCCGAGCAGTTCGTCGGATGCAACGATGCCGGCCATTCCGGCGGTAAACAGCGACATGTGGGCGAGGAAACGCGAACGCTTGACGGGGGCTTTGAAATACCCGCCGGCGTACACCACGATCAGCAGACCAATGCCTGACACGACCGCGGTCAGGAGCAAGGCGAATGCGTCTGTCGAAAGGCCGACGGCGACACCGAGGGAGGGGATCCAATCGAAAGCCTCGTAGCCCCCGGGCAGCCATCCGAGCGTGAGTGTCGCAACCAGCATGAGTTGGACCATGTAGGGCACGGCAGCAATCGGGACGACGGCGCGCGGGAACCGACCACTGATACCCCAGAGGATGGGGATCACGGCGACATAGCCAGCGATTGAGAGAGTGAGCGGCATGGGTTCCTGGGAGGACGTTCCTCTGGTTCGTAGGGAGAAAGGTTGTCAGATGACGGTGCCGGCTAGCTCCTGCCCGCGGTGAGATCTTGGCAGAGCCAGCCCAGGGCCACAACGTCGTCCTTGTCGGAGAGCTTGCCGACCACCGCAAGAGCGTCGTCGGGCCGGAGCAGCCCGGGGAGCCGTAGGCCCGCGAGGATGCCGGCAAGCGCGGCGACGAGAACCAGCGCCGAGTTCATCACATCGAGGTCACATCGCCCGCCAAACCCGCAATTGCGAAAACTGTTGCGCGAATCGCATCGCTTACCTTATATTAGTGCTAATTCAATCATGTAACCATTCTCGGCAACTGGGAGACACGCAATGATCGAACCGACCGAACATCACGGTTGCTCGCTTCTGGCGAACCATGGACGTGTGCTGATAGGCATCGCCGCCCGCCGGAGATGAGGATCCTTGATATCGCTGCCCAGGTCGGCATCGCCCAACGTGCCGACCGAACGTTCATCAGCGAACTCGAAAGCGCTGGGATTCTCTCGCACCCGCGGTTGGGGCGGAGAAGTCACCACGAAGTCGACCAACGGACGAAGTCAGATCATCCGCTCGAGCGCTATCTTGACGTCGGCGCGTTGAGCCTCGACGCTGTTCAATCATCCCATGCTGGGGGTCCGAGATGAAGCGTTTCAAGAACATCCTCGTGGTCGCGAGCGGCGATCCCGGATTCCCGGCGCTCCTCACACGCGCCGTCGACCTTGCCGTTCGGAACGATGGACGCGTCACCCTCTTCGGCCATGTGGACTCCGAGCGGACACGGCGGAGCGTCGTGATGCAGGACGGCGAAAGCTACGACGTTGGAAGTCTCCTCATCGATGCCCGTCACGAGGAGTTGCAGGACCTCGCTGCCCGGGTTGCCCGCACCATCGAGGGTCCACAGGTGCCGGTGGAGGTCGTGATTGCCTCCGGCAGAGATTTCGTCGAGGTGATCCGCACCGTGTCGAACCGGAACCATGATCTGGTCATGGTCGGTGGTAGTCCCGCTTCGCGGTTCCCCGCGCTCGCTGGATCCTCATTGGCGATGCACCTGCTCAGGAAGTGCCCGGTACCGGTGTGGGTGAGTTCAGAAAGCGAGGGAGTGAGTCCCGATGTCGCCGTGGCCGTCGGTCCCTTCGACGAGGGAATCCAGACCGGATCTCTCGATGTGACGCTGCTGGAGATCGCGGCATCGCTTGCGGCACGGCGCGGAGGCACGCTCCACGTTATCCATGCGTGGACGCTGGAGGGTGAATCGCTCCTCCGACGCGGCCGAATACGGCCGCCGGCCGAACAGGTCGACGCGCTCGTCGCCGAGGAATACAAGATCGCAGCAATGGGCCTCAAGCGGCTGTTGGGTTTCACACCCGACTTCGATATTCCGATCGAGCAGCATCTCGAACGGGGTGAACCAGGCGACGCGATACGAAGGGTCCTCGACGCGCAGCAACCGGGCGTCCTCGTGATGGGGACCCTGGCCCGAACAGGCCTCAATGGCGTCTTCATCGGCAACACGGCAGAACGCGTCCTCGGCACCATCAACGCATCGGTGCTGGCTGTCAAACCGGAGGGTTTCGAGACACCGATCACCGGGTAGGTCTCGCCGACGAGACGCCCCGAGGCGATGCCGACTCAGCGCGGGCGGGCGGCATCGCTCCTGAGCGTCGGTCGGCCTGCGCTCCCCCGGTGATGGAGTGGCGGCCTCGCAGCTTCGTGCCCTAGTGTGCGCGCCATGACTCCCGAAACCCGTCGATCGGTCATCGGAATCGCTGTCGCCATCCTCATCGGGGCGCTGGTCGCACTCGCTGGCAGCGACGGAAGCACCACCATCGGTTGGATGCCCGTGTTCGCGTTGTGCGCGCTGCTCGCCTACGCCATCAACTGGTTGGTCTTCATCCCGTCGAACCAGAAGAAGACGGAGCACTACTTCGACCTCACGGGGAGTGCGACCTACCTCGCCGTGACGGTGGTGGCACTTCTGCTCAGTGCCGATCTGGATGCGCGGGCCGTGATCGCCGCAGCGATGGTGGCGATCTGGGCGCTGCGTCTCGGGTCGTTCCTCTTTCGCCGAGTGCGACGCGACGGTCGCGATGGGCGATTCGATGAGATCAAGGTCGACCCACTGCGGTTCTTCATGACGTGGACGCTTCAGGGACTCTGGGTGCTCCTCACCGTCGCCGCTGCGCTTGCCATCATCACGAGCCTCGAACGGAAGGACATCGGCTGGGTCGCGATCGTTGGCATCGCGATCTGGACCGCGGGTTTCGTCATCGAAGTCGTGGCCGACCGGCAGAAGTCGACGTTCAAGCAGGATCCGGCGAATGCAGGACGCTTCATCACCACCGGCCTGTGGTCATGGTCTCGTCACCCCAACTACTTCGGAGAGATCGTCCTCTGGATCGGCATGGCCATCATGGCCGTCCCCATCTTGTCGGGCTGGCGCTGGGGAGTCCTGATCTCGCCCGTCTTCGTCATCCTGCTGCTCACCCGCGTGAGCGGTATCCCGATGCTGGAGACCCGAGCCGAGAAGCGCTGGGGCGACGACGAGGAGTTCCGGGCCTACACCCGCGACACGTCCGTGCTGATCCCCCGCCCGCCCCGCCGGTAGCCCTCGCAGCGCGAGGAAGGGGCCTCGCCGCGCCCCGGATCGGTCATGGTCCTCCCGCCGCTGCAGGACCGCGACGCTGCTTCGCCATCGGGCTTGCCGACCCCCACCTGCATCGGTCCGGTGCAACGAAGGACTGTCGAGTTCGGATCGGTCATACCCAACTCTCCAGAAGCGACTGTCTCTGGTGTTTCGCCGTCCCACTACGGAAGCGTGCCTGAACGGGATGCTGCGCCAGATCGTCGGGCACGCTGCCCAAGCGGGGCACCGTCCTCTCTGGATTGGGAACTCGAACGCCAGCCGGCAGCGTCGGATAGATATGGCAACCACACGAGTCGCCGGCATCGTCGCTGTGCTCGTGCTCCTGTCCGCCGGTGGCACGACAAGTTCGACCAACGCGGCCATCACGACGAGCACCGTGCCACCATCCCTCCCTCCCCACTCGCAGGTTCCGGACGAGCCGCGACCCCCACCACTCAAGATCTCGAGCGGGGACACGAGAGCAACTGTGGGGCCCTACGACTTCTGCTGGACGCGAGCAGCGAAGCAGGCGTCTGCGCCGACTCGTTCGGTAGAGAGACTCCCGCCCCGATCACGGTCGACACACCGATGGTGACCGTCGAGTGGATGGAGGACGGCACCCTCCTGGTCGGGTTCGCCGCAGATTCCACCCACTGCGGTTCGCGCCTGATGGTCGAGTCGAACGGCCCGGCCGTTGGACTCTCTCCCTTCCGCCGAATGCCGGCACGCATCGCGTGACCCTCTCCGGTACTGCGCCGGAGGGGAACACCCTCTTCGCCATGTGGGTCACGTCAACGGTGGACGGCCCACCTCTCGTGCCCATCGCCAGCCTGTGGTGGATGGACATCGACGGACCGTTCGCGCTCCAGCCCACCATTTCAGGAACTGACGAAGACGGCGTCGCCGCGCTTGAGATCCGTTCGATCGACGGGACCCAAACCGACGTGCCGCTCGCGTCGTACGGGTCGGCAGGCCATTGCGCACCGTTCGGATGGGACGCAACCATCGACGACCCAACGACCCTGGGCGTGCCTCCGTATACCGTCACGCTGCGTCTGAACGATGGAGCCCGGTCATACGAGATCGTGTGGAAATGGCCGTGCGACCTCGACGACGACACACTCACGGGGGCCATGTTGCCCGCTGATTGATCGGAATCGAGCACGGAGAGGGAGTCATGCGCTCTTGGTGGGCGCTACTGGGATTGAACCGGTGACCTCTGCCGTGTGAAGGCAAGAAAGCGGGTCGCCACCACTAGCCTTCTAGCCGTAATCCCTTGTGCTGCAAGGGTTTCAGAGCCCATTGCATTTCATTGTTTCGCGCTGTTTTCCACCCTCTTGCCTACTTTTTGCCTACTTTGGAGATTCGCGCAACCGGATCCTCATCCCAACCCACTAGCGGAACACGGAATCTGACGCGAGTAGGGCCTGACTTCGCCAAAGAACCCTCTGTGCCAGCGAGGGCACCAGGCAATTCCGCCACCTTCGGGTTATGCGCGACGAGCTGGCTCACGGACCGGCATCTGTCGAATAGCCCATCGGATGACCCGATTCGGGTGGGACGCGGCGCTGCCCTTCGGTGTACGTTGGCCGTAGGTCTCTTGCTAGTGATCCAACTGGACTCGCAAGCGAGGGTCTGGCAGAGGAACTCCGTAGACGGGGGACACAGATGAAGCGACTCACACAGCTCATGCTTGCCGCGTTCCTGGTCGTGGCGACCATGGGCGTGATCGCAGGGTGCAGCGATGATGGCGGCACAGGCGTCAGCCTCGTGACAACGACGGCATCATCGGGTGGTGATTCGGGGAGTGATACGACGGAAGCCCCGACCACGACGAAGGCGCCGGACACGACACAGGCATCGTCGGGCGACGACTCCGCAGGCGGATCGTCGAGTCCCTCGGACGACTCTTCGAGCAACATGATCTGGCTCGTTGCGATTGGTGGCGTCGTCATCGTTGCGATCATCGCCTTCGCCGCCGGTCGTGGAGGTTCGACGAAGACAACGACGGAAACAGTCCCGCCGCCGCCACCGCCTGCCGGCGAAAGTGACGAGTACAGCGACGAGTAGCCCGGTGACACGGAGGCGTAGCCCTACGGCGTCGTGGCCGGCACAACTATGAAGGAGACACATATGACGCAGCAACCAGGCGGTTGGTACGACGACCCAACGCGGTACGTGTACCGCTACTAGAACGGGACTCAGTGGACCGATCAGGTGAGCAGCAGCGGGAACACCAGCACTGACCCGACCGCCTTGGATCCGCCTGCTGTCACGACCCCACCGGCCCCGGGTACCCAAGCGCCGAGTCCCTCCCAGGCTGCGGTCGCGCCGACGGTTCAAGTCACGCAGAAGAGCGGTTCGGGATTCGGCACCGTCATCGGAGTGATCCTGGCCATCGCGGCTGTCGTGGTACTGATCATCGTGCTGGTAAACAACTCGAGCGATGACTCGTCAACGGCGACAACGGGCGCCCCAGCAACAACAGAAGCTCCAGCGACGACGGTCGCACCGTAGCGACTATCCGAATCGACGGGCCTTGGAACATCGAACATGAAACCGACACGGACGATGCAGAGCGAAAGACAGTTGGTTGGGCCTCATCACCGCGAAGGTCAGGGAAGACCGGATCCGCAAAGTGGACCCTCGGGTGGTAGCGGGCGGCCATCCCCGGGTAGTCCCGCTACTGAAACGCTCGATTGAACGCCTCGATGGTGTCGATGTGTGCCATCAGCTCGGATCCCCTGGTGATCGTCGTATGGCGATTGTTTTGCCCGGAGATCGGCGCCCGCTTGCCGCGCTGTTGCAGTCCGTCACCCGTCGGCTACGAGAAGGCGCTGAAGAAGTACAGCAGGAGGACGATCGTGATGGTGATTCCGAGAATCGCTGTGAGAATCGACATGGTCCGTGCCGGCACGATCGTGAGACGCTGCCCGTCCTGGTGCTTCACATGCTTGGCGATGCCGTGATACCGGCGCAGACCGAGGAACACAAGACCGTAGCCAACAACAAGGAACGCACCGGCCAGGGATCCCTGGACCCACTCCGGCCAGTCCTCGCCGAGCAGGGTCACGATGACCGTGCCGCCTGCGACGATGGAGAGACCCGTCCGGAGCACCGCGAACAGGGTGCGTTCGGCTGCGAGATAGGTCCTTTCGAGAGCGAGTTGCGAGCTGTCTGGCTGCGCGGACGCATCGGTCGGCGAGGTGGGCGGCTGCGTCTCAGGCACGGCGGGTCCGTGAGACGGTCTCGGTGTATATGGCGGCGCCCGACACCGCCCTCCGAAAGTTGCGGGTCCTGACCAACATAGGTCTCCATTCGTCGCGCGACAGTCGGGATCAGTCTTGCCCGTGGAGGTCGTCGGTGTGACACCCATTTCGGGTGCTTCTGACCAACGGCGCTCTCGCGGAGCCGATGCGGGCTTCGAGCCAAGGGGCGGTGGCATTAGGCCACCACCCCTCCACCGACCAACCTGACGGGGGCTTGATCGGCCCCGGTGCCAGCAATCTCATCGACTTCGGTGCTCGCGTCCCACACGCTGACAACCGTTGTGATGTCGCTCGAGATCGGCATCCCTTCGGCGTTGAACAGGGCGATGCCCTCGGCACCTAGAGACGCCGCTCACCGTCGTCGGCGTTTACGACAATCGCGACCCCGGACTCGGCCTGGTACAAAATGCTGTTCCAGGGCGGCTCAGGCTTCGAGACTCAGCCACCGGCTGTCACCAAGGATGGGATCAAGCCTTATCCGCCGACGGGATATCGCACGCTCGACGCACGGTTCGGGTTCTTCTTCTTCGCCACGGGGGTCACCCCCGCCATGTGCATGCTGTTGACCGATATCGGCTCGCAGTACTTGCTCTGTGGTCTCGATGGCGACAAGAACCCATTCGACGGTGCGAAGACGTACAAGTGCACGTTGCCGGCGAATATCCCGGAGAACAACTTCTGGTCGTTCACGCTCTATGACAACCAGACCCGTTCGATGTTGCAGACGCCGCAGCGTTTCCCGAGGGCCGGGAGCCAGTCGTTCCCGAGCCCCGCAGCGGTCCACAACGCCGATGGGACGGTCGACATCTACTTCGGCCCGGGAGCTCCGGAAGGCAAGGCGAGCAACTGGATCCAGACCATGCTGGCGAGCCTCGTCGCGTGCGCCGTGCGCAAATACCCGTTCTGGGTGATGCGATGTCGCGCATCGGGGTTGATGCTCGATCGGTAGCAAGCGA
>CAWIHT010000002.1:0-294544 GCA_963836085.1 uncultured Actinomycetota bacterium
TGATGTGATGAGGGAGTGGGCCTCCGCTCCCCGTTGGCGTCCCCGATACTTCGGGGTGTCAACAACCCTCGAGAAGGGAGGCCCTTATGTCACGTTACGTGGGTGTTGACCTCCATCGTCGGAGATCCCAGGTCGTCGTGCTCGATGAAGATGGACAGGTGGTGTCGTCGGTCAATGTCGACAACTGTGAACCCGCCGAACTGGTTGCCGCTGTCGCCGTGGGCGGTGAGGGCTGTGATGTGGTGATCGAAGCCGCGTGGGGTTGGTATTGGATCGCGGACCTGTTCGCTGTAGCCGGCTTCAAGGTGCATCTGGCGCATCCGTTGGGGGTGGCTGGGTATCGGAACCGTCGGGTGAAGAACGACGAAAGGGATGCGATCCTGTTGGCGGATCTGTTGCGGATGGGTTCGCTGCCCGAAGCATGGATCGCCCCGCCGGAGCTCCGCGAGTTGCGGGAGTTGGTGCGGTATCGCCGCAAGCTGTCGCAGCTCCGTACCGGGCTCAAGGCCCAGATCCATGCCGTACTCGGCAAAGAAGGCGTGATCCCGCAACTCACCGGGTTGTGGGGACCTGCCGGTGCGCGGTGGCTTGACGACCAACAGCTCGCAGCGGCGTATCAGGACCGGATCGTGTCGCTGGGGCGTCTCATCGACCATTACGACACAGAGATCCGCAGGCTCGACCGTCAGATCCATTCCTGGCTGCGTGACGACGTCGGGTATCGCGAGATCCAACGCATCGACGGCATCGGCCCCGTGTTCGCTGCGGTCTTCACCGCCGAGATCGGTGACGTGTCACGCTTCAAGACACCCAAGCAGCTGTGCTCATGGGTCGGAGTGACCCCCAGGCACCGAGAGTCCGACGAGACGGTGAAGCGGGGACCGATCACCAAGCAAGGCTCCGCGTTGGTGCGGTGGGCGGCGGTCGAAGCTGTTGCCCGCTACCAAGGCGGACCACCAATCCGCGACGCCTACCGGCGGATCGCTGCGACGAGAGGAAACAAGATCGCGAGAGTCGCCGCAGCCCGCAGACTCTTGACGCTGGTCTACTACGGGCTGCGTGACGGACATATCCGCTGCCTCGACAAGGTGGCGGCGTGAACGGTTCGGGCACAGCCTTCGGATGCGAGCTCGCCTATCGGCATGACCCCACCTGCGGGTGCGGGTCGAGTATGTGATTGAGCCCAGCCGAAACCGCTGTGGCCGCAACGCTCCACGCACACCACCCGCCTCTCGGCGGGTGCGGAGCGGATGGATGCCCAGGCACCGAACCGCCTCACCCCACAACCGGGGTATGGAGCAGGCCCCGCCCCCAACACCATTCACCACTGACGAACAGAACACCCAGACCAGGGACAGACGACTTCGCTCTTGACAAGAACCACTCCCTCATGGATGCCGATATGGGCGGGGTTTCCCCGCTCAGGGTCTAGCAATCGGCTCGCTCTGCCTGCATGATGTGGGTCTAGAGAGTTCTGCCGGTTTGGGGCCGGATCTCGGGTGGATGTGGAGGGACCCCTTGTTCGAGGAGGTCCACGATGTCATCCCCGATCCGAGTGGTCGCCGGGCTGCTGACCCTGATAGTGATCACTGGATGCAGCAGCGACGACCCTGCGACCGACGAGCCGACGGGCACAGCAGCAGCGACAACGATGGAAGTCGCCACGACGACAGTTGCCTCGACTACGAGCACGACAAATACGGTGAACGACTCTTCCGTGTACGTGCACCCAGGCAAGGAAGAGGTCTCGGAGCGGCAGTCTCAAATGGTGGAGGTCCTTCGCAGATACCTGGAAGCCTGGAAGTCCAAGGATGGCGACATGGTCGCTTCCTATATGACAGACGATGCAGTCTTCGAGTACTACGAGCAAGACGAAACCTACTCAGTGGCGGATGGGGCATTGCAGGCACGGATCTCGAATGGTCCGTACGACAGCATGAGGACATTCGAGCCGGTGATGGTCTACAACAATCGCATTGCGCTGACCGGCACCGTTGATGCCGTCGGCGTGGAATGGCTCTCGGTCATCAGGTTCACACGAAGCGGCGACGTCAAGATCGAGAAGGAGACCCTCTTCTTCGGACCGTGAATTGCCACTCACTTGGTGTGCCCCGGTGGCACCGTCCAAGGCGATCCGTAGCCCGCGACCAGCAACATGGGCGCCAAGAAGTGACCCTTCGGAGCGGTCCATAGGTGCCGCTATGTGAGCTACTGACTGACGACCTCAAAGACAACTGCCCGCCACAGACCAGTGGTGTGGAAGTCCAATGGGCCAACATCGAAGAGGTAGGTGCCGGGTTCAAGGTCCACCGTCCAGTTGTAGCTCCCTGGCATGAGTGCACCCGAGCCTTCGAGATCGATCTCGTCGTAGCCAGCCGCGGGCGGATCGGGTGTGACGAGGACACCTCCTTCTTCGACCAGCTCTAGCTCCTCGGCGAGGGCGGTGGAGCCGGTCTCATACCGCATGAGGATCACGATCGCCTCGGCTCCGGTCTCATTGGCGAACGTGACGGTGGCGGTTCCTTCGCGGATCTCGCGATCACCGACATAGGTTGGCCCGCTATCGGCGTACGTGATGTCGATCTGTGCCTCACCGGCAGCCACCGGTGTCGTTGCAGCTTCGGTCACGGTTGTGGTCGACTCGGCAGCTGTTGAAGTTGTTGCGGCAGCCTCCTCGCCGGCATCGGTCGAGCATCCTGCCACCAGCAGCAACACGACCACGAACGACAAGGCGACTCGGGCACGGATCAGGGCACCTTCCCGGTACCCCGCCCACACCCGCAGCAGCACAGGGGGTAGACGGCGCATGGGCACACCTCACAGGTACCCCACCCCAACCGACCAGAAGCTAGGTGCTTCCCACATCAGAGTACACCCAACAGCGAGCCCCGAACAGCCACCGCAACTGCATAATCTGTCCGCCCAAAACCGGCTGGGTGTGTTGGTTTGCGATGATGTGGGTGGTGTTGCACGCCCCGGTCGGGCGGTGAGGGTCCAGTTGAGCCGATAACAGCGACTCGGTTGGTGTCGTCCGCTGGTTCTGGTGTTGTTTCGGTGCGAGACTGGTGGCGGTGTTCAGTATTCATGCGACTAGGAAGCTCCTCGACCGGGTGAACCGACCGGTCCTACCTGCCGTTGCTGAACCGGCAACGATCCTCGGCAACTGGTATGCCAACGTGTTGTTCTGGAAACCGCAGGTGGTGTTGCTGGTCAACGAGCGGACGCTGTTGCCTGTGTTGATGCCGCTCGCGCCGGCGGCCACGTTGGCGGAGCGGTTCCCAGAAGCGCTCCAGCGAGTGCTTGAGGCACTCGGGGTCGTACCGGTATTTGTCGAAGTTGAGATCTCCGCAATGGCTGATGTTCGGTATGCGAAGACGGCGAACCGCAGCGTGATTGGGGTCATGAACGGGTTCAAGCATCTTGCCGAGGATTATCGGGACTATCGGGGCCTCGATGACCTCGTGACGTTGGCAGTTGAACTGTCGGGCACCCCGTGCGGACCGCTGTACAGCCGCCACGTCAGTCCGGACCGAGAACTCGACGCTCTTCTAGCCGGTTGGTCAGAGACCGGACCGAGCAACAGCGAAATTCTCACTTGACCGAGCCGTACCCCGATGCGATGACTGCTGGCTTGGGGTTCACGACGGGGCGTCACCCGTGTTGGCTCCGGTAGATTCGCAACATGGGTCGGCAAGGTCCAACCAAAGAGGATCGGGACGAGGCGCTTCGACGGCTGTTGTCCGGTCTTGTGGCGGGTGATGACCTGTTCGAATTGGCAGCATCGGTTGCTGATCTCCATCCGGAGTACAACACGTTTCCGGGTGAGGTGTTCATGGATCACGCCGCCGACGCTCTCGAGATCGCCGACGCCACACGAAACGACCCGATCCCGTATGAAGGTTTGCGAGAGATCTACCTACCTGAATGCGAATTCCGGGGCCGTGACAACCGCAGAATCCAGCATGCGATCCTCACCAGTGCAGCCGTGCGAGGCGGACTGGAGCCTGACTTGCTCAACGAGGCGACCTGGTGGCGCGCCGACGACTACTGGCGGTACGCACTCTTCGGCGCCGTCGCACTGATACGGGCGGGAGCGGAGCGCCAACGCGTCACCATTGCTCAGATGGTTGAGGAACTCGCCGACCGTACCGGCGTCACATTGGCTTGACGGCGCCCGCCTATGTCGTGTCTCGCCGAGTCCTTGACAGTTCTTGCGACAAGGGCTGGGGTTCTGGCACTGCTGCTACCAGCTGTACATGCTTTCAGTCGATCGAGCGAGCAGACGATGCACGTTGATGTCGATTCCGGTATGCCTCGATCTCGGTCCGGGTGCCGGGAGCCATGGTCTTGGGACACGAACGGTTGCGACGATGGCGTCGAGTCGGGCTGCGGTCTGCTGGTCGAGGCCGGGGTAGGTGGAGGCCGTCGCCGGGGGAGAAGAGCACTCGCCGGTCTCGGACCGCTTGGTTGAGGGTGAGTTTGACCCATCGCATGGTTCGGGCGACGTTCTCGTGGGTGTCGCCGATCCATGCTTTGACTCGATCGTGGCAGAGGCGGCCGGTCTCGATGGGGCGGGCGCTGAGGGGGGCCGGTCGGCGATGACCTGATGTGAGCAGTCGACCCACTGGCCCTGGTCGAGCCATGCCGGCTCGGCTCGGAGCCACCGTTCGGCGCCGATCATGCGATTGAAGCTCTTCGACTGCTGCCGCCCGTCGAGGCCTCGGTATCGTCCCCGCCGCGGTGCACGCCGGTCGGGTCGATGTTGGATGGTGCCCCTAGATCGGAGGCTCACCCCCAGGCGGAAGCTCTTCGGATCACGGAGGGTTGGATCTCGTGTCATCACCCTGTTCTGCGTTTGTGTGAGGTCCTTCGATGCTTGGTTGCAGCTGCGGCTACTGCCACCGGATTGAACCGCTGTTCAACTCCGCGAGTTGGCTCTCGATCCACTCGTCAACACCGATGCGCCGGTAGCGGAGGTATTTACCGACTCGGAGTCCGGGCGGACCTTGTCGACGGTACCGCCACGCGTGGGTCGTGGCTACCGGGACATCGAGATACTCGGGAGAGTCCCGGGGTCGGATACGCCAACGTGCTCATCAACGGTCGCGGCGCCGTTGGCGAACACGCCATGGAGATGACGGTGGGACTCGGTGCGAATGTGACCGTCCTCGACACCATCATCATTGTGGTCGACCGCATCTCGCGCCGCTTCGGAAACACCCTCGAGCCGCTCCACGCGACGCTTTCAGCAAGGTTGCTGAGCTCCTTGAGGCGTCCCACGACTGACCTTCTCCACCCGTCAAGAGAGCGTTCCCTCCACATGGGGATGCTCGCATCGTTCGACGGTGTGCGTATGTCTATGCCGCTGCAGCCTCGACCCAGACAATCAGCTTGTCCGGAAGCTCAATGCCCTCACGCAGGGATTTGTCACGGATCTCAAGCCGCCTCGCCCCGGGAAGCCGAGTTCCTGGCTGATCGAGTACAGCCTGCAACAGCACCTCGATCCGCTCTGTGTAGGTTCCGCCGCTGAGCGGTCCCGGGTTGAAGCCGAGGAGGAACTGGCCGACCCGGGGCGGACCGCCCATGGTGTCGAAGAAGGAACTCGCCTCGTAGCCGAAGTGAGCGCCGGTCATCGCCGCCGCCATGATCTCGACCGCCAGCACCAGGGCTGCACCTTTGGCATCCCCCATGGGAAGCATTGATCCACTCATCGCGAGTTGCGCGTCGGTGGTGGGATTGCCGTCGGCGTCGAGCGCCCACCCCTCTGGGATCGCACGTCCTTCGTCGGCGGCGAGTTTGATCTTGCCGCGAGCTTGCTTCGAGAGTGAGAGGTCCACGACAACGGGTGGCTTCCCGTCTCGAGGAAATCCGAATGCAATCGGGTTTGTCCCGAATAGCGGCCGTGACCCTCCCCACGGGGCAATGCCGGCGGGTGAGTTGCCGAAGACCAAGCCGGCCACACCTCGTTCGGCAAGCCGCTCCACGTGGTGGCCGGCGACCCCGGAGTGGTGCGAGTTGGTGACGGCGATGCCGGCAATCGGAGTCTCTTCGGTCATCTCGACCAGAGCATCGATGGCAAGGTCGAGGGCAGGGAAGGCGAACCCATCGTTGGCATCGACACGGGCAGCAGAGGATCCCAGCTTCTCGATAGCCGGCACGGCACCGCCAACCACCTTGCCAGCGGCGACCTGGGCCGAATACGACGGCAACCGGGCCATACCGTGCGAGTTGAGGCCGTCCAGATCGGCGCGCACCAGCGCTCTGGCGACCGACGCGGCGGTCGGTTCGGCGGTGCCCGCCTTCTTCAAGACCTCGGTAGCAAGATTCTCGAGTTCCGCTGCGGTGCGGATCATGATGACTCCCTATTCACAGCGCCTCCCGGAGCTAGCCCCGGATAGCTCTGTCGGTGGTTCAGTTCCCTAGGCGCTCTGATACAGCTTCGTGATGATGAACTCGCGATGCCCGAGCGTCTCTGCCGCCGTGTTCCGACCGTTGGCGGTACGAATCACCATATCGATGAGCGCGTCGCCCGCCTCGTCGAGGACCATGTCGCCGCTGAGCAAGCCGGACACATCGAGGTCGACATGATCGGCCATCAGCCGGGCCGTCTTCGGGTTTGCCGTCACCTTGATGACCGGCATGATCGGGTGACCAATGATGTTGCCCTGACCCGTTGTGAAGATATGCAGCGCAAACCCAGCCGCTGCCTGCAATGTGTTGCACTCGGCAGCCGCCGACGAGGTGTCCATGAAGTACAGGCCGGGGCCCTTGGTCGGCGCTTGCGCCGGTTCGAGGACATCGATGTACTTGGTCTTCTTGCCGATCTTCTGGAGGTTGCCGAAGGCCTTCTCCTCGATGGTGGTCAACCCGCCGGCGATGTTCCCGGCAGTTGGCTGGCTGTCTGACAGGTCGCTCGTCTTGTGACGTTCGATCATGTCGTTGTAGCGACTCCACGTATCGATGAACTTCTGGCGTACCTCGGGGGTCGCCGCACGATCGGCACAAACCATCTCGGCTCCGGTGAGCTCTGAGGTTTCACCAAAACACAGATACGAGCCCTCAGGCTCCAACTTGTCCATCAGATTGCCAACCGTCGGGTTGCTGGCGAGACCGGATGTCGTGTCGGACTCGCCACACTTCGCGGCGATCCAGAGTTCCTCCAAGGGAACGTCCTCGCGCTGCAGCTCGGTGGCCCACTGCACAAACTCCTGGGCCTTGCGCCCGGCGACGGCGGCGGTCTCGAGGTCACCATGCTCCTCGATCGAGTAGCCGGCAACTGGCTTGCCGGCAGCAGCGATGCCGTCAACAACGCGTTGCGTCCACTTGGGTTCAATACCGATGACAATCGCGGCGGCGACGTTCGGGTTGGCACCCGTACCGATGAGGGTGTCGAAGGTCAATTCGAGGTCGGCGCCGAACTGGAGACGCCCGTAGGCGTGGGGTAGCGCGAGGGTACCAACGATGTTGTTGGCGACCTTCTCGGCGCACGCATTGGAAATGTCATCGACCGGAAGGATGATGACGTGATTGCGGATACCGACGCGTCCATTCTCGCGACGATATGCCTTGATTGTCTTTGTCATCGTTTTCTCCCTACCACTTCTTGGTCTTGACGTTGTGGACATGGACATGGTGGCCGGTTGGTGTGGCCGCAACGACCTTGCCGATGTCATAGCCGTACTTGATGAGCGTGTCGCCCTCGGCGAGATCGACCATGGCGATCTTGTGACCAAGCGGAATCGGGTCCTTGGCAACGATTGAGGTGTTCTCGTCTGTCTCCATGATCCAGACTGCCAGCTCCTGGCCTGCCTCGATCCCTTCCACGACTGCGACACCCACGGAGTCCGTGGGGTCGTGAATGACGATGTCTGGTTTCATATGTTCCTGCACCTCCGGTGTAGATTCGCCAACTGGTTCGTACTTGTTCTCGGTTCGTCGGCTATGCCCCGCCGTTCAGGACCTCCGACACCATCACCGGGCGTCCTTCGTCGATTGACAGGTGGGCTGCTTGACCGACAGCAACAGCCAGGAGGCCATCCTCGAGAGTGACCTTCGGCGGCGCGCCATTCCTGATCGCGGTCACAAAATCGAGGTGCTCCAGATAGCTGGCTCCCTCATGAAGCCCATGGAAAGCAACATGCTCATCGGACACGAGCATCTCGTTGACGGTGCGCTCGGCGCGGCGCCCCAAACGGATCACTGCTTCGGGCACGAACGCCTCAACCTTGCCGACATCACCGACGACCACGAGCTCCTGTTCGTTGCGGGAGCCCTCGGCAAACATGCACAGATCGAGCATGCCCCGGATCCCGTTCTCGAAATCGACGATGACGTAACCGTTGTCGAGCAGGTCCGGGGTTTCTCCGACGTAGCGCTCATCGAGATGATTGACGTCCTGAGCACCGGATGCGTAGACCCGCACCGGCTGTGAGTCGGCGATCAGCGTCATCAGATCGAAGAAGTGACAGCACTTCTCCACGAAGGTTCCCCCGGTGTTCCGGTTGAACCTGTTCCAGTTCCCCACTTTGGGAAGGAACGGAAACCGATGCTCGCGGATCGCAACCATCTTGACATTGCCGGCACTCCCGGCGCTCACTTCATGGATGAGCGCCTGGATCGGTGGCTTGTACCGATACTCGAGTCCCATCCAGATGATGCCTTGGTGTCCTTCCGCAGCTTCGATGATGCGGCGGCACTCGGACACCGTGGTGCCGAGTGGCTTCTCCACCAAGACGTGAACATCGGTGGCGAGGATGTCTTTCATCACATCTGCGTGTGTGTGGTTCGGCGACACGAGGACCACCGCGTCACACACGCCGGCCGCCAACAGATCCTTGTGATCTTCGAAGACCATGTCGTCTTGGATGCGCGCCGTGTTCCTGCCGAACTTGCGCGACTGGGGATCCGGATCGGAGATCGCCACGACGCGGGCGCCGTCGATGGCATTCACATTGTTGATGTGCTCAAGCCCCATCATCCCGGTGCCGATCACGCCGTAGCGAATCTCTTCACTCACTGGTCTCTCCTGCTACTTGATACCCAGGTACTGGTCGGTACGGGCAACGGCCTCGGGGCCGGTTGCCTGCATCTCCATCGAAGCACGCACCGCATCGATCGTCTCGGGAATCGTCACCGATTCCTGCGGAATGTTGATGGCAAACACGACATCATCACCGGACAGACCCACCGTCTCTTCGAAGAGGCCGATCTCGTACATGTCGCCACGCGGATACTCCATGTAGCGCGCCCATTGGAACAGCGATGAGTTCGAGTTGAAACCCTCGTCGATCCGCGCAACCATGATCCGCGGGTAGGCCCTGAAGGCAGCGATGGCCTCTTCCACGGACATCTTCTCCTTCGGCGATGCCGAGATGGTGATGATGTGACCGTGAGTGACCGGCGTGTGGACCAACAGACCGGTTGCGTCCACGCCTTCCATGATGTTCATGAGGTCCACGGCCTGATGGTTCGGGATCGGCTCCATCTGCAGAACATTCGTCAGCCCACGATGGGTGTCCCCCGGATCGGCAACACGGCGAATGATCGTAATGAAGGTCTTCGAAACACCAACGGCCCTGTGGATGGCGTCCACTGCCCGGATCAGCCCCGTCGTGTTGCACGAAGTGAGTTTGAGATAGTCGACTCCGAGGCCCTTCTCATAGTTGACGGTGCCGTGGAAGAAGACATCGGCGACCTCCGCCGACTCCCCGCCCTGGAAAACCGCTTTCACGCCTGCAGCCAGATACTTCTCTTTGTTCTTTGCACCAATCCCACCCGGTGCCGAGTCGAGCATGATGTCGACCTCGCCGAGCAGATCGTCGAAGCTCCCCGCAACGGGAATACCGGCGGCCTCCAGGCCCTGCTCGGAACCGGGAACTGCAGCAAAGAGATTGAAGGGCATGCCGCGCGCCTTGAGCGCTCGTACGGCCATCGTCGGTGCGACGTCGGCAACGCCGACCAACTCCATGTCTCCCTGCATCGCCACGCCCGAGGCGAGGCGGTTGCCGATCACTCCATAGCCGGCAACCCCGACCTTCACCTTGCTCATGTCCTGCTCCCTGCTCGGTCCTACAGGTCGATTACTGGGATTCTCCAGCAATCCGCCAACGCTTCCAATTCTTCGCGGTACTCGCCGTAGACGATGCCGAAATGGTGCTCGAGTCCTTCTCTCATGATCGTGGCCGTCACCTCCGACGCCGGCTTGCCAAAGTCGACAACACCAGCGGTTCCGGAAAAGGCCAGAGGCGCATCCATCATCGATCCCGACCCGATGACCAGCGAATGCACCCCACCGGATTGACTCAGCCGGGCCAACGTGACTCGTCCCGGACGAAGTGCAAATTCATTGAGGAGCGGGAGCTTCCGGTTGGAGTGGACCGTTCCCACCGCGGAGCCGTCGGAAGGTGCCATATGCATGGGGGCCAGCCCGCAGTGCCACAACACTCCGGTCGTTCCGCCGGTATCCATCTCGACGATGTCCGCGACGAAGGCCGGCTCGCCGGCGATGTGCTGCAGCAGCAAAGCGGTCACGTTGCCGTAGACATCTGCTTCACAGGTCCCGGGGATGCCGTCGTCGATCAACATGCTCTGTGGGGAACACGCGGCTCCACCGTATTCGGTGAAGCACTCCGGCCAACACCTGGTGGCGACCCCCGACCAGCCGGCGTCGGCAATAAGCCCCTTGAGTCCGCCGTACAGGCTGAGTGACTTGCTGAGCGATTCCTGATCGAGGTCGTCGAGGCTCCCCAAGGCGGCGGCTGCTCTCTCGCGTGTCGCTGCCACCACCTCGGGAACGACGGCCGCTGCCTGTCCAAACAGGTCTTCGAGTTCCTTCCGTTCGACGGTCACTCCGGTGAGTTTGGTGAGCGTGTCCGGGTCGTATCCGCACGGGTCAAAGCCGACTGGATGGTCACCGATGACGCCGATCGTGGTCCCGGACAGCTTGGAGGCAACCACAGCTGCCTTGGCTGCCGCGGTCGTCGAGACGTCCTTGGGCTGGCGTCGCAGTGACGCTCGTTGCCCAATCTCACCCGCCAGCAGGCGCTCGATATCGCCAACGGCACCAGCGTCAGTGGCGGAGCGGTGGACGTAGTCAAAATCGCTGCCGGCTTTGACGAGGGCATACGCCGCGAGGTTGACGCCGCAGAATGAGTTGAGGCGAAGCCGGCCGCCGGTGCGCTCCTCAGGGAAGGTCCACAAGATGATCGGCGCATCGAACCTGGCACCGATCGCCTCCGTCATCGACGAATCGGTGAACGAGACTTGGAGCAACAGGAGGGCATCAAGCTGCTGTCCATCGAACTGGCTCAGTGCATGCTCGGTCGCCGCAGCATCGAACAACAGATCGGCGGTTCCCACGAGCTCAGCGTCCAAGCCGGCCAACGTGTTCATTGCTGTTGCCGACACCTGCTCAGCGTACGGAACGTCGAACGTGGGACGGGCCAGCGCCAGAACACCGACACGGAACCCGTGAGTCTCCATCTCCGTCATTCGTAGGGAGTGTCGTCCCAGAAGCTCTGGAACTTGCCAAGGCCGACGTCGGTGTACGGGTGGTCGAACGAATCTTTGAAGACCGGCATGCCCGCGGTAACGATGTCGGCACCACTGACGGCAGCGTTGGTGATCTGTCGTGCATTGCGAGCAGCGGCAACAATGATCTCGGTGTCGAAGCCGAAGTTGTTGCGAATCGTGGTCACTTCATCAATGAAGTGGATGATCTCTTCGCCGTTGCTCTCCTTCCAGCCGATGAACGGGGAGACGTAGGCCGCTCCCATTCGCATCGCCTGCAATGCCTGCGCCGCGGAGAACACGAGGGTCAGGTTCGACTTGATGTCCGCTGCGGCGAGTTCGAAAACCGCCTTGAATCCCGCCTCTCCTGCCGGGAGCTTGATAACGAAGTTCGGCGACAGAGCGGCAAGCTTCTTGCCTTCTGTGACCATCTCTCGCCAATCATCGAGATGCGGATTCACTTCCACACTGATGGGCTTGTCGGTTCCGGCAAAGATGTCCGCGATTTCCATGATCACGTTCATGAACGGCTTGCCGGAGACCTGCACATGACGCGGATTGGTGGTGACACCGTCGATGTCCCACATCTCCAACGCGTGCTTGATCTCGTCGGTCATTGCGCTGTCTAGAAAGAACTTCATCTCATCTCCGTGTTTGGCTCGTGGTTGTCGAGGGTCTTCCTCACGTTCTCCACCGTTACTTCGTTCACCCGCTCGTTTGACTCGGTGGTCAGACCGGCGATGTGCGGGGTCAGAACCACGTTGTCGAGGTCGGCGAACATCTCAGCTGCGGTTGCAGTGAGGGGCTCGGTCTCGAACACGTCGAGTGCCGCTCCCGCAATGTTCCCATTGCGGACGGCGGCGGCGAGCGCGGCGTCGTCAACGACCCCGCCTCGGGATGTGTTGACAATGATGGCGCCCGATCTCATTGTGCCGAGGCTATCTGCGTTGATGAGGTGCCGGGTGGAATCTGTCAGTGGAACATGAAGGCTGATCGCATCGGACCGGGCCAATAGGTCGGCAAGATTGTCGACGTAGGTGACATCGGTCCACGCCGGATCGTCAGCAGTCAAGAACAAATCGAAGGCGGCCACCGTCATTCCCAACGCAGTGGCGCGTTCCGCCACCATTCGGGCAATGCCGCCCAGACCGACCAGCCCCAACGTCTTGCCGCTGGTCTCACGCCCCTGGAGCGCTTCACGCGGCCACGTCCCATCGACCATCCGATCCCGTGCCTGGTAGGCGCCGCGGAACAGCATCATCATCGATGCGATCACATACTCGGCGACTGCTCTGCTATTGGCGCCCGTGGCCGGATGAACCGTGATGCCTCGCCGCTCGCACGCACCCATGTCGATGTTGTCCAGCCCAACTCCGAGTCGTCCGACCACGCGCAGCCGGGGTGCGGCCGCCAGGAGCTCTTCATCCACCTGGGTGCGGTTGCGCACGATGATCGCTTCGGCGTCTGCCATTGCAGTCAGAAGCGCGGATCGCTCGTCGACGAGCTCGGGATCAAACAAGACCTCGTACTCGGACCGCAATGGAGCAAGCGCGGCTTCGTTCATGAATTCAGATACAACAACCAGTGGCATCGTCACCTCGTCAAGTTCATCGCGTCCCATCAATGGAGCCGGTCCCGTTGCCGAGACTGAAGGATGTCACCCGATCAGTTCCTTGGGAACCCAGGATGTTCGACTCAAGGTTGAGAGACTACTACCAGGCGTTTTCGAGTCGAATTCCGAAGTTGGCCCGGCGATCGAGTGGCATGAGGATTCTGGTAGCCGGGCCATCACTCGCCCAACCTCGATGCCACATACTGGCAGGTGTGGGTCAGCTCGGTTTGGCGAGACACAGGCTGCCGGTATAGTTGTTGCGGTATCGGCGAGAGGTCGATGCTCAAGGAGGAGAAATGACAAAACGACTATTCGTGGTGTTGTTCGTGCTTGCGTTGATTGCTGCCGCCTGCAGCAGCGACGACGATGCGAGTGACACGACCGCAGCGGGCGACACAACAACGACCGCAGCAGCAACGGACGAGACGACAACGACCGCCGCAACCGGCGGGGACGAAACAACGACGACCGAAGCTCCAATGGTGGACTTGGCGGGTACGAGCGTCACCGTGTTCTCATCAGAGGACGGCGTTGACGAGGCGACGGGGATTCAGCGAGCCCTCGACGTCTTCGCCGCCGAGACCGGAATAGAAATCACGCACACTGGTGCTCGTGACTTCTCCGACCAGATCAACGCTCAGGCGGTCGGAGGCAATCCACCGGACATCGGAATGTTCCCGCAGCCCGGCAAGGTGAAAGACTTTGCGTCACAGGGCTACCTGCTTCCGCTCGACCCGGCAGTCGACGCTGCCGTCAGGCCGCAGTGGCCGGCCGGCACGCTTGAGACCTACTCGGTTGACGGAGTGGCGTATGCGGTTCAGGCCAAGACCGACCTCAAGTCGATCGTTTGGTACAACACGAAGGTGTTCGCCGACGGTGGCTACGCGATCCCGACGACCCTCACCGAATTGTTCGACCTCAGCAATCAGATGATCGCTGACGGTGTAACCCCATGGTGCATCGGTATCGAGTCCGGTCCGGCTACCGGTTGGACGTTCACGGACTGGATGGAAGACATGATGCTGCGGCTCGAAGGGCCAGAGGCATATGACGAGTGGACCTCGAACGCCCTCAAGTTCAGCGATCCGCGCGTCGTCGCCGTTGGCGAGGCCATCCTCAACGTCTGGAACACGCCCGGCAACACGTACGCTGCCGGCGGCTCGATTGCAGCCACCTCGCACAGCGCCGACAACGGGCCGCCGCTCGCCGACGGGACGTGCGCCATGGTTCGCCAGGCTTCGTTCTTCGCAGCATTCCTACCCGAGGGCACGCCCGTGGGACCGGACGGCGAAGTGAACACGTTCTACTTCCCGGCCGCCGATGCGTCCTCGTCACCGGTGCTTACCGCCGGCAACTCGGCCGCAGCCTTCCGGGACGCGCCTGAGGTGTGGGCTGTGATGGAGTACCTGGGCTCGACTCAGTACGCCGAGGAGCGCCAGAAGGCGCAGCGGGAGATCAAGGGCGGCGACGCCTCCGGTTTCCTCACTGCGAACCTGGGTGTCGACCTCAATCTGTGGAATGAACTCGAGGGCGGGATTCATTTCGATCCTCGCCTCGGCTGATCCGGCCCGCTTCGACGGCTCGGACCTCATGCCCGCAGCCGTAGGATCCGGAAGCTTCTGGACAGAGGGAACTAGCGCGGTCAACGGTGACAAGAGTGTTGCTGACGCCTTCGCGGCGATTGACGCCACCTGGCCGTAAACGGACAAGCACAAGACATGACGAATACAGGGAGGCCGGCCTGCTTCGCAGGCCGGCTTTCCTCGCGTTCGCAATGAGTAGCATGTCGGAACTAGATTGCAGACAAGGCCGGAATCGGGAGGGAGCACAATGAACAGACTTGCCGTCACCGTACTGGGTATCGTCGCTGCGGTCGGTGCCAGCGGAATCGTGTTCATCGGCATCAACAAGCTGTTCGACCTCACAGAGGATCGGTACCCGCTATACAGTGGCATCGCCGGAGGAATCCTCTCCGGAGGCGTGTTTGCGCTGCTCTGGGGGAACCGAATGCTGCAGTCACCCGTGGCAGTGACCATCGCGGCAGTCATTCTCGGCGCCGCAATCGGATTTGCCCTGGGCACGCTCGAACAGAGCACACAACGATTGGCTGCCGGCATCGCAGGTGGCGTTGCCCTCGGCCTGTTGCTTGGCTTCTCGGCGCAGGAGACGGTGTGGCCGTCACTCGACCCGATCAAGATCATCATCGGTCTACTGATCGGCACCGGCCTCGGCTTCCTGCTGTGGGTGAGCGGTGGACGGCAGCAGAGCATGATGGTATCGAGGCTCTCCGCCGGCGCCGCTATCGGCTGGCTTCTCGGCGCCTGGGTCGCCACTACCTTGGACGGCTCACGGGCCGAGGTCATCGTCGTAGCCGTTGTGCTTGGAGGATTGATGGGAGTGGCCCTCGGCGGGCGCCCTCATCCGGATCAGAAGGAGAGGGGGGAGATCGCCGCCGGAAGCCGCAAGTACATCTTCCTCGTACCTGCACTGGTTTTCGTGTCCGCAGCCCTCGTGATTCCATTGGGCCGAACCATCTGGCTCGGCTTCCTCACCGGCAACCCCAGGGAGCTCACGTGGACCGGACTCAGCAACTACACGGAGCTGTTGACCGATCCCGGGATGATCAGTTTCGGCAGCTTCGGCGGAATTATCGGGAGCAGGCTCTTCTGGGGCGCTGTCTTGCTGCTCGGCTTGGGAGCGGTCATCGGCAGATGGCTCGGGCGCCGCGTGGGGATGAACTTCTCCGCCGGCGGTGGTAGCCTCACCCTGCTGGCCGCCGGCGCGATCTTGCTGGGGTTCGCGATCTTCACCAGTCTCCGTGGGACCATCCCCAACAACCTCTGGTGGATCTTCTCCGTGATCATCTTCGCGGTGTCGCTGGGTCTTGTTGTAGCGGTCCTGGCCGACCGCTCCAAAGGCGAGAATATCGCAAAGTCGCTGATCTTCCTCCCCATGGCGATCAGTTTCGTCGGAGCCTCGGTCATCTGGCGTCTCATCTACGTCGCCCGTCCTCCCCAGGACCCGCAGACCGGCGTGGCCAACGCGCTCTGGGTCATGCTTGGCGAGTGGAGCAACTCTGGTCCAATCAGCGCAATGGTCTCACTCATACTGGCCCTCATCGTCGCTGGACTCCTCTATCTGGCGTGGCGGGCGTGGCAGGCAGATTCCAGCGCCATCCTCGCTGGTTCGCTTGTGATCAGCGCAGCACTGGGCTATCTGATCTTCCGGTTCCTCGGACCGGGCATCGGCGGATTCGCAGTCAGCGAAGTCACCGGCGAGATCATCGCCGATCCCATCCTGTTCATACAGGAGAGTCCCTTTAACAACTTCTGGATGATGGTCGTATTCATTTGGATTCAGACCGGCTTTGCAATGGTGATCTTCTCGGCCGCGATCAAGGCCGTACCCGATGACTTGCTCGAAGCAGCCAGAATTGACGGCGCCACCGAGTCGCAAACCTTCTGGCGGGTGACGGTGCCACAGATTGCCCCCACCATCGGGGTGGTGATCACGACACTCATCGTCACGGTGCTGAAGGTGTTTGACATTCCCAAGGTCATGACCAACGGCAACTTCGACACCCAGGTGCTGGCCAACGAGATGTGGCAGCGGGCCTTCACCGAGCTGAACTTCGGTCTCGGGTCTGCGGTTGCGGTGCTCCTGTTCATCGGCGTTCTCCCGGTGATGGCCATGAACATCCGCCGGATGCAGAGAGAGAGGCTGGGATGACCAACACAGCAGAAAAGACGAGGGCAGCGGCAACAGTCTCTGCGCGCCGCCCGCTCGGGGATCGAATCTACCGGTTCCTCCGCTCGATACCAACTTGGGTCCTTTGGGTGATGGTCATGCTGTGGACGATTCCCACGTTCAGCTTGTTCGTGAACTCCTTTCGGACCCGGGACGCCCAGCGCGGGAGTGGATTCTGGAACGCCTTGTCGGACAATGCGAACGGGTGGCAATTCCCGACGCTCGAGAACTACCAAGAAGTCCTGTTCCCCGATGTGGGTGCGGGACTTGGCAATGCGTTGCTCAATTCGGCAGCAATCGCAATCGTCGCCACCATTATCCCGATCGCTATCGCGGCATTCGCTGCCTATGCGTTTGCATGGATTGACTTCCGCGGCCGTGAGTGGCTGTTCATCGCCACCGTGGCTCTGCTGGCAGTCCCCTCGCAGGTGGCGCTCATTCCGCTCCTGACTGCCTACTCCACCGGAGTAGCGTTGACGCTGCCGGTGATTGGAAAGACCATCACGGTCTTCCCTGATCTGAACCTTGTCGGGAACAATCCCTGCCGTATGGCTCACTCATACGGGCTTTGCGATGCCATTTGCGATCTTCCTGCTGCACAACTACATAGCCGGTCTGCCCAAGGATCTGTTCGAGTCGGCACGAATCGACGGCGCCGACCACTTCAAGATCTTCTTCAGGCTGGTGGTGCCGCTCTCCGTTCCGGTGCTCGCAGCTTTTGCGATCTTCCAGTTCCTGTGGACCTGGAACGACTACCTCATTGCCCTGACCATGATTGGGGGCAATCGAGAGGCCTTGCCGGGCACCATCGTCGTGGCCTCGCTGGCCGGCGAGTTTGGATCGCGGGAGAATCTGCTTAGCGCAGGAGCGTTCGTGATCACCGTCGTGCCGGTCCTGGTGTTCTTTGCGCTGCAACGGTTCTTCGTGCGAGGAATCACAGCAGGCTCAGTCAAGGGCTAGGAAGAGAATCTACGAGCACGGAAGCGGCCCCCTTCCGGGGGTCGCTTCTTGTTGCTCGCGGCGGCTCTGGCAACCCAGGATTGAGGCGTGCGGGTGCGGGTCCATGTACGGATGAGGTACCTGCGAACCCGGGGTTCTGGCGTGCGTTCTGCTGCTCCACGGCCTCGTCTGTCGGGAAGGTGTCGGTGACCACGCCGGGGAACTCACCGCTCTGAGTATTAGCGAAGAACTGCTGATCGGCCGCGACAGCGATGTCGGCAAGCCGGGCGCACTGACGCACGAACTTCGCGGTGCGCAAGTGATGCATGCCAACCCCGGCATCAGTGCCTCGGTCGGCAAGGGTCTGGCCCGGCTCGCACCGACCGGCACCGTTGGCTGGTATCCGTGTGAGGATCGACACCCATACTGAGCGTTCGGGGAGCAGCAAAACCACCTCCACCCGCTGTCGCGTGGGGAACGAAGTCGCCAAAGGATTCTTCGGGGGGCAACGACCTGAGTTTCGAAACCCGCAGTAGGTCCAACAGCCGCTCGGTCGATGCGTCTGTTCGCTGGCAACGTTACGTCACGAGTGTCAGCGACACTGGCAGCGGGCTTGAGGCTGTCGTCACTGTGGCGAGTGTCAACGAAGACCTCTGTGGCAACCCTGAACCGCCCCGGGACAGACCAGAGCCTCCAGGCAACCCGGAGCGCTAGATGGCTTTGTTGCGTTGTGGGCTGCGGTACGCGAGGGCGATGAGCAGCGTCGCTGTCGTTGCGACGATCGACACGGTGCAGGTGATGATTAGGAACCGGTTGGCGATCGAGACGCCGTAGACGAGATACAGCGCGACACCGACCACGAGGACGATGAGATACAGGATCGAGACATCACTCGACGAGCGTCGTTGCCTGATCTTGCGAGCTTGGAGGAGTGGAGCGAGTGACATGAACACGCCGTAGGTGGTGGCGACGACCTCGATGGCTGACAGCATCGGTGACACTCCTTGCCGGAGGTTGCATAGGGCCTTGCCCAGATCGTACCCAATCAGGCTCACGAGGCCCCACACATCCAACAGGAGAGTCCGATATGACTGGTCATCCACCGACGATGCGTCGGTCGGTCAGGATGGCGTAGATGTACCTCGGGCCGTTCAGGTCACGAATGTCGTCTGGTCCAGCGAGCGGCATTCGATTGAAGGCCTCGGCAATCTGTCTCCGTGATAGATCTTGGTTGGCGGTGTCCAGATAGATCGTGTCGCCGCTCACCGAGTAGGTGAAGGACTGGCTTTGCTGTAGGTGAAACGCCTCACCCGAGCAGCGGATGATCCGACTCCACAACACATCGATCGGGGCCATGGGCGCATCGTAGCCCCACGCCACCACACCCCCGTATCCGTCGATGTGAGAGATCAGTCGCAGCGTGGTAGCTCAGCTTCCGCAGAGTCGAAGAATGCGGCCCCTTTGGAGCCGGTCCGTCTCCTGGCGAGCTGGCCTGTCGGGTCCGTCCGCCGAGCATCGGCCGGTCCGGCTCGGTATCATTCTCGGCCAGCGCACCCATGGGCCAACCGAGAAGCGCCGTCTTCTCCTGAAAGCCTGGTCAGTGGGTGCGCTTCTCTGTGCCCCGGTCGCCGCCCATAGGGCAGGATGTGGGCAATCCGTGGGGGGGGGACGGTGGGTGGCTGATCTGGGACTGTGCGTGGCGGTGGGCACTAGTTGGGGTGATGCCAGACGGCTGCATTGGTGCTGGCGATGTCGCCGGAGTATCCGACTGCGATGATCCACTCCGTACTAGCTGCGAGGCTGTGAATCTCCTGGAGACCTTCGGCGATGAGGCCCGGATCGCTGGACTTGGCCCATGCCAGGCCGTCCGCCGAATCCCACACTTGAGCGTCACGGTCTTCGATCCGTTCGTAGCCGACGGCCATGAGGCCTCCGTCCACTTCGAAGACCTGAGCAACGGCTTGGTCTCCAGGTCCACCGAACGCGTCCCCGGTGTCGACCCGTGTCCACGATCCACCGTCAGACGAGATCCAGACAACGCCGTCGAAATCGCTGCCGGGCTTCTCTCTGCCAACTGCCACCAATCCCGGACCGCCAACGGTGACGCTCTCCATGGCTTGGTCCCCGGAACTTGTCAACGTCCCGTCCGTGTCGACCACGCGCGACCAAACCAGTCCGTCAGGCGACGTCCACACGGCAGCATCAAGATCGTCGCCCGAGCTATCGCCGCCGACCGCCACCAATCCTGAGTCGCTGACCGTCACGCTCGCCATGAACTGCCACCTGTCGCCGCCGAGCACTTGGTCACTATGCGCAACCCGTGTCCACGCGAGACCGTCTTGTGATGTCCACACTGCAGCAACCCCTGTATCGACCGAGCCGACAGAACCGACCGCTACAAGACCAGGCCCACCTGCCACAACATCTGCCATGTGGTGATCACCCGCGCCTGAGAAGTCGCCGGAATCATCGGGTACGCGAGTCCAGCGCAGCCCATCGGTTGATGTCCACACCGCAGCGTCGTCCTTGTGGAGTCCCGGCGCTGACGTACCAACAGCGACGAGACCCGGCCCGCCGGTCGTCACCGTATTCATCGTCTGCCATCCGTCGGCGTTGAGTCCGTCAGGGTCATCAACCCTGGACCACACCAGGCCGTCGGCCGACACCCACACGGCAGCATCCCTGCCAACCTCGCCTCCGTCACCGCCCACAGCGACGAATCCGCCGTCCCATCTGACAACGCTGTTCATCTCCTGGCTGCCGTCGCTCCTGGACAAGTCTGCCGACGCCGGAACCTGGACCCATCCGGCGGTCGCCACCGGGCCGTCAACCGAGGGCGCCTCCGATGACACTCTCGTAGTGGCGACCGGAGCCTCAGTCGCTGCCGGAGGGGTCGTTGTCGTTGCCGCGAGTGTCGTGTCCGCAGCGTCGTCGTCGTTGCCACCGCATCCCAGCAGGAGCAGTACTACTAAAACGAGTGGAACGAACCGGGGGAGACACCGTGGCCGCATGGTCAAACCTCCGAGCCAGCGAACGGACCGTCATCCCCACAGTGGCCGACCGCCGCTCGGCCGGACCAGGGCACTTCGGCCCCAATCCACCGCGCCCATATCCGGCTGGGAGGGATGATGTGGTTGGTGTTGCACGCCCCCGTTGGGTGGTGAGGGCCGGGGTTTGAGCGTGTCTAACTCGGGCGGGTGGTCTGCTCGGTCCCGTGTCTGAAGGCCGCGATCGTGTTGCTTCTGCGTGGAGTGAGGGACGCTGCGTGCCTGCATGAGGTGAAGGAGGGACAGCGCGACGTGCTGGTCTCGGGGTCGGTGTGGTTGTGGTCGCCGAATCGCGTTCGGCGGCCTGAGGAACCATCGGCGGCGGCGACGGGATCGATCCTGAGGAACATGCGGGGCCGGCGGACGCGTATGCCGGGTTCCTCTACTTCTCCAATCACCACCGAGGCCACCGATCACTCGGCCTGGCACCCCCAGCCAGCATGGTCCAGGGCAACCTCCCCGAAGAGCACACCTAGCCAGGACATCTCCGTCGTGGTATATCTGGGGTACAAGGGGAGTATCCCGCAACACGCAGCGCCGTCAATACGGCCGCAAGGCCCGGTCTGCTGGCCCCTTCTCGGGGCGGGAGAGACCTTCGCGATAGACGATGAACGTCCCACGAAGGTCAGGAGTCCGCAATGCTCGTTCCCCCTACCCGAATCGCACCGAGGACGATCGCTGGCCTTGTCGATCTCCTGCTGGCCCGCCAAGCATCGATCTCGCGGCGCGCCGACGCCTTGCGGAGCGAGGTTGTTGATGCGTTGATCGAGCGAGATCGCAGTGACCTGTTCGACCACGATGACCCATCTGTGGATTTCGATGCGACGGTTGCCCTGATGCAGGTGCAGCGGACCGAGCAGCGGCTGTGGGAGGTCGATCAGGCCTTGGCTCGGGTCGCCGACGGAACCTTCGGATGCTGCACAGTCTGTGGCAGCCGGATCCCTCTTGAAAGGCTCCGGGTGCTGCCGGCCACGGCGACATGCGTTGCCTGCAGCGACCGATCATCTCGACGCACCTGGCGTGTCGACGGGCATCGCTTGCCAGCCGACGCGGAACGGATTCGATCGTCCGCGTTGCCGGGCATGGTGGCTGCGGGTGCGGGACGATGAGGGTGTGCTCGAGCGCGGAATTCCAACTCCAGAGCCGACTCATCGCTGAGAGTCACCGATATGCGGGTTTGCTCGAGGAACTGCGGGCCGCTGCGACCAGTCGTTCCGACTACGAGCCGCACGATGTCACCGACGACGAGGCAGCGATCCAGGCCGACGCTATCGAGGGCCGTCTTGCGGCGATCCGCGACGCCTTGGAACGAATCGAATCGGGCAGCTATGGCCGGTGCCTGACCTGCGACACAGCAATCGCCGAGGAGCGTCTTGACGCTGTTCCCACTACCACCGTATGCCGGACGTGCGCAGGATGAGCGGCAGCGACCGGAGCGCCGATCCCGTGGCGAGCGAGCGGTCACTCGATGGGATTGGGCGAGGAGGGGACGATGCACACTGTTGAAGGGGCAATGACCGAACATGTCGTGACTGTGTGGCCGGAAGCATCGGCGACCGTTGCGGCAAGAATCATGCGTGATGTTGGGGTCAGCGGGCTGCCGGTCGTCGACGGAGAGGGTTGCGTGGTCGGGATCCTCACCGAGGCCGACCTGCTGCATCGTGCCGTCGTTGCAGACCCAGCCGAGATCGACACCAAACCACGTGTCCGTGACTGGCCGTCGGCGACCGTGGCCGACCTGATGAGCCGGGATGTGTTGGGGCTGCGCCGGGACGATCCTTTGGCGAAGGCGGCCCGACTGATGGAGAAGGCACGAGTGCGACGCCTGGTCGTTGTCGGGGATGGATTCGCTCTCGAGGGCATCATCTCGCGTAGCGACGTCGTCGCTGCCCTCGCGCGATCCGACGCCGATATCGGAGCGGAGATCCGCACTCGCGTGATCGATCAAGTCCTCGGTCTTGACCCGGAAGATCTCGACGTGTCGGTGAGCCAAGGCGTCGTCAGTCTGATCGGTGTCGTCGCCCAACGACGAGAGGCGGTCCGGCTGGAGAGGCTCGTCGGCAGAGTCCTCGGGGTGAGCAGCGTGGAGAGCGCAGTTCGTTGGAAAGCCGACACCATGGCTCGGGGACGGAGGCCGAGGTTCGCTCTCTTCGCCAACACCGGGGGAGAAGAGGGCACGCGATCCGAAGCGCCGGCAGCCACCGAACTCGACGATCGAGACCGAGGCGCCACGTCCAGCGACGAAGGAGCGGTATAGCGGTCCGCCGTTGGTGGGCGAGCCACCGATCCAGGTACAAGCCATAGCTTGGAGGATTCATCATACAATACAAGTAATAGATTGTAGAAAGAGGTCGATTCTACAATCTATGCCTTGTATTATGGGTCCATGGTGAAGGACAACGTACAGGCCCGGCGGAGACTCGACGCCCGGTTTCTGCGGCTGAGGCCGCTTGCTGAAGAGCCGCGCCCGCACAAAGGTTGGATACGAGCAATCAGAGACGCACTTGGCATGTCCAGTACTGAGCTGGCAGCCCGAATCGGTGTGAGCCAGCAGAGGGTCCCTCAGATGGAACGCAGCGAGTTGCAGGGCTCCATCACCTTGGAGACCCTGCGCCGCGTCGCGGATGCGCTCGACTGCGACCTTGTCTATGTGCTTCATCCGCGCACGAGCCTGGACGAAGCCGTCAAGGAGCAAGCTCGGAGGAAGGCTGCCCAACATCTCGGCCCCGTCGCCCACCACGGCCGACTCGAGGATCAGGAACTGGATGTCAAGGACGAAGCGGCACAGCTCGACGAGTTCGCCTTGCGCTTCGTTGACCGCAAGGGACTGTGGGCCGAGCCCAGCAACTTGCCATGACCGACTCGCTGGAGCCTCTGGGCGACGGTCACTCCCACCTGTCCGAAGTGGACCGTCTCGGACTCATTCCGGCGTACATCGCAACCCGCGGCGAGCTCTTCGACGCTGAGCAGCGCAGCATTGCTGAGGCGCTGTTGCGGCGACCTCCGTCAACCTTCACCCTCCTCGATGACGCGTACCTGCGACGCCTGCACCAAGCGATGTTCGACCGGGTCTGGGAGTGGGCCGGCCGATACCGCACCCGCGAGACCAACATCGGTACAGCGCCGGAACAGATCTCGTCCGAGATCCACAATCTGGTTGAGGACGCGAAGGCATGGGTCGAGTACGGAACCTATGAGCCGGATGAGATTGCTGTGAGATTCCATCACCGCCTGGTCGCCATCCACGCGTTCCCGAACGGCAATGGCCGCCACGGCCGAATCGCCGCCGACTACCTGATCACATCGCTCGAGGGAGAACCGTTCTCGTGGGGTGCTTGCCTCGCCGCGGATACCGTCGAACTCCGAACCGCCTACCTCCAGGCACTCCACCGTGCCGACGACAGTGAGATCGCAGAACTCCTCGCCTTCGCGCGAGCCTGACGCCAGGCCATCCGGATCCGCCACGGGCTTGCATGGGACACGCTTGGGACACATCAGGACCGGCATCGATGGGAGTCAACATGATGCACTGAGATCCGCGCGGAGATCGATTCAGCGCGAAAGCCCTGTTCAGGGGCTGTTCTGAGAGGATTGCCCCGGTCGGGACGAAGTGGACGAGGCTGCCGGGGCCGTCTTCTGAGGGCAGCACCGTGGGTTCAGATTCCATCGGGGCTGCGCTCATCCGCATGCGCTCGTCCGCAGGAGGAGACCTCCACTCCGCGGGGCTTCTCCTTCGTGTGGCTGCATGTCGTTTCGGGCAGGTGTCTGCCGCGCCAATCCTGCCTCTTGGCAGGGCGTTGAAAGCAAGCTCACGAAGCAGTCCCGTTGAGGAAGCGGCAGAAGAACCCAGCGCACGGGGGAGGCTCCTTCGGCCCCGATGGGGCGACTCCTAGACGGAGATGAGTGGGGCGAAGATGAAGACGAGGACGATGCTCACGGCGCCGACGGAGACGGCCGCGGCGATGCCGACGAGGAACGGCTTGAACCCGAGGCCCTTGAGCTGGGTGAACGATGTTCCGAGCCCGACGGCGGCCATGGCCATGGCGAGGCAGTACTCGGCTGCGGTGCGGATGGCGTGTACGAGGTCGTCCCACGCCTCGGCTCCCCAGATCCCGAAGGCGCTGCCACCTGACTCGACGCCGGCGTCGCCGATTGACCGGAAGATGGCCATGGCGAGGAAGCCGAGGATGAACACCGGCATCATGTCGATGATGCTGGTCCGTTCGCCGAGCTCTTCGCCCTGCTGGCGTTGGCGCCGAACGTAGACGTAGGTGACGGCGGGGATGACGACGATCATCAACACGTTGCGAACCAGTTTGCTGACGATGGCGATGTCGGCGGCGCTTGGTGAGGCGGTGATGTTGAACGACTGGTCGTAGATGAGCCCGGCACCCGCGACCTGAGCGGTCTCGTGGATGGACGTTCCCAGGAACAGGCCGACCTCGACCACGTCCCCGCCGAAGATGAGGTTCCCGAGGAAGGGGTAGAGGAGCATCGCTGCAATCCCGAACACCGTGATGTTCGCGATCGCGTACGTGACTTCTTCCTTCGCCCGGATGCTTCGATCAGTGCCGTTTGGGCGAAGAGGCGGCGGTTGATGTGAACATCGCACTGATCGCGGAGTTCATGGAGAGTGATCGCTTCAACGTCGTGTTCTCCACCGAGCCTCCGAGCCCCGAGCGCCTTGAGGACTTGGATTGGCTCCTGCACGTCGGAGAGCCGCTCACCCGGATGCGGGCCCTTGAGTTGGTGCCGGGGCAAGGAGATGAGCGACAACGGGCGCGCCCGCGATTTCTTCATGCCGGTAACGTGGAACTCATGCACACAGAGACTTCGCCCAAGCATGACGTCTATGCCTACGGGGTGATCGCTCCCAGCACATTGATCGAACTCGTAGATCCCTTCCCTGCGGAGTCGGGGTATGCGGAGATCGGGAAGATCTGTCGATCGTTCGGCGGCGAGGCTGCCGGAGGGGCATACGTGCTTGCTCGTCTGGGCGTCCCCACCAAGCTGACCGGAAGTGAGTTGGGAACAGATGAAGCCTCGCGATGGGTCGTCGAGCGCCTGTCCGCAGCGGGAGTCGATTGCAGGGACATCGCCATGACTGGTGACGGGGGCGTCACCGAGCTTGTCATCTCGTCTCGAAAGGAACGAACGATCTTCGCTACCTATGGTCGCATGCTCGCTGATCGCGCTTGGAGCGAGCCGGTGCGTGCCGATGTCAGGTCGAGCCGCATGGTTTGCCTCGATCCCTTCTTCGGTGAGGCCGCCGAGATGGTTGTCCGCTGGTGCCGCGAGGACGGCATTCCGTACGTCACGGTTGACACCCTGCCAGGGTCCGCTGTGGCCCGGGGCGCTGTAGCTGTGGTGATATCTCAGGAGTACGCCAATCGGACCTTCGGAGATCATGAGGTCGGCGAGCTGCTGGAAGCCTACGTAGGACGCTGCAATGGGCTTGTCATCTTGACCAGGGGCAGCGGTCCGGTCTGGTACCGCCGCACCGATACTGCGGCTCGCCAATCGCCGGCCTTCGACGTCAAGGTTCGCGACACCGCCGGAGCTGGTGATAGCTTCCGAGCAGGCGTCATCTTCGGGATTCTCCACGCTGACACCGACGATGACGTCGTCAGGATCGCCAGCGGATTGGCAGCGATGGTATGCCAGTCCTCACCCGGCGTGCTCCAGAGTCCCACCCGGTCCGAACTCGAAGCCTTTCTCCTCGCGGAGGCGCCCCCGCAATGAATACTGCGCGGCGTTGGGACCTACGGGCCGTGATGGTCGTCGGGGAGGCTCGGGCCTTCACGGCAAGGCGATGAAGGCCTTGACGCGTGCGACGTCCCCTGTGCGACCGAAGATCCTGGAACTCAGATCGGATCCGAGCGAATCGCCCTGGACGTTCAGAATCTGACCGTCAGAGAGCTCTGCCTCGATCTGGGCTGAACCCTCGGTGAGGACCACGACGATCGGCACCTGGCACACCGTTGATCCGACTGATTGGGCCGGAAGCTCGACTACGTACTGGTCCATCGACGAGTTGAAGACCGGCCATTTCTGGGGGTCCTGGAGCAGTTCTCCGGTGATCAGGAACATGGGATCGAACTTCATCTCGCCGCCGGCGACCACCACGCCGAGCTCTGCCGGACGCACGAGGAGTTCCTCTTTGACGAGTCCCGTCATACCCGGCTGCTGGGCTCCGGCATGTCCCGGCGTATGCGAGTACGGATCTATCGGGATCGCACCGTGCTCCATTGGGGTCTTGTTGAATCCCATTCCGGCCCGCACCCGCCAGTAGCTCTTCACCAAGCGCTGAATCGCCGCGGGTTGCGCACCCGATGAGACAAGTTTCAGCGCCGAGCCCTGGATGGCGACCAGCAGCTTCGCCACCATGTGCCAGTAGATGGAGCCGAGGCCTTCGTAGCCATACATCGAGCCTGATCGGCCCGTGTATGAATGGTGACCGAATACTCGTCGGTAGGTGTCAATCGTCGCCGGTCGGTGAGTCCGGACGAGGTCTCGATACGAATCCTCGCCGGCAAGCAGATCAAGCTGCTCCTCGAGAACCTCTTGCGTCGTGAGGTCCGCATCGAAGCGGAAGTTCCCGTCTTCGTCGCGAGTGATGATCGCGCCGTCTCCCTTTGCGAGTAGCTCCGAGAGCAGAGGGTTACCTTCAGCGTCCGTTGGTGGCACGATGTTCCTCTCGAGGAACGACGGCAAGCGACGATGCCGGGTACAGCATGAAGGTGTCCTGATCTGCTCGATACAGCTCACTCTCGAACAACGCGTCGACAACGTCGGCACACTCGTCGGCGTCGAGCACGCCGCTCTCGATCACTGCGACTTGGCCCTCCAACATGTCGCCGAGGCGTTCAACGGAAGCCGCTTGATGGTCATCCGAGATCCGGACGAGGTTGTATGAGTCGTAGAGACCGTCGTCGCGGCGACTGGTCGCAATCGTGCTGTCGAGGTGAGCGACAGCCGCATCGCAAAGTGCCTCCACTTCAGACACAGCTACGGGCGTGGTGCCGGTGAATCCATCTCCGTAGATGCCGCTCCGGTATTCGGAGAAGGCCGTCCCGAGTGCGTCCATGAGCCGCTTGCGTTCTCTGTCCGGCACATCACCGCTGGGGTGGGTGAGATGTGCGGAGAGGATCTCAGTCGTTGCGGCAAGCCAGTTGGCGACTTCCCGAGACATATCGACTTCGATGGTCGGCTCTGCAACCAATTGGCGGAGGTAGTCGAGATACGAGCGCAACTGGTACAGCGTCACCATTGAGAGGCCGTAGCCGACGAGAGCGTTGTTCGCATCGTTCCACTCCGGTCGCTGGGTGTTCATCCAGATTCCGCCCCCGGCGACGAAGTTTGAGAGCTTCGCAAGAGCCGGCACCACCAGCTTCTCCGCGAAGGTGACGTGGTACACGGCACCATTGCGCCACACGAGTCTCCCATCAGTTCCAACGGACTCGACCCGTGCCGCAATGGTGCTTGCCGCATCCTCGTCGTACTCAATGGTTGCCTTCGGATCGTCGAGAATCCGGTCATACGGGGCAATGCGGTAGGGCACGTCCGCATAGGCGAATCGGGCGTCGGGGAGGAGCTGCTTGATCGTACCCGGTAGGTACCGGTCGGTTGCCTCGAGCAAGCGAAGGAGATAGATGATCTGGTGGTCGCCCCAGTACCCGATGTTGCTCCACGGGTCATCCGGGTCGGGTTCCTCCCAGTCGATTCCGTTGCTGGTGATTCGGTAGGGGTTGAAGCCGTCGGGCGTCGAGGCATCCACGAAGACCGAGACGATATCCGGGAGGTACATCGGGTAGCTCGCGCACAAGGCTTCCCAGTTCTGGAAGATGTCGCGCCAGTTGCCCTCGAAGTACGTCACCCGTCTTCCGTGTTCGTCAACGGTACGGATGGAGAACGAGTTCCATGGGCGGCTCGGGTCGCCGTGCCGCCGCGAGAAGGAGAACGGCAGATACCCGCGACCGAGTCGCCGGAGATCGGCATCTCCCGTTGCATCGAGCAGCGCAAGGAGCTCGGCCCTGGTCATTCCCGGAGTCAGCGTCGACAGGAGACTCCGGTGGTTCGAAGCAACGATGCTGTTCCGGTGCTCGAGGTATCGGCCGAAGTCCGCTGTGTCGACGACGTAGCCGTCCATCGGGATTCCGCCGCGCATGACGTTGTAGGTGACGTTGGAGAAGTGATGCGCGGTGGCTACCCCATCTTCGGTGCGTTCCAACGCGTCGGCGCGTGCCATTGTCTCATGCAGAGCCTGTGAGGTTCCTTTCACGGACGCGTTGAGTTCGGCGGCCCGATCGGGGAAAGCCCGAAGCTGTCGGCGGAGTGAGATCACGGCCGGTTGATCGCACTCGACATCCGACACGATGGACCATGCCCGGGTCTCGCCGGGCTCGAGATCGATCTCGCTGCACAGGAAGTAGGCCCCGGGCACTCCCGTCACGACGGGGGCATTGAGGGGCTCGCGTGTTCCGATCAGGCGTGCGGACGCCGGATCCAACGAAACGGTTGCGCCTTCGAGACCGTCGGACCAGGTGACTGTCGATCGAAGCGCCTCGGCCGGTTCGGGTCTGTCCGTCACCATCGACTCGAGTGAGTACACAGCCAGGCGCAGGTCGGCGTCGATGATCTCGCTTCGCTTGTAGGCATTCGTCAGGTTGCCCATCGGGAGGTAGAGGGATGGGTCCAATCCGTGTGGCAGGATGTTCCGCAATCCGTCGATCAGCTCGATGGTCCGAGGGACGGCACCTTCGTTGATCAGTGTCGATGTTCGGATGAAGCCGAACTGCTCGCTGCTTGCCCATCGGTACCGGAAGGTGAGGCCGGTCGCCTCATCGTGCTCTTCGAAGACGACCGAGTCGCCGATGACCGACTTGTACAACCTTCGGTGTTGCTGTCTCCCCAGCATTCCGGTGACCGGGCGCCACACGTCTAGGGGATCGCTGTCGAGGTATCGAATTGCAGTCGCTGCGCCGTTCAGACCGCCGAGATGGTGAAGGCGGTCGTCGGTCTCGTACGGGAAGAGCGCCTGCCCTGCATCTCGGCGCCCGGCGGTCACTCCTCCGCTGCTCGAGATGAACATCCAGCGGTCCCCGTCGCTCACGATCGACATGAGGAACGGAGGCATGCGGTCGACGTCGGACACGACGTAGTAGCGCTCGTCGTCGATGGTCACGAACTGGCCGTCAGATTGGCGAGGGATGAGCGTTGCCGCAGCGGAGGCAGCGGCGTGGTCGGAACGGGGGAATCGTTGGTCGGCGTTCGCCGTCATCGTGGTGTCTCCTGTGCTGGGGTTTGTCCGTACCCCACCGGGAACCGCCCCGGCGACGAGTCGGAGCCGAGGTCGTCTGGCGACGCCGGCCATGGCTGGGTGAGCCTGCCCTCAAACGGCGACCGCCCGAGCAGTAGATCGGGGATCTCGGTCGCTTCGCTCCCCGGCAGCCAGGCAGCGATCACGGCATCGGACCGATCGATCATGTCACTGATCACGAGCGGTCGACCGGAGTACACCATCAGGATGAGCGTTTTGCAGCGTTCACGCATGCGCTCGAACACGATCCTGTCATCGGCACGAACGTCGGGCACGGCGCTGTCCCCCGGGCCCTCCGCATACGGTGCTTCGGCGACGCATACGATGCCAACGTCGGCCGCGGCGCCGTCCCGGTCGGCACCGGTTGGAGAGAACGTGACCGATCCGTCGAATCGCTCCGCGAGGGCTTGCAGGAAGGTGGTGCCCGGAGTCGTGCGCCCTTCGCCTCCCTGCCAACCAACCGTCCACCCCCCACATTGGAGCCCGATGTCGTCGGCGGCTTGACCTGCGACGGGGATGTCGCGGTAGCCCTTCAGCGGGAGCGCACGATCGTTCTTGAGGAGCACTGCGCTTCGCCGGGCCGCGGTGGCGGCAAGGTGCCGGTGCTGCAGTGATCCGACGGCGGACAGGGATGGTCGATCCCGGGTGATCGCGTCGGGTCCGAGCCATTGCTTCGAGCGGAGGATCCGGCGGACCGCATCGTCGATGCGCTCGATCGAGATCCGCCCATCCGCGACGGCGTCGTGCATGATGCGGATGAAGCGGCGGTAGTCGATCGGCACCATCACCATGTCGATTCCCGCGTTGATCGCCCGAACGACGCTGTCCTCGTAGCTGGCTGCGATCTGGTCGACTCCCATCCAGTCTGAGATGATGAAGCCCTCGAACCCCAGCTCCTGCTTGAGGACGGTCGTGAGCAGGCCTGCGTGGGAGTGGAGTCGTGAGCCGTTCCAGGAGCTGTAGGACGCCATGATGCTCATGACGCCTGCCGCGATGGTGTCGAGGTACGGAGCCAGGTGCCGCTCCCTGAGCTCTCTTTCCGAGATTCTCGCGTCTCCCTGGTCGATGCTCCACGAGGCGCCCCAGCCGTCCCACCAATCCATCCACGGCTTGCGATCGACGGTGCCCCACTGCGCGCCGCCATCACCGACGAAGTGCTTGGCGCTCGCGAGAACACGACGCGAGGGGTCGTCCCTCGACGCGAGACCGGTTACGAGCGCGGATCCGAGGTGCCCGACGAGGTCGGGATCCCGCCCGTAGCTCTCGTATGTTCGTCCCCAGCGGATGTCCTGAGCGACGGCCACCGTCGGAGCGAATGCCCAATCCACACGCGTCGCACGCATCTCGGTCGCGGTGGCGCGACCGATCTGCTCGAGGAGGGTGGCGTCGCCGATCGCGCCGAGGCCGATGTTGTGTGGGAAGACCGTGGCTCCTTGCACGTTGCTATGGCCGTGGACGGCATCGACGCCGTAAATGAGCGGGACGCCGAGCCGGGTTCCCGAGGCCGCCTCGGCGAATGCCCCGACCATGTCGAGCCACGCCTCGGGAGTGTTGGGGGATGGGTTACCGTTCCCGCCGCTCAGCACCGAGCCGATCGCATGGTCGGCCACCTCGGCAGGCTCGATGGAGTCGTTCGAGACCTGGGTCATCTGTCCGATCTTCTCCGCCAGTGTCATGTCGTGCACGAGAAGCTCCGAGATGTCTGGCGCCATGGGATCTCCGCGTTCAGGAGGTGTCAACGGGTGCCCCTTCAATGACCTGGGCCGGAACGCCGCCTGTCGACGAGCGCACGATCAGTCGCACCTCCTGGATGTCGACGATCGGAGCCGAAGCCCGCCCGTCGATCAGTGAGTTCAGCACCTCGACGGTTCGCACGCCGCTCGCGTGGACGTCCTGCATGACGGTCGTCAGTGGGGGAACTGCCGTCTCCGAACCCGATGAGCCGTCGAAGCCTGCGAGCGCCACGTCGCCGGGCACGTGGATGCCGTGATCGCGGAGTGCCCGGAGCGCGCCCATCGCCATGATGTCGGATGCGGCGAACACGGCGTCGGGTCGGTGCAGGATGATGCGCTGCATCGCCCGGTAGCCACTTGCTTCCGAATAGTCGCCGTCCACTCGCAAATGCGGGTTGAGGGCGATGCCGTTCTCCGCCAGGCCCTCCACGAATCCGTTGAGCCGGTCGAGCCCAGCCGTCGTGTCGGTCGGTGCGCCAACCAAGCCGATCCGACGGTACCCGCGGTCGCAGAGGTGCGCGGCCACCATGCGTGCCCCGCCGTAGTTGTCGACGTCGACGTAGCTGATGCCGTCGAAGTCCGGTCGACCGACGACGACGATCGGGACGTCGGTGGCCCCCATCTTCGCAAGGAGTGGGTCCCTCATCCGGGTCGCGGTGAGGATCAGGCCGTCGAGGAATCCGGGGTGTGCCACTCTGGGGAAGAGCGCCTCTTCCTCCGACTCATTCTGGAGGAGGAACAGGGTCAGCGACGCCCCGGAGCGATTGCTGGCCGCGCTGATGCCCTGGATCAATCGCCCGAAGTACGGATCCTCGAACAGGCTGTGGACCCTGCTGGGGATCACGAGCCCGATGAGGCCGGTGCGTCCCGACACGAGCGACCGCGCCGCTGCGTTGGGTGTGTAGCCGGTCCTGCTGATCACCTCGAGGACCCGCTCTCGAACGCCCGGCCGTACGTTCGTCGAGTCGTTGATCACGCGGGAAACGGTCGAACGGGAGACGCCGGCGAGGCGGCCGATGTCTTCGAGTGTGAGGGTGTTCTTCATGGGTGATGCTGCGGCCGATGTCTATATGGGAGCGCTCTCCAAGCCTATTCCTGTCAGGGAAGCTAGTCAACTTGACGGCTCCATGCATTGGGGCGTATGATGCCTGAGAGCGCTCCCATGAACGACCTGAAGTCCGGGGGCGACGAAGAAGCAAGCTCATGTTCAAGGAGGACATCCAGTGAAGACCAAACAATGGTCGTTCCTGATTCTCGCTGTCGTGCTCGCAATGGTCCTTGCTGCCTGTGGCGGCGACGATGATGCGACCGACACGACGGCGGCGGGTGGAGATGGCGAAACTACGACGAGCGCGGAAGGCGCAGGCGGCGAGGATCTGACCTTGCGCGTTCTGGTACACCAGAACCCACCGATGGTGGAGTTCATGGAAGCGTTCAACGCCTCGTTCCAAGAGGCGAACCCAAATGTCACGGTCGACATGTCGGTCGTCGAGACGGGAGATCTCGCAACCGTCACGCAGACCCGGCTCTCGGCCAATGACGTAGATGTCATCGACATCTTCGGTTTCTCCAACGGTGTGCAGGACTATATGAGCGGTGCCACGGCCCCCGCCTGGCAGCAGCTGATCGATGCGGGACTCCTGCTCGACATCACGGACCAACCGTTCGTGCAGAACTACGACGAAGCATCAATCGCTCAAGCCGGCAGCTACAACGGCAGCGTGTACCAGGTCAATCTCGGACGTGTCTCCTACAGCGGCATGTTCGTGAACGACGATCTCCTCGCCGAGGTCGGAGTGGCTACTCCGACGACGTGGAGCGAGCTCGTTGCCGCCTGCGACACCATCAAAGCGGCGAACTATGAGTGCATGACGGTTGGCGGCGCAGACGGCTGGCCGGTCTTCGTCGGCTCGTACGGGCTGCTGGGCGCGTACTACCCGGATCAGGAGGCGTTTGCGCAGGGTCTGTGGACGGGTGACACCGCCTGGAACGACGCGACGACGCAGGATCTGTTCAGCCGATACCAGGTGTACGCACAGGACATGCTCGAGGAGGGTGTGACGGGTCTCGCTCACGACGCCGGCCCGGCTCGCTACAGCGCCGGCGACGTTGCCTTCATGCCCACCGGGGTGTGGCAGGCACCTGCGCTGGAAGAGGCAGGACCTGCCTTCCAGTGGACCTATGTCCCGTTCCCGGGAAGCGACAACGCAGCCGACAACCAGTACCTCTTCGGGAAGTACGACCAGGGCTGGTCGATCGCGGCGAAGACCCCGAACCAGGAAGCGGCACTGGCATACGTTGCCGCCTTCTCCGAGCCGGCCAACTATCAGGACTTCGTCAACGCTGTCGGGTTCCTCCCGACGCAGCCAACGGCCACGCTCGAGACGCAGCTCGGCGAGCAGGTTGCCGAGTACCTGCCGAACTACCGGGTCGGTTTCGAGCAGTTCTGGGTTGAGCCCTCGGGCGCAGGTCAGTGGTCGAACGGATCGCTCGCGGCATCGTGGTTCCAACCGTTCAACGAGTGGGACGATTCAGCAGCGCTGGCAGACCAGTCTCAGGCTGATCTCCAGGCTGGACTCGACGCAGCCGGTTAGCGGCGTTTAGGGTGACGGGCTCCCCCCTGACGGGGGAGCCCGTCACCAGCTCTACGAACTGAGGATGTGACATGGCGCTTGTCAGCAAGCAGTATCTCTTCGGACGCAAGATCACGCCGGTGCTGTTCTTACTCCCCGGTTTGCTCCTGTACCTCGTGATTGCCTTCGGGCCATCGCTTGCAACCATCGTCTACTCGTTCACCGATGCTTCCGGCATTCGTGGCGCAGTCGTGAACTGGATCGGCTTCGAGAACTACGACGAGTTCCTCTTCCGAGGCGTTGCATCGAGAGACAACCTCGACGCACTGAAGCGAACGCTGCAGTTCATGTTCTTCGTGACCGCTCTCCAGTTCGGCCTCGGCCTGCTGTTTGCGGTCATCCTCAATCAGAACAAGCTCAAGGGAAGGCTCTTCTTCCGCACCATCATCTTCATGCCTGTGATTCTCGGTGTGGTTATCCAGGGCTTCCTGTGGAAGCTCTTCCTGCTCCCTCGCGGCGGACCCATGGCCGAGGTGTGGGGTTGGTTCGGTCTCCAATCCGAGTTCCTCGGTGGAACCGATGCCTTCTGGTGGGTCATCTTCATCCAGATCTGGGCCAACGTCGGTATCACGATGGTCATCTTCATCGCCGGGATGCAGGCGATCTCAGATGAACTCTATGACGCTGCCAAGGTCGACGGAGCCTCCGGGTGGCAGTTGTTCAAGAACGTGACGTGGCCGCAGTTGACTCCCGCCATCAATACCAATTTCCTACTGAACATCATCGGCTCGCTCCAGGCATGGGCCCTGTTCCTGGTGACGATCGGCTACAAGAACGGAACCCAGGTCCTCGGCTACTTGGTGTATGCAGAGGGCTTCGGCCAGACATCCGGATCGGTGACGAGCTCGTTCCGCCAGGGCTATGCGGCGGCCGCTTCGGTCGTCCTCTTCCTGTTGGTACTGGTACTCGGGCTTTCTGCAAACTGGTTCGTGACCCGTAGAGAAATGAAGTACATGGGATGACCACCACAGACACACCTGCGACCACAGAATCCACGATGATCTCGAAGAGCTCGCGCAATGCGCGATGGGGCTTGATCGGGTCGTATGTCGTTCTCCTGCTCGTGAGCCTGCTCTACATCGGCCCCCTGCTGATGTTGATCAACACGGCGTTCAAGACGCTGCCGGAGTTCTACCAGGACCCCATCGGTTTGGCCTCGAGCTTCAACTTCGACAACTTCACGGAAGCCTGGGAGCTCGCCAACTTCCCGCAGTACATGGTCAACTCGATCATCTACGCGACGGTGGCCACGGTGATCTTCGTGATCACATCGGTCTTCGTAGCGTTCCCGATCGCACGTGGCCACATTCGGGGGCGCGCGCGTTGCTCACGCTCTACGTGGTAGCCCTGTTCCTGCCGCCTGCGCTGATTCCGCAGTTCCAGCTCATCCTCAACCTCAATCTGTACAACACGAGACAGGGCTACATCCTGCTCTTCCTTGTCAATGCGATTGGGATGATCGTGCTCGTCAACTACATCAAATCGGTTCCCAAGGAACTCGATGAGTCGGCGGCCATCGATGGATGCAGCTACCCGCGTTTCGTCTTCAGGATCGTGATGCCGCTCATCAAGCCTGCAATCGCAACCGTCACCGTGCTCCATGCGATCGGGATTTGGAATGAGATCATCCTTCCGACGATCTACCTGACGAACAGCGACTTCTACCCGATCACCCGTGGGCTCGTGGTCTTTGAGGGCGTGTATGGCAGCAACTGGCCCGGCTTGGCCGCGGCCGTGTTGATGCTCGCGCTTCCCATGGTGATCCTGTTCCTGGTCCTCCAGCGCTACATCATCTCCGGGCTCACCGGCGGAGCGGTGAAGGGATAGGCGACACGATGGGCTGGGAGAGGAAGTCTGCTCGATACTCGAGCAAGCATCGGGCAGGTGCCCCGCCGGTCTCCAGGAGACGGAAGTGGTTCCGCTCAGCAATCCCGGTGGTACTCGTGGCCGTCCTGGCCGCTGCCTGCCAGTCCGACGACACGTCGGTTGCCGAGACGACGACGAGCGTCGTCTCGGCGTCGACGACCAGCACCAGCGCCGCCACGAGTACGACGACCACCACCACAATCGTTCCACCTGCCCCCGTCCCCATCGATTCGACCGAGGGCTGGGAGCTCGTCTGGAGCGATGAGTTCGACGGCGCAGAGATCGATCTGTCGAACTGGACCTATGACATCGGAGGCTGGGGTTGGGGGAACGGTGAAGCGCAGTACTACACGGATCGTCCGGAGAATGCCAGCCTGCAGAACGGCTTGCTGGTCATAGCGCTGCGGCAGGAGCAGATCGAGGATTCCTACTACACCTCAGCGCGGCTCAAGACACAGGGATTGCAGGAGTTCCAGTACGGACGGATCGAGGCCAGGGTGAAGGTCCCGCGCGGCGACGGAACCTGGCCGGCGTTCTGGATGCTCGGAGCGAACTTCGACGAAGACTCGGACGATCCGGCAAGCGCTTGGCCGCAGGCAGGCGAGATCGACGTGATGGAGCACGTCGGCCGCAAGCCACAGGTCACCTACGGAACGATCCACGGGCCTGGCTACGCCGGCGCCGGGAGCCTCGGTGGGTGGAACACGCAGGATGTTGATATCGCAGACGAATTCCACACCTACGCCATCGAATGGGATGCAGAAGGCATCGAGTGGCTCTTCGACGGCGAGCCGTTCTACGAAATCGGACCCGGGGACATCGGCAACCGTGAGTGGGTCTACGACCAACCGTTCTTCCTCATCGTGAACCTCGCGCTCGGTGGGACCTTCGGTGGGAACATCGCCCTGGATCTGGAATACCCGCTGTACCTCTACGTCGACCATGTCCGTGTTTACCAGCCGACCGAGGGGTAGGGCGCCGACCGTGTCGACCGATGCTCCTCATGTCTGCAGTGCGGCCCGGCCATCGTGTGTCGTTGAGAGACGGTCGGGCGAGTGACTCTACGATCGGATCCAAGCTCGTCCAACGCCAGCCATCTTGATGCAGTGTGCATCGGCGAGACCATGGTCTCCTTCGTCGAGACCGATGATCCGAGACACTTCGCCGCCATTGCTGCCGGCGCAGAGTCCAACGTGGCCATCGGCATGGCCAGGCTTGGCCTCCGAACTCGATGGGTGTCGCGTATCGGGGACGATCCGCTGGGTCGGTTCGTGGAAGAGTTCGTGGCATCTTCCGGGGTGGACGTCTCCGTGATCCGCGATCCAGAGCGGGTGACCGGCGTCATGATCAAGCACCCCTCCGGACCCGAGAAGATCTCCTCGTACTACCGCAGCGAGAGCGCCGCTCGGCTCCTCGATCCCGATGATCTACACCGGGCAGGGAGTGCACCGTTGATCCATGTGACCGGGATCACGCCGGCGTTGTCGCAGTCCGCTCTTGGGCTAGTGCAGGCTGTCGTGGACCGCGCAGCGGGTCTCGACAGCACAGTGTCGTTCGATTTCAACTACCGCGCCAAGCTCTGGCCGGATGCCGAGACGGCAGCCACGGTGCTGCTTCCGCTGGCTCGAGACGCGGATGTGGTGTTCATTGGAGACGATGAGGCACGTCTCCTCTTCGGCTCGACATCACCACCCGCTCTTGCTGACCTGATCCTTCGCAGGACTGATCAGGAGCTCGTGTTGAAGCGAGGATCGGGCGAGGCATCTGTTGTCACCGTCGACGGTGAGTCCTCCGTCCCAACCTTGCCGACGACGGTGATCGATGTCACCGGTGCAGGTGACGCGTTCGCCGCCGGGTATCTCGCCGCCGGCTTCTTCGGGTGGCCGACGGACGCACGTTTGCGCCTCGGCCACTTTATGGCCGCGCGGGTCGTCGGATCGCTCCAGGACATTCCGCCTGCGCTCTCTGACGAGGAACTGATGGATGTCTCGCCATCGGGATTGTCAACGCTGTGGAACGATCCTCGGGGATCGACGGACGATGCATCCACTGGGACGGGCCGTCAGCAGTCTTCTACTGCGAGCACGCGAGAGGGGCGTGGATTGTGAGAATCGCTGTCACCGGGGCTGCCGGACGCGTCGGTACTCACGTTGTCGAGTTGGCCTCCTCGTTGGGCCATACGGTGGTGGCAATCGACCGACGCCCACTTCCGCTTGCGGTCGATGTGTGTCGGTACTTCGATGTCGACACCACGGACTACTCGGGTTTGGTGGAAGCGATGTCGGGGTGCGATGCGCTCATTCATCTCGCCGCCATCACCGGACCGGGAAGGGATCCCGACCACATCGTGCACAACACCAACGTCGTGTCGAGCTACAACGCATTGAGGGCGGCGGCTCAAGTGGGGATCCGACGTATCTGCCAGGCCTCGAGCATCAACGCAATCGGCGGGCGCTTCAGTGAATCGCCTCGGTATGACTACTTCCCGCTCGACGAACGGCACCCGACGTACGCTGAGGACCCGTACAGCCTGTCGAAATGGGTGTGTGAGCTGCAGGCGGATGCAATCTCCCGCCGCAACCCTGGCATGTCGATCGCGAGCCTCCGCCTTCATGGAGTGGTCGAGAGCCGCACAGACACCGCCGGATGGTCCAGCCTGCCGGGCAAGGTGGTCGAGAAGCAGCTGTGGGGGTACGTCGAAATCTCCGCCGTCGCCCGCGCCTGCCTGCTGGGCGTGACCACGGATCTGGGTGGCCACGAGGTGTTCTACATCGTTGCCCCCGACACCATGGCCGATACCCCCTCCCGCATGCTCGCCGCCGACAACTACCCGGATGTCCCGGTGCGAGGAGACGTGGCGGGGACGCAAGGATTCTTTGATTGCGCGAAAGCACGCTCGATGCTGGGATGGAGTCACGATGCTCAATGAGCATCCGGGACGCCGAATGCCGTCGCCAGTCGATCAGTCGCGCGGGACCTCTGCGCTCACCGGTACGAAAAAGGAGAGCCGATGACCACCATCCATCGCGTGAGGGCCATTCTCACCGCCCCCGACGGAATTCCCCTCGTGATCGTCAGGATCGAGACCGATCAGGACGGCCTCTCGGGCCTCGGTTGTGCGACCTTCACACAGCGCCCCACGCTGGTCGCCCAGGCCATCGAGGAGTATCTGGATCCCCTGTTGCGGGGCCGAAGCGTGTCCAATATCGAAGACCTCTGGCACATCATGTACGTCAACGCGTACTGGCGGAATGGCCCGGTCTTGAACAACGCAATCAGTGGTGTCGACATGGCGCTGTGGGACATCAAGGGCAAGATCGCCGGGATGCCGGTATACGACCTGCTCGGTGGGAAGTGCCGCGAAGCGGCAATGGTGTACCGGCATGCCGACGGCAGTGACCCCCATGAGGTGCTGGACAACGTCCTCGGATTCGTCGACCAAGGCTATCTGGCCGTTCGTTGCCAGATGGGTGGCTATGGCGGGCAGGCACCGTCCGGATCCGAGTCCAGGAGTCGAATTGAGGAGGCCTTTCCCGGCACGTACTACGAGCCTGATGCCTACGCACACTCGGTCGTGGATCTGTTCGACCACGTCCGCGGTGCCGTCGGAGATGGACTCTTCTTGCTCCATGACATCCACGAGAGGCTCGCTCCCATTGACGCGATTCGGCTTGCGAAGGATCTCGAACCGTATCGGCTCTTCTTCCTCGAGGATCCCCTTCCGCCGGAACACGTGGAGTGGTTTCGGCGACTGCGCGACCAATCCTCCACTCCGATTGCCATGGGGGAACTCCACAATCATCCACTGGAGTGGCGGACCCTCATCACGGAGCAATTGATCGACTTCATCCGTTCCCACCTATCCCAATTGGGTGGCTTGACCCCCGCTCGCAAGCTGGCCGCCTTGGCTGAGGCCTTCGGAGTCCGCACCGCCTGGCATGGTCCCGGCGATGTCTCTCCCGTTGGACACGCGGCGAACCTCCATCTCGATCTGGCCTGCCACAACTTCGGGATACAAGAGGTCGGTGGTTTCGGCGAGGCGCTGCGTGAGGTGTTCCCCGGGACACCCGATCTGCGGGATGGATACCTGTGGGCGAATGACGAACCCGGATTTGGTGTCGAAATCGACGAAGCCAAGGCTGCCCTCTACCCGATCGAACTGTCGCCGGTCACCTGGACACAGAGCCGCTGGCCCGACGGCACCGCATGGACGCCATGAGGTCTGTTCGATCGCGCGGACCCAGTCGGGAGGGAGACGGATGACCGTGTTCGATGAGCTCGGGGCGCACGGCGTCGTTCCCGTGGCGGTGATCGACGACGTCAGTCTCGCACCGCCGCTGGCTGAGGCTCTCCTGAAAGGTGGGCTGCCTTGTATCGAGGTCACCTTCCGCACGCAGTCGGCTTCCCATGCGATCGACGTGCTCGTGAAGGAGTTCCCCGAACTCATCGTTGGGGCCGGCACCGTGATGACGATCGATCAGGCGCGAGCTGCAAGGGATGCAGGAGCGCGGTTCGTCATGTCCCCAGGTTTCGACGATGAGATTGTCGATTGGTGCGTCGCCGAAGGGATGCCCGTCGCGCCGGGCGTCATGACCCCAACAGATGTCAGCCGTGCAATCCGGAAGGGCCTGACGGTTCTGAAATTCTTCCCCGCCGAACACGCTGGTGGCGTTGCGACACTGCGTGCGCTCGGTGGAGTGTTTCCGGATGTGGCACACATACCGACCGGAGGAATCGACGAGCGCAACCTTGAGAGCTACCTCGAGGAATCATGTGTGGTCGCATGCGGCGGTTCCTGGCTCGTGCCTCGAGAAGCGATCCGCGCCGGTGACTTCAGTGAAGTCGAGCGCCGTGTGGCAGGCTCCGTCGAGATCGTTCGATCGGTCCGGGCTCATGGCGGTTGATGATCGCGGGCAGCAGGTGGCCTTCATCGGTTCCTACGCGCCGCCGGAGGAGCCCGGCATCCATGTGGTCGCGGTCGACGGCATGGGCGAACTGGAGCGGCGGGGGAGTATTGGGGGTATCCGGAACCCGTCGTTCTTGAAAGTGCATCCGAGTGGACGCCACCTCTACGCGGTCAGCGAGACCGGTCTCGCAGCGGATGGGGTTGTCGGAGGTGTCGTTGGCCTGCGGATCGAGCGTTCCGAGGGCGTTGTCGATCTCACTCCAGTGAGTCGACGCTCGACGCTTGGGGACCAACCATGCCATCTCAGCATCGACGGGACGGGTCATTGGTTGTTCGCCACGAACTACGGTTCCGGTGATGTTGTCGTCTTCCCCATCGATGACGACGGGAGGTTGGGGGAGTGCACAACCCGTGTCCAGCATGTTGGCAGAGGTGCCGATCCGGGACGTCAGGCCAGCCCTCACCCTCACTCGTCGGTGCTGTCCCCAGACGACGCATTCCTGATCGTTGCGGATCTCGGCACCGATCAGCTGATCGTCTATGCGTGGGATAGCGGGGGCGGTGCACTCAGCAAGCACAGCGTCCATCAGTCGAGCCCCGGCTCGGGACCGCGGACTGTCGCATTCCATCCGGCGGGGCGATTCCTGTGTGCGGTCAACGAGTTGACCAACACCGTGACGGTGTTTGAGTGGGATGCCGATGCTGCGATCATGCACGAGGTTCAATCGATCTCGACACTGCCCGTCGGGGTCGACGTTTCCAATCTCGCAGCGGATCTCCAATTCTCGCGCTCGGGCGAGAGCGTCTATGTCTCCAATCGGGGACACGACAGCGTGATGACCTTCTCCTTCGACCCCGGCCGTGGGCTGGCGATTGTCGGGGCCCATGGGTCCGGCGGGAGGTGGCCACGTGCAATGGCGTTGACTCCCGGTGGTGACCAACTCCTGGTGGCGAATGAGCGCAGCAACCAGGTCGTGCCGCTTCCTCTGCTCGGTGGGGTACCCGACGGCGAGACGGAGTCTCGCGCCGTCGACGTCGTGAGCCCTTCCAGCGTTGCGTTCGCCCGAACTCGCAACGCCTCAACGATGACACCACCGGATCGCCATTGTCTATGAACTGCTCTAGAAGGCCTATGGCCACTCAAACGGATCGCCGCGCGCAGGTAGTGTGTGCGGCATTACTTAGGAGGTAAGCATGAGTCGGGCATTGCGAATGGGGATCGGGCTCGTCAGCTTGATTCCAGTGATGGGAATCGCGGGCGGAGTGCTCGTGGCAATCGGTGTCGAGGGGGCAGCCGTTGGGTGGCTTGCCCTTGCGGTAGGCGTTGCATGGTTTGCACTGATGGCATGGTGGGCGCTTCGCGTTCCACCGAAGCCAGGGAGCGAAGACCGCACGTGGGGCGTCTTCCGCCACACACGGTCCCGCTAGAACTGAACAGCGCCTCTAACCAACTCAACCCGGGCATCCGACGGACCATTCGATCGGCGACGTAGTAGTCGGCCGGACCTCTTGGTATGTGGTGGCGGGTTGCGCTGTCCGCTTGTCCACGTGGCAAGAGCTGACGGCTCCACGGATCGCACGTGTGAATGGGTTGCCCCCGTCTACACGGAGATGAGTGGGGCGAAGATGAAGACGAGGACGATGCTCACGGCGCCGACGGAGACGGCCGCGGCGATGCCGACGAGGAACGGCTTGAGGCCGAGTCCTTTGAGTTGGGTGAATGATGTTCCGAGCCCGACGGCGGCCATGGCCATGGCGAGGCAGTACTCGGCTGCGGTGCGGATGGCGTGTACGAGGTCGTCCCACGCCTCGGCTCCCCAGATCCCGAAGGCGCTCCCACCTGACTCGACGCCGGCGTCGCCGATTGACCGGAAGATGGCCATGGCGAGGAAGCCGAGGATGAACACCGGCATCATGTCGATGATGCTGGTCCGTTCGCCGAGCTCCTCGCCCTGCTGGCGTTGGCGCCGAACGTAGACGTAGGTGACGGCGGGGATGACGACGATCATCAACACGTTGCGAACCAGTTTGCTGACGATGGCGATGTCGGCGGCGCTTGGTGAGGCGGTGATGTTGAACGACTGGTCGTAGATGAGCCCGGCGCCTGCGACCTGAGCGGTCTCGTGGATGGACGTTCCCAGGAACAGGCCGACCTCGACCACGTCCCCGCCGAAGATCAGGTTCCCGAGGAAGGGGTAGAGCAGCATTGCCGCGATACCGAACACGGTGATGTTCGCGATCGCGTACGTGACTTCTTCCTCCTTGGCCCGGATGCCCGGCGCCGCAGCCACGATTGCAGTGGCGCCGCAGATTGCCGTTCCAATGGCGATGAGCGTGCCCAGGCGTTCAGGGAGATCGAGGCGGCGGGTGGCGATGGTGGCAACCACGAGACCGGTCAGCACGGCGCCGACCACGATCGGGATACCGAAGACACCGATCTCAAGCACGTCGACGATGCTGAGCCGGATCCCCAGCAGGATGATGCCGAGGCGGAGAAGCTTCTTGAGACTGAACGCGACACCGGGAGCGAACACAGGGTTCAACCCGACCGTGTTGCGCACGAGCATGCCGAGAACGATGGCGACCAGGATGAAGCTCACCAGGCCCTTGAAGCCCAGCAGTGCGTTGATCCCGTCCGCGATGAGGATGGCGGCGACGACCACAACCGCGGCGAGCGCGACCCCAGGGATCAGCGACGGAACACGATCGATCGTGGTGCCGAACAAGAGATTCTCGAGCGTATTCGGCTCGCGTGGAGCGGTCGTCTTGGTCACTCGGGTTCCGCACTTCCTGTAGGCGTCGACCGGCAGCGGATCGGCCGGTGGCTCGCCGGGCGCTGCGCGTTCGGCGAGTCATGATAGACGAGGGTGCCCGGCCCCAACGATGCCGCAGACTCACGGCGTGGGCAGTGCTACGTTTCGTGCGGCTTGGACCGGCCTCTCGGCGTCTACTCCCACACGTCGATGCCGAGTGTTGCTGGATCGACGGTGGGAGAGTCCGGTCGCACGTGCTCGACCGAGCGGTAGGGCGTCGCGAGCGGTGGCCTCGGGTCCGCTCCGCCCTTGTTCGGCCACATCGCCATCGCCCGTTCGGCCATGGCGGTGATCGAGAGCGAAGGGTTCACGCCGAGGTTCGCTCCCACGGCGGCCCCGTCGACGACATGTAGACCGGGGTGCCCGAACACTCGGTGGTAGGCGTCGATGACCCCCGTTGATGCATCAGTGCCGATGGCGGCACCGCCGAGTATGTGCGCCGTCGTCGGCCGATTGAGGAGAACCTCGTTGATCGAACTCATCGCATCGCCGTTCATGGCCTCGGCGGCGATTCGTGCCGCCTCGTTGGCGATGGGGATATACGTCGGGTTTGGTTCACCGTGGCCCTGGCGCGAGACCACCCGGGTCCCGAAGATGCCCCGCTTGCGGATCAGCCGCAGCGAATTGTCGTAGCTCTGCATCACCAGGAGGATCACCGACCGCTCAGCCCACCTGTGGAGTGACATCGATCTGAGCCACCGGATCGGGTGGGTGGCCATGTTGACCAGGTAGCGCATCGGACGGGGGAGGCCGGGACCCCCGTCGGTGAGCATCGTTGCGAGGAGGCCCATTGCGGAGCTTCCCCGGGGATACCGCACGGGTTCGATGTGGGTATGCGGCTCCGGATGGATGGACGACGTGATGGCGACGCCCTGCGAGTAGTCGATGTCGGGCCCACGTGCGGTTGCCCCGAGGAGCACCTCCGAGTTCGTACGGACGAGTTGGCCCACCTGGTCTGAGAGACCCGGCAGGCGCCCGGCCTCCACGAGTTTGAGGAGGAGGCGGGTGGTCCCGAGCGCGCCGGCTGAGACCACCACCTGATCCGCGGTGAAGATCTGTCGATTGCGCCCTGAACGGGGTCCTGGCCGCTGTGTCGTGACTCGCCATCGGCCGTCCGGCCGTTGTTCGATGTCGGTGACCTCCGTATCCGCGTGGATCTCGGCCCCGGCGTTCTCTGCCAGGTGGAGATAGTTCTTGTCGAGTGTGTTCTTCGCGTTGTTGTTGCAGCCGACCATGCAGGCACCGACCAGGGTGCAGCCGGCCCGACGGGGTCCCGCGCCGCCGAAGTAGGGGTCATCAGCTTCGACGCCGGGCTCCCCGAAGTACACCGCCACGGGTGTCGGGCAGAATGTGTCTTCGACGTTGAGGCGCTTTGCGATGACTCGCATGACATCGTCGGCCGGTGTGTCGGCCGTTCCCTCCACGACGCCGAGCATGCGTTTCGCCAGGGCGTAGAAGGGCGCAAGCTCCTTCTTCCAATCGGTGATCGCCCCCCACTGAGGGTCGGTGTAGAACGCGTCGTGCGGCTCGTAGTGGGTGTTGGCGTAGACCAGCGAGCCCCCACCAACTCCCGCTCCGGAGAGCACGAGCACGTTGCTGAGCAGATCGAGGCGCTGGATTCCGTAGAGGCCGAGGCGCGGTCCCCACAAGAAGCGCTTCAAATCCCAGTTGGTCTTGGCGAATTCGCCAGTCCGGTATCGCCGACCGGCTTCGAGAACGCCGACGCGATATCCCTTCTCAGTCAGCCGCAGCGCTGAGACGCTCCCCCCAAAACCTGAACCGACAACGACTACGTCGTAGGAGACATCCACGTGGTGAGCGTAGTTGGATGGGCAGCTCCGAGCTGCGAGTCGGAGATGCGAAGACGGGTCTTCGTCTCCACCACCGTCAGGTGGGGGAGACGCGATCGAGCGGCCGCTCGATCGCAGAGAGGGCGGCCTGGAGGAGGAATTGGTTGGGAGGACTTGACTCGTCTACGCCACGCTCGTGCGTTGCCGTGCGGGGGGTGCGTGGATGTGTGGGTTGAGGAGTCGTCGGCGTTGGGGTGGGGATTTGGGGTCGATGCGGTGGCCTTGGCCGTGGATCACGACCTGGTGGTGGAACCAGCACAGGGTGGTGAGGTTCTCGGGATCCGTCCGGCCGTTCTGGGACCACGGGATCGATGTGGTGGATCTGCAGGCGATACCGGCTGATCGCAGCCTGAGATGGTGCAGCGTGTGGCGTCGCGGTGCAGGATGAACCGTCGGAGGCGGGGTGGGATGACCCGGGTGCGGCGTCCGAGGGCGAGGGGTTGCCCGTCTGTGGTGCGTGCGGTGACTTCAACGATGCCGCTACAGAGGATTGCTTCAACGGCGTTCGCTCCGACCCTCGGTCCGGCTTCAGCGTGACACCGGTCGTGGCGTTCGACGCTGCAGCTTCGGTGGCGTCGACAAATACCGTCAACACCGGTGATGAGGCGTCAACGGTGGCGCCGTCACCGCCACTGACGGCGTCGTGGCTGATCGACCACAACGCATCCGCGTTGCGCGTCGTGCGTGACGGTGTGACACCCGACCCGTACGGGAAGCTGTCGCCCCGGGTCTCGAGAGCTTCGACAATGGTGCGGCCTGCGAAGCCGGGCAACTGTCCGGATAGGCGCCATGCTGATTCGTCGAGGTTCGGTTGGATCGAGACGTAGCGCTCTTCGAACGACTGGATCTCGTCGAGACGTGTCATCCTGCGTCGTTTCGCGGCCAGGGCCCGGATGCCGTCGATGTCATACCCGGCGGCTTCGCTCAACAGATCGAGGGCGTGGTCACGGCCCGCGAGACGCGACACCGCGGCGGCGCGGTCGAAACCGATCACACCAGTTGTCACCGCTTCGTCGACATCGGGGAGGTCTTGGAGGCGCCGCGCGGTGGATACGAGGACGCGTGCGGTCTCGGGGGCGACGTCGAGTCTTCCGGCCGCCCATTCTTGGAGGGATCGGTGACCGTCACGGAGCGCGACCTGGCGGCGGTCCAACTCGCGGAGCAGCGACATCTGGGAGGCTCGCTCACGGGCAATGACCGACTCGCTCTGGAGGAGTTTCTGCTCGATCGTTGCGGTGGTGAGATCGTGGTATCCCATACCGACAACGTATCTCCCGGGTGTGACAGAAACCGCTGCTGAGCATCAAGAATCTCAAGGAACTATGCGAATTCTTTGGCCGGATATGCGCCGCGATGTGGAGACCCCCTCCGCCAGCGCCTCGGAGCCGCTGCCACCTCTCCCTGAAGGGGAGGAATTGAAGAGAAGACGGGAGGAATCGGGCTGGGGACTGGCGACTCGACAGTGGTCCGGCTTAGAACTCGGCGGCGCCCCAGACGGGGATCTGGGCGCCATCGATGACGGCGGAGCGGTGGCCGGTGAGGAAGTCGATGACGTTGGCGATCTCGTCCGGCTTCGGCCAATCGACGTAGTCTGCGTACGGAAGGGCGGCTCGGGTGCGCTCCGTGTCGATCACCGACGGCATGAGCACGTTGCAGGTGACGTTCGTGTCTGAAAGCTCTCTGGCGACCGACTTCGCGAGCGCGATGACCCCGGCTTTGGCAACGTTGTAGGCCGCCTGACCGGCCGGGGCATCGATGGCCTGACGGCTGCCAAGCATGATGATCCGGCCCCACTCCTCGTCGCGCATGTGGGGGATTGCCGCTCGCACCGTGTTGAACGCCGAGCGGAGGTTCAGGTCGATCATGCGGTCGAACCGGACATTGTCGGTCTCGTGGACGTCACGTCCTCCGGCCCAGCCGCCAACTAGGCAGACGAGCACGTTGAGACCGCCGAACGTATCGACCGCCTCCTGGACGAACCGGTCCATGGCGGTGGGGTCGACCGCATCCACGCGGCGAAGCAGCAAGTGATCCTCATCAAGGTCGAACTGGCTCTCAAATCCGACGGCCTCTTCGGGGATGATGTAGGACACCCCAAGCTTGAAGTTGCGTTGGATGAGGAGCGGTACAAGGGCTCGACCGACCGAGCCAGTACCCCCGGTGATGATGGCGATATTCGATCCGGTCATGGACCCCACCCTAGCCTTTCGCACGAGATCCAGGGTGCTCGGATGACGACCCCAGTTCACGCTGCTACGATGCCGCAACAGCCACACAGAGCTACTGGAGGGGATCCACGATGGCAGAGATCAGGCTTGAGGATATTGGGAAGATCTATCCGGATGGGACTCGTGCGGTTGGCGATGTGACGCTCAACATCCACGACGGCGAGTTCTTGGTCCTGGTGGGTCCGTCTGGTTGTGGCAAGTCGACGGTGTTGCGGATGATTGCGGGTCTTGAGGAGATCTCCGAGGGCAAGATGTTCATCGGTGACACGCTGGTGAATGATGTTGCGCCGAAGGATCGCGATATCGCGATGGTGTTCCAGAACTACGCGTTGTATCCGCATATGACGGTGTTCGACAACATGGCGTTCGGGTTGAAGCTTCGTAAGACGCCGAAGGATGAGATCAAGCGCCGGGTCGATGACGCTGCTGAGGTGCTTGAGATCACCGAGTTCTTGGATCGGAAGCCGAAGGCTCTGTCGGGTGGTCAGCGTCAGCGTGTGGCGATGGGTCGCGCGATTGTGCGTGAGCCGAAGGCGTTCTTGATGGATGAGCCGCTGTCGAACTTGGATGCGAAGCTTCGTGTGGCGATGCGTACCGAGTTGGGTCGTCTGCATATGCGTCTGAAGACCACAACGGTGTATGTGACCCATGACCAGGTTGAGGCGATGACGTTGGGGCATCGGGTTGCGGTGTTGCAGGCGATCTCGCCGAAGCGTCCGTACAACTTGGCGCAGGTGGCGCCTCCGACGGAGTTGTTCAACAACCCGGCGAACTTGTTTGTGGCGGGGTTCATTGGTAGCCCGGCGATGAACATGGTGTACGGCGAGTTGGAGTTGGAGTCTGAGGGCCGTGTGTTCTTGAAGTTCGCGGACAAGCGTGTCTACGTTGAGAAGGAGGCACTCGATAGCCATGCCGGCATCGAGGAGTACTACGGGAAGAAGATCGTGGTTGGGATCCGTCCCGGCTTGTTTGAGGATGCGCGTGCTGTCGAGAATCCGGCGGGTGATCGGACGATCTCAATCACGACTGATGTCAATGAGCTTCTTGGTTCAGAGTCGTACGTGCATTTCGGGTTGGATGAAGCGCCGGTGATCACTCCCGATATTGAGGAGCTGTTGGCGGATTCGGGGACCGATCCTGAGACGTTGGGTCACGAGACCCGCTTCACAGCGAGGGTGGCACCGGATGTTCCCGTGCCCGATGGCTCCGAGATCAACCTCGTGATCGACACGTCGAAGCTCCACTTCTTCGACCTCGACACCTCCGACAAGATCGGCTACACGCCCTACGCCTAGGACCGACTAGCCGGAGCGCTCGACGACGTTGATCCCAACGGATCTGAGTTCGCCGACCAACAACGCGCCGTCAACGGCGCGCTGCATCGAGTAGACACCGCGAAGCGAGATCTCCTCGCGGAGCACCAGGTCGATCAATGCCGTCGCCGGGAACGCAGTTGTGCGTGCGAGGGCCGAGAAGCGGCCGTCGAAAACGTCTTCGATCTCGAGCACACGAGTTGCGTGATCGGTCTCGATCCAGACACGGGCAAGAACGAGATCGGCGGCGCCTCGCGGCAGTGTGCGTTCGAGGGCCGCGATCAGGACCGATCGCGGCGCTGGTTCGCCGGTCTCGTTGAACAGACCCATCTCACGAATCGCAGCGAAGATGCGCCCGTGGCCCGGGAACCGGAGCGTCTTGTACTCCAGGTCGTCAACCATCCCTCGCCACTGGAGGCACATCGTCGACGTCCCGCCTGCGGTTGAGAACGCCTCGAGGGGTCCCCAGACCTCCCACTCCACGGTCTCGAAGCGAGTGAGCGGGTCCACGGTCCGGTACCGGCCCGACTCGAGGATCTCGCACGGCTCGGCGTACTCGTTGATCAATCCCGCAGGGCTGAACGCGAGTTGATACCCGAGAGCACCCTGCGGCTCCTGCGGCAGCGCTCCGACGCGCATCTGAACGGAACGGGCCCGACCCGGTGTGGTATCGATGAGAAGGTTGGCAAGGACGTTGACGAGGCCGGGAGCGAGACCACAGTCCGGGACAACCAGGACGTCGGCTGCAGCCGCGGCCTCGCTGAGTGCCATCTGCGCGGCGACCACCGTTGGGTTGCCTCCGAAGTCGGCATAGTGAGTTCCAGCTCGAATGGCAGCTTCGGCGACGGCGACGCCGAACCGGTAGGGCACTGCCGACACGACACCATCTGAGTACTTCATGAGGGCATCGAGTCGGTCGCGATCTCCGACGTCCAGGTGCGCGGGCCGGGCGCCGAACTGATCGGCGGCAGCGGCGGCAGCGTCGCGATCGGCATCGGCCACGGTGACCGTGTGTCCGCGCCGGACGAGATCCCACACCGCGGCGGATCCCACGATTCCTGCCCCAAGGACCAGTGTGTTCATCGAGTCTGTGCCCTTCCCAATGTCACGGCGTGAGTCGCTTGAACGCTTCGGCCCGGCCTGCGCCGAATGGCTCACCGGCCGCTCGAAGCCACCCGTCGATGCTGGAAACAAATCGTCCGAGGGCATCGCTCGAGTCCACCGCTCCACCCATCGTCGTCGCCGACTGCGATGAGTGGCACAGAAGCGCCTCGATCTTGGCCTTGAAGGCGGTCTCGCCGACCGGTTCTGCGTGGTCCGGCTCGTCGGCCGACCAGAGAAGCACGGCCGACGGACGGTGGGCCCCGAACGGCTGATCAGGATGGAAGCGCGGCTCGCGTGCTGCAACAACGGCATCGACGGCAAGGAATCCGATCGCCCGGTGATCGGGATGCAGTTGGTATCGCTGCCATGGATCGTGGGTCAGCACGATGTCGGGCCGGTGCTTGCGGATCAACGAGACGATCGCTTTTCGAACGCCAGGTAGTTGCCGCAGCTCCCCGTCCGGTTGGCCCAACCACGCTACGGAGCCGACGCCGAGAATCGCTGCGGCAGCCATCTGTTCTCGGCGTCGCTGCGCGACGAGGCTGTCTCGCTCGATGCTGGGATCCCACGAACCCATCGAACCATCGGTAGCAACCACGAAGGTCGCCTTCGCCCCCGCCTGCGTCCAGTTGTAGATCGTGGCTCCGGCGCCGAACTCGGCGTCGTCAGGATGGGCACCGATCGTCATGATGGTCGCCGGTGGCGGCAGCGGGCCCATCGAGGTGGGTACCTGGTCGTAGAGTCCTGCGGTCATCGAGGTAGGAGCCTACCGGTTCGCAGGGGAGCCCTTTCAGTCGATGCTGCGGCTGAGGTACCCGAACTCAGTCAGAGCCCTGAGGTCTGAGGGACGGTCGAGATCAAGGGCGAGGCCGGCTCGGATGAGGATTGAGGCGTCTCCGCCAACCGCTGACAGATGTGAGCGGAAACTGCCGCGGCCATACCGGAACGGAAATGAGCTCCCGGTGCTTCCGATGAGCGGCGTTCCCCCGTCGTGTGAGGGGGCGAGGACGGTTCCGTATCGGACTCGCTCTTGCGCTGCGTCGAGGTCTTCGGTCGTGATGGCAGGGAGATCGCTGTGCACGACAAGCCACGAGGTGGTTGACAACGACGCAATCCCTACCGCTGCCGCTTCGTTCAGTCCCTCAGCGGCTGGCTCGGCCACGACACGCGCTCCCATGTCCGTCGCCCATCGCCGTACGGCGGCATCGGCGGTCACGATCATGGTGTCGAGGTCCGCTCCCTCTGCGGCCCGCACGACACGGTTCGCGAGTTCGCGGCTGAGCCTCCGACGCTGATCGGCGGTGAGATCGTGGGCGAGGCGTGTCATGCCCTCGAACGATCGGATGGGAATGACGATCGTGGCAGTCACGAAACGTCCAACAGGTGTGTGGCCGGAACGGCTGCGGCTGCTTGGTATCTGGCCATGGTGTGGGCGAGCCTACCGGCTCTGCGGGTGCCTCCTCCATCCCGGCGACCTATAGTTGCGAGCGGGGGACACCCCGACATCTACCGAAGGAGAATCCATGAAACGTCCATTGAGCCTGTTGCTTCTCGTCCTTGCACTCGCGCTCGTAGCCGCTGCATGTTCGTCTGGCGATGATGCGGCACTGGTCAACGAGGGCACGCTCACCGTGTGTTCGGAGGTTCCGTATGAACCGTTCGAGTTTGAGGACCCGTCGTCGCCTTCCGGCTACAGCGGTTTCGATATCGAGTTGATGTCCGCTATCGCGACCGAGTTGGAGCTTGACTTCGTCGTTGCCAACACGCCGTTCGACGGCATCTGGTTGCAGCCGGCTGCCGGTGCGTGCGATGTCGTGGCGTCGGCCATGACGATCACCGAGGATCGGGCCGAGAACGCACTGTTCTCCGATCCGTACTTCGACGCAGCTCAGTCATTCCTCGTCACCGCTTCGAACGACGGTTTGACCCTCGCGGGAACCGATGGGATGAAGATTGGCGTGCAGACCGGGACTACCGGCGAGATCTATGCCACAGAGAACAAGCCCGCCGGGGCCGAGTTGGTCTCCTTCGACGAGGGTGCGGCTCTCTTCCTGGCAATCGAGTCCGGCACGGTCGATGCGATCCTGCAGGACCTCCCGGTCAACGGGTATCGCGCGGCGCAGGATGCCAACTTCGTCGTCACCGAGACCTACACGACCGACGAGCAGTACGGCTTCGGCATGGCGCTCGACAACGATGGTCTCGCAGGCCAGATCAACGATGCGTTGAAGGCGCTGAAGGACAGCGGGGCGTACAGCGACCTGCACATGAAGTACTTCGGCACGCCGGGCATGTAGCCCTTCGACAAACGACGGTTCGTGAGGGGATCCGCAGGGGTCCCCTCACGCCGTTATGCTCGTCGCATGCTGAATTGGTGGCGGGAGCTCTCCAAGCGACATCGAGTGCGGTTCTGGCGCGGCGTTTCGTACGTCGTGTTCGTGCTGCTCGTGGCGGCATTCGCGATCGCGGTCGACTGGGCACGGGTGATCGACACGATGTTCCGCCCGGATCTCGTGGCCGAGCAATTCCCCGACATTCTGCTGATCGCCGCGAAGAACACGATCATCTACACGATCCTCGGGTTCACCGGTGGTTTGATCCTCGGCCTCATCCTTGCGCTGATGCGGCTCTCACAGTCGGCACCATTTCGTTGGGCCTCGGCGGTCTACATCGACGTGGTTCGTGGGATCCCCCTCCTGGTGTGGATTCTGCTCATCGGCCTCGGGCTTCCGATCGCCCTCAGGATTCGTGTCCCGACCACGTATGGAGCCGGAGCGCTGGCACTCTCGCTTGTCATGGCCGCCTACATGGCCGAGACGATCAGGGCCGGGATCGAGGCGGTTGACCGGGGCCAAATGGAGGCCGCCCGGTCGCTTGGCATGAGCCACTCGAAGGCCATGGTGTGGATCATCCTGCCCCAAGCGTTCCGGCTCATGATCCCGCCGCTCACGAACGAGTTCATCCTGCTCTTGAAGGACACGTCGCTCGTCTCGGTGATTGGTGTGACGATCACCACCAAGGAGTTGACCCGATGGGGCCGCGACGGTGTCATCAACTCGGCGAATGCGACGCCGCTCGTCGTGGCCGGTTTGGTGTACTTGGCGTTGACCATCCCGATGACCCGCATCGTGGCACGCGTCGAGAAGAAGGCGGCGAGATCCAAGTGACGAGCGCAATTGAGATCAGAAACCTGCACAAGAACTTCGGTCAGTTGGAGGTTCTCAAGGGGATCGACTTTCGGGTGGCGATGGGCGAAGTCGTGTGTGTCATCGGCCCGTCGGGTTCCGGCAAGTCGACGCTGCTGAGGTGCGTCAACCGACTCGAAGAAGCGACGAGCGGAACCATCCTCATCGAGGGCGAGGACATCACCGACCCCGACACGGACACCGACGCCGTTCGGCGCAAGATCGGGATTGTCTTCCAACGGTTCAACCTCTTCAACCACATGAGCGTCCTCGACAACGTCACGATCGCGCAGCGGAAGGTGCTCGGCCGCTCGAAGGAAGAGGCTGAGCGGATCGGTCTCGAGAACCTGAAGAAGGTTGGCGTGAGCGAGAAGGTCGATGTGTTCCCCCGCCGTCTCTCGGGTGGCCAGCAGCAGCGGGTGGCGATAGCACGGGCCCTCTCCATGGAACCCGACATGATGCTCTTTGACGAAGCCACGAGTGCTCTCGACCCCGAACTCGTCGGGGAGGTCCTCGGTGTGATGCGAAAGCTCGCCGAGGAAGGGATGACGATGCTGGTCGTCACACACGAGATTGGATTTGCGAAGGGCGTCGCGGACCGGGTGGTCTTCATGGACGAAGGCGTGGTCGTTGAGGACGGTCCGCCGGAGAAGGTGCTCTTCGATCCCGAGCACGAACGGACCAGGACGTTCCTCAAGATGGTGCTCGAAGGCGAGTGAGCGGGATGGCCGTCCGCGGTCGGTAGGGTGACGGCATGAGACGCAAGACGAAGATCGTCGCGACGCTCGGCCCCGCGATCGACTCCCTCACCGATGTTCGCAGGATGATCGAAGCGGGGATGAACGTCGCCCGCTTCAACTTCTCACACGGGACGCCGGACGAGCACCGACAACGCCATGAGTGGGTCCGAGCCGCATCCGACGATCTTGGCATCCCGGTGGCCACGATGCAGGACATCCAGGGACCGAAGATCCGCGTCGGCGTGTTTCCCGGCGGTTCGGTCATGTTGGAATCGGGCACCGAAGTGACCATCGTCCCGGGAGAAGGTGAGGGCGACGCTTCGCACGTCTGCGTCGCCTATCTCGAATACGTCGATCTTGTGCCGGGGTCGAAGGTGCTGCTGTCGGACGGCATGATCATCCTCGAAGTGGTATCGACCGACGGTGTCGAAGCGCGTGCGAGAGTCATTGGCGGCGGGATTCTGCGCGACCACAAGGGGGCGGCCTTCCCCGGGAGCGATACTCGGGTGCCGGTGATCACCGAAAAGGACGTCGCCGACCTGGCATTCGGACGCGAGTTGGGGTTCGACCTGGTTGCGGCCTCGTTCATCTCCTCCGGATCAGACATCCGCGACATCCGGAAGCACATCGGCTACACGCCAATCATCGCCAAGATCGAATCGACGGTTGGCTACCGCAACCTCGGCGACATCCTGACCGAGGCGGACGGTGCCATGGTTGCACGCGGCGACCTCGGCGTGGAACTCAACCTCGAGAGCGTCCCCCGCGCACAGACCGAGATCCTTGCGCAGACCAACGCGGCAGGCAAGATCGTCATCACGGCAACCGAGATGCTCGAGTCGATGATCACCAACTCGCGCCCGACCCGGGCCGAGGTGACCGACGTCTACCGGTCGGTCCTCGATGGGACCGATGCCGTGATGCTCTCGGCCGAGTCGGCGATCGGTGCGTATCCCGTGACCGCTGTGGCAACGATGGACGTGATCTGTCGCGAGGCGGAGATGAGTCCCGAGTTCGTGTCGGCACCACACGCGAAGATGCTGCGTGACAGTTCGCCGTACGCCTCGGTGGTCGCTCAGGCTGCCGTCGAGACCGCGAACCGCCTCGGTATCGACACGATCGTGGCATTTACGGAGAGCGGGACCACGGCGCGTCTCCTGTCGAAGCACCGGCCGCGTGCTGATGTGTACGCGTTTACGCCGCACGAGTCGACCTATCGGACCATGACACTGTTCGGATGCATCACGCCGCTCAAGTCGCCGCCGCACGACTCGACCGACGACATGCTGACCTTTGCCGAGGAGTACATGATCGAGCACGGCATCGTGGAGATCGGGGATACAACCGTGATGGTGGCCGGGATCCCGCCGAACCTACGAGCTTCGACCAATCTGATGAAGGTGCATCGAGTTGGCGGTGTGACCGGGGGAGTGCCGCTCCACTAGAGCCTCGCTCCGTGGCCGATCTACACTCCACTCTCCCGACCCAGGAGCACATGGTGGGCCAGCCGATCGAATCGCTCGACCGAACCGTTGTCGGCGATGTCGCGATCTTCACACTCGACCGCAATCTGACCAGCATGGCGACGCTGTCGTTCGATGAGGCACCTGTAGAACCTGGCCCAGACGACTTCGCTGCAATCCTGGCGGGGCGGATCTTTGGCGCCGACCCGGAGATCGATCGTGTCTACATTGCGTCGAACGCGGTGCAGGTCACTCGACCGGCGGGTTGGGCCAGTTCGGCCGTTCAGCGGATCGGCACCGTGATCGCAGACTTGTACCGCTTCTACGACTGACGGACGCTCAGCCGCCTTCTTCGGGCGGGGCCGTGGTGGTCGTCGTAGTGTCCGGCGGTGGCTCGGTCGTCGGCGGGGCGGAGTAGACGCCGACCTTCAATGTCACGGTCGCTCCGGAGCGGACCCACTCACCCGCGCCCGGACTCATCGAGAGAACGACGCCGTTCTTCGACTCGCTCGCCACGGACTCCTCAGTTCTTACGATCACGTAGCCGGCCGTCGCGAGCGTGTCGTAGGCCGATTCGTAGGACGAACCGACGACCGACGGGATCTTGGCCGGGCAGTTGATCGGCTCACCGGATTCCATGCACGGATGCACGGCGATCTTCTCGTCCTGGGTGTTGTAGCGCCATGTCCACGTCATCTCGCGTTCCGTCGTGCCGTCGGCATGTCTGATGATGCGCGTCACCCTCGATGTGAACCCGTTGATCCCGCTCTGGATCCGCTTCTCTTCGTCTGGGTTGACGGTGAGTTCCGGGTCCTCGTTCGCGACGTACAGGGTCTCGTACTCTTCTTCGTTCGTGTCTTCGCCCCACTCGGCCGTGCATGTCTTCCCGCCGTTGTTGCCGAAGAAGTACACCGAGATCTGGGTATCGGAGTAGCGGGTCCGGATGATGACCGGCGCCTCGGAGTTGTTGCGGAACTTCACGTCGGGGGACGGGTACCCCATCGTGGCCTCGATGACCTTCGGATACTTCGTGAAGTAGAGCGAGTGCGGTTGGTGCTCGACATCCTCGTAGCAGCCATAGAAGACCGCGTTGTAGAGGGTGGTGGCGAACTGGGAGACGCCGCCACCGATGTTCACGGCGCTGCCCTCACAGATGACTTCGCCGCCGATAATGGCGCAATCCTCGAGGTAGCCCTTCGCCAATGTGCGCGGCCCAACGATGTCGTTGATCGAGAACGTCTCGCCAGGGAAGACCGTCGTCTCGTCGACGGCGTCGGCCATGAGGTGAATGTTGTGGACGCGGTTCGTGCCCGGCGTATCCGTGGTGAACTTCGAGACGAGTCCAAGCGGGCCGTACGCCTCAGCTTCTTCGGTGGTGAGGCGCGGTTCGTCACCCTGGGCTACCGGGAACGGTCCCGTCCCGGATCCCTGAGCAGCTTGCAATACCTCTGCCGTGACCGCAGGAACATCCATCAGGGTCCCGTACCGCGACGGGATGATGGTCACACTGCTGTCGGAGAGCATCACCTTGAACTCCGCGCTCACGGGCGGTAGCTCGAACTCGCTGCTCCTCGGTTCCAGGAGGTCCCGGATCGTCGCCTCGTCGAGCAGGATGTCAATCTGGACCGGATTGGTGTTGACCTCGGTGTAGACGGCCCGAGCGATCTCTTCCTTGGTGAACGTCATTGCGAAGGCGATGTCCTCGTTCGTGAGTGTCACATCCGAGGCGATGATCCTGCGTACCTGATTGGCGGCGGCATCGACATCGGAGTTTGTCACCAGCGGCTGATGATCGGTGATCGGGATGCGGGCTTCCCGGTCGCCGAGGACCGAGAGCGTCTCAACGACGATTTCGGTCCCTGCTTCAACCTCAACCCGTTCACCGGCCTGGGGATATTCGACGACGATCTCGTTCTCGACGACGGACACGGACCCTTCGTACGCCGGGTTCGGGATTGCGACTTCCTGCCAGGTTGCCAACTGGTCTTGGATGGCAGCACGGTCCACCGTGATCGGCAGGGGGATGTCGACGGTCTCATTGAATCCCCCAAGCCATGAGAAGAACCGCTTGATCGAGCCACCTTCCGTGCGCTGGCTGATCGCTTCGTTGACCGCGGTCGCCTCATCGAGTTCGACGCCGACCGACATCGGATCGAGGCGGAACGAATTGGCGTTGACTTCGAAGACGGCCGGAGTGGTCTGGAGTTGCCGCTCGTAGGCCTGGACGGTCAGCAGCGCGTCGTCATAGCTGAGGCCGCTGACGTCGATTCCCTCGATGGAGACGTTGCGGGGGATCTCGCCTTCCGCGATCGACCGATCGACCCAGAACACACCTGCAGGGAGGAGGAAGAGGGCGATTGGGAGGAGGGCAAAGAGGACGATTCGTGGCTTCACGATGCGTTTCGGTCGGTGTTCATGTGCTGTTTCTGAGGGTACCCGCGAGTCCCGATAAGCGGTTCGCTAGGCGCCGTCGCCGCCATCGTCAGATGGCGGCGTGGAGACCCCGACGGTAATGGTGATCGTCGTCCCCGGACTCTGGTAGCCACCCGGCGAGGCGGAGATGACGACGCCGTTCTGCGAAACGTCGTCGACGTCGGTGTACGTGACGTTGACGGGGAAGCCGGCACTGCTCAGCGTGGCAATGGCATCGGCCTCGCTCAATCCGGAGACGCCAGGGACGCCGACCGGACACGCGACGCCGCTGCCCGGGATGTCGCACGGGTGCTTCTCGATCCTGCGGAACGTGCCCCGGTAGCGGTGGGTGTACGGCTCGCGGATCACGGTGCCGTCCGGCATCGTCATGACTCGGGTGACGGTGACGCTCCAGCCCTCAGAACCCTTCGAGACCACCTGTTCGGTCCCCGGGGTCACGGCCCGGTTCGCTTCGTAGACAACCTTGGGGTCGGTGTAGTTGAAGCGTTCTGACCGCTCGGCCTCGCAGACCCGACCTCCGCTGTTGCCGTAGAGCTTCACCGTGATCGTGCTGTTTCCGTCGTAGCTGTTCTTGACGATGACCGGCGTGTCGGTGTCATTGCGGAACCGCACGTCGGGTTGGGGGAAGCCCAACGTGGCCTCGCGGCCTTCGGGGTAGCGCGAGATGTAGATGCTGTGCGGGGTGTGCTCGAGATCCTCGTAGCAGCCGAAGAAGATGGCGTTGTAGATCGTAGTGCCGTACTGGCTGACTCCGCCGCCGACGTTCGCCGGTTCGTCGCAGCAGATGACCTCTCCGCCGATGATCGCTCCATCCCGCTTGTAGCCCTTCGCCTCCGTGCGTGGTCCAACGATCTCGTTGATCGAGAACTCCTCACCCGGCCAGACGACGTATCCGTCGATGGTGTCTGCCATCAGATGGATGTTGTGGACCCGATTCTCTCCGGGAGTCTTGGTCGTGAACTCCGACACCAATCCGAGGGGCCCGAACGCCTCCGCATCGGCCGTCGTGAACTCCGGTTCAGCACCGACGCCGAAGATGAGATCGCCCGTGGCGTCGTCGGACACCGCCGCTTTGAGCAACTCGACGGTTGCGGCTTCCGGATCGAGCGCCGTCCCGTTCTTCGACGGGATGATCGTGACCTCATCCGTATCGATGTCGACATCGAAGCCGGCGTTCACGGGAGGCAGTTCCAGCCGTTCGCGGTGCGGTTCGAGGATTGCCGCGACTCGCGCGACGTCGAGCGAGATATCGACACTGACCGGCGAGCTCTCGACGATCTCGACGATGGTGGCGCCGCTGATCTCCGACGGACTCACGGTGAGGACCACGTTCCGATCCTCGTTGTAGAGCAGCACCGGCCTCGACACCATGCGCCGGAGGGTGACAACGGCGTCGTCGATATCGGCTGCGGTGAGTTCGGGGACCGAGTCGGTCAGTGGCAGATCGGTGACCGGACGTTCGGGTTCCGTCAGCACGGAGTCAACGATCGCCAGGGCCGCTGACCGATCGATGCGTTGTCCGATTCTCGGATACTCGAAGTCGATCTCACCATTCACGACGTCGATCGATCCCTCGTATGCGGGATTCTCGATCGCCTCCTGCTCCCAATCGGCCAGGTACTCATCGACCGCCTCGCCGTCGACGGACACAGCGAGATCGACGTCGACCTGTTCGGAGAAGCCGCGGATCCACGGCATGAACCCGCTGAACAAGCCGCCGCTTCGCTGGTTCATGGCGGTCTCGACGGCGCCGTCGACGTCAGCCTCCAAGCCGACGTCCGTCGGGTCGAGCTCATACGTCGATCCACTCACCACGAATGTGGCCCTCTCGTTCTGGAGGCTGGCCTCATACGCCCGAACGACTGTGATTGCATCCTCTTCGGACAAGCCGCCGATATCCATGCCGACGACACTCACGTTGCGGGGCACCTCGCCGGAGCCAGCGGCTCGATCCACCAGGTACACCGCAATCGGAAGGAGCAGGATCAGCGCAGGCACGGCGATCGAGGCAGCGATGCGGAGCGTACGGGAGGTCATGGGGTCCTTGTCGGGGGAGTGATCGCCGCGATTATAGGAAAGGACCCCAATAACGGCGCGCATCTCGACGGCCGGGAACCTTTGTCCTGTAAGCGTTTCAGGCGTAGGATCTGAATCCGTGATCGAATTCCCCGAAACCGCGCCCGGAGAGCCCCTCGCGGTGTCTGCCACCTTGTTCGTGACCTATCGGTCGTGTCCCCAGCAAGCCCTTGGTCGTCTCCAGGGGCAGTACCCGCCAGACACGATCGCATCCTTCCGTGGCTCGCTGGCCCACCGACTCTTCGCCCGGCACCTCGTGAGAGGACCGATTGCAGACGTCGACGTGCCGCAGGCCTGCCGGGAAGAGATCGGCGCCGCCGACGGCCATCTCAACATGAAGCTCGGTCCCCTCGACCTCAACCGACCGTCACGGCTTGCACCAGTTCTCGCCGAAGTTGGGGATCTCTACGCACGCTTCAAGCGCTTTCCCACCGATGGATTCCGCTCGGCCGAGGTGACGCTCGACGTCGATGCGGGGAACGGTGTCGTGCTGAGGGGTCGGGTCGACGCGATCTTCGATGACGACGCTGGTACGCCCATCATCATCGACTGGAAGACAGGATCCTGGCTCGATGACGCCGAGCCGCAACTTACGTTCTACGCCATGGTCTGGGCGATGGAGCACGGCGTGCTGCCCGCACGCGCCGAAGCGGTGTCGGTGCAGACCGGCGAGAGAACCGGGATCACTCCGACCACCGAGGACGCGGAACAGACGGCCCGAGAGGTTGCCGACATGGTGAACGTCCTCCGCGAAGTCTTTGCGACTGGCGACGACCTCGAACGCCGCGCCGGCCCCCATTGCCGCTGGTGCCCGTTGTTGGAGGAGTGCACCGAGGGAGCGGCGGCCGTGGCGATCCTGGGTTGAGGAGAGCCTCCAGCTGGCAGTCACTTGGATTCCCTTCCCGCGAAGAAGCCCATCTCACAGCTCCCGCACATCTGTTTGACTCTTCTGATGGCCAGAACGATTGTTGCGTTGCATGCGCATCCGGACGACGAGTCGAGCAAGGGCGCGGGGACGATCGCGCGATACAGCGATGAGGGCGTCCGAACGGTGCTGGTCACGGCGACTGGTGGCGAGGCGGGTGACATCCTCAATCCTGCTGCCGATACCCCCGAGGCGCGGGCCGACCTTGCCGCGGTGCGGCGATCGGAACTGCGCGACGCCGCGGCGATCATCGGATACGACGACGTTGTCATGCTTGGCTATCGGGACTCCGGCATGCCGGACACCGACGAGAATCGACATCCGCTGGCGTTTGTGAACGCTTCGTTCGAGGAGATACTCGGCCGTATGGTCGCGATCGTCCGGTCGGAGCAGCCGGAAGTGATCCTCGGCTACGACGACCACGAGCGGTATCCGCATCCGGACCATCTCCGCATCCACGACCTGTCGGAGGCCGTGTTTGCCGCGGCCGCTGATCCGGACCGGTTCCCTGATGCCGGCGTACCCTGGGCCGCTCAACGCCTCTACGCGCCGGCGTTCTCGCTCAAGCGGATCCGCCTTCTCGGCAAGGCGATGTCCGACCGGGGGCTCGAATCTCCTTTCGATCGCTGGATTGCAGGCATCGATCCGGATGCCGAGGATCCACCGCTCACACAGGTCGACGTCGGAGATCACCTTGTCCGAGCACGGTCCGCCCTCCGGGCCCATCGGACGCAGATCGATCCGAACGGACCCTGGTTCCAGATACCGTCAGAACTGATTCTCTCGGTCTATCCGTACGAGGATTTCGAGCTCATGGCGGCCCGAGACGAGGCGCTTCCCGACGGATTGGGCCTGTTCTCTTCTTAGGCGAATCGAGAGGTCCCGCCGGTTCGTGGCTCCGGTGTGTTTCAATACGGGGTCTATGGACCGTCAAAGGGCCGAGCAGCTCCACGCCCTCCTCTCCCAAATCGAACCGGAACTCGCGGAGCCTGCACTGCAGCCACTCGATCGGCTCCTCGCGCGGCCCGAGGCCGGAGACGCCCTGATCGTTGCTGTGGTTGGGGCTTCCGGTGTCGGAAAGTCTCAGATGGTCAACGTCCTCGCCGGCGCCCGCGTCGTAACCGCAGGACCACTCCGGCCGACGACGACAGAGATCGCAATCTGGGGCGACATCGCCGAGACCTATATCCCCGGAAGGCGGGTCCCCGGGCCCAACCGGCCGGACCGTGTCGTGCTGATCGACACGCCGCCGACCGAGCACTATCCGGACACGGTGGCAGAGCTCCTTCACCGCGTCGACGCCGTACTCTTCGTGATTTCACCCGAGCGGTATGCCGATGCGATTACCGCCACGCTGCTCGAGACGGTCCGCGAGCGGGGCATACCGACGCGCATTGTGCTCTCGACCGCAGACGCGGGGGCCGATGAACTCGACGCTTTGGTGCGAGATGCCGAGATCAAGTATTCGATGGTCATCGAAGCGATCGTTACCGATGATGCGGGTCCGCTCCGAACCGTCCTGACCGAAATGGTCCATGAGAAGGACTCCATAATCCAGCGCCGGGATCGGGCCGCCGCTGCCTTCGCCGCGTTCAGGGCCTCCGAGGTGGCCGATGTGCTGGGTGTCGAAGCCGGTGCTGCCCAGATCCTCATCGACCGCGCCGATGCTGCCTTCGGTCGAGTCGGAATCGACGAGGCCGAACTCGCAGAGGCAGCGGATCTCGAATGGGACGATGCCGTCGTTGCGATCGCCGGATCGGCACGGGCCGCGACGAATCGGGCCATCGCAGCGTGGACGTCGGAGATCGAGAACGACGATATCGAGGTTCCTGCCGAGCCGATATCCGCCGTTCGCCTTCCCGAGATCGACACACATCCGATCAACGAGTGGTACCAGGCCATCGGCGATGCAGGCACGCGCGCGGTACGGCGGCGGTGGTTGCATCCCCGCCGCTCCCGAGCGGTTCGCGATCAGCTCTGGCGGCTGGCGATTGATTTCGCCCGTCGGCCCACGAACCGTGTTCGCAAGGCGGTGAAGGGGCAACTCCCGGACCTTCGCATTGAAGGGCGATCGGCGTTTGTGGGGGCCATCCGGGACGCGGGTACGGCACGCATTGACGCGTTCAAGGCGCGGCTCGATCCGCTCGGGGGAGTCTCGCCGGAGGAGATTCGCGCGGCGGCCGAAGCGCTCATGCTTGACGGGAGCGGTATGCGCGGGTCGGCGGTGGCCGACGATGGGTAGCCTCACCGCCGCACTCGACCTGCTGGACCTGGCCGTAGCAAGTTCTCACGGACTCGCGTCGGAGGCCGGTCGTGGAGAGGCAGCGAGCATCGCTGCGGCCGCGAGGAAGCGGCAGGACTTCTTCTCGGACGCCATCGTGGTAGCGATTGCCGGCGGGACCGGTTCGGGGAAGTCGAGCCTGCTCAACGCGATTGCCGGGCAGACGATCGCTTCGACCAGTGCGCTTCGGCCGCACACCAACACCCCCCTCGCGTGGATCCCGGCAGATGAGCCGGCGATCGCGAAGCTCGTGAGCGATCTGGACATCGACAACGTCGTGGTGCACGACGATGGTCTTGCACTCGCGATCATCGATCTGCCGGACCTCGACAGCGTCGACGACGGCCACCGGACGTTGGTTGAGGCTGTGCTCCCACGTGTCGATGCCGTGATGTGGGTCTTCGACCCCGTCAAGTATCACGACCCGTCGATTCACGCCGACTTCCTCACGCACCTGGTCACCTACGAGCCGGTGTTCACGTTCGTGCTGAACAAGATCGACCGCCTGGACGAGGCTGAGACAGAAGCCGTGTCGACCCACCTTGGTGTGATCCTGTCGATGGATGGATTCCGGGACGCCACCGTGATCCCGGTCGCAGCCGCACCACCCGGCGAGGGTCCGATCGGGATCGAGGCGCTCATCACGGTGCTGAACGACACGCTCGTTGCGAAGCGCGCGGATCGCGCAAAGCTGATTGAGGATCTGCTGCAGGCCGGTCGGAAGCTCGCATTCGAGACCGCTGTGTGGAGTGGAACCTCTGAGGATGCCCGCGGCCGCATCCAGGGGGCGCTCGGCGATCCGGAGCAGCTCGTCGCCGTACTTGACGACCTTGCGATCAACGGACCGCTGCGTGAGGGAATCATCGCCTCGGATGGCGACACCGGCCTGGTTGACGGGCTGCTCCGGCAGCGAGCCGAACTCGCTGCAACCGTGGCCGCCCTCGGTGTCGTATGCGCAGAGCTATCGAACTACGAGTCCGGAGCGTTGAAATGACCTTCACTGACGAGATTCTCACCCTCATGTGGCAGACCGCTGTGATCGTGGTGGTCGCAATTGCTGTCTGGCTGATCGGTCGGTGGCTGATCCGACGGTGGGGCGGTCGACTCCAAGAGCACTTCGAGTCGACCGGCGACTTGGTGAACCGGGCGCGGGCACAGCGGATCGCCACCGTGAGCCGGCTCGCTTCCGCCGTTCTGGTCATCATCGTGATCGTCGTCGCGATCGTGACGGGCCTCGCCGTGTGGGGAGTCCCGATCGGCCCACTCGTCGCGTCCCTCTCGGTGGTTGGTATCGCCATCGGAATCGGTGCCCAGGATCTCGTGAAGGACATCATTGCGGGCGTGTTCGTGATCGTTGAGGACCAGTACGCGATCGGTGACGTCGTGGAACTGGCCGATGTCTCGGGCAGTGTGGAGGAGATCCGGCTCCGTACGACGGTGCTCCGAGACCTGAACGGCAGCGTGCACCATGTGCCGAATGGCGCGGTTCGGGTTGCGACCAACTTGACCTACGAGTACAGCAGGGTGGTTGTCGATCTGTCTGTGGCCTATGAGGAGCCGATTGACCGGGCGATCGAAGTGATCGGGGATATCGCAGCAGCGTTCGCCGCCGATCCGGAGTGGTCGGCCGCGCTGGTTGATGAACCGAAGGTCCTGGGGGTGGACGCACTCGAGGATTCAGGCGTGGCGATCCGGCTGCTCTTCGCTACCGATCCCGACCTTCGCTGGCAGGTCAAGCGAGAGTTCCTGAGACGAGCCAAGAACGGACTCGACGCCGAGGGTATCGAGATCCCGTACCCGCACGTGACCGTCGATCGACGCGACGATCGAACCTGACGGCTATCGCCCGGATTCGGCGCAGCACACTCCCGGGTCGCGGACCACGAGCAGGGCGTCGTGGACCGGGGTTATCTCAAGGTGGGAGACGCGGCCGAGATGTTCGCCGTCTGCCTGGAACGGGGTTGCCGGGTCGGCCTCAATCGTCATCTTCTCGAACTCCGGAAACACCGGCGCGCCGAGGCGTTCCCCGAGGGGCCGGCGGAGCAGGGCTCGTGCGAAGATCTCCGCAGAGCGATGCACCTCGAGATCCTCTGCAACCACAACGGCGAGGCCGTCGACTGGTCCCTGGGTGATATGCAGGGGGACGCGCCCGAAGTAGGTGTAGGGGTGATGCACCTGCGTGAGCGCGGCGACGCCATCGACCCGCACCCCATCGATGTCGACCCGCAGATTCGCAGGGCGATTGCGCCAATCCCGGAGGAGCGCCGAAATAGCGGACTCGGCGTAGTGAAGGCCACCGAATTGGAGTTTCGAGTGGGGACGCCGCTCGGCGCGCTCGACGACATCTGCATCAAATCCGACACCGACGGCAAAAGTCGCGTACTGCACCGTGGTGGTGCCTTCGAACGTGGATTCGATGCGAGCCATCCGGGTCGGGACCGATGGCAGGTTTGCGATCGCTGCCGCCGCCTTGCGCGGTTTCTTGGGTAGGCCGAAGACCCGGGCGACGACGTTGGTGGTTCCCACCGGGATGATCCCGAGTGCCGCTCTCGTGCCCACGGAACCGTTGGCAGCATGGTGGACGACGCCGTCCCCGCCCATGGCCGCGACAACGGCGTATCCGTCACCCGCTGCCCGCGATGCAAACTCTCGGGTCTCGCCGGGGCCGTGCGGCCATTCCGCGTCTACATCGAACGACTCGGAGAGCACTGAGACCACGTCGCGGTACAACGCACCGGTGAAACCGGACGCTGACGGGTTGGTGAGCAGGAGAAGTCGTCGCATCCCTGGGAGGGTACGGTCGCCGCCGATCTGCCGTCTCCCTGGGCAGCGCGAGTCGAATGAATTGGGCGGGTCGCAAGAAGGCGCGAGGTACCCTCAACGCATGAGGTACCGGAATCGCCAGGAGGCCGGTGAGCGTCTCGCCGCAGCGATCGAGGCCGCCGGCGTGGTCAGCCGAGAGGTGCGGCCGCTTGTGCTTGGGATACCTCGTGGAGGGGTCCCCGTGGCTGCGGTGGTAGCGGATCGGATCGGCGGAGACCTCGATGTGCTCGTCGCGCAGAAGCTCGGAGCACCGGGCAATCCGGAGTACGCCATCGGCGCCGTCGCCGAAGACGGCACCGTCATCGTCGACGAAGTCGTCGTGGAAAGGATCGGAATCGACCCGGAGTACGTGGAGGCTGAGCGCCGCCGTCAGCAGACCGGTGTCGAGCGCAAGACGACGGTTCTCCGGGGCGGTCGGGAACCCCTGCCCCTGGCCGGTCGGGAATGCGTGATCGTCGACGATGGCGTGGCCACCGGGGCAACCCTCGAAGTCTCACTCAGGCTGGCTGTGAGATCCGGTGCATCCAGGGTGGTAGCTGCCGTCCCGGTCGGCCCGGCCGAGACGATCGAGCGCCTGCGCGGGATCGTGGACGACGCCATCTGCCCGCTCCAACCCTCTCCGTTCTTCGCTGTTGGATCGTGGTACGACGACTTCAGCCAAGTGAAAGAGGCGACGGTCGTCGAAGTGCTGGAACGATTCCGGCCGAGCGGCTAGGCGGTAGGAGCCGTCTGGGCCACGTTGATCAGGGATTCGATCGTCTCCCGCAGATCGTCAGGGCGGAACGGCTTCGTCATGAAGGCGTCCGCACCATCCGCCGCGGCACGATCGGCCATCTCCGGTTGGGCGTGAGCGGTGAGAACGAGGACCTGAACCTCGCTGGTTCGGTCATCGGCGCGGAGACGGGAGAGGACGCCCCACCCGTCGAGTCCGGGGAGACCGATGTCGAGAACGATGACGTCCGGCACGGACGACCAGGCTGCCTCGAGGCCCAGCAGACCGTCCTCGGCCGACCGGATCTCAGCCCCGATCGGGCGTAGGCACACGTCGATCAACCGCCTCACACTGGCGGAGTCCTCGATCACAAGCACAGAGGGCCGCATGCGAACTCTCATCGGCACGTTTCCACCCCGGCTTGAACAGTCCCTCGGCCCTGGTGAGTGAGCGATATCGGCCTAGCATCGCGTCCGTAGACATACCGGTCGTCGTCAGGAGACATGATGTTGCCGCCATACCAGTCACTGACCTACTCGGACTTCACCGACCAGACTGCCGCCGCTGCGTACCGGCAAGCGCTGGAGCGAGTCGGAGCGGAACTCGGAGTCCACGCGCCACTGGTGATTGGAGGTCGTCACGTCACCACGGATGACGTCATTCGCAGCACCGACCCATCCCAGCCCACGCGCGTGGTCGGCACCGCGTCATCGGCAACGAGCGAGCACGCGAAGGAAGCCCTCGGCGCTGCGTGGAAGGCGTTCCCTGACTGGGCGCGGCGTCCGGCATCGGAGCGGGCGGCACTCGTGCACCGCGTCGGGGATATGATCGCCGACCGGATCTACGACTTCGCGGCGTGGCAGACATATGAGGCGGGGAAGAACTGGGCGGAGGCCGAGGCGGATGTCGCCGAAGCGATCGACTTCTGCCGCTATTACGCCCATCAGGCTCTCGCGATGGCCGAACCGGTCCCGGTGTCGGACTATCCCGGCGAGAACAACGAATCATGGCTGCAGCCCATCGGTGCCGGTGTGGTGATCCCGCCGTGGAACTTCCCGCTGGCCATCCTCGTCGGCATGACCCTCGGACCGGTGGCGGCCGGCAACACGGTCGTGCTGAAGCCTGCATCCAACACGCCGCTCGTCGGCTGGGGATTCATGCAGGTGCTCGAGGAAGCCGGGTTCCCTGACGCCGTCGTCAATTTCCTGCCGGGACCAGGGTCTCGGGTGGGCGACACGCTGGTGGACGATCCGACCACCCGGTTCATCAACTTCACCGGATCCAAGGAGATCGGACTCCGCATCGCAGAACGCGCCGCGCGGGTGAACGACGGACAGAAGTGGATGAAGCGGGCCTACATGGAGATGGGCGGCAAGGACGCCCTGATCATCGACGAGACGGCCGACCTCGATGCTGCAGCCGCTGATGCGGTTCGGTCTGCGTTCGGGTTCCAGGGGCAGAAGTGCTCGGCCTGCTCCCGTCTGATCGTCGTCGACGCGGTGCACGACGAAGTGGTCGCGAAGGTGCTGGCGCTCGCCGGCGCACTGAGCGTTGGCTCGCCGGCCGACAACCACCCGGTTGGACCGGTGATCTCAGACGAGCAATTCGGATCGATCCTCGGCGAGATCGAGAGTGGTACGTCAGAAGCGACCCTGATCCTTGGAGGACGTCCCGTGTCGCTCGATGGAGGCTTCTACATCGAGCCGACGATCTTCGCCGATGTCGCCCCGGACCAGCGACTGGCCCAGCATGAGATCTTCGGGCCCGTGCTCTCGGTGATTCGCGTCGCCAACTTCGATGAGGCACTTGCCGTCGCCAACGGCACCGAATATGGCCTGACCGGGGGATTGCACTCAGCAGACGAGTCGCGGATCGATCGTGCGAGACGCGATTTTCACGTCGGCAATCTCTACATCAATCGCAAGATCACCGGTGCGCTCGTCGGGATCCAGCCCTTCGGCGGCTTCAACATGTCGGGTTCGAACGCGAAAGCGGGTGGCCCGGACTACCTGCGTCTCTTCATGGAGATGAAATCGGTCGCGCGAAGGACGACGTAGCGGGGTCTACTCCACCTCGTAGGGAAGTCGGTCGACGACGTTACCGAGTCGGTCGCGAAGAATGATGGTGTTGGAAGCCGGGGACCACACCGGGGTCTCAGAACACCAGTAGAGCGTATCTCCCGAGACATTTCCACATCCGGTGACGACGCTGAGCGTTCCTCCGGCCGCGACCGTTGTGCCTCCCGGGAACTCGAGGTACCGATCCCCGGTCTCGTTCCTGACGAGCCAGCCACTCATATCGACTGAGGTATAGGACTGGTTCACGATCTCGAACTGCTCGTCGGTGAGGTCTACGTCGCCGGTGCCGGTTGGCGTGAGCGAGATCTCGGTGAGGCGGAGTTGGGGGCGGTCGGGGGTGACGCCATCGTCGGCGTGGCCACAGACGAATGTTCCCCAGAGGCCCTTGCCGGAGGCGTAGGCACGATCGCCACGGGCAAGGAAGTCGTCCTGCTGTACATGGCCGCTATGAATCGGGATCACCGCACCGGATGAGATGAGTTCTGCGTTGACGTGCATCGGTGGCGAACTCTCGATGATGACGTAGCGCAGCGCCCGACCGGAATCGTCGACATCCGGGCCGTCTGAGGCCAGTACGACGGTCTGCCCGGTCACCATGGCCGAGAGTTCCGTGCGTGCCTCGGCCCCGTAGCAGTCCTCGGCATCCGGGGCATTGACGCCGATGAGGCGAATCTCGATCCGCTGTCCGTTCACCACCGCTTGCAGGGTGTCTCCGTCGACGACGCCGTCGACCGTTCCTCGCTCGATGTCCTCGGCTGGGGGCAGCGTGACCTCGGTGGTCGTTGACGAAGTGTCTTCGACCGGCAAGGTCGAGGATTCTCCGGCTGAGTCGATCTCCGGTCCTGAGGTGCACGCGCCGAGCACAATCGCGAGGCAGAACACGGTGGCGGCGATGGGTCTCATGGTGACCAATACGGTACCGGTCGCCTCGATTTGCGCATGGCAATCGAAACGAGGGACGGATCATCCACGGGTGAGCCCGGGGAACCTACCCTGAGGCCACCGAGCAGAGGAGTTGCGATGCAGATCATTCCGGCCGAGAGCCTTGTTGAACATGTCGGCGAGGAGTCCGGTGTTTCGGACTGGATCACGATCGACCAGGAACGCATCAACACATTTGCCGATGCGACGATGGATCACCAATTCATCCATGTCGATCCCGAGGCGGCCGCTCAGACACCGTTCGGATCGACGATTGCCCACGGCTTCCTGACGCTCTCCCTGACCACCCCCATGCTGATGGAGGCGATGGTCGCCCCCGACCGGATGGTCATGGTGGTCAACTACGGCACCGACAAGGTGCGGTTCATCGAGCCGGTAAAGGTCGGGAGTCGGGTTCGTGGTCGCACCCGACTCGTCGATGTCACGGAGAAGGGGGACGGGCGCTGGCTCGTCAAGAACGAAGTGACGGTTGAGATCGAAGGCGTCGATCGGCCCGCGCTCATCGTCGAGGCGCTGACCCTGTTCTTCACCGCATGAGCATCGTCGTCCTCGTGCACGGTGCGGCAATGGATGGCTCCGTGTGGGGCTATCAGGCGGGAGCGCTTGCCGAGGCGGGGTTCACGCCAATAGCGGTCGATCTTCCGGGGCACGGTGGTTCCGAAGGCGAACCCTCGTCGTCGGCGAAGGGGTACGCCGGGTGGCTGCTTGCCTACCTCTCCACACTGGGCGCTCCAGTCCATCTGGTCGGACACTCGATGGGTGCACTCGTGGTACTCGAGGCGGCCGCGGCCAGACCCGACCTCGTTCGATCGGTGACGCTGATCGGCGTCTCGGACCGGATGACGGTGAACCCCGATCTTCTGGCTGCCGTCGCCGTGGGTGACGTGTCCTTCTTCGCCACGATGGGCAGTTGGATGCACGCCAGGGACCCGATCGGACAGTCAGAATGGACCGTCGGTGACACGGTGAAGATCCTGCAGAGTGCCCACCCGGACATCGCCCTCGCCGATCTCACCGCATGCAACGACTATCCCGGAGCGGCTGCGGTTGCATCCCGCCTGAGGCAGCCGTTGCTCCTCATCCTTGGCGAACAAGACCTGATGACGAAACCGTCCGCCGCCGCACCGATCGCCGAGGCGGCCCCAGACGCTACGACCGTGACGATCGAAGGTGCCGGTCACCTCGTACCCGTCGAGAGGCCCGAACCAGTCAACGAAGCCTTGGTGGAGTTCCTGAACCGCGTCGAAGCGACCTAACCCGGTCGCCAGTCGCCGGTCCCCGGATTCTTGTTTCTCAGTCCGGGTTTCTGTCACACCCGGCAGGTAGGTTGCGGGTATGGGACATCACGATCTCTCCACCGCAACGATCGAGGAACAGTTACTCGACCACGAGGCGATCATCGCCCGGTCCCGAGCCGCACAGATGTCTTTGTTGCGGGAGCTCGACCGGCGTCAGGTTGCTGTGCGGGACGGGCATCGGTCGTTGAAGGAGTGGGCGGCGGGTCGGATGGACGTGGCCTCGGAGACGGCCGGGGTGCTGGTGTGCAACGGCGTGGCGTCTGGAGGATCTTCCCGACGTCGATGAAGCCGTCGCTTCTGGTGTGATCGGGTTTGATCGGGCGGTTGCGGTCTGCCGGTTTGCGCGGCGTGACGACTCGTGTGACATTCTGGGTGAGACGGCGGGGTTCGATATTGCCGGGATCCGCATCCGTACGGCGCGGCGGCGGCGTTTGGCGCCGATCGATGAGGAGATGTCGTTCGAACAGCGCTACGTCGTCGATCCAGCCGAACCTCGACGAATCAGCGTGGACCCTGTCGGGTCGCCTCCCCGGCTACGCCGGACGCACCGTCGTGGCGGCCCTCGAAGCGAGAGCCGACAGCTTCCCGTACGGACCGACCGTGAACCCGTCCCGGACGACGAGGAACGCGGATGCGTTGTGGGCGATCAGCGAAGACTCGATCACCGGCGACAACGGAGCCTCTGTTGAGTCACCGGCTCCAGTCGTGTCAGTCTTTGTCGACGCCACCGAGGCGGCAGCCACGAACGCCGAGACCGGTATCACGGTTGAGGGCGGGCCGCAGGTCGGGCTGAACACGCTCCAAGCAATCCTGTGTGACGGTGTGGTTGAGGTCACGGCCCGCACTTCGGACGGGACACCGTTCGGCGATGGGTCGCCGCACCAGAGTCATCCCGCCGAGACTCAGAAGGTTCATCCTGCATCGTGACGGCGGGGTCTGCACCATCTCGGGCTGCGTCTCCCGGTATCGCCTCCAGGTGCATCACACCACCCCCTGGTCTGAGGGCGGACGAACCGACGCCGAGAACCTGTCGACCGTCTGCTGGTTCCATCACCATGTCGTGATCCACGGCCACGGCTTCACCATCGACCCGGGCTCACCACCCCAACGGAGACGCCTCACCCGACCCCGAATCCACGCCCCACCCCACCGCACCACCTGGCGAATCGCATAGACCACGGAGCCGAGCAGCCGAATCGACTCCTCCCCTGACGGGAAGGAATCGCCGAAGGGAGAGACCACCGCCTTTGGTCCCGTCGCAGCGCTCGCAGCTGGCAGCCAACGGCTTCCTACCTACTCGGCTGGGCCGATTCCCAGGAGTTCCGGGTGTGCGAATGCGGCGAATCCGCCGCCGGTGTGCCAGAAGATGACGTTGTCGTCCGGTGTGAACCGGTCGCCCGCAATCTCCTGGTTCAAGGCGTACATGACCTTGCCGGTGTAGGCGGGATCGAACAGCATGCCCGTGAGCCGCGTTGCCTCGGCCTGGACCGCGAGTTCATCGACCGTCGCCAACCCATATCCGAGTCCGATGTAGTCGTCGATGACCCGCCACGGAACGCTCTGCTCGACGACGCCGAACCGTCGATCGGCGTCGGTGAGGAGGGTCTCGATGCGTTGTGTCACCTCGTCCGCAGGCTCCCCGACCGAGGAACCAATGATGTCGACGTCGAGGCCAAGTTCGTCGGCGCCCCGCACCATGCCCGCGGTGGTACCCGCACTCGATGAAGCGTGCAGGATGACCGGGCGCTCGATTCCGAGCGACCTCATCTGGGGGGCGATCTCATGCATGGCGGCCGCATATCCGAGGGCGCCGAGCGCATCGGAGGCACCTTCGGGTATTGCCCAGGCGTTGCCGTGCACCGAGGCCGCCTCAGTGAGGATCGCTTCGCGATCCGCGTACTGCTCTGACGTGATGAACCGACACTCGGCGCCGGCAAGGCGTTGGAGCAGGTGATTCCCTGTCGGCTCAGACGGGGCCAGGCCATCGGGGCTCGCCAGATACAAGATGGTCTGCAGGCCGACGCGTGCGGCGGCAAGCGCCGTCGCTCGGGAGTGGTTCGACTGAACCGCTCCACAGGTGATCACAGTGTCGCAACCTGCCTCGAGAGCGGCCGCGAAATGGAACTCGAGCTTCCGAACCTTGTTCCCGGACAGTCCGAACCCGGTGAGGTCGTCCCGCTTGATCCAGATTGCCGGTCCGCCCCAGGCTGCGGTCAGGCGAGGTACCGGTTCAAGGGGAGTCGGGAGATTCGCGAGGGGGATGCGTGGCTCGTCCATGACCGAACGCTATCACTGCGACGGCGACCGCCGGATGGCACGTGCCCCCGGCGTTGGGTCCGGGTTGGTGCCCCCGGCCGCCTCGCTGGTCCGGCTAGCCTCGAACCGGGACGAGAGGGAGGTACGTACGTGAGCGACGCGATCAGCGGATACGGAGCGGTCGCCGACAAGGAGTATCGCACCCGGGTCCGTGCGTGGACGCTCTACGACTGGGCCAATTCTGCGTTTGCAACGACGATCCTCGCGGCCGTCCTCCCTGTCTACTACAGCCAGGTCGCGGGCCGAACACTCGGCTCGGCCGCCCAGGCGACCGCCTATTGGACGGCGACGCTCTCGATCTCGCTGATCGTTGTCGCGGTCCTCGCACCGGTGCTCGGCACGATCTCCGACCTCAAACGCGGCAAGAAGCGCATGCTCGCCGCATCCGTGTTGATCGGAGCGGTGGGCGTTTCGCTCCTCGTGTTCGTGGGGACCGGCGACTGGCTCATCGCCTCGATTGCATTCATCATCGCCCGCATCGGCTTCGCAGCAGGCAACGTCTTCTACGACGCCCTGCTGCCGCATGTGGCAAGGGAAGAAGACATCGATCGGGTCTCGACCATGGGATACGCCGTGGGCTATCTCGGCGGCGGACTCCTTCTCGCCATCAACATCATCATGATCTTCACGCTGGGGGACTCCCTCGGCACGCGCCTCTCATTCCTCTCGGTGGGGATCTGGTGGATCGTGTTCTCGATCCCGATTCTGCGCCGTGTCCCCGAGCCGCCGGCCGCGGTCGCGACCGAGCCAGGTGGCCTCCTCACGGTCACGTTCAAGCGTCTTGGCGACACGTTCAGCCACCTGCGCAGCTACCGCGAACTCCTGAAGTACCTGATCGCCTTCCTCATCTACAACGACGGCATCGGGACGATCATCGGCGTGGCGGTCATCTACGGCGCAGAACTCGGATTCGGCTCGATCGAACTCATCGCGGCCATCCTCCTCGTTCAGTTCGTCGGCATCCCGTTCTCGATCGCGTTCGGGAGGATTCCGTCGAAGGAAGAATCAAAGCGAGCGTTCTACCTGGCATTCATCGTCTGGAATCTCGTCATGCTGCCGCTCGTCGGGATTGGTGGGCGGTACGTTCTCGACGAAGACGTCAGTGGAACCCGTCCCCCTGCCTACGAGACAACAGCCACCGCGGTCGGAGAAGGCGACTATGGGGTGGACGCCGAAGGCGTGCAACTGACCGGTGTGTGGGAGACAGACGGTGACTACGCCATCGCTCGAGATGCGGGCGCCGTGTACTCGCTGAACTACAACGGGACGAAGGTGCGCGTCCGCTACAGCGAGGGTCCCGATCGGTCCGAGTGGGATGTGTTCATCGACGGCGATCGGGTGATCGAGGATGACGAACCGCTCGTGATCGACGGCTACAACGCCGCGGTTCACAACGGTGTCGACATCGATATCGCGGCCGATACAGCCGGTGAGCACCTCCTCGAAATCGTCAACACCGATGCCGCAGACGAAGCCTCGACGGGAACGGTGATCGCGATCGGCGAAACCACCGTGTTGCCGCCACCCCGTTCGAGTGATCTTCTCTCGATTCTCGGGTTGCTGTTCATCGTCGAGGCTATCGGGTTGGCGATCGCCGCGGTGGTCGGGCGACCTCTCTTCTCCAACCTCGCCAATCAGATGACGACCAAACGGACGATCATGCTGGCGTTGCTCGTCTACGCGGCCATTGCCGTGTGGGGATTCACACTCGATAGCGTGGTCGAGTTCTGGTTCCTCGCCTTCATGGTCGCGGTCGTACAAGGCGGTTCGCAGGCTCTGAGTCGGAGCCTCTACGCATCGATGTCGCCGAAGGCGCTGTCCGGTGAGTTCTTCGGTTTCTTCTCGGTCATGTCGAAGTTCTCGGCAATCATCGGCCCGTTGTTGTTCACCGCGGCCGTGGCGGTCTTCGGATCCTCTCGGCCCGCGGTGCTCGGTCTGATCGTGTTCTTCGTTCTCGGCATCTACCTGCTGACACGGGTCGACGAGAACGAGGGCCGTCGCGTCGCCCGCGAAGCCGATGCCGAAGCAGAAGCTGCCGGCATCGTCGAGGCGGATTGATATGGCTATCCGGCTGATCCTGGTCTGCATCGCTGTCGTGGCCGTCGTCGCGTGCTCGGAGGACGCGACTCCGCGAACCGCGGCTCCTGTCGATACAGCGGCTACTCCGACAACGGCACCGGAGACGACGACAACCGAAGCTGAGGCGGAAGAGTCGGAGTCCACCGTCACCACCACCAGTGCGTCGGCGACGACCACGCGGGCTATCGAGGCCACGACCCTGGCGCTTCAACTCATCGCGGACGGCTTCGAGCAACCGGTCTTCTACACGACGGCCGGGGACGCGGCCTACGTCGTCGATCAACCCGGCCGTATCTGGATCATCGGGGAAGCGGGCGATCCCGAGGTGTTCCTCGACATACGGGAACGGGTGACCTTCAGAGGGGAACAGGGATTGCTCGGTCTCGCGCTCCACCCGGAGCATCCGGACGTGTTCTACGTGAACTACACCGGACGCGACGGAGAGACCGTTGTCTCCGAGTTCAGATCTGCCGATTCGGTAGCCGATCCGTCTTCAGAACGCCTGATCCTCCAGATTCCGCAGCCCGCAGGGAACCACAACGGAGGGATGATCGCCTTCGGGCCGGAAGGCGACCTATGGATCAGTACCGGGGACGGGGGCGGGTCCAATGATCGCTACGGGAACGGGCAACGGGATGACACCCTGCTCGGAGCGATGCTGCGCATCCGGGTCGATCCCGAGATCGACCCGTACGCCGTCGTCGAAGGTCTCGGGTTCACTGCACCCGAGATCTGGGCCATCGGGTTGCGCAACCCGTGGCGGTTCTCGTTCGACGGCGATCAGATCTGGATCGGCGACGTCGGGCAGGGCGACATCGAGGAGATCGACATCGCATCAGTGGATGACCGAATGCTCAACTTCGGCTGGCCGATCTACGAGGGTTCGGCCTGCTTCGACGGACCGTGCGACGAGGACGGCCTTGTGTTCCCGATCCTCGAGTATCGCCATGACGAAGGCTGTTCCGTTACCGGTGGCTACGTCTACCGCGGTGCCGCGATCCCGCAGCTCGGCGGCCACTACTTCTTCTCGGACTACTGCACCGGGTTCATTCGATCGATCGCGCCCGGCGGTGCAGTCGACGACTGGACCGACATGACCGGAGCCGTCGACCAGGTGTCGTCGTTCGGCCGTGACGCCTCTGGCGAGGTCTATGTTGTCTCTGCGGCAGGTGCCGTCTACCGAATCGTTGAGGAGTCCGAATGATCGTCGTGGTGGGATCAGTGAATCGCGATTTGGTCGCGCGTGTGGAGCACCACCCGGCGCCTGGTGAGACCGTGCTCGGATCCGGCCATGAGACCATGCCCGGGGGGAAGGGCGCCAACCAGGCTGTGGCCGCGGCGCGCCTCGGCAGTGATGTTGTGTTCGTCGGCCGCGTCGGTTCCGATGAGGCGGGTACCTCGCTCGCGACCGAGTTCGCCCGCGAGGGTGTAGACGCTGCTCACGTCGCTGTAGACGAGGAAGCGCCGAGCGGATTGGCCATCATCACGGTCGATGACGCGGGCGAGAACTCGATCGTCGTCAGTCCGGGAGCGAACGGGCGGGTCACCGCCGATGATGTGGCGAGCGCCGCTGCGGTGCTCATGGCAGCGACGGTCACGCTGCTGCAACTCGAGATCCCCCTCGAAGCCGTGACGGCCGCTGCCCAGACCGCCACCGGGATCGTCATTCTCAACGCAGCGCCTGCGGCAACGCTGCCCGATGATCTGCTCCAGGCGGTTGACGTTCTCGTCGTCAATCGAGGCGAACTCGAAGCTCTCACGGGGTCTGGCGACTCGGCGTCTGCCAGGAACCTGCCGGTCCCGGTCACGGTTGTGACCCTCGGGCCCGACGGCGCACGCGTCGTCCGGGCGGAGAGCGACGAGTCGTTCCCATCGCCCGAGGTGACACCCGTCGACACGACGGGAGCCGGCGATACGTTCTGCGGTGCGCTGGCTGCCGGCCTTGACCTCGGTCTCAGCCTCGAAGCTTCGGTGCGGCGTGCCGTCGTGGCCGGCTCGCTCGCTGTCACGGCGATCGGAGCGCGGTCCGGGATGCCGACCAGCGCCGAACTCGATGGCGTGCTCGGTGCCCAGAGCCCGGTAGGCATTGAGTAGGCTGCCAGCCCATGGCGCGCCCGATCATCATCGACACCGACCCCGGCCAAGACGACGCGGTAGCGATCCTCATCGCTCTCGCCGCCCCGGAACTCGATGTCGTCGGAATCACAACGGTCGCAGGCAACGTCCCGCAGCCGTTGGTCACGACAAACGCGCTCAAACTCTGTGAACTCGTCGGGCGGATCGACGTCCCGGTTCACGCGGGGGCGGACCAGCCGCTCGAACGCGAGCTGTACACGGCCGAGTATGTGCACGGCCCCACCGGCATCGACGGCGCCGATCTGCCTGAACCGATAACACCCGTTGCCGGCAAGGATGCGGTCGATTTCATCATCGATTCGTGTCTCGCTGCCGGGCACGAAGGGATCACGCTCTGTCCGGTTGGACCCCTGACCAACATCGCGTCCGCCATCGCTCGTGAGCCAACGATCATCCCGAAGATCCGCGAGATCGTGCTGATGGGCGGCGGATTCTTCCAGGGTGGAAACACGACTCCGGTTGCAGAGTTCAACATCTACGTCGATCCAGATGCTGCGGCGATCGTGTTCCGGAGCGGGGCGCCAATCACGATGTTCCCGCTCGATGTGACCCACAAGGCGCTGATCCTCCCCGATGACCTGGACCGAATCCGCTCGATCGGCACGCCGGTCAGCGACGCCGTCGCGGGAATGCTCGACTTCTACGAGCGGCACGATGTCGAGAAGTACGGCATTCCCGGAGGGCCCCTGCACGATCCGTGCGTCGTCGCCTATCTCATTGATCCGTCGTTGTTCACGGGCAAGGCGTGCCGCGTCGAGATAGAGACCGATTCCGAACTCACCGTCGGCCAGACGGTTGTCGACTGGTGGGGCGTCACCGGCGCAACGCCGAACGCGATGGTGATGTCTGATGTCGATCGGCAGGGGTTCGTCGACCTCGTGGTGGAGCACGTCGCGCGGCTCTGACCGTGGCGAGCAGTTACCCGCCGCTACGACCGGCTTGTGCTCTTCCAGGCCCACAGCCCGAGTGCCAGCGCCAAACCAAGGAGGATCGCAGCGACGGTCATGGTGTCCGCCAGCCCAGCGGCCTGTGCGGCTGGCGGAGCATCCGCGGCGTCGCCGACACCGCTGTAGACGGCCGTGCGCGCTGCCCACAGCGTTCCCAACACAGCGATCCCGGTGACGCTTGCCGTCGTCCGGTTGATGGTCAGCATGCCCGAAGTTACGCCCAGCTGTTCAGGCGCCACCGATCCGAGGATCGCGGAGTTGTTCGGTGATTGGAATATGCCCATGCCGAGGCCGATGATGAGACCAACGAGGATGACCATCAGCGACGTCGTTGCATCCCCGAACCAGAACGCTGCGACGATGTACGCGACCGTCATCAGCGCGAGGCCGGCGACCGTCACCGGTCGGGAGCCAATCCGGTCCGAGAGCGTTCCCGACATCGGGGCCACGATCCCCATCGTGATCGGTACTGCGCCGAGCACGAAGCCGATCTCGCTTGGTGAGAGCCCCATCACATCGGTGAGATAGAACGGTACGAGCAGCAGCAACCCGGACAAAGCGAAAAACGCGACGAAACCGGTGATGAGGTTCACGGTCAGATCGCGGCTCTTGAACAGATCCAGACTCAGCATCGGGTCGGAGACCCGACGCTCGATGATCACGAACGCGACGAACGAGGCCGCTGAGGTGACGAACGCCGTGAGAATCGCCGGATCGGAGAAGCCGAGATTCTGACCCATGGTCAGGGCGAGGAGCAGCGACAGGAGTGCCACGAAGAAGACGCCGGCGCCGACGAAGTCGAAACGCTGCTTGCCCTTGGGCTTGGTATTCGGAACGAACTTGATGGCCGTGATGGTGCCGACAATGCCGATCGGTAGGTTCACGAAGAAGATCCACCGCCAATCGGTTGCCTCGAGGATCATGCCGCCGATGATGGGGCCCGCCATGATGCCGAGCGAGACCGTGGTTCCGTTGATCCCGAGCGCCTTGCCCCGCTCGGAGGGTGGGAACGCCTCGGTGGTGATGGCAAAGCCGAGGGCGAAGATCATTGCGGCGCCGAGCGCCTGCACGACGCGTGCCCCGATGAGGAAGCCAATCGTCGGCGAGAACCCGGCAAGCACGGATCCGATCGTGAAGACCATGAACCCGGTGGTGAAGATCGGCTTCTTCCCGATCATGTCACCCAGGCGGCCGAACCCGAGTGTGAGGGTGGCTTGGGTCAGGAGATAGGCCAGAACGACCCACTGCGCGACGTTGAACGTGGTGTCGAACTCCTCGACGAGGGTTGGAAGCGCAACGTTGACGATGCTGCCGTCGATGGTCCCGAGGAAGATCGCCATGGCAATCGCCACCAAGACGTACCACTTGCGCCCGTAGTCGACTCCTTCGGGCGCGGTTTCGGTGGTTGCGGCCATGTCGGGGCCGAGGGTAGGGCTTGTCCAGGCTGAGCCGATCCCGTCCCCGTGATCACTCCGCGCGCCCCGGATGGGCGGCTGATGTCGATTCGATGTGCACGGCGGGGGTCGCGGCGTGTACCCTCGGCGCCGAGAATGAGTGGCATCGGTGAAAGGGGCAACCCGATGAACGTCCGGCGAAGAATGGCCGTCGCAGCGGCATTTGCGCTGATCCTTGCTGCGTGCGGATCGAGCAGCGACGAGACGACGACCACGACGTCGACCACATTCCCGACGGAGACGACCGTCACGACATCCACGACGTTGCCTGCGGAAACGACCACGAGTTCGACCACCACCACGTCGCCGTATGGTGGGGCGACGTTGCTCACGCAAGTGATCCAGCAGGAACTCACAGCGCTGGGCTACTTCGAAGGTGCCGCCGACGGGATCCTCGGGCCCATGACCGTGGAGGCAATCACGGCGTTCCAGACCGACGCCGGAATCACGGCCGACGGAGCCTACGGACCGGAGACCTATGAGGCACTCGCCGACGCGCTCGAGGCCGATCCTGCGATCGTCGAGGTCATCCAGGAGGACCTGATGGAGCTGAACCTCTATCCCGGGCCCAAGGATGGAGACTACGGATCCGGCACGGTCAAGGCGGTCGAGGAGCTGCAGGAGGACTGCGGCATCGACGTCGACGGACGTTTCACGCCGTACACCCATGTCTGCCTCGAACAGGCACTGAACTAGGCCCGGGCGCGACCCGGCACTAGCCTCGACCACATGCCGCTCAGTGACGTGACTGTGGTCGAGTTCGCGGGCCTGGGTCCGGCTCCGTTCGCCGGCATGGTGCTCGCCGGTCTCGGCGCGAACGTCATCCGGGTCGATCGGCCGGGTGGACCCCCGATCCCCGATCCGATGGCCGGTGCGCTTGGTCGCGGGAAGCGATCGATTGCTCTCAATCTGAAGCATCCCGCCGCTGTGGAGGCGATGCTGAGCATCATTGGGGACTCGGACGTCGTGCTCGAGGGGTTCCGTCCCGGTGTCATGGAGCGTCTCGGTCTCGGACCGGAGGAGTGTCTCTCCGCGAATCCGCTGCTCGTCTACGGCCGCATGACGGGCTGGGGATCGGCCGGGCCATACGCCGCAATGGCGGGACACGACATCAACTTCGTCGGAATAAGCGGTGCCCTCCACGCAATCGGGGAGGGCGATCGAAGCGTGCCACCGCTCAACCTGGTTGGCGACGGCGGAGGGGCGCTCTTCCTCGTTGCCGGCGTGCTCGCAGCGCTTCACGACCGAGAGCGGTCCGGCGGCACCGTTGTTGAATCTGCGATCGTGGATGGCGCGACATCACTGATGGGGCCGTTCTATGAGATGGCTGCGCTCGGTCTGTGGCAGGATCATCGGGCGTCGAACCTGCTCGACGGGGCCGCACCCTTCTACACGACGTACGCGACCAGCGATGGAAAAGCCATGGCCGTTGGCGCGCTGGAACCGTCCTTCTATGCGGCGCTGTTGGAGGGCCTTGGCATCGATCCGGCCGACCTCCCGGCCCAGCACGACCTCGATCGGTGGCCGGAACTCCGTGACAGATTCGCCTCAGTATTCGCGACCCGTTCCCGCGACGAGTGGACGGCGGTGTTCGACGGTACCGATGCGTGCACGACCCCGGTGCTCTCGATGAGTGAGGCCCCGAACCATCCCCAGAATGCCGAACGAGGGGCGTTCGATGGGCCGGAGCACCATCGACTTCCGGTGCCGAACCCAAGGATCGGGGCCCAGACCCCTCCGGTCCTTGGCCGAACGCGCGTGCCGGGAGCGGATACCGGCGCCATCCTTGCCGAGTTCGGTTTCTCCGCCGCCGGCATTGAAGCCCTGCTCGGCACGGGCGCGGCATCATGACGGACGGAACCCCACGACGGGGCAATGAATCGTCGCTGCGTCTCGAAGCGCTCAAGGCGCGCATCGAGGAGGGGGAGTACCAGATACCCGCCGAACAGGTCGCCGACGCTGTGATCCTCTGGTACCGGAGGATGGAACCAGATCAGTCGGAGGTGAGTTCCCCCACCTCGTCCTGACGGGTCTGATGACCGATGCGCCGTCCGAGGGCATCGATCGCCATCACCACGAGAAACGCGAACGCTGCTACGGCGATGGCGGCGACCACGTCCTCATTCGGGGCTTCGAGCGCCGTACTGTCGACACCGCGCGGCCACGGCCACAGGACGCGCAGCGACCCGAGCATCAGGCCGATGAGGGCGGCCATGACCGAGTTGTAGTGGTCGCGCAGCGCTCGGTGCAGGATCTGGGAGAACAACGCGAGGCCGATGACCGCTCCGAGCGCGAAAGTCGCGAGCGCAAGGATGTCTCGGTCGGTGACTGCCGAGAGCACCGGACCGTACATACCGAGCATCACGAGGATGAACGAACCGCTGATGCCGGGGAGGATCATGGCGCAAATCGCAATTGACCCGGCCAGGAAGAACGCCCACATCTCCGGATTGGCAATCTGCGCCGCCGATTCGCTCGAGGTGTCCTCACGGAGTCCGAGGAGGACGAAGACGACGATGGTCACAACGACGATGGTGACGATGCGTTGGACATCGCGGACCGTGAGCAGTCGCCACACGATCAGCGCCGACCCGGCGACGAGGCCAAGGAAGAGCGCTGCCATGAGGACGGCATGGTCCCGGAGCAGGCGTTCGAGCAGATGAGACAGGGAGAGAATCGCGAGACCGATCCCGGCGCCGAGCGGCAGGATGAAGTCCCACTCGACCTTCTTGAGCCACGAGACACCGTCGGAGAAGTCGAGACGGAGGAAGGCGCCGAGAGCGGAACTGCCGGCCCGGACCGTCGCGATGAGGCGTTCATAGATACCGAGGACGAGCGCGATCGTCCCCCCGGACACCCCGGGAACGATGTCGGCGGCGCCCATGAGGTAGCCGCGAATGATCGACCAGGGGATCTCGCGAAGCATGGCAGCGAGTGTAGGGGCCGGTTGCCGCGACCGGTGTACCGTTTGGTCCCGAGATCGAGCAGGAGAACGGATGCGGATCGTCCTACAACGGGTCAACCGAGCCTCCGTCCATGTCGACGGAAGCGCCACCGGAGAGATTGAGACCGGTCTGCTCGCCTTCGTCGGTGTGGCCGAAGGCGACGATGAGAGCGATGCGCGGGCGGCTGCAGCGAAGATCGTCGGCATGCGGATCTTCCCCGACCGCGATGGGAAGATGAATGTGAGCCTTGCCGGCGCCGGGGGATCGGTGCTCCTCGTCTCCCAGTTCACACTCCTCGCCGAGGTCCGGAAGGGACGGAGACCAGCGTTCACCGCGGCAGCCGATCCGGAGGCCGCCAGACCCGTACTTGCGGCCCTTGCCGATGCCATCGAGGCTCATGGAATCCCTGTCGAGCATGGACGCTTCGGCGCGCACATGCTCGTAGACCTCGTCAACGACGGTCCGGTCACGATCGTGTTCGACGTCGCTGGAGGGCGAGTCGTCTCTCGCTAGGCGCCTGGCGACCATTGGCCGGGGCCGCTGTTTCCGAGCCCCTGCCTGCACTGTTTGACAGGCGCGTCACGGACTTGGTATAACTGAGAACTGAAACCTGAATCACTCGTCAGTATTGAGAACAAGACCCGATCACCGAGAGGGAGTCCGCTCATAGCGACACCGGTGACAACGAAGGGACGAGTTACCCGGCAGGCCCTGCTGGATGCTGCCGAAGAGGTGTTCGGGGAGTTCAGCTACGACCGCGCATCGATCGCGGAGATCACCCGGCGAGCCGGTGTTGCGCAAGGTACGTTCTACGTCTACTTCCCGGACAAGCAGTCCGCGTTCGTGCAGCTGGTGCGCGATCTGAACCACGGGTTACGCCGGCATATCGCGGCTGCGGTGCAGGGGATCGACGACCGGCTCGCCATGGAGCGTGTTGGGCTCCAGGCGTTCTTCGAGTTCACCGCAAGCCATCGGGCCCTCTACAAGGTGGTGCGCGAGGCCGAGTTCGTCGATGAGGACATCTATCGGTGGCACTATCAGACCCTCGGAGCCGCGTATGCCCGCGGCCTGGAGACAGCGATCGAACGGGGTCAGATTCGCGACGACATCGACCCCGAGACGCTTTCCTGGGTCCTCATGGGGGTCGCTGAACTGCTCGGAAGCCGATGGGTGATCCTTGAACACCGGGAACCTCCGGCCGAGGTGATCGAAGAAGTGATGCGCTTCGTCGCTGGAGGGTTCGGACTCTCTGGGGAGGGTCCGCAATGATCACGATGGGGATCGTCTCGACAGCGACCTGGTTCCCCGAAACCTTCATGACCGCCGAGCAGATCGCGGAGGAGAGCGGCCTGCCGGAGTGGGTGGTGAAGGAGAAGCTCGGGATCGAGCGCAAGTTTGTCGCAGATCCCGAGGTTCACCCGAACAGGATGGCCGCCAACGCCGCCAGGAAGGCCATTGACAAGGCGGGGATCGATCCGCTCGACATTGACGTCGTCCTGTGCACCACCGAGGAGTGGCGCGAGTACCTCCTGTGGACGACGGCAATCGACCTCGCTCACGAAGTCGGGGCCGAGAACGCGTGGGGGATCGACATCCACACCCGGTGCGCCACCACGATCGCGGCGATGAAGCTCGCTCGCAGCCTCATGGCCGACGACCCGACCATCAACACCATCCTGATCGGCGGCGGCTACGCGATCTCGCACTTCATCGATCTGTCGGACTTGAACACGTCGTTCCTGTTCAACATCGGCGCCGGAGCCGGAGCCATGATCGTCAAGCGGGATTGGCCGGAGAACCGGGTGCTGGGGATGCACTTGATCACCGACGGTTCGATGAGCCGTCACGTGATCGTGCCGGCGAGCGGCACCGTTCGCCACCCGGACGATGCCGCGGTCGGTTCCGGTGACTTCAAGTTCCGCCTTGTGGAACCCGAGGCGATGAAGGCCAGGCTCGGCGAGGTCTCGATCGACAACTGGCTGACGTGCGTGGACACGGCGCTGGAGAAGTCAGGCACGAAGAGCGACGGGACGCCATACGGGCGGGCCGACATCGACTTCTTCAACATGTCGCTGGTGAAGCCGTCCGCCTATCACGAGATGCTCGGCCACTTGGGCCTCACCGAGGAACACGGCGTCTACATGTCGACGACCGGGCATATCGGTGAGCAGGACGCGATCATCAATATCGAAGCCGGCATCGACCAGGGTCGTCTGAAGTCGGGTGACACGATGGCGATCATCGCCGCTGGCATCGGCTATGTATGGGCCGGTGCGATCGTGCAGTGGGGTCCGGCACCATGATGCAAACCTCGCACTTCACGACCGACTGGCTGGAAAAACGGTCCAAGCTCACTCCGCACCGAACAGCGCTCATCGATGCAGCGACCGGTGCAGAGACGGCGTTCGCAGCTTGGAACGAACGAGCGAACCGGACGGCGCACTTCCTGCGCAGCCTCGGGGTGACCAAGGGCGATCGCGTCGCGGTCTACGCCTCGAACTGCTCCGAGTATGCCGATCTCTTCTGGGCCGCCCCCAAGATCGGTGCCGTGCTCCAGAACCTCAACTGGCGGCTCACCGTGCACGAATTGCGTGCCATCGTCGAGGACGGCGAACCGAAGGTCCTCATCTACAGCGAGGATTGGCGTCCCCAGGTTGAGGCCCTGAAGCCATCCCTGACGACGGTGGATCATGTCGTTGCGATGACCAATCCCGGGCCGGGCGAACGCTCCTTCGTTGAGCGCGACGCGATGAGCGGCGAGACCCCGGAGCGTCCCGACCTTGCCCAAGACGATCCATGGGGGATCTACTACACGGGCGGCACGACCGGCCTGCCGAAGGGTGCCGTCGTCACCCACGGAAACGTCACCTGGAACAGCGTGAACACGGTTACCTCGTGGGGCATGACCAGCGAGCATGTGGCGCCGCTGCAGCTTCCGTTCTTCCATATCGGGGGACCGAACATCTTCATGGTGCCGCTCGTACACACCGGAGGAACCACCATTCTCTGTTCCGGTTTCGACCCGGACGAGACCTTCGACCTCGTCGAGAGCGGCGGCATCACGCACTACGTGGCGGTCCCAACGATGTTCCAGATGCTGCAGGACCACCCGCGGTGGGCGACCGCCGACTTCTCACACCTCGAACTGGTGATCAGCGGAGGGGCGCCGTGTCCGCTTCCCATCATGCAGCGGTTCTGGGATCGCGGCGTCGACTTCAAGATGGGATACGGACTCACTGAGGCATCCGGCAACAACTTCTGGCTCCCCCCTGAGATGGTCCAAGAGAAAATCGGATCGGTCGGGTATCCGCTCTTCCACATCGACATGAAGGTCATCCGTGAAGACGGTACCGAGTGTGGCGTCGATGAGGAGGGCGAATTGCTCATTCGCGGTCCGAATGTCGTCGCGGGCTACTGGAATCGACCGGAGGCAACGGCCGAGACGATCGTCGATGGCTGGCTCCACACGGGCGATGTGGCCACCTGCGACAGCGACGGCTGCTTCCGGGTCCTCGGACGATCGAAGGACATGTTCATCAGCGGTGGCGAGAACGTCTACCCGGCCGAAGTCGAGTCGGTCATCACGGCATTCCCGAACGTTCGCGAGGCCGCGGTGGTCGGCGTGCCAGACGCGATCTGGGGAGAGGTGGGACGCGCCTTCGTCGTCGTAGATGATGGCTTCGATGCCAACGCGCTGCAGGCCTTCCTCGACGAACGTCTCGCGCGCTACAAGATCCCGAGGTCCGTGGTGGTCCTTGACTCGATTCCGCTGACCGCGATCGGGAAGATCGACAAGAAGCTACTCGCATCAGAGGAGGCCCCATCATGAGCGTCGAGACGCTCGCCGGGATCATCGCAGCGACGGTGACAACCGACCGCATGACGACCCGGGTGCTCTTCGCCGGACCGGACGACGGAATCCCGGTGCTGTTCATCCACGGCAACTTCTCCTCCGCCACCTGGTGGGAGGAGACAATGGTCGCCCTTCCTCCGGAGTACCGCGCGATAGCGCCCGACCAGCGCGGCTTCGGCGATTCTGATCCGGAACTCAGCGTCGACGCGACCAAGGGCATGGGGCAGTTCGTCGAGGATGCCGTTGCCCTCATCGACCACCTGGGATACGACAAGGTCCATCTCGTCGGCAACTCCCTTGGCGGCCTCGTTGCATGGTGGATGATGGCCGACACCCCCGACCGTCTCCTCTCGGTGACCCTTGCCGGGCCGGGCTCTCCCTATGGGTTCGGTGGGACGAGAGACGCCGAGGGCACGCCGACCACCGAGGACTACGCCGGTTCTGGTGGCGGCCTCATCAATCCCGAACTCATGCGGCTCCTCGAGGCCGGCGATCGCGGCCTCGACTCGCCGTTCAGCCCCCGCAACGTGCTGCGTCTGCTCGTGTGGGGTCCGCCGTTCGTCCCTGAACGGGAAGAGGTGCTGCTCGACGCCATGTTCAAGGTGAAGACCGGCGACTACGGCCTGCCGGGAGACCGGACCGTCTCGCCGAACTGGCCGTTCGTAGCTCCGGGAGGTTGGGGCGCCTCGAACGCGATGTCGCCGAAGTACATCGGCAACCTGATCGAGCGACTCATGTCCGCCGAACCGAAGTTCAACGTGCTCTGGATCTACGGGGCCGACGACGTTGCGGTATCGAACAGTGCGGCGTCGGACCCGGGAACCTGGGGCCCACGGGGACTGCTGCCGGGGTTCCCAGGCGAAGAGGCGTACCCGCCACAGCCAATGATGGGTCAGATCCGTGCGGTGCTCGACGACTACACAACCCGTGGCGGTTCGTACGAGGAAGTCTCGGTCGCCGGATCCGGGCATGTCCCGTTCATGTCCCACCCCGATGAGTTCAACGGCGTGTTCCACGCGTACCTCGAGCAAGAAGGCAATCAATGAGGAGGAAGCAATGACGAAACGAGCTATTCGGCTCCTGATGGTGGTGTTGGCGTTTGCTCTCGTGGCCGCTGCATGCAGCAGCGACGGCGACGACACGACGACCACCGCGGCGGCTGCCGCCGAGGAGACGACGACAACGGCGGCTTCGGCCGAGGAGACAACCACGACCGAGGCGATGGCCGAGGAGACAACCACGACCGAGGCGATGGCCGAGGGTGTTGCGTGTGACGAACCGGTGAAGGTTGGTGTGATCACCGACCAGACCGGTGCGTTGGCGATCTACGGAACGCACATCATGGCATCGTTCCCACTCGGCATGGAGTACGCCACCGGCGCAGCGGCGTCCGACGACACCTACATGCTGGACGACTGCCCGATCGAAATCATCTACAAGGACGACCAGAGCGACCCCGAAGCGTCGGTCACGTTGGCTCGCGAGTTGATCGAAGTCGACGGCGTCGACATCATTGTGGGATCGGTTTCGTCCGGTGTAACGGCCGGGATCCAGGCGCTTGCGTTCGAGAACGATGTGATCCACATCGCTGCTCCCGCGGCCGCCAACGACCTGACCGGAGCAACATTCAACCCGAATTCGTTCCGCACCAGCCGGAACAACTATCAGGATGGCGTCAACCTGTGTGAGTACTTCCCGACGATCTACGAAACGTTCGTGCAGATCGCGCCCGACTACAACTTCGGGTACGGCGGAGCGCAGGCCTACCGCGACGCATGCACACTGAACGGTGGAACGTTCGTCGCCGACGACATCTTCGCCCCTGCCGACACCACCGACTTCACGCCGTACATGGAGCAGATCCTCGATTCCGGCGCCGAAGCATGGCTCGTCACGTGGGCAGGCGGAGGCTTCGTGCCGATGCTTCAGTCGGCTACGGATCTCGGTGTTACCGACGAGTTGGCACTCGGCGCTGCATTCGTCGACAACATCGTGCTTCCGACCTTCTTCGCGAACGCGATCGGCACAACATCGGGGATCCTGTACCACTACACGCTGCCCGACAACGCGGCGAACGACTGGATGGTCGCGAAGGCTGCGGAGAGCGGGGCGTTCCCGGATCTGTTCTGGGCCGACGGCATGAACGCAGGAATCATGGTGGTTGAAGCGCTGAAGGCGACCGGTGGCGACGCAAGCGCCGATGCCCTTCGGACCGCGATGGAGGGAATGTCGTTCGAGGGGCCGAAGGGTCTGATCGAGATCAGGGCAGAGGACCACGTCGCAATCCAGGACATGTACATTGTGACGCTGACGAACATCGACGACCCGGAGTTCAAGTACTTCGATCCCGTCAGCACGACGCGACCGGATGTGCCATGTCTGCTCGAAGGTGAGTACGTGGATCGCTGCGGGGATCTGCCGGTGGGCAGCCTCAGCGGTAGCTGACCAATACCAGACGGTGGGCCGGGGGCGTGATCCCCGGCCCACCCCTCAAGAGAAGCGAGCACGAGCATTGTGACCGAGCCGATCATTGCCAGCCGAAACCTAACGAAGGAATTCGGCGCGCTGATTGCGGTCGACGACGTGTCGATCTCGATTGCGCCGGGAACACTCCATTCGGTGATCGGCCCGAACGGCGCAGGCAAGACGACGCTGTTCAATCTCTTGAGCGGAACCCTCAAGCCGACGTCGGGTCGTGTGTTCCACAATGAAGCGGACATCACCAACGATCCGGTCTATCGGATGATCCATATGGGGATCGGCCGCTCCTTCCAGATCACCAACATTTTCCCGCTCTTGACCGTCTTGGAGAATGTGCGGCTTGCGGCTCAGGCGGTCGGATCCGACGACATGAGATTCTGGAAGCCGACGTCGGCGTTCCCCACATACGTCGATCGGGCGCAAACGGTGCTCGAAGACGTGGGCCTTGCCGGCGACGCGACGAAGCTCGCCAAGGCGTTGCCTCACGGCGACCAGCGCAAGCTCGAGCTAGCCATGATCCTCGCCCCGGACCCCGAGGTGCTGCTCCTCGACGAGCCGACCGCCGGAATGGCGTCCGAACAGGTGCCGGAACTGATGGAACTCATCACCAGAATCCAGTCGTTGGGCGACAAGACGGTGGTCCTTGTCGAGCACAACATGAATGTGGTCATGAGCGTCTCGGACCAGATCACCGTCATGCATCAAGGTGCGGTGCTCGCCGAGGGCACACCGAGCGAAATCGGAGACAACCCGGCGGTGCAGGAGGCGTACCTCGGGAGCCTCTACGAAGAGGGGAGCGGCGGATGACCGTGCTCCTCGACGTCCGTGACATCAACACCTACATCGGTCAGTTTCACATCCTCGAAGGGGTTTCGTTCGAAGTCCCGGAGGGCGAGATCGTCGCACTCCTCGGGCGCAACGGCGCAGGGAAGACAACGACCCTCAAGAGCATCCTGGGGCTGACACCACCCCGGACCGGTGACGTGGTGTTCGAGGGAAAGGACCTTCGCGGTCTGCACTCGTTCGACGTTGCGGCCAAGGGCATCGGGTACGTGCCCGAGAACCGGGCGATCTTTGGCGCCCTCAGTGTCGAGGAGAACCTGCGCATCGCCGAGCGATCGAAGGGAGACCTGGATCGGAAGTCCGAATTCATCTTCGGCCTTTTCCCCGATCTGAAGCGTCTCATCAACCTACCGGGTACGAATCTCTCCGGCGGCCAGCAGCAGATGCTCGCGGTAGCGAGAGCGCTTGTGCCGGACAACCGCCTCCTGCTGATCGACGAGCCGAGCGAGGGCCTCGCTCCCGTCCTCATCGAGCAAATGATGGACGCAATCATGCAACTGAGCGATCAGACAACTGTTCTCATCGTCGAGCAGAACTTCATCGTCGCGAGCCGGCTTGCACAACGCTACGTCATCATCGAAGAAGGTACCTCGGTCGTATCGGGAGATATGGAAGACCTCGTCAGCGATGACGACACGATCCGCAAGTATTTGGGGGCCGCATGACGACGACAACGGTCACCAAACCGCCACGCGCCACGGGCACGAGCAGGTGGCTCAAGCAGAACCGCGGTCGGCTCGCGCTTGCGGCGTTCTTCGCATTCGTCGTGTTCTCTGCGCTGTTCACGATGGACACGAACGACTGGCTCATCACGATCATTCGCGGGCTCGCCGTCGGCGCGATCACGTTCCTGGTCGCCTCGGGGCTTTCGCTCATCTTCGGTCTCATGGACGTCTTGAGCCTCGCCCACGGCGAGTTCTACATGCTTGGTGCATACGTCGGCTGGACGATCTACGTGAGGCCCGACACGTTTCTCGACCTCCTGACCCCTGTGGCGCTGGTCTTGTCGGCCCTGGCGTTGCTGCCGCTCTGGAGGCACGTTGCCTCGCGTTGGCCCCGCGGAAAGTGGCCACGAATCGTCGCTCCGATCGTGGTCGGACTGGTGGGGCTCGCGATCGTCCTCTTCACCTTCGCCAAGTTCCCGCTGTCGATCTGGGACCTCGAGGTGTACACGGACACACCGATCAACAACTCCGTTGCCCTCGACCAGGGTGTCCAGGAAGTACCGCCGCCTGCCGATTTCGATGGGATGTCGCCGCTTGTCGGCATCATCGGTATCTGGCTTGGTGGCGCACTCATAGGCCTCGGGATTGCCGGGGGAGTCGAACGAAAAGCAGAGGTGACGGCACCATTCCCAGGCCGAGCAACGTACGCTATCGCGGTCGCAGTTGCGAGTCTTGGATTGGCGGTCTACGCCGTCAATGCTCCGCTCACCGAGTGGTGGTATGCGCTCGGTACAACGCCGAGGTTCTTCTTCGCTCTCGGTATCACGGTTGTCCTCGGGTTCGGACTCGGCGCGTTCGTGGAGGTCGTCTTCATCCGGCCGCTGTACGACCGGCTGCTCTATCAGCTGATGATGACACTCGGATTGGGTTTCATCATCATTGAGGTCGTTCGATCGGTGTGGGGCAGACCTGCATTCACAATGCCGAAACCCGCCGCCTTCAACGGAACGGGGGAGGGGTGCCCAGGCGAGGGCCTCGGTGGCCTGTTTTCGGGATGCTCAACGATCAAGATCTTCGACTCGCGCGTCCGTCTCTACAACGAGGTGTTCATCATCCTCGTCGGCATCATCGTGCTCGTGGCGATCAACCTCATCATCAAGCGGACCCGCCTCGGCATGATCATCCGTGCGGGGGTCCAGGACTCCGAAATGGTCGAGGCCCTGGGCATCAACGTCCGCAGGGTGTTCACCATCACATTCGGCATGGGCGTCGCCCTCGCGGCACTTGGTGGTGTGATTGCGGCGCCGTCGGTGGGCCTGAGCCCCGGAATGGGTGCCACCGTCCTGCTCCTTGCGCTCATCGCAATGGCGATCGGCGGCCTCACCAGTTTCTCCGGCGCAGCCGTCGGTGCCGTGATCGTCGGCGTGATGCAGCAGTTCATGATCAAGTTCGGAAGCGTCGGCATCCCGGTTCCGTGGATGGAGGAGCCGTTCAAGCCGTCGCCGGTCCTGGTGCCGGCCTCGGTGATTCTGCTGATGATCGTTGTCCTGCTCGTGTTGCCACACGGGCTCTTTGGGAGGGAGGAGTGACATGACCACACCTGCTGCTCCCCGGACCAACTTCTTCAGTCGCCACGCGATGCTCATTGTTGTGATCGTTCTTGCGGTCGCGTTCCCTTTCCTGGTCGGATTGCTCGACGGCCAGTCACCCGCGGATGTCATCGCCTCGGAAGGCGGAAACTCGAAGTTCCTCATGGGCCTCGCGATCGAGGTGTTCATCCTCGCCCTGTTCGCACTGTCCTACGACCTGCTGCTCGGCATCACCGGTCTGCTCTCGTTCGGTCACCAGATGTTCTTCGCGGTGGGTGCCTACGGAACCGGGATCATGCTGCAGTCGTTTGGATGGTCGCTCTTCGCAACCTTCCTGGGCGTTCTCGTTGCCGGCGTGCTGCAGGCGCTGTTGTTCGGCGTCGTGCTGCCCAGGGTCCAGGGCATCACCTTCGCTCTCGTGACGCTCGGCATCGCATCGATGTTCTGGATCGTCATCCAGTCGCCAGAACTTGGTGATTGGACGGGTGCCGACGTCGGCCTCCAGGGAACGTCGGCGTTCGTGCCCGAGTGGATCAACACGAACGACCACCGCTACCGCTTCTACCTGCTGGCGCTCGTTGTCCTGGTCTTCTGCTACCTGCTCTATCGGCGCATTGTCGAGTCGCCGACGGGTGCGGTGTTGGTGGCCAATCGTGAGAACGAGGACCGAGCGCTGATGCTCGGCTACAACACGTTCTGGTTCAAGCTCTTCGCCCTGCTGGTCTCTTCGATCACGGCGGCCATCGCCGGGATGTTGTGGGCGATGCACCAACCGATCGTGACCCCCACTGTTGCGAGCCTCGGGTGGATGGTCGCCGTGCTGCTGATGGTGTTGATCGGCGGCATTGGAACGCTCAGCGGCGCGATCGTTGGTGCAGCGGTCTATCGCCTCCTTTCCTATTACCTCGAGCGGTGGTTCGGCGGCGGGGCAGCCTTGATGCTCGGCATCGCGTACGTCCTGCTCGTCCTCTTCGTCCCGTACGGCATCGTTGGCACGTGGCGATTGAAGCGCTTCCAGATCACCGATGGCCGCAAGCGCCTGGTTGCCATGCTCACGGGTCGGGGCGGTGCGGGGTAGGCACCGGCCGCGGTCCTCGCGTGGCGCCCGCTAGCCGAGCGCAACGATGATGGATGCAGTGGCCGCTGCTCCATTGTTGGTGTACACCGTCACATCAACGTCGGCGACGTTCTGGCCCTGCGCCTGTCGTTCCGCCACGACGGTGGCGGAGGTCGTGAGCACGTCGCCTGCACAGGCGGGCACCAGCATTCTGAGCTTTCTCCGAAGGACCCGGCTCCGGGGCCCGGCCCAGTCGGTCACGACACGGTCGACGAAGCCGTGATAGAACATCGTGTTCAGGTAGACGTCGCGCGCTCCCTCCGCGCGTGCGTACTCGCGGTCGTGGTGGCCGGGAAAGAAGTCCCGGGTTGTCGCAGCGTCCAAGACACAGCGGCCCACCGTGACCGGCATTGTGACAACCGGCAGGTCACCACCCGAAGCCGCCGGCACCATGGCGCGATCCGGCGGTGGTTCCGCAGCGTCCGGCTCGTATCGGTAGAGCACGTTTTCGTGCGTGGCAACGTGGACCCCGTCTTGGTTCGTGACCTCGGTGATCGTGGTGACGAAATGGCCGACACCGAGTGCGGTCCGCTTCTCATCGGAGATCGCAGACACACGTTCGCGAAAGTGCAGCTCCTCGCCGACACGGATGACGGTATGGAACGTTGTGTCCGTGCCAACGTTGATCAGGGTCCGCCCGGGGAGCGGAACTTCGAGGCCCAGGAACGGTGAGTGATCGGGACGACCGCCAGGTGTCCACGGGAGCGGGAACGACCAGACGATCAACATGCCGGGCGGAGAGATGATGGAGCCGTAGCGCCGTTCTGCGGCCGCTCGGTCCCAGTAGTTCTCGTTGGCATCCTCGACCAGGCTGCAGTAGTAGCCGATCTGAGCCTCGTTGACTGCGTAGGGAGCTTCGCGCTCGGAGGTCCTGCCGACCCACGTCAACCCGTCGGCGCTGGTGCCCTCCACCGCATAGATCGACACATCCGCATGGTTGGTCGCGCGTTCGGTCCGGTCCACACGTTCCTCACTTCCACGTTGTGCCCGATCCTAGAGCCGGCGCCTGCGAGCCAACCACCCTACGAATTGAGGAAAGAGCGGCCCGCTTCGCAGAAGGTGCTGAAGTCGCAGCGTTTGCATGCGTCGGACGGTGTCGGTTCGAAGTCGTCGCGAGCGAAGCGCTGCGTCAGCGTGTCGATGCGCTCACGGGCTGCCGCCAGCCAAGCATCATCAACGCCGACCGATCGCTCCGCGAACTCGCCCCGACCGAAGAACGCGAACGTCACCGAGAGTTGCTCTGGTGGCGGCGAGGCGACGGCGCCGTCGACGGCGGCGATCGCGTAGGTCTGTAGCTGTACATCGAGCGCCGGGTCGTCCGATGCGCCCCCCGACTTGTAGTCGACGATCTCCCATGTGCCGGGCTCAGGTTCGTAGACGGCGTCGATCCTGCCGCGAACGCGCACGCTGCCGAACTGAAGATCGATGGGCACTTCGGCGAACCGAGCCGTCTGGTCGGCGAGCCGAGAGTTGAGGAACACGTCGTATGGGTCGGGTCCGGCCGCGGCCGGTGCATCCTGCTCGAACGGGAGGTCGTAGGCGGTCTCTTCCATGTCCTCGAGCGGCACCCGGCCAAGATTGTGGAGTTCGACCTGGCGGTGGAATCGAACACCGCGACGAAGGGCCGGTGACGGCTTCATGGGCAAGCGGTCGACGAAGGCCCAGCGGAACTGCTGCGGGCACCTGGCGAGTGTGACCAAGCCGGTGACGGACGTCGACCGGTCGTCGCTGCGGCGAGCGTCGACCGGTTCCGGTAGCGCTTCGAGGTCGAGCCGCATCTGGCCTGCTTCCGCGGTGGCGGCCGCTGCGTGTTGCGGATAGGCCTTCAGCCATGAGGGATCGTCCGCTGCGCGTCTCAACGCGTTGGCCCAGCCGGTATCGATGAACAGCGGATCCGGCGCAGGGGGAGGGGGTATCCACGGCGACTGCTCGATCGGGCCGGGATCTTCCCGAACGGTGGTCGATGCTGCCATGCCTTCGGCGATGGCGAATAGGGCCGAGGGAGCGCGCGGTCGCTTGCGTTCCGGTGTTCGGCATGAGCCGGTGACGATGAGCCGGTGCCGTGCCCGTGTAACCGCGACGTATGCGGTTCGCCACTCCTCGGCCTCGTGGTAGTCGCGCAGAATTGCATTTCTGTCCTTCTGGGTTGCTGCCCCGGTGAGATCGGGGAGGCTCTCGGTGTCGAGACGCAGTTCGTATGGCAGGAATTCGGCCTTGTCGACCGGATTGGCATAGGACGGGGCCCGGGACGGGAAGCCACCCTCGACGACCGATGGGATGATGACGGTGTCCCACTCGAGGCCCTTCGCGCGGTGAATGGTCAGCAGCGACACGGCGGGGCCTCGCGACGTCGCAATCGCGTCGAGTTCCTTCGGGGCACTCTCGTCCGCGAGGAGACGCAGATATCGCAGGAACGATCCCAGCGAGGCTCGGCCGACGATCGGCGTCCACGATTCCGCGAGATCGAGGAATCGGTAGAGATTGAGGCGCGCCGAGAGCCCGGCGTGGTCTTCCATCGCATCGATCTCGGTCCATGCGTGCATGGCACCGAGGATGCTCCTGCACAGTTCGGAGACGGGCGCGCTCTGCGCTTCGACGAGTAGGCCGCGATAGCGCGATCGGAATTCGGTCAGACGCTCTCGTACCGTTGGCGAGCATCCGCCGACGCTGTCAATCTCGTCGATCGCCTCCATCAGCGTCGGGGCGGCGGATCCGCGGTGGTGTTCCTTGGTCCACCTGTTGAGCGCCGCGAGGTCACCGAGACCGAGGCGGTAGCCGCTGCCGAGCAGCACTCTCGCAACGGCGGTCGTGTCGGACGGATCATCGAGGAGACGGAGCCAGGCGAGGAGGTCGGAGACCTCCGGTACCTCGAGCAGACCGCCGACGGAGGCAACCTCGGTTGGCACTCCCGCAGCGAGCAGCGCCTCACGGATCGGCCCGATGTCGCGATTCTTCCTCACCAGCACGGCGATCTCGGCCAACGGCGTGCCGTCGGCGTGGGCCTCTTCGATCATGCCGGCGATCCAGGCAGATTCTTCGATCCGGGTTCCGAGCCATCCAGTCTCGATCGTTCCGGGCCCGGCCTCGGGGCCCGGTTGCAGCGGGTCGAATGGGTCCTCCCCGTGGATGCGCTCGCGGATGCGGTTGGCGAGATCGAGGATCGCGCGGTCCGAGCGACGGTTGAGCGTGAGCGGCAGCGTCTCGGCATCGCTTCCATCGGAAAGGGGGAAGTGCCGCACGAAGCCATCGAAGTTCAGCCGCGACGCGCCCCGCCACTCGTAAATGGTCTGGTCCGAGTCGCCGACGGCGGTGACGGGAAACCCTGAGCCAAAGATTGCCCGGAGCAGCTCTCGCTGGGCCGGATCGGTGTCCTGGTATTCGTCGAGCAGGACGACCTGGTGTCGGTTGCGAATGCGCTGGGCGATGGTCGGGTGCTGGGTGACGAGTCGATGGGCACGCCCGACCAGATCCGCATAGTCGACGACGCCGAGGCGGGATTTGGCTTCCACATACGATTCGACGAGGGAGAGCAGTTCGAGTCGGACCGCCCATACGTCGTCACCGCTGTCGACCGGTGGGGCTGCATCGCGAATGGATGAGGAGTCCAGAAGGTTGTCCCCGATCTGGCCCGCGAGCGTGAACGCCTTGTCGATGACGCCTTTCGGGTAGGTGAGGTCGAGATGCCGGTAGGCAATGCCGCCGAGGCCCTCTTCGAGGAGCTGGCGTTGATGTGCGGGACCGATGACGGCCGTGTCGCGTTCGACTCCGACGAGCGCACCGAACTCTTGCAGGAGCCGGTAGGCGAATCCGTGGTACGTCGTGACCTGGACTTCTCGCCCGTCTGCGGTGAGGTTGGGGAGCTCGGCCCGCAACCGATCTCGGAGTTCTCCCGCCGCCTTGTTCGTGAAGGTGACGCCGAGGGCTGCCTCAGGCTCGACGCCTTCCGAGAGCAGCGCCTTGAGCCGAAGCACGATCGTCGTTGTTTTCCCGGTGCCGGCACCTGCCGAGACGCGAAGTGGGACGAGCGGCGCCTCGACGATGGCGGCTTGCTCCGGGGTCAGGCGGAAGGTCATGCGGTGAACGCCTCCTTGCCTTCCGGGACAGCCGGGCACGCGATCCGGACCGGGCAGCGGTCACAGTGTGGCCCCGGCGTCGGCGTCCAGTCCTCTGCGGCGATGGACTCGGCGACGGCGGTCATCCGGTCCTCGATCTCGTCGAGTCGTTCGACGTCGAGCGAGCGGGTGGCGATCGACTGCTGCAGCGGATGCATCGGGAACCACATCTCTGCGGCCGAAGGGATGCCGTGGGCCGTGATTGCGGGGTCTTCGCGGGCTGCGATCAGATAGAAGCCGAGTTGCAGCGACGTCGACGCATCGGCGGCCGAGACGGGTCGTCCCGTCTTGTAGTCGACGATGGCAACGCCACCGTCGCGTTGCTCGATGCGGTCGGCGCGTCCGATCCAGCGGGTGGTGTCGCGTGTGACTTCGAGGTCGGTCTCAGAGCCGATCGGTGAGCCGGGACTCGGCCACAGCGAGTACATGTTCTCCAGCGCGGTGATGGCGCGAGTGCGCCAGGCCTCGTCGAAAGCACCGCCTCCGAACATCCCGGGCTCAACCAGATCATCAAGAACGGCAAGCGCTTCCTCGATGGTTCCGTGGTGGTCCCCGCGTTCGGCGGCGTCGCTCTCGACCCGCTCGAGAACGCCGTGGATGAGGTTCCCGAACTCCATGTAGACGCTGGTCTCCGCGCCGATCCCGAGCTTCCGCTCGAGGACGTAGCGGCGGGGACATGTCTCGTAGGCGTCCGCCTGGCTGGGGGAGAGTCGGAGCGGCTGATGCACGATCCCGGTGTCGATCCCCACGGGCATCGTGCCGGCGAATCGGTCGGGGGACCGGAGGCCGAGATCGGTGCTCCGTGCGAGGGTCTCGACGGCGGCGAGGCGCTCCGCTGGGAGAGCTGATGGATTCGCCGCCGTGCGCCGAAGGTGTGCTTCGGCCTGGCCGATGGTGATCGGTCGGCGGGGGCTCTCCGGATTGGCGAGCGCCTCAGCCGTCGTGTTGACCCCGGCCACGAGAGGGAGGAAGCGACTCGGAGACCCACCGTCGATGTCGAACCCGGAGTCGGTCGCCGTCCACACGACACGCCGGGTGGCCCGCGTCATCGCCGTGTAGGCCAGCCTCCGCTCTTCCTGCAGTCGGAAGGCGAGGTAGCCGACGGTGTCACTCGGGAGGTGGGGCTGCAGGTGGCGCGTCCCGAGAAGCGAGTCGCGGGTTCGCAGATCGGGGAACGCTCCTTCGACGGCGTCTGCAATGAAGACCACGTCGAAGTCGAGTCCCTTGGCTTGGTGGAGGGTCGCGACGGTGACGTGGTCGCCCTCATCGGCCTGGTACGACAACAGTGGACTTGCCTCGAAGTCCTCCGCCTCGCTATAGCTGCGGTAGTCGAGGAGTGTGCCGTTCGGGTTGCGTTCATTCCACCGATCGATGACCTGAGCGAACGACGACCAGGCGGCTCGGTCCTGGTCTCTCATCGGATCGGTGGCCAGGGCGGAGACCTGGGGGAGGGTTGACCACACCTGCCAGAGACCGGCGCGAGCAGACTCGGCGTTCGCCCAAGCAGGATCGGCGAGGAGATCAGCGAGCGCCGACCCGTCCCGGATGCCGGATCGGACGACACTCGTCCAGGATCGTCCTCCGCCGGTTCGGTCACGGTCAAGTTCCGCGAGGCGAGCAGGGAGCGTCTCGAACATCGGACCGAGCAGCGTCCGCCGCATCGCCCGGTCCGTCTCAGTCGGGCCGTCGGCACCGGTCGCAGCGGCAACGAGGTCGAAGATGAACTGGATGACCGGTTGTTCGACAAGGCGAGTGTCGGGCCGATCATGCGGGATCCCCCTCCGGTCGAGTGCCCGCGACAGAGGAGTGAGGAATCGCGTCTTCGCCCTCGTGAATACGGCGAGACGGTTGAACGGGATGTGTTGCTCGAGGTTGAGTTGGTGGATCTGGGATGCGATCCACTCCGCCTCCTCAACCTGCTGCGCGAACCGGTACACCTCGACGGATCCTTCGCCAGGTGCAGGCTTGACTCTGCCGGCGGCGCCCGGCAACTCGTGGGCCGTGATACGCACCGCCGATGTGAGGATCGCTTCCGGGACGCGGAACGAGGTGGTGAGGATGGTGCGTTCAGCGGGTCGGCCCTCGAAGGCGAAGTCCTTGGGGAACCGGGCGACGTTTTCCACGTCCGCTCCCCGGAAGCTGTAGATCGATTGGTACGGATCGGCCGACGCGGTGAGGTGTCCGTGGTTGGCGACGAGTCGCTGGAGGAGCACGGATTGTGCGTGTGTGGCGTCCTGGTATTCATCGACGAGCAGGTGGCGGTACTGATCCGCGACCGACTCGACGATGGCCGGGTCGAGGAGGAGTCCCGCTGCCTCCGCGAGCAGGGTTCCGTAGTCGACGAGAGAACGCTCGCGCAGCATCCGGTCGTAGCGATCGAGGAAGCCGGCGAGCCCCCGCCAGTCGGCGCGATCGTGTGCCAGGTCTTCAAGGTCGGACGGGCCGATGAGTTGCTCGCGGCATCGGAGGATGAAGTCGGTCACCTCGTCGGCGAACGTTCGGGTCGTCAGCAGTGGCCGGAATGCCGCCGACCAGGCATCACCGTTCTCGCCTTCGAGGAGTTCTGACACGAGACGCTTCTGGTCGGGACCGGGGAGGATGTCGGGAGCTCTGCCCCATCCGCGATCACCCGCGTGAGATTCGAGGAGACGCGCTGCGAAGGAGTGATAGGTCGATACGTCGACGGCGCCGGTCGGGCCAAGAACTGAGGCTCGAATTCTTCGGTCGAGGTCGGCGGCGCCGCGCCGCGAGAACGACAGCACCAGCATCTCGCGGGCGTGCCCACGCTCAATCAGGTGGCCTGCCCTCCGGACGAGGAATTCTGTCTTTCCGGTACCTGGACCGCCAACGATCAACTGGGGCCCGGGCGCCGGGAGGACGGCGTCGGCCCAGTCGCCCGGGTCTACTCGAGTCTCGACGGTCATCGGTCGAACGGGAGTGGCGACTCGTGTCGTCGAATGGAACCGTCGGCGAGGATGTGCACGACCGCGACATCGCGTGCCTGCAGCGCGGGTGCCAGGACCGTCGATCGATGGCACGCGTCTGGGTCCGGCTTCCCTCCGAGAATGACGATCGGCGACACGGTTGCCAGAGCGATGAGATCGTCGATCGCGCCCGAGTCCTCGGAGAGGGATTGGCGTCCCAGCGTCGCCCCCATCCAGCGGTATCCGATCCCTGCTTCGGCTGCGCGTTCCTCGAGGCGGCGCCGGCTGAAATCAGGTGTCTTCGGCGTGTCCGGGTCTCGCCGGACGTCGACGATGAGTGAGATGCCGTGTGTGGCGAGGTCCCGTTCGATGTCGTCGAAGGAACGCTCGCCATGGCCGATGGTCCAGATCGTGTTCGTCAGACGGTGCTCCCTTCTTCGGCCGCGAATGCTGGACAGATGTCCTGATAGGAGCACCAATCGCACAACACGCCGGTCCGTGGCGGGAAGTCATCGGTCTCGATGGCCCGCTCGATGGCAGCCCACAGCGCCTCGAGTTCGCGCTGCATCGCGTCGAGTTGCTCGTCGTCGACGGGGAGTTCAAGGACGGTCGGCCCCGTGAGGTACATCAGGCGAAGCACGGCCGGGGTCCGGCCCTCGCGGATGCGGATGAGGAGGGCGTAGATCTTCAGGGCGAAGAAGGCCGACATCGCGTACCGTTCTGGTGGAGCCTTGCCGGTCTTGTAGTCCGTGATCACGAGACCATCCGGAGACTCGTCCATCCGGTCGAGGATGCCGCGGATCGTCATGTCGCCGACGGCCTGCGTCATATCCAGTTCGTTCGACAGCGGTTCGAATGACGTCGGATCCTCAACCGAGAAGTAGTTGGCGAGAATGCCGAGGCTCTCGATGCCCCACGCGCGCTCGGATTCAACGTCGTCGAACAGATCGGGATAGTCCGTGGCCTTGTTCTCCTGCCATGCCGCTCGGAACAAGTCATAGAGGCGCTCCGGTGTGCGCTCCACTGCCGGCAGGCCGAACAGACGCTCAAGGGCGAGGTGTGCGGTGGTCCCTCGGGCTTGGTACACCGTGGGCGCCGTCTTGATCCGGTCGATCGCGCTGAACTTGAACAGTTGCGGGCAGCGTTTGTAGTCGCTGGCTCGCGACGGCGAGAGGCTCTTGAGGCCTACGTGCTTCGGATCGCGTTCTTGGGGTTGGGACGTCATATCGAGGACTATACGGCACCGGTGTGACACGAACCACAGACGTGTAACTCACCCCGAGCGGCAGAACGGGAAAACTGGCGAAAGCACGCGAAAACTGTGCACGCTCATGGGTTGACATGACGATGACGGCTCGCGTATCTTCTCACTCACTCGAACGGTTTCGGCCGGGAGAGCGACCCGGACGGGTGAGCCTCTGAGCTCCACCGCCGCGGACGAGGGATACCTCGGAAGCGACGGTCCGCACGGGTCGCCGGGTGCATCGGCCTCGGTCGATTCCCCGGCACGGCAACCCTCCCTTCGGGGCGGGAGGTCGGTGGCAGTCGGGTCACCCAGATCCCGATGCGCCACAGCGCACCGTCGAGAGGCGGGGCGATGTCCGAGCGGGGCTCTGGGGTTCCGAACGGATGGGCAACGGCCGACGGGCAACGGGTCACACCGGAGCACGAAGGAACCGGGCCACGTCGGAGGCGACGGCGAGAGCCGGAGCCGAAGACACGTCGAGATGGCGCAAGCTGTTTCGGCTGAGAACCCCGAGAGGGCGAGGCGAGAGCCGAGCTTTCTCGGGGTTTCTCGCGTGGTGGGTCACCAGTCGCCAGTCGCCGGTACGAATGGCCGGGTGGCGGAGCCGCTGGGTAGCGGGGTAGCTGAGGCAGACGACGGGGGAGTTCGGACCTTTGTAGGTCTTCTTGTGCTCGCAGATCGATGCTCGTAGCTCGTGGCTGTGCGTCTTCGCGAAAAGTGTTTTTCGGTCGCGAAAACTGATCAGGGTTTTGGCTGGACGTAGAGGTTCTCATCACGTACCTTCTCGTTTGTCGCCGGGACGGGAGACTGGACCGGAGGCATTCGGCCCGCAAGGGCCGGCCCGAAACCCGCAAGGGGGACGGGAGCGTCTGACCGGGCGCCCCTCGAGAGAGACGGCGCCGGCTCCGCAAGGGGCCACCGGAAGCGGCCCTCGGGCCGGGACCGGCTGGAAAGACACCTCGCCGGACGACTTCGGTCGGGCGGTGAGACACGAACGGTCGCAAGGCCGCTCGTATCGGCGGAGTCGGCCCCTCGGGGCAGGGTTCGTCGGAACGGGACACCCCGAGAGGGCGCAAGCTTTCTCGGGGTTTCTCGCGTTCGGGTCCGCCCGATGGATTCCGCTACACTCCTGCCCATGGGATGGCCAGAAGACTCACTCAGTGAAGGCGAAATAGTCGAGACCGAGTTCCGGCAGCACTGGAAGTTGCTGATCGTGCCGATCGCGTGGTTCGTCCTCGCGTTGATCATCATCGGCGTCATCGCGTGGATCGTGCCGGACGGCGATGCGTGGGATTGGGTCCAGTTGGCGCTCACCCTGGCCGTCGTCGGTGCGGCGATCTGGTTCGTGGTTCGTCCCATCGTGAGTTGGCTCACCACTCGATACGTCCTCACGAATGAGCGACTGGTCACCCGCAGGGGCTTGATTGCCAAGGCCGGCATTGAGATCCCCCTCGAGAACATCACGAACGTCAACTTCAGCCAGACGGCGATCGAACGGATGCTCGGCGCTGGAGACCTGCTCGTCGAGTCGGCAGGCACCACCGGCCAGAGTGAGTTCAAGAACATCCCCCGTCCCGACACCTTCGCGTCGCTCCTCTACAAGGTGCGCGAGGAGCGAGCGGTCTCGATGCAAGGCGGCACCGTTATCCAGGCAAAGGATTCCGACCCAACGGAGCAACTGCAACGCCTGAAGAAGCTCCACGAAGATGGAATCCTCACCGACGAGGAGTACCAGGCCAAACGCCAGAAACTCGTCGACGAGATCTAGGCCGCTTCCAAGTATTCCTCCCCGGAAGAATTCCTCCCCCTCAGGGGGAGGTGGCGGCCCGAATGCGCTTGCGCATTCGGGGTGACGGAGGGGGTCTCTCGATCTCGGTGTGCGGCGAGTGACCGATCCAGAGACTCCTTGAGGTTTCTCAGTTCCCGCGCCGTTTTCTGTCACACCCGACAGATAGGTTGCGGGTATGGGACACCACGATCTCGCCACCGACACGATCGAGGAACGACTCCGCGAATCTGAGTCGGTCATTGCCCGTGAGCGAGCCAACCAGATGTCCCTGCTGCGTGAACTCGATCGGCGGCAGGTCGCGACCCGTGATGGTCACCGGTCCCTCAAGGAATGGGTAGCGGGCCGCATCGATGTCGCACCCGAGACCGCCGCGAACCTCGTCACGACTGCGATGCGGCTCGAAGAACTCCCCGACGTCGACGAAGCCGTTGCGACCGGGGAGATCGGATACGACCGTGCCGTTGCCGTCTCCCGCTTCGTCGGGCGCGATGATGCATGTCTCATCCTCGACGAGACCGCCGGCTTCGACATCGAAGGCATCCGCTCGATCGCAGCGCGCAAGCGGCGGATGAACACGCTCGACGAGGAACTGGCGTTCGAAGAGCGCTTCGTCTCGATCCAACCCAACCTCGACGAATCGTGCTGGCGTCTCGCCGGGCAACTCCCCGGCTACGCCGGACGTACCGTGGTTGATGCGCTCGAAGCCAAGGCAGACACGTTCCCGTATGGCCCGACCGTGGAACCGTCACGCACCACGAGGAATGCCGACGCTCTGTGGGCGATTTGCGCCGATTCGACCGATGGCGGCGACGGGGTCACCGTCGAGGGTCCCGGCCCGATGGTGACGATCTTTGTCGACGCTTCGGACGCCGCGAAGACGAACGGCGAGACCGGCGTCCAGATTGAAGCCGGGCCGCAGGTCGGGCCCCACACGCTCGAAGCGATTCTCTGCCAAGGCACCATCGAAGTCATTGCGCGGACCGCAGATGGCATCCCCCTCGCCATGGGACGCCGATCGAGGGCCATCCCGCCGAGGCTGCGACGGCTCGTTGCACACCGCGACGGCGGAGTCTGCACCGTTGCGGGCTGCGTCTCCCGATACCGCCTCGAGGCGCACCACATCACGCCCTGGTCCGAAGGCGGCAGAACCGACCCCGACAACCTCACCACCCTCTGCTGGTTCCATCACCACGTCGTCATCCACGGCCGAGGCTTCACCATCGACCGAACGTTACCGCCCCAACGCCGACGCCTCCGAAGACCAACCATCCACGCACCACCGACTCGCGTCACGTGGAGAATCGCGTAGGAGCCGTTGAAGCTCCGAGACAGGTCGCCATTCGCCGTTCGTCAATCCCAGTCGCCCGTCGACTCCTCCCTCCGCAGGAACGGTGCGACCATGGTCGGGTGCGGAGCCGCTAGCGCAACTCGAACCGGGCGACTGTCTCGATGTGATAGGTCTGGGGGAACAAGTCGACCGGCTGCACCCAGTCGAGGCGGTAGCCCGAGGTCGTCAAGAGGTCGGCGTCGCGAGCGAGCGAGGCTGGATCGCACGAGATCAGCACGATCGTCCGGGGTGCGGTTCGGGTGACGGCATCGACTCCGTCCGCTCCGAGGCCGGCTCGCGGTGGGTCAACGATCGCAACGTCCCACCGATCCTTCACCGCTGCCGCGGTCTGCTCGAACCTTCCAAGCATCGACTGGAACCGTCCGGGGATGGCTTCCTCCAGGTTGCCCGCAATGGAGCGGAAGGACGCCTTCTCGGAGTCGATAGTGATCACCCGGCGTGCCGATCGGCCGACGGTCGCTGCGAACAGCCCGACCCCGGCGTAGCCGTCGAGCAGGATGTCGTCTCTCGTCACGTCGGCCGCATCCAACACGAGGGCTACGAGCGCCTCGGCGCCCTCCGTGTTGACCTGGAAGAACGAAGCGGCCGGTACGCGGAATCGCACCCCATCGATCTCTTCTTCGAACCATGGTCGGCCCTTGAGCGTGTGGAGATCGTCCTGTGATCGAACAACGACCGACGAGTCCCAGGCCTTTGCCTGGCTCGGAGCGCGGCCTTCGAGGAGGATGAGGTTCTCGCCCGTGTTGACACCGGTCCGGAGGACGATCTTGCGGACGCCAGCGAGGTCGCCGAGCGCCGCAAAACGTTCTGCGAGGGCCGGCTTGAGGAGCGGGCAGCCGTCGAGGGCTACGAGACGATTCGAAGCGTGCTCGTGAAGTGCCGGACGACCGTCCGAGACGGCGAAGTCCATCCGATTTCGGTAGGCGAACGGTGAACCCGGGGCGATGGTTTCTCGGACGTCGATGCTGTCGAGCTTGCCGATATGAACCAACTGGCCTGCGACGACCTCCCGCTTCCATTCGAGTTGCCGCTGATAGTCGGCGTACTGCCAGGTGCACCCACCGCAGGTTCCGAACGCAGGGCACGGCGCTTCGATCCGATCGGGTGATGCCTCGAGGACCCGGGTGAGGCGCGCACGGGCCCATCGGCGCTTCTCACGAACGATCTCCACTTCGACAAGCTCATCCGGCATTGCCCCTGCGACGAAACAGGCCTTCCCGTCGAGGCGGCCGACCGCTTCGCCCCCGTGCGCGATCCCGTCGATGCTGAGTTCTGGCATGCGGCGCACGCTAGTAGGTGGCAGATCTCCGCTCGTCTACTCCTCGCCACCCGCGGTGGTCGGGTCCTTGTCAGCGGTGGCGAGCCACCCCATCCTCTCGAGCATCTCTCGGACGATCAGCGCTTCAACCGTGTAATCCTCGCACCCGTCCGAACAGATTTCTTGGTCTTGCTGGATACTGGCGGCGAAGTCGTGCCGGAAGTCGATGCTGCGGTCCTGGCTCTCGACATAGAAGTAGAACCCCGGGCTCCAGCCACTCGTTGGGAAGACACCTCCGGTCAGTAGCACGTCGTCGACACTCGCGTCCGCGTCGACACCGCGCCAGTCAGTGCCAATCGGTTCGTCCGCGATTTCTTGCTTGTGCATATCCAGGATGCGGGTGCCGTCGGCGAGCAGCACATCGGAGTCATCCCTGAACACCACGCTGAAATCGGGTCGACCCCACCCTCCTCCCGTTCCCGGCACCGTCCAATCGCACCCAGGGCGATCGTCCCGGTCCTTCTCGCTCGGCTCCGCAACGAGCGTCGTTGGTACGGGGTAGTCGACGTTCTCGGCAGCGTACGCCTCAGCAACGATCGTCAGGATTTCACTACCGGCGAACCACTCGCACAAGTCGTGCTCGGCGAAGTCAAAGACAGCGCCGTCGATCCTCGCTGCCGTCGTCGCTGAGATGAGCGTGGAGGGAACCAAGGGCATCGTGGTTGTCGTTGGGATGGTCGCTGCAGTGGTTGGAGGTTGCGTCGTCCCGGCTGTAGTCGTGACCATGGGCTCACTGCTCACATCAACTTTGGGTCCACCGACAAGCCAGAGAACACCGCCAACAAGGACGAACACGGCGACGGCCGCCCCGAGAGCGACGGCCCAGTTCGGGAACCGTGATGGGGCTGCAGGAACCGGCGGTGGGCCGGTCGGGAGATCAGGCGGTGGTGGGGACTGGTCGACCACTTCCCGCATCATCGTTCGGATCCGGTCGTCGAGGCGGCTAGTCATCAAGCAACCTCCCGAGTTTGTGGCGGGCACGGCTCAGGTGCCGGCGGACCGATCGTTCGCTCATCTCGAGTCGCTGTGCCGTATCGGCTTCCTTGAGGTCCTCCCAGTACGTGAGGAAGACCACCGATCGCTCGGCCACGTTGAGGTGCCCCATGGCTTCCCATACGTCGACATCGATCGCCTGTGACGGTGCCGTTCCAGCCAGAGCGGCTCGACGCTCGCGATTCCTGCGCCGCAGAGTGGAGCGATGGTTCATGTGGGCTTGGGAGACAACGGTGCGGTACAGGTAGGCGCGCTGGTTCTCGACCTCTTCCCATCCGGCGGACCACATGGCAGCGACGAGCGCATCCGAGACAATGTCCTGGGCATCGGCGGGTCCGACCAGCGACGTCGCGAAACGAGTGAGCTCAACGCCATACCGTTGGAACACCTCACCCTTGGCGAGCGTCGTCATACCCATACGATGCCACCGAACAGGCTCGGCCGGACGGGGAATCGCGAACCATCCCGCATCTCCGGTGTGGCTCGGCGCTCGCCGCTGCGGACGAATCCGCCGGGCGCAAACGGGCCGCTCATGGCGACCGCTGTGTGCGCTCGGCCTCGAGGGCGGCGGCGATCGTCATTCCGTACCCGGTCCCGGTGATTGGAGAGCCGATCGCGGCGGCCAGTGGCGTCTCGCCCAGATAGAACTCGACAGCACGGCCAGACCATGCCCGGTTGAGGATTGCTTCCACGTGGTAGCGGTACGCCGACGTGGCGTCCTGATTCACCACCGTGTGGGCGACAAACTCGTCGGCACCTGACTCCCAGCCGAGTTCCGTCGTGGATGTCCACCGGTACTCGATCGGCGAATCGTTCGTCGCAGCTACAGCCGACCCCGCGTGGATGGTGCCCGGGTCCACATTGAACGTCATGTTTTCTGCGAGCACCATCGGCGTTCCGAATTCCGCCGTTGCGGCCTGGAATTCCGGATTGTCGGTGATCCAGAGGATGGGGTACTGGTAGTCGATCAGGTTCGTCGGGAGATCGGGGCGTGCCTTGCTCTCCCGGACCTCGAATGGCCCGTCGACTTGGATCATGAGGGCATCGAATTGGCCGGCGCCGACCGACCTGCCTTCGACCGTGATGTCGCCGCAGTCCTTGGCCCAGAGCCACATCGTGGCGCGCAGTCCGCCTTCCGGGTAGATCTCGTAGTCGGATGGAACGAGAGCGCGTGCCGCTTCCATGTCGAGCGGCATCACGAACGCAACTTGATTGCAGTCGTCGAACGCGAAGGCGAGCGTTGCATCGAGCGACGGTGCTTGGAGCGTGGTCTCAGTCGCCACCGTGGTCGTAGTGGCGATGGTCGTTGTCGTCGACGACGGTGTGGCCGAGGAATCCGCAGTATCGACCGCTCCGGATTCGTCGCCACAGGCGGTAGCGAGGGCGATCGCCAACAAGAACCCCACGGACGCTCGGACCGGATTGACCGACACCTTCGAACCCCCGAATCGAATCGCTACCCATGTGATGCCGCCGTCCCCTCGAGGCCGGACAGGAGAATCCGGCTTCCAACCGGCGATCGCGGTCGATCCGCAGGTGTGGCAGCTTTGCGATACAGCCGCCTGTGCCTCCCTAACCTCTCGCCCATGAGGAATCGACTCACGTGAGCACCATCCACTGGTTGCACGGTCACTGGGTGTGGGTGGCGATCGCGACCACCGGGATCGTCGGGCTGTGGGGCCTCGGGCTCGCGATCCTTCGGAAGAAGCCGGGTCGGGTGTTCGGCGTCGCCGCAGCGATCGCCATCGTCGCGATGCTCATCCAGGTCGCGCTCGGCGTCGCCCTCTACCTGTATGGCCTGCGACCGCTGAACGGGTTCCACGTCTTCTACGGCATCGTGGTCGCCGTTACCTTCAGCCTCGCCTACGTGTACCGCGCCCAACTCGCGAAACGGCCGGCCCTCTGGTACGGCCTGCTACTGCTGTTCGTCATGGGCCTCGGTTTCCGGGCCTGGTCCAACGTGAACTGATCGTCATCCCTAGGATGACCCGCCCGCAGGGCAAGGAGCACGACATGCTGAACGGCAAACGTCTGGTCATCACCGGTGTACTCACCGATGACTCGATCGCGTGGCATGTCGCTCGCATCGCTCAGGAGCAGGGGGCGGAGATCGTCCTCACCGGGTTCGGTCGAGCAACGCGACTTACCGAACGCTCCGCGAGACGTCTCCCGGATCCACCCCCCGTTCTCGAACTCGACATCAACGACGCGTCCCATATGGAGGCGCTGGTTGCCGACCTCGGAGAGCGGTGGGGGGCGGTCGACGGAGCGCTCCACGCCATCGCATACGCTCCGGAGGACGCACTCGGTGGCAACTTCCTTTCGACGCCGGCGGAATCCGCCGCCACGGCATTTCTGACCTCGGCCTTCTCATACAAGACGCTCGCAGTCGGCCTGCTGCCCCTGATGCGGGAGGCCGGGGGAGGCTCTCTGGTCACGCTCGACTTCGACAACTCGACGGCCTGGCCTGCCTACGACTGGATGGGCGTATCGAAATCTGCGCTCCAATCCGTGACTCGATACCTAGCTCGCTACCTCGGAGACGACCGCGTGCGGGTCAACGCCGTTGCCGCGGGGCCGCTGGCGACGGTGGCGGCGAAGTCGATTCCGGGCATTGAAGAGTTCATCAATGCATGGCACGAGCGGGCACCGCTTCGGTGGGATATTCACGACGCGGATCCGGTGGCCCGGATGGTGTGTGTGCTGCTCTCGGATTGGGCGCTTGCGACCACCGGCGAGATCGTGCACGTCGACGGCGGGTTCCACGCGATCTCCCTGGATCGCCGCCTATCGGACGATCCGACCAACTGATTGTCTCCGCTGTGTCGGACTGATCGGTAATCTGCGCGCATGGCAAGAGTGCTCCTTCTGTTCGGTGGCCGTTCGGCCGAACATGATGTCTCGTGCACATCGGCGGTGGCAATCCACGACGCCCTGGTCGAGGCGGGCCATCGGGTCATCCCCATCGGGATCGACCGAGAGGGCGAGTGGTGGATCGCAGACACGGCACATCGCCCCTTCCGCCCTGAGGGCCGGTCTGCTGCGCTCCGTCTCCCCGATGGGCGTCTTCTCGTGGGAGACGACGCCGTCAATTACGACGTGGTGTTCCCGGTACTGCACGGTCCATTCGGCGAGGACGGCACCATACAGGGCGTATTTGAGATCGCAGGCAAGCCATACGTCGGGTGCGGGGTGCTCCCGTCGGCCCTGGCCATGGACAAGGACATCGCCAAGAGCATCTTCGAGGCAGTAGGAATCCCCACCTCACGTTGGAGCGTCGTGCGGGGCTCCGAATTCCGCTCCGACCCGAACGGCATCAGCGCTTCAATCCTCGATGACCTCGGGTCGCCGGTCTTCGTCAAGCCAGCAGAACTCGGTTCATCGGTCGGCATCAGCAAGGCCGAGTCCGTGGCCGAGGTCGAGCGAGGGATTGATCTTGCATTGAGGTACGGCGAAAAGGTCGTTGTCGAGGAGTTCATCTCCGGCCGTGAGATCGAAGTTGCCGTCCTCGAGGGACCGCGAACCGCGATGGCCGGTGAAGTCATCTCGGCAGGGGACTGGTACGACTACACATCGAAGTACGAGGATGAGGCCAGTGACTTCAGAGCGCCGGCTGAATTGCCAGATGATCGGATGTCCGAGGTGCGTTCGCTGGCCGAGCGGGCATTCGCAGCCATCGAGTGCCGAGGTCTCGCCCGCATCGATTTCTTCTATCTCGATGGCGGACGCGGGTTCCTGATCAACGAAGTGAACACGATGCCGGGATTCACACCGATCTCCGGATTCCCGAAGATGTGGGAAGCCAGCGGCATGACGTATGCGCAGCTCTGCAACGAACTCGTGCGTCTCGCCCTTCCGGCCTAGTCCGGAACGCGTCGGCTGCTAGAACCTGATGACCGGGCAGGTCAGGGTACGCACGATCCCTTCGACCGGTTGCACCGCGCTGACGACGAGTTGACCGAGCGCGTCAACATCCTCGGCTTCGACGAACACGATCACGTCGTACGGGCCGGTCACCGCTTCGGTGGAGATGACGCCGGGCATGCCCCGGATGCCACCAGCTACGTCGGCGGCTCGGCCGGTGTCGGTCTGGATCAGAACGTATGCTCGAACCACGGTTCCTCCTCGCTTCGGGAGGTCAGTGTACCGGAGCGTCTCGCGGCTTAGTAGCCGTCTGCTCCGAAGCGGAGATCGCGGGCGTAGAGGCGGCCTGCGTCTTCGTCGGCGTCGAAGATGACGCGCTGGCCCTGGCGCAGCATGCGGAACATGGAGCCCTCGAGTGAGCCGGGCCGGAGGTAGACCTCGGAACGGTCGTCGTCACGGACAATCACACCGACGCCGGAAACCGGGTCGTAGACCTTGACGACGCCCTGCACGGGCTAGACCTTCTCGACTTTGCCTGCCTTGATGCAGGACGTACAAACGCGGGCGCGACGCGAGTTGTTGCCGTGCTTCACGCGAACCCGCTGAATGTTGGGCAACCAGCGGCGGCTGGACCGTTTGTGAGAGAAGCTGACTTGCTTGCCGAACCACGGCTCTTTGCCGCAGACTTCACACCGGTATGACATGTGGGAGGACCTCCTGAGGTGACATGGGAGGCTAGCAGGGTCGGGCGAACAACGACCTTCGACCTGAGAGGGACCATCATGGTCCCGTGACCACGAACAGCAAACCGAGGGCCGGGCGGTCCCTTGCCTATCTCTTCGGCATCCCGATCGACCGGGTCAAGGGCATCGGCCCACGCACCGCGAAGAAGCTGACCGACGCCGGGATCGCCTCTGTCGGGCAATTGCTGCTCCACGCTCCGCGCCGCTACCTCGACCGCTCCCAACTGTTCGATCTGTCGTCGGTACCGCTTGGCGAAGAGGTCACGGTCGGCGGCCTTGTCACGAGCACGTCTCGTCGGCGCATCTCGAGGAATCGCACGATGGTCGAAGCCACGATCACCGACGGGACGAGCACACTGAAGGCCGTTTGGTTCAACCCGTACATCAAGATCGCCGAGGGAGAGGAGGTCGCCCTCTCCGGCAAAGCCGAGCTGTTCCGCGGTCACCTCCAGATGAAGGCGCCGGACCTCGACCGACTCGGGGGTGAGGACTCGCTCGTCACCGGGCGCGTCGTCCCGATCCACCCGAGTGTCGGAGGCCTCGCCCCGACCAAGCTGCGGGTCTCGATGGACAACGCGCTGCGGCGGTCCCGTCCGATTGCCGAGGTCGTGCCGGGAGACATCCTTGACCGCCAGGGACTCGTCGGGCGCGACGAAGCCATCGTCGGGGTCCATTTCCCCGGCGACCGGGCGGAGTCGGACCGCGGGCGGGCACGCCTGATCTTTGACGAGTTCTTCCGGATCGAGGTGGCGCTTGCCCTCCGCAAGCAGCGTCAAGGGCTCCAAGCGCGAGGAGCGGAGCACACCGTCGACGGTCCCCTCGTAGAGCGATTTCTCGAAGCGCTCCCATATCGGCTCACCGGTGCTCAAGAGCGGGCCGTCGAGGAGATCCGTGTCGACCTCGCCGAGAAACACCCGATGCATCGGCTGCTCCAGGGAGAGGTCGGATCGGGGAAGACCGTGGTGGCGCTGGCCACGCTCCTGGCCGCCGTTCAGGGCGACTACCAGGGAGCGATCATGGCGCCGACCGAGGTTCTCGCCGAGCAGCACTACCTCTCAACCGTCGATGCACTGGAGGTCGCAGGGCTGGCCCCGGACGGAGGTCCGGGCGCCTCGGGTACCGGCAACCTCTTCGCCAGGGAAGGGCATCCCGATGTGCGGGTCGCCCTGCTCACGGCCAATCGTGCCATCACCAACTTCGGAGGAGGCGCCGACCGTTCAGCCGTTGTCGAGAGGATCTCGGATGGGGCGGCCGATATCGTGATCGGCACCCACGCCCTGATTCAGGAGGGTGTCCACTTCGCCAGGCTCGGCATCGCGGTGGTCGACGAGCAGCATCGATTCGGCGTTCATCAACGAGTGATGCTGCGCGACAAGGCCGCCGACCACGACCCCGACTTGCTGATCATGACGGCGACCCCGATTCCTCGTACCCTCTCGATGACCCTGTACGGAGATCTCGACGTCTCGATACTCGATGAGATGCCACCCGGTCGCCTTCCCGTCGAGACCAGGCATGTTCCCAAGGACGCCGCGTCGCTCCAGACCGTTCAAGACCTCGTGCGCAGCGAGGCATCGGCCGGTCGCCAGGTGTTCGTGGTCTGCCCGCTGGTCGAAGACTCGTCCAAGCTGGAGGCCAAGTCGGCGGTCGCCGAGTACGAGCGGCTGCAGGCGGTGTACCCGGACCTCAGGCTCGGTCTGTTGCACGGTCAACTGAAGTCGTCCGACAAGGACGATGTCATGCATCGATTCCGGGCCGGCGAACTCGACGTCCTGGTGGCGACGACCGTCATCGAAGTTGGGATCGACGTGCCGAACGCCACGGTGATGGTGATCGAGGACGCTGATCGATTCGGCCTCAGCCAACTCCACCAGCTTCGGGGTCGCGTCGGCCGCGGATCGCAGGCGGCGACCTGTCTGCTCGTTGCGGACCCGAAGACCAGCGATGGCGAGCAACGAATTGCCGCCATGGTGTCCACGACCGACGGTTTCGTTCTCGCTGAGGAGGACTTGCGAATCCGAGGGCAGGGGACCGTATTCGGTGCCCGGCAGTCGGGCATGACCGATCTGCGACTTGCCGACCTTCTTCGTGATGTCGAGGTGCTGGTCGAGGCGCGGCGGGAGGCGTTCGCCCTGGTGGATCAGGATCCGGATCTCGCGGAGCATCCCGAACTTGCGGAGGAGATTCAGGCGATGCTCGGAGACGATGCAGAATGGCTCGAGCGGAGTTGACGAGTGAACCTTGAGGGAGTGGGTGCATGAGAATCATCGCAGGTGAGGCGAAAGGCAGGCGTCTGGCCGCGCCTCGGAGCGGGACGCGGCCGTTCACCGGACGGGCCAAGGAGGCCGTGTTCTCATCCCTTGCGCGGTTCGTCCCCAATGCCGATGTGCTCGACCTCTTCGCCGGGAGTGGGTCCCTTGGCCTCGAAGCCCTCAGCCGGGGTGCTGCATCGGCAGTGTTTGTCGAACGCGATCGCTCCGCGGCCGCGGTCCTTTCAGCGAACGTTGCGTCGGTTGATTTGGGTGGCACGGTCGTGACGGTCGACGTCGACCGCTTCCTCGAACGCGATCGCGGGACCTACGATCTTGTGTTTGTGGACCCCCCATTCGCGTGTTCGGACAGCGAGGTCGAGCGTGTACTGGGCCTCACTGGTGGACGTCTTGCGTCTGCCGGACGAATCGTCCTGCACCGACGTGCGGGGGGAACGACCCCGAAGTCCGATAATCTGCGGTGCGCCGACCGGCGACGGTACGGTGATAGCGAGATCTGGATCCTTGAGAAGGAGCAACCGTGACCGCGGCGCTTGTCCCCGGTAGTTTTGACCCGCCTACCAACGGGCATCTTGATGTGATTGAGCGTTGCGTCGGCATCTTCGATGAGGTGATTGTGGGCGTCATTCGCAACCCGTCGAAGTCTCCGCTCTTCGATGAAGAGGAACGGATCGAGATGCTTACCGACCTCTGTTCGCAGTGGGAGACCGTCCGGATCGGTTCGTTTGGCGGACTGCTCGTCGACTATGCAGAACAGAGTGGTGCCGACGTGGTCGTCAAAGGCCTGCGAGCCATCACCGACTTCGACTACGAGTTCCAGATGTCGCAGATGAACCGCCACTTGTCTGGCATCGTCACCCTGTTCGTTGCGACCAAGCCGGAGTACGGCTATCTATCGTCCTCGCTGGTCAAAGAGGTTTCCCGTCTCGGCGGCACCGTCGACGCTCTCGTCCCTGCGAGCGTCGCGGCGGCCATGAAGGAGCGTTACGCATGACCATGGAACATCCCGAACACCCGCAGTCACCGCCACCCGTGCCGGGCGGACTGCTCGACCTGCTCGAGAATCTCATGATCGAGATCGAGAACGCTCGCCAGGTCCCGCTGTCGAACAGCGTGATGATCAACCAGGATGAGACCCTTGACGAACTCGCCCGGATCCAGACCGGACTCCCGGAAGAGCTCAGAGCCGCTCGTTGGATGGTGCGGGAGCGCGAGGCGTATATCGCTCGCACCAACGAGAAGGCCCGCGAAGTCATCGCGGATGCGAAGCAGCGCTCGGATCTGATGGTGTCGGAGTCCTATATCGTCCAAGAAGCGGTCGAAGAAGCGAACACGCTCGTGCGGAACGCCGAGACCGAGGCGCGACGGATCCGGCTCGAGTCGGAGGATTTCGCGGAGCGACACCTCGCCGAAGCCGAGCAGGTCCTTGCCGAACTCCTCCGGTATGTCCGGGAGGCACGGTCGGAGTTGCACCAGTCATTGCCGCCGAGTGCCCCGCCACCCGTGAGCCAGTGAGTAGTAGCTGAGCAGCTGAGGAGCCGAGGGAGGGTCCCATGCAGCGTTCGCCGTTCCTTATTGAAGTCTCCGACCTCATCGGGCGTGATGTTCCGCCGCGGGCGGTGGTGATCGAGGTCGTGGTCGACTGGCGGCTCGACATGAGCCGCATTCTTCCCGCCCCGCCCCTCGTGGCGGAGCTCTCCGTCGGGTCGGTTCCCGGAGGGATCCTGGTGCGCGGCGAGGTCTGCTACACCGCAGAGCACACCTGTCGCCGCTGCCTCACCGACTTCGAGGACGACGGATGCGATCCGGTTACCGGCCTGTTCGAAGTGGACCCGGGCGAGGATGCATACCCGATCGAGGGCACCGTCATCGACCTCGAACCATTCCTCAGAGACGAGACGCTCCTCGGGCTTCCGCTCCTTCCCGTCTGCAGCGAATCATGCGAGGGACTTGTGAGTACATTGGATATAGACTTGAATACCGACCCCCCGGGAGAAGAAGCCGACACCGGCTCACCGTTCGCCGTGTTGCGCGATCTCCTCCCGCCCGGAGACTGACGAAACGAGGCTTTCCAGATGGCCGTCCCAAAGAAGAAGATGTCGCGATCCCGTACTCGCCGACGCAAGGCACAGTGGAAGGTGTCGAGTCCAACGGTCGCCACCTGCGGCCAGTGTGGCGCCAAGCACATCCCGCACCGCGTGTGCCACGAGTGCGGCAGCTACAACGGTCGCGAGATCATCGCAGAAGTCTGACATCGCTATGGCGAGGGTCGTCGTCGACGCAATGGGTGGCGACCATGCTCCGCTCGAGATTGTTCGCGGAGCGATCGATGCAGCAACCAACGGCGTTGAAGTAATACTTGTCGGCGACCGATCGCAGATCGTTCCCGTACTTGAGCGGTTTGACACCGATCTCCCCATCGTCGATGCGAGCGAGGTCGTCGAGATGGGGGAGGATCCCGCTCGCGCTGTCCGTGAGAAGAAGGACGCCTCCATCATGGTGGCCGCCCGGCTCGTCAAGGACGGCAACGCCCAGGCCATGTTCTCCGCCGGTAGCACCGGCGCCGCGCTCGCCGCTTCGGCGTTCGTCATCGGTCGTCTCCCCGGCGTGTCCCGCCCCGCGATCGCATCCATCTTCCCGACGCGAGAGATCGTTCTCGACGTCGGAGCCAACCTCGAAGTAGGGCCTGAGCAGCTCACGCAATTCGGCGTCATGGGGTATGCAGTCGCCAAGGTCTTCCTTGAACTCGATGACCCCCGCGTCGGCCTTGTCAACATCGGTGAGGAAGCCGGCAAGGGACGGGAGCTCGAGCAAGTGGCTCACGGATTGCTCGAGCAGGTGGATGGGCTCAACTTCATCGGCAATGTCGAGGGCCGCGATCTTGGTCAGGACCGCGCCGACGTGTTCGTCACCGACGGATACACCGGCAACGTGCTGCTCAAGACCGGAGAGGGGACCAGTCGTGCCCTGTTCCGTGTGTTGATGGAGGCGCTCCAGGCCGACGAGTACCAGTCCGCCCTGGCAGAACTGCTCCCGGCCTTCATGAGACTCCGCCAGCAAATCGACCCGGAGACGATGGGCGGGGCGCATCTTGTCGGAACCAAGGGGGTTGTCGTGATCGGTCACGGCGCGAGCTCTCACCGCGCCGCAGCCAACGCGATCACCATGGCGGCCGAGGGAGCGGGCCACGGCCTCGTCGACCTCGTCGCCGAAGGCATCGGACACACCGCGAAATGACCGCAGGAGCGACCGACCCGCAGGCCGCAGCGGATCACCTCGAAGACGTATTGGGTCTCCGCCTCAACGATCTCGAACTGCTCGAGGCAGCGCTTACGCACCCGTCCTACGCATCGGAGCACTCCCGCTGCGGCGACTATCAGCGCCTGGAATTCCTCGGAGATGCGGTTCTCGAATTGGCGGTCACACACTACATCTACGAGGAGTACCCGGATGCTACGGAAGGGGAGATGACGCTCCTCCGGGCTGCCGTAGTCTCCGAACCGGCGCTCGGCCTGATCGCCGAGATGTGGGGCATCGGCGCACTCATGCTCCTCGGCCGGGGCGAGGACCTATCGGGTGGGCGCGACAAGCACTCGATTCTCTCCGACGTAGTCGAGTCGCTGCTCGGCGCCATATTCCTCGATGCGGGATTCGACCGCGCCGAACAGATCGTGCGCGACCATTGGGCAGCGATGATTGACGAACGCGCTGGGGCGCCGGGCCACCGTGACTACAAGACCCGCCTCCAGGAACTCCTCGTCGCCTCTGGGAAGACCGTCGCATACGAGGTGGCTGACGAGGGCCCGCAGCACGCCAAGCAGTTCACCGCCACCGTGCAAGCCGCGGGCGAAGTGCTCGCAACCGGGACCGGCACCTCGAAGAAGCGCTCCGAACAAGAAGCAGCCCGCCGAGCCCTCGAGGTGCTCGCTCAGCGCTCGTAGTTCGTCTGGCGTCTGGCGACCGGCGACGCAAGTCACACGCATGTAATTCGTATGGCTATGCTTCCTCGCTGTGCTGCTTAAGAAGCTCACGCTTGTCGGCTTCAAGTCATTTGCCGACCGCACCCGGCTCGAATTCGACGCCGGGGTGAACGTCGTGGTCGGCCCGAATGGGTCGGGCAAGTCGAATCTTCTCGATGCCATTGCGTGGGTCATGGGCACCCAGGCTACGCGCTCGCTGAGGACCGAGAAGATGGAGGACGTCGTCTTCGCAGGCACGGCGACCCGGCCGTCGGTCTCCCGTGCCGAGGTCTCGCTCACGTTCGACAACGCCGACGGATTCCTACCGGTCGACCTCGCGGAGATCACAATCACGCGGCGTCTCTACCGGGACGGCACCTCCGAGTACGAGATGAATCGGACTCCGTGCCGCCTGCTCGATATCCAGGAACTGCTCTCGGACGGCGGTGTGGGCCGACACCAGCATGTCCTGGTCTCGCAGGGTCAGATCGGAACGGTCCTCACTGCGCGTCCCGACGAGCACCGAGCCGTCATCGAGGAAGCTGCTGGAATCACGAAGCATCGCGGCAGACGAGACCGCGCGATTCGCCGGCTGGAAGCCACCGAGATGGATGTCGACCGTCTGAACGACATCCTCGTCGAGAAGCGTCGGGCCCTCCGACCCCTGAAGCGTCAATCCAACGCGGCAGCCCGCCACGGATCGGTGAAGTCTGAAGCGAAGGCGCTGCGCCTCTGGCTCGGTGGTGAAGCGATCCGAGATTTGCGGAAGCGAGAAGCTGAAGCCTCCGCTGAAGACGAGTCCCGATCAGCTCAACTCGTCCTCGAAGAAGCTGAACACGAGACGCTCCTTGTCGAGCTCGCGGAACTCCGGGCATCGGCCGGCGAAGCGGGGGCGGCGCTCGAGCGCGACACTGCGGCCGCGGCCCGGCTGGAGACCGTGGTCGAGCGTCTCCGTCGGTACGGTCTGGTTGCACGAGAGCGCCGGGTCGCGATCGAAGGCCGGATTGAGGGGGCAGGGGAGCGTCGCAACGACCTCGACACCGAGCTCGAAGAGTTGGCGGCCGGCATCGAAGACGCGACCGAATCCGAGTTGCGGCTCGCCGATGTGGTCGAGCGCCGCACGGTCGCCCTCGAAGCCCTCGAGGACGAAGAACGGATGCTCTCCGAACAGGTCCAACTGCCGGCGGAAGGCCTTGTGGCCAACCTCCGAGGCGACTTGCGGGCCCTCGAAAACGCGTCCGAGCGAGATGGCCGTGAGATGGAGGCGATTGCTTCGCGACGCCGAGTCGTGGCCGCACGCCTCGAAGAGGAATCGAACGAGACCGTCGAACTGAACCAGTCGATCCAGCAGGCTGATGCCGCCGTCACCGCCGCACAGCGCGGATACGATGAAGCCCGGGCACGCCGAGAAGCGGTCGAGGAAGTGTGGGAGAGCGTCGACCGGGAGCACTCCGATGTACTCCTCGCCATTGCTGCGGGAGAGGCCCGGATCGAGGCGCACGAGGCAGCAATCGCCGACATCGGCGATCCGACCGCCCGCACGATGACCGCACAGCATGAGGGGATCGCAGGGGTCGTCGCGGCATCGCTCGACGCGCCACCGGAGGTCGCCATCGCCGTCGACCGAGCGCTCGGAGCGTGGGCCGACGCCTTCCTGGCCTCCGACCACAGCAACATCCACAACGTGACGAGCGCCCTGAAGGCGGAGGGGCTCGGTGGCGTATCTCTGGTCACGCCCACGCCGGCTGAGCGTGTGCCGGCACGTGAGGCGGCCGGCGAACTGGGACTCGACGCACTGGTTGATCTGCTCGGACCGGACGCAGACCTCTCGGTCGCCGAAGGTCTTCTGGGTGACGTCGTCTACGCGGCCGGGTGGGAAGCGGCATGGCGTGTCGTCGAACGGTTCCCCCACCTCCGCACGGTCACGCCGGAGGGCGATGTGATCGCGGCTTCGGGCATCCACGTCGCCCAGCCCGACGGCACCGGATTTGCCGCCCTCGAAGCGGCCCGGGTTCAGCTCGAGATCGCAGAACGGGAACGATCGAGAACCGAGAGCCGTCGCACGTCGATCGCGCGAGACCTCGAAGCCGCCCGCCGGGTGGAGCGCACCGCACTCGACGACGTTGAAGCGCTCGAGGCGAGGATTGCCGGTCACACAGAGGCTCTGGACCTCGTGGGGCGGGCACGCGCTGAAGGCGAGTCAGAGCGCGAACGCCTCAACATGCGCGCAGCGGCGCTGGCCGAGGCGGAGAGCGCTCGAGCTGAGCGGATCACCGAACTCCGTGAGCGCCTCGCCGAACTCGAAGGCGAAGAGGCTGCACGTCAGGCCGCATGGGAGGCATTGAACCTGCGACGCCACGACGTTGCCACCCGCCGTGACGCCGCTCGCCGCCTACGAGAGGAATCCGGTGCAGAGCTCGCCGGTATCGCCGAACGCCGGACGCTGCTGCAGCGCAGGATCGAACGAGTCACCTTCGAGTTGAACCAGCTGGAACTGCTCCCCGAGGATGACTCCCGGATCGAGGCCCTCTCCGAGATCGAAGACCGGGCCGCTCGCGTCGCTGTCGTGGCGCAGAAGCACATTGTCGAACTGCGAGAACGGCAGCGGGCGCTGCGCCTCGAAGTTGGCGATGCGGCAGACTCCCTCGGCGTCGCAGAGCAGCGTCGCGAGGAACTTGAGGTCTCGATATCGCTCGCCAAGGAACGCCGATCGATCCTTGCTGTCGAACTGGCCGAGGCCAGAGTCCGCATGGAGACGAGTGCGGAACGCCTGCGCCGGGACGCCGACGCAACCGTCGAAGAGGCCCTCGTGGCGCCTCGCCCGGAGCTCGACGAGGGTGTCGTCCCGAAGGACCGGCTCGAGAGCCTCGAGGCCGACCTGCGCCGGATGGGCCCGATCAACCCTCTGGCGGCCGCCGAATACGACGAGCTTGCCGGTGAGGTCGCCCTGCTCGACGACCAGCTCGCCGATCTCAACGAGTCGAGAAGCGAACTCCGCAAGGTGATCGCGGCGCTGGACGAGGAGATGGCCAACCTGTTCATGGTGGCATTCGACGAGATCTCGGCGCTCTACCAGGAGAACTTCGCCGAGGTATTCCCGGGCGGTCGTGGACGGCTGCGGCTGGACAAGCCGGACCGTCCCCTCGAGTCCGGTGTCGAAGTCGAGGCTCAGCCGCACGGCAAGAAGGTCGGCCGTCTTGCCCTGTTGTCGGGTGGGGAGCGGAGCCTTGCGGCTCTCGCGTTCCTCTTCGCCGTATTCCGCGCTCGGCCCAGCCCGTTCTACGTCCTCGATGAGGTTGAAGCAGCCCTCGACGACGCGAACTTGCACCGATTCCTGCGACTCGTTGATGCGCTCCGGTCATCGGCTCAACTCGTGATCATCACGCATCAGCAACAGACAATGGGGGCCGCCGATATGCTGTACGGCGTCACCATGGAACCCGGCGAGTCCTCGAAGGTGCTCGCACGACGCATGGCGAAGACGACCGTCTAGGTTCCGTTGCGGTCGCAAGGAGAACTCGTGGACACCAACCTGCTGATTCTGCTCGTCGCTGTCGTGGCGGTCATCGCGCTCATCGCGATCGTTGTGATCGCGCGGATCGCGATCGAAGACGCCGCCGCAACCAACGCCGCAACCGAAACCGACGCCGACCGCTGCGCCGCAGCGCGGTCTGCGCACGCAGCTCTCCCGAACCCGTACGGCCATCGGCGGCCGCCTCGGTGCACTGCTGCGGTCTGAGACGCTCGACGATGCGTTCTGGGACGAACTCGAGGAGACGCTCATCGCGGCAGACGTGGGCGTGAGCACGTCAGCCGTAGCCGTCGAGGAAGTACGGTCTCAGCGGCCGACCGACGGTGAACAAGCCCGTCTCCTGCTCGAGCACGCGCTCATTGGTCAGCTCTCTGGACGCGACCGCTCCCTCCATCTCGAGGGCGATCCTGCCGTGGTGCTGGTTGTGGGCGTCAATGGAACGGGGAAGACCACGTCGATTGCGAAGATCGCCGGTCTCCTCGGACAGAACGGCCAGACCGCAGTACTCGGCGCAGCCGACACCTTCCGCGCCGCTGCGGACGAGCAACTCCGCACCTGGGCCGCTCGCGTCGGCGTCGAGGTGGTGTCTGGCGCAACCGGGTCGGATCCTGCGGCGGTCGCATATGACGCCTATCAGACCGCCAAGACCGACGATGCCGACGTGGTGATCATTGACACGGCCGGCCGGCTGCATTCGAAGTCCAACCTCATGGACGAACTCGGGAAGGTTGCACGGGTTCTCCAACGCGAGGCAGGGACGATTAGTGAGACGCTCCTCGTGCTCGATGGAACCACCGGACAGAACGGCATCGGGCAGGCGCGGAGCTTCGCCGATGCGGTTGGTGTCACGGGAATCGTTATCACGAAACTCGACGGGACCGCCCGTGGCGGTGTCGCGATCGCGGTTGAACAGGAGCTCGATATCCCGGTGAAGTTCATTGGTGTCGGCGAAGGCGTCGATGACCTCGTACCATTCGAACCGAGAGAGTTCATCGAAGCCCTTTTGGAGCCATGATGGAAGCGCAACGACTCATCGCCGAGGCCCGCGAAGCCGCCGCGAACTCGTATTCGCCGTATAGCCACTATCGGGTTGGGGCGGTCGTCGTCACCTCAGGGGGCGACGAGTACCGGGGGTGCAACATCGAGAACGCCGCCTACGGCGCGTCGATCTGCGCCGAGGCGAACGCCATCACCACAGCGGCCGCACAGGGCGTTCGTGAGATCGACACCGTGGCCGTGACATGCCTCGACGGCGACGCCTGCTCACCGTGCGGCAATTGCCGCCAGATCATGCGCGAATTCAACGTTCGGCGGGTGATCCTGACGAACGATGCCGGAGATCCGGTCGAGTACGCGCTCGAGGAGCTCCTGCCCCGCTCGTTCGGTCCAGAAGACTTGGGGTAGCTTCCAGTCGCCGATCCGAAGGCTGAACCGCTGGTGGCTCACAGGTCATGCGCCCGCGTCGAGAACGAGAGGCCCCCTCCGTCAGCGCCCTGGGGGGGGCGCTGCCACCTTCCCCTTGAGGGGAAGGAATTGGGCTACCGCGCTCTCAACGCCTCCGTCAGTTTCGGGAGGACCTGGTGGAGGTCTCCGACGATTCCGAGATCGGCGACGGCGAAGATGGGAGCTTCGGCGTCCTTGTTGACCGCGATGATCGTGCCGGAGTCCTTCATCCCGACGAGATGCTGCATGGCGCCCGAGACACCCGCCGCGATGTACACCGAGGGCTTCACGGTCTTGCCGGTCTGCCCGACTTGGAGCCGTGCTGGAACCCAGCCGGCGTCGATGACGGCACGGGTTGCACCAACGGCAGCGCCGAGTTGTGACGCCAGGTCTTCGACCACCGCCCACTTCTCTTCGGCTCCAACGCCGCGCCCTCCGGCGACAACCACGGCTGCGGCCTCCAGGTCGGGCCCTTCGCTCTCTTCGACGTGCGACTCGACGACGATCGCCGATCCGGACCGGCCGAGATCCGGCGTGGCAACCGGCACGACCGTGGGGGAGCCACCATCCGACGGTTCGGCGGCGAACGCCTTTGGCCGGACGAAGACCAGTGCAGGCGCCGGTCCGGTGAACTCGGTGATCACGGCCTGTGTGCCGCCGAGAATCTCGCTGGTAACGGCGACGGCACCGTCCGCTGACACGTCGACCGCGTTCCCGAGGACCGGTCGACCGAGTCGGGCCGAGAGGCGGCCTCCCACGTCGCGATCGGTGGTGTCCATGCCGAAGAGGATCAGTTCGACGCCGTGCTCTTCCACGAGAGAAGCAAGCGCCGCAGCGGCAGGTGCGGACGGCAGGTGGACGTCCGTTGGCATGTGGTAGATCGTTGCTGCGCCGTGTGCCCCGAGTTCTTCGAACGCGGCTTCGCTTCCGGCACCGATGTGGAACACCGACACCGCTCCGATCGACCTGGCCTTGGTGAGGAGTTCGAGCGCCGCGGCCGATGCGTGACCGTCCGCTTCCTCGCTGAATACCCAGGTCGTCATCTAAATCACCTTCGCCTGTTCCAGGAGGGCGACGATCTTGAGGTAGCCCTCACCGTCGTCCTCAACGATCTCTCCGGCTTCTCTCGCCGGCACGGCCTCGACCGACGTGATGGCCTGACCGGCGCCTGCATCGCCGACCCGGTCGGCGGTGAAGCCAAGGTCGTCGGCGGTGAGCGTGTCGATCGGCTTCTTCTTGGCCTGCATGATCCCTTTGAACGTGGGATAGCGGGGTTCGACGACGCCCGATGTCACAGAGAGGAGGGCCGGGAGCGGGGCCTCGACCACGTCGTAGCCGCCGGAGGTCTGTTGCTCGATTCGCACGACTCCGTCGGCAACGTCGACCTTTCGGGCGAAGGTGAGCGATGGAACGTCGAGGAGTTCAGCGATCTGCTGCGGAACCACGCCGGAATAGCCGTCGGTGGACTCTGTGCCGGCAATCACGAGGTCGAAGCCTTCGCGATCGATAGCAGCCGCGAGGACACGCGCTGTCGTCAGGGCATCGGACCCCGCGAGGTTGGTGTCGTCGATGATGACGGCCTTGTCGGCGCCCATGGCGAGTGCCTGTCGGATTCCCTGGAGTGACCCGGAGGGGGACATCGAGAACAGGGTGACTGATCCGTCGTTCCCTTCGGCGATCTGGAGCCCAACTTCGACACCGAATCGATCGGTGTCGTCGAGAACCTGGTCGTTCGGACGCACCACGCGGTGGGTGTCCGGAGCGAGTTGGTAGGGCGTCGCCGGGTCTGGGATCTGTTTCACACAGACCGCGATTCTCATGTCGGTATCGCTCCTTGTGTCGGGTACCGGGATGATACCTCAACTTTGAGCGTCGACTCAAAAACCTCGGCTACCCGTCGACGAGCATCGGAAGAAGCGCGTCGAGGACCGCCGAGAACCGCGTGCGCGCCTCGGTGGCGGTCTCGGTCACTTCCTCGTGGGAGAGGGGAGCATCGGTGATGCCCGCCGCATAGTTCGTCACCAATGAGATGCCGGCCACAGCGACGCCCATGTGGTTCAGGGCAATGGCCTCAGGCACCGTCGACATGCCGACAAGATCGCCACCGGCGCGTCGCACCATCTCGATCTCGGCAGGCGTCTCGTAGCTCGGGCCGAGGAACCAGGCATACACGCCTTCGTGATAGCCGACGCCGGCTGTCTCGAAGGCATGCTTCATCAGGTCGCGGAGACGGAGCGAGTACACCTCACTCATGTCGGGAAATCGGGGCCCAAGCCGATCGTCGTTGGATCCGACCAGCGGGTTGCGGGCCGTGTAGTTCAGATGGTCCCGGATCGCGACGAGATCGCCGGGAGCGAGACCCTCGCCCAGGCCGCCGGCCGCGTTCGTGAGGAGGACCGACGTTGCTCCGGCCAGGGCGGCGGTCCGGACGCCGAACACCACCTCATCGAGCGACCAGCCCTCGTACGTGTGGACCCGGCCGGCGAACAGCAACACCGCGCCGTCCCCAACCGGAGCCGAGAACAGGCTCCCACCGTGACCGACGACCTTCGGTTCGGGGAAGTTCGGGATCTCCGAGTACGGGATCTCGATGGCATTGTCCAGGGATGCGGCGTAGCCGCTCAGCCCGGATCCGAGCACCACGGCGGCATCGTGTCGGTCTCGGCCGCTGTGCTCGGCGATTGCGGCTGCAGCGGCTTGCAGATCTTCGTAGGTCATTTCACCTCTCCAAGGATCAGTGGACGGGCGGTTTGCGGTTCGTCGGTGACGATCCAGGCGGTCTCGAGGATCGGGAGACACGCGGCGAGTTGTTCGACGGTGTTGTACCGCACCGTGCCGAGCGCGTCTCCCGCTGCGACAGCATCCCCGACCTTCGCATGGATCGAGATTCCGACACCGGGGTCGATGTCATCTTCTTTCGCCTGACGGCCGGCTCCGAGGCGTACGGCGGAGCGGCCGACGGCGAGAGCGTCACACCGTTCGATGAAGCCGGCGCGATCTGCGACCACCGTGTGCACGAGATCGGCGGATGGCAAGATCGATGGGTCTTCGAGAACGGTGGGATCGCCGCCCTGTGCCTCGATGACCTTGGCAAAGACCTCGAGACCGGACCCCGACTGCACGGCATCTTCCAGACGAGACCGCGCCTCGGTGCGATCCGCCGCGACGCCGCCGAGCACCAGCATCTCCTCACCGAGCCGGAAGGTGAGTTCGGTGGTATCTGCCGGGCCGTCGCCGCGGAGAATGGCGATCGATTCGACCATCTCGTTGGCGTTGCCGACTTCTGTTCCCAATGGCTGGTCCATATCGGTGAGGAATCCGACGACCGGTGTGTCGTGCGAGCGGCCGATCCCGACCATGGTCTCGGCCAACTCTATCCCGGACGCCACATCCTTCATGAACGCACCCGAGCCGATCTTGACGTCAAGGACGAGGCCGTCGAGGTCCTCGGCCAACTTCTTTGACATGATCGAAGACGAGATGAGCGGGATCGCCGGGACGGTGCCGCTCGCATCCCTGAGTGCGTAGATGCGACGGTCGGCGGGGACGAGCGTCTCGGATTGGCCCGCGAGCACGAGGCCGAGTTCGTCGAGCTGACGGGTGAAGACATCCGGGTCGAGACGGGTCTTGAAGCCTGGGATCGTTTCCAGCTTGTCGAGCGTGCCCCCCGTGTGGCCGAGACCGCGTCCGGACATCATCGGGATCGCGACACCGCATGCCGTGACGAGGGGAGCGAGCGGGATGCTGATCTTGTCTCCGACGCCACCCGTCGAGTGCTTGTCGACCTTCGGCATGGACGTGCCGGACAGGTCGAGCACGTCACCGGAGTGGAGCATGGCGTCGGTCCAGGCTGAGAGCTCTTCGGTGTTCAAGCCGCGAAAGATGACGGCCATCAGGAACGCTGACAGCTGATAGTCGGGGATGCGGTCGGCGGTGTACCCGGCGATGATCCATTCCAACTCGTCGGCGGTGAGATTCCCGCCGTCCCGCTTCTTGCCAATCAGCTCGGGCATGCTGTAGTTCATGTTCTCTCCGAACTCGTCTGCGGATTCTTCCTGATCTTGACCCGACCGTTGGTGATCGTCACACCCTCGCTCCTGAGGAGTTCGGCCTGTCGCTCCTCGTGTCCGGGAGCGAGTCGCCCGGACTTCGCCACGACCCGCCACCATGGGAGACCGGGCGTGGAACGGACAAGGTTACCGACGGCACGTGCCGCGCCGGGGAACCCGGCCTCATCGGCGACCTCACCGTATGACACGACTTCGCCTGGTTCGAGGCGAAGGATGACCGCGGCGACTGCCTCGCTGAAGTCCTTCATCGCTTCCTCATTTTCACGAGCTGATAGTGCTCGTCTCTCGGATCGTCGGGTGGGCCGTCGATGGTGCGGAACTCCTCGATGACGAATGCCGCGCCGAACGCCGCCCGGATGTGGTCGTCGGTCCTCCACGCGAAGAAGCGGGGCGGGTCGACGACGTCGTCTTCGAGGATCTCGGCCGTTCCGTCACCGCCCCACATACCGGCGACTACGAGTCCACCAGGGGTCAGGACCCGCGCCATCTCATCGATCGCGATGGTGAAGTCCTCGTCGGTTGCGTGCATCAGGCAACTCATCGCCCAGAGAGCGTCGAACGATCGGTTGGAGAATCCGAGATTGGCGAAATCCGCGACGTGTGCCTCGAGGCCCTTGGCCAGGCAGCGTTCGACGTTGCCTGGGGAGAGGTCGGTCGCGACCACGGCGAAACCTTGTGCGGAGAAGAAGGCCGAGCTGTGGCCGGCCCCGGCACCGATCTCGAGGATACGGGTCCTCGCCTCGTCCTTCAGGGTGGCAGTGAATTCGTTTCGGTGATCGTCGCGCCAATCCGGTTCGCCCCGTTCATCGCGAGTCAGGGCGCTCGCATCGTAGGTGCGGATGAGATCCGCTTTGATGGAGCGAGCGTCCGGCGCTGCGGTCACAGCGTCCCGAAGAGCCGGTCACCCATGTCGCCGAGGCCCGGCACGATGTAGGCCCGATCGTTGAGTTCGCGGTCGAATGCTGCCGCGATCACATGCACATCTGGATGGTCGTCATACATCCGACGGACACCGTCGGGCGCCGTGACGACGCACAGTGCCGTGATGTCGCGAGCGCCGGAAGACTTCACCTTGTCGACAGCCCACGACAGTGACCCGCCCGTGGCGAGCATCGGCTCGAGGATGAACACCGAGGCGTCAGAGAGATCCGGGAGGCGGGCGTAGTACTCCTGGGGCAGCGCCGTCTCCTCGTCCCGCTGCACACCAGCGAAGCCAACCTTGCACTCGGGGATCATGTCGAGAACCGCGTCCAGCATGCCGAGGCCTGCGCGCAGAACCGCAACCGCAACGACGTCGTGCACGTGGTAGCCGATAGTGGTCTCCATCGGGGTCTCGACTTCGATCTCCGTAAGGGGGAGTCGCTTGGTCGCCTCGAGCACGAGGCTGTAGGTCAGTCCGCGTGCAGCAGCACGGAACGCCTCTGGCGTCGTGGTGCGGTCGCGGAGGATGGTGAGATAGTGCCGGCCGAGCGGGTGATCGATCACTGTGAGATTCATGCCCCAAGTCTCGCAGATCATGTGTCGCGCGGCGAGCCGTACACTCATGAGCCGATGTTCGATTCTCTCTCCAGTCGGCTGAACAGCGCGTTCTCGCAGCTACGCGGGAAGGGGCGCTTGTCCGAGTCCGACGTCAACGACGCCCTGCGCGAGGTGCGGATCGCCCTCCTCGAAGCAGACGTCAACGTATCCGTGGTCAAGTCGATGCTTGCCCGCGTGAAGGAGCGCGCGATCGGAGCCGAGGTCACGAAGAGCCTCACGCCCGGTCAGCAGGTCATCAAGATCGTCCACGAAGAGCTGATCGTGACCCTTGGTGCCGAAGAGGTGCCGCTCGTGCGGCCGGCGGCTCCGCCGCTCGTCATCCTGATGGTCGGCCTCCAGGGATCCGGGAAGACGACCACCGCAGCGAAGCTCGCGAAGCTCCTGAAGGGCAAAGGGAAACGCCCGATGCTCGTCGCCGCCGACCTCCAACGGCCGGCCGCGATCGACCAGCTCGAGACGCTGGGTCAGCGGATCGGCGTCCCGGTGTATGCGGACCGCAAGACCAAGGTCCAGCGGCTTGTCAAGGCGGCGCTGAAGCAGGCCAGAACCGACGGCGCCAACGTCGTGATCATCGACACCGCCGGCCGCCTCCAAGTCGACCAGGACCTCATGAAGGAGCTCGCTGCGGTCCGCAAGGCCGCCAACCCCGACGAGGTGCTTCTCGTCCTCGACGCGATGACCGGCCAAGAAGCGGTCAACGTGGCGAATGGCTTCCTCGACTACACCGACCTCACCGGCCTGGTGCTCACCAAACTCGATGGTGACGCGCGCGGCGGTGCCGCCATCTCCGCTCGCGAGGTGACCGGCCAGCCGATCAAGTTCGTCGGTATCGGGGAAGGCATCGAAGAACTCGATGTCTTCTACCCGGAGCGGATGGCCTCGCGCATCCTGGGCATGGGCGACGTGCTCTCGCTGATCGAGAAGGCCGAATCGGTCTACGACGAGGAAGAGGCTGAAGCGGCGGCCGCGAAGCTCCTCGACTCGACATTCAACCTCGAAGACTTCCTCGATCAGTTCCAACAGATCAAGAAGATGGGGCCATTGCAGCAGCTGGTTGGTATGCTGCCGGGCGCCGGGTCGGCATTGCGCGACGTCGAGATCGACGACCGTCAACTCGCTCGCGTCGAAGCCATCATCCGGTCGATGACCCCAGCGGAGCGCCGAGACCCCAAGACCATCAATGGGAGTCGCAAACGTCGCATCGCGAAGGGTTCGGGGACGCGACCGCAGGACGTCAACGTACTGTTGAAGCAGTTCTCCGAGACACAGAAGATGATGAAGGCGTTCGCCGGAGGAAAGAGCCCTATTCCAGGGCTTGCCATGCCGGGAATGGGCCGCAAGAAGAAGAGGTAGACATGCCGGTGAAGATCCGCCTGACGCGGATGGGTAAGAAGAAGCAACCCTCGTATCGCGTCGTGGTGATTGACTCACGCAAGCAGCGAGACGGGAAATACATCGAGCAGATCGGCCGCTACGACGCCCGTCAAGATCCTTCACTCATCGAGATCGACAACGCTCGTGCGGTGGCCTGGCTCCAGCAGGGAGCGCAGCCGAGCGATCGGGCCAAGAAACTCCTCGAGATCTCCGGGGCGTGGACGGAGTTCAAGGTCGCTCGTGGTGACGTGCACATTGTCGACGATGCGCCCGAGGCCGCCGCCAAGAAGGTGGATGTCGCGGATGCCGCACCGGTGATGCTCGACGAGATTCAGGAAGAGGCCGCAGAGGCCATCGAAGCCACGGCCGACGAAACGGTCGAGATCGTGGTCGCAGAAGTAGCCGAAGACAATGACGCCACCGAAATGGACGAATCATGAATGATGGCAGCATCGTCGAGAAGGTCGTGACCTACGTCGTCACCCAGATCGTGGACGACCCCGACTCCGTCAAGGTGGAGATCGTTCCCGATGGGGACGATGCGATCGTGGCCGAGGTTCGGACTGCCAAGTCCGACATGGGCCGTGTGATCGGCCGCCGCGGCCGAGTCGCCCGGGCTATCCGCTCGGTTGCCTCCGTCGCCGGCGATGAAGAAGGCGTTGCCGTCGAGGTCGATTTCCTCGACTGACGTGGAACCGATCCTTGTCGGCTACGTGCGCCGTGCTCACGGTATCAACGGGGCTGTGGTCGTTCGTCCCCTCACCGACGATCCCGAGAATCGCTGGGTAGCCGGCGCTGAATTCGAGAGCGACGCCGCGCCTCCACAGTCCTACACCGTGGTCGAGGCGTCGCCCTATCGCGATGACCTTCTGGTGCGCTTCGAAGAAGTGGCAGATCGGAACGGGGCAGAAGCACTGCGCGGAACGTCGTTCACGATCGACCGCGGAGACCGCCGCGATCTCGAAGACGGCGAATTCTGGGTCGAAGACCTCGTCGGATGCGCCGTCGTCGACGAACACGGCACATCAATGGGGGTCGTCGACGAAGTGGTGCTCGCTGCTGCCCAGGACCGCCTGGCGGTCCGTACCGAATCAGGCCGGGTGGAGATCCCCTTCGTTGACGCCATCGTCCCCGAGATCGATCTCGAGCGACGAGTCGTGGTTGTCACGCCGCCTGCAGGCCTCTTCGACCTACCCGGAATTGTCGACGGCCCGGTCGAGTGACCCGATCGTCCGGTCGTGGATCGCCTTGGCCCCTTCTGGTGACCCGGCGATGCTCACCATGCCCAACTTGCCGTACTCCGAGACGGCCCCAACGATGTGGAACACCGTCCCCGACTGCCTCGCCTGATCGAAGTGCAGGCCCTCGCACACGGTGATGTCGAACACGTCCTCCGGCAGCAGTCCCCGGTACCGGTCCGACCGGACGTTGTCGCTCGCGTAGTAGCAGAGCCCGGTGCCGAACGCCGACCGGTAGGTCCCTGTGTCCACGTCGTACGACCCGTCGGTGAGGAATTGGAGAACAAGCGAGGGCAGGGTCGTTCCACCCTTCCGCAGGTTGATCTCCAGTGCGAGGTGATCCCACCCTTCCTCCGTGGGGACCGAGACGAAGTCGACGCTGAACCGCCCGAGCGCGCCGCGCTCCACCAACTCGCTTCCGACGCGGAGCCCTGCCTCCTGAAGATCGAGGCGGTAGGCATCGTCTGCCGGAAACGAGCATCCTTCGTAGATCTGGCCCGTTGCGCCTCCCAGGATTTGCTCGTGGGTCGAGATGGCTTCGACCCGTCCGAGCGGGTCGATTCGGCACTGGACCGACGGGGAACGGATCACCGGGGATTCGATCATGGCCTCGACGATGCCGGTCATGGTCGAGAGCTTCTCGAGGAAACGGGCTGCGGTCATGCCGGGAGCGATCGGAGCCAGGCGCTCTTCGAGTGCTCTGCGAGCCCACACTGCGATCCCGGTCTCAGGGGCATCGGAGAGGTCAAACGTCGCGTTGCCCTCGCCGGAGAACCCCTCGTCGAGTTTCACGACGGCACGTTGCAGGGTCGGGTCCTCGGAACGCAGTTCCTCGAGTCCGCGGACAACGTCTTCGGCGTCTCGCACCCCGGTGACCGCCCTCGGCATCGGAATCCCGGCAGCGGCGAGGACGACGCGGCTGCCGTTCTTGCCACCCAGCCACCGACGGTCTGGATCGTTGGCATACATCGGTATGCCGAGTTGGACAGAGAGCGTCCGTTCCAGCGATGTCGAGTTGAAGCATGTCATGTGGGTCGTTGCCGGATGCGGAATCGCATCCTTGATCCGTTCGATGAGGCGCGGCCGCCGGAGGATCTTGCGGCTCAGCGGTTCCGGAGACCCGTCGTCGCAGGACAGGAGCGTCAGGCGATTTCGGGCATGGTGCGACGGCACACCGGGCAGCAGGTGGAGGTAGTAGTCCACGATCGTCGGTGCGATCGCTCGGCTCGTCACGTAGACGATCCGCGTGCGCGGCATCCGGAGCAGCATGAGCAGACAGAGCATGCGCTCTTCGTAGTGGACGATGCCGTCGATCCGATGGAGTTGGTCCCGGTCGAGGCTGAGCGAAGGGACGACGACCACCGTGCGCTCCGCCATCCGGTCGGGGAAGACGGTCGAGACCAGGGGGACGAGCCGATGCTGGAGCTCGGAGAAGCGGGTTCGCTCCGCCTCTGAACCCGGGGTTGGAGTGAGACCTCGGTACCCGTCTTCGATGTGCGCCATCCGGTCCAACCCTACGCGCCGTGACGGATCGCTGGTGAGTCGGTGCCGACGACGTATCCTGGTCCCGTGCCGTACGAACCGCGCCATCACGTCCGCATCGTGACCGCTACCTCGTTGTTCGATGGGCACGACGCTGCGATCAACATCATGCGGCGGATCCTTCAGGCGACCGGTGCCGAGATCATCCACCTTGGACACGACCGATCGGCGGCCGACATCGCAATTGCTGCGGTGGAGGAGGATGCCCAGGCGGTTGCGATCACCTCCTACCAGGGCGGCCACATGGAGTTCTTCCGGTATGTGCGACGCCTGCTCGACGATGCAGGTGCGACGCACGTGAAGATCTTCGGGGGAGGCGGAGGCACGATCCTCCCGGACGAGGCTGCCGAATTGGAACGATCCGGGATCGAGCGCATCTACATGCCGGATGATGGCCGTGAACTCGGACTTCAGGGCATGATCGACGACCTCCTCGAGCGCTCGGACTTCCCGGTCGTCGACGAACGGCCACTCGACCCGGCCGACCTGAGTACGGCGACACCCGCGCTGCTCGGACGCATGATCTCGGCCGTTGAACAGGGAACCGTCGATGATCTGGCAGCGGCTGCCCGATCCGCTGCCGCCGACCGTGCGGTTCCGGTGCTTGGCATGACCGGGACCGGAGGCGCAGGCAAGTCATCGCTGATCGACGAGATCGTGGTCCGGTTCCTCTCCGACTTCCCGGATCGAACATTGGCGATCATCTCGGTCGACCCCTCGCGGCGACGCTCCGGCGGGGCGTTGCTGGGAGACCGCATCCGCATGAATTCGGTCTCGAACCCAAGGGTGTACATGCGATCGCTCGCGACGCGCCAGGCGAATCTGGCCTTGTCCCCGCACGTTGCATCCGCGGTGGATCTCGTGAAGGCCGCAGGGTTCGACCTTGTGATTCTCGAGACGTCCGGGATTGGCCAGGCCGACACCGAGATTGTCGACCACTCGGATCTCTCGCTGTACGTGATGACGCCGGAGTACGGGGCGGCGAGCCAACTCGAGAAGGTCGACATGCTCGACTTCGCCGACCTCGTCGTCATCAACAAGGCCGACCGGCGCGGCGCCGACGATGCCGTCCGGGATGTGCGCAAGCAGTACCGACGCAATCACAACGCCTTTGACGAATCGGATGAGGACCTCCCGATCTACGCGACGGTGGCGTCGCACTTCAACGACGCGGGGACGAATCGGCTGTACCGCGAACTGATGAAGCGCCTCAACGGACTCGCCGATGGCAAGTTCGCCTCGTCCATCGACCTCCCCATCGATCATGGGGGAGAGCGGCCGGTCATCCCCCGGGATCGAGTGCGCTACCTGTCGGAGATCAGTGAGACGATTCGGGCCTACAACGCGCGTGTTGGCGCTCAAATGGTTCGCGCAGCTGAAGCACAGGCATTCCAGACGGTTGCGGCGGCGACCGGAGACGAATCGATCGCAGCTGCGGGAGTGGACGGCATCGCCGCCCTCGATGCCGATGCAGCCTCGGTGTTGGCCCAATGGGACGACCTGGCCGACACGTACGCCCGGGACACCGCCACCTATGAGGTGCGCGACGCCGAGATCGAAGTCGAGACCGCTTCGACGACGCTCTCGGGCACTCGCATCCCGAAGGTCGCGTATCCCCGCATCTCGGGGTGGGCCGACCGGGTGCGGTGGGGACTGCAGGAGAATGTCCCCGGCCGCTTCCCGTTCACTGCCGGCGTCTTCCCGTTCAAACGGGCCGCGGAGGATCCGACCCGGATGTTTGCGGGGGAGGGCGGTCCCGAGCAGACCAACCGCCGCTTCCACTACCTGTCGCGGGACATGCCGGCGGCGCGGCTCTCGACCGCCTTCGATTCGGTAACGCTCTACGGCGAGGATCCCGACGAGCGGCCCGACATCTACGGGAAGATCGGGAACGCCGGCGTGTCGGTCGCCTCGCTCGACGACGTGAAGAAGCTCTACTCGGGATTCGATCTCCTCGATCCGTCCACGTCGGTCTCGATGACGATCAACGGACCCGCTCCGATGATGCTGGCGTTCTTCATGAACGCCGCGATCGACCAGCAATGTGAGCGCTACGTCGTCGAGCATGGTCTCGAGGACGCCGTGGAGCAGGCTCTGGTTGAGCGCTTCGATCGGCACGGGCTCTCGCGGCCGCGCTACGACGGCGATCTGCCGCCGGGCAACGACGGCCTTGGTCTCCTGCTCCTCGGATTGACCGGAGACCAGGTGCTTCCGGCCGATGCCTATGCCCGGATCAAGGACGACGTCCAGGCCCGCGTGCGCGGGACGATCCAGGCGGACATCCTCAAGGAGGATCAGGCCCAGAACACCTGCATCTTCTCCACGGAGTTCGCGCTTCGGATGCAGGGTGACATCCAGGCGTACTTCATCGACCACTCGGTCGGGAACTTCTACTCCGTCTCGATCTCCGGCTACCACATGGCCGAAGCGGGCGCGAACCCGATCACCCAACTGGCCTTCACGCTGGCGAACGGGTTCACGTTTGTTGAGTACTTCCTGTCGCGTGGCATGGCGGTCGACACGTTCGCTCCGCATCTCTCGTTCTTCTTCTCGAATGGGGTTGATGCCGAGTACGCCGTGATCGGCCGGGTCGCCAGGCGCATCTGGGCCAAGGCGATGCGGGACTGGTACGGGGCTGCCGAGCGATCCCAGAAGCTCAAGTACCACATCCAGACATCGGGACGATCGCTCCATGCACAGGAGATCGCCTTCAACGACATTCGGACGACGCTCCAGGCGCTCTACGCGGTCTACGACAACTGCAACTCGCTGCACACCAACGCCTACGACGAGGCGATCACCACGCCGACGGAGGAATCCGTTCGCCGGGCGCTCGCGATCCAACTCATCATCAATCGCGAGCTCGGCCTGGCCAGGAACGAGAACCCAATGCAGGGTTCGTTCATCATCGAGGAGTTGACCGACCTGGTCGAAGAAGCGGTCCTCGCAGAGTTCGACCGACTCACCGACCGTGGCGGGGTGCTCGGCGCCATGGAGCGCATGTATCAACGTTCGAAGATCCAGGAGGAGTCGCTGCTCTACGAGCGCAGGAAGTCGACGGGAGAACTGCCCATCGTCGGCGTGAACACGTTCCTGTCGCGTGACGGTTCACCGTTCGTGGTCCCCGACACCGTGATCCGTTCGACCGACGAGGACAAGCAACGCCAGATCGATGCCACGCGGGCACTGCGCGATCGCGATCCTGCCTCAGCCGGGGCCGCCCTGGCGCACCTGCAGCAAGCTGCCATTCGGGGCGACAACACCTTCGAGGCCCTGATGGAAGCGGCGAAGCACTGCACGATCGGCCAGATCTCCCGTGCGCTGTACGCCGTGGGCGGCCGATACCGACGGAACATGTAGACAGGACCGCCGGTCGCCGGTCGCCGAGACCCGGTAGGTGTTCTATTCCGCGTGAGTCGGTTGGGGCCAGGTGACGATCAAGGCTTCAAGGGCGGAGGCGATGCTGGTGACGCGGTCGATGTCGACCTGGTCGGGGGTGTCGTGCGCCGAGTGGAACAACACGGCAAGCATCTCCTGTACGCGCTCGGTCGTGAGCGCAAGCGCGGCCCTGCCCTGCATCGCGAAGATCGCATGATCGCTCTGGTACCACGGAGGGCCTTCGCTGAGGTCCGCGTAGGGAGCGAACGTCTTGTGCACGTGGGAGGCGACTTCGTTGTCAACGTTGTAGAACGAATACGAGGTGCCGCCTTCGCGGTATCCGGCGCCATCGATGTTGATCATCAACTCGATCGCGTCGAGTTGGTCAGTATTCGACTCGAGCCACGCGACCTCTCCCGGTGCGGCGTAGTGGTCTTCGCCGTTGACGACGAGGAGTTCCACGCCGACGGGAAGACTGGGATGCCGCTCCGGTGAGAGCAGGTCGGCGAGAAGCAACAGTGCCACGACTCCGGCGGCATTGTCGACGGCACCGGGCGTACCGGGCTTGGTGTCAATGTGCGCCGCGATGGTCACGCGACGATCCTGAGGTCCCCGAAGCGCGGTGACGTTGTGGGCGGTAGACGGCAAGCGCTCCGCTCGGATGTCGACCTCCGCAATCAGACCCTCGCTGTTGAGGAGGCCGGCAGCATCGGTGGGACGGACGTTGGCCGTGGGGATTGTGAAGTCGCCGTCCTCGATGAGGGGGAACGGGTCCAGGGCCCCGCAGAGTTCCGGATACCGGCCGGTGATGGCGATGACGGCCGCGGGCCGGGACAGTTCCAGTGACTCGATGATCGCCGCGTGTTCGTCTGATCCGTAGAAGGGGTAGGTCTTCGGCGTGAGGGGCTCCGCTGCCAGATCGTCGGCCAGCACGGCGATCGAACCGGCGAGGTCGGACCCGACCAGGTCCCCGGCGGTTCGGAGGACGCGAAGCGGACCGTGAACCGCCGCTCCGAGCCCGTAGGGACTCGGCGTCAGAGCGACCGTGGAACCGCCGACCGTGATCGCACCACCGCTGGTCTCCCAATCGAGACACTCGAACTCGTGGCTGTGGACCTCCCACGATGACCGTTCGAGTGCGGCAGCGACGTACTCGGTGGCCTCGTGGTTGCCCCTGCTCCCCGGCCGACGGTCGGGGAGAAAGGCGCAGAGGGCGTCAAGATGGGCGTCAGCTGTCGGGTGTTCGATCTCGGCCATGTGACCTCCGTGACGGCGCGGCTGCTACTCCCAGAACATGGAACACGGCTGAGCCTCAGCGGGTGCCGGTGCGTTTGAAGCGGGTCGCCAGAGCCAATTCTACTCAGCGGCGATGTCGCCGCTCACCGTGGGCCGGCTGCGGTCAGCCCGTGGCTTTCACGATCCGAGAGACCGTTCCCGTTGCCGACACGACGTACACCTCGCCGTCCTCATCACGACCGAACGACGACACCTGGTCGAGCCGTCCGGTTCCCCCGGTCCAGTCGTGAACGACGCCGTCGGGAGCGATCGAACGGAGGAAGCCGGTACACCAGTCTGAGAAGAAGTAGTGGCCGGCGAGATGCGGCATCGCGGTGCCCCGGTAGACGTAGCCGCCGGTCACTGAGCACCCTTCATCGTGTCCGTACTCGAGGGCCGGGAACGTCAGGCCTCCCGGGTTGCACGATCCGGCGAGGCACTCCGAGCCCTCGTAGATGGGCCAGCCGAAGTTGAGCCGCTGTTCGTCGGTTGATACCGAATCGATCTCCTCGACGTCACCTTGTCCAACGTCGGCGATCCATAGTTGGTCTCCGTCGAACGAGAATCTCCACGGATTCCGGAGTCCGATGGCCCAAATCTCTGGTTCCGCGAACCCCATGTCCTCGACGATCGAGTACGGGTCAAGGCCGGGACCGACCTGAATCCGGAGCATTGCCCCGAGCAGCGTGTTCTCGTTCTGTCCGTTGCCGTAGCGATCGTTCGAACCGCCTCCATCTCCCAGGCCGATCCACAAGTGACCCTGAGGTCCGAAGGCGATCATCCCGCCGTTGTGGTTCACCGAGGGCTGTGGGACCTTCAGGACCACTCGCTCCGATGCGGGGTCCGCCACGAGGGGATCGCCATCGAAGGTGAACTCGGACACCACGGTTGCACCGTCGTTCTGGATGTAGTTGACGTAGAGGATCCCGGCGTGGTCGGGATGGAACGCCAGGCCAAGGAGACCTCGCTCGCCTCCATACGCCACTCGATCCCGAATATCCAGCACGACCCGGGAATCACCACTGTCGGCGATGACCCAGATTCGTCCGGGTTGGTCGACGACATAGTCGTGGCCGCGAGACGACGTGAAGAACACCGGTCGCTCGAACCCATCGGCTACCGGTTCGAGTCGCAGTGTCGTCGGAGGAGGCGGGGGAATGGGATCGAGGCCGAGCGCCCGGGAGAGGAATGACGCCATCTGGTCTCTCCGGACGATGTTGGTCGGGCAGTAGTTGGTGTTGTCCGGCGGGTTGCAGCCGAGTGTGACACCGGCCTCGGCGATCGCGTTGATGTCGTCCTCGAAGATTGAGCCGTCGTCGTCGGCGAAGGAGTCCGTTGTGGCAGCCGGGTAGGCAAAGGCGCGGTTGAGGAACGCGGCCATCTGTCCCCGGCTCACTCGACTGGACGGGCAGAAGCGATCGTTGGCGGGGGGATTGCAGCCTCGGGTGATCCCGGCGGCCGCGAGTCGATTGATGTCGCCCTCGAAGGTCGTTCCGTCATCGTCGGAGAAGAAGTCGCTGTCCGTGGCCGGCAACGCCAAGGCACGATTCAGGAATGCGGCCATCTGTCCCCGGCTGACATCCGCGGTCGGGCAGTAGAGGGTGTTCCACGGCGGGTTACAGCCCTTCGTGATTCCCTCGGCCGCGATCGCCTCGATGTTGGGCTCGTGGATGTTCTGGTCGTCATCCTTGAACGTCCCACCGGGTGGCAACGCGGCGAGCGCTGTACCGATCGACAGCAGAACGAAGACCACCGCGAGCACAAGCCCGGCTGGGCGGAACAGGATCCGACGCACGACAACCTCCTCGACGTGACGTACCCGACCCTAAATCGGCGTATGGCGATATCAGGAGGCAATCTTCGGTGCCGCGAGAGCTGCCGGCCACCCATGGGGCGGGCGCCGACGCGAATCGAGGTCTGGCCGGGGACCCGATCGGTAGGATCCCGGCATGGACGCCGAGCCGATCCGAGAAGAGATTGCCGAGTTCCACCGGGGGAAGAAGTGGATCATCGTGCCGGATGTGGCCGCGGGGGCGACTCCACTCGTTGACCAGATGCGCGAATGGGAACCGTCCGGCATCATGATCGTGGCCGCGGTGGAAGGCGTCGGAGACCTACCGAAGGCCGATCGCATCCGGTATACCAGGGCCGTCGGGGACACGGTGATGCTCGGGATACGGGCCAGCAATGCCGCGATCGAGAACCCGGATCCCGATCTGCTCGCGGCGATCGACGACTTCGATCCGGAGCACGAGGCACTGGTCCTTGGTCCCGGGTTCAGTCGCGAAGCAACCCTCGTCGGACGGCCCGTCTACGGCGCTCGCCCTAAGGAGTGGTGGGCGCTGGAGGACAAGACGATCGTCGATCAACTCTGGGACGATGCAGGCGTTCGCCGCTCCCCGGCAACCGTTGTGCCGGTTGCTGAGGCGCCGGCTGCCGCCGCCGACCTCGCTTCGGACCTCGGGACCGTTTGGGTGGCCGACAACAGCGAAGGATGGCACGGGGGCGGGGAGTACGCGCGATGGGTTCGCTCCGCCGACGAAGTCGCTCCTGCCCTCGCATGGTTCGCCAAGCATGCGCTCGAGGTGCGGGTGATGCCGTTCCTCGACGGCATCCCGTGTTCGATCCACGGCTTCGTGACCCGCGACGGCGTCGCTGTGTTCCGCCCGATCGAGATGGTGATCCTGCGCGACGCTGTCCGGCCCGAGTTCGTCTACGCACAGGCCGCCAACTACTGGAACCCGCCCGCGTCTGTGCAGGAGGCGATGCGAGCCGCGGCCCGAGGCGTCGGGCACCTGCTCAGCGATCGCTACGGCTACCTGGGAGGGTTCGGGATCGACGGTGTATGCACCGTGGACGGGTTTCTTCCGACCGAACTGAATCCTCGGCTCAGTATTGGCCATGGTCTGCACTCGCGTGCCGCTGACATGCCGCTCGGCGCGATGGAGCGGATGCAGACTGAAGGGGACCTCGAGGTCGATGCTGCCGCTCTCGAGGAGACGCTCTTGACTGCAGCGATCAACTCGCGCCGCGGCGGACTGCTCCTGCCCCTGACCGGGGAGTACGCCCCCGACAAGACCGGCGTGCGGTTCGTCGACGGACGGGCCGTGGCCGTCGATCCGGAGGACGAGTGCGACGCGACAATGGAGATCGGTGGCGCCATGATGGGGTCGATCATCATCGTACGTCTCGACCCCGACCGAACCCCGGTCGGTCCCTCGATCGCTCCCCGGGCGGTGGCCATGTTCGCCCTCGCCCGCGACCTCTGGAATCTCGACATCCCCGAGATGGCGGCAGCCCCGGACGTGTGCGCCGGAGCGTAGCTCTCTGGCGACTGGCGACTCAGCTACGGAAGATCGAGCGGGATCTCGATCGCGAAGATTGGTTCGCCTTCTTCTCCAACGGTTCCGACGCGCAGGTCGACGGCGCCGGAGGGTCCGTCGCTGAGCGCGATGTTGAAGGCGTGCCAGACGTGGGCCGACGACCGTGTTGAGATCGAGCGGTCGACGCCGATGCCCACGGCATCGGCGAGCTGGATTCGGACGGCGTCGACGCCCGGGGCCGAGTAGCCGACGACCTGCAGGGGGTAGAGGCCGACTCCGGCCTGCGGGCTCAGGAGCACAATGCCGCCGCCCGACATCGGCGTCGCAATCTGCAGGTCGTCGCCGGTTGCCCGTAGGTCGATGACGAGCCGGGCTGGCGAGGTGGTGGTGAATGCACGGGCGGCGGCCCGGTCGTTGAGGTGCAGGTCGACGATCAGGCCATCTTCGGCACCCTCGACCACGAACCACTTGTCCACGAGGGTGCCGTTCAGGGTGGTGTCAGCAACAGCTGAGTTGGCTACCGCCTCCGAGAGACTCACTCGGACAATGCCAGGGTCGGAGAGCATCGAGACGCCGACCGGGCCGATCCGGGTAGCCGGTGCGCCGGCGTCCGACAAGAACTCGATCTCGATCCGCTCGCATCCTTCGAGGGGGTACCAGCGAACGCCGGCGACTGCCCTGGCGTCTTGTCCCTGGCTGTCGAGCGCTGCAATGGTCCCTTCCTCGACGAAGGGGAGGTCGCCGGCGAGACACGCCGGGGTGTCACTCGCGGTCGTCGTAGTCGTCGTCGCAGGTTCGATGGTCGTCGTTGTCGTCCCCGAGTTGGGCGGCGTGCATCCCGAGACCGCGAGGGTGAGAACGGCGAGCACGAGGGGGATGCGCATGAGACGAGGTTACCGAAGGTGCGCAATCTCGCTGGCTTGACACTCGGTCGAGAAGTGCCGACAATACGAGTGATGTCGACCATTCGAGCGGCGATCGGCGACGAACCGCCGGCGATCGAACCGAGCATGCGCACGTTCTTCATCGTGTGGTCCGGTCAACTCGTTTCGATCGTTGGCACGAACCTCACGGCCTTCGGCCTCTCGATCTACGTCTTTCAACAGACCGGGTCGGTGACGCAACTCGCCGCGGTGATGCTCGCGTCACAACTCCCACAGATCCTCATCACACCGTTCGCCGGCGCCTACGTGGATCGATGGGACCGGCGGAAGGCGATGATCCTCGCCGATGCGGGAGCCGGCCTCGGGACGATCGTGCTGGTTGTGCTGTACGCGACGGATTCGCTTGCCGTCTGGAACATCGCGATCGCTGTAGCGATCTCCGGGTTGTTCCAGGCCTTCCAGTGGCCCGCGATATCGGCGGCCATGGCAGTGGTGGTGCCGAAAGACCAGTTCGGCAGAGCGTCCGGACTCATCCAGCTCGCAGAAGCGGTGGGCGAACTCGGCGGCCCGATTCTTGCTGGGTTCGTGCTGTCCTTCTCCGGGGTCGGTGCCGTGTTCGCCATCGACGTCGTGACGTTCCTCACGGCGATCGGCACGCTCCTCGTCGTGCGGTTCCCGAAACCGGTCGCAACTGAGGCGGGAGCGGAGGGTGCAGGAACCATCTGGCACGAGACCACATATGGATTCCGGTATCTGTGGGAGCGACACAGCCTCTTCGCCTTGCTCATGTACTTCGCCGCCATCAATCTCGCCTTCGGGTTTGTGGGGCCGCTCTTCATCCCGCTCGGCCTGTCGTTGACCTCCGAAGCCGGGCTCGGGACGGCGTACACCGCGGCATCCGTCGGCATGCTGATCGGCTCGGTCGTCGCCAGCGTGTGGGGCGGGCCGAAACGCCGTGTGCTCGGCCTGGTTCTCGGGGGCGCCTTCCTCGGACTCACGCTTGGATCAATCGGACTCCGCGCGTCGATTGTGTGGGTCACGGCGGTGATGTTCTTCGGCATGCTGGTGCTGCCGACGCTCAACGCCACGAGCCAGGTGCTGTGGCTCGCCAAGGTGGAGGCAGACCTCCAGGGCCGGATCGCAGCGGTTCGGCGCTTCATTGCTCAGGGAATGATCCCGGTGGCGTACATCCTGGTCGGCCCGCTCTCGGACCGGGTGTTCGAGCCGCTCATGGCGGAAGAGGGAGCCCTTGCCGGAACCGTCGGTACAGTCATCGGCTCGGGGCCCGGCCGGGGGTACGCCCTGTTCTTCGTTGTGGTCGGCCTGTTCGTGCTCGTCGCGTCGGTTGCGGCGTGGGCCTATCCACCGCTGCGGCACCTCGAGCGGGACGTGCCAGATGTCGTACAGACGGCCGATCCACCCGGCACGGAGAATCCGGGGGTGTGATAGGTTCGGCCGATGCCGTTCCCGGCTCCCGATCCTGACCTTGCACATCGATTGCTCACGGGCGAGCAGTCGTCGGCCGACCTGTTCACCGAAGCCCGACGCCTGCGCGACGAGGGCAAGGGCCGAACGGTTTCGTACAGTCGCAAGGTGTTCGTCCCGGTGACCACGATGTGCCGGGATCGCTGCACCTATTGCACCTTCGCCAAGCCACCTGGCGCCGGCGGCGCATACCTGACCCCGGACGACGTGATGGCGGTCGTGAAGGCGGGGGAGCGGCAGGGATGCACCGAGGCGCTGTTCACTCTCGGCGACCGACCCGAGGACCGGTGGTCGGCCGCCCGCGAGTTCCTCGATCGTGAAGGTCACGCCTCCACCCTCGACTACGTCCAAGCCCTCACCGAACGCGTCGTCGCAGAGTCGACGCTCTTCCCGCATGCGAACCCGGGCCTCATGGGTCGCTCGTCGCAAGAGGCGCTGCGGCGGTCGAACCCGTCGATGGGCCTCATGCTCGAGAACATCTCGGCGCGACTCATGGAACCGGGCATGCCCCACTACGACTGCCCGGACAAGGACCCGGCCCTGCGGATGGAGACCATTGCGATCGCCGGAAGCCTCCGGATCCCGTTCACGACCGGTGTGTTGGTCGGTATCGGCGAGACGCCGCGCGAGGTCGTCGATAGCCTCTTCGCCCTGGCCTCCGTTCAGGATCACTCCGGCCATCTGCAAGAGATCATCATCCAGAACTTCCAGCCGAAGGCAGACACCAGGATGCGCGGTATCGCACCGCCGACCCCTGAGTACTTCGCCCGGGTTGTTGCCGTAGCACGGTGGGTCTTCGGCGCCGACATGAACGTGCAAGTCCCACCGAATCTGAGCGACGACTTCGGTGGATATCTCGACGCCGGGATCAACGACTGGGGCGGCGTGTCACCGTTGACCATCGACTGGGTGAACCCCGAAGCACCCTGGCCCCATCTCGATCGGCTGCGTTCGGTGACGGAGGCGGCAGGATTCGAACTGCGGCAACGGATGCCCGTCTACCCCGAGTACCTGACTCCCGAGTGGATCGATCGCGGTCTGTTGCCCGGCCTCGTCAGTGCGGTCGACGACCAGGGGTACGCTGTGGAGGAGGAGAGAGCGACCACATGACCGACATCACCTTCGTTCGATTGCGCCCCGCCGAGGAGGTCCGGGACCGCTGGGCCGAAGCCAGGCGGCGAGAAGGGGCGACCGCGGTCGAGGTAGGACTTCTGACGGACGCGGACCGCGAGACCGCGCTCAACGCAGGGCTGCTCCCGATCGGAGGCGACGGATCTCCGGCGATCGCCCCGGCCTACGTCGCGGCACCGGAGGGTGCACTCGAACGTGCCAAGCATGGCGTCCGAGGTTGGCAGATCACGGTCACCGGCACCGGTGACCGTGCGGCATCCATCGACGCCCTGGCCCGGACCCGAGCGGCGTTCTACCGCGTCGGTCGCAGCGCCGTCGTCGATGCCTCGTCGATCGCCAGACTGCCCGGCATCGACGCGAGGGTGTCCGTGTTCGTCGACACGATCGAAGAGGCAATCGAAGCGATCGACCTTGGAGCGCGCGATCTTGTGCTGCGCGGATGGGACACCGAAACGATCGGCGCACTCCGTGACACCGTCCCGCATCCGCTCCTCGAACGGACGGCGCTGCCCATCCGGCTTCCGATCGACGAAGCCAGGAATTGCCTGGAACCTTCCGCCTTCAAGACCTATCTTGATCTGATCGACGCATCGGGCGTCGCTCGTCCACGAACCGAATGGGCACCGGGGAAGGAACTGCCCGCTCCCCATCCGCCCGGCCGCCTGTCGGCTCAATGGGCCGACGAGGCCTGGGATCAGGCACCGGTCGGCGACCGCGGCTCCGCGGTAGGCGTGGACCTCCGTCGCATCCTCGACCGATCGCTCGCCGGTCACCGCCCGACAAAGGATGAGGTCCAGCGCCTCTTCGAGGCTCGCGGCAACGAGGTGGACGAGATCGCTGCAACCGCAGACATCATCCGCCAGCGCGTCAACGGCGAGACGGTGTCGTTCATCGTCAACCGCAACATCAACTACACGAACCAGTGCACGTACAAGTGCGGGTTCTGCGCATTCTCGAAGGGCCCGCGATCGCTCAACCTCCGCGAGGATCCGTACCTGCTAACGGTGCCGCAGGTCGTCGAACGCTCCGTCGACGCGTGGAACCGGGGCGCAACCGAAGTGTGCCTCCAGGGTGGAATCCACCCCGAGTTCACCGGCGACTTCTACGTCACCGTGCTGGAGTCGATCAAACAGGCGGTGCCCGGCATGCACGTGCACGGGTTCACACCCCTCGAGGTTTGGCAGGGCGCCGCCACCCTTGGAGTGTCGGTCCGCGACTTCCTCGAGACGCTGCGCGACGCGGGCTTGGGGACGCTGCCCGGGACGGCGGCAGAGATCCTCGATGATCGCGTCCGGGAGCACCTGTGTCCCGACAAGATCCGGACCTCGCAGTGGGCCGAGGTGATGCTCACCGCCCACGACCTCGGCCTGCGATCAACCGCCACCATCATGTTCGGCCACATCGATGATCCGTCGGCGTGGGCGAACCACATCGAGACCATTCGATGCATCCAAGAACGCACCGGCGGCTTCACCGAGTTCGTGCCACTCCCGTTCGTGCACATGGGGGCGCCAATCTATGTCAGGGGCACTGCCCGACCCGGGCCAACGTGGGACGAAGTCATCCTCATTCACTCGGTCGCCCGGATCGCATTCGACGGCCTTATCGACAACATCCAGGCGTCGTGGGTCAAGCTCGGACTCGAAGCCGGCCTCACGCTGCTGAATGCCGGCGCCAACGACCTCGGCGGCACCCTGATGGACGAGTACATTTCGGCCGCAGCCGGCGCTTCGCACGGGACCATGGTCGATGCCGACGCCTTCGCTACCGCGATCGAGTCGATCGGCCGCACACCGAGGCAGCGCACGACCCTCTACGGCAATGCTCCGGCCGTCAGGATTGTCGGTGGGCTCTCATGAAGCGCAGCGGCGACAGCACCAAGGATCAACTCTTCGACGCAGCAGCACACCTGTTCCGTGAGTACGGATACGCAGAGACCTCCCACGCCGACATCTCCGCGGAGGCCGACATTGGACGGACGACGTTCTACGAGCACTTCGCGTCCAAAGAAGACCTGCTCGTTCAACTCGTCCAGCGCGACTTGCCGGTCCTGATTGACGAAATCCTGTCCGACATCGAGTCAGGGCTCCCGCCCGACGTCCGGCTTCGGGAGCTCACGATTCGGTTCGTCGAGTTCGTCGGCACCGACCACCTGGGCCTGATCCTTCACACCGAAGTGCCACGCCTCACCGTCGAAGCGCAGCAAGCCATCGCGGGATCCCACGAGGCACTCTCGAATGAGGTGATGGACATCTACCGGACGGGGGTCGCCAGTGGGGTCTTCGTTGCGTTGCCCGGGCCGGTCGTGGGACGGCTAGTCCAGGAGACGATGATGGCCGGCGGTCGGGCCGTGATGGACCTTCCGGAGCCGAAGCAGCACGTCCATCAGATCGCGGACGCAACCGCTGGATTCCTCGTGAACGGGCTCCGCCCGTAGCGTTGTCGGTACCATCCACCTCATGCAGATCAACGTCGTTACGATCTTCCCCGAGTTCTTCGCCTCGCCACTCGAGACGAGCCTGGTCGGCAAGGCCAGGGGAGACGGCTCCCTCGAGGTGGTGCTCCACGACCTGCGAGACCACGGCAAGGGTATTCATCGACAGGTGGACGACTCGCCATTCGGCGGTGGCGCCGGCATGGTCATGATGGTGGAGCCGCTCGCGGCGGTGCTCGATCCGCTTGCCCAGACACACCGTGTCTTGCTCACACCCGGCGGACGGCGGTTGGACCAGGCGACCCTGGATCGCTGGGCGACCGTTGGGGAACTGACGCTGGTCTGCGGCCGCTACGAGGGCATCGACGAGCGTGTCGCCGAGCATTTCATCGATGAGGAGATCTCCCTCGGGGACTACGTACTGCTGGGTGGGGAGGTCGGTGCGCTCGCCATCATCGAGGGCATCGCCCGCCTCCTCGACGGTGTAATCGGCAACCCGGTGTCGGTGGAGACGGAGAGCTTCCGTGACGGCATGCTCGAAGAGCCCCAGTACACCCGCCCCGCCGAGTTCCGTGGATGGACGGTCCCCGAGGTGCTGCGGTCGGGTGATCACGGCAAGGTCGAGGAGTGGCGGCTGGAGCAGCGACTCGCGCGGACGCGCGAACGCAGGCCGGATCTCATGAGTCGCCGGTCGCCGGTCGTCGGCCGCCAGCCCGACACCGAAGAGCAATTCGGGGACTAGCTGGTAGCTGGTAGCTGGTAGCCACAGCAATCGGTCTCTGCGCTTTATGATCTGCGGTTGCTACCATCCGGGTCCGCTCTTCCCCCTTGTCTTGGAGGATCCCGTGAATACGCTCGATCAGATCGAGGGCGCCCAACTGCGCGACGACATTCCGGACTTCGGTCCCGGCGACACTGTGCGCGTGCACGTTCGTGTCATCGAGGGTGGACGGGAACGGACCCAGGCGTTCGAAGGTGTCGTGATCGCTCGCAAGGGCGGCGGCATCCGTGAGACGTTCACGGTTCGGAAGATCAGCTTCGGCGTCGGCGTCGAACGCATCTTCCCCGTTCATGCTCCGATCATTCAGACCATTGAAGTCCTCCGCCGCGGTGACGTGCGCAGAGCAAAGCTCTACTACCTCCGTGACCGGGTCGGCAAGGCCACCCGGATCAAGGAGAAGCGCGACTGACCGGTCCCGACCGGCCCGGCGCCAACGAGCACGACCCGCCGAACCGGCGGGTCGTTGTCGCGCCGCTTGACGCATCTGCAATCGCGGCAGCTACGGCGGAACTGGCGGACATGGACCCGGTACTCGCCGGGATCGCCGAGCGCAACGGAGTCCCGCCGCTGTGGGCCCGCAAACCCGGCTTCGCCACGTTGCTGCGCCTGATTCTCGAACAGCAGGTCTCTCTGGCCTCGGCAGACGCCGCCTACCGGAAGCTCAACGAGGCGCTCGGGCGCGTCGATCCTGAGCCGTTCCTCCTCCTCGACGACGCGCAGTTGAGGACCATCGGGTTCTCCCGGCAGAAGGCCGGCTACGTGCGGGGCCTCGCCGCCGGGTTGTTCGACGGGTCGATCGACCTCGACAGCGCAGCCGATCTTGCGGATGCACCGGCGACGGACCACCTGCTGCAGATCCGGGGCGTCGGTCCGTGGACGGCGGCCTGCTACCTGCTGTTCGCTCTTCTCCGTGCCGACGTCTGGCCGCCTGGTGATCGGGCCCTCGAAGTCTCGATCGGGCGGGTCTTCGAACTCGGCGATGCCCCGTCCAAGGACGAGGCCAGCGAGCGAGCTGAGGCGTGGCGTCCGTTCCGTGCGGTCGCGGCCCGCCTCCTCTGGCACGAGTATCTCGGAGGCCGCAGGTGAGCGACGGATTGGGGGAGACGGGCGGTAGTGTGGATCCCGTGACTGCGCCCGATTCCGGCTCCGTTGCGCCTGTACCAGCCGAGACCGAGGGCGCCCCCGAGTCCAAGAAACACGCCCTGCCGTTCTGGCTCGAACTGCCGCTTCTCATCCTCGCCGCGCTCGCCATCGCGGTGATCATCAAGACGTTCTTCTTCCAAGCATTCTGGATCCCGTCCTCGTCGATGGAGGACACCCTGCAGATCGACGACCGCGTGATGGTGAACAAGCTTGCCTACCGAATGGGCGACCTCCAGAGAGGGCACGTGATCGTCTTCGACGATCCGCGCATCGACGCGGCGCCCGAGGAGTCGCTCTTCGATGCGTCGCGTCGCAACATCACCGAGGCCATCGGACTCTCCGTTCCACGGACCGAGTTCATCAAGCGCGTCATCGGATTGCCGGGTGAACGGGTGGAGATCGTCGATAACCAGGTTCTGATCGATGGGGTTGCGATCGACGAGCCCTATCTCAAAGCTGGGTCGTTGATGCCGGACTTCGGTCCGATCATCGTCCCCGACGGCGAGATGTTCGTGATGGGCGACAATCGGAACTCGAGCCAGGACAGCCGCTACTTCGGGTCGGTCTCCACCGAGACGATCGTGGGACGAGCCTTCGTCATCATGTGGCCGATCTCGCGATGGTCGGGCCTCTGACACCCGGGTTACCAACACACGGCCGGTAGCATCGCGCTGCCGAATACGGACGGGAGAGACACGAGTGGGCGAAGAGGATCTCGAGCGGTACGAAACCGACGTCGAGTTGCAGATCTACCGTGAGTACCGGGACGTCCTCCCGATGTTCCGCTACGTCGTCGAGACCGAGCGTCGCTTCTACCTCGCAAACCAGGTTGAGATGCACACCCGGTCCGCCGACGGCTCCGTCTACTTCGAACTCGAACTCGAAGATGCCTGGGTATGGGACATGTTCCGCCCCGCCCGCTTCGTGAAACGGGTTCGGGTGATGACGTTCCGCGACGTCAACATCGAAGAGACCGACATCCCTTCGGAGTTCTAGTTCTCGTCACCCCCCGGTGACACCATGCGGGCATGGCTACACGCCGCACGACCGTCGGCTCAGCCGGTGAATCGGTCGCCGCTCGCTTTCTCGAACGTCGCGGAGCGACGGTCGTCCGCCGCAACCTGCGCATTGGCAGCGACGAGATCGACCTGATTGTCCGCATGGGAAGCGTCCTCATCGCCATCGAGGTGAAGACCGGTGTCGGTCCCGATAGCCGCCCGTGGGAGAACTTCGACGCGGCCAAGCGGAGCCGGACGCGCCGTGCGGCGCGTCGACTTGGCGTCAGAAGGATCGACCTCGTCACGGTGGAATTCACCGGCGATCGGGTCGCGGTCCGGTGGCTACCCGAGAGCGCCTGAGCCGAAGCGGCGGCGCTGCTCCTTGAACCAGCATCCGCGATGCCAGTGTCGACGGAGGTCCGGGGCGAGGTCCGGCACGACCACCACATGTCCGACACCGGGTTCGATCCACGACTCGCATCCCGGGCATACGTAGGCCTTGCGCGCGCGGTACGGCTGAACCGCGTGGACGGTCACCTCGTCGAGGGTCACCCGAAGAACCCCCATGCGACGGCGGCGAGCGTCACGACGATGAACACGACAACCAACGCGATGTCGGTTGCAGATCGCTTCTGTTCGCGGAACGGGTTGAAGCCCATGCGGACAACGTAGCCGAGTTGCGGCAGGGCCGAGAGATACCGGGCTGCTAGTTTCGGCCCATGGCGTTTGTGAATACCGAGGATCGCGAAAACGTCCGGTGGCTGACGATGTCGTCTCCCGGGACGAAGAATGCTGTTCCGAAGGTGGGTTGGACCGAACTCGCTGAGGCATTCGAGCAGTTCGAAGCCTCCGATCAACGGACGCTGGTGCTCACCGGCGACGGCGGGGACTTCTGCGCGGGTGCCGACCTCGGTGCCGACTTCTCCGGCTTCGGGACGGCCTCTGCGAACGCTGAGTACATGCGTCTCCCGAACCGCGCGGCGCTCGCGTTGCGCCGACTCTCGAAGCCGACGATTGCAGCGGTGGACGGAGTTGCAGTGGGTGCCGGAATGAACCTTGCCCTCGGATGTGACATCGTGATCGCATCCGAACGGGCCCGGTTCTCCGAGATCTTCGTCCGGCGCGGGCTGACCCTCGACTTCGGGGGCACATGGCTTCTGCCGAGGCTTGTCGGCTTGAACCGGGCGCGCGAGTTGGCGCTGACCGGCCGGATCGTGGAGGCTGGAGAGGCCGCGGCGATCGGTCTCGTGACAAGGGTCGTGCCTGCCAAAGAGCTGGAAGCCGAAGCTGCCGCTGTCGCCGAGGAACTGGCCGCTGGAGCGCCCCTTGCCCAGCGCTTCATCAAGGTCGCGCTCGATCGCTCGTCAACCATGACGTTCGAACAGGCCCTCGCATTCGAGGAACAGGCGCAGGCGACGCTGTTCGGATCCGAGGATCTGTTTGAAGGCGCAGCGGCGTTCTTCCAGAAGCGTCCACCGGAGTTCAAGGGCCGCTGATCCCGCGTCCTCACGATCCTGTGCCACCATGGGTTCATGGTATGGGTGGTTCTCGTCGCGATCGTCACGATCCTGGCTCTCGTCATCGTCGGTGGGCACCTGGTGCTCACCTGGGCCGAGCGACGCGGGTGGGTGTACTACCGATCGACGGACCGGCCGAGGCCGCACTCGCTCGGTCTCTTCGAAGAGATCTACCAGCCGTCCGTCACGCACGTGATCGACCAGCAGGTCGTCGAGGAGACCGAAGCGAATCAGGCGGAGTCCGGCGAGGACTTCTAGGACCACGGTCCGCCCCAGCCCGTTCCCGGGAATCAGCCCAGGGGGTCGAGGACCCGGATCCTCACCTCGTTGACATTCACGCCATCTTCAAACTGGCTGTTTCGTGGCGGGATCAGCGAGTCGACGCGAACCCAACGCTCGATCGAGAGGAGTCGGCCGGGACTTCGCGAGAGTTCGATGTCGGTGCTCATGTCGAGGACATCGAGGGCATTGGCGAGGGACTTGAGCGCTACTCCGAAGAGCACGATCCACGCCAAGAATCCGGCGAAGCCCGCTTCGATCGAGGTTGAGGCGATCAACCAGGCGGCGGATGCGACGGCAAAGAGGCCAAGGTGGATCTGCAGGCGTACGCGTCTGATGCGGCGCCGCTCGTACATCGCCGCCGTTGCGAGTGCTGCGCGTCGCGTGCGGTGTGCCGACACGGCCGGTTCCTCCTGCCACCCCGGGCCTCTCCGGATGATTTCGAGTTGCCACCGGCGCTGGTTGGGGAGCGACACGCGCCGTACCCGATACGGTCCTGCACTCAGACCGTCCGCAGCTTCCTGCCAGGCGAGGCTCGTCACCAGACTCCTCTTCGCATCGCGATTCGTGGCCTCATCATCACAGGCCGACCGGAAGAGGGGAAGGGCCTTTTTCCTGTCACACCGGTGACATACGTTGTACCCATGAACGCATCAATCACCTCCAGCGCCATCATCGGCGTCCAGCCTCATCCAGTACGCGTCGAAGCACATGTCGGGTCCGGCAAGCCCGGATTCGTTATCGTCGGTCTCCCCGATGCCGCCGTGCGCGAAGCCAAAGAGCGGGTCAGGGCCGCCTTCGCTTCCACCTCGAACTTCTTCCCCTCCAAGCGAGTGGTGGTGAACCTCTCACCAGCCGACATCCCGAAAGTTGGCACCGCCTACGACTTGCCGATCGCACTCGGAGTTCTCGCGGCGAGCGGCAAGCTACCGCCGGGTGCGATGGATGTCGTCGCTCTCGGCGAACTCGCCCTCGACGGTGCCGTACGGCCCGCTCGGGGTGGCCTCGGCGCAGCGCTTGTTGCCCGTGACCTGGGCAAACCGTGTCTCCTGCCGGCGAAGTCGGTGGCCGAGACCGCCGGCCGTGCGGGTCTCGGGGTGAAGGCAGTCCGTTCTCTGGCGCACGCCATGGAGGTGGCCCGCGGCGGCCACCCGGGCGACGAGGTCGATCCGGTGCTGCCGCCGCCCGTTGAGATACCCGACCTGTCAGAAGTGCGAGGGCAGACGGCGGCGAGGGCAGCGCTCGAGGTGGCGGCCGCCGGCGGCCACCACCTGCTGTTTCGCGGTGCGCCGGGCTCCGGCAAGACGATGCTGGCCAGGACGCTGCCCGGACTGCTGCCACCGCTCGACGACCACGAGGCCCATGAGGTCGCTCTCGTCTGGGCTGCCGCCGGCCGACCGCGCCCCGGCCCGCGCACTCCACCGTTCCGATCGCCGCACCATTCGGCCTCGATGGCCGCGTTCATCGGTGGCGGTTCCGGGGTGCCGACTCCGGGCGAGGCTGTGCTGGCTCACCGGGGCGTTCTCTTCCTCGACGAACTCGGTGAGTTCCCTCCGCAGTTGCTCGATGCGCTCCGTGCCCCGATCGAAGACGGGAGCGTCGTGGTCGCTCGTCAGGGGGCGACCGTTGAGTTTCCGTGCAGGGTGCAGGTCATCGCCGCCACAAACCCCTGTCCGTGCGGGTACGAGGGCGATCGGATTCAGGACTGCGCCTGCACGGAGTCGATGAAGGCTCGCTACAAGCGGCGGTTCTCCGGCCCCTTGCTCGATCGGTTCGATCTCCAGGTCGATGTTCCTCGGCTGCGGGTCTCCGAGCTGGGCGGACCGCTCGGCGAGCGCTCCTCAGCGGTGCGGGCCAGGGTGACTGCCGCTCGTCGTCGCCAATTCGACGAGCGGGGCCGTCTGAACCGTGAGCTGCGTCGCGGGGACCTCGATGCATTCCAGTGGACCGAGGCGGCCACGCGTTGTCTCGCCGACGCTGCTTCCGGCGATCGGCTCACCGCCCGAGGTTGGGATCGTGTGCGGCGGGTCGCACGGACCGTGGCGGACTTGGATGGGTCCGACCCGGTTGACGGTCCGCACGTTGCTGCTGCCCTCGGCATGCGGGTGACGATGTGAGCGCCGACCACCGCCTCCGCCTTGCTTTCTCGGGTCTTCACCCCGAGCGGATCCGTGAACTCACCGGCAGATTCGGAGGACCCGCCGGAGCTATCTCCGCGATCGAATGCCTTCGCGTGAAGGCCGCTGATGTCATACATGTCAACCTCGCGATCCCTGCTGCGCAGCGCCGGGCGGAACTCGCATCGCTCGGAATCGACGTTGTGTTCCATGATGGCCCCGGCTACCCGCAGCATCTCGGTCGGTTCGAAGATGCGCCCGACGTGTTGTTCGTTCGTGGCGATCTGCCGAGGGCTGCGGGTGTCGGCATCGTGGGGACTCGACGGTGCACCGCGTATGGGCTCGAGCTCGCCGATGCGTACGGGCGGGCTGTGGCTGAGGCTGGATGGCCGGTCGTGTCAGGGCTTGCGCGCGGCATCGACGGTGCTGCACATCGCGGCATGGTCGCCGTTGGCGGGCGCGGCGTCGCCGTGCTGGGGTGCGGAATCGATGTCGCCTATCCGCGAGAGCATCAACGCCTCGGGGATCAGATACTCGAACTCGGGGGAGCGATCGTTTCGGAGTATCCGCCGGGGAGTCGCCCCGATCCGTGGCGGTTCCCGCCCCGGAACCGGATCATCGCGGCATTGTCGGCTGCGGTCGTGGTGGTCGAAGCTGGGATCACCGGTGGTGCGCTGATCACCGCGGTCAAGTCGGCCGAGTACGGCATCCCGGTCTTCGCCATGCCGGGCGACGTCGACCGGAAGGCGTCGGAGGGCACGAACCGCCTGATCCGCGACGGTGCGTTCCCGGTCTTCGATCCCGATGACCTGGTCGAGGAGCTAGGCCTCATCCACGAACTGGCGGAGACGAGGGGAGAGGCGCGCCGTACGCACGAGCCGTCCTCGTCGGTGGGGGGTACACGGTGATCTCGTCGAAACGTATGCAGATGTGTATGGTGGATTGCATGCAGAGTACGAGCGTTCGTATCGACACGGTCACCCACCAGGAACTGAAGCGGCTCGCGAGCAAGCTCGGCACCACGGTCGGTGAGACGGTGGCGCTCGCAGTGCGCCGTCTTGGCCAGGATCGAATCGGTGCGGAGCTTGCTGCGTCGCCTCCTGCGAACGAAGTCGAGTGGCTCGATGCTGACCTCGGGTGACATCGCCGAACTCGACCTCGGCCCGCCGTCCGGACGGGAGGCAGGGTCTCGACATCCGTCAGTGGTCGTGACCGCGCAACGAATCCTCGACGCCGGATCCAACGTCGTTCACGTCGTGCCACTGACCACGACGATCCGCGGGTTCGGGTCGGAGGTTGTGATCGAACCTGACGGGAGCAATGCACTGGACCGTGTGTCTGCAGCACAGTGTCAACATGTCCGAGCCGTGTCTGTCGGACGGGTCGACCGAGTGCTTGGCAACGTCGGTGCGGTCGCCCTCACTCAGATCCGAGACGTCGTCGGCCTGATTCTCGACATCCCGTCCTCGGTGTTCTGACCTGGTCCGTTGTCGACGCGACCGACGCCGCCCCGGAGCGGCGCCTGCTGCGCAGCCGCTCCTCGGGTCGTGGTGTGTCTTCGTCTCCTCCGCCATTCAGGTAGGGGAGACGCGGCCAAGCTGATGCTTGGGCGCGGAGGGGGCCTCCACGCTGCCTTCGCGACCCAAGAATCCGCACGATTCTTCGAGATGCTTCAGTCCTAGCCCCGGTTTCTGTCACACGCCCGAGATACGGTGCGGGTATGGGACACCACGATCTCACCACCGCAACCATCGAACAGAGACTCCTCGATCTTGAGTCTGGAATCGCCCGACAACGCGGCGAACAGATGTCGCTGTTGCGTGAACTCGACCGCCGCCAAGTCGCACTCCGTGACGGGCATCGGTCCCTCCAAGAATGGGCCACCGGCAAGATGGACCTCGCACCCGAGACCGCCAAGGTCCTCGTCACCACGGCCCAGCGCCTCGAAGACCTCCCCGACGTTGAGGCCGCGGTCGCGTGTGGTGTGATCGGTTTCGACCGGGCCGCCGCCGTGTCCCGTCTTGCGGGTCGTGACAACGCCCTCGACCTGTTGAGCGAAGCGGCCGGGTATGACATCGACGGCATCCGACAGTTGGCCGCCAAACGGCGCAGGATGACGCGCCTCGACGAGATCCAGTCGTTCGAAGAACGCTACGTGACGATCCAACCGAACCTCGACGAAACCTGCTGGACCCTGTCCGGACGGTTGCCCGGCTTTGCGGGCCGCACCGTTGTCGAAGCCCTCGAAACCCGAGGCGACACGTTCCCCTACGGGAACGGCGTCACACCATCACGCACCACACGCAACGCCGACGCGTTGTGGTCGATCAGCCACGACGCCGTTGCCGGTTGCGACGGCGCCACCATCGACACCAACACGCCGGTGTTGACGGTGTTTGTCGACGCCACCGAAGCCGCAGCAACCAACGCAACCACCGGTGTCACACTCGAAGCCGGACCGCGGGTCGGACCCAACGCCGTCGAAGCAGTCCTGTGCACCGGCATCGTCGAAGTCACCGCACGAACCAAAGACGGACAACCCCTCGCACTCGGGCGCCGCAGTCGCACCATCCCACCGAGACTGCGACGGTTCATCCTGCACCGCGACGGCAGACGATGCACCATCTCCGGCTGCACATCGCGGTATCGCCTCCAGATCCATCACATCGATCCGTGGAGTGACGGCGGCCGGACCGACCCGGAGAACCTGACCACCCTGTGCTGGTTCCACCACCACGTCGTGATCCACGGCCAAGGCCACCGCATCGACCCCACCTCCCCACCCCAACGCCGAAGACTCCTCAACCCACAAATCCACGCACCACCGGCACGAGCCAAGACGAGAGTCGCGTAGCGAAACAGCCGAGTGACTGAGCGATGCGAGGGGGTCGTGTCTTGGCCTCTCCCACGAAGTGGGAGAGGCGCGAGCACCGGCCGCCAGGCCGGAGCGCAGCGGAGAGGGCCGCCCTCGTGGAGACCACCTCAAACCTGACGCACCGCCAGCACGCATCAACAACGCGCCCGAATACAACACCAGGCACTGGTCCACCTTCCCGATCGATCCTTTCACATCGACGTAGGGGTGGCTGAATCGTGTTGAGTGGGCCCTGAGCCTCGACGGCTTCCATCAGAGTGGCGTCCACACAAAGAACGACTGCTGCCCCTGTGCCGCCTGCGGCCATACGGGTATCGTCTGGGTCAGCGTCTCGGAGAGGACTATCGGTCGCTGTGATCTGGTCGCGATTTCGAACAACGTTCGCCATCGCCGTGTTGGTCGTCGCCGGAGCGACGATCATCGGAGGGGTCGGCTACTCGCTCACAGGGGATGAGTTGGACGCTGCGATCGTTCCGGTGAACGATGCCCCAATCCAATACACCGCCACGGGCGACAAGCTGATTCCCATTCCGGAGGATCCGGGCAGCTACTGGATCGACGAGCGGTTGATGATCATCATCGAGGGGGACGTGGCGGACCCTGAGTCGGCGATCGCCGAAATCCGCCAGGTCTACGGCGGTGTCATCGTCGAGATGGCTGCCGGGCTAGGGATTTCCAGCGTTCGCTTCGAAGGCCGTGACCCCGGAGCGCTCGAGGAACTGCGCAGCGAGATCGCCCAACGCGCGGACGTCAAGTCGGCGAGCCGAGGCATCAAGGGCGGAGGGATGAGTCTGTTCTCGGATGAGCAGCCGCCTCAGCCATCCGACTGATCGACCTCGGCACTCTCTCGACGGCGGGTCTTCAGCCGCAACAAACCACATGACCAACCGCGCCTCATCCCGGGCACACCGGCCCGTTCGAGTCGTGCATGAATCCGGCCGTGGGCGGACGGTTCAACCGCTCTCGATTTCTCCGGTGTAGACGGTGGTCGCCGCGTCGGGAGAGTCGCCGAAGACCCTTGGGACTTCACCGGAGCCAGAGAGGGCTGCGTAGTTGCCGGTTCCGCTCTCGATCTCCCATGACCGGGTCTCCTCCTGAACCTCGGTCTTGGCGTAGTCGCGCCCGGTGTGGGTTCTCATCGTGAATGTGCCTGATCCGTCGTCGCAGACGAACTCGTCCACCAAATAGAGGTCGATGACCCCCTCAGCGGCCCGTGTGGCTTCGATCAGTTCTCCGAGTTCCTCCCCGGTGATGATCTGCCCCTCAGGCGACTCGTAGTGGTCGGATGTCGTCATCCCGTTCTCGCAGACGATTGCATCGTCAACGGCCGCTCCCGATGCCCGGAACGGAGTCTGGGATGGGCCCGTACCGTAGGCCGCCCCCTCGAGTGGGAAGACTTCAATGCTGATTGAGTCGCCAGACGAGCATCCGACGAGGGCCACCGCCATCAACCCAGTTGCGATGATCAAGCTTCTCCGCATGATGCACCTCTCGTGTGGGCGCCTTTCACCATCATGCGAGCGGGCGGCGTTGTGCGGGAAGGGGGCAAACGTCACATCTCTCGGCTGTCGTGGTTGTGGCCGAGGCATTGGCCACCGCCGGTGCGTTTCCCCTCTTCGACCCCGCTGACCTGGTCGCGGAAATGGGTCTCATCCGAGACCTGGCGGGTACGAATGGACAGCTCTCACGGATCGCCGGCGTGCCAGCGTCGGCGACACGAGCGACACAATCCACTTGACTCTCCCCCAGGGGGAGAGCCGACAATCAGGGGCGAGGAGGTTGTGAGCGTGAATCTGGTGCCGATCGGGCGATTCTCGAAGATGACACGGCTGTCGGTGAAGGCGCTACGGATCTACGACGAGATCGGACTGCTGACCCCCGCCCACGTAGACCCGTCGTCGGGATACCGGTACTACGAACTCGGGCAGTCCAATCGGGCCGAAGTGGTGAGAATTCTTCGATCGGTCGACATGCCACTCGACGAGATCCGGGCGGTCCTCGATCAAGACGACCCCGAACTGGTCCACAAACGCCTGCTGGTTCATCGGGACCGGCTTGCCGACCGTCTGGCCACGCAGGAGCGCACGCTCGCCTACCTCGAGACGCTGATCCAACGCAAGGAGGGAATCATGCCGTACGACGTAGAGGTCACCGAGGTACCGCCCCAACTCGTGGCAGCAACCACGGTGCACACGAATCTGAGTCGGATCGGTGACGACATCGGTGCCGGGTTCGGCGCGCTGATGATGATCATGGGACGCGAGGGCGTCGCACCATCCAGTCCGCCGCTCATCGTCTACCCCGACATCATCGACGACAAAACCGGGGGCGACCTCGAGATCTGCGTACCGATCGATGTGGACTTCGCCGGCAACGCAGACGTGTACCCCCGTGAACTGGAGGGTGGAACGATGGCGACCACGGTCCACCACGGTCCCTATGAGCAGATCGCTGCCGCCTATCACACCCTCACCGGCTGGATCTCCGAGCACGGCCACGAGATCGCCGGGCCACCGAGAGAGACCTACCTCAACGACCCACAGATGGTGTCACCCGAGGAACTGCTCACCCGCGTCGAATTCCCGATCTGCTCCGAAGGGGGTTGAGCGGCTGGCCGACTCAGGTTGTTGACCTTCGCGCGGGATGGCACAAGCATGGCGGGATGCACACCCGAGGTATTGACGCGAGCGTCGGCGAGTATCTGGTGCGACTCGATGCGGAGCGCGGGCTGTCGCCGAACACAATCGATGCCTATCGCCGCGACCTCGGCCAGTTCACCACGATGTGTCACCGGCTCGGGATGGAACGTCTCGACGAAGTAGACCGGCGCACCGTCCGGCGCTTCCTCGCCCAGCTCAGCACCATGCAGTACTCGCGGCGATCGGTGGCGCGCAAGGCCTCTGCCGTCCGAGCGTTCCTCGGAGACGCCGCCAGACGAGGGACGATCCGATCGAACCCCGCGTCCGGTGTACCCCAGCCGAAGCGGCCAACCACCCTGCCGAAATCCATCCCGGCGCCGACCCTCGAGCGATTCCTCAACAGCCTCGACGGCAACGACCCTGTTGACCTTCGCGACCGTGCGCTGCTCGAGGTGCTCTACGGCACCGGCCTCCGCGTCTCGGAGGTGGCGGCAATGAAGGTGGGGGACCTCGACGAGGCTGCTTTCCTGCGCGTGCAGGGGAAGGGCGACAAGGAACGCGCGATCCCGATCGGGGTGCAGGCTCGCGACGCGACCGAGCGGTATGTGGCCGTCGGCAGACCCGCGCTGATCGGGCCGGAAGGCGGGGACGGGTTGTGGATCGGAGTTCGGGGAGGCCGGCTCAGCCCACGGGGCATCCGGCACATCGTCCAACAGCGACTCGGGACTTTTCCCCACGCTCTCCGCCACTCGTATGCGACCCACCTCCTCGAGGGCGGTGCCGACCTGCGGAGCGTGCAGGATCTTCTCGGCCACTCAGAACTCGCAACGACTCAGCTCTACACTGCGGTCACTCGGGAACATCTGAGAACGACATATGAGCGGAGCCATCCACGTGCATGAACGGCGCGAAGACGAACTCGCCTCACTCTGGGAGCGATTCAAGAGTGACGGTGACCAGCGGGCGCGAGAAGGCCTGATCCTTCACTTCTCCCCGCTTGTCAAGTTCGTCGCCGGTCGACTCGGCTCCGGGCTACCCCGCAACGTCGACCCCGGTGACCTCGTGTCATACGGAACCTTCGGGCTCATCGACGCGATCGACAAGTTCGAGCCGGAACGCGGCTACAAATTCGAGACCTATGCGGTGAACCGCATCAAGGGAGCCATCCTCGACGAACTCCGTGCGCTCGATTGGGTTCCGCGGTCCGTCCGGGCAAGGGCCCGTGAGATCCAACGGTCGATGTCCGAACTCGAGCACACCCTCCAACGGAGTGCCACGGACCAGGAACTCGCCGACCACATGGATATGCCGCTCGAGACACTCCGGGATCAACTCGGTGAGCTCTCGACGCTCGGCTTTGTTGCGCTCGACGAACTCTTGAACCCGGACGAACGCGACTCTGCCGCCGTCGGCGATGTGGTCCCGGATCAGCAGGCATTCGACCCCAGCGGAGCGTTCGAGCGGGAAGAGACGAGGTATCTCCTCGCGGATTCCATCAACCGTCTCCCAGAACGGGATCGGCTGGTCGTGACGCTCTACTACTTCGAGGGCCTGACACTCGCCGAGATCGGTACCGTGCTCGACGTGACTGAATCGCGCGTGTGCCAGATCCACACGAAGGCGGTTCTCAGCCTTCGCAACCGGTTTATCGAACCGTCGTTCTAGCGACCGCTACCGGCTTTCCTGCTACACAGGCGCGTTCGGTACACTCACGGCAACTTCGCACGTCCACTACAAGCCCCCGAGGTCGGATCGCACAGGCGGTCTGTGGGGTGTTCCGGGTGGACGGAGGCGTCAACCCGAACACAGGAGGAACCACATGTCCGTGGTGAGTATGCGTCAGCTGCTCGAGGCCGGAATGCATTTCGGCCATCAGACCCGCCGTTGGAATCCGAAGATGCGTCCGTACATCTTCACGGAGCGCAACGGGATCCATATCGTCGACCTTCGTCAGACGCTCGAACAAGTCGAGTCCGCCTACACCCTGGTACGCGACGCGGTCGCTGATGGCGGAACCGTGCTGTTCGTCGGCACGAAGAAGCAATCCCAGGGTGCGATCGAGGAAGCCGCCACCAAGGCCGAGATGCCGTACGTCAACAATCGTTGGCTCGGCGGCATGCTCACCAACTTCCAGACCATCCACAAGCGCATCCTCTACATGCTCGAACTCGAGCAGATGGAGACGTCGGGTGAGATGGAGTCGCTTCCGAAGAAGGAACGCCTCCGCCTCCGCCGTGAGCTCGAGAAGCTTCACATGGTCCTCGGTGGAGTTCGCGACATGAAGCGTCCCCCGGACGTCGTGTTCGTGATCGACGTGATCGAACAGCACATTGCCGTTGCCGAGGCGAACCGCCTCAACATCCCCGTGATTGCGATCGTCGATACGAACTGCGACCCGGACGACATCGACCTGGTGATCCCAGGGAACGATGACGCCATCCGTACCGCATACCTGATATCCGACGTCATCGCCCAGGCGGCGAAGGACGGCCGCGAGATCCGGGAAGCCAAGCGCAAGGAAGCACCCCAGAAGGGCGCTCCGGCGAAGGGCACCGCAGCGAACGCCGCCAAAGCGAAACCAGAACCGAAGCCGACGCCCCCGACCGACGTTGTCGTCCTGGAGGAGATCCAGGCGGAGAACGCGGCCGTCGAGAGCGCGGTGATCGAAGAGACACCGAATCCGAAGGAGAACGCATGAGCGACTTCACTGCCAAAGACGTCCAAGCCCTCCGCCAGACAACCGGCGCAGGAATGATGGACGCGAAGCGTGCCCTCACCGAGACCGGTGGGGACATCGACCGGGCGAAGGACCTCCTGCGGGAGCAGGGCCTGGCGGACGCGTCGAAGCGGAGCGATCGAGCACAGACTGAGGGTGCCATCGGTTTCTACCTTCACCGGCAAGCCGGACGTCCGGTAATCGGATCCCTGGTAGCGCTCGCATCGGAGACCGACTTCGTCGCCAAGAGCGACGAGTTCCAGCAGGTCGCCAACGACCTGGCAATGCACATTGCCGCCGCTCAGCCCAAGTGGATCAGCCGGGAAGACGTTCCAGAAGACGTCGTCGCCGAGGAGAAGCGGCTCATCGCCGCCCAGGCAGTGAACGAGGGCAAGCCCGAGAACATCGTCGAGCGGATCGTCGAAGGGCGCATCAACAGCTTCTACGCCGACAACGTGTTGTACGACCAAGAGTTCATCAAGACCGAGGTCTTCGAGGGAACCGTCAGCGAGCTGGTCAAGCAACTCGCAGCGAAGATGGGCGAAAACATCGGTATCACCAAGATGTCGAGGCTCGCGGTCGGCGAGGAAGGCTGATGCGAAGGGTCGTTCTCAAACTCTCCGGAGAGGCGTTCGCTGATCCGGCAACCAAGTATGGGATCGACTCGACCATCGTCGCCAGGGTCGCCGAAGAGATCGCCGTCGTGCACGGTGAGGGCTACGAGATCGGTGTCGTCGTAGGTGGCGGCAACATCTTCCGAGGGGTCTCGACGGCCGCGGGAGACATGGACCGGGCCAACGCCGACTACATGGGCATGCTCGCCACCGTCATCAACGCCTTGGCGCTGCGCGACGCGCTCGAACGCGCCGGATCGCCTGCGAGGGTCCAGACGGCGATCACGATCCAGCAGGTTGCCGAGCCGTACATCCGGCTCCGGGCAATTCGGCATCTCGAGAAGGGCCGCGTTGTCATCTTCGCCGGCGGCACCGGTAACCCGTACTTCACGACGGACACCACCGCCGCCTTGCGTGGCGCAGAGATCGGCGCCGAAGCCGTACTCAAGGCCACCAAAGTCGACGGGGTGTACGACTCGGATCCCGTGACGAACCCGGACGCAACGCTGCTCACCGACGTCGCCTACATGGACGCGATCCAGCGTCAGCTTGGAGTGATGGATGCCACCGCCATTACGATGTGCATGGACAACAACCTTCCGATCCGCGTGTTCAACATGAACCGTCCTGGCGAGATCGTCAGGGCGGTACGCGGAGAGGATGTCGGAACGCTGGTTCGCTGAGGAGGCGCCGTGATCAACGAAGTGATGCAAGATGCCGATCACAAGATGGATCAGGCGGTGGCGCACACGATCCACGAATTCGGCGGAATCCGCACCGGTCGCGCCAACCCTGGCCTGCTGAACCGGATCACCGTCGATTACTACGGGACGCAGACTCCGCTCCAACAGATCGCCGGATTCTCCGTGCCGGAAGCGCGGCTGCTCGTGATCCAGCCCTACGACAAGACGGCGATTCCGGCCATCGAGCGTGCCATCCAGGAAGGCGACCTGGGTCTGAACCCATCCAACGATGGCAACGTGATCCGGCTCGCGTTCCCCTCGCTCACCGAGGAGCGCCGCAAAGAGCTCATCCGCGTCGTCCGCAACCTTGCTGAAGATGGACGGATCGCTATTCGCAACGTCCGTCGCCACTCCAAGGACCACCTCGAGTCGGAAGACGTCTCTGAGGATGACGTCCGGCGGGCTGAGAAGGTGCTGCAGACCATGACGGACAAACACATCGAGCGGCTCGATGAGGCCCTCCTGGCCAAAGAAGAAGAACTGCTCGAGGTCTGACGGAGGCTGCCAATGCGCACCGAAGACGACCCCATGTCTGACGACGACGCAACATCGACGTCGTCCGAGACCGACGGCGTCATCGAAGGCGACGGTGGCGCCCCAGATGCCCCGCTCGAACCGTTCTCCGAGGTACTGTCAGGGGTCATGGATGAACACGACTCCGACTCAGCTGACGAACTCGAACTGCCCGAGGCATCCGACGACCTGAAACCGCACCCTGCGAAGTCCGATCCGGGCTTCGACGGCTGGCTTGACGACGCCGATCCATACGCGGCGCTCACCGACGACGAAGACGACGCAGCCGCGGAGATTGCTGATTGGGTGGCATTCACCAACGGCGCGGCCGACGATCTCGACGATGGTGGCGAGACGGATGTGGTCGTTGACGTGACCGACACGTCCGTCGGAGATATGTCGATCGTTACCTCTCCCGTCGCCGATGAACCTTCCAATGTGGTCGATGTCTCCGACGTCGATGACGAACCACACGAAGATACGATCGAGTTCTTCCTCGACGAGGGCGACGGTGCTGGGGATGGCGACATGGAATCCTCAGACGACGGCAAGATCGTTGACGACGGACCGGTGAGTGAGGCGGCAATCGACGAAGTGCCTGTCGAGCATCCGGAAGAGACCGTGGAGGACGATGAGCCGGAAGTCGATGAGGCTCATTCGGTCGTGGATACCGGGTCTTCCGTTGGGAGCGACGCCGTCGAGGAGGAAGCCGAACCCGAGGAACCGGCCGCCCCCGTCGATGCCGATGAACCTCTCGCCGACGAGTCAGACGTTGAGCCCAAGGCTGTTGATCCGGACGAACTCATGGTGCTCCCGGTCGTACCCATCGCTGCATCGACGACGCGATCCGGACCGGACGGTGCCGATGCATCGCCGGACCCGATCGCGCCGGACCCGACGGGTCCAGATCCGATCGTTGAGGACGCGACCAGCGACGAGGGTGACGATGACGACACCGGCGACGTGCCGATCGTCGGCGGAGGGGCACCGTTCGAAGACGCAACCGACCTGGGCAGCGACGGTGAGGTGTTCGACTTCAGCGATTTCGACGACGACGACTACAAGCACAAGCCAACGCGTGAGCACCAGGACCTTGCGGCCGCAATGGTGGCCGCAGATTCCCAAGACACCGCGCAAGTAGCGTTGTCCGCCGCTATCCCCGGACTCGAATCCGGTGTTGTCGGGTTCGACGACGTCGTGGCTGCGGGCGAAGGCGATGCCGCAATCCCGGCGCCCCCGAAAGAGGCATCGAACCTCCTCCTCCGCGTCGGCACCGGTGTTGCTCTTGTTGCGGCATTCCTGCTCTCCCTCCTGTGGCGCCCGGCCATCACCGTGCTCGCTCTGGCGGCGTTCGTCGTGGCGGCCGGGGAGTTCTACAGCGCACTCATGCATCGCCGATTCAAGCCGATGTCGGTGTTTGGCTTCATCGGTATCATCGCCGCCGGGATTGGTGCGGTTGTGTGGGGGGTGGTCGCGATCCCGATCGCGTTCGGGCTCCTCGCCACGGTGATCTTGCTGTACGGCGCCGTCAGCCAACGCCGGGTGGGCGCCGTCAGCGGTTTCGCTCTGACCGTTCTGGTCGCGGGCTGGATAGGCGGATTCGGATCGTTCGCCTTCCCGATCATTGCCGCCGAGGACTACCAGTTGCTCGTGCTCACGGTGGTTGCCATCGTGGCCCTCGTTGATATCGCCGCCTACTTCGTCGGGTCGTCGATCGGCCGGCGGCCATTCGCTCCGACGATCTCTCCCAAGAAAACCGTCGAAGGCTTCGTCGGGGGCACGTTCATGGCGTTTCTCGCCGGAGCTGGAGCGAGCTTCTTCATCGAAGCCATCGATCTCCCGACCGGGCTCGTGCTTGGTGCTGTTGTTGCGGTGTTCGCTCCCCTCGGAGATCTCGCGGTGTCGGTCGCGAAGCGCTCGCTCGACATCAAAGACATGGGATCCATCCTGCCGGGCCACGGTGGCCTCCTCGACCGGATCGATGCGATCATCGCGGTCGTGCCCGCCGCATGGGCCGTCTTCGTGTGGGCCGGCCTGCTCTGACCCCGATCGTCGTCCTCGGGGCAACGGGCTCGATCGGTGCACAGACGCTCGAGGTCGCAGATCGTTTGAACTGTCCGGTGGTGGCGATAGCGACCGGATCCGTTTCGCCGGGCCTCGCTGCCCTTGCCGAGCGGTATCCGGAGGCCCACATCGCAGTCGCGACCCCGCCCTCCGGCGAGGTAGATCCGTCTATTGAGCGGAGAGCCGAGTTCGGAGCCGAGGCCGTGACCGCGCTCGCCGCCCTGCCAGGTACCACCGTCATCAACGGCATCGTGGGTGCAGCCGGGCTCGCATCATCACTCGCCGCACTTGAAGCGGGCAACCGCCTCGGCCTGGCGAACAAGGAGAGCCTGCTCACCGGAGGACCGCTGGTGATGGCAGCGCTGGAAGCGACGGAAGGCGAATTGATCCCCGTGGACAGTGAGCATTCCGCGATCTGGCAGTGCCTCATCGGGGAGCCAGCCGGCAGCGTGCGCCGGGTGATCCTGACCGCATCCGGGGGACCGTTCCATGCACGCCCGGGCATCGACCTGACGCACGTCGCCGTTGAGGAAGCGCTCTCCCATCCCACCTGGGACATGGGTCGACGCATCTCGATCGACTCGGCAACGCTGATGAACAAGGCATTCGAGGTGATCGAGGCCCACTTCCTGTTCGGCCTTGGATATGACCAGATCGATGTCGTGATCCATCCGAAGAGCTTCGTTCACTCGCTGGTGGAGTTCGACGACGGCGTGGTGAAGGCGGAGATGGGACCACCCGATATGCGCAAGCCGATCCAACAGGCGCTGACTGCCCCGCAACGCGTCACCGGCATCGCCAAACCGTTTGATCTAGTCGGAGCAGATCTGTCCTTCTCGGCCCCGGATCGTGAGCGGTTTCCGGCACTCGACCTGGGATATGCCGCCGGCCGGCGGGGAGGGAACGGGCCGGCGGTGCTCAACGCCGCCGACGAAGTGGCGGTGGCGGCATTCCTCGAACGCCAGATCGGTTTCACGGAGATCGTCGAAGTCGTAGCAGAGGCGCTCGATACCGTCCCCGATGGGCCGATTCCGACGCTGGCGGCAGCGCTCGCCGCCGACGAGTCCGGCCGCTCGGCAGCACGCGAGTCGATCGCCGTTCGAACCGCTCGATAGTTGAAGGCCACCGGTAGCTTTGAACACATGAAATCGACGATGGGAATCCGCTGATGGGTACCGCAGTCATGATCATCGGCATCGTCGCCATGATCGTTGTGCACGAGGGCGCCCACTTCGTGGCTGCGAAGGGCTTCGGGATGAAGGCAACCGAGGCCTTCTTCGGTTTCGGCCCCCGCCTCTGGTCCACCGTCCGCGGAGAGACCGAGTACGGCATCAAGGCGATTCCGCTCGGAGGATACGTCCGGATCATCGGCATGAATCCTTTCGAGGAGGTCGCACCAGAAGATGAGGGCCGTACGTATCGCGAGTCCTTGTTCTGGAAGAAGTCGGTCGTTGTACTTGCCGGTGTGTTCAGCCACTTCGTGATGGCGACGATTCTTCTCGTCGTCGTCTTTGCGATCTGGGGAGAAGTGGCGACCGACGAAGCCGGTGACCCGATTCCAACGCTCACGTTGTCGGCCATTGCCCCGACGACACCGTCCGGCGACGCGTCGCCATCCGTGAACGCCGGGTTCGAGGCCGGGGATGTCCTGGTCTCATACGAGGGCGTACCCGTCTCGTCGTGGGACGACTTCGTCGATCGGGTCAGCGTCGACGGGGGAGCCACGGTCCTGATCGGCTACGAACGCGCCGGCACGGCCGGAGAAACGATGACCACCCTCGCCTTCCGCGAACGGGCCGTCGTGGTCGATGGCGAGGTCGTCACCGATGCTTCGGGAGAAGTGGTCTACGAGGAGATCGGGTACTTCGGGGCCGCACCCGAGATCGAACGCACCAGCCCGGGTGTGTTCGGTCTTGTCGGCGCCGCATACCGCGGGATCGCCGAGGCCGCGGCCCAGAGCGTCTACGGCCTGTGGCGGATGGTCATCGGATTCCCGGAGCTCATCATGTCCGTCTTCGGCGGAGACGAAGAGGTCCTCAACGAGGTACGCCCGATCAGTCCGATCGGTTTGGCCCGACTTGCCGGGCCGATGGAGAGCACCTTGATGATGCTCGCCCTCGTCAACGTGTTCGTCGGTATCTTGAACTTCATCCCGCTCTACCCGCTCGATGGCGGGCATTTCGCGGTGGCCCTCTACGAGAAGGTCCGGGGCCGCGTCCCCGACATCCGCAAGCTGATGCCGGTTGCGGCCGTCGTCGTGGTGTTCCTGATCACGGTGGGTCTCATGGGCGTCTACCTCGACATCTTCAAGCCACTGCAACTGTAGAGAGCTGCCAGCTGCGAACGAGAGGCGCGGCGGGCCTCATTGCCGCGACTCGGACTCCCAGAGCCTTCTCCGCTGCGTTCCGACCTCGCGGCCGGTGCTCGCCCCACTCCCACTTTGTGGGCGAGGCAAACACTCGGCTACTCCGCGACTCGAACCGCGTTCTCCCTAGCATTGGCGGCATGGGAATTGAACGTCGGGATTCGCGGCCGGTCCTTGTGGGGGATGTGAAGGTCGGGGGACGGGCCCCGATCAGCGTCCAATCGATGACGACCACCAAGACGGCAGACGTCGACGCCACCCTCTCCCAGGTCTACGCCCTGCGGTCATCGGGGGCCGACATCGTTCGTATCACCTGCAACGATGCGGAGGCCGCCCAGGGATTGGCGGAGATTGTCCCGAGATCCCCGGTCCCGATCATCGCAGACATCCACTACCAGTACCGCCTCGCCCTCGCCGCCCTCGAGGCCGGCGTCGCCGGCCTCCGTCTGAACCCGGGGAACATCCGCAAAGAAGAAGACATCAAGACCGTCGCACGAGCCGCCGCCGAAGCCGGCGTCTCGATCCGGGTCGGGGTCAATGCGGGATCGCTCGACAAGGATCTCCTCGAAGAATTTGGCGCGCCGGTCCCGGAGGCGCTCGTCCGGTCGGCCCAACAGGAGATTCGCTATCTCGAAGACGTCGGCTTCCACGATATCAAGATCTCCGTCAAGCACTCGTCGGTACCCCGCATGGTCGAGTCGTACCGCCTGCTCGCTGAGCGGGTTGAGTACCCCCTCCATCTCGGCGTCACGGAAGCGGGCCCACCCCCCGGCGGGCTGATCAAGTCGGTTGCCGGAATCGCCACGCTGCTGCTCGAAGGCATCGGCGACACAATCCGTTTCTCGCTCACTGCTGATCCGGTCGAAGAGGCGAAGGCGGGACGTCAACTCCTCGAGTACCTCGGCCTGCGGGAACGTACCGGCCTCGACCTCGTCGCGTGCCCATCGTGCGGCCGGGCAGACGTCGACGTCATCAAGGTCGCCGAAGAGGCGACCGCGGCCCTCGAAGCAGCCAAGCTACCTATCCAGGTGGCGATCATGGGCTGCATCGTCAACGGGCCGGGTGAGGCCAGAGAGGCCGACATCGGGATTGCCGCCGGGCGCGGGAAGGGACACCTCTTCATCAAGGGGCAGGTCGTGCGCGTCGTCGACGAAGAGAACATGGTCGAAGCGCTCCTCGACGAGGCACAGCGACTCGTCGAAGAAGGCGTCGAGGCCAGGCTCGCTGCTGCTGATGTGTCTGCGGCCGACCTGGCCGAAGAGGCACGCATCGAACTCCTCGATATGCAGGGCGATGCGAACCGCGCTGCGGAGCGTCGGGCGAGTGTTGCCGACGTCGCGGCCGGTGATCTGGATTGAGGCCACGACGTTGGCTCGGGGCGTTTGTCGCTTGTTCCGTTGCCGTCTCGGCGTGCACGTCTGCGACTGAACCGACGTCGCCGGCTCCGGTCTCCACCACCGAGGTGGCGGCGCCAACGGCGCCTCGGGAGCGTGCTACCGCCGAACAGATCTACGAGCAGGTCGCACCGTCGATCGCTTCGATCGAGACCGTCATCGCCGGCGGCAGCGGGATCCTCATCGACCAGTCAACGATCCTGACCGCAGCACACGTCGTGTGGCCCTATGACGTCGTCCGTGTCGTGTTCCCGAACGGAACCGAGATTCGCGACGCGGCCGTCGTCGGTACCGACCTCTTTGCCGATCTCGCCATCATCGACGTTGGCGGAACCCCGAGCCTGCCGCCGCCCGTAGCGATCGGTGACGGCGAGAGCCTGCCACTCGGCAGCCCCGTCTATCTCGTTGGCTACCCCGGTGAGTCGGAAGCGTTCCCGGAGCCGACGATCACCGAGGGGATTCTCTCCCGCACGAGGGAATGGGAAGCCGGCGAGTGGTCGTTCCTCCAGTCGGATACCACCGTGGCGGGCGGTCAGAGCGGCGGAGCGCTCGTCGACGCAGATGGGACGGTCATCGGGATCACCAACTTCAAGTTCATCGAGGAATTCGGCCTCTCCGGATCGCTCGGGGATGCAGCCCAGGCGATCGACCGGATGCGGTCAGGATCGGCGGTCGGCGGGCTGGGCAGCCGCCTGCCTCCGCCGGCGAACGGGGCCGACTTCCACAAACTCGAGTACGGGAGCATCTGGCAGGAGTACATCTTCGTGTTCGAGCAACCGTTGTACACCGACGTCTTCTTCGACGTGTCGAGTGATGCGGATATGTCGCTGTCCCTCAGCACCATCGACGGGATCGATGTTGCAGCAGCCGACGAAACGAGCGAAGGGGAGGAGCGGATCGAGGAGTTGATCTCGTATACCGGTCCGTACATGCTGAGGGTCGAGAATCTGTCCGGCGCCGGACGGGCTCAGCTCGGCTCGAACATCAAGCTCACGCCGTGGCCGGACCCGGACGACGGCCGCTCCCTCGCCAGGAATGCCGCGATCAGCGGCAACGTGGACTACCCGGGGGACTACGACTGGTACCTGGTCGATCTCGGGAAGGGGCAGGCCATCACCGTGGACGTGGACGCGATCACCTTCGACCCGGTCCTGATGATCGACGGTCCGGACGGCCTCGGCTATCTCGAAGCAATCGATGACGACTCGGGAGGCGGCCTCTTCGGATCGAACCCGCGGATCGTGTTCACCGCACGCGAGGCCGGGACGTTCTTCGTCGTCGTTGGAGACAACAACGCGAGTGGTCCGGGAGCCTACCGGCTGACCGTCGACTGACACGAGCCACCGCCACTATCCTCCGCAGCCCCCGAGATCACTGGAGTCAGTGCGTGCGTTGGTCACAGGCGTTCATCCCAACCCTCCGAGACGACCCGGCCGACGCGGAAGCCGTCAGCCACCGTCTGCTCGTCCGCGGCGGCTACATCCGGCAGTTGATGTCCGGCGTGTACTCGCTACTGCCGCTTGGCTACCGGGTCCGTTCGAAGATCATGGCGATCATCCGAGAGGAGATCGACGCGATCGGCGGCCAGGAGCTGCTGCTACCTGCTCTGCACCCGCGCGAGATCTGGGAGCGCACCGGCCGCATCGAGACCATGGGCGAGATCCTCTTTCAGCTGAACGACCTGCGTGGTGGCGCAGCCGTGCTCGGCCCGACCCATGAGGAGATCTTCACCACAATCGCCACGGAAGTGACGTCCTACAAGCACCTGCCACAACTCTGGTACCAGATCCAGACCAAGTTCCGGGACGAGGCCCGCCCGAAGGCGGGTCTGCTCCGTGTCCGCGAGTTCACGATGAAGGACTCGTACAGCTTCGACCTCGACACAGAAGGACTCGATCTGCAGTTCGATCGCCACTTCGCCGCCTACTCGAGAATCTTCGAACGCATCGGCGTCACTGCGATCCCCGTGGAAGCGTCCTCTGGGGCGATGGGTGGATCGGACTCAATCGAGTTCATCGTGCCGTCGCCGGCCGGTGAAGACGACGTCGCCTACTGCCCGGCCTGTGATTACGCCGCCAACGTGGAGCGAGCCACATCGACCATTCCACGGGTCGATGACGAGCCAGGTCCTGATGCCGTGGAGCAATTCCCAACGCCGGGTGTGCGTACGATCGCCGATCTCGTCGAATTCGAGGGTGGGGCTTCGGCTGATCGTCAGATCAAGACCCTGGTCTACATACTGGATGACGAACCGGTCTTGGTGCTGCTACGCGGTGACCATGACCTCCATGAGCAGAAGTTGCTGGACGGTACCGGAGCCGTCGAGATTCGCCCCGGTCACCCGGAGGAGATCCGGGCGCTGCTCGGTGCAGACGCCGGAAGCCTCGGTGCCGTTGGTGTTGAAGGACCCCGTATCCTCGCCGACCTCCAACTTGCCGAGCGCGCAAACATGGTCACCGGCGCGAACCTCGATGACCACCACGTGCGGGGCGTCGACGTCGGTCGCGATATCGCGGTGACGGAGTGGTTGGACCTGCGTACCGTGGTCGCCGGTGATGGCTGCCCCGAGTGCGGTGAACCCCTCGAACTCTTCAAGGGGATAGAAGCCGGCCACATTTTCAAGCTCGGTACCAAGTTCTCAGAAGCGCTTGGTGCAACCGTCCTGGACACGAACGGCGTCCCGGTCCCCCTCGTCATGGGTTCGTACGGCATCGGTGTCGAGCGGAATCTCGCGGCAGCGGTTGAGATGAACCACGATGATCAGGGGATCGTCTGGCCGGTCTCGATCGCTCCGTACGAAGTGGTCATCACCGTCGTCAAGACCGATGATGAGGACACGATGACGGTGGCGAACCGCCTGTACGACGATCTCGGCGCCGCCGGGGTGGACGTGCTGATCGACGATCGGAAGGAGCGTCCGGGCGTGAAGTTCGCCGACGCCGAACTGGTCGGGATCCCGTACCGGATCACCGTTGGACCCCGCGGTCTCGCTGATGGGGTCGTGGAACTGTCGGTGCGTAGTACCGGAGACCGCTCCGAACTCCCGGTGGAGGGTGCTGTCGAAGTGGTAGCCCAGCAGGTCGCAACGAGCAAGCAGTAGCACGAAGTAGCGAGCGCAACCTGCGTTCGTCGTCGATGAACGGTCGCTGGGTCGGCGATGGGCTGGCCTGGAGCGCTGCACGTCGCCGCGTTCACTCCGCCGACAGGGTGCTGCTTTGCCTATACTCCAGTCTGCAACGGGAGTACGAGTCGAGGTGGGCCTGGCCCGCCTCGTTGTGTGATGTACGCATTGAGGAGCACCGGGCGTGGCCGATATCGCGGAACAGATTTGGGGTCTTGTGGGCCCATATGTTGCCGCCGAGGGCGTTGAACTCGACGATGTCGAGGTCCTTGGAGGTGGCAGGCTGCTGCGCGTTGTCGTCGACTCCGACGACGCGCTCGGACTCGATCGGCTCACGGATCTCTCGCGGGGAATCTCGCGGCTGATCGAGAACGATGATCCGTTCCCCGGGGCGTACACGCTTGAAGTGACGTCACCCGGGCTCGAGCGGAAGCTTCGCCGACCGGAACACTTCCAGAAGGCGCTCAAGAGCGATGTGCACATCAAGACGTTCCGGAAGATCGAAGACGACAAGCACCACCGTGGTGTTCTCGTCGCAGCCGACGCCGATGAGATTGTCGTCGACGTCGACGGTACCGACCGACGCATCGAGATGACCGATATCTCGTCGGCACGCACCGTGTTTGTATGGAAAAAGGGCGAGAAGCCTGGGAAAAAGGCGTAGGGAGAGGCAACGATGGACTACAACCTGTTGGACGCGTTGGAGCTCCTCGAGCGAGAGAAGGGTGTCCCGGCGGACACGATTCTCGACGCGCTCGCGAACGCACTCGTCTCGGCCTACAAGCGCACGCCCGGCGCCGCCGAAGAGGCACGCGTCACGATTGACGCCGACACCGGAGAGATCCTGGTCTACGGACAGGATCTCGATGAGGATGGGAACGTCGTTGAGGAGTGGGAAGACACGCCGGAGGACTTCGGCAGGATCGCCGCTCAGACCGCGAAACAGGTGATTCGCCAGCGTCTGCGCGACGCGAAACGCGAGCAGGTCTACGACCTCTACGAGGGGCGCGAGGGCGACCTCATCACGGGGATCATCCAGCAGTCGGACCACCGCTACGCGATCCTCGATCTTGGCGATGCCGAGGCCATCATGCCGTCATCGGAGCGCATCCCATACGAGCGTCTCGAGCGGGGCAATCGTGTCAAGGGGTACATCCTCGAGGTGCGGGGCGAGGGCAAAGGGCCGCAGATCGTCGTGTCGCGCAGCCATCCCGAGTTCATCCGTTCGTTGTTCGAACTCGAGGTCCCCGAGCTTGTCGACGGAGATGTCGAGATTCGGGCGATCGCTCGTGAGCCGGGACACCGGACCAAGATCGCTGTGGCCTCGAACGACCCAAACGTCGACCCTGTTGGAGCCTGCGTGGGCGCCAGGGGTTCACGTGTTCGTCAGGTCGTGAACGAACTCCGGGGAGAGAAGGTCGATATCGTCGAGTGGCGGGACGACACCGAGGGATTCATCGCTGAGGCGCTGAGCCCCGCCAGGGTCAAGGAAGTCCGTCTCGACGAGGACGAACGGACCGCCGAAGTGGTCGTCCCCGATCACCAGCTATCGCTCGCCATCGGCAAGGAAGGGCAGAACGCCCGACTTGCGGCCCGTCTCTCCGGCTACCGGATCGATATCCGCTCCGAGAGCCAGGACCTGGGCCTCGACATCGAAGAGGAAGAAGAACTCGTGGTGGAGGCAGCCACCGAGATCGTCGAGGAATCCGCCGCCGAAGAAGCCGTGGCTGAGGCGATCGTCGAAGAGGCCGTCGAAGAAGCCATGGACGAGGTCGCTGTGGAGGCGGCTGAAGAGGCCGTTGACGAGACCGTCGTCGAAGAGATCACAGCGACGGAGGACGACCTCGAGGTTGAGGTCGCCGTCGTCGACGAACCGGTGGACGCGGACGAGGACGCGGTCGAGGCCGGGGAAGAAAACGAGGAGAACTGAGTGGCGAAGCAAAGGGTCTACGAACTCGCACGAGACCTTGGGCTCGAGTCCAAGGATGTGCTGACGCGCGCTCAGGAGCTCGGGATCGAGGTGAAGACGGCTTCGTCAGGTCTGGACGAAGACGCGGTGGCCCTCGTCCGACTGTCGTACGAAGACACGGCTGATACCACCGAGGCGGAAGCGGAGGTCGAGGCGGAAGCCGCGGTCGAAGTCAAAGCGGAATTCGAGGCCGAAGTCGAAGCCGAGGCAGCCGCCGAAGCCGATGACGACGTGGAAACGATCGAAGGCGACGAGCCCGGCGACGAACTCGTTCTCCTGGTCGAACCCGGTCTCACGACCCACGAACTGGCCCGCATGATCAAGACCCGGACGGTTCTCATCGTCCAGGCGCTCATGGAGATGGGTGAGATGGTGCCGGCGGGCGGAACGATTCCGACCGACGCCATCGAGGAGCTTGGCCGGAAGTTCGGGTATGAGCTCCTAGTCGCCGAGCAAGAAGAGATCGAAGAAGAAGACGAGGGTCCGACGCATCACGTCGTCGAGTATGACGACGATCCGGCGAGCCTGAAGTCGCGGCCTGCCGTCGTCACGGTGATGGGCCACGTCGACCATGGGAAGACGCAACTGCTCGACACCATACGGACCGCCGACGTGGTCGCCGGCGAGGCCGGCGGCATCACCCAGCACATCGGTGCCTATCAGGTCACGAGCGGCGACAACACCATCACATTCATCGACACCCCGGGCCACGAGGCGTTCACCGCTCTGCGTGCCCGCGGAGCGAACGTCACCGACCTCGTGATTCTCGTGGTGGCCGCCAACGACGGCGTCATGCCGCAGACCGTGGAGGCCATCGACCACGCCAAGGCCGCCGATGTTCCGATCATTGTGGCCATCAACAAGATGGACCTCGAGACTGCTGACCCGTTCGCGGTGCGGGGAGCGTTGACGCAGCACGGCATCGTGGTTGAGGACCTCGGTGGTGACGTTCCCGCAGTCGAGGTGTCCGCATTGACCGGCGCTGGCGTCGAGGACCTCCTCGAGATCGTCGCCCTGGTGGCCGAAGTCGAAGAACTCACCGCCAATCCGAGCGCCCCCGCGGTCGGTACGGTCATCGAGGGCCAGTTGGAGATCGGTCGCGGACCCGTCGCTACCGTCATCGTTCAGCGCGGAACGCTCAAGAAGGGTGATGCGATCGTCTGCGGAACCGTCTCGGGCCGCGTTCGCGCCATGTTCGACGAGCGCGGCGGTCAGCTGAAGACGGCGGGTCCGAGTGCCCCGGTGGTTGTCTCCGGATGGGGCGAAGTACCCCTCGCCGGTGACATGTTCGAGGTCGTGAAGAATGAGCGGATCGCCCGCAAGATGGCCGAGGAACAGACAGCACGGAGGCGTGGCGAGGACTTGACGGTTCCGACCGCGACCGAGCGCCTCACCCAGCTCCTCGAACAACTCAGAACCTCCGACCATGCGGAACTCCGCATCGTCGTCAAGGCCGACGCACACGGCTCGCTCGAGGCGATTCGCGAAGCTGTCGGCAAGATCTCCAGGGAGGACGCGTCGGTCACGATTGTGCACGGCGCGGTCGGCGGAATCACCGCCAACAACGTCATGCTCGCCGAGGCTTCCGAAGCACTGATCTACGGATTCAACGCACGACCGGATGCGTCAGCGAGAAGCGCCGCGAAAGAGGCCGGCATCGACATCAGGACGTTCTCGATCATCTACGAACTCCTGGACGACATCGAATCGATGTTGGTCGGTGAACTCGCACCGGACGAGGTCGAGACATTCCTCGGCGTCGCCGAGGTCCGTGCGGTCTTCCGTGCACCACGGTTCGGTCTGGTCGCCGGTTGCTACGTCACCGAGGGTTCGATCAACCGCAATGCCCGGGCACGCCTCGTGCGTGAAGGGGTGGTCATCTACGACGGCAGGATGACATCGTTGCGCCGCTTCAAGGATGATGTGCAGTCCGTCCAAACCGGATACGAATGCGGCATCGGCTTGGCCAACTTCCGTGACATCAAGGAAGGCGACACGATCGAGTCCTACGAGGTCAACGAGATCGCCAGGACCTGACCGGCGGTCGTACGCGGAGGAGGCGCAGGGTGGACGTCGGAGCCCTCCACGTCGAACTCCGGATTCGCGGGATCCGATCACTCAAGGAGAAGCGCCGCGTGCTGAAGAGGATCATCGCCGATATCGGTACCGCCCACCCGGTCGCGATCGCCGAGGTCGATCATCAGAACCTCTGGCAGCGTGCCGATCTCGGCATCGCCGTGGTGTCCGAGTCGCCGGGCCATGTGGATCGGATGCTGGCGACGATTGCCAGGGATCTTGAACGGCGAACGGAGATCGAGGTACTCGATAGCCGACGCTCGTACCTCGATGAGGAGGACCGATGAGTCGACCGGACAGCCCACGCATGCGCAAGGTCAACGAACTGCTGCGCGAGGTCATCGCCGAGGCGGTGATCGACCTGAAGGATCCGGGCCTCGGATTCCTGACGATCACCGGAGTCGACGCCTCACCCGACCTGAGGATTGCCTTCGTGTACTACTCCGTGCTCGGCACCGACGAAGAGGTTCAACAGACCGCCGAGGCGCTCGAACGAGCGACGCCGCGCATCCAGGCGGTCGCAGGGAGCCAGATCAGGATGAAGTACACCCCACGTCTAGCCTTCCGTCTCGACCCGGCGATCGGTGAGGGCCTCAAGATCGACCGCCTCCTCCACGAACTCGACCCAGATCCGGAGCTTCCAGATGCCACCGACTGAAGAAGCATGGGATGCGGCAATCGCCGAGATGAACCGAGCCAATCGGATCGGCGTGGTTGGCCACGTGCGACCGGACGGAGACGCGATCGGCTCGATGGTTGCGATCGCATTGGCGGCGAGGGGAGAGGGCAAAGACGCCGTTGCCTCCTTCGGGAAGCCGTTCGTCCTCGGCTCCGAGTTCCGTTTTCTCGATCAGAGCGTGCTCGTTCCACCGGAGGAGTTCCCGACCGATCTGGACCTCGCGATCGTCTGCGACACCGGAGTCCTCGATCGGGTGGGCTCCGTCGGTTCAGCCGTCTCGAGCGCACGGCGTCTTCTCGTCATCGACCATCACCTCACACCGGGGACGATTGGTGACGTTCGGGTTGTCGATCCAGAGGCAGCAGCGACGACGCAACTGGTGTTCGAGTTCCTCGATCGCCTCGGCTGGGAGATCACCCGACCGATCGCAGAGGCGCTGTACACGGGATTGGTCACCGACACGGGCCGGTTCCAGTATTCGTCGACCAGTCCGGCAGTGCATCGCATGGCCGCCGACCTCCTCGACGCCGGGGTTGAGCCGGCGCCGATCGGGCAGGCGCTCTACGAAGAGACAGCGTTTGGGTACTTCGCCGTCGTGTCCCGGGTGCTTGGGAGCGCCCAACTGGATGAAGAAGCGGGCCTTGTGTGGGCGCTGCTGCGGCGGGAGGACATCGCCGATGCGGGCATCGCCTGGGAGGATGCCGACCAACTGATCGATCTGGTTCGGCTGGCTCGTGAGGCAGGCGTCGCTTGCCTTCTCAAAGAGGTGCAGCCGGGAGTGTTGAAGGGGAGTCTGCGATCTCGTGGAGAGTGCGACGTCGCGAGGATTGCCCAGTCCTTCGGTGGCGGAGGTCATCGGAATGCAGCCGGATTCACATCGAAGCTCAGCGTCGATGACACGATCGCCCAAGTCGTGGGGCAGATGAAGTGAAGAAGACGGGTGTCGGGGACGGGTTCCTGCTCGTTGACAAGGACCGCGGATGGACCAGCCACGACGTCGTCGCAAAGGTGCGGGGATTGATCGGAGGCAAGGTCGGTCATGCCGGGACGCTCGATCCGATGGCGACCGGTCTCCTCGTGCTCGGCCTCGGGCGCTACACGCGCCTTCTGCGGTACGTGCAGGGTCTCCCGAAGGAATACCAGGCGACCGCCCTCTTCGGGGTCGCGACCGACTCACTCGATGCCGACGGAACCGTGATCGAACGGGCGCCGCTGCCGGTGACCAGCGAAGAGATAGAAGCGGCCGCTGAGAGGTTCCGCGGATCGATCCTCCAAACTCCTCCGATGGTCTCGGCGCGCAAGGTCGAAGGGAAGCGGTTGTACGAACTGGCGCGAGCCGGTGAGGTCGTCGAACGAGAAGCGAGGCCGGTTGAGATCTACGAACTGAGCATTACCGACGTCGCTCCCTCGGACTACCCGGAGGTCTCCTTCGATGTCGTCTGCAGCACCGGAACCTACGTCCGCACCCTCGGCGACGATCTGGCGCGTGCCCTCGGAGGACGAGCGCACCTCACGGCGCTGCGGCGAGTGAGGAATGGTTCGATCTGTGTGACGGACGCCGTGCGGATCGACGACGTTGCAGCCGCCGTTGCCGATGGCACGGTGGCAGACCTCGTTGCCTCGACTGAAGCGGTCCTTGCCGACGTGCCGTCCCGAGAGATTCCCGTGACGCTCGTACCGGCCGCCCGCAATGGCGCCGCCATCCCGATCGCGGACCTCGCAGAAGGCGAACGTCTGACCGACGGGGGCCTGCTCCGGCTGACGGCAGACGGCATCCTGGTTGGGATGTATCGGATGGAGGGACCGGTGGCGAAGGCAGAGGTCGTGACCGCATGATCATCTACCAGGGGGACGCTGCCGGGTGGGGTCCGATCCCGGGAGGGTCCGCGGTCGCTATCGGCGTATTCGACGGGGTCCACCGGGGGCACAAGCGGGTCCTCGAAGCGGTTGGACGTCACGACCACGGATGTGCCCGCGTCGCAATGACGTTTGGAACTCATCCTGCTGCGCTGCTCGCCCCCGATGTGAACCCGACGCGGCTGAGCACGCTCAAGCGTCGCTTCGAACTGTTCGAGGCCGCGGGAATCGAGCGGGTTGCTGTGCTGGACTTTGACGTCACGTTGCGGGATCTGACACCTGAAGCCTTCGTCGAACGATTCCTGGTCCATGGCCTGAACGCTCGGTTCGTCGCCGTTGGCGAGGGGTTCCGTTTCGGGCGCGGCGCGGGCGGTTCTACCGCGACACTCGAGGAGCTGGGGGAGCGTCACGGGTTCGCGGTCGACGTGGTCGAGATCGCCACACACGGTGGCGTGGAGATTCGTTCGACGTTGATCCGTTGCCGGATTGAGGAAGGTGACGTCTCCGACGCCGCCGCAATGCTCGGTCGCCCCTATGAAGTCGAGGGCATCGTCGTGCCAGGAGATGCGAGGGGGAGACAACTCGGTGTTCCGACGGCGAACGTCTCGGTGCCCGCGACCCTGACGGTTCCTCAGAGCGGCGTGTACGCCGTCACCGTCGGCATCGACGGTCGCGAACTCCCCGGTGTCGCCAACCTTGGAGTCCGCCCGACCTTCGACGGCACCGAGCAGGTGCTCGAGGTGCACGTGCTCGGCTTCAATGAGAACCTCTACGGCAAGCAACTCCGCGTCGGTTTCGTCGAGCGAATCAGGGATGAGCTGCGGTTCGAGTCCATTGACGGGCTCCTCACCCAGATCCGCCACGACATCGCATCGGCGACGGTGATCCTGGACGAACGGACCTCTTGACGGCGGGGGAGCGGCCCTGCATCGTGGACATGCCCTCCGCACTCCCCGGGATTGGATCCCATCGTGCCTGGCACCCTCCTTGCCGCAGCAGTCTTTGCCGCATCCGTCCTGTCGGTTGCGGGCGTGCACCCATCAGGCCCGCCTGTGGTCGACGGAACCGTGCCGGTCGCCGCCGAGGCACACGGCATCGGATCACCCGGTGACGGTCTTGGGCTCTCATCGGGATCGCCGGTCCGATCGTCCGGCGGTCCGGCCAGGATTCCGCTCGCTCCGGCAGGCGGTGCGGGGATCGGGACGGTGGCGATCGCTGCCGCCGCTCTCGCTCGTCGCCGCAGGTTCGAGTCCACTGGAGGCGAAACCAGCCCTCTCTACGTCTATGTTCCAGGCCACGGTGGCGATCCTCACGGGTTCGATGACCTCGCTGGGAGGATTGGCCTCGGTCCGGAGGACATGCGGGTATTCGACTATCGCTGGGCATGGCCGTCGTCCGATCCGGTCGAAGCGTCACGCCACGCTCCCTCGTCGGATGCCGCTGATGCCCTCTCCTCCTACCTCGCGGCGCTGGGGTCCGATGGTCGGCCGATCTATCTGGTCGGGCACAGCAAGGGCGGAGCGGTGATCACCGAAGTCGTCGGTCGGTGGGATGAGCATCCGTCGATGGGCGTCGAGGCAGTCGTCGGCGCCACCATCCTCGATCCGCCGATCTCGCGAGGCCCGCTCGGTCTGCTGCAGAGCCTGGGGTGGTTCCACGGCGACACGGCGGACGACGGCCTTTTCGACCCCGTGCGGTGCCGGTGGAACGGATGCCGGGACATTCGCAACGGTCTCGGTGAACGATCGGGTGTTGAAGTGGTCATTGTCCGGAATCCCGATGCTGCCTTCACGAATTTCCACGACCAACCCGATGGGGTGCGGGTCTATGACCTCGATGATGGCGGGGGCAGCATGTTCGAACGATTTCCGAGTCTCATCGGGATGTGGCAGCGGATGGGCGAGGCGCACAACTCGGTGTTGCACAGCGACACCGTTGCAGGCTGCATCGCAGCCGAGGCCCGCCAGATCGGATCGTGTGTCTGGCCGAAACCGAAATCGCTACGGGTTCCGTGGGGACGCGGCCGCTCGGGGACCGGACCGCTGGCGTGCTAGCCGGGGTTCGCCGTCCTGAGAGCGTCGACGATTCCGGTGAGCGGGATTCGCGTCGTCGTGTTGGTCGCGGTGTCGTACCACTCGAGTCCGCCGCTCTCCGCTTCGAAGTTCCAGAGTTCGTAGATGAGGAAGCGTCCACCCGTCGACCATGTCATGGCGACGATGTCTGATCCGTGCTCTGAGACTTCGGTGACGAGGGCGCCGCTCTCTGCGTCTATGACGCACAGTTTGGGGATCTCGACGTCCCAGTGTTCGTCGACGATGGCGGCGACGAAGCGCCCATCTGGAGACGCGGCATGGTCCACGACCGGTGCGTCGTCATCGAGACCGGGGACTGAGGCCCAACGCCGGCTGTCGGCATCCACCGTGGCGCCGTCGGGGTCGACGAGGATCTGCTCGAATTCGGTATCGCTGGTGGTAGAGATCAGCGCTCCGTCATCGCTCCAGCGTTCCAGCCAGATTCCGTCCTGGCAATCCTGCTCGAACGCGCGAACGGATGTCGGACTCGCCGTCGAGTCCGCCACATTCAACGCGTAGAGGGTTGACGGACCGGAACCGGAACGAGCGCACGAGATCCAGGCCACGGAGCCGGCCTCCGTTTCGTGCCATGCAACCGACCCCACATTGAGGCCGATTGCCTCGGATCTCGACGACTCGCCTGGCGTGTCGTGAACGTGATGCACGATCAGCGTGTCGTCGCGCTGGACCCGCGCGAACCAGTCGCCGGAGGCATCGAGCCCAACCGGCCAGCATCCGTACTCCGCGATACGGTCCATCGAGAGGACCACATCCGTGCTGCTCTTGGACGGGGCCCATCGGACGACGGTGAAGCGTTCGTCGGGAGTCGCGAGCATCACGACCTGATCGGTGAATCCCGGAATCGCTTCCGACAGTGGCTCACCAAGGGTGGCCAGGGGAGAGGGCCCCGTGGCTGGTGGCGGCGATGCCACCGCGGCAGCAAGGGACGGAGAGGTCGACGTTGCTGCGACGGTCGGCGATGTCGAGGCCACCACGGCGATGGTGTCGTCACCGTCCGGCGACGACGGGACGACCATGAAGAGGCCAAGCAGCGCGGCACCCACAACGAGAGCGGTCGCGACGAGCCACGCGGTTCGGCGGCCTTGCTGCTCCTGAGGTCGCGGATCAAACTCGGGGTCGATTCGAATCCGGTCATTGCGCACGCAGAACCCCCAGACTCGACCAAGTCTGCGCGCCCGGACGGAGACGGGCCAGGGTCATTCGGCCCCAACGGCCTGGCCCGCTGCTCCTGGACTGCGCTCCGTTCGTCCTGCTTGCCGACCGTTGGCACACTCAGCGCATGGGGCCGGCTCGGTCGCTTGATCGGTCGGTTCCGCACGGCCAGCCCGGCGGTACGCCCGTACCCCACCGACTGCCCACCGGAAGCCGCCCCTTCAATCGATCGGGTTCACCCCGCTGGCGATCGGTAGCATCGTGCCATACAAGGCTGCGGGAGGCTGACATGGATGCCATCGTCGTCGGTGCTGGGAGCATTCCCAGGGCACTCTTGCGACGCCTGGGCGCTCGGTGGCACATCGTGGTGATCGACACCGACGGCGATCGTCTCGCCTTGGCAGCCCGCGATCGGGCGATCACGCCGGTGCTCGGGGATGGATCGAGCGCCGTGGTTCTCCGGCGTTCGGGCATTGAGAGTGCCGACGCTGTGGTCGCCGCATCCGGCGATGACGACATCAATCTCGAAGTGTGCCGGTCGGCGCAGATGGCAGGCGTCGAACGGATCCTTGCCGTGGTCAATGACCCTTCTCGATTGGCGGAATACCGGATGCCCGATGTCGTGACGGTATCGCCGTCCGAGAGGACGGCCCGATCCATCGAGGTGCACCTCGAGCCGCGTCGTGTTTCATCGGTCTCGTTCGCCGACGGCCTCGCCGAGGCAATCGAGTTGCAGATTGCGCCGGATGCCTCCGTTCGCGGGACGGCTCTGCGCGATACCCACTCCGACACGTGGATCGTCGCAGCGGTTCTGCGAGACGGCGCTCTGATTGTCCCGCACGGCGACACTCGATTCGAGGCTGGAGATCGGGTGACGGTGGTCGGGCACGCACGAAGTGTCGAGAGCATCATCCGGACGTTCACGGCCGGTGAGTCTCGCTTCCCGAAGAATTACGGGCTGCGTGTTGCGGTGGTGCTCGAGGACGAGGCTGACCTGGCGGCCGTTCTCGAGGCGGCCGACATGGCTCGTCTGTCCCAGGCGGAAGGGCTCATTGTTCTGCATCCGAAGTCCGGTGCGACGGGTCGTCCTGACGGATCCGAAAACCTCACAGCGCTCGTCGAGTCGATTGAGGACCAGACCCGTGATATCGAGATTCAGATGCGAGCGGTGAGCGGCTCTCTCGATGACGCGCTCAGACGGCTTATTGCGGAGGAGAGCATTGGGACGGTGTGCGTTCCCGCTCCGGGCGGGCATGCGCTGGCGCGGCGAGCAATGGTCGTTCGGCTCATTCGAAAGTACCACGCGGCAGGTGTGGCGCTGCTCGTCTCACGCGGTTCGCACCCTTACCGCTCTGTGGCGGTGCCTGCTCGCACGACGCCGTCGGGCGAGCGAGCCGCCCGTTGCGGTATCGACCTCGCCAACGACGCTGAGATTCCGGTCGTCGGAGTCTTCGTGATGTCGCCGACGTTCGTTGGACGTGTCGACGAGTTGCGTGACGCACGGCGTGCTGCGGTCTGGCTTCGCGAGGAAGCAGCTGTCCAAGGTGTCCAAACAAACCGGCACGTGAGGCGGGGGAACCCGGTCCGCATACTCGCTGGCATTGGCGAAGAGAGTGGGCTCCTGGTGATGGCGTTGCCGGATTCGAAGGTATCGCTGCTGAGACCCGGACTCGCGGCATACGTCACCGCGGCAACGGGAGCGTCAGTGGTGCTCGTCCCGCAACTACCGCCGTCATGATGGCGTTCGTGGCCCCGAGCGACATCGTGCCTGGTGCTGCCACATTTCTCATCATCGGCATCGGAGCGTTCTCGCTTCCCATCGTTGCACGGGGGCTTCGCGCGCCTCCGGCCGTGCTCGAGATCATCTATGGGATCCTCGTGGGACCGTCGGTGCTCCGTCTCGTTGCAACTGATGCTGCGAGCGAGGGGTTCACGTTCGTACTTGCGGAGGTGGGCCTGCTGCTCCTCATGTTCCTGGCCGGATTCGAGATCGACTTTGCCCGCCTCGAGCGGGATGGCCGAGGTCCGGTCGTCGTTGCCCTGTTGTATTTCGGGATTGTCTCGGTCGTCGCATGGTTTGGGTTCGGTTTGGTCGGTCTCGACTCGATCGAGCAGCACTTGTTCATGACGCTGCTGGTGGCGGCGGCAAGTCTCGGGATCATCATCCCGACACTTCGGTCCGCCGGAGCTGTGGCGACGAAACAGGGTCAAGTCGTGCTCGTAGTCGGTGCGATTGCCGAAGTGGCGGCGGCCCTCGGGCTCGTGCTCCTCGGTGTCGCGGTGCAGCACGGATACGGGATTCGGTTGCTCTCAGTGCCGGCGTTCGTACTCGTCGTCATGGCGCTGCTCGTCTTCATGCGTCGCCTGGCATGGTGGTTTCCGGAGAAGGCGGAGCGCCTGTTCCGATCGGAGGACCCCGACGAGATGGGAATCCGCGCGAGCCTCGCCCTGCTGTTCGTGCTCGTCGGGCTGTCGCTCGCGCTCGGCATCGACCCGATCCTCGGCGCGTTCTTCGCTGGTGCGGCATTCGTGTTCGTGTTCCGTGACACGGGTACGTTGAAGACCCGGCTCTCCGGAATCGCCTTCGGGTTCTTCATACCGGTGTTCTTCATCAGCGTTGGGATTCGTTTTCCGCTCGAGGCACTCGGCGATGTCGCCGTGCTCACGACGGCCGTGGCGGTGATCGTTGTTGCAATCGTCGCGAAGATGCTTCCGAGCCCGATCCTCATGCTTCGTCGGATCGGTGTGCACGACGCCCTTCGTTCCGGCGTCTTGCTGTCTGGGCAGCTCTCGGTGGCCATCGCCCTCGCCGAGTTCGGCGTGCAGCTCGGGATTCTCGACGAGGGTCTTGAGGCAGGGGCGATCCTGCTTGTTGGTGTGACTGCCGTCGGAGTACCGCTGGTCTATGGGCTGATCGCTCCAGAGCCGAGGCCCCGAACGGCCGAGAGGCCCCGCACATGATTCCAAAGGGATTGAATCGTTAGCGATGGGGCCTGCTACCATGCCGCCTGGGCAATCGCCCGCGTACTCTGTCGCGAAGGAAAGAACCTCCGTGAACGACACTCAAACCGTCGTCGATGAATTTGGCTCGCACGCTACGGACACCGGATCTCCGGAGGTCCAGGTAGCGCTGCTCACCGAACGCATCAACCATCTGACCGAACATCTCAAGGTCAATAAGAAGGACCACCACAGCCGAAGAGGGCTGTTGATGATGGTCGGCAAGCGCAGGCGACTCCTCCGGTATCTCAACGACCAAGATGTTGAGCGCTACCGGTCGCTTATCGCGAAGCTGGGATTGCGCCGATAGCGCAGACGGAGGCGGCTTTCGGGCCGCCTCCGGCGTATTCGACGCCCCCTCGCATACCCATGCGGTGGTACCAGTTGTCAGTGGATGGACCTCGGCTCCGTCGAGACCCGCCCACTGCCAATTGGTCGCCGCTCCAACGAAGGAGATCCAATTGGCTGAGACTGCCATTCGTGGGCTCGTCGGTGATGTGGAAGTCGAATTCCGCGCCGGTGAACTTGCCCAACTAGCCGACGGCGCCGTAACGGTGCGTGTCGGAGATACCGAAGTCCTCGTTACCGCAACCGCATCGACGCGGCTGCGTCCCGGCGCCGACTTCTTCCCCCTGACCGTGGACGTCGAGGAGCGTATGTACGCCATCGGCAAGATCCCCGGCTCGTTCTTCCGCCGGGAGGGACGCGCAACCGAGAAGGCCATCCTGACCTGCCGCCTGATCGATCGCCCGCTCCGACCGAACTTCCCGAAGGGCTATCGCAACGACACGCACGTCGTCGCAACCATCCTGTCGGCCGACCTTGTCAACGCCTACGACCTCCCGGCGCTCAACGGTGCTTCCGGAGCGTTGACGTTGAGCTCGCTTCCGTTCGACGGTCCGATCGGCGCCGTGAGGCTCGCCCTCATCGACGGTACCTGGGTCCCGTTCCCGACCTATGAGCAACTCGAAGGCGCCGTCTTCGATCTCGTCGTCGCGGGCAAGAAGAACTCGAACGGTGAAGTCGACATTGCCATGGTCGAAGCCGGTGCCACCGAAGACGGGTACCGACTCGTCCAGGACGGCCAGCAGGCCAGCGATGAAGAGACCGTCGCCCGTGGACTCGAAGAGGCCAAGGGCTACATCGCCAAGCTCATCGAGATGCAGCTCGAACTGCTCGACGCCGTCGGACCGGCCGCTGCGTACGACTGGCCGATCTCCGAGGACTACTCCTCCGAGATGTACGACCGCGTCGCCGCGATCGCCAAGCCGAAGCTCGAAGCGCTCGGAACCATCGCTGACAAGACGGAGCGCCTCGATGCCGAGACCGCAACGAAGGAAGCGGTGCTGACCGAGCTCGCACTCGACGACGATGACGTCGACGGGGCGAAGGCAGCATCGGCCGCCTACCGCGCTGTTCAGAAGCAGGTCATGCGCTCACGCGTCGTCGCCGAAGGCATCCGCCTCGACGGTCGCGGCGCCACCGACATTCGTGAGATCGACGTCAAGGTCGGAATGATCCCCGAAGCCCATGGCTCCGGACTCTTCCGCCGCGGCGAGACCCAGGTCCTGAACGTCACCACGCTCGGGATGCTGAAGATGGAGCAGATGCTCGACACGATCTCCATCGAGGACTCCAAGCGCTACATGCACCACTACAACATGCCGCCGTTCGCCACGGGCGAAGCGGGCTTCATGCGTGGACCGAAGCGCCGGGAGATCGGACACGGTGCCCTCGCAGAGAAGGCGCTGCTGCCGGTGATCCCAAACGACGAGGAGTTCCCGTACGCCTTCCGTCTTGTCTCAGAAGTGCTGATGTCGAACGGTTCCTCTTCGATGGCCTCGGTCTGCGGATCGTCGCTCTCGCTGATGGACGCCGGTGTTCCGATTGCTGCGCCCGTCGCAGGAATCGCGATGGGTCTCATCAACCACGACGACGAGTTCGTCACCCTCACCGACATCCTCGGAGCCGAGGACGCGCTGGGTGACATGGACTTCAAGGTCGCAGGGACCGAGGACATGATCACGGCCTTGCAGCTCGACACCAAGATCGAGTCGCTCCCGGCCGAGGTCCTCATCTCGGCGATGGGCCAGGCGAAGGATGCCCGGCTGTTCATCCTCGGCAAGATGACGGACGTGCTGCCGGCACCCCGCGAGGAGCTTGCTCCGACCGCACCGAAGATCGAAGCCATCTCCGTGCCGAAGGACAAGATTGGCGAGGTCATCGGGCCGAAGGGCAAGACGATCCGGGAACTCGAAGCCGAGACCGGCGCCACGATCGAGATCGAGGACGACGGAACCATTCGCGTCGGCGCCCCCGACACGACATCGCTGGATCTCGCCAAGGAGCGGATCCTCGCCATCGGCTACCCGCCGGAGGCCAACGTCGGTGAGACGTATGAGGGCGAAGTCGTGAACATCACGAAGTTCGGTGCCTTCGTCAACATCCTCCCCGGCCGCGACGGTCTGCTCCACATCTCGAAGATTGGTGGCGGCAAGCGCATCGATCGTGTCGAGGACGTGCTCGCACTCGGCGACAAGGTCGAGGTTGTCGTTCGCGAGATCGACGACCGCGGCAAGGTCAGCCTTGACCTCGCCAGCGCCCCGGCGGCGCCCGAGGGCGGCGACTCGAAGCCTTCAGGTGACGATCGACGCAGCGACTCAAACGAAGGTCGGAGCGACCGCAACGAGAACCGCGGCGACCGCGGACGTGGACGTGGACGTGATCGCGGACAGCGTGACCGTGGGAACGACCGCAGCAGTGGCCGCAGCAACGACAGCGGTGGCGAGGCCAAGCCAGGCCGGACCGTCGTTTCGTTCGAAGATGATTTCGAGGACGGCCTCTCCTAGCGAGAACCGACCGAGAACAAGCGGAAGCCCCGGGCGCTGCCCGGGGCTTCGCGCGTCTGGGACGTGAGCGTGGTCAGTCCTCGAGCACGAAGGTGAGCTTCATGTCGACGCGGAAGTGCTTGATGGTCCCGTCTTCAGCGAGAACGACCTTCTGCTCAGATATCCAGGCTCCCCGGACGTTGTTGACGGTTTGCTGCGCCTTGGCGATCCCTTTACGGATCGCATCCTCGAAGCTCCCGGGGGATGTAGACGTGATTTCAACCACCTTCGCAATCGACACGAACCGACTCCTCTCGTTGGTACGTCCCTAGGATACCGCACTTGCGGATCGAACATATGTTCGATAGAGTATGTGTCCGGCAGATCGCCGGTGAACGACGGGAGAGCCGGCGAATGAGCTACGAGCTACCAGCTACCAGCTACCAGTCCGAAGCTCAACGAACGCTGGAAGTCGCCCTCGGTCCTTCTCCTTCAGCTGGCAGCTGGCAGCTGATGACTGGTAGCCAAGGGCCAGATATCGATCCGAGCTCTGTTCTCCCTTCCCTTGCTCCCGGCCAGGTTGGGGTTCTTGCCGGGGAGGCGGGGCTTGGGATGACCCGACTGGGGTTGGTCATGCTCTCTGGCCATGCCAGGGCGGGGTCGGTTGCCTACCTCGATGTCCGGGGCTGGTTGAGTCCGGTTGCGGCATGGGAGGTGGGGATCGAACCCGAGCGGCTGGTGATCGCCCGTTGTCGGGATGTCGTCCGGTGGGGGAGAGCCGTGGCGGCCCTCCTCGACGGTGCGGCTGCGGTGTTGGCGGAAGTCCCGGCCGGTGCGAAGGAAGCATCGATCCGGAAACTCGCGGCACTCGCCAGGAATCGAGGGACCACGCTGCTGCTGCGACCGCTCGATGGAACGGTGCCTGCGGGTATCGCCCACCTGACGCTCGAAGCGCGGGAGATCTCCTGGAGCGGCGCCGTGGATGGACACGGTCGGATCGATCGGAGAACGACAGTATTGACGGCATCGGGGAAGACCATGCGGGGGATGACCCGAACGATCGAGATGGAGGACGATGGCTCGAACGCTGTGCGTGTGGTATCCGGAGTGGCCGCTGCGGAGACCCGGAGCGTCGCAGGATGAACCCGGCCAGGCGATCGGCGCCGACGGTCGGGTTGAAGCGGTAAACGCCGCAGCGTTCGCTGCCGGGATTCGTCGCGGGATGCGGAGAGGCGAGGCAGAGGTGGTCTGCCCTCTGGTCGTGACGGTCGAGCGCGACCATTCTGCCGAGATGATCGCGTTCGAACCGGTTGTCGCTGCCATCGAAGAGCTCATCCCGAACGTCGAAGTCGTCGAACCCGGTTTGGTTTTCGTTCCGGTTGTCGGGGCTGTCGGGTACTACGGTGGAGAGGGTCCGCTGGTCGAGCGGGTGGTCAAAGAGATCGATCGCGTATCAGGCGCTGGGTTCCGGATTGGACTCGCTGAGGGGCCGTTCGCCGCAAAACATGCATCAGCCGCGGCGATGGGTGATCCACCGGTCTATCTCGTCGCGGACGACGAGGCGTTCCTTGCCTCGCTCGACATCGCAACGGCCGGCAGGGAAGAACTCGTTGCTACGTTCCGATGGCTCGGCATCACGACGCTCGGCGAACTCGCCCGTTTCCCGAGAAGCACCGTCGCGTCACGGTTCGGCACCGCGGGCCTCAATGCTCATCGGCTCGCGTCCGGTCGAGATCGGGCCCTGAACCCTCGAGATCTCCCGGTCGACCTCACCGTTTCAGAACGATTCTCGCCTCCGCTCGAAGACCTCGAGCAAGCTGCGTTCGTTGCCCGATCCATGGCCGGTCGGCTCGTTGAAGCCCTTGCATCGATCGGTGCAGCGCCGTTCCGGATCACCGTGGAGGCTGAGGCAGCGGATGGCACGGTCCGGTCACGGACGTGGCTGAGTGCTGATCCGTTGGATGACCGGGCGATCGCCGAGCGGGTGCGTTGGCAACTCCGGGCATGGATTGACGGTGTTGGGGCAGGAATCCGGGGCGGCCTGGCAGCGCTTCGAATCGAACCGGCTCACCTCTCCGGAACGGGACGACAGCTCGCGCTTGGTGAGGACGCCCGGGCAGCGTCCGAGACCCACCGGGCACTTGCCGAGACACAGGCGATCGTCGGTCGGGACGAACTCCTTCAGGCCCATCCGCAGGGTGGAAGGGAGCCGCGTGAACGGGTCGCCTGGCATCGTTGGGGAGAGGAACCGGTCACCCGACGGGATCCGGAGGCGCCGTGGCCGGGCCGAATCCCTGGCCCTTCGCCAACGCTCGTGCCGCCGGAACCCCAACCCTTCCACATCGAATGGGATGGTGGCATGCCGACGCGGGTCCGGCTGGGAAGTCGGTGGGTGACGGTGCGATCCTGGGCTGGGCCCTGGAGGAGGGTGGGACGCTGGTGGAGAGGGGAGGAGACGGGAGATCAGTATCAGATCGTCACCTCTGCCGGTGCATTCCTGTGCGAGGTCAGAGGCGGGAAGACGTGGCTGACAGGGATCTATGACTGACCCGTCCCTACGTTGCTGCATCCCTCGTCGACTCGTAGGTCTTCGACATCAGGTCGTGCATCTCGTTCGTCAGCGGTGTGATGTCCTGGAACGTAAGGTCGTCGGTCTCGATCGGATCCAGGATTCTGACCGTCACGCTGCCCGGGTAGACGAACCACGAGCCCGGTGGGTTGATGTCGAATGTTCCCGAGATGACCACCGGCAGCAGGTCTGCACCGTTGTCGATTGCGAGCCGCGCCGCCCCCTTGTGGAACGTGGCCATGTCACCAGTGCGGCTGCGGGTCCCCTCTGCGAAGACCATCAACGAGTACCCGCGGCGGAAGGTCTCCTTCGCCGCGTCGTTGATCGCCTGCCTGGTCGAGACCGCGCCACCGCGATCGACCTTCACGATCCCGGCTGCGTCCATGCCCGGACCCACGAGCGGAATCTTGTACAACTCCTTCTTCGCGAGGAAGCGAATCGGTGTCGGGACTGCGCTGAACAGAACCGGGATATCGAAGTTCGATGTGTGGTTCGAGACCACGACGTAACGTCGGTCCGGGTCCACACGATCGGCGCCTTCGACGGTCAGCACAATCGGTGGGATCTTGAGGAAGTGCCTCGCCCAGCGCTGGATGATCCGCTCCATCTTCCGCTCGGTCTTCGGGCCGGTGCTACTGCGTCGGCCAGCCCAGAGCACTTTCGCGGCTTGGAACAACGTGTAGAAGAAGAAGATCGGCACCAGGATGAATGTCCGCGCCGCGGCCTTGAGTGTTCGAACCATGTGCCGGTAGCGTAGCGAGCCCTGAGGACCCACCACCATGAAACAACGACGGCTCACCGGAGACCAAGCGCGGCGGATCGCGCTGGCAGCCCAGGGACTCACAACCCCCCGGCCGCTCGGCCGCGTCGACGTTCGACACTTCCGGCGTGTCCTGGGCCACATCGGGCTGCTCCAATTGGATTCGGTGAACGTTCTCGAGCGTTCCCACTACCTGCCGCTGTTCTCACGCCTCGGCCCCTACGACCGAGGGGCGCTCGACCAGTGGACGGCGAGATCGGGGGAGCTCTTCGAGTACTGGGGCCACGAGGCCTCGTTGATCCCGGTCGGCATCCACCACGCGTTCCGTTTCCGCATGGCTGACATGAAGCCGTGGGGGAGCGTGCGCCGCCTCCTCGATGAGCGGCCCGGGTACATCGAGGGAGTGCTTGGCGAGGTCACCGATCGCGGCCCGCTCACGGTCTCTGACCTCGAGGATCCCGGGGAGCGCGGCGGCCCGTGGTGGGGCTACGCGCCGGGCAAGCAAGCACTCGAGTGGTTGTTCGCCTCAGGCAGGATCACCGCAACCCGCACGAACACATTCGGCCGCCGCTATGACCTTCCCGAGCGGGTGGTCCCCGCCTGGGTGCTCGACGCGGTGCCACTCGACCGAGCGGAGGCCTACCGGTGTCTGCTCGTCCTCGCCGCCCGGCACCACGGCGTCGGAACCGCGGCCGACCTGGCCGACTACTACCGCCTCCACGTTCCAACGGCCCGCTACATCCTCGCCGACCTGGCCGCCGAAAAAGCGATTGTCGAGGCCGAGGTCGAAGGATGGCGTCAACCCGCCTACCTCCACCCGGAGGTCGTGATCCCGCGCCGGACCGGAGGCACGGCACTCCTCAGCCCGTTCGACTCGCTGGTCTGGAATCGTGAGCGGGTCGAACGCATTTTTGGATTTCGGTATCGGATCGAGATCTACGTACCGAAGGATGATCGCCAATTCGGGTACTACGTCCTGCCGTTTCTGCTCGACGGAGAGCTCGTTGCCAGAGTGGATCTCAAGGCAGACCGCAAGGGCGGCCGCCTCCTGGTACAGGCAGCACATCTTGAACCGGGCAACGACAGGATCCGTGTCGCACGGGCGTTGGCCTCGGAGCTTGCTGTCATGGCGTCGTGGCTTGGTCTCGACGAGTTCGTGGTTGTGGATCGAGGGGATCTCGCCGGCGCGCTTCGAACGGAGGCCGTTTCCGGTCGTTCCACAGGGTGACTTTGGACCCTGGCCGGAGCCCCCGGACGCGGGTGTGATCGAAGTGACATGGATTTCCGGATCCTGGGCCCCCTCGAGGTGTCGGCAGGAGACGGGCCGATTGAACTCGGCGGACGCCGCCAGCGCACCGTCCTCGCCGCGCTGATCTTCAACGCGAACCGGGTCACCTCCACCGACCAGCTGATCGACATCGTGTGGGGTGAAGATCCCCCTCCCACGGCGAGACGATCGATCCAGGCGTATGTCTCGCGTTTGCGAAGGTCCCTCGGTGCGCATCGGATCGAGTCCGTAGATCCCGGATATCGACTGGGCGTCTGCGATGAGGAACTGGATGCCGACCGGTTCGAATCGCTCGTGCTCGTGTCCCGGTCGATCGCCGACACCGATCCGGCCGGGGCGCTCGATGCGGTGCGCGAGGCGCTCGCCCTATGGCGTGGCCCGGCCCTCGCCGATCTTCGGGACGAGGAGGCGATCGGCGCTCGAGCGCTCCGCTACGACGAACGCCGCATGTCGGCGATCGAGGTGGAGATCGATCTCCAACTCGCGGCGGGGATGCATGAGAGCGTCATCTCGCAGGTGGAGGCCTGCTTGTCCGAGGACCCGTATCGGGAGCGACTCTGGGGGCAACTGATGCTCGCCCTCTATCGCTCCGGCCGTCAGGCAGATGCGCTGAAGGCGTTCGGGCGGGCGCGGCAGCGCCTCGTCGGGGATCTCGGGATCGATCCCTCGATAGAACTCCGGACGCTCGAGGAACAGATCTTGAACCAGGATCCCCAAGCGGCGGGGCCCGTATCGACTCCCGTCGACCGGATCGACCGATCTTCGATCCGGAATCCGTATCGCGGACTCGCCCCATTCACCGAGGACGACGCGGGGGACTTCTTCGGCCGGGAACGCGTCGTCGGAATGATCCTCGGCCGTTTCGAGACGGGGAGTCGTCTGGTGGCCGTCATCGGACCGAGCGGCTGTGGGAAGTCGAGTCTGATCGCCGCCGGTGCGATCCCGGCCCTTCGTGCTCGGAGTGAGCGGTCTGGTGTCGTGCTCCAGGTGGTCCGCATGGAGCCGGGGAAGCACCCATTCGAGGCCCTCGAAGGCGCCATTGCGCGTCAGCGTGGCGAGGCGCCCGACGGCATGCTCGAACGCCTCGAAACTGATCCCGCGAGCGTTGTCCACGCTGTCTGCGGAGAGGCCGGCCAGCCGACCCTCCTGATTGTCGACCAGTTCGAGGATCTCTTCGTCGCTGTCACCCCGCCGGTTCGTGATCGCTTCATCGCTGCAGTCGTCCGTCTGGCTGCCGAGCCCCGCCGGGACATTTCAGTGATCCTCGCGCTCCGCGCTGATTTCTACGACCGGCCGCTCCGGAATCTCGATCTGGCGGAACCATTCGTCCGCGGCATGGTTGCGGTCACGCCGCTGAATGCCGAAGAACTGCGATCGGCGATCGTCGACCCGGCAGCCTGCGTTGGAGTGAGGATCGACGGCGACGTGGTGGCTCATCTGTTGGCAGATGTCCAAAGCGAACCTGGAGCGCTTCCGCAACTCCAGTACGTGCTGACACAGCTCTTTGAGGCTCGGAACGGAGACACCATCACCGTCTCGCACTACGAGCAAGAAGGGGGGATGCGGGGGATTCTTGCCAGGCGAGCCGAGTCCGCATACTTGGCGCTCTCGAAGGGAGAGCGCGTCGCGGCGCATCAGGTGTTCCTTCGTCTCGTTCGGGTGCGCGACGGTGGCTTGGTCACACGGCGTCGTGCGCTGCTCGAGGAGGTGACGGCGCTGAGCCCCGTGGCGACGCTGGTTCTCGATCGGTTCGCCACGTATCGACTGATCGGATTCGATCGTGACCCGGTGACCCGGCAGCCGACGGTCTCGCTCGTGCACGAGGCCTTGATTGCCGATTGGACCCGGCTCCGCTCGTGGATTGCGCTCGATCGAGTCGATCTGCAGCTACGCGAGATGCTCGACGTCGAGGCACGAACCTGGCAGCAGTCGGGGGAGGACCCCGACTACTTGCTTGTCGGAACACGACTGGAGCAGTTCGAGGAGTGGGACCGGCGGACGAGGCTCACGCTCACCGACGCCGAGCGTGACTATCTGACGGCGAGCTACGACCGCCGATCCTCGGAACGCGCGCTCGAAGCAGCGCGCGTCGGCCGCGAGCGCTCTCTCGAGGCACGTGCCCACAATCGGGCCGTCGCTCTGGCGTTCGTCATGTCGGTGGCTGCCACGATTGCCGCAGTTCTGGCCATCGTGGCGCTCGCGTTCGGCCGCGACGCAGAGCAGAACGCCTCCGAGGCCGAACGTCTCGCTGCCGAATCCGAAGCTGACCGGGTCGCCGCGGTGGTATCGGAAGCTCGAGCGCTCGCTTCGTCACTCACGCACGGAGCCGTTGCTTCCCTGGCCACCGATCCAGAGCGGAGCCTCCTGCTGGCCGTCCACGCCGTCGGAGTACTCCACGGATCCGGACAGGAAGTATCCGAGCGAACGATCGAGACACTCCATGTCGCCGTCCAGTCCGCAAACGTGCTGTACCCGGCGGACGCGGATCGATCGGTTGTCATCGACGGACCGACGGGGAGGGTCGGCGTCTATGACGTTCCGTTGCCCACGCTGATCGATTTGGCGACATCGGGCATTACCCGACCGCTGAGCGACGACGAGTGTGCAGAGTTCTTCACGGGGGTGCCGTGTCCAAGGCAACTGCCGACCGTCGATGAGGGGACGGCAGGAGCAGCGCTGTCAACGGAGCAAGCAGAATCGGGATTCGTCCTGGGCGGAACGACGGTTCGCGTCGCGAGTCCTTGGACCGGAGAAGATGGCAGGGCATTCGCCGCCGATCTCGCCCGATTCACGTCGCGGACGGGGATCGCAGTCGTCGCGACCGTGCCCGGTCTTGGATCAGACGACCTGTCCGACCGCGTTGACCTTGTGGGGTTGGTGGAGCCAGTCGCCGGATCGACACATCGGTATCCGGAACTCGTCGACCTCAGCCGCTACCTCGATCGTGGGGCGCTCGAAGTCGATCACTACGCCTATCTTCTCGATCTGATGACAACCGGTGAGAGCGGGACATCATCCAGTGCGGCGCCGGGACTCATGGGAATTCCCCTCGCCGTGTCCGTCAAGAGCCTCATCTGGTATCCGGCCGTCGCGTTTGCCGACGCCGGCTACTCAGTTCCGGCGACGTGGGGCGAACTCGTGCAGTTGACCCACCGGATCGCAGAGGACGGGCGGACTCCATGGTGCATGGCCGAAGCGGGAACCGTTCCGGGCGGACCGGCAACGGACTTCGTCGAGGACCTCGTCTTGCGCGGCTCGGGGACTCGCGTCTACGACCGTTGGGTTGACGGTCAGTTGCCGTTCAACGCCATCCCCGTGCGCAGGGCATTCGATCGCTACGGCGAGATCATGCTCGAGCCAGGCCACGTCTACGGCGGAATCGATCAGGCGATCGACCTTTCGATCGGAGACGGGATGGGTCTGCTGCAGATGGACGAACCGGGCTGTTGGCTCCATCACCAGGGCAGCTACGCATTGCAGTACCTTCGTCCCCGGGCGACCCAACTCGGGCAGGTCGGCTACTTCGTCTTGCCCTTCCCGGAAACTGATGGCGGCGGCGCCGTGTTGGGTTCTGTGGTCTTCATTGGAGCGGTCTCGGATCGACCCGAGGTCCGGGAACTCATACGATTTCTCGCTGGGTCCGACTACGGGGCAGCGCTTGCCCGGACGGTCGGGTCAGGGTTCGTCGTGGCCAATCAAGCTGCCGTCCTCACCTACGCCGAGGCCGACGAGCGGCGCACGATTGCACCGATGGCGCATCGAGCACTGACCGACGGCACTTTCAGGATCGATGCCTCGGTCGCGATGGGGATCGAGGCCGCGTTCCGCGAGGCGATGATCGGATATCTGAGGAGCGGGCGTGAGGCTCTACCGTCGATCCTCGACCGCCTGGGGGGTGGAGGATTCGAGCCACCGCCGGCGCTCGAGTGACGCGAATCGACCGCCGAGAGGGGGACCCCGGCGGCCGATGGCTCAGTTCGGCTACTGCGTCGCTGCTTCGTCGGCGAGGATGCCGGTGGGTACGAGTCCGGTTGCGGCTTCGGTGATGAGCGCGAACTCTTCGCCGGTGAGCGTGGACTCGTACAACGCCCCTCCGCCTGCGATTGCGGAGGAATGTGCGAGTAGATGGTTGATCCCGACCAGCTGCTCTGCAGCGGTCCGCGGCGACAGCGTCTCGTCGGCGAGGATGCCGGTGGGTACGAGTCCGGTTGCGGCTTCGGTGATGAGCGCGAACTCTTGACCGCTGAGTGTGGACTGTGCGTATGCGGGTTCGATTCCGAGTGCGCGTTCGTCGGCGAGGATGCCGGTGGGTACGAGTCCGGTTGCGGCTTCGGTGATGAGCGCGAACTCTTGACCGCTGAGTGTGGACTGTGCGTATGCGGGTTCGATTCCGAGTGCGCGTTCGTCGGCGAGGATGCCGGTGGGTACGAGTCCGGTTGCGGCTTCGGTGATGAGCGCGAACTCTTGACCGCTGAGTGTGGACTGTGCGTATGCGGGTTCGATTCCGAGTGCGCGTTCGTCGGCGAGGATGCCGGTGGGTACGAGTCCGGTTGCGGCTTCGGTGATGAGCGCGAGTTCCCGGAGCGACATCGGAGCGGTGAGCACCGGACCAGCGGCCGCCGGTACGACGGCTGCCGGGACCGGGGCCGGCACAACCTCGGGTGCGACGACCTCGGCGGGTCCGACCGCCGCGGGCGATGTGGCGGACGGTGAGTCGGATTGGCTGAAGATGAGCGTCACAGCGGCAATGCCGATGGCAGTGATCGCCAGGAGCGCCAGCGTGAGCATCCATCGATTCGGGTGGTGCGGGCCGACGGTGGTGATTCCACCGGATCCGTGGGCAGTAGTCATGATCTGCCTCCCTTTCCTCGTTGGCGGATGATGCCTGGAGCTAGTGTCAGGGAGTCGTGATGCAGCAGCGTTGTAGGACGGTTGCAGCCCACCCACAACCGTCCGTTCTAGAGGTGGACGGCTACGAATTCTCCGGTCACTCCCGGGATCCGATGATGGGCACCCGTTCTCCAATCGATGATGACGAGTTCGCCGGATTCGGAGTCCTGCATGGCGAGATGGGTGCCGCGTGACACGAATCCGATCAGGTAGACGATCGAATCGACGCGAACCGTTCTGAGTGTGGCATCAGTCTGATCCCGGATTGTCAGCGACGTTCCGCCCGTGTTCGTATAGGTGGTTGCAGCGATGAGGCTTCCATCCGCCGAGATCTTCACGGCAGGGATTCCGGTGTTGGGACCGGGGAACAGGAAGACCGGCTTGAAGTAGCGATCGACGACTCCGATCGTTGGGGCGGCCGCGACCACGGTCGGCGCAAGGAGGGCCAGGTCATCGGCAGCAGCGACCTGGGTGGCATCAACCAACAATGCGTCGCCACCCGCTGCGTATGCAACGCCTCCCATGACGCGGAGGGGCCGGCCGATCGGGTCGAGAACGACAATCGCCGCGGGCTCGTCGACGGCGATCGCGTATCCCCAGTCACCCCACGTCAGGAGACGCTGGCCGTCGGCGAGTGGCGTGACCAGTGTTGATTCGGTACCGCCCAGCAGGCCCGGTTGCACGTGGACCCGAAACAGGGCGTTCGATCCCGCTCCGGTCGGAGCTGCCGTGTATGCAAGCGTCGCGTCCTCGATCGGATGGAACACCGCCGCCGACGCCATGCTCTCGATCTGGATGGCGGCGTCCCCCGGAAGCGGCCCGGCGAAGAGGTTCCAGGACGGGTCGATGAAGGCAATCGCCTCGCCGCTGTTGTCGAACTGTGCCGAGACGGGTGCGGACGGCAGCCGGTAGGACCGGGCAAATCGCTCAACTGAAGGCCACAGCACGGTCCGAGGATCGTCCGACCGTGAGAGTGCGATGAGTCGATCGAATTCGATCGGGAGGAGATCGCCGAGCGGCGGTGGGAGCGTGGTCGTTGTGATCGCGAGTTCCTCGCTCTCCGACGCCACGAGCGCCGGTTCCGGCTCGTCGGGCTCCTGCTGGTCGCCTCCTGCGCCGAACACCACGAGAACCACCAGGAGGACAACGAACGTGGCAGCGATAGCGAGACCGGGCCGCTTCCGCGTCGGGCGTGCGGGCGTTGGTGCGCCTTCGGGTTCCAGCGGCCGTACGCCGCCTTGCTCGTCTCTGCGTTCCACGGTGCGATGGTAGGCGAAGTGACCGGCTGCGATGGGCGGATTTTCGGAGCCGGTCGGGGCTATCGTCGGAGCCAGGCAACCTCAAGGAGCGTGTGCGATGATCGACTTTCAGGACCGCGTTGCAGTGATCACCGGTGCCGGTGGAGGACTCGGCCGCGAGTATGCCCTCCTCCTCGCTTCCCGCGGCGCGTTGGTGGTCGTCAACGACCTCGGCGGGTCGGTCCACGGCGACGGAGCGGATACCAGCGCGGCGGACGCCGTGGTAGCCGAGATCCGAAGCATGGGGGGAACCGCGATCGCCGAACACAGTTCGGTCGCCGATCCGGATGGGGGCGCCGCAATCATCGAGAGCGCTGTCGACGAGTTCGGCCGGGTGGACATACTCATCTCGAATGCCGGGATTCTGAGGGACCGCACGCTGGCGAACATGGCTGTCGAGGATCTCCGTTCGGTGCTCTCTGTCCACCTCGAAGGGGCGTTCTACGTCGCGATGCCGGCATTCAGGGTCATGAAAGAACAACACTACGGCCGCATCGTGTTTGCGTCCTCGGGGTCGGGGTTGTTCGGCAACTTCGGGCAAACCAACTACGCCGCGGCCAAGGCAGGACTGGTCGGGTTCATGAACGCACTGAAGCTCGAAGGAGCGAAGTACAGCATCCTGGTGAATACGGTGGCGCCGATCGCCCACACGCGCATGACCGAGGAGATCCTCGGGGACCAGGCGGATCAGTTCGACGCGGCATCAGTCGCTCCCGCGGTGGCGTACCTTGCCTCGGACGCTCACGAACACACGGGTGAGGTGTGGTCGGTCGGCGGCGGCTCAGTCAGTCGAGTCTTCACGGCCCTCTGCGAGGGGTATTTCAAGCACCCTGACCGCGAGGGGCCGATGACGGTCGAGGACGTGGCAGAGAATGTCGCCGACGTGCGGATCGAAGACGGCTACATCGTCCCGTTCTCACTCCGTGATGAATTTGCGAAGCTCGGCCCGAAGCTCTATTCATGACCGACTGGAACGGGAGCACTGCTCTCATCGTCGTCGACGTCCAGAAGGGTTTCGACGATCAGGCGTTCTGGGGCAACCGCAACAATCCCGATTGTGAGGACAACGTCGCCCGCCTCATCAAGGCTTGGCGCGATCACGATTGGCCGGTCGTGTTCGTGCGCCACGATTCGAGAACTCCGGGTTCGCCGCTCGCCGTCGGTTCGCCAGGCAACGAGTTCAAGGACTCGGTGACCGGCGATCCGGACCTCCTGGTGAGCAAGACCGTTCACTCCGCGTTCCACGGGACACCAGACCTCGCAGCATGGCTGGAACAGCAGGGCATCACCGGGATCGCGATCTGCGGAATCCAGACCAACATGTGCTGTGAGACGACCGCACGCGTGGGCAGCGACCTGGGATTCGAGATGATCTTCGTCGCCGATGCGACCCACACCTTTGATCTGATCGGTGGCAACCACCAGGTGTATCGCGCTCGCGAGATCTCTCGCTACACGTCGCTGACGCTCGATGCCGACTTCGGGCGGGTCGTGTCGACGACCGAGTTGGTCAGCTGATCAGTCCTCGAACCAGCTGACCCGGTCGGTGTCGATGTCGAACTGGGCCCGTGCACCGGCTTCGAGACGCTCGCCGGACCAGGCGACGAGTTCGCTGCCCGCGCCAAGATCGAGTTCGATCCGGTAGGCGCCGCCGCGGAAGTGGGATCCCGCCACGGGGGCCGACGCCGCTCCCGATGGCCGCAACAGGATGGCCTCGGGCGGGACCACGCCGGTGGTGGCCGTCGGTGTCGGGCACTCCAGACCAAGGCCGGCGAGGATCGACGAGGGAAGCAGGTTCTCGAGTCCGATGAAGCGGGCCGTCCAGCCGTCGGGCGGGTGGTGCCAGAGCCCCTCCGGAGTATCGTCGGCCACAATGCGACCCTCGCGAATGATCGCTACCTCGTCGGCGATTGTGAACGCCTCTTCCCGGTCGTGCGTGACGTAGAGGACCGTGACACCAACCGTCGAGAAGATCGTTCGCATCTCGATCAGCAGATGCTCCCGCAACGATCGGTCGAGGGCACCGAGCGGTTCGTCGAGCAGGACGAGCCTCGGGTGCGGTGCCAGGGTCCGGGCGAGCGCAACCCGCTGCCGCTCGCCGCCAGAGAGGCTGCCGACGCGTCGATCCTCGTAGCCGGGCAGGCCGACGAGTTCGAGTATGGCGGCCACCCGTGACCGGGTGGTATCGGAGTCGAGACCCTGCATCTGGAGGCCGAACGCGACGTTTCCTGCGACGGTTCGGTGGGGGAACAGGGCGTAGTCCTGGAACATCAACCCGAACCCTCGCTTGTGGGTCGGGATATCGACCGTTGAGCGGCCGTCCCACATGATATCGCCGGAGGTCACCGGTTCGAGGCCGGAGATGGCGCGAAGCATGGTCGACTTTCCTGATCCAGATGGGCCCATCAGGACGTGGATTGTTTGGTCGGCAACCTCGAGAGTGGCGCCGTCGACGGCGGTCGTGTCCCCGAATCGAACGACGAGGTCGTTGACGTTGAGCATCAGATCCCCGCCGATCGAGCGCCGCGAACTGCTTCGATGCCGAGGGCGGCGACCGCGACGATCGCCATGAGCACTACCGACATCGCCATCGCCTCACCGAACGTTCCGGGGCGACCGAGGAGGCGGAAGATTGCGACCGGGATGGTGGCGGTCGCTGGGCGGGCGATGAACGATGTCGCACCGAACTCACCGACCGAGATAGCGAAAGCGAACAATGCGGCAACACCCAAGGCACGGGCGATCAGGGGGAGGTCGACTTCGCGCCATGCCCGGGCCGGGGATGCGCCGAGGACGGCAGCGGCTTCTCTCAATCGATTCTGGATCGACTCCATTACGGGGACGGTGCTACGAACAACGAACGGAATCGCGACGAGCGCGTGGGCGACCGGGATCAGGAGGACGGAAGCGCGAAGGTCGATGGGTTGGTCGAGGGCGACAAGGAACCCGAATCCGATGGTGACCGCCGATGTGCCGAGGGGAAGCATCAGGGCGGTGTCGAAAACGCGTCCGCTGCGCCCGCGGGACGACACGATCACGGTGGCTGCCAGAACGCCGATCCCGGCAGCGATGAGAACGGCTGGGATTGCGAACCGCATCGTGTTGGTGATCGCGTCGAGGGGTGCAACGAACGAGGCGGAGGACATCGGTGGGTCGAAGAGGTTCGCGTAGTTGGTCAGCCCCCAGCCGCTGCGGGTGCTGAGGGACCGGCCGAAGAGGACGACAAGTGGCGTGACCACGATGGCAGCGAGCATGCTGAGCGTGGCGACGACCATCGTCCACTCTCCGACCGTACGGGGGGAGCGTGCAATCTCGGCCGATGGCCTGAGGGAGAGTTCCGACGCCTGACGATCCCGGGCTTTGCCGTAGAGGATGAGGAGCACGGTCACGCCGATCAGTTGCAGCACGGCGAGTGCGGACGCCAGGTCGAGGCGGAGGAACGCGGTTGCCTGGCGCCAGATCTCGACTTCGAGGGTGGTGTGGCGGAGGTCTCCGAGAACGAGGATGACGCCGAACGACGTGAACGAGAAGAGGAACACGAGCGCCGCACTCGAGAGGATCGCCGGACGGAGCACCGGGAGGGTGACCGTCCGGAAGACCCGCCACGTGCTGGCGCCAAGCGTCCGGGCTGCCTCCTCGATCCGCGGGTCGATCTGCTCCCAGAACGCCCCAACTCCGCGGATCACGATCGCCAGGTTGTAGAACACGTGGGCGATGAGGATGGCCCAGATCGTGCCCCGGAGGTTGACGCCGAACGGACTCCCCGGTCCGAGGACTGCAAGGAATGCGACCCCGACGACGATGGTCGGGAGGACGAACGGGACGAGCGTGAGGGCGCGGAGAATCGATCGACCAGGGAAGCGATAGCGGGCGAAGACATGCGCGACGGGCAGACCGACGGCAAGGGTGACGACGGTCGACAGGAGCGCCTGCCACAGGGTGAACCAGGCCACGCCCCGGAGCGTTGGGCTGGTCAGCGCCTCGCTGAACGCCGAGGTTGCGAGTCCGCCATCCGGGACCAACCCCGTGTACAGGATCGTGAGGAGCGGGTAGACGAAGAAATAGCCGAGAAAGATCGCCGGGATCGCACCGATCAGAAGAAGGGAGCGCCTCGACTTCATCGAACGATCACTGCCCATTCGGCAAGCCAACGATCGCGGTTCTCCTCGATGACCGACGGATCCATCAAGACTGGGTCGGCGGGGACGGTGGCGTACTCGATGAACACGTCAGGCAGGGCGGCTTCGCTGTTCGCCGGGAACACGAACATGTTGAGCGGGATGTCTTCCTGGAACGTGCGTGCCAGCAGGAAGTCGACCAGCTGCTGGGCGGCGGCCTCGGCGGCGGTTCCCCGGAGGATGCCGGCGTACTCGATCTGTCGGAAGCACCCATCTTCGATCATGGTCGTCGGAGCGGTTTCGAGCTCGCCGTAGTAGACCTCCGCGACCGGCGACGTCGCGTATGAGACGACGGCAGGACGCTCGCCTTCGCCGGAGCCCCCGGAGAACTCGCCGTAGTAGGCCTGTTCCCACCCAGCGACGATCTGCACGTCGTTGGCGACGAGGTCGGTCCAGTACGCCTGCCAGGGATAGTCGCCATCCTCGCCGAAGAGGGCAATGGTGGAGAGGAGGAACGACAATCCTGGTGACGAAGTCGATGGATCCTCAACCACGAAGACGCCGCGGTAGGCAGGGTCGGCGAAGTCAGTGAGTCGCGTCGGCGCCTCCAGTCCCAATGCATCGAACCCGGCGGGATCGATATTCACGCACACATCGCCGACGTCGATGGGTGTTGCGAAGCTGCCGGGGGCGCGGAGTGTGTCGGGCACGAGGTTGATGTTCGCCGCCTCGTAGGCGATGAACAGTCCTTCATCCACCGCCCGCGACAAGAACGTGTTGTCGATGCCGAACAACACGTCGGCAACCGGGTTGTCCTTGGTGAGGATCGCCTGGTTCACCATCGTCCCGGCGTCTGCCGATTCGAGCACGGTGACGGCGACGCCCGTCTCGGACGTGAACTCCTCGAGGACTCCCTCCGAGACCGCGAACGAACCATGGGTCATCAACACGACCTCGTCCGTCGACTCTTCAGCCGAACTGCACGCGGCGCCAAGCACTGCCAGAACGGCGAAGAGCGCCGCCACCACATTTCGGTTCATGATTGGTTCCTCTCGTGAATGATCAACAGGGTTCCGTCTGTGACCGAGATCGATGCTTCGGTGGAGTCCATGACGTTGCTGATGCCACGAGTTGTCCCAATCGGGAGCGTCTCGTTGTCGAGGCGCCACATCAGCCCCGCGGTGGTGACACCAACCGCATCAGAATCGTTCGGCACGAGCGAGACGCGATCGCCGCTTCCGCCGCGGATCGTGGTCACATGCCGCGGCGTGCAGGCCGTGACGATGGTGTGTCCGTCGGTCCAGACGATCTCGTCGACGAGGCGGGCTGTCGAGGCGAGCAGGCCCATGGAGCCGAGGAGATGGTCGAGGCGCCCCTCGTGCGAGCCGACGACGAGGATTCTGCCGGCCCCCGCAGCGATCGCGGCGGAGAGTGCGAGTTCGAGATCGGTGTGGTCCTTGTCGGCGGGGTAGCGGTCTTCCAGCGATCCGGCGCTGACCGCGTTCGCGAGCACATCAGGATCGACTGAGTCCATGTCTCCGACGACGAGGTCGACGGTCAGCCCGAGGGGCGCAGCGTGATGCAGACCGCTATCCGCCGCGATGACATAGGCATCGTCGGGGAGGCTGAAATCCCGATCGGTGGCGATCGGTTCGCCGCCCGATAGGACGATCACCTGGTTGGTGTGGCTCTCCACGTGCTTCCTCCGCTGGCATGACCCAGTTCAGGTTCCGCGGGTCGGAGGCGTTCGCAGCGGTGCTGCACCGGCCGCCCTCTCAGTTCGGCGTTCCCGAACTCCCCGGAGTGGTCGCTGGACATGGTAGCCCGGGTGTTCGTGCTGCGGTTCCGAAAGGGGGTTGACACAGTGACAGTATTATGACATCATGATGATGTCATGCAGAGCGCATGGAGACAACGAAAGGAACACCATGTTGTGGTACAACAACCCTGAAGCGGTGAGGGCCATCAATGATGCGTCCTACGGTTGGGACGATGACCAGCGTCGTCGGTCGATGCTTCGGCTCATTGGCCGCACCGACGACCACCGAGCGAGGAGTTAGCCATGGACGCAAGCGTCGTCATGACCGAGCTTGAAGAGTCGCTCACCGCTCAGTTGCGGCTCGCCGGCGACGATCCCCACATTGCTGAGGCCGGTGAGGCGATCCTGGCGGTTCTCGAGCCGGCGATCGATCGTGCCGTCATGCGCCTCGCCGAGCAGGCAGCCGGTGAGGTCGACGCCCAGTTGTCCGGGCAGCGTGTCGGAGTGGAATTGCGGGAGGGCGCCCCAGTCCTCGTCGTCCAGCGGGACGACGATCCGGTGACGATCGCCACCGACGACCTGGAGGCCCGGATAACGCTGCGGTTGTCTGAGAAACTCAAGGGCGTCCTCGAGGACGCGGCGGGCGAGAGCGGAGAGTCCGTGAATACCTTCGTTGTCAAGACGCTGGCCGGCAAGGCCAAAGAACGTAGCAAGGGCCGTCGATACAGCGGGACCATCGAGACATGAGAACCACCATTCACGAATTCGAGGTTGGGGACCGCGCCGAGGTCTCGATCACGCTTCCGACGGCCGACGTGACCGTCGTCGAGGGCGGCATCGGGACGATTCGCGTGGAAGCCGAAGGCACCGAGAAGGCTCTCGAACCACTCGAGATCTTCCAGACGGGTGACGTAGTCACGGTGCGCACACGCAACGAGGGGCGGAACTGGGGCCGTCGCGCCATGTCCGTGCACCTGCACGTGCCGGTGGGTGTCGCGTTCGCCGCACGCACCGCTTCGGGTGATTATCGGGTTCTCGTCGATGTCTCGGATGTCGACTTCAGTGCCGCTTCGGGCGATCTCCGTCTCACGTCATTCAACGGCCGCGCGCGCCTCAAGACCGCGAGCGGTGATCTGGCGATTGGCGAAGCGACCGGCGGTCTCCAAGTCGGGACCGCGGCTGGCGACGTCCGCGTCGACACGTTCGAGGGCGATGCGCAGATCAGCACCGCCTCGGGTGACGCCGTGTTCGGCGCGGCCTCGGGTTCGGTGTCGATCAAGACCGCGAGCGGTGATGTGACGATCCGGCGATTCTCCGGTGTCCGCTTCGACGGAGCCACGATGTCGGGCGATTTCGACATCGGGTTGGTCCCCGGCATGTCGATCGATGCCGACTTCCAGACGCTCTCCGGCAGCTTCCGCAACCTCGTCGCCGCCGGCACCGGCGAGCGGTCGATCAACGCTTCGATGCGGATCAAGACACTTTCGGGTGACATCGTTCTGCGGTGATGCCCCCACAGCGAGGCATGGCTCCGCCGGAGGTCCTAGGATCGAGGTCATGGCGTTCGACTTCGAATCACGCTTCAACCGCGCTGCTGCATGGCCGCACGGTGAAGAAGAAGAGCACCCGCTGATTATCGGCATCGCCGGCGGATCGGGCTCCGGGAAGACGACCATCGTGCAGAGTGTCGTCGACATCGTGGGCCATGACGTGGTCGTTCAGATTCCTCACGACGCCTACTACCGCGACCAGGACCACCTCACCTACGAAGAGCGCACGAAGATCAACTACGACCATCCTGACTCGCTCGAGAACGAGCTGATGATCGAACACCTATCTGCGCTCCGATCCGGGGTTGCGGTTGACCGCCCCGTCTACGACTTCGGCACCCACACGCGCGCCCACGAGACGCAGCGCGTGGAACCGGAGCCGGTGATCATCGTCGACGGGATCCTCGTTCTCGCCGATCGGTCGCTGCGGAACCTGATGGACCTACGGATCTATATCGACACCGATGCCGACCTCCGCCTCATGCGGCGCCTGCAGCGCGACATCGTCGAGCGCGGGCGCACCGTGGATTCGGTGTTGGCGCAATATGAGGAGACCGTCCGGCCCATGCATCTCCAGTTCGTCGAACCGTCGAAGCGGTACGCCGACATCATCGTTCCGGAGGGCTACAACCCGGGAGCGATCGGTACCGTGACGTCGATGATCCGGCACTTCATGACGGAGCGGAACGCCCCCGTCTGAGCGCTTCGTCGACGAGCGGATTCGCCGCATCGGAGTACATCTCGTGACCTCGCGCCGAGGCGTGGAAGAGATCTGCTGCCCACACATCCGGGTCGTACGTGAACCGATCGAACTCGGGGCCCCATGCCCGCGACTTGGGCACATCGTGGGCGTGGGCAACCCGGCCGATCGCGTGATCGATCGCCCGGCCGCGCACGCGTGCGACCCCGCGAGCGAGGGCCGGCAGGCGCGGAATGGTTCCGAGATCGCCAACGCCGCATACGGCGACGGCAGGGAACGCGGATACGAGCGACTGAACAACCTGGTCGTAGGCGGCTTCAAAGCGGTTCACGGGCGTTACTCGGAGAGCATCGTTGCCTCCGACACACAGCACGGCGAGATCGCCACCGAGCACGATGGCGCGGTGGACCTGGTCGTCGCGAACATCCTTGATTCGCGAGCCACCGACGGCGACCGAGATCAGTTCGACGTGATACCGGTCGCTCAGATGGAACGCGGTTCTGCGAATCCAGCAGTCGTCGAGGGGTTCGACGCCGGGCGCCGTAATGGTGCTGTCGCCGAGGACGATCATCCGGAGCGGAGGGAGGGATGGGTCGCCAAACGACCCGGAGGGGTCCTGGTCGGTCAGGCTCTCGAGGTCGGGCCGTTGGATCGCCTGCACCATCTGAGCGGCAAACACACCGCCGACCGCCATGGGTCGCTTCGCTCGTTTCCAGAAACTCTTCGCCATCCGCACAGGTTACCGGCCTACCCCCGCCACCAACTCAGGGTTCTCCGCATCGTATGTGACGCCGTCAGCCCACAGAATGGGAACGGGTCAGACGTCGGCGGTCTTCAGCCAGCGCGGGGCATCTGAGTGGTAGCCGCGTCGCAGGAGTTCCCCCATGGCCGCGGAGTTTCGCCGCATCGCGGCATCGTCCCATCGGGCGGGATAGCCGTTGTGAGACCGGGGGGTGATTGCGGTGCGGAAGGTCCGGTCGTACTCGTCGATCAGTTCGTCATCCGTGAGGATTCGAACGGGCAGCTCCTGAACGCTGCGGGATCCCATAGCGCCTCCATCGCTCGGCATACGTCCCGCGTCGGCATCTCGACGGTCAATCTTGAGTCGGTGGGACCCAGAATGAGACGGTCGACCCATGCGCAAGCGGAGTCGGACGCTGCGCGCTGCCTCCGCTGATGGGCCTAGACCTGAGGCGGCGGGATCTATCCTGGCGGCATGGCACTCGTCTCATGCCCCGACTGTGGGCACGAAGTCTCGACCGAAGCCCCGGCCTGTCCCAACTGCGGCCGCCCGTGGCCGGGTCGCCAAATGGGTACGCCGGTCGCGGCGCCGCCACTGCCGGTGAAGCCACCGAGCTACAACGGTTTCGCGATTACCTCGTTCGTGCTCGGTCTCCTCGGACTCCTGTGTCTGCAGCCGCTCGGGATCGGCGCGGTGATCTTCGGCCCCCTGGCCCTTTCGCAACTGAACCGGCAGCGGGCCGAGGGTCGCCAGGAGCAGCAGGGTCGCGCCCTCGCCATTGCCGGCATCGTCACCGGCGCCATCGCGATCGTCCTCGTACTCGGATTCATCACCCTTTTCAGCCTCGCTGGGTGGGAGTGGAACGACTAGAGAGACGAGTGAGGGGATCTCGACGGCTGGATCGCTCTTCCGGTGCCGGTCGGACCACGGCAACGGCGATCGTGGCGCCGTCTGGGCCGACGACCGGGGCCTCCACGTCTTCAACCACGACACGCCAGTTCTGCACCTCGCAGGAGAATCCCGTGCTGTGAGAATCGCCGCATTCGTAGCCGGTGGCCGTCAGCGTCAAATGCGCTGCGGCGAGCGGCTTCTCGACTGTCTCGTATGGCGCGCCCTTGGCCTCTGCTCCGTGGGGAACCTTGGCGGCGAAGCCCGTGGGTTCTTCGGGGATGTCCGGCAATGCGACCTCGATCCCCTGTTCGTTGAAGGAGGCGAACATCGTCTCGAGCATCGGGAGCACGGCCTCCGTAGAGGCAGGTTGGGCCGCCAGACGGATCAACGGTGGTTCTGGTGCGGTGATGACGACGGGTTGCGGTGACAAACCACACCCCGCCAGCAAGCTGCCGCCAAGGACGAGGCACGCGAACGGTCTCCTCATGGCTCGGACGGTACCGAGCTATGCCCCGGGTCGCGGGTCAGACGTTGAAGCGGAAGAAGATGACATCGCCTTCTCTGACGATGTAGTCGCGGCCCTCGAGGCGCCACTTGCCTGCGTCTTTGGCTCCCTGCTCGCCGCCGCACTCGATGAAGTCGTCGTACGCAATCACCTCGCCCCTGATGAAGCCCTTCTCAAAATCCGTATGGATCTCACCGGCTGCCTGCGGGGCTGTCGCACCCTGATGCACCGTCCATGCGCGAGCCTCCTTGGGGCCGGCCGTGAAGAACGTCCGCAAGCCGAGGAGGTGGTAGGCGGCGCGGATGACCTTGTTCAGGCCGGGCTCGTCGAGGCCGTACTCGACAAGCATCTCGTCGCGATCGTCGTCGTCGATCAAGGCCAACTCCGCCTCGAGGTTCCCGGAGATGACGACGACGTCTGCACCTTCATGGGCCGCGTACGCCCGCACCGCGTCGACGTAGGCATTCTCGGCGAGACCCGCCTCATCGACATTCGCGATGTACATGGCTGGTTTCGCCGTCAGGAGGAAGAGATCGCGGACGATCAGTTTCTCGGCGGGCGTGACCTCCATCGACCGGACCGGCCGGCCGTCGGAGAGGTGAGCCTGGAGGCGCTCGTAGACGGCGAGCATCGCCACGGCCTCCTTCTCACCTGCGCGTGCCTTGCGCTCCGCCTTGTCGATGGCTCTCCCGACACCCTCGAGATCGGCGAGCGCGAGTTCCATATCGATCGTCTCGAGGTCGGAGGTTGGATCGATCGCGCCCGCCACATGGACGACGTTGGGATCGTCGAAGCAGCGAACGACCTGGGCGATGGCGTCGGTCTCCCTGATGTGGTGGAGGAACTGGTTGCCGAGGCCCTCACCCTGAGAGGCACCCTCGACGAGTCCCGCAATATCGACGAACTCGACCACTGTCGGCACGATGGCCTCCGGCTTCACGATGTCGGCGATAGCGGCGAGGCGTTCGTCCGGCACGAGAGCGACGCCGAGGTTCGGCTCGATGGTGCAGAACGGGTAGTTCTCCGCCTGGATCTCACCCCTGGTGAGCGCGTTGAACAGCGTCGACTTTCCGACGTTGGGGAGCCCAACGATGCCACAGCGGATACCCACGAGAACCTTCCAGGGAGGAGGATCGGAAGAATAGGGCGAACCGGCGGTGACCACGCTGCTGCGGTCGGGGCCGCTGGGACGGACGGTGGGTGGATGGCCTAACGTCTGCACGTGAAGAACGACACGCTGACCACCCTCATCGAGTCCAGCGACCTCGATGGCCTCGTTCGGTACGTCGACGGTCTCGTTGTGGCTCGCGATTGGAACGGGATCGAGGTGATGCGCGACCGCTGCCGCGAGGCGGTCGAGCGCGGCAAACAGGTCTGGGGTCCCGCCGAGTATGCCGAATACCGGATTGCGCTCGACGGACCGGCCGACCGAGCCGTGGAGGTCCTCGGTGACGGCAAGGGGAGGTATGGCCCTGGGCCGCTCTGGGAGGTCGCCGCATCGCGCCACTCGTGGGACGAACTCGAACCCCTGGTGACGGTGCCAACGCTCAGAGCCCTCATGGGGCACGAGCGGTCGATCCGCGGCGATACGGTCGACCCGGACACCATCGATCCCCACATCCTGGAGACTCCGACGACGCTCCAACCCTGGGAGCCGGACTATCCAACCGTCGTGTACCGGGCCGACGGCGCCGACTTTCCCGAAGGGGACCGGAGCCCACTCACCTGGGTCGATCTGCCAGACACCGCAGCATCCGTTGACGATGAGGGTGTCGGCGAGGCGCTCCTCGCGCTCGTCCGGCCCTGGTGGGATGAGTCGAGCGGTCACGCCGATGTTGTGCAGGTCGAAGGGACAGCGCTCGGCGCGATCCGGGCGCTCGGGCCGCACCGGGCGAGGGTGGCCGACGTACCGCTCGCCGAAGCCCTGTCCGCCATGGTGTGGACCGGGGCGAGCGGTGGAGCTTTTGGGAGCCGGCGCGGAACGCCCGTCGGCCGAACGCTGACCTGGCTCGTACTCGCAGCAACACTCGGCTACGACGAGATACCCCAGGATCCGTCCGTGCTCGACGAAGCCTCGGAACTCCGGTGGGTGCTGTGGAGTCCCGGCGACGCCGTCGGCGGCTGGGCGCTCCACCTGGCCGTGGAAGATCCGCAAGATGGCGTCGCGTGGGCCATCAGCGCGGTCGATATGGCCTAGGGCGACGCCCGACGGCGCGGACAGCGGAATCGCGGCGTAACGTTGGCATATGACGGCTGGGCGCAACGTGGAAGGCGAGTCAGGACGATCGTCGATCGTCGCTGCCGTGCTCTCCGCGGTCATCCCGGGAGCCGGCCAGTGGTATGCCCGCCGATTCGTTCGCGGAGCGCTCTTCTTCGCACCGTTCGCCGTCGTTGGCATCACCGCCGTGGTGGCTGTTGCCGGCGGAGTGATCGGGTTCCGGTCCGTGCTCTCATGGGCGGTTCAACCCGCGCTCCTGAAGATGTCATTGATTGTTAACGGCGCTCTGCTGGTCTGGCGAGTTGCCGCCGTTGTCGATGCATACCGGGTGTCCGGCGGCAGACGATCATCGCCCCACGTCGCCGCGCTCGCCCTCGGGGTCCTCGTCATCCTCGTTGCGGCCCCACAGATGGCTGCGGCGTCGTACACGGTCCGTGGCATCGCGCTCCTCGAGACGGTGTTCGTTGCCGAGGAGAAGCCAAAGTCGACGACGACCGTGCTCTCGGCCGAGTTGACACCCGAACCGGTTGCCCAGGATGTTCGATCCGTCTGGACCGAACCGGTGGCGTTCGAGTTCGACCGGTCGGCACGGAACCTCGTGTTCCGTCCCGGGATCGGCGACCCGGAGGCGGTGGCCACGTGGGCGGAGATCGTCGCGCCGCCAACGCCTGAAGCGCCCTTTCTGCCGTTCGCCGAGCGGGTCGGAGCGGAACGGCTGACGATCCTGCTGGTCGGAGGCGATGAGGGGCCGGGTCGCGAAGGCCTACGGACCGATTCCATGATCGTCGCCACCGTCGACGTGAACACCGGAGAAGCGGCCCTCTTCGGTCTGCCCCGGAACTTCAAGCGTGTCCCGCTGCCGGATGCGTTCCGAAAGTCCTTCGTCAACCTCCAGAAGGAAGTCCATGCGACCGAGGGCGTGGACAAAGACGGTGACGGGTTCTTCGACCACTGGACCGACCGGGATGGTGACGAGATCCCCGACCCGCCCCCGTTCGTCTCGTGCCGCTGCTTCCCAGTGATGCTCAACCGGGTCCACCAATACACGAAGGACTGGACGGGCACGTACCCCGACACCCCGGACCCCGGCCTCGCCGCGCTGCGCGACGTCATCGCAAACCTGATCGACCTGCCCATCGACTACTACATGATGGTGAACATGGAGGGCTTCGTCGATGTGATCGACGCTATCGGTGGCGTTGAAGTGATGGTCACTGAGCCCTACCACGTGGCGGTCTCTGCGCCTTCCGAGGACTCATCGAAGGCCAAGGTCAACGTCGAACCCGGGTTGAACCGACTGACCGGCCTGGAAGCGCTTGCCTACTCGCGCTGGAGGATCGGTTCGTCCGACTACGATCGGATGCAGCGCCAACGGTGCCTCATCCGTGCGGCCGCCGACCAGGCCGACCCGTTGACCGTCGCCCGATCGTTTCACACGCTGGCCGATGTCATCGAACGGTCGGTAGTGACCGACATCCCACTGATCCTGCTGCCCGACCTGGTCGACATCCTTGGCCGGGTTGACATGCACCGCATCGCCACGGTCGGACTCGTGCCTCCGCGATACAACAGTGGCCGGGCGCCGGGCGGGTACCCGATTCCCAACGTCAGCAGGATCCGATCGAAGGTCGCTGAGGTCCTCGAGGGCGGCGTTCAGGAGTTGAGCACCGAATCTGGAAGCGAGTGCGGGACGTAGCCTCGGTCAGCGCAGGTTGGCTTCTGCCGCCTGAGGATCATCCACCGTCACGGCGAAATGAAGTCCTTCGGCGTTTGAGTGGAGGAGATAGATCGAGTCGATGTTTACGCCAGCGTCGGCAAGGCGTTGCGCAACTTCGGCGAGGGCACCCGGCTCGTCCGGCAGGAAGGTGTCGAGCACGAGCCGCTCCTCAAAGTGGACACCAGCGGTCTGGAGCACCCTCCTGGTCGCGTCGGCGTCATCCGGCATGAGGCGGACGAGGCTCTCGTTGTCCGAGCCGATCGCGGCGAGCGATTGGATGTGGACGCCGGCGTCCGACAGCTTGCGAGCAAGGGTGGCCAGCTGACCCGGTTGGTTTGCAAGGGTGACCGAGAACTCTTTCATGGACTCATCCTACGCCATGAGACCTCAGATTGGATAGCGATGACAACGTCGGGAGAGCGCGTTGGCCGCACGACGCGAACGATGACGGGGAACAGAAGCGTCGCCACCATGGCAACGACGATGACCACGACGATGGCCGCGCGCACGATGCGGCGGCGCCGCAGTTGCTCGATCTCCTCGGGGGTCAGGTCGTCGTCCACGCCCCGATTCTGGTCGACATCGATACCCCATGCGTATCGAACATATGTTCGATTAGTCTGGCTGGGTGGCACGGTACGCAGAGCTTCACGCTCACACGAACTTCAGCTTCCTCGATGGAGCCTCTCATCCGTATGAACTCGTCGCGGTCGCTGCCGAACTGGGGTACACGGCCCTGGCCGTCACGGACCACGACGGATTTCGCGGTGCGGCAAAGACTCATATCGCTGCCCGCGACCTTGGCGTCCCCATCGTGTACGGCACCGAAGTTGGGATGAGCAGGGAGCTGCCCGGCGCCGGTCCCCGGTCGCCAGTCCCCGAAGAGGCTGAGGGCGCCCCCCCTGCCGGGCCGAGGCGGGGGAGGATTCGGCGGATGCATGGGAGCAAGCCGGTCGACGTCCCTGCAACCGACCACATCGTGCTGCTCGCCCCCGATCCGGCGGGGTACGCCTCAATCAGCCGGTTCGTGACCAGGGGGCAGTTCCGTGGCAAGAAGGACCTGCCGGCCTATGACTATGCCGAACTCGACGAAGCATCGCGAGACGGCAACCTCGTGGCGCTCACCGGGTGTCGCGACGGTGCCGTCCCCCGCGCAGCACAGGCTGGCGATCTCGCAGGAGCAATGGCGGCTGCAGCGAGGCTTCGGGAGATTTTCGCCGGCCGCCTCTTCATCGAACTCACTCACCACGGGATGCCAGACGACGATGACCGCAATGATCTCCTCTTCGAGGTGTCACGACGCCTCCGCATCCCATGCGTGGCGACCAACAACGTGCACTACGCCCGGCGCTGCGATGCCGATCTCTCCGAGGTCCTTGCGGCGATCGCCGGCAGACGCGACCTCGATACTGCAGACGGTTTCCGGCCTGCGACCGACCTGCGTCACCTTCGGTCCCCGGACGAGATGGTGAACCGGTTCGCTCGCTATCCGGGGGCCGTCGATCGTGCGGCCGATCTCGGAGAGTCGCTCGCGTTCGATCTCGACCTCCTCGCCCCCGAGCTACCCGACTTCCCGAAGCCCGGATCGTTCACGACCGAGGATGAGTATCTGCGGCACCTTGTAGAGGAAGGCGCCCGTGACGTCTATCCGGGTCGAGAGGACGGGATCGACGCTGCTGCCCGCCTCCGCCTCGACCACGAACTCGCGGTGATCAGCGAGCTTGGCTTCTCCGGGTTCTTCCTGGTCGCGTGGGACATCGTCACGTATGCACGGTCGCAAGATATCTACTGCCAGATCCGCGGTTCGGGCGCCGATTCCGCGGTGTGTCGTTGCATCGGCCTGACCCGGGTCGACCCGATCCGCCTGAGTCTGCCCTTCGAGCGTTTCCTCTCCGAGGAGCGTGGCCGGCCACCGGACATCGACATCGACTTTGAAGCGGAGCGGCGCGAGGACGTCATCCAGTACTGCTATCGACGCTACGGCAGAGAACGAGCAGCGATGGTGGCGAACGTCATCACCTACCGCGCCAAGTCCGTGCTCCAGGACGTCGGGAAGGCGTTCGGCCTCACCCAGGCGCAGGTCAACGGGCTCACCCGCTACCTCGACACGCGAGACCCCGCATCCATCGGCGAGTCCGTCGACTTGCCGGACGGACTGACCAGCGACCTCATCGTCGACGTATGCCGACGTCTCGACGGCTTTCCGCGTCACCTGGGCATCCACTCGGGGGGCATGGTGATTGCGCGGAGACCGCTCTGGGAGACAGTGCCGATGGAGTGGGGGAGGATGGAGGACCGTTCGGTGCTCCAGTGGGACAAAGACGACTGCGCGACGATGGGCATCGTCAAGTTCGACCTGCTTGCGCTCGGTGCCCTGAACGCTCTGCATCTCACCGTCGACCTCATCGAAGAGATGCATGGTCTCGATCTCGACCTTGCGACCATTCCCCAGGAACCCATCGTGTACGACATGCTGACCCGTGCCGACACGGTCGGGATCTTCCAGGTGGAATCGCGCGCACAGATGGCGACCCTCCCGAAGCTGAAACCGAGGAGTTTCTACGACCTGGCCATCGAGGTTGCGCTGATCCGACCCGGTCCCATCCAGGGTCAGTCGGTCCATCCGTTCCTCCGTCGCCGCAACGGCGAGGAGCCGATCCGGTACCCGCATCCGTCTGCCGAGCCGATCCTCAAGAAGACGCTCGGTGTTCCGGTCTTCCAAGAGCAGCTGATGGAGCTCGCCAGGGTCTGTGCCGGCTTCACCCCAGGCCAGTCCGATCGTCTCCGGCAGGCCATGACCCACAAGCGGGCATCCGAGGCCATGGACCGGCTCCGCGATGAGGTGTTCGCCGGCATGGCGAACAACGGCGTCGTCGGCGCTCCGGCAGACGAGATCTGGGAGAAGCTCCAGGGGTTCGCATCATTCGGGTTCCCGGAGAGCCACTCGGTATCGTTCGCCTACATTGTCTACGCCGCCTCGTGGTTGAAGTATCACTGGCCAGCTGAGTTCTTCGCCGGGCTGCTCAACGCACAGCCGATGGGTTTCTACACCCCCAACTCCCTGGTGCAGGATGCCCAGCATCACGGCGTCGTCGTGCTGACCCCCGATGTGAACCGGTCTGCGTTCGATTGCACGATTGAGCCGATCGAGGTTGGCCAGAGCGACACCGTGGAGTACCTCAGGGGTTCGTGGAGGCGGGGGAGAGGCCCGATCGACGATCCCGACCGTCCCGCGGTGGCGCTCCGTCTCGGCCTCCGGTATGTCAGGAACCTCGGTGAGAGCGAGATCATCCGGATCGAGGCGGCACGGATGACCGGTGGCGACTTCAGCACTCCGGAGGACCTCGCTCAACGGACAGGACTCGCCCTCGATGCATACGAGGGTCTCGCGGCGTCCGGTTCACTCGTTCCGGTGGGTCTCGATCGGAGAGACGGAATGTGGACGGCGGGGATGCTCACCGAACTCGGACCCGGTCGTCTATCCCTGCCTGCAGGAGACGCCGTTCCCCCACTCAAGGAGATGACGCCGCAGGAACGAGTCCAGGCCGACCTCTGGTCGACGGGGATCTCGACGACCCATCCGGTCTCTCTCGCGCGGGTTGCCCTCAACGATCACGGGTGCCGCCCCATCGATACGGTTCTTGCCGACCGCAGACACGGCACCCGCGCCCGCGTCGGAGGGATCATCACGCATCGACAACGCCCATCGACCGCTCGCGGTGTCCGCTTCTTGAACCTCGAGGACGAGACCGGTCTCCTCAACGTGGTCGTCCTGCCGCAGGTGTGGGAGACCCACTACGAAGTCGCACGCAAGGCCGTCGGTGTGGTGATCGACGGCGTCATCGAACACGTCGACGGTGTTACGAACTTCGTCGCCCATCGGTTCGAGCGGTGGTCGATCGATCGGGTCCCTTCGCGAGATTTCAGATAATCGGACTTCACTTTTGAGGGTCGATCTGCCGATGAAGACCTGTAGTCGACATGGAGGGCCGATGACCAAGACGTTCACTGGAGCAGTGATGCTCCCCGGAGAGGCAGGGAACGGCCTCGAAGCCACCTTGTGCCTCGACCCGGAGCGTGTGACGCTCACGGCCGGCGACAGCCAACTCGGATCCTGGGACCGTGCCGACTATCTGATCACGCCGGAGAGCAATGGCTCATTCGGACTCACCCTCGGTGGCGAGACTCTTCTGTTCCGACCCGATTCACCCGCTGAATTCTCCGGGACGTCCGCTGTTCCACTTGCCGAACCCCAGGCAGAGCCGCTGATCACGATTCCGACCAGCGAGACCTCTTCGGCGTCCATGCCGGCGAAGGCTGAAGACGTCTATATCGACGACGCATTCGACAATATCCGGCCGCTCACGGATCTGAACGACGACGGCGGCCTATCCCGCGGATTCGTTGCGGTGATGAGCGTTGCCGCCGGTGTGCTCTCGATTGCTGCCGTCGTGACCGCTGCCCTGGTCTAGGACGTTCTCCAAGCGGGCTCTGGCGACGTCGCAGAGCGCCGCGATCGCCTGATCGGTGTCCGCTTCGGACACATCGAGGTGGAAGACCGCCCGTATCCGGGTCGGGCCGAGCGAGAGCGTGTCGACGCCTCGCGCCCGTAGGTCGGCAGCGAAATCCTCCGCGTCCGGCACAGTGAAGTAGACGAGGTTGGTCTGAACCGACCGCAGATCCACCGACAGTCCGTCCAGGTCGGCGATGGCCTCTGCGAACCGACGCGCACGGGTGTGATCGTCGACAAGACGATTCCGATTGTTCTCAACGGCATACAGGGCACCGGCGGCAATGATGCCGGCCTGACGAAACCCGCCTCCGTACATCTTCTTGAACCATCGGGCCCGGTCGATCAACTCCTTCGGCCCGGCAAGCGCCGAGCCGATGGGAGCACCAAGTCCCTTCGAGAAGCACACAGTGACGGTGTCGGCCGTCGACGCGTAGTCGTCGGGTTCAACGCCCGTTGCTGCGGCCGCGTTCCAGAGGCGGGCGCCGTCGAGATGAACTGCAAGGCCGGCGTCCTTCGCCGCGGTCTGAACGGCCTGCATTGACGCGAGAGGCCAGATCGTTCCGCCCGCTTCGTTGTGGGTGTTCTCCATCGTGACGAGCGTCGTTGGATCGAAGAGCCCCGGGGGGAATTCGGGAGAGGGACCCGGAGCTGCTGCGATGACCTGCTCGGCAGTGAACACGCCGAGGTCACCATCGAGAGGCACGATTGAGACACCAGCCAGGGCTGCTGGAGCGCCGCTCTCGTGGATGAGACTGTGCGAACCGGCATCCATAACGACCCGATCGCCGTGGCGTGTGTGCACCCGGATCCCGATCTGGTTCGCCATGGACCCCGACGGCACATAGACGGCGTCTTCCTTGCCGAGGAGGTCAGCGACGTACCGTTCGAGTCGGATGACGGTGGGATCGTCGCCGAGCACGTCGTCACCAACGGGCGCCGAAACCATTGCTTCGCGCATCTCGGGCGACGGGCGCGTCACCGTATCGGAGCGGAGGTCGATCATCCCATTTCCCAATCGCCGTCGTCGAATAGTCGGGGGTGGAGGGCGTATGCGAGCGTGCCGCGGGACCGCGTTGCCTGGTCCCATGTTGCGGCGTCAAGGTCGAATGCCACGACGGTCGCGGTGCGAACGGCGATCCGGCCTCCGGTGATTCGCTCGGCGAGCATGGACCACGTCGGCTCGTGTCCGACGAGCATGAGCCGTCCGGCATCACCCCCGCATCGTGCAGCGACAGCCAGTGCCTCATCGGGGCTGGCACCGTAGAGCTCATCCGCGATCTCGAGCGGCGCCTCCCATCCTCCAGAGAGGCGAACGATGGCCGCCGTTGATTCGGCGCGCAGCGCCGGAGACGAGATCACCCGATCGGGAATCTCGCCCATCTTCCGGAGGACAACTCCCATCGTCGCTGAGGCGCGTTCGCCCCGTCGGCTGAGCGGGCGGTTCCGGTCGCCACGGTTCGAAGTATCCCAGTCGGACTTCCCGTGGCGGAGCAGCATGAGTCGTGGCATGGGGCGAGGTTACCTGCTCGGTTCAGCCACCGGCCGTCGATGCCAGCAGGATCTGGGCGAGGTAGTACAGGGGGAGTCCGACCACACGGTTGGCGACGCCCGAGGACACGAACTGGTTTCTGGCCACGGCGATATCGGAGAGGAAGAACAGCGCCGCTCCGATTGGGACAAGAGCCGTCGCCCCCGAACCGTATGCCCCAGCGGCCATCACCACCATCACACTGATGACGACAATGTAGGCGACCACGGGGCCCGCCATGTCGCCAACGAACGGGCGGAGCCATCGCCACACGATGGCAGCCGCAATGGCCAGTACGACGGCCGCAGCGCCCGCGAACCGCGCGTCGACGCCGAGGACGCCAAACGCAAAGGAGAACGCCACGTGACCGAGGAGGAACGCTACGAGGCCGCTCAGGAACGCGGGGCGCGAGGCATACGTAAGGAGAAGGTCACCGATCCACGAGAAGGCAAGCGCAAGGAGCACCAACCGGCCGTAGGTGTTCGACATGCCTCCGACCGACAGGGCAACGGCGATGAACCCGGTCGATGCAAGCATCTTGAAAACGCGTGCCGGCGATGACCCGCTGGCCTCTGCCCAAACGAGCGCCGCGGCGAATGCGACGGTGAACGTGATGGCGGCTGCGGTCATGGTCGCTCAGCCTATCGCCCGGCCCGGTAGCATCCACATCGAGAGAGAGGACGTGCCATGCAGATCAGCGAGACGATGAACGAGGCGTTCGACCGGCAAATCACGATGGAGCTTCAGGCGGCGCACAACTACCTCGCCATGGGTGCTTGGTTGGAGTCCGCAGGTTTCTCGGGGATGTCGACGTGGATGCAGGCCCAGTCGGCCGAGGAGACCACGCACACGATGAGGTTCTACCAGTTCGTCCTCGATCGAGGGGGAAGAGTGAACCTCGGATCGCTGGACGCTCCACCGTCAGAGTTCGTCTCCGTTGTCGATGTCTTCGAGACGGCGCTGGCGCAGGAGCGCGACGTGTCAAAGGCCATCAACGATCTCTACGGCCTCGCAACCGCAGAGCGTGACTTTGCTTCGACACCGCTCCTCGACTGGTTCGTCACCGAACAGATCGAGGAGGAGGCGACGTTCTCCCAGATCCTCGACGATCTGGCCCTTGCCGATGGAAGCCCGCAGGCCATGCTGTTCCTGGACCGTGAGTTCGGCGCCAGGGGTACGGCCGAATAGCTCAACCGCCCGGGCCCGAATCGCAGTCATGGGCCGCGCGACCGGAAACCGTCAACAGGAGCCGGACGGCCGACGGTCGGCCCACGGCTGCGTCCGCTCCAGTTGCCCGGCGAGGGACAGAAGCGTCTCCTCGTCTCCGAATCTCCCCAGGAAATGCGAACCAACCGGGAGACCATCGGGCGTCCAGTGCAACGGAACGGACATTGCTGGGAGACCTGCGAAGTTCGCGAGCGGGGTGAATGCGACGTACCGGTAGACGCGTTCGATCAACTCATCCCACGGCAGGCTCTGGTCGAACCAGCCAAGCGGCACCGGGGGAGACCCGAGCACCGGTGTGAGGAAGGCGTCGTAGTCGGTGAGGAACGCAGCCGTCTCATGGGCGATCGCCTGGAGCGACGCCTCGGCCGTCAGCAGGTCGGCCTGTGATCTGCGGCTCGATCGAGTCGCGAGATGGACCGTAAACGGTTCGAATGGCGGCAGACCGGAATCCCGCTGGTCGAGTCGGGCAACGAGGCGCATGGTCCTGCGGTCGCCTGCCGCCCGTCGAAGGCGGCGCACGGCCGGGAACCGTTCGCACGCGGCATCGAGAACGGTGCTGAACGCGTTCGCAGCAAGGGCAGCCCACACCTCGATGAAGGCCGCCGCCATGGCGTTGCCGTCAACGGCCGGAGAGGTTTCGACGACGTCGTGACCGAGTTCTTCGAGGAGCGCCGCGGTTGCGAGCACGGCCGCCTCACATTCGGGGTGGACGATGTCACCGCGGAAGTCGCGGATGCTGAAGCCGATGCGAAGCCTGACGGGATCGCGCGCGACGGCCTCGGTGAACGGTGCCCGTGGTTCCGGTGCCCAATAGCGGTCGCCGGGGTTCGCACCGTGGGTCGCGTCAAGGAACGCAGCGCTGTCGCGAACGCTCCGCGTCACGGCATGCTCGGACGACAGGTAGTCGACCGGCCCACCTGGCTGGCGAGGACTCCGCCCGCGTGACACCTTGAGACCGAACAGGCCGGTCGCCGATGCTGGAATGCGGATCGACCCGCCGCCGTCGCTCGCCTGAGCCAGGGGAACAATCCCCGCCGCGACGGCCGCGGCTGCTCCACCGCTCGATCCTCCCGCCGAGCGGCTCAGGTCCCAGGGATTCCTCGTCGGCCCGTGGAGGACCGGTTCGGTGGTTGGCAGCAGGCCGAACTCGGGCGTGTTCGACCGTCCAACGGTGATGAAGCCGGCGCGTTCGATGCGGCGGCTGAACTCCGAGGTGGTGTCTCCGATGTAGTTGCGGAAGAAGACGGATCCGAACGTGACCGGGACATCCGCTTCTACAACCAGATCCTTGATCAGGATCGGCACGCCTGCGAACGGTCCGCGCTGATCCGTCGAGCGGGCCTCCAGACCAGCGTCCTCAATCCGATCCCAGATCACCGCGTTGACTGCCGGGTTCGCTTTCGCGATCCGCTCTGCGGCGGCTTCGACGAGTGCATCGGCCTGGACGTCGCCCGCCGATATCAGTCTCGCCAGCCCAACGGCGTCGTAGTCGTCGTAGTCGTTGAAGGCTTCCATGGCGCCAATCTATCGCACCGGGAAGACCGGCCGTTCTGCGAATCGCCCGTCCGTAGAGAACCGCCTATCGTGCGCCGTCCCCTGAGAGAAGGTGAACATGACGTCATCCGCAGTCTCCAAACGCGCACTCCGCGTCGCAGCGTCCGCGACACTCGCAATCACCAACCAGGCGAACGCCCTGCGCGCTGCCGGACATCCCGTGATCGGCTTCGGTGCCGGCGAGCCCGATTTCCCGACGCCGGGCTACATCGTTGATGCTGCCCGAGTATCGGTCGACGATCCGTCCACCCACCGCTACAGTCCCGCGGCCGGTCTGCCGCCGCTTCGCGCCGCGGTCGCCGCTGCCACGACCCGCGACTCGGGCCTGATGGTTGATCCGTCGCAGGTCATGATCACAAATGGAGGCAAGCAGGCCGTATATCTGGCATTCCAGGCGCTCCTCGATCCGGGCGACGAGGTGCTGCTGCCCGCTCCCTATTGGGTGACGTACCCCGAGGCAATTGGTCTTGCAGACGGGGTCACCGTCCCGGTGCCGACCGACGACTCCACGGGTTTCGAGGTGACCGTTGACCAACTCGAAGCGGCAACGACCGATCGGACCAAGGCGCTGATCTTCGTTTCGCCGTCGAACCCGACGGGTGCGGTGTACAGCAGGGAGCGGATGGCCGAGATCGGCCGTTGGGCTGCTGATCGCGGCATCTGGGTGCTCACCGACGAGATCTACCAACACCTCGTATACGCACCGGGCGAGTTCCACTCGCTGCCGGTCGTAGCGCCCGAGATCGCGGATCGAACCATCGTCGTGAACGGCGTGGCAAAGACCTTCGCGATGACCGGATGGCGCGTCGGTTGGTTGATCGGACCTCCCGAGATCTCGGCTGCGGCGATCAGGCTCCAGAGCCACATCTCGTCGAATGTCGCCAACGTATCACAGCGGGCAGCGCTCGCCGCCGTCGAAGGGCCAATGGATGCCGTCGACGAGATGCGGGCAGCTTTCGATCGCCGCCGTCACCTGATGGTCAATCTCCTCAGAGAGGTTCCAGGCGTCGAGTGCCTTGAGCCGGGCGGTGCGTTCTACGTGTTCCCGAACATGACCGGACTGCTTGGCCGCGACCTCGGTGGCCGTCGGGCCGATACAACGATGGATCTTGCTGCGCTCCTGCTCGACGAGATCAACATCGCCATCGTCCCCGGCGAAGCGTTTGGTGCACCCGGCTACGCACGGCTGTCCTTTGCGCTCTCCGATGCGAACATCGAAGAGGGCCTGACGAGATTGATCGATCTGACTACCTGAGACGATCGACTTCGTCGATGACCTTCTCCCATGCCGGTGACGTGGGTTCGATCAACTCGTCGTGCCCGACACCCTCGAGTTCGTGGTAGACGACGGTGTCGCCCTCGTCGGCTGCTCGCCCGGCGAACGAGCGGCTGATCGATACCGGAATCTGCTCGTCCTCATCACCGTGGATGACGAGCAGAGGAATCCCGATCGGGAGGTTCTTGATCGGAGATGCGGCCACGTGACGGTCGGGGGACTGGTCCGGCCTTCGCCGCATGAATGCTTCGACGGCCCCGTTGCCAACGCCGGCGTCGTGCGCAGCTTCCAGGTCCCCAATGGGGGCGAGGGCTGCGACGGCAGCGATCGGCAACTCGCGAATCCCGATAGCGGCTTGCAGAGCGAGATGACCTCCGGAGCCGTGTCCGATCAGGACCACACGATCGAGATCGAGTTCGTGCCCGGCTGCGAACTCGGAGAGTGCGGCGATCGCCTGGGCTACGTCGGCTATGGTCGCTCGCCATCCGCCGCCGGATCCGACACGCACGAACTCGATGTTCCAGGTCGCCCAGCCGCGACGTGTCAGATCGACGGCGGCGGCGTCGAGGAGGTCGCGCCCGGCCGTGTCCTTCCAGAAGCCGCCATGGATCAGCACGGCCACCGGGTGCGGACTCTCGCCCAGCGGGATTCGGAGATCACCGACGTTGTCTGCGTCCGGTCCATAGGTGATGGTCTCAACCGGCCATGCGGCCCGAGCGACGAGATGCCGGATGGCGTCGCGATATCCGACGACGCCGCGGCCGAAGATGGTTGCCACACATACCTCGGACACCACGGAGATGCGACGCCAGGCCTCCCGATCTCGGACGTTCGAGATGTGCACCTCAACGGTCGGAATTGCGATGGCATCGATCGCGTCGCGGATCGCATACGAGTAGTGGGTGAATGCACCGGCGTTGACGACCACGGCGTCAGCGTCGCGAGCGGCGTGGAGACGATCGATGATGTCGCCCTCATGGTTCGACTGGTATGTCTCGACCTCGACGCCGACCTCGACGGCCCACGCCCGACACGCGTCGTCGAGTTCCTGAAGGGTCGTTGAACCGTAGACCTCGGGTGAGCGAGTCCCGAGGAGGTTGAGATTCGGTCCGTTGATGATGACGATGCGCATGGCCGCTAGTTTCGGGCGGGAGCGACCGGAGCGCAAGGGCCGATGGTCACGGGAGATGGAGGGAGGCGAGTGTGGCCGCTCGGTCGAGGGTCACCTCGTCGAGCTCCGTTGGAACGACGGTGGCGTCGTTCTCCACCACCCGGATGACCGCGTCGATGACGTTCTCCAGCGTGAGACCGGGGACGACGTCGTCGGCTGCGCCGACGCTCGAAGGCCGCCAGTCGATCTCAAGAGCGTCGTACGTCGGCACCAGCACGTCGCGGACAGCGTCGCCATTGCCGACGACGAGCACGCCACCAACGTGGGCCGCCGACCGGCCAAGACGCTGACCGATACCTGCCAGTTTGATCCGTCCGTCGTGATGAATGCTGAATTCGCCGGGGCAATACTCGCCGGGGATCTCCCCTACGGCGGACGACACCCCGACCCGTCCGAGGGCCCGGACGAGGACACCGGTCGCCGCATGGAACCGTTCACGGATATTGCGGATGGGATCCAGGGTCGGGATCGTCCATGAGAAGGCGACCGTCTCCTCGTGGAACACGGCCGCCCTGCCGCCCGGCAGGCGAACGATCGGAGCGTAGCCGTGGTCTCTGACGACGTCGACAGCCGCGCGGAAGCCGGCGACGAGCCGATCGTGCTTGCCGAACGCAACGACGCGCGACGGTCGATAGATCCGGAGCGTCTCCGGCAGTTCTCCGGCCGAGACCCGTTCGAGCAAGGCATGGGAGACACCGGTATCGAAGCCCGTGGTGTCTTCGAATCCCGAACGGGAGAGCGCGATCGTGCGATCTGGCATCCTGCGAGCGTAGGGAGATGACCGCCGATATTCGGAGATCGGTGGCACACTTAACGGCGTGTCGAGAGTACGCACCGTCATCGTTGTCCCCCTTGCCGCTGCATTGGCCCTCGCCCTCGCTGCCTGTGGCGAATCCGGACCGTTCGAGGGTGTCGGCCAACGATCGGCAGCCTGGGTCACTGCTGCGACGATACCGACGACGACTTCGCCTCCGGTGGTCGTGGAGGTCGGCGACGAAGGTCTCGTCGGCGCGAGCGACATCCTGTGGGTGAACGACGACATCGGACCGGCCGATCCGCCAGACGATCCTCAGGTGATGATCTCGACCGTCTGGAAGCGGCAACTGGGCAGCCGATTCGTGCAGGCCAGTCGCGTGGAGATCGCCGCGGCCCTCCCGACGATGCGCTTCCCGGAGGCGGTGCCGGAGGACGTGCGGTGGGTGACGAGCCAACTGGTCTTCGATCCGGGGACCGGCATTCTCGACGCCGACACATCGGCGGCGTTCGGCCTCTGGGTTGTCGAACCGTATACGGCGGAGAGCGGCAGGCTCGGTGTCTTGCGCGTCGGAGCCGCACCCGACGGTGTCGGTGGAGCCAAGAGCGACATTGTCCCGATCATCGTGCCGGACGGTCTGAGCCTCGGGTGGACCGAAGCGGGCCTCCGATATGAACTGTTCTGCCAGGCCTCGGTGACCGATGCGGTCTGCAACGCCATCGCCGAGCGGTTTGTGCCGCTCAGCGATCTGTTCCTCTCACGATGAGAAGCGTCGCTCTTCTCGGTGCAGGACTTCTCCTCGTGGGGGCATGCGCCAGCGCTGAACCGACCATCGATGAGTATGCGCCGGTTCTCGAGCAACGGGCTACCGTCTACGCCGATGAGGTCGACACGCTGGCCGAACAGAACGCATCCGATCTCAACTCGGCGGTGAACAGGCTCCAGAACGATCTTCAAGGCGATGCCCTCCTCGCGGCCGCCGTAGCCGAGACCGCGACACTGTCCTCCATGTTGTTCGCCGGCATCGGCGATGCCCTCGACCGGTACGTCCGTGACCTCGACGAGATGCCAACTCCGGCCTCCGTCGAGGAGGAACACGTCTCGTACGTCGCCGCCCTCGAGACCTCACGCTCAGGTATCGCCCCCCTCCTCGAGATGCTCGGTTCGGCGACGTCGTTCGAGCTGATCGACCAGGCGATCGCTTCGTCTGGATTCTCTGATGCGCAGCCCCGGGTCGAAGCGGCATGCACGACCTTGGAGCGTTCCGTCGAGGCCCTCGGGCCGAACGTGAACCTGCGATGCGTGGTGACCCGGTGAGGCACCCTCAGACCAGAACTGCGCACCCTCGGCCGCTCAGCGTCCTGCTCGCCGGGATCATGTTGATCCTGGCGGCGTGCACGTCGGCCGGGGATGCGACGACCACGACTGCCGAGCCGGACGGTTGCGCCGATGTCGTTGAAGCGACGGTGGAGCGGTCCGGCGATTCCTTCGTTGTGACGGCGACGGTTCGCAGCGCCGACACCGGATGGGACCGCTACGCAGATGAGTGGCACGTCCGGACGCCAGACGGCGATGTGCTCGGCACGAGGGTTCTGACCCATCCGCACGTTGATGAGCAGCCGTTCACCCGGTCTCTCACCAATGTCGAGATTCCGGCGTCGACTTCTTCGGTTGAGATCGCCGCTCGCGACTCAGTCGTCGGATATTGCGGGATCACTGCCACCGTTCCCGTCCCCTGACCGGGGTGAGGACTCGCCGGCTGACGTCCGCTTGTCCGCGGCGTCGGCTCGTGGAGGCGACGGCACCACCAGTACCGTGCGGCCGGATTCGAGCATCACCCGTGCCGAGATGCTTTCCCACGCGTCTCGATTGAAGATCGGCCGAGTCGCACCCAGGACGACAACATCGGCGTCGAGATCGTCGGCCGCTTGAGCGATCCCGGTAGCGGCGTCGTCTCCCTCGACGAAGCGCACCTCGGAAGCGATCCTGGCAGCCTCGAGGGCGATCCTGACGGGCTCCACCGTCTTGCGGCCACGCTCGTCGAGATAGCGGGCCACGGCCTCCTCGCGTCCCTCGTCGGACGCAAGCGGACGGCCGTCGGACGCGTGAAGGTCCTCGAGAAAAGCGCGTGGGACCTCGATCACGGTGATGAGGGTGACGCGGCCGTTCTGACCCATGAGGTAGCGGGTGAACTCGACGACCGGCTCCGGGCTGAGAACGCCCGATGTCGCAATGAGCACGTGCATGGAGCCATCCTAGGGTGCAGATACGCACGACGACGCGGGAGGAACAATGGATGCGACAACACTGAATGCGGTCACTTGGTCGATACCCAACGCCCTGTGCCTGATCGGCTCCGGCGACGGAGACGAATGGAACGGCATGACGCAATCATGGGTCACGCAGGTGTCGATGGAACCGGTGCTGATTGCGATCTCCGTCGATCGCAAGGCGGTGACCAACCGGCTCATCCGGGATGGCGGCTCGTTCTCCGTGAACCTATGGAACCGCGCCGATACCCGGATCTTCCGCACGTTCTCGAAGCCGGCCGATCGCGACGGATTGACCCTCAACGGGCGACCGGTTCGCGAAGGCACGACGGGAGTCCCGATCTTCGAGGAGGCCGTCGCCTGGCTCGAATGCACCGTCGCCCAAGTGGTCGATGTCGGCACCCACGACCTGTTCCTCGGCGAGGTCGTCGACGCAGGCTTCGCGGAAGGCGGCCGGGAGGCCGAGATTGCCAGGATGGAGGACACCCGGATGAAGTACGGTGGCGTGCGGCGAGGCGGACACTGAATGGAGCAGACATGGAGATCCGATTCGACCGAAAGGTAGCGCTGGTAACCGGCGGTAGCCGGGGGATCGGCGAGGCGATCGCCGCCGAGTTCCTCGCGTCCGGGGCGGTGGGTGTTGCGGTCACATCTCGACGAACCGAGAACCTCGACGCGGTTGTCGCACGGCTCGGCGATTCGGATCGCCTCCTCGCCATCGAGGCACGGGCTGACGATGAGGACGTCGCCTCCGCTGCGGTCGCCGCCGTTGTCGATCGCTTCGGGTCGTGCGACATCCTCGTCAACAACGCCGGGACGAACCCTGCCGTCGGACCTCTCGTCGACGTCGACCTCGGCGCCGTCGACAAGACCTGGGCCGTGAATCAGCGCGCGCCGCTGGTGTGGAGCCGGGAGGTGTGGCACCAGTCGATGAGCGAACGCGGAGGGGCGATCATCAACGTCGCATCCGTCGGCGGTATGCAACCGGGTTCGGCGCTTGGGGCGTACAACGTGTCGAAGGCTGCGCTCATCCACCTCACGCGCCAGTTGGCGTTCGAGATGGCTCCCGGGGTGCGCGTGAATGCGGTCGCCCCATCGGTGGTGCGCACTCGCCTGTCGGCGCTCCTGTGGGACGGTATCGAGGAGCACACCGCTTCGTTGCATCCCTTGCAGCGGATCGGCGAGCCAGAAGATGTAGCTGCCGCGGTCGCGTTTCTGGCGTCGGACCAGGCGGCATGGATCACCGGTGTGGTGCTCCCGATCGACGGTGGGACTACTGGAGCGAGCCCAGTTCCGGGAATGTGATCGTTGGGTCGAAGCCCGGCATTCCCGCCTCGATCCACTCTTCGAACGCGACCTTGCTGTCCATGTCCCGTCCCCGATCGGATGCGATCGCGAACCGGAAGTTCAAGTAGTCGCAGAACCCCTGGATCGGATCCGAATCCGGCCTCAGCTCTGCGATGCGCGCGGTGAACGGCTCGAAACGGTTGATGCGCCAGTTCATCGCCGACACGGTTCTCGCGGTCGGTGAGTCCGGGTCATACGACTTTCCATGCTTGGCCCGGTGGTAGCGCATGTCGCTGAGGATCTGGCGGGCCTGGTTATCTGCTGCATCGATGCCGGTGATTTCGCGGAGACGCTGCGAGTGAAACGTGCGGCTGCCGACGCTCACCGAGATGCGGATGCGATGAGACTCGCCCTCCGGGATCAGGTCAACATCGGCGACCGAGAAGCCGAGCGAATTCAGCCGCAGGACCCGTTCACGGATTCGAAAGCGCTCATCCTCGGCGATCAGGAGATCGGAGGTAAGTTCGTTCCAGAGCGCCGCGTAGCGGTCGGAGATGTCGAGTCCGATCTCGAGATCGGCCGCGTCGAGATCGTACCCCTGCGATACAGCGATGTCTGACATGTCGCCGGCCAGGTTGACCGTCATGATCTCGAGGTCCTCCTTCCGCTGGCCGATACTCAACTCGTCGTAGAGGCGCGAGGTCTCCGCGTCCACCATGACCGCTTCGATCGTCGCCGCGTCATACCGATAGAGCACATTCGAGAGCGAACAGTCGCCCCAGAAGCAGCCGGAGAGATGGAGTTCGACCAGGAGGCCGGCAAACGCATCGAGCAACTGGGTTCTCCGACTCCCGAAGCCGCCGCCGGAGACCAATTCACGGTAGGGGAAGGCGTAGTCCACGAACCGCGTGATGATCGCCCCCGAGTACTCGTCGTGAGGATTGGCCCAAGGACGGATGACCAAGCCAGCGGGGATCGCCGATCTCGTGGTCCGCTTCGCGAGCTTTCTGAGCGTCTTGAACTCGTGCCTGGCCAGCCGAACGGGAAGCTCCTTGATTGCGTAGACGCCCTCGGGGTACGCCACGAAGATCACCGGGTGTCGGTGGATCCCGGTCGGCATCTCCACGACGCGCGGATCGTCCCAGTCAAGGATCGGGAGGTCCCATGGGAGGTCGAGGAAGTCAGGGTTGCCCGGCCGGATGTGAAGTTCGGGAACTGCCATGTCGGTGACGATAGAGCCACTGGTACCGTTCCGGCAATGGAGCACGCACCCGAACGGATCACCGTCGACCCCGACCGTCTCAGCATCGAGTGGAGCGATGGAGCGACCACCGCGCTGTCGGGCAGCCGTCTGCGGGCTGCGTGTCCGTGCGCCGACTGCCGGGAGCATCGTGTGGCCGCTGCGTCGCCGATCCTCCTCGGTGCCCAATCGACCATCGAGAACGCCCACCTCGTGGGCGGCTACGCCATCCGTTTCACCTTCGCCGACGGCCACGTCGACGGCATCTACCCGTACGGCCAGTTGCGGCATTTGGGGGAAGGCGACGACTGAGTCGCCAGTCGCCAGACCGATCGCGCTCAGCGGTCTCGCTCCGTGCTGGTGAAGTCTGTCGGTCTCGAATCGTGGCTACGAGCTGCTCCGCTCCTGAGCAACTCGGCTACATCCTACGGAACGTCAGGCCGCGGTAGCCGACGGAGAATCCTGTGGCGAGCATGGCTTCGCGGTGGGGAGAGTCGGGGGCGGGGACGGTATCGATGCGTCCCACGGTCCAGTGCTTGAAGCGTGGGGCGACCAGGGCCAGGCTGCGAGCAACGAGCGATGAGTCACCCGTGTAAGTGGAGACTGAACGGCCGCCGCGGTCGACGAATGCGACGAGTGCGCCATTGTCGATGATCACGTAGGCTCCGCCTCGCCTGGCCGCCTTGGCCGTGGGGTGTTCGGGCCATGTGATTGCGGCTCCGTAGGCGTTCGCGGGGTCGGAGGCGGCAAGGACGAGCAGTCCTCCGGGTTCTCGTGAACGGAGACGATCGACCGCGCCCGGCAGTCCGAATTGGGAGCCGCCCAGCCCTTCCACGAAGTATCCCCGTCGAGCGGTTCCGACCTCCTCGAGTGCTGCCAGCACGGGGTAGAGACCGGCGTATCCCCCCGGGATCCCTTCGGTCAGGACGGTATCTCGGCCAACGATGCCGTTGCGTTCGAGCAGCGTGTCTGCGATGGCCGCAGCGGACGCTTCGGCGGAAGCCGCCGTGGTGAGCAGATCTGCGACAGCAGACCAGCGGCCGGCGCCCGACGGCGGGGTGGCGGAGGACAACACGGGTTTGCCTCTCCGGCGGCTCGGGACGGCACCAAGGGCGAACGCCCTCACGGGTGCCAGCGTGTCGTTTGTCACCTCTCCGGCCCAGACCAGATCCCACAGTGCGGTCAGCGTGTCGGCGGGATCGCCGCCGCCGGCGGCGGCATAGAGGTCGGAGAAGAACGAAGCGCCAACCGCCAGACGGTCCCGGATCGCGTCGTGGATCGGGCCTTCTGGACGGTCCGCGGCTGTGTTCCAGTGGAGGACCGGGACCGAGGAACGCGGATAGAGGGCAAGCGCCCCGTCACGATCACCGATCCTCCCTCTCCCAATCCACACGGCTTCGCCGGAGGCAAGCAGATTGTCCAGACCGTGGGTCACTCCGCGGTCAGCGAAGACGTCGCTCTCGACCGTCGATGCGACCAGGCGGGCGCCGGCGAGGCGTTGCACCACCGTCATCAGCTCGACCGCCCTGGGTGCGCTTGTGGCTACCTCCTGCCACCGGGGCAGGAACCGAGCGAGGTCGCGGGCGTCGACCGCCTCGACCTCAGATCGGAGCTTGGCGAGGCTTGCTCGTCGGACGCGGCGCAGTACGTTCGTGTCGATCCACTCCTCCTCAGTCCCACCGGGGAGGTAGCCGCCGGGCGCAACACGGCCTCCCGCCTCCAGACGGGCGAGAATCTCGAGGATGACGGCCGGAGGAAGCCCGAGTGCGTCTGCAGCGTCGGTCACGGTGAACGGACCATGTGTTCGGGCGTACCGTCCTACGACGTCACCCGTGGGGTCGTCGACGGGTTCGAGAAGGCTTGGAGGCGTCTCCGGCGGAGGCTCGATTCCGAGGGCGTCGCGGAGGCGGGACAGATCCTCGACTGCCGCATATCGGCGATTGCCGACCTTGCCGATCTCAACGACCTGTGCCGTATCCGCGAGTGTCTCGAGATGCTCGTCGAGGAGTTCCGGATCGAGGATACGCTGACGGAGGCCGTCGATATCGAGGGGACCGAGGTGGAGCAGCAGGTCGTGAACGGCATCGGCCGACCGAGCGGCGCGATCCTCCGAGAGGCGCTGGATGTCCCGCTCCACCTCGTCGATAGCGTCGCCGTCGAGGAGATCCCGGAACTCCGGTTCACCGAGGAGGTCGGCAAGCAACGATCGATCGAGTGACAGGGCAGCGGCGCGACGTTCGGCCACCGGCGCGTCGTAGTCGTACATGAAGGAGGCGACGAAATCGAAGGTGAGCGACGACGCGAAGGGGCTCGCGGCTGGCAGGTCAAGTTCCACGACCCTTGTCCTGCGCTGTGCAATGTCGGTCAAAACCTCCTTGAGCGCAGGCACATCGAAGTGGTCCTGCAGGATCTCCCGGTAGGTCTCGAGCACGATCGGGAACGAACCGTGTCCTTGGGCGACCTCGAGCAGGTTGGCGGCCTTGCGCCGTTGGAGCCAGAGCGGCGTGCGTGAGCCGGGCCGTCGACGCGGGAGGAGGAGAGCACGAGCTGCCGCCTCGCGAAATGTGGCGGCGAACAACGCAGAGTCTGCGACCTCTGACAGGAGGACCGCGTCAAGATCTTCTGCATCGAGCAACAGGTGACCGGTCGCTGGAGCTTCGTCTGCGTCTGCAAACCGGAACAGGATGCCGTCGTCAGCCCAGATCACGTCGAGGTCGGTGTGACGGGCTTCGCGATAGCGCTGGCGTGCGGCAAGGGCCCACGGCGCATGGACGCGGGCTCCGAACGGGCTGAGCACGGCGACTCGCCAGTCGCCGATCTCATCGCGGAACCGTTGCACGACGATCGTCCGGTCGGAAGGCACAGTGCCGGTCGCATCCTGCTCGTCGCCGATGAAGGCGGCGAGGTTCTGTGCTGCCAGCGGATCGAGGTGATACTCGGACTGCAGGACCGCCGTGGCCTCTGCTCGATCGAGTCCGCTGATACGGCGGGTGAATGCGCCGATGGCGCGGCCCAGCTCAAGGGGTCGTCCGGCCATGTCGCCATGCCAGAACGGCATCTTGCCTGCCCCGGTTCCGGGCGCCGGTGTGACCACCACCCGATCCTGGGTGATCTGGTCGACGCGCCAGGTCGACGACCCGAGGACGAAGCGATCGCCGGCCCGGCTCTCGAAGACCATCTCCTCATCGAGTTCACCGACCCGGGTTCCGTCGGGGAGTGTGACGTGATAGAGGCCGCGATCGGGGATCGTGCCGGGGTTGGTGACTGCGAGCAGGCGGGCGTTGCTGCGTCCGGAGATGGTTTCGCCAAATCGATCCCACACGATCCGGGGCCGCAGTTCCGCGAACTCGTCTGACGGGTATCGACCGGCGAGCATGTCGAGGACCGACTCGAACACGGGTCGGCTGAGCTCGCGATACGGAGCCGCGCCGCGAATGAGGTCAAAGAGGTCGTCGACACCGACCGTTTCGTCCGCAGCGATGGCGACGATCTGTTGTGCGAGCACGTCCAACGGACTCTGCGGGACACGCGTCGATTCGATCGCCCCTTCATACATTCGCTCTACGACAACGGCGGCTTCGAGCAGGTCCCCCCGGTGCTTGGGGAACACCTTCGCCACACTCGTTGCGCCCACCTGATGTCCGGCTCTGCCGATCCGCTGCAGACCGCTCGCCACCGACGGCGGAGCCTCAACGAGTACCACCAGATCCACGGCTTCCATGTCGATGCCGAGTTCGAGAGTCGACGTTGCAACCACGCCGCGGAGATCGCCGTCCTTGAGTCTCTGCTCGATCTCGGTCCGTTGCTCCCTGGACACCGACCCGTGGTGGCTGCGCACCACCTCTTCTCCTGCAAGCCGGTTCAGCTCCCCGGCCAACCGTTCGGAGAGCCCCCGTGAGTTGACGAAGAAGATCGTGGACTGATGCTGCATCAAGAGTTGGTGCAGTTGCGGATATACGGCGGGCCAGATCGATCGTGCGGGTCGCTCTTCGCCCGCAGCGGGAGGTGAGACCTCCGGCCTCGTCAAGTCGGGGACGGGCACGACGATTTCGAGATCGAGACGCTTGTCCCGCGGGGCGTCGACGATGGTCACTGGACGAGGCGACCATGCGCCGTTGCGAACCGTCCCTCCCGCGAGGAACTCGCCGATGGTCTCGAGCGGCCGCTGGGTCGCCGACAGACCGATACGCTGCGGCGGGTGTCGAGCGATCGCCTCGAGTCGTTCCAGTGAGAGCGACAGGTGTGAGCCTCGTTTCGTGCCCGCGAGCGAGTGGACTTCATCGACGATCACCGTGCGCACGGCGGCGAGAGCGGAGCGCATCTGGGAGGTGAGCATCAGGTAGAGGCTCTCGGGTGTCGTGATCAAGATGTCGGGCGGTGTGCGCAGCATCGCTCGGCGTTCCGACTGCGGTGTGTCTCCGGTGCGCATTGCGGTGGCGATGGGGGAGAGCGGTATCCCGAGGCGCTCCGCTTCGGCCTGGATGCCCGCGAGTGGGACACGGAGGTTCCTCTCGATGTCGTAGGCAAGTGCCTTCATGGGAGAGACGTACAGAACGCGACAGCGGGCGCCGGGGTCCGGGGTCGACTCGTTCGCGAGTTGATCGATTGCCCACAGGAACGCCGCGAGCGTCTTGCCGGAGCCCGTCGGGGCGTGGATGAGCGTGTGTGATCCCGCCTCGATCGCGTCCCAGCCGTGCGTCTGTGCATCGGTGGCGGTCGGGAAGGAATCGGCGAACCAGCGGCGGGTCGGTTCGGAGAAGCGTTCCAGCGAGGACATGCCGACAGGCTACCCAATGCATGTGATGCCGGATCGATTCGAACCTTCAGGCGCGACTGGAGGCTTTGGCGAATCCCTCAACCGGTAGGGCTAGCGACTCAACCTTCAACCACTACTTGAGGTCGCGGAGAACTACAAAATCGTCTTACACACGCCGTGGTGGGTAAGAACCGGCGAACTCGGGATTGTGCGACCTGGACGCGGAAGAAGGGTCGCGAAGGCATCGGAGGGGTCGGCACGGGGCGGATCGAGGCTCGCGGATCCGAGGTTCAGCCCGCGGCAGCCCGGACAACGGCGACGGCCCGCGCCGGATCAACCGGGTTCGTGGCGATGCCGTCGATCTTGGTGTCCGATCCGACGATGGCGCCATCGCCGATCGACAGGATCTCGGCGATCGTCGCCGCGGTGGCACCGGATCCGACATACACGGGGAGATGGGAGTGGTCGGCGACGGTTTGGAGATCTGCGAGGCTGGTCGCCGATCCGGTTCCGGCTCCGGACACGACTACGGCGTCGGCACCGGCTCGTTCGACGAGATCATTGGTCGCATCGACCAGTTCGAGACCGGCGGGTGGGGTGGCGTGTTTGACGAAGACGTCTGCGATGATCGCGGCGTCGGGGCACAGCTCTCGGCGAACCCGAGCGATGTCTGCCGCACGTCCAACGATCGGGCCCTGGTCGGTGTACATCATGCCGGAGAGCACATTGATCCGGATGAAGGCCGCGTCGGTTGCACCGGCGACGGCGAGGGCGCCGAGTCCATCGTTGCGCAGCACGTTCACACCGGTCGGCAGACCTGCGGCTGCGACCTCGGCGACCGCTCGTGCCATTGCAGCGATGGTGACTTTGGGGACATCGTCGGCATAGAAGGGCGCGTCACCGAAGTTCTCAACCATGATGCCCTCAAACCCGGCAGCGACCAGGGCTGCAGCGTCGACGCTGGCTCGTTCGAGCACTGTGCTCATCGATCCGCCGAATCCTGGTGCGCCGGGTAGCGGTTCGAGATGAACCATGCCGATCAGGCGAGGGAGGGACACGGCCTAGTAGACCCTGGCGATTTCAAGCGCCTGCTCTGCCGACGGGCCGACCGCCTTCAGCCCGGTCTCGGATGCCGGCTGGCGGAGCGTTACGACACGGCACCAGTCGGCGGCCATGCCCCGGATGACTTCGTCGGTGTCCTCGGGACCGAAACGCCACGCAGCGTACTTCGGGCCCATGAGCTCGACGCGGATGCCCTTGTCCGGATACGTCTCGCCGGCTTGGTCGAATGCGAAGGGGAGGCTCTTGTGCCCGAGCCATGCGATGTGTCGCAGGCGGGGCGTATCGGCGATCGGGTCCTCTTCCTCTTCCTCGAGATCGTCTTCGGGAATCGGGATTACGCGACCGAGCACGGCGGCCTTGATATCGAGGCCGTGAGCCCACGTCTCCATGAGGCGCATGGTCGCGAAGCTTCGGGCGCTCATGTCGCCCCAGATCCAAGGGATGCGGTCGGTGGCGAGCATTCGGGAGAGGGCATCGACGACATCGGCTCTGCCGTGCCTCCACCACTCGATGACCTCCTGGTGGCGCTGCGGCCGACCCTCTTCGGGGCCCTGGGCGGTCCACGCGTCGAAATCGGCGATCTTCTCTTTGTCGATCCTCGATTGACCTTGCTCGATGACCTCGGCAGCGAACCCTTCGAGGTGGGCGAGGTGGCTCACCTGGTCCTGGATCGTCCAGCCGGCGGCCGGCGTCTTCCGCTTCCAGTCGCGCGTCGACAACCCCTGGAGGAACTGGTCCAGGTGCTGTTCTTCGGCGACGAGGTCGGAAAGAATCTCCCGCATGGGTTGGATTCTAGAGTCGCTGCGGTTCCTTCGGTTCGTTCGCCCCAGCCTGCTCTGTGTCGTTGAGACGGTCGACGAGACAACGCAGGCGGCCGAACTGTCGCCGGTCGAAGCGGAATCGCAGGCGTGGAAGGTCCACGAAGTCGTCAGAGGCGATCTCGGCGGGCGTCGGACCGATCTTGGTGATCTGGCCGGTGCGGACGATGTCTGCGAACTCCGCGTTGAGTTGTTCAACCTGGGCGTCTGTCGGCTCGGTCGCGAGTCGGAGAATCAAGTCGCCGTCGACGTACCGCTGCGAGTGGTACACCGCGTAGAACGACCGAATCTCGTCGATCGCCTCGTCGAGATCGCTCGTGACCGTGAACAGGTTGAGGTCGTCGGCGGCGATCATGCCCTGCTCGACGAGGGTGTTGACGAATTCGAGCCACGGCTCCCAGTAGCCGGTCCCAGGAGCCTCGAGCATGACGACGGGATGCAGATCAGACTTGCCAGTCTGCATCAGCGTCAGCAACTCGAACGACTCGTCGAGGGTCCCGAAGCCGCCGGGGAACAGGACGAATGCGTCCGACTCCTTCACGAACGTGAGCTTGCGGGTGAAGAAGTACTTGTAGTTGATGAGGCGGCTCTCATGGACGAACGGATTGGCCCCGTCTTCGAACGGGAGGCGGACACTCACGCCGAACGAGAAGTCGCTCCCAGCTCCGCGGTTTCCCGCTTCCATGATTCCCGGGCCGGCACCCGTCACGACCATCCACCGGTGCCGGTCGACCATGCGGGCAGCGAACGTCGAGGCGAGTTCATAGTTGGGCTCGTGCGGTTCGACCCTTGCCGAACCGAACATTGTTACCTTCCGCACGTTCCGGTAGTGCTGGAAGACCAAGAACGAGTACCGCATCTCCTTGAGCGTGCTGTTCATCAACTTGAGATCGCCGCGTTCGGTGCCATCGCGCAGCATCTTCATCGAGGTGACAACGAGTTCCCGGACCAGGTCCTCTCCGTGGGCGCTCGCGGTTTCGGCGCCGCTCGCCACAAGATCGTCGAGGGCCTTGTCGATCGCGGGATCACCGACGTCATATGGTGGCATCGGGAGTCAACCTAATCTCTGGCGACATGATCCACGTGGTTTGGGACTGGAACGGCACACTTGTCGAAGACCTTCCGGTGGTCGTCGAGTCGGTGAATGCCGCTCTCGATGCGATCGGCGAGGCCTCGATCACGGAAGAGGACTACCGCGCCCACTTCGCTCGACCGGTCGAACGCTTCTACGAAGGTCTTCTGGAACGCGCCGTCACGGCTCACGAATGGGACACCCTCGACCGTGTGTTCCACGAGCACTACCGGGCGACCCTTGACCGGGTTCCGCTCTCGTGGGACGCACGGGAGGCGATCGACTTGGTGGAGAATCGGGGCTGGACCCAGTCGATCCTATCGATGTGGTGGGAGGACGAACTGCTGGAAGTGGTGACACAGCACGGCTTGCTCGATCGCATGACCCTTGTCCAGGGAAACCGCGACGACCCGGGTGGTGAGAAGGCCAACCATCTCCTGCAGCATCTGAAGTCGCTCGACCTCGATCCGCATGCGGTCGTGATGGTCGGCGACTCGCTCGACGATGCGGTTGCGTCAGGGGTCGTCGGGACAGCCTGCGTCCTCTACGACGGAGGCTCGCACCACCTCGTTGCCCTCGAAGACGTGGGAGTGCCGGTCACCGGGTCGCTGGTTGAGGCGGTGGAGATCGCTTCCCAAGTCGGGCGATGATTCGACGCCCCTGTCCGGGCGAGATGGAATCCGCTCCCGACGCGACATTGGAAACCGCCGAAACCCTCGTGCTCTAGGGGCACCGGCCCCTAGAACCGCGTCGACCAGCCGGATACGGTTCATGGTGAGCGCAGCGAAGGCTGCAGGAGGCGCGTGCAATGGCAGACAAGACCGCCGACCTGGCCGGTCCCGGCATCGGCAACTACGAGGATCTCTCAGCGGCTCTCCCCGACGACTACTCGTCAGCCCTGAGTCATCGCGAGACGATGGAGGCACTCTTCGCCGTCAAGGCGTACATCGAAGAGAACCTGTGTCGCGAGCTCGGCCTGATGATGGTTCAAGTCCCGCTCATCGTCGATGAGGCAAGCGGCGTGAACGACTATCTCGATCGCGACGGCTCGCGCGGTCCGGTCGAATTCCATATCAGCAACGATCGCGATGTCAATCCCATCGAGGCACAGATCGTCCAGGCCGCGACGAAGTGGAAGCGTGTCTCTCTCGGCCAATTCGGGATGCAGCCCGGCGAGGGCATCTGCACCGATATGAAGGCGGTCAGGAAGGATTACTTCCTCGACCACGACCACTCGGCCTACGTGGACCAATGGGACTGGGAGAAGGTCATCCGCGCCGGCGATCGGAATCTGCCGTATCTGACCGACACCGTTCAGCGGATCTGGAAGGTGCTGTACGGCGCATCGCAGCATGCGCTGGAGCTGTTTCCCCAGCTCTACGACCCCCGACATCCGGCGATCCCGGAGGAGTTGTACTTCATCCATGCCGAGGATCTCCTCGCCCGCTATCCGGATCTGCCACGCAAGCAGCGAGAGACGGCGATTCTCCAGGAGCATCCGGCGGTGTTCATCTACGGGATCGGCTGGACGCTCGAGGACGGCTACCCGCATGAGATGCGGGCCGCGGACTACGACGACTGGGTGACCGAGACGGAGTCCGTAGACGGGCGACCGATGCACGGCCTCAACGGCGACATCCTCGTCTGGAATCCTGTGACGAAGCGCCGCCACGAACTCACGTCGATGGGTATCCGTGTCACCAAGGAGACCCTGGTTCAGCAGCTCGAGCTGACGGGACAACTCGACTTCCTCGAGCTTCCGTATCACCAGGCGATTCTCAACGACGAGATCCCGCTCTCGATCGGCGGTGGGATCGGACAATCGCGGACCTACATGTATCTCCTCCGCAAAGCCCACCTCGGCGAGGTGTCCGTGACCGTGTGGCCGAAGATCCTCAAGGACCTCTGCGCCGAGCGGAATATTTTCGTGCTCGAGTAGATCGCTCACCGATTGTGGTCCCTGCGGGCGAGATCATGTCGCCCGGGCGACGATGAAGAGGCGGCTGAACGGCACGGTGACGGACCCGTTCGCCGCTCGCGGATACACCTCGCGATAGCGCAGTCGGCACGCTTCGCTGAATCGTTCTCGGTCCGCCGATGCCAGGATGCTCAGGACCGGGCGGAGGACCGATCCCGTCACCCAGGTCCACACCGGGTCATCTCCGGCGAGTTGCTGGAAGTACGTCGTGCGCCATACGTCCACGTTCGCGGGCTGCAGCCACTCGGCATAGGCGTCCGGTGTAGCGAGGCGGTCGCGCAACAACGCGGCGCGGGCCTCATCGGGCCATCCCCGCTCGTCGAGCAGGTCCGCGGGTATGCGGTGGGTCGGGGCACGCCAGTTGTCCGGCATCTGAACAGCGAGGACACCGCCGTCGGCGAGGGAGGAGCGGAGTTTGCGGAAGAGGTCGCGATGGTCGTCGAGCCAGTGAAGCGCCGCGTTCGAGAAGATCAGGTCGACGGGTTCGCTTGGCTCCCAGGCCTCGATGCCTGCGATTGACCACGCCATATGTGGGTGGTCGTCGCGCGCCCGTTCGATCATCTCGACTGACGAGTCGATCCCAACGACGGCGGCCGCCGGCCAGCGCACCTGCAGAAGAGCAGTGAGATCCCCGGTTCCGCAACCGAGGTCGACGATGGAACGAGCGTCGATATCCGGAATGCGTGAGAGCAGCTCAATCCCCGGCCGCCTGCGGTGATCGGCAAAGCGAAGGTATTGGTCCGGGTCCCAAGACATGGATCCAGCGTATCGGAATGGCGAGCAGCTACCAGCTACCAGCAAGGGTGAGCACCGCTGACCGGTTCCTTCCCCTCTTCCATCCCTTTCCTCTTGGGGGAGGAGTCGATTCGGCTGCTCGGCTCCGTGGTCTATGCGATTCGCCAGGTGGTGCGGTGGGGTGGCGCGTGGATTCGGGGTCGGGTGAGGCGTCTCCGTTGGGGTGGTGAGCCCGGGTCGATGGTGAAGCCGTGGCCGTGGATCACAACATGATGGTGGAACCAGCAGACGGTTGACAGGTTCTCGGCGTCGGTGCGTCCGCCCTCAGACCACGGCGTGGTGTGATGCACCTGGAGGCGATACCGGGAGACGCAGCCCGAGATGGTGCAGACCCCGCCGTCACGATGCAAGACGAAGCGGCGGAGCCGGGGCGGGATCACCCTGGTGCGTCGACCGACGGCGAGCGGTGTCCCGTCCGAGGTGCGGGCCGTGACCTCAACCACACCGTCACACAGGATTGCTTGGAGGGTGTTCAGCCCGACCTGCGGGCCGCCCTCAACCGTGACACCGGCCTCGGCGTTGGTGGCTGCCGCCTCGGTGGCGTCGACAAAGACTGACACCATCGGGCCGTGGCTGTCGATGGCGGCTTCGTTGTCGCCGGTGATCGAGTCTTCGCTGATCGCCCACAACGCATCCGCGTTCCTCGTCGTCCGGGACGGGTTCACGGTCGGTCCGTACGGGAAGCTGTCGGCTCTCGCTTCGAGGGCCGCAACGACGGTGCGTCCGGCGTAGCCGGGGAGGCGACCCGACAGGGTCCACGCTGATTCGTCGAGGTTCGGCTGGATCGACACGTAGCGCTGCTCGAACGACATCTCCTCATCGACCGGCGCCAAACGCCGCCGCCGCGCCGTACGGATGCGGATCCCGGCAATATCGAACCCCGCCGTCTCACCCAGAACGTCACACGAGTCGTCACGCCCCGCAAACCGGCAGACCGCAACCGCCCGATCAAACCCGATCACACCAGATGCGACGGCTTCATCGACGTCGGGAAGATCCTCCAGACGCCACGCCGTTGCACACCAGCACCCCGGCCGTCTCCGAGGCCAGGTCCATCCGACCCGCCGCCCACTCCTTCAACGACCGATGCCCGTCCCGCACAGCAACCTGACGCCGGTCGAGTTCCCGCAACAGCGACATCTGTGCGGCTCGGAACCGGGCGATGATCGCCTCGTGGTCGAGACTGTTCTCTCGATCGTTGCGGTGGAGAGATCGTGATGTCCCATACCCGCAACCTACCTGCCGGGTGTGACAGAAACCGGGACTGAGAAACAAGAATCTCAGGGACTGTTGCGATTTCTCTGGTCGCCGCTCGACACCGGCGAGAGACCCCCTCCGTCAGCGCCTCGGAGGCGCTGCCACCTCCCCCTGAAGGGGAGAAATCCTTCGAGACCGGCGAACGGCGATGCCCACAGCGATGTGCTCCGCTGGCGTCGCTAGTCGCGGTAGTTGACGAACTGGAGGGGGACGGGGAAGTCGAGGGCCTTGATCTCGACGATGACCTCCTGGAGGTCATCACGCTTCTTGCCCTGCACTCGGAGTTGGTCACCCTGGATCTGGGCTTGCACCTTGAGCTTCATGTCGCGGATCTTCTTCGAGAGAGCCCTGGCATCATCCTGGCTGATTCCCTGATTGAGGGTGAAGTCGGCCCGAGAACGTCCGCCGCCCACCGGCTTGATCTCGCCGCCGCCGATCGACTTCAGCGATACCTTGCGCTTCACCAGCTTGGTCTTCAGCACGTCAATCGCGCCCTCGACGCGATGGTCCGAGGCTGACTCGACGACGATGCCGTCGTCGGTGAGTGCGATCTCCGTATCAGTGCCCTTGAAGTCGTAGCGGTTCACAACTTCGCGCATCGATTGGTCGACGGCGTTGCGGACTTCCTGCATGTCGACCTGCGAGACGATGTCGAATGACGGCATGGCTTCCTCCTATTTCGAATACGGTGAGCCGGCAGGGCCGCGGCGAACGACGGCGGCCCAGACGGTCTCGTAGTGGTCTCGGTCGTACGGGTCGATATGGGGAAGCACGAACTCGTCCCATGCGCGGCGCAGCGGATCTTCGGCAGCGCTGTACATGTCGAGACCTGCCGGAATGCGATCGAGGACGGTCCGCAGACTCATCGGTGTCTCGACCCGAGTCCGAGAATCTCCGGACACGAACGACTCGTTGATCTCGACAGCGAGCTTCGCGACGAGTTCGACGATCTCCCTGTTGAGCGTCGGGTGACGGCGCTCGATCATCGCCTCGAGCTCCTCCTCTGATGGGAACTCCTTCTCCCAGATGATCCAGCGATCGGCAAACGCCTTATTGAGCGTCTGGGTGCCGGCATAGTCGCGGAGGTCGGTCGGGTTCAGCGTTCCGAAGATCCGCACGTCGTCGCGGAGTCGCACCATCTCGCCGGTCTGCAGTTCGAGGGCCTGGTGCCGGTCGAGGAGACCGTGCAAGGCGAACAGCGTCTCAGCGCCTGCGGCGTTCAGCTCGGAGAGGTTCACGAGTGCGGGGCCGCGGATGGCTCGGGTGATGTCACCGTCCTGCCACCGACTCTCGGTACCGCCTTTGCCGTCGCCGTGGAGCTTGACGGACCCGATGAGGGTGATGTCACGGACCTCGCCGGTCAACGGAATTCGGTAGTAGGGGAGGCCGAGGAGCGCCGCGAACTGCTCAAGGTCGTGGTCCTTACCGGTGCCCATGTGTCCGCGCAGCGCGAGGTGCAGAGGGATACCGACAAAGCGCCGCTCCCGAACCAGTTCAAGGGCGGCGAGGCGGTAGAGCATGCCGAGGTCGACGTAGTAGGGATCGGGCTGCGGAATGTGGTCGCGCCGGATGTCTGCGTCCGGGAGGTCGGACGGGATCGTTGCCTTGTCGAGGGTGATCGGTGCCCCGATCCCATGAGGGTCTTCAAAGGTGACGGTGTCTGCCATGGATGCTCCTCAGCTTGTGTATTGGGTGAGCTGTTCGGTTGCGTGGGTCCACCACGTGTCCCCACCTTCGTCGGCGATGGATCGGAACAGCGCGGAGCGGACTCCGTCGACCATTGCCGATGCGAGTTCGTCGGGACGTTCGACAACCTGATTGCGCGAGTAGGCCGCCTGGACGGTCTCGTCTCCGATCCCGATCCCGAGGACCATCGTGCCCCCTCGCTCGATCGAGGAGGCCGTCTCGGCGAGCGCTTCGACCGAACCGCGTGTCATCCCATCGGCGAGAACGACGATCATCCGATGGGAGACATTGCGAGCCGATAGGCGCTCGGCCGCGTGAGCAAGGTTGAACTCGTCGACGTTCGCCGCCTTGTCGAACATCGAGATTGGGGGAGCAGCGTTCGGGTCCTTCCGCGACTCCTTTGCCGCTTCCTGGGGCGCCGCCGCCATCCAGAAGAGACCGGCCAGCGCATCTTCGGCGGACCGCCACCGTGAGGGGAACGACTTCACCAGGTAGTGGTTCACGGTGCGGGTGAGGCGCTCGGCTGCACCGCCCTGAGTCCTCCGCAGCGCCCCGGTGGCGAGGCCTCTTCGATCGGTGTACGTGCGTTCGGTGTCTCCCGCAGCCGCAACAAACCCACGGTTGAAGATCGCGACCTCGAATTCGATCTGCAACTCGTCGGCGAGGCGCGCAAGCGTCCATGCCCCGAGCGTGGCTGCAGCCAGCGCCCAGGGGCGCTTTCGGTCGGAACGAATGTCGCGGGGTTGGAGCATCGAAGCAGAACCGTCGACAAGCAGACTGACGCCGTACGACCGGCGATTGGGGAGATCTCTGCGCTCGAACATCCGCTCGTAGAGACCGGCGCCCAGCAGCAGCGGGGTGTACGGCGAGAGGTCTCCGGCATCGAAGCCGGTGCGGAGCCCGCGGCGCTGGTTCGCGAGGAACAGTGGGTAGAGCTCACCGGAGACACGGCGTTGAGCAACCCCCCACTTGCGGGCTGCCGCCTCGATCATCTCGCGGCCCTGCGGCGCGAACCGTCCGAATTCGACCGGGAACTCGCCGACGACGAGTTTGCCGGCTTGCCCCGTCGGCAGATAGACGGTCGGCGCGGTCGAGACCTTCATCAGCTGGTCGGTCGCCGGATCGCCTGCCTGATCGACGTCGGCCTGGCGGCCCTGTTCCGCACTCACCGTCTGCGCGGCCTGTCGTGTCTCTTCGTATCGCTCCCGATCGGCGAGCGGCGGCGTGACGACCCGTACCGCATCGACGCCTTCGGCGATCTGCATCTGATCGGCCTCCATCTCACCGCGGCGACCGACCGCCGATTTCGCTGCGGCGCCTTCGGTGAGGAGCCCGTGCATGCGAGCGACTTCGATCAGTTGAAGTGCGACCCCGCCCACCGCCCAGGGGTCGTCCAGATCGGGGACCAGATCGAGGAACGGTGTCGCATCATCGAGAGCGAGGGCGACGTGCGGTGCGACCCTCCGCTGCAGATCATCGCGCTCGAAGTAGTCGCCAACGAGCAGAAAGCAGGCGAGGGCAAACTGGCCGAGCGGGCGGGCATTTGCCGAGGCGCCGGGAACGGCGGCCCGATAGAGATCCGACAGAACTGAGCGTGCTCCGGGGAAGTGCGAAAGATGCCGAGCTTCCTGACGGGCGTCTTCGATCGAGAGGAACATGGCTTCTGCGGCGGGACCGGCGACGGTGTGGAGCGCATCGAGCACCGTGACTGCCCCCGATGCAGGCTCGGGAACGTCGTAGATCTCGTCGAGTTCGCCGTCGGGACCGTAGTCGGCGCCGGGCTCCGCCTCGACCCAGTCATACGACGTGAGTTCTGCGAGCGGCGGCGCCTCAGCTCCATCTTCCTCGAGGGACTGCTGATGGGCGAGCCACGACTCGGGAATCGGGCGCTCCTCGTCGAAGTCGGTGGCGATCAGGTGAATCGCCTCATGGAGAGCGGATGTCAAGGCAACCTCGGTAGGTGTCACCGGGGCACTGCGGGCATAGGCAGCCTGGAAGACCCCGGGATCGATGACGATCTCATCCTTCGAGGCTGAGGCCTGCGACCCGAGGCGAACACGAAGCTCATCGTTGCCCGAGATGCTGCGCGCGAACCGGGTGATGGCTGGTGCGACCCGCTGATAGCGCGCGACCACGGCCTCGATCACCCGGTCTTCGGGCGGAAGAACCTCACGGAGGAATGTCTCGTCGTGCGCGCGCATGAACTCATGATCCTACGCACCACGTCAACCCTGTATCGAGTCCGATCTGGTGCGTTGCACGGTACGGTTCGGGACATGGACGACCTCAGGATCAACGACACGCTCGCGATTCCGGCGGACGAACTCGAGTGGACGTTCTCACCGTCAGGTGGACCCGGCGGGCAGCACGCCAACCGGTCCTCGACGCGTGCTGAGCTGCGGTTCGATGTGGCCGCCTCACGTGCCTTCGACGACGTGACACAGCGAACGGTGCTGCGGAAGATCGCTCCCGACACCGTGATTTCGGTGACGGTCGACGAGACGAGGTCCCAATGGCGCAACCGACAGATGGCGGCGCGGCGACTCGCCGACCGAATCCGCGATGCACTCAAGCCCGACCCGCCGCCCCGCCGGCCAACCAAACCGAGTCGTGCAGCGCGACGACGCCGGATCGATGAGAAGCGGTCCCGGTCCCGCACCAAGACACTACGTAGGACTCCCGGTGTCGAGGACTGACCCCACTCGGAGCGGTGTGCGTTCCTTCTGCGGTGAGCCGGTAGGCTCCGCGCCGATGACACGATCTGCGCCTTCAAATCGATCGGGCGGCTGGCGATGACCGCATTGGTCGCACGGCTGCGCTCCATCGGAGCGAACGACGGCAAGGGCCTTGGCACGTTCGTCGGAGTCTTCACTCCGTCGATCCTCACCATCCTCGGCGTCATCCTCTATCTGCGCGCTGGATGGGTCGTCGGAAACGTCGGCCTCGTCGGTGCCCTCGCCATCGTGGTGCTGGCGAACCTCATCACCCTTGCCACGGCGCTGTCGGTGTCGTCCGTGGCTACCAACATGGAGGTGGGGCCCGGCGGTGCGTACTACATCATCTCGCGCAGCCTCGGCGTCGAGATTGGTGCCGCCATCGGCCTGCCGCTGTTCCTCGCCCAGGCGTTCTCGATCACGCTCTACGCCTACGGTCTTGCGGAGTCGCTCCAATACGTGTGGTCCGACCTTCCGCAGATGCCGGTCGCCGCAGTCACCGTTCTCCTGGTTGCGCTGCTTGCCGCACGCGGCGCCGGAGTCGCCCTCCGACTGCAGCTGCCGATCATGGTTGCGATCGCACTCTCGCTGATCGTGCTTTTCATCGGCGTCGCCAGATCGGTGCCGGAAAGCGTCGACCTTGTCGCCCGTGTCCGCGACCCAGTGAGCTTCTGGGCCGTGTTCGCTGTGTTCTTCCCCGCGGTGACCGGGATCATGGCCGGGATCTCGCTATCGGGCGATCTCAAGAACCCAACCCGATCGATCCCGAAGGGCACGATCGCTGCGGTGCTCGTCGGATTCGCTGTGTACGTGGGAGTCACCATCGGGCTGGCACTCGTGGCGTCGCCGGAGGCGCTGGTCAACGAACCGCTCATCTGGTTCACGATCGCCGGCGGGCTTGCCTTCCTGATCTTCCCCGGCCTGTGGGGAGCGATCTTCTCCTCCGCAGTCGGCAGTGTGCTGGGGGCTCCCCGAACGCTCGAGGCGCTGGTCAACGATCGCATCTTGCCCGCTCCGTTCGCCGCCAAGATCGGGAGGATTCAGGGTCCGGGCGTGCCGCTGCTGATCACGACTGCGATCGCGTTCCTCGCAGTAGGCCTCGGCGGCCTCAACGCAGTCGCGCCCATCCTCACCATGTTCTTCCTGACGACGTACGGCATGGTCAACCTCGTCGCCGGACTCGAGCGGCTCAGCGGCGATCCGTCGTTCCGGCCAACGATGAAGGTGCACTGGGCCATCTCGCTCGGCGGCGCTGCGGCGTGCTTCTGGGCCATGTTCCTCATCAACCCGGTGGCCTCGTTGCTTGCACTCATCATCGAATTGGGGATCTACCTGCTGGTGCGTCGGCGGGCGCTGACGGCACGCTGGGGCGACGTGCGCCGCAGCGCGTTGGTCTCGTTCGTCCGCTCGACCGTGCTGCAGCTGCGGCGCCTTCCTGAGGAGCCCCGTAACTGGCGACCGAACATCCTGATGTTCACCACCGACCCCGAGCGAGATCTCCCGACCGCCCGATTCGCGAACTGGCTCGTCCAAGATCGCGGGATCCTGACCGTGAACCAACTGATTGAGGGATCCATCGCCGACCACGTGCATCAGCTCCCGGACGCCGTGCACGATCTGAATGTCTCACTCGAACGGGCCGGGCTGACCGGATTCGGCGAGGTGGAGATCGTTCCGGACATCGCCCGGGGCATGGTGTCGGTCGCACAGTCGAACGGCATCGCCGGGATCGCATCGAATACGGTGCTGTTCGGCTGGCGGGAGCGGCGCGACGAGATGGCGACTGTGCTGCGGGCCATCGAAGACCTTTCGCTCCTCAAGAAGTCGAGCGTGATCTGCCGGCCCGTTCCTCAGCGCCTCGCTCCCACCGGGCGGTCGATCAACGTGTGGTGGGGCGGGATGCAGCAGAATGGAGATTTGCTCGTCCTCTTCGCCCACCTGCTCTCACTCGACCCCGGGTGGCGTGACGCCAAGATCAGCATCAAGTCGATCGCGACCTCGGACATGATGGCCCAGCGGACCGAGCGCTCACTCGACGCGATGCTCAAAGCCGCACGAATCGGGGCCGAGTTCGAGGTAATCCGCAAGCCCGAGGGCCAGTCGATTCAAGAGATCATCCACAGCCGATCGAAGGACGCCGAGGTGGTGTTCCTCGGCATGAAGGAGATCGAACCGGACGAGGCCGAAGGGCAGGTTGATCGCTTGCTCGACCTGATGTCGGGATTGCAGACGGTTCTGCTGGTCCGCAACTCCGGTCAATTCCGGGGCCAACTCCTCGGAGTCGAGCCGGCGACAACCCATCTGGTTTAGAGGGCGTCCTCTCGGCGAGCGTCGACAGCCGTTCTCGGACTCAGCGGCGACAGTCCGGGGTTCAGGGTGTATCTCCCTATCATCGACTCATATGCACTATGACCTCACGACGCTGCCCAACGGGCTGCGGATCATCTCCCAGGACATGCCCTCGCTGCGCTCTCTGTCGATCGGAGCGTGGGTCGGAACGGGGAGCCGCGACGAAACGCCCGTCGAAGCCGGGGCGAGCCACTTTCTCGAGCACCTGCTCTTCAAGGGTTCGGACACCTGGTCGGCGCGGAGGATCAGCGAGACCTTCGACGCGATCGGCGCACGTCACAACGCATTCACCTCCAAGGAGTACACCTGCTACTGGGCACGCGTTCGAGACGCCGATCTCGACCTCGGCGTAGAGATCCTCGGTGAGATGATTCAGCGACCGGCCTTCCGTCAGGAGGAGATCGACAACGAGCGCGGCGTCGTCCTCGAAGAGATCAACATGAACGAGGACGACCCGACCGACGTCGCCCACGAGCAGTTCATCACCGCCTTGTGGGGGGATCATCCGTTGGCGCCACCGATTCTTGGCACCAGAGACTCGATCACCACGATGACGCGTGACACGATCAGCGGATACTGGGGTCGGCGGTACGCGCCGGAGTCGACGGTGATCGCCGCGGCAGGCCGGATCGACCACGCAACGCTGGTCGAGACGGTCGGACGTGCATTTGGCGGCTGGGAAGGATCAGCGGATGGGAGAGACCTCTCGACGCCGGATCCGGAAACTCGCGTCGCCGTCCGCCATCGCGACACCGAGCAGGCTCACCTCATTCTCGGTGGACCAAGCATCACCCGTGACGACGACCGCCGCTATGCGTTGCTCATCGCTGACCACGTACTTGGGGGCGGCATGTCGAGCCGCCTGTTCCGGGAGATCCGCGAATCACGCGGTCTCGCCTACGCGGTCCACGCATTCCGGATGCCGTTCACCGACGCCGGTGCGAGTGCCGTCTACGTTGGTACGACACCGTCTCAGACGGCCGAGGTGCTCAAGTTGGCGCGAGCCGAGATGGACAAGATGATGGAGTCTGGCGTCACGGACGAGGAACTCCAACGGGCAAAAGGCCACATCCAGGGCTCGCTCGCAATCTCTCTCGAGGATGCCGACGGTCGCATGAACCGCCTGGGACGCACCGAGATCTCCGGCATGGAGCACCGATCGGTCGACGAAATCGTCGAACTGGTCGACGCCGTCACAGCAGACGATGTCGTCGAGGTTTCGCGGGCCGCGTTCGGGGGGCCGTACGTCCTCGGGGCCACCGGGCCGTTCCAGAACGCCGATCTCGAGGAGTTCGTCCAATGATCATCGCCGTGTCGGGGGCCGGTGGGCGGATGGGGAGCCTGGTCGCTCAGACCGTGGCGAACGCGGCCGAATTCGAACTCGGACCGCTCTACGACCCGCGCGCCGCCGGGTCGGTCATCGCAGGAGAGACCGTCGGCGACGACCCGATCGCTTTGGCCGGTTCCGATGTCGTGGTCGAATTCACCGAACCAGACGTCGTGATGGAGAACCTCGGCACCTGGCGGGATCTCAGAATCAACGCGGTGGTCGGCACCTCCGGTTTCGACGCTGTGCGGATCGCGACGCTTCGCTCGCAATGGGGGAGTGGCCCGCCGAACTGTCTCGTGGTGCCGAACTTCTCGATCGGAGCCGTCGTGATGATGCGGCTCTCGGAGATCGCGGCTCCCCACTTCGCCGCTGCCGAGGTCATCGAACTTCACCACGACCACAAAGTTGACGCGCCATCCGGGACCGCCATCGCAACGGCCGAGCGCATTGCGAACAGCGCGGACCAGCACAGGGCCGTCGACTCGGTCGAACTCATCCCGGGCGCCCGCGGAGCGGACACGTCCGGTATCCCCGTCCACGCTGTGCGACTGCCTGGTCTTGTCGCTCATCAGCACGTCCTGTTCGGCGGCGTCGGCGAGACACTGACGATCCGACACGACACGACAGACCGAACGGCGTTCATGCCGGGAGTCCTCGCGGCAATCCGGGCCGTCGCAGGGCTTGACACGCCGGTCACCATCGGCCTCGAGTCCGTCCTCGGAATCTGAGAGTCGGACCGAGAGTCAGTCCTCAGCGTGCGAGCCGGATCGGCCCGCGGTTGTATGGCTTGAGGCCTTGCTTGTCGCTGTAGAAGGTTCGAGCTTCATCCATCCAGCGGTCGGGGTCTCCATCGACGGTGAGGCACGGACCCAATCCCAACTGCTTGGTCTCCGCATCGACGAAGCCCATGAGGATCGGAACACCGGCACCATCGGCAATACGCCAGAAGCCCGACTTCCAGGCGGATCCGCCGGCGCGAGTTCCCTCGGGGGCGATAGCGAGGACCAGAGAGTCGGTTTGGTTGAAGGCCGAGATCGTGGTGGCGACGATCGCTCTGGCCCCGCCCTGAACCGCGATGCCACCCCATCTTCGCAACAACCAGCCCAACGGACCGACGAAGAGTCCTTCATGCATGAGGAATCGGGTCTGGAGGCCGAAGTGCCGGGCGATCGCCAGGTATACGAAGAAGTCCCAATTCGAGGTGTGGGGGTATCCAATGACGACCAGCTTGGGTTGATCGGGAACGCCCCCGACGAAGGTCCACCCGGTGAGCCGGAAGTATGTCTCGCTGAGCCACTTCATCGGTCAAACGCTACCCCTCCCACCCAACGTCGCGAACCCAGGGTTCTCGGAGTGTCAGAAGAGGGCGCTTGCAAGTTGCCGGCGGTAGGTCTGGGTCAACGGGTGCTCGTCGCCGAGGACGCCGAAGATGTCGAGCATCGCCGTGCGCGCTTCGTCCTTGAGCGGCCCCTTCGCTCGAACGATTGAAAGGAGGCGATCCAGCGCCGGCTCATACTCGGCTCGAGCGGCGAGCGCCTTGGCGAGTTCGATGCGCAGACTCTCATCATCGGGATCGGCTGCGACACGGGCCTCGAGTTCTGCGAGATCGCCCCCCTTTGACGCCTTCAGCCTGGCCGCCGAGTTGAGCCGGTCGACTTCGGCATCGGGCACGAGACGGCCCAGCACAATGAGCGCTTCGTCCGTCTCTCCTCGGTCGATGAGGAGCGAGGCCAGGCTGGTGCCAGCCTCCGAGTGATCCGGCTTCTGATCCAGAACCTGCCGGAGGATGTGCTCGGCGGTGACTCCGTCATCGGAGAGTTGTGCGGTGCGGGCCTGGTCCACCATGAGATCGAGTTCGGAGGGGAGGACGCCCTCGATCCACCCGCGGACCGCCGGCTCAGGCAATGCTCCGGTGAACGAATCGACCACCGTGCCGTCGCGGAACGCAAGGACCATCGGAATGCCCTGGACGCCGTACTGGGCCGCCAACTCCTGGTTCGCATCAACGTCGACCTTGACGAGTTCGAAGGCGCCTCCGGATTCGGCAGCGACCTTCTCGAGGATGGGGCCAAGGATCCGGCATGGCTGACACCATTCGGCCCAGAAATCGACAACGACCGGAACTTCACGGCTCCGTTGGAGCACTTCCTGTGGGAAGTTCGTGGTGTCTACGTCCTTCACAAAATCGCTCGGAGTGGTCATAGAGTCAAGAATACCGGGGGGCCTCCTGCTACCGTCGTGGGCATGGAGAGCAGACCCGAAGCACCCTTTGGCCAGGTCCTGACCGCCGTCATCACGCCGTTCGGCGACGACGGATCCATCGACTACGGAACGTTCTGGCGGCTGACCCGCTTCCTCGCCGATCACGGCTCGGACGGGATCGTCGTCGGCGGAACGACCGGAGAGTCTCCGACGCTCTCGAAGGTCGAGAAAGTCGCCCTCTTCAAGGCCGCCGTCGATGCCGCCGGCGATCGGATGAAGGTGATCGCAGGCGCCGGAACCTACGACACACGCGAGTCGGTTGAGCTCGCCCAACGCGCCGCCGACTCGGGAGTCCACGGGATCATGGCGGTGACGCCCTACTACTCGAAGCCGCCGCAGGAAGGCCTGTTCCGGCACTTCTCCGCGATTGCGGACGCGACCGAGCTTCCGTTGATGCTCTACAACATCCCGGGCCGCACCTGCCGCATCATTGAGATCGATACGCTCGTCCGGCTCGCCGCCCACCCGAATATCGTCGCCGTCAAGGACGCCGTCGACGACCTCGACTTCACTCGTCGGGCGCTCGAGGCCCTACCGGAGGGATTCGCCGTCTACACCGGTTCCGACAGCATGACTCGCGAGGTGGTCCGGATGGGCGGCGTCGGCGTGGTCTCGGTTGCCGCCCACCTTGCCGGCGACCAGATCAAGGCCATGGTTGATGCTGCGGTTGGTGGCAACGACGAGTTGGCCGACCACATCAACGGCGAGCTTGGGCCCCTCTTCGAGGCACTCTTTCTCGAGCCGAATCCGATGCCCCTCAAGGCCGGACTCGACCTCGCATGGGATCCGGTCGGGGATCCACGGCTTCCCCTCATCCCGGCTTCGAACGACACGAGAGTGGCTATCGAGCGCGCTCTCGCAGCATTGAGCGGAACGTGAGCGTCCGAGTCGCCTTCCACGGCGGCCTCGGCGAGATCGGCCGGAACTGCGCGACGATCGAGATCGACGGCCGCATCGCAATGGTCGATGCGGGCCTCATGTTCCCCGAAGAAGACATGCTCGGCGTGGACCTCGTGCTGCCCGACTATTCGTCGGTCACGGACCGGGGTGACGCACTCTCTTTCGTGGCACTCACCCACGGCCACGAAGACCACATTGGTTCGCTCGGCTACCTGCTGCGCGAACGGAACGTGCCCGTCTACGGCACGGCCCTCACGACGGAACTCGCGAAGTCACGTGTTGCCGAACTTGGTATCACCGGCGATTTCCGAACTGTCCAGACGGGCACGTGGATCGAACACGGCGACTTCCGCTTCGCCTTCATCCCCGTCACCCACTCCGTTCCGGATGCCACCGGAATCGCGTTCGAGACTCCGGAGGGCATCATCGTCCACACCGGTGACTTCAAGCTTGACCCGACGCCGATCGACGGCGTGACCACCGATCTGCAGAGCTTCGCCGGCTTTGGGCGCCGCGGCGTGCGGTTGCTCCTCGCAGACTCCACGAACGCGGAACGCCCGGGGGTTGTCGACTCGGAGCGGACCGTCGGCGTACGCATCGGCGAACTCGTCCATGAAGCCGAAGGGCGTGTGCTCATTGCGTGCTTCGCGAGCCACCTCCATCGCGTGCAGCAGGCGGTCAACGCTGCCGTCGAAGACGGGCGCAAGATCGCGTTCCTCGGGAGATCGATGCTCCGGATCAGCGAAATCGCCGGCCAGATCGGCGCGCTCGACATCCCCGAGGGGAGTCTGGTCGAACTCAAGGAACTGTTGAACATGCCGCCGGAGAAGACGGCCGTGATCTCGACTGGGAGCCAGGGCGAACCGTTCGCTGCGCTGTCGCTGATGGCGGCGGGGGAGCATCGGGCCATCACGCTCAACCCCACCGACACGGTGATCATCTCGGCGACGCCGATCCCCGGCAACGAGAAGCGGGTGTCGAAGGTGATCAACAACCTCTCGAAGGCCGGGGTCACCATTCACCATGGCCGGAACACGCACGTCCACGTGTCCGGTCACGCCGCCGCCGAAGAGCTCAAGGTGCTGTACAACGTGGTCCGCCCCCAAGCGGTTGTACCCGTCCATGGCGAGTTCCGGCATCTCTACGCCAACGCGGAGATTGCGGAACTGGTCGGCGTTCCCGAAGTTGCGGTGTGCGAAGACGGGGATGTCGTCGTTCTCGAGGACGGCGAGATGCGGGTGGAGCGCGGTGCAGTCTCGTCTGGCTACGTCTACGTCGACGGTCTCGAAGTCGGCGAAGACGAAGGCGTGCTGCGCGACCGCCGACACCTGGCGGACGATGGCGTGATCCTCGTGACGATCGGAGTCGACACTCGCAAGGGCGACATCGTGTTCGGGCCCGAGGTCGACAGTCACGGTGTCACCGGCGATTCGCAGGAGCTTCACGATGCCGTGCAGGCGCGGGTCGTGCAGGGGCTGGAGACACTCGATCGACCGCTCGACGCCGACGCCCTGCGAAGCCGGATGCGCAACGCGGCACGCAAGGCCGTGCAATCGCACATCAAGCGTCGCCCCGTCGTGTTCCCGATCGTCATCGAAGTCTGAGAGACGAGTCGCCGGTCGCCGGCTGCGAGCTACGAGCAAGCCAGCAGTTGAAGCGGAAGCGATGCGGTCCTCACGTTCCAACCTGGAACCCGGAATTGTCTGCCGCTCTCGGCGGCCAGGAGACCGACGCCAATGCCACTCCGCGACAGCGTGGGATGCCGGCTCGTGGCTCGCGACCCGTAGCTCAGCCGCTACAGGCGGCGAAGCGGGCGTAGAACTGGAAGAACCCCTCGTAGATGCGGCCGGTATTCACAACCGTGGTGCTGCCGGGCAGCCAGGGGAGGTGACCGGGCGGTGCCGCCAGGTCGTAGAGGATTCCGTTCTCCTCGAGCCATTCGCGACCCTCGACCCAGCCGAGAGCAGCACCGAACGATCGCCAGGTATCGGTCCTTGGAAGATCGAGGCTTCGGGCCTCGGCCAACACAGCGGCCTGAGCGGCGAACCCAAAGCGTCCGTCCGAGGCTTCCCGCCACGCAGCGTCGATCGATCGGAGCAGATCGCACTCGACCGCCGCTGCCTCGTCGGCGTCGATCCCGGCGTAGCCGCCGATGTCAGCCTCGTCGATCAACAGCCGACGCGTCTCCAAGTCGGCAGCCTTCCATTCGCCGGCAGCGAGGAGGGCTCGTAGGGGTGAGGTGGAATCTGTCATCCAGCAGAGGATAACGGGCGCCGGGGTAGCGCGAACGCGAAAATGTGACGCCGGCCGCTGCGCCCTCTCGCCGCCTGAAGCGTCGCGAACGTACGGCATGAACTACACCGATGTAACTCTTCGCGCGTGCAATCGCGCTAAGGGTGGTTCCACTCCGGACCCGGTTGAGGTATCGTTCGGTCCGATGGCAACGCGGACCAGAAGCCGCGGGGCTCAGGGGCGGAGCAAAGCAACCCCGAAAAAGGCAAGACGGGTCCCCCTCCGGACCAGGATCGTCCACACGCTGAGGACGAGTCGGGAGCGGATCCAAGAACGGTTCTCACGTCAGAGCGATGACGTGTGGGGCGTCATCCTCATCGTGCTCGCCGCACTCGTTGCGCTGTCGTTCTTCGGTCTGTCCGGACCGATCGGTGCAGGTCTCTCCGGATCCCTTCGCTTCCTGTTCGGCATGTGGGCATTCGTCGTTCCGCTCGCTCTGACCATCATTGGACTCTCGCTCGTCGGCGTGTGGTTCACGGAGGATCGTGGTCGGCTCGTCGCCGGGGTCGTGGCCGTCTTCGTCGCATCGCTTGCGATGTTCCATCTCATGACCGGCTCGATCGCCCTCGCCGGCAATGTCGAACAAGTCCAGGAGAATGGCGGCGCCGTTGGCGCCCTCATCTCGTTCCCACTCCGCAGGATCATCGGATTCTGGGGCGCGTTCCTCGTGCTGCTGGCTGCGGTTGGTCTCGGCACGCTCATCCTGACAAGGGCCACGGTTCGCGATCTCGCCTCGACCATCGGCGCATTTGGCAGCAGCCTCCGATCGTTCGCCGGTTTCGGACCGGACCAGCAAGAGACCTCACCGACCGTGCAGGTCTCCGGAGCCGTCGAGATCCACGAGTCCGCAGCGCCGCCGCTCAAGACCGCTCCACAGAAGGGTCCGAAGGACTCGAAGAAGGCGCCGAAGAAGTCGAAACCGAAACCCATGGCGCCTCGATCGGCGGCGGTCGACGGCTATGAACTGCCTCCGCTCAGCCTGCTCGACTCTTCAAGCAACGAGGGTCCGAATCGCTCGAGCCTCGAACAAACGGCAGCCGAACTCCAGGAAGCGTTGAGTCAGCACGGTGTCGACGCCCGGCTGACCCGGATCGTTCCCGGACCAACCGTGACCCGCTACGAGATCGAACTCGCCCCCGGCGTCAAGGTGTCTCGGGTTACCAACCTGTCCCACGACATCGCGTACGCACTCGCATCACCCGACGTTCGCATCCTCGCCCCGATCCCGGGCAAGAGTGCGATCGGTATCGAGGTGCCAAACCGCCATCGCCAGATGGTGACCCTCGGCGACATCCTCAGCAGCGGGGACGCCGCCGACGATGGCGATCCGATGCTGGTTGCCATGGGCAAGGACGTCAGTGGCCGGGCACGTCTGCTCCGCCTGACAGAGCTGCCGCACGTGCTCATTGCCGGCGCGACCGGTGCGGGCAAGTCGTCGTGCATCAACGCACTGCTCTCCTCGATCCTCATGCGGGCCCGACCAGACGAGGTGCGCCTGATCCTGGTGGACCCGAAACGCGTCGAACTTGGCCAGTACAACGACGTCCCCCACCTCCTGACCAGGGTGATCACCAGCCCGAAGAAGGCAGCCGACGCCCTGCAGTGGGCCGTCGCCGAGATGGATCGCCGATACGACCTGCTGGCCGATGCCGGTGTGCGCGACGTCGAGTCGTATCGCGAGAAGTACGACGCCGGCGGTCTCGAGGAAGAGATGTTCGACCGCTTCCCGTACATCGTGGTGGTCGTCGACGAGCTGAACGATCTCATGATGGTTGCCGGGCGGATCGTCGAGGATTCGATCGTGCGAATCGCTCAGATGGCTCGTGCCGTCGGCATCCACCTCGTGCTCGCAACCCAGCGCCCGTCGGTGAATGTCATCACCGGCGTGATCAAGGCGAATGTTCCCTCCCGATTGGCGTTCTCGGTGGCATCCCAGACCGACTCGCGAGTGATCATCGATCAGGGCGGTGCAGAGAAACTCGTCGGACTCGGAGACATGCTCGTCGTCACCGCGAGAGAGCCGAAGCCGGAACGGATCCAAGGCGCATGGGTGTCTGAGGCAGAGATCCACCGCATTGTCGACTTCGTTCGCGAGCAGCAGAACGCGAAGTACCGCGATGCCGAGGTATTCGAGGTCGCGGAGAAGACGGCCGAGGTCGATGAAGAATTCGAGGGCGAAGACCCGGTGATCATTCGTCAGGCCATCGAACTCGTGGTGCGCAGCCAACTCGGCTCTACGTCGATGCTCCAGCGCAAGCTCCGCATCGGATTCGCACGGGCAGGGCGGGTGATGGACATCCTCGAGAACAGAGGCATCGTCGGTCCATCGGAAGGATCGAAGGCACGGTCGGTCCTCGTGACCGAGGACGAACTCTCCGCTTTGATCGGGTGACGACGCTCAGGGCTCCGAACGAGTTCCGACCGAGCGCCCCAATGACCGGACACGAGAAGCACATCCCCCACCGCGTCGGGTCGAAACGTCGCGTACGCTCAACCTGATGGTCTACGCACGACTCGATCAATTCAACGCCGACGGAGGCCTCTCTCTCGAATTCCGCAATCCCGAGCGCGAGGTGGCCGCCTACCGCATCGACGAAGTCGTCGGAGTGCTTGAGCAGGCCGAACGAGCGGCGAGGGAGGGCTTCTGGGCCGTTGGGTTCGTCACATACGATGCTGCTCCGGCGTTCGACCGTGAGCTGACGGTTCGGACGCGTGACGAAAACGATCCCCTTGCCGATCTGCCGCTTGCATGGTTCGGGCTGTTTCGCGAACGGAACGATGCTGCCCCCTTCGTCGGCGAAGCCCGGATGGACGCTTCGCCATACACCGTGTCGCCGTGGATCGCATCGATGGACGAAGATGGGTATGGCGAGAATGTGCGGCGCATCCGGCGACTCATCGACGCCGACGAACTCAAGCAAGTGAACTACGCCCTGAAGCTCGACGCGGCGATCAGCGGAGACCTGTACGAGTTCTATCGGGATCTCGTACTGTCGCAGCGGGGAGGGAACGGGGCTTTTCTCGACATCGGCCGCTATCGAATTCTCAGTGCCTCGCCCGAGCGATTCTTCGCCGTGGAGGGTTCCGACGTTGCCGTCCGGCCGACCAAGGGCACGTTTCCACGAGGCCGCTGGTCGAAGGAGGACGAAGCCAACGCGGCTCGTCTCGCGGCATCGAAGAAAGACCGGGAGGAGCACGAACGGATCGTCGATCGGATGCTCGAAGAGTTGGCCACCATCTCGGACGGCGACCCGCTTCGGATCGAGGAACTCATGGGCCTCGAGCGACTCGAGACCGTGTGGCACCTGGGATCCCGGATGTCGGCGGGACTCGCTCAGGATGCGTCGATCGTTGATGTGTTCGGCGCGCTCTTCCCTTCGGCGGCAGTCACGGGTGATCCGAAGGCGCGGGCGATGGAGGCGATCGCGACGCTCGAGAGTCGAGCGAGGGGCGTCTACGCAGGCGCCATTGGATTCATCGCCCCGTCATCCGGCGAACGCCCGGATGCCAGCTTCAGCGTCGCGATTCGAACGGTCATCGTCGATGCCGAAGAGGGAATCGGGGAGTACGGCGTTGGTGCCGGAATCACGTCGGAGTCTGTTGCCGAGGGCGAGTATGAAGAAGCGCTGGCCAAGGCTCGGGTGCTCGTTCAGCGGCGGCCCGAGATCTCGCTGTACGAGACTCTGCGATGGGAAGTCGACCACGGCTACTGGTGGATCGAGCGCCACCTCGAGCGCCTCGCGGGATCGGCCGCCTACTTCGGGTTCGAGTACGACGAGCAAGCGATCATGGACGCCCTCGACCTGGAGGTTGACGGCCAGACCGGCGTGCGGCGGGTGTACCTCGAACTCGACCGCGCCGGCGCAGTGAGCATCGAGACCGGCGCCGATGAGTTGGAGACGGTGCGGTGGTGGCCGCATCCCGGGCCCGACTATGCGACGTGCGCGATCAATATGAAGCCCATAAATTCAGCCAGCATCTACCGATTCCACAAGACGACCGCGCGGCGGCCCTACCGAGAGCGCCGAGAAATGCACAACGGCGTCGACGAGGTTCTGCTGGTCAACGAACGCGGAGAACTGACCGAGGGGACCCGGCGAAACGTGGCTGTGCTCTTCGGCGGGACCTGGGTCACCCCGCCGCTCGCATCCGGTTGCCTGCCGGGCATTCTTCGCCAGGTCCTGATTGATGAGGCGGCTTTGTCCGAAGAAGTCGTGATGGTGGATGACCTCCGAGGAGCCGACGGCTTGGCGTTGTTGAGTTCCATCTACGGGTGGCAACCCGCACGTCTCACGCGGCAGTAGCCTCCATCCGGATGTCGATTCCCGCGTCCGCGTGACGCTGCTCGAAGGACTGATACTGATCGTCGGCGGCGCCGCGGCCGGGTTCATCAACGCGCTCGCCGGCGGTGGTTCTGCCATAACCATTCCGATTCTGACCGAGATGGTCGGCATCAACACCGCAAACGGCACGAACCGGATCGCAATCTTCCTGGCGAACCTGACCGCCATCGCCGGATACCAGAAGGGTGAGGTGGTGCCGTGGCGGCGCCTGAGCGTGCTCATCATCCCCACGGTGATCGGAGCGGCGGTCGGTGCGTGGGTCTCGACGGTGACGCCCCCTGATGTACTCCGCATGGTGTTCGCAGGCGTGCTACTCCTCGTCGCGGCATCGGTGGTGCTGCGTCCGTCTCGATGGCTCGAGGAACGGGAAGTCGCCCTCCACGAACCATGGCGGTCGATCGTGTTCCTGGGTATCGGGTTCTACGGGGGATTCGTTCAAGCCGGCGTGGGCTTCATCCTCCTTGCCGGCCTCGTCCTCGGAGCTGGGATGAACCTCGTGAATGGCAACGCCGCAAAGGTCGTGCTGATCGCCGCCTACTCGCCGATCGCGATCCTGCTGTTCGCCCAGGCATCCCAGGTGGACCTCGCTGTCGGTGGTGTCCTGGCTGTCGGCCAGATGTCAGGAGCTTGGGCCGGGTCGCGTCTTGCCGTCCTGAAGGGTGCGGCATGGATTCGCTGGGTGCTGGTCGCCGCGGCGGTGGTGGCTGCCGCACGGCTTGCGTTCGGGTAGAGCGATGTTCTCGTCGACGACCCGAAGCCAGGCGGTACAGTGAACGGCAGGCGATTGGAGGACTCATGACAGGCGAAATCCACGAAGGGGAGCATCCGTTCATCCCGCCGGAGGACGAGCGAGACCCGGTGCGACGGCTCCGAGGGCGCCTCGCCGCCCCGGTCACGATCGTCACTGCCGGTGATGCGGGCGGTCGGGCCGGGCTCACCGTGTCTTCGCTCATGCTTGCCGAAGGTGATCCGGGCAGCGTCCACTTTCTGCTGGGATCGACTGCCGACGTGTACGACGCCATGTCACGCACCGACCGGCTCGTGGTACACGTGCTGGCCGGTGACCATCGGACCCTCTCGGAGGTGTTCGCCGGGCGGCGTCCAAGTCCCGGCGGGCCGTTCGTGGGTGTCGCTACCACCGACTCTGAATGGGGTCCGGTGATCGAGGGGATTGCGGACCGGGCCTTCTGCAGTGGTGTCTCGGTTGTAGAGCACGGCTACTCCTTGCTTGTCTCTGCAAGCATTGACAAGGTGGAGATTGCCGATCTGACCAACCCGCTCTTGTACTTCCGAGGCGACTACCGCCGTCTGGGGTAGCTGCCGCATCAGACACGGCGACGGTACGCTGAAGGGCGATGAACCCCGCTGCACCAACGGTCTGGCTGACGACGCTCGGCTGTGCGAAGAACCAAGTCGACTCCGACAAAGTCACCGGAATGCTCATGTCGGCCGGATACGCCGAGGCGACAACGCCGGAGGCGGCCGATGTCGTGATGGTCAACACATGCGGGTTCATCGAACCAGCACGGCGGGAGTCGGTCGAGACGATCCTCGATCTCGCAGGAGCGAAACGCGACGACGCCAGTCTCGTGGTGATCGGTTGCATGGCACAGCGCTACGAGAGCGAGTTGTCCGAAGCGCTCCCGGAAGCCGACGCCATCGTCGGCCTGGATCGCTACCCGGAGCTCATCGATCGACTCGATGCCTTGACTACGTGGACGCCGATCACGATCGGTTCGGCACGACGGTCGCACATGGACATCCTCTACGAGACGAGACGTCCGACGCCGACCACACCGTACGCCTACGTCAAGGCTGCCGAGGGATGTGACAAGCTCTGCACGTTCTGTGCGATCCCACAGTTCAGGGGCAAGCAGCGTTCTCGCGGCGCGGACAACATCCGTGACGAGATCGCCGAACTCGCTGCGACCGGGGTTGCGGAGATCGGCTTGGTTGCGCAGGATCTTGCAGCATATGGTCGTGACATCGACGGCCCCGACATCGTCGATCTCGTGCAACGCGTGACCACGGTCGAGGGACTCAGGCGCCTCCGCCTCTACTACCTCTATCCGCGCGAGATTCGGCCCCGTCTGATCTCCGAGATGGCGGACAACCCGGTGGTCGCCAACTACTTCGATCTGTCACTTCAGCACACATCGCCGGGCCTGCTCCGGGCGATGAAACGGCCCGGGTCGGGGGAGCGGCATCGGGAGCTAATCGAGCGTATCCGCGGCGCAGCCCCCGACGCCGCGTTGCGGTCGTCGTTCATTGTGGGATTCCCCGGAGAGACGGACGAGGACATCGATGGGCTCGCGAAGTTCTTGACCGAGGTAGGTCTCGATTGGGCAGGGTTCTTCCCGTATTCGCCGGAGGAAGGCACGGCAGCGGCAGCAATGGAGGCGCAAGTGCCCGAGGCAGAGAAGCAGAGCCGCCTCCGGCACCTCCAGTCAATCCAGGATGAGATCACAACCGGTCGGTCAATCGACCAGATTGGTCGAACAATGACGGTGGTTGTCGACCAGGTCGAGGACGATCAACCCGTCGCACGGTCGTACCGCGAGGCGCCCGAAATCGATGGCGTGATCTTGCTCGACAGGGGCGCTCCCGGCGAGTGGCTCGAGGTCAAAGTGGTCGGCGGATACGGAACCGACCTCGATGCCGTCGTTCGGGGGTCCGCGTGATTGTCGAGGTCCTGGCCATCGGGACTGAGCTTCTACTCGGCCAGATCGTCAACTCGAACGCCACCCGTATCGGAGAGCGCCTCGCCGACGCCGGTCTCGATCACCACCAACAGACGGTGGTCGGCGACAATGACACCAGAATCGTCGATGCCCTCAGCGACGCGTGTTCAAGAGCCGACGCCGTCATCATCACCGGTGGCCTCGGCCCGACCCAGGACGACCTGACACGCGAGGCGATGGCGCGAGCGGCGGGTGTCGAGATGATCTTCGATGCCGACCAGGCGGATCGTCTGCGGGAACGGTGGGAACTGCGTGGGCGGGTGATGCCAGACTCAAACCTCCGGCAGGCCGAGCGCCCCGATGGTTCGATACTGATCCCCAACCCGAAGGGCACCGCGCCGGGCATCCGAATGCGCATCGACGGAACATGGGTGATCGCGCTTCCCGGGGTTCCGGCGGAGATGATCCCGATGCTCGAGAACGACGTCATTCCGTTCCTGCGCGGCGATGACCGGTCGGTGGTGGTCAGCCGCCTCATCCGTACCTGGGGCGAGTCCGAGTCGGCGATCGGCGAGCAACTCAGCGATTTGTACGACGCGTCGGCGAACCCTTCGATCGCGTTTCTCGCCTCCGGCGGAGAGATCAAGATCAGGATCACCGCCAAGGCGGAGACCAGGGACGCTGCCCTCGCTCTCGTCGCCCCCGTGGAAGAGACGGTACGAGAGCGCCTCGGGACGCTGGTCTTCGGAGCCGACGGCGACACGATCGAAGTGGTCATCCTCCGGCTGCTCGAAGAGCGCGGCTGGACGCTGGGGACGGCGGAATCGGTGACCGGGGGACTCATCGCCGGCCGCATCACCGCGGTGCCGGGAGCGAGCAGAGCGTTCCGTGGCGCGGTCGTCGCATATGCTACGGACCTGAAGGCGTCTCGGCTTGGTGTGCCGCCGGAAACGATTGCCGCGCACGGCGTCGTGAGCGAACCTGTCGGCGCCGCGATGGCACGCGGCGCCCGATCGGTCCTCGGCGTCGATGTGGCTGTGGCTGTCACCGGATCCGCGGGTCCCGATCCACTGGAGCAACCCGTCGGAACGATCGTCGTTGCCGTAGCGACACCGAACGGTGAGCGGGTCCGAACCTTGAAGATGCCGGGCGACCGCGAGCGGGTGCGCACCTTCGCCACCACGGCCTCGCTGCAGTTGCTCCGTCTGTCGCTGCAGGACGTCGAGTGGGGGACCGGTTGACCGATCGCCTGTTTCTCGCTGTCGCTCTGACCGACGAGGTGGCGCACGGTCTCGCTGCATTCCTGACCGAGGAAACGATACGCCTCCCCGGACGACCGACGCCACCCGACAAGTGGCACATCACGATCCGGTTCCTCGGCGCGACCTCGGCACTGCAGCGTGACCAAGTCCTTGAGTTCCTTGACGAACATCTGGCAGTCGGGCCCTTCACCCTGGGCTTCGGGCTCCTCGGCGCCTTCCCGAAAGCGACGAAGGCGACCGTGCTCTGGCTGGGGATCGACCGCGGATCGGAGCACCTTCGATCGATGGGGAGAATCTCAGAGGTAGCCGCTCAGTCGGCCGGTCTCGAACCCGAAGACCGGCCACTGCACCCCCACGTCACGTTGTCGAGGATTCGGCCGCCGATGAACGTCTCGGGTCTCGTCGAACGCGTGCCTCGGTTCCCCCTCTCCATGGAAGTTGACCGCTTGACGCTGTTCCGAAGCCATCTCGGTCGAGGCGGGGCCAGGTACGAGGCCCTCGACACGATTCCGCTCTAGCCAAGTACTCACACCGACTGCTGGGCCGAGCCGGTCCGGTACGATCGCCCCATGCTGATTCGTGCGCTCACCTTCGACGACCTCGACCGCTGGATCGACATGCGTCATCAACTCTGGCCGGAGTACGAGAAGGCCGATTTGACCGACGAGATCATGCACTGGCACCGGGGGAAGACCGCTGTGTTCGTCGCCGATGCTGATGGGGAACTCGTCGGCTTCAGCGAAGCGACCATGCATGAGCGCGCCGCCGGGTGCAGTTCGTCGCCCGTCGGCTATCTCGAGGCCTGGTGGGTCGACGAGGGCTTTCGGCGCTCGGGAGTCGGGGCGGAACTCCTGACCGCTGCCGAAGCGTGGGCGATCGAGAACGGGGCGACCGAGATGGCGTCGGACACCCATGCCGACAATGAGATGTCGCGCAGCGTCCACCGGGCCACCGGATTCATCGAGCGTCGGCCGGTCGTGCGCTTCCACAAACCGGTGGCAGCCGAGGTGGAGCCGCCGGCCGGACCGGACCGTTCGTCGGTGGTGACGCTCCGGGAGGTTGATGAGCACAATGTTCGCGACATCATCCGCCTCGAAGTGGCCGGTCACCAGCGTTCGATGGTGGCTACGAATGCCGTGTCGCTCGCTCAGTATGCGGTCGCGCCGAAGGCGTGGACGCGGGCGGTCTTCGCAGATGACGTACCTGTCGGATATGTGCTCCTCTACGACGATGTCGACACCCCGGAGTATTTCCTCTGGAGATTCATGATCGACCGCCGGTACCAGGGGTTGGGTTTCGGGAAGCGGGCGATCGAGCTTGTCGTTGACTACGTCCGCACCAGGCCCGACGCCGCGGCTCTGTTGACCAGCTACGTGGCGACGCCCGGTGGACCGGGACCGTTCTACCACCGGCTCGGGTTCGTCGACACCGGGGAAGTTGATGACGGCGAACTCGTGACGTCGCTGGCCCTGTGAGCCTGGCTATCCGCTATTCCGGGCCGGGTGTCAGGTCGGCGAGGAGGTCAGCGAGTTCTCCCGCATTGGTCAAGAGCACGTCACCCTCGAGCCCTTTCAGACCGGCCGTGCTGGCTCCTGCGGAACGCCCTGCCTGCAGTCCGACCTCGGTGTCTTCGACGACGAGGCATCGTTCAGGTGGGACACCCAACATGGAGGCAGCGCGGAGGTAGCCCTCTGGATCGGGCTTGCCGACGGTCACGTCTTCTACGGTGACCAGTACGGGCGGGGAGATCCCCACCCGACCGAGACGGGCCGCCGCGAGGCGACGATCCGCGCTCGTGACGATCGCCCACGGAAACCCTCGTCGGTCGAGGGTCTCGACCAATCGGAGTGCGCCGGGTGTCGCCACGACGTCGCCGAGGTCTTCGTACTGCATCGTCAACTGATCGGCGGCAGCATCATCGACCTGCTGATCAGTGAAGTCGGGTCGCAGTCTGCGAACGGTGACGTCGGCGGGCGTCCCGTGGGCGATGGCGAGCGTGGTGTCGGGATCGACACCGTACTTGTGCGACCACCGAATCCAGGCGCGGTCGACCGAGTCGTCGGAGTCAACGAGCGTTCCGTCCATGTCGCAGAGCACCGCTTGAATTGAGTCGAGATCCATCAGCGGGACTGTAGCGACGGTGCGATGGGCAGATTCCGAGAGGCTGATGCACGCCACCCATGAAGAGGCGCACCCGCTGACGGAGCAACGGCGAGAGTTGTGGTCTCGCTGGAGTTGCGGCCTACGGGTGCGCTCCCCACCGGGACCCTAGCCCTGAGCAATGGGAGATTTCCAGTGGAATCTCGGGATGGCCGCCCCACAACGCTGCGAACCCTGGGTTCGCAGCGTGCGCGGGGGTCGACCCAATTCCTCGACATCGAACAGATGTTCGCCTAGGCTGCGCCGAGCATCGTGAATACCACCATTGTTGTTCGCGGAGCAGAATCTGTCACAGGCGCCCGGTACCTTGCGGGTCAGTCGAAAAAGGAGACATCGTGGCTCAAGAGCGGACCGACCGGAGCGACCGGGACAAGAATGTAGAAACGGCCATGTCGCAGATCGAGCGCCAGTTTGGGACGGGCGCCATCATGCGGATGGGCGACGAAGAGATTCGCAAGATGGACGTGATCCCCACCGGGGCACTCTCACTCGATCTCGCGCTCGGAATCGGCGGCGTGCCGCGAGGTCGCATCGTCGAGATCTATGGTCCGGAGAGTTCTGGCAAGACCAGCCTCGCTCTGCACATCGTCGCCGAAGCCCAGCGCAATGGGGGGATCGCCGCATTCATCGATGCCGAGCACGCGCTTGACCCGATCTACGCCAGGGCCATCGGTGTCGACGTCGACGAACTATTGATCTCGCAGCCAGACACCGGAGAACAGGCCCTTGAGATCGCCGACATGCTGATCCGTTCCGGTGCCCTCGACGTGGTGGTCGTCGACTCAGTAGCCGCACTCGTGCCCCGCGCCGAACTCGAAGGCGACATGGGCGACACCCACGTCGGCCTCCAGGCCCGGCTGATGTCACAGGCGCTGCGAAAGCTGGCGGGCACGATCAATCGATCGCAGACCACGGCCATCTTCATCAACCAGTTGCGCGAGAAGATTGGTGTGATGTTCGGGAGTCCCGAGACCACGCCGGGCGGGCGGGCCCTCAAGTTCTACGCAAGCGTCCGCATCGATATTCGACGGATCGAGGCGATCAAGTCCGGTACCGACAATATCGGGAATCGGGTAAGGACCAAGATCGCCAAGAACAAGGTCGCACCGCCGTTCCGTCTTGCAGAGTTCGACATCATGTTCGGTGAAGGCATTTCGCGGGAGGGCAGTCTGCTCGACGTCGCCGTGGATGAGGGCATCGTCAAGAAGGCCGGCGCCTGGTACACCTACGACGGCGACCAGTTGGGTCAGGGACGCGAGAAGGCCAAGCAGTTCCTTCGCGACAATCCCGAACTCTCCGTTCAGCTTCAGGACCAGGTGCTGCGAGCGGTCGGTGTGATCGTCGACGAGGAGGATGAGGCCGCCGATGCGGTCGAGACCTCGGAGGAGTCGGCGGAGTAGCCGCCGCGTTTTCGCGTTCCGCGCGGGGCCGGAGTGCGGTACCATCACAGGTGACACACACCAAAACACTGATAACAAAGCGGTCGAGAACGCAAATGTCGATACGGAGAACAGCGAACCGAGAACCCAACCGGGGCTAGCGCCCCGACCTTGAGACGCTGTCACCGGTGTGTGCCGAGCTCACGGGCTCGGCATGCTGCGTTCAAGACCACGGAACGGGGAAATGATGATGCAGTGGCTCGTAGCAGCCCTGGTGATCGTCGTTGTCGGCCTTGCGTTTGTTGCGGGCTACGTGCTTTCCCGTCGGGGGGGTCGTGAGGCCACGCCCGATGAGACACTCGCAGATGCTCGACTCGAAGCGCAGCGGATCCTGGCTCGCGCTGAGGAGGAAGCCCGCTCAAAGGCCGAGACGTATCGCGACCGGGAAGACGCAACACTCGAACACCGACGGGTGGAGATGGGCTCCCAGGAGTCACGCCTCACCCAGCGCGAAGCAACACTCGAACAACGAGCAGGGAATCTCGCCCAGCGCGAAGAACTCGTGATCGCTCGGGAACGCGCAGCGGAGACCGCGGTCTCCGAATCCGAGATCGCCAAGGAAGAGGCCCGTTCTGCCCTTGAGCGAATCGCAGGATTCGACTCGAAGGCGGCCAAGGCGGAACTCCTCGAGAAGGTCGAGACCGAGGCTCGCCGAGACGCCATGGTGCTGATCCGCGACCTCGAGGTCCGTGCCAGAGAAGAGTCGGAGCGGCGCGCTCGTCGAATCCTTGGCACCGTTGTCCAGCGACTGGCATCCGACGTCGTCTCCGAGACGACCGTCTCGGTCGTGCCGCTGCCGTCGGACGACATGAAGGGCCGGATCATCGGTCGAGACGGCCGCAACATCCGCACGTTCGAAGCGATCGCCGGTGTGAACCTCATTGTCGACGACACGCCCGAGGCGGTATCCGTCTCGACGTTCGATCCGGTACGTCGCGAAGTCGCTCGCCGGGCACTTGAGAAGCTCGTCGAAGGTGGCCGGATTCATCCGTCGTCGATCGAAGAGGCCTACGAGAAGTCGAAGGAAGAAGTTGAGCAGTCGGTGCGGGATGCCGGTGAGTGGGCGCTCCTCGAGGTGGGGCTCACCAAGATGCACCCGGAGCTGGTCACACTTCTCGGCCGTCTCCAGTATCGGACGAGCTATGGCCAGAACGTGCTGAACCACCTCGTCGAGGCAGCTCACATCGCAGGCATGCTCGCCGCAGAACTCGGAGTGGACGAGAAGGAGACGAAGCGAGCCGCGTTCCTCCACGACATTGGCAAGGCCGTATCCCACGAAGTCGGCGGCTCGCATGCCCTCATCGGGGCTGAGATTGCCCGGCGATTCGGCGAGGACCCGGCGATCGTGCACGCCATCGAATCGCACCACAATGAAGTGGAACCGCGCACGCTCACCGCGATCTTGGTGCAGGCTGCCGACGCGGTCTCTGCCGCCCGGCCGGGTGCGCGGCGTGAGGCCCTCGAGTCGTACGTGAGAAGGCTGGAGAAGCTGGAAGAGATCGCGAGAGCATTCTCGGGTGTGGCGAACGTCTTCGCCCTCCAAGCCGGCCGTGAGATCCGGGTCATTGTCGATCCCGAGAGCGTGGACGACTTGCAGGCGAGCGATCTGGCCCGACGGATCGCCAAGAAGCTTCAGGAGGATCTCCAGTATCCAGGCCAGATCGAGGTGACGGTCATTCGCGAGTTCCGGGCCCGCGACTACGCCCGTTGATCGGGGTCCTGCGAGCTATGAGCGATACCACCACCCTCGGGATGCCGACCGTGCGCGAGCAGCGAGAGCCCCGGCGCGTCGGCGAGTCGTACTTCATCCGTACGTTCGGATGCCAGATGAACGAGCACGACTCCGAGAAGATCGCCGGCCTGCTCGAGGAGGACGGCATGCAACGTGCCGACGCCGCGAGTGATGCCGATGTGGTGGTGATCAACACCTGCACGATCCGAGAGAATGCCGACCAGCGTCTCTACGGCTATCTCGGATCGCTCAAGGCGGAGAAGGAGCGAAACACCAACCTCCGCATCATCGTCGGGGGATGCACCGCGCAGAAGGACAAGGAGATCGTCCGGGAGCGGGCGTCCTGGGTCGACGTCGTCTTCGGAACGCACAACACGCATCGGGTATTGGATCTTCTCGATCAAGCCGATGAATGGGGTCCGGTCACCGAGATCTGGGACGAGACCAGTGACCCGGAGGCCGGGTCGTCCCTGATGCCGACACGGCGCGAATCCGACCACTCGGCCTGGGTGACGATCACCACGGGGTGCAACAACAGTTGCACGTTCTGCATCGTGCCCATCGTGCGGGGCGCAGAGATCAGCCGGCGGCCCGGGGATGTGATTCGTGAGATCCAGCGACTGGCCGATGACGGCGTGGTGGAGATCACGTTGCTCGGCCAGAACGTCAACTCCTACGGCCGTGATCTCGACCTGAACGGCCGGCAGCCGCTCTTCGCCGACCTGCTGCGGCGCTCAGGCGAGGTCGACGGAATCGGCCGCATCCGATACACGAGCCCTCATCCGAAGGACCTCCGGGAGGATGTCGCCCTCGCAATGGCCGAGACGCCAACGGTCGCCGCCCAACTCCACCTGCCGCTCCAATCCGGGAGCGACGCCATCCTCGCCGCGATGCATCGCGGCTATACCGGGGAACGTTTCCTCGAGAAACTCGCGATGGCCAGACGCCTCGTGCCAGATCTGAGCGTCTCGACCGACATCATCGTCGGATTCCCGGGCGAGACCGACGAGGACTTCGATCGGACGCTCGCGGTGGTCCGTGCCTCACGTTTCGACACCGCGTTCATGTTCCAGTACTCGCCCCGACCCGGCACGCCCGCGGCGGGCATGCCTGCCCAGGTGGCCCCGGCGGTGGTGCAGGAGCGATTCGATCGGTTGGTCGAGGTCCAGAACGCCATCACGTTCGAGCGGAACCAGACCAGGGTCGGCATGGTCGAATCCGTGCTGGTCGAGGGTCCCTCGCGTCGCGATGCCACGGTGGCGACCACACGATCAGAGGGGAATCGCATCGTGCATGCTGCCGGCGTGTTTGAACCGGGCCGATTCATGGATCTCCGGATCACGCGGGCGGCACCGCACTACCTCGAAGGGGTTCCGGCCTGAGCGTCTACGCCGTCCTCGGGCCGACCGCGGCCGGGAAGTCCGAACTTGCGGAGGCGATCGCTGACCGCCTTGGCGCAGAAATCCTCTCGGTCGACTCGATGCAGGTGTTCCGGGGCATGGACATCGGCACCGCGAAACCGGACCTCGCGACCCGGGATCAATTCGCGTACCACCTCGTCGATGTCGCTGATCCGTCCGAGGAGTACACGGTGGCAGAGTTTCAAGCCGCCGGTCGCGTGGTGCTCGACGCGGCCGCTGCGAACGGGAGGGATGTCGTGATCGCTGGCGGGTCCGGCCTGCACTTTCGGTCGCTGGTGGATCCACTCGAATTCCCTCCGACCGACGACGAAGTGCGGAGGAACCTCGAGGAGATCGACGTCGAGGATCTGAGAATGGAACTGCTGGCGGCGGATCCGGATGCTGCCGCAGTCGTTGACCTTGCGAACCCCCGGCGAGTGCTGCGCGCTGTCGAGGTCGTGCGCCTCACCGACGCCACGCCGACCCAACGGGCCGGGTCGGCCCAGGCGCAGAGAGTCCGGGACTACGTGTCCACCCGACAGTTCACCGCCGTGGGTGTCGACCCCGGCGACCGGATCGCCGGACGAATCGAGGCTCGCTTCGACCGGATGATGGATGCGGGCTTCCTCGCGGAAGTCGGCACCGTCGCTCAGAGCCTCGGCCGAACGGCGAGACAGGCGGTCGGATATCGACAACTCCTCGATGTCATTGAGCGTGGACGTTCTCTCGAGTCTGCTCGAGAAGAGGCGATCCGCGCCACCGGGTCGCTCGCGAAGCGTCAGCGGACCTACTTTCGTCGCGATCCACGCATTTCGTGGATTCCGTGGCACTATGAAACTGAACGGATGCTCGAAGGGGCGCTGGAATCGCTCGCAGAGGAATCGCCATGAATTTCGTGAAGGCGGAAGGACTCGGGAACGACTTCATCATCGTGCCTGAACCGCTCCGTGCGGCGCCGGACCGCATCGCCGCCTGGTGCGAACGGAAGACGGGCATCGGCGCCGATGGCGTCCTCGAGGTGACACCCCTCGACGGATCGTCGGTTGCCATGCGGTACTGGAACGCCGACGGAGGAGCCGCCGAGATGTGCGGCAACGGTCTCCGGTGTGTCGCCCTCGTCGCTGTCGAGCTCGGGTTGGTGCTGGGGCCAACCCTGACCGTGCACTCGGCCGTCGGTGAGCATCCAGCCACGGTTCTACCGGGTGGCATCGTCCGGGCTTTCGTCGGCGAACCACACGCGTTCCGCACGGAGGAACTGACCGTTTCGGGGCATCGTGTGCGCCCCGTCGGCGTCGGCAATCCGCACGCCGTTTTGTTCGTCGACGAGATCGACGAGGCCGAGGTCGAGAAGATCGGGTCGAGGATCGAGGGCGATCCCATCTTTCCCGAGGGAACGAATGTGGAGTTCGTCCAATTGGGCGACGGCAACCGGATCAACGTCCGGGTTTGGGAACGCGGCGTTGGGGAGACGAGGGCTTCGGGGACGGGTGCCACGGCTGCCGCGTTTGCGGCTCGGGCGGTCGGTGACGTGGGGAATGCCGTGACCGTCGTGCTCCCCGGTGGGGAACTGCTGATCGAGTTTGACGATGCCGGGGCCTGGATGACGGGACCGGCGACGATTGTGTTCAGCGGGTCGCTCGGCTGATCTACTCGACGCGTCGCAGCACCGCGACGACGATCCCGAGAATCTCGACGCCCTCGGTGAAGACCATTGGTGCGTACGCCGGGTTCTCGGCTTCCAGGATGACCCGGCCGTCCTTGCGGCGCAGTCGTTTGATCGTCGCCTCCTCCTCGGCGACGAGGGCCGCAACGATCTGGCCGTTGTTGGCGGTGGGTTGGCGTCGCACTACGACGTAGTCGCCGTCGAAGATGCCGGCGTCGATCATCGAGTCTCCACGAACGTCGAGCATGAATACCGGGTCACTGCCGACGAGTTCGGTCGGCAGTGGGTAGATCTCTTGGATGTCCTCTTCTGCGAGGATCGGTGAACCTGCTGCGATCCGTCCGACGAGCGGCACATCCCTGACCGGGGCACGGTGAAGTGTCGACTCGGGAACGCCGTCGTCGATCACCTCGATCGCTCGGGGTTTCGTGGGATCCCGGCGGAGGTAGCCGGAGCGTTCGAGAGCCGACAGGTGACTGTGGACGGTGGAGGGGGAGGACAGGCCAACGGCATCGCCGATTTCTCGGACCGACGGCGGGTAGCCACGTTCGCGCACGGTCGCGCCGATCAGATCGAGAATCTGACGTTGCCGGTCGGTGAGATCCTGTCTGCCATCCACGGGGTGCCCCTCAGTCGCGTGGCGCGAACAGTAGTGGATTTCGCGATCGCGACCAAACATATGTTCAAACATATGTTCGATGTCTATCTAGTTGGACGCAAGGTTGCGAGAAGATCGACCAGGGGCCTTGCTTCGACTCGACCCCGGATGCGCTGGCCAATCCCGGAGCACTCGGCGTGACGCTGTTCTGCGCGGCATAGACTCCATCATCCGCACAGGCAGCGTCCGAGCCGACCCGCCGCCCCACACCACGACAAGGAAGCTCTGATGCGTTCTCTCACCAAACGACCATTCGGGGCCCTGCCCGACGGACAAACCGTCGACTGGATCGACCTTGCCAACGGCGACACCGAGATCAGCATCCTGACCTACGGCGGAATCATCGCATCGTGGAGGGCGCCCAATACCAGGGGGGACGTAGCCGACGTGGTCATCGGTTTCGACACCCTCGACGGATGGCTCAATGACCCGCAGTACTTCGGAGCCGTTGTCGGCCGATACGCCAACCGAATCCGCGACGGGCGGTTCCCACTCGAGGGACACGTCATCGACGTGACGTCCAATCAAGGCAACAACCAACTCCACGGGGGCGCCGTCGGTTTCGACAAGGCCGTCTGGGTTGCAGAAGGTCATGCGAGCGGATCCGACATTGGCGTATCTCTCCGCCACGTGTCGCCCGACGGCGACGAGGGCTACCCGGGCACGTTGACCGTCACCGTCACTTACACGCTCAACGAGGCTGGAACGCTGCGAATGGATTTCACCGCGCACACTGACGCACCCACTGTTGTCAATCTCACCAACCACGTGTACTGGAATCTCGCAGGGAAGGGCGACATTCTCGACCACATCGCTCAGATCGAAGCTGGCTCGTTCCTCGAAGTCGGCACCGGCACGCTCCCAACCGGGACGATCCGAAGCGTGGAGAACACGGCGTTCGACTTCCGTCAACCGCGGCGCATCGGCAACCGCATCGCAGAGTCCGACGAGCAACTCGCTCTTGGAGGCGGCTATGACCATTGCTACGTGATCGACGGCACCCCCGGGTTGCTTCGTCCGTGCGCACGCGTGACGGCTGATGGGCGCGTACTCGAGATCGAGACCACCCAACCGGGCGTCCAGTTCTACTCAGGCAACGGCATTCGTTCCCGCACCGGTCGCGACAGCCAGGCCTATGGGCCGCATTCCGCCCTGTGCCTCGAAACGCAACACTTCCCCGACGCCCCGAACATCCCCCAGTTCCCGTCAACGCGCCTCGACCTTGGCGACACGTACGCAGAATCGACCACCATGAGCGTGCGACCGGCACCCGGACTATGAGCTGAGTTCACGTTCGAGGGGAGCGCGAAAGCGGGGTGTGACACGAATCGGGCCGAACCACCCGTAGAGTCGATCGGCTTCCGCGTTGATTGTCTCCGCCGCAGGAGTCGGCAGGTCGCGAACCAGTCGGATGGCGATTTCGCCGTCGTCTCGCTGAGCCCATCCGCCGACGATCTGGCCGTTCCACCACACGGTCGGGCCGGCATTGCCGTTGCGATCGAAGAGCGTGGGGTAGTGCTCGCCGAGGTACCAGTCGCGCTCCTTCCACCCCATCACCGTTGGGTCCAAGCTGGGCAGGAGCGCGGCCCATTCGTCTGGTATCTCGACGGAATCCAGATCGTCGGGTAGGAGCCACCCCGGTCCGTGAGACAGCTCCACTTCGACGGCATCGACGGCATCGAGCGCTGTCCGGGTATCCGTCATCTTCCACCCGGTCCACCACTTGATGTCTGTGGTGGTTCCAGGGCCAAAGCGGCTGAGCCACTGGCGCACGAGTTGTGCCCGCGCCTCGAAAGGATCGAGGTCGGCCAACGGTGAGCCGAGCCAGGCGTCGGTGAGAGTCCACCGATACTGGCTCGAGATCCACGTGCCCCGCGGGCGGCCGCGCATGATGCGGCCCTCGGCGGCAAGGAGGAACAGAACACGCGTCGAAACGCCAACGGTTCCTCCCCACGTCTTCCCTTCGCCGAACGTCAGTGTTTCACCCAACTCGGGGATCGCCCCGCGAAGCTCGTTGGCAGTGGCCTCCTCGCGGGCGGCGAGTTCGGCGAGCACTTTGGCGGCAACGTCGTCGATCCAGGCGCCGGGATCGGTTGCTGTGCCCTGGTCGGCAAGCATGCGCTCAAACCGCGCTCGTTCGGATCGACCGAAGGCGTCGGGGGATGCGGAGCGCATGATCGCCGCGAGATCCCGGGTCGCAACGAACAGCGTTCTGCGCATGCCCCAGAGGCGTACCAGCGATCGGTCGTCGTAGAGAGACCGCTCCAGGTCCGGACTCGTGAAGCCGTCCACCCTGGCGCGGGCACTCAGGTAGACGGAGGTCGGGTCGCTGGCATGGAGGCCGATCACGCTGCGCACCGCCGCATCGAGAGAGGCTGCAGGTTGCGCAAGCCGGTGGCGAATGCCGAGTCGGGCCCGTCTCTGATCGTCTGAAACTCGGTCCATGGCGCCAGTCAAGCCGATGCAACCGGCGGGCGCGGCGTCGATTTGACCGGTCTCGCTCGGCGTCGTGGCGAAACAAACACATGTTCGACTTGACGACCGAACACATGTTCGATACAGTACCAAGGGATGCGAACAGATGTTCGGTTGACGGTGAGTCTCCGTTTTCTGTCACACCCGGGCGGTACGTTCGCATTGTGGGCATGGGCCCACCGCACAGGGCCGGCACGAGTCGGCAAACGGCACGTCGGCGACCGAGGAGGAGACACAAATGATTTCGCAGCGAAGCACCAGCGTCCGAGCGTTGGTCGTCATCTCCACGACTGTTGCAGCATTTGTGCTCCTCCTCGCGACTGCCGTCCACGCTATGACCGGTGGAACACCGGTCGCCACCGTCGACTATCGAGTGCACGCCGGCGACACCCTCTGGTCGATCGCTACCGAGATCACCGATCCCGGGGGCGATGTGCGATCTGCCGTCGCAACGATCGAGGCCTACAACGATCTCGATGGCGCGTTTCTCCAGGTGGGGCAGACTCTGAGCATCCCGGATACGGGTGGCGGCTAGCGGCAACGAGGGGCGGGCGACGGTATGTCCAGCGATCATCTGGGCGGCACCGGTCCCTCGGCCGGCAGACCTGAGAGCGACCGTCCGGCCCGCAAGGAACCGTATCGTGTAGCCTCGTCATCGATGCGTTGTCCCCTGTGTGCGACCGAAGATACTCGCGTGATCGATTCGCGCCCTGCAGAAGACGGGGCTGCGATCCGGCGGCGGCGCGAGTGCGTCGTGTGCGGTGAGCGCTTCACAACCTTCGAACGCTCAGCCAAGGGTGCGGTCGTTGTCAAGCGCGACGGTCGTCGTGAACCGTTTGACAGGGAGAAGCTGAGGCGTGGACTCGAGTTCGCTCTCGCCGACCGACCGGTCTCCATTGGTTCGATCTCCGACATCGTTTCGAGGATCGAGTCGTCGGCGCGCGGTGGATCGAGCATCGTGACGAGCGATGAACTCGGGCGGGCCGTCCTCGCTGAGCTACGTGAGATCGACGAGGTGGCCTACTTGCGGTTCGCCTCGGTCTACAAGGAGTTCCAAGGAGCCGAGGACTTCGGACGAGAAGTCGCAGCGCTCGAGCAGCAAGGCTGACCGGGCACCGACCGGGCCCGGCTACGGAATAGCTCCAATGGTGGCCTCGGTCTCGGTGGCGAGGCTCACGATCTTCGGGTCAACTTCGGCTCTCACTCCGGCGAGAGCGATGTTGAGCGATTCCTGAATCGCACGCCGAGCCATGTCCAGTTCCGAAATCAGTGCAGTTGCACGCGCTGTGTCACCTTCACGGAGGGCGTCGAGGTACTCCAGTTGCCAGGTTGCATAGCGTTCCGACGTTGCCGTGGCGAGGTCCCTGGTGGCAGCGAAGGTCGGATCGGGTGGCAGATCGGCGATCAGGCGGGCGGTGTCTGCCAGCGACTCCGCGAGAGCCACGCTGAGCGCATCGACCTCTGCTGACGACGCCTGCGTCGGCAGATCGGGCGTTGCGAAGAGAAGCGGAACGGTTGATCGGTACGCGAATGTCGTGGCGAGGCGTCCGGAGATGCCTTCGGCCTCGGCTCCAAGGATCAGCATCGATGTGCGGGTGGGTTCGAGCGCCTCGAACGGCGCTCGCGGCACGAGAGGCGGCGTCGACGGCATTGGTGTCGTGGCCTGGCCAACGACGATGGTCGCTCTCGCATTGAGGTCGCCGATCGCGGGAACGGCGGCGGAGACGGATTCCGGGGTGCTTGCTGGATCGGTGAGGTTCTGGAGCGCCACCTGGGAATTCGGAAGCTCGTTCCGAAGGTCGGTGAGCGAGACTCGGTAGTTGGACGCCAGATTGTCCGCCTGCTCCTGCACCTGGCGAGGAAGGTAGTACCCAGCGAAGCCCGCGATGGCCAAGAGGGCGACGACGACCGCCCCCGCTACCCACCGACCGAACCCGTGACGCCCAAGGCGGCTCGACGCCTCGTCCGGATACCAGTCACTCAGCGGATCTACCGACGGAGCAGACACTGGAACAAAGGCGTCCTCGTCGTCGTCCTCGTTGTCGGAGAGGGATCCGCTCACGGCAGCCGTTCCCGCAGCGAACGCAGCGCTCTCGGACGCTACGACCGGCGGCGGCGGTTCGAGGTCCTCGAGCTGGGCATACGTTGTTGTCGGGCTCGGCGGCAGGTCGACGACTCCCGCTACCTCGAGAAACCACCGGCCGTCGTTGCCGGGAAGGAGAGGCTCTTGATCTTTTCTGGCCATGGGTCCGATTGATTGGTTGCGGCCAAGATACTGCCAATGACCCGACAGTTGGGGCACCGTGGGGACGTGGGCAGCGATAGCATCACGACCAAGCGAACCAGGTACGAATTGATGGACATCCCCCTCCGACGTCTCGACGACGAACTCCCGGTGCCGGCCCACGCCCACCCCGGCGACGGCGGCGTCGACCTGTGTGCCCGATCGGGCATCGAGCTCGCAGCGGGGGAGCGCGCCGTCGTACCAACCGGCATCGCGGTCGCAATCCCGAACGGATATGCCGGGCTGGTGACGCCGCGAAGCGGCTTGGCCGCACGGCACGGAATCTCGGTGGTCAACGGCCCAGGATTGATCGACGCCGGCTACCGCGGGGAGATCAAGGTGGTTCTCGTCAACCTTTCGGATGAGGCGTTCCTGGTCGAACGTGGCGATCGGATCGCTCAACTCGTGATTCTTCCCGTGGAGGTTCAGGATTTCGTGGTGGTTGACGAGTTACCCGCCACCAACCGCGGCGCAGACGGCTTCGGGTCGACTGGTTCATGAATGATTCAAATTGGCCCGTGGTAGCATCCACTGCAGCGCGGACGTAGCTCAGCTGGTAGAGCGCAACCTTGCCAAGGTTGAGGTCGCCGGTTCGAATCCGGTCGTCCGCTCGAAGGGCGGTTTCGGCCGCCTTTTGTTGACAGAGGTCTCGGCGACGTGGCCGAGTGGTGAGGCAAGGGTCTGCAAAACCCTGTACCCGGGTTCGATTCCCGGCGTCGCCTCGTCGGGATACAATGCCCACAACGGGCGCTTAGCTCAGCGGCAGAGCGCTGCCTCGACACGGCAGAGGTCACTGGTTCAATCCCAGTAGCGCCCACCAGCGAAAGCCCCTACATAGTAGGGGTTTTCGTCGTCTCAGGGCTTCGTCGGTGTCGTGCCGGCCGGAGCGAGGTGGCAAGTCGATGGCACACGAAGTGTTGAGAGCGACACGGTGAACGCGTCGTCGAGCACGTCAGCGATGTCCTCATCGAACTCGTGGAACAAGCCGCCGAACACGTTGAAGGTTGTCTGAATCTGCCGGTGGCTGAGACGTCCAACAACGGCCCCTTCGAGTGCGCACCCTGAGCATTTGCCTGTGCCCCTGACGTGTGCCTCAGATCGTGGATTCGCAGTGGTGCGCCGCCGACCCCTCAACGGCCCGACGCCGCTGCTTCCGCCGCAGGTTCGTCAACCGCAGCGGACCGCATTCGTTGCTCCTGAAGACGAGCGGCGACGTTGTGGTTTCGGTGACATCGGTGATGTGGGTAACGCTGCTTCGTGGGCCAAGGCCGCAGCAGGGGTTCGGATCAAATCCAGGCATGTCCCAGTTCAGCGATTCCCGACGAGAGCCGCATGCTCGCGAACCGCGCACCGATCCGATGTTCGCACACACCGCGTCGCCGCAAGCCTGTTCACCGCACCGCTGGCTCGACCGACCTTTGCCCAAGCGGGAGGCGATCAGCTACACAGGCGGTCGATTCGCTCCCCGCCGAGCCACGTACGCAACTCATAGGACGCTCCGGCCGGGGCGCCGACATCGGTGTAGGTGCTTACTCCCGATCCCGGCGTGGTGAGCCAACTTCCATTGCGGCGCAGCACGTGAATCCCACCCTCGTCAGCCCACGCGAGCACGACATCGTCACCGACCGTCTGTGATTGGCACCCGGAGTCTGGCGGCACCGTCTTGGTCGTGGTGGTCGTGGTGGTCGTGGTGGAGGTCGTCGTCGTGGTGGTCGTGGTGGTCGTCGTCCCTGGGTCGGCTGCGCAGGTGACAGCCGTCCTCAAAGCACCCTCCCACGCTACGAGCACATAGCTCGCGTCGGGAGGGGACGGATCGTCGACATAGCTCGACACGCCGCTGCCAGGTGTCGCCAACCAATCGCCGTTGCGTCGAACGACGAAGGTGCTGCCATCGTCCACCCAGGCCAGCGTCGCCGAACCGGCCACGACGTTGAGACTGCAGGAGAACGGTTCCGGCGGTGTCGTTGTCGTCGTTGTTGTGGTCGGTATGGAGCCACCGGTCCCGCCGTAGAACGGATCGTCGGCCAGCGTTGCGAACGCATGGAGGGATGTTGCACTCGTGGTGATTCGCCAATCGCACGCAATTCCTGGCGACGTGCCGTTCAGGTTGAACCACGCCATCAACTCGAACTGATCATGATTCCCGTCCTGGAGCAGCGCCCTCGCCTCGTCGATCCACGCTGCCTTTCGACCTGGCTGTGCTGCATCCTCCACGGTTCCGACTTCGGTCAGCATCATCACTTCATCGGGATGGTCGAGCCCCCACACTCGGAAGGGCTCGATGATTTGGCTGAGTGTCTTCCACTGGGTGTTGATGCCGGCCCGGCATTGATGCCAGTTGTAGGCGTCGATCGCAGCAGCGTCGACCCACTGGTCGCCTGGGTACCACTTGGGCGCGTGTCTCCTGTCGGTGGCGGGCACGTGAAACGAGTAGTCGGTCATGATCCACACGCGACCCAACGGTACGAGGCCCTCATCATCCATCACGGTCATGAACCGCCGCCACGCCGCAATGAAATCGGTGGCAGTCCCATGCGGAAGATTCGAAGCGGCTTCCGGCTCGTGCATGAAGGTGAGATACAGGCGATCTTCGAAGGGCTTCAGAGCGTTGGCCCACGCGACCATATCGTCATGGAGCGGATCGCCCGGCTGGGCCGCGGCGATATCCGACCACGGGATGTGCTCGCCGCCGGCCAATGGCTTGATCGAGAGCACGACCTTTCGGCCGGCGAACAACTCGAGGTCATCCGCCGATGGAAACGGGGTATCCCAAAGCGTAAACACGCGGACAACATCGAGCTGGCGACCGATATCGGTCTCCAACTGGTCGAGCAGGGTTGGCTGATCTCCGTGCACTGCCGCTCCGAGGAGCACCGGCTCGGATTGAAGACCTTGCGCCCGATCCTGTACTGCAGAGAGGAGGAGGACCATCAGCACAGCGATCGTCCCGGCGAAGATGCTCCTTCTGTTCGATCGGATTGAAGCCATATCCCAAACGTACCACCTCGCGAATACGTTTCTCGCGAGAATCCCCGCCCGACCGATCAGGCCGGTTGAACCCCTCAAATGCCTTTGGCGACCTCGAGAGCGGAGGGCTAGCCGTGCGGTCGGACGACAAATCCGACCGGCGTCCCAGCGCCTCGCGGGAGTTCTTGGATGACGCCGGCCCCGGGGTCAAAAGGGGATGCGGGCCCGCCGTCAGAGGCTGCTGGTTCAATCCCAGTGGCGCCCCCACGATGAAGCCCCACGCACCGGAAGCTTCACTCGCGTGGGCGTGTCCGAGGCGAGGGTCAGGTCCGCCGTGTCTCCCGGGCTTTCAAATGAGGAGCGCGACACGCTTCAGGCGAGGGTGGGAGACCTCGTCCGGCATTGGGAGGATCAGCGTGTCGATGCCGACGGCTGCGGCTGCGCCGTCGTGTGACGCTCGGTCGCCGACCATGAGCGTCTCGCTCGGCGGCACCTCGAGGAGGTCGAGGGCGGTGGTGAACATGCGCGTATCCGGCTTCTGGAAGCCGTGCTCGAAGGAGATCACGACGGCGTCGACAAACTCGGCGAAGCTGTGCTCGATCATCGCCGGCCGCAGATCGAAGCTGAAGTCGCTGACCACGGCGATGCGGACTCCGCGTTCGTGGAGATTCGACAGGACCTCTCGCGACTCTGGATACGGTGGGTGAGTTCTCGGGTCCGAGCTCATCGCGTGCAGCGCGTCGGCGAGATCAGAGTCGAGGCCGGCCATCTCGAACCACAACAGGCTTGCCGCCCGAAAGTGGTCGGCCGAGTGGTCCTCGATGCGGCTGGCGTCCTGGACGTCAGGGTGTTCATGAGCTTCGCGGAGGGCAAGGGCGAGAGCCTCGATGGAGACGTCGTCGAAGTGGCGACCCAGCGTCTCGTGAGCCCGTTCGAGACGCCATCGCCCGCTCTGCAGGTGGACGAGTGTGCCAACCCAATCGAAGAGGACGGCTCGGTAGCGGTTCACGCCGTGACCCTAGCTGCGCCCGCACAAGCGGCCGAAGCAGAGTTGACCGGGCGACCGAGGTTCAGGCCGCTACGACGGTGACGATCGGGTCTCCTGCCCGGAGATCGATCGTGACCATCATCTCGAGTCCGTGTTCCTCCCGGAGGTAGCCATCACTGATGTCAGCAACCGCGACCCTCGCGCACACAGCGCAGGCGAGTCCCTCCGAGTGGTGTGCGTTGATGCCTTCCATTCCTGCACTGAGTGTGACCGAGATCGGGCCACTACACCAGAAGGATTGATCCTAGACCCGGGGTAACTAGTCACCGAATATCCCGGGCATTCCACGGTCGCGCTACAGATTGACGCCTTCGCCGTCGAAGACATCAGTATGAGCAGGTGTTATCAATGTGGTGGCTACGGACACAGCCCTCAGCCGCCCGAGCCGCGCAGACCAGTGCCACCGGTCAAATCGACCCGGACGCTGATGTGTGTCAGGTGCGGCAACGCCCTCGACGACCACGCCATGTTTGGCGCGTGCTTCCCCCAGGAGAGTCTGCGGGAGTCGTCTGTCCTGCTGCATCAGGGTCATCTGATCGCAGTGTGACCGAGAAGTCGCGGGCCGACTCAGCCGCTGGCCGAGGTCGAAGCGTGTCGCAGAATCGGCAGCCGGTCACTCGCCGGGGTCGAGTGACTCCGTCGACGGGCGTCCGAGCGCTCCGCCCCCATCAGGCACGGCGATCTTGTGGGTTCCGTGCCGCTTCAGCCCCGCAGGGAAGGACACGTCCTTGCGACAGCTGAGGCACCGAACCGTCTGCTCCTCGTACCCCTCCCATTCGTAGCCCCGGATCCACTCCCGATCGGTCGGCGGCCACGCTGAAACCGCAACCTGATCGGGCGAAGGTACGGCGGTCGCGTAGGACATGGGGCCCGGGCCCGGGAGGCGGTCACCGATGGTGCGAACCATTCGACCGGCGGCGAATCCGCTTCCGGCGGTGGCAGCCATGCCGCACGCGACAAGCACGAGAGCGGTCGCGTAGCTGGCGCTCTTGACATCGGCGAACGGGAGCCAGTTCGAGCCGACCGCGGTGGTCAGCGCTCCGAGCAGGAACAGTCCCCACCACGTGTCGGAGGATTCGAGACGCGGCAGCGATCGCCAGCGGTCTCCAATCGGGGGATCCCCGGCCTCGGGATTCGACATGCGATCGACCTCGTTCATCACCAGTTTCGGGATGACGAAGTTGGCGAACGGGATGACCCAACCGCCGATGGCCCACCCCGCAGCCCAGGTGCGCGCCGTGGCCCCGCGTGACTGGGCAGCACGGTAGGCCTGGAAGAACCACGTGATGAAGACGACGGCTGTGACGAGATAGCCGATCAGGGCGATACTGAGGAACCCGAAGGCCGTGGCCTCGGTCTCGGTTGTGCTCTGGACGACGGCGGCGGATGGTGAGCGCTGTCCTGCCCAGTCATTCCACACGAACAGATACCAGACGAACGAGGCGGCGGCGATCAGGTACAGGCCGGACGTGCCCCACAGGAACCCAGACGTGGTTCTGGTGAGTCCAGCGCTCACTCCACGCTCTGGAGCGGTGCGCTGGACGATCGACGAGTCTGGGGGAGCGCCTGCGAGCGACCGCGGAGCGGGCATCGTTTGTGCGATTGGGTAGCCGCAGTTGGAGCAGATCTCGATCTGGTCCGAGACCGTTCTCCCGCACTCTGGACAATCGATTGACGCCACCAGGCCTACCTTCTCCGCATTCGCAGTTGCGACGGCATTCTTGCAGTCTCCAGCCGCTGAGCCCGACGTGTCGAGACCGCATGCGAGCACCACCGCTGGACGTCGTACCCTTGGAGCCACGAGAACGATCGAGGAGCACACCGATGTCTGACGGCCGAGTTGTGATTGTCACGGCGGCGGGGAGCGGAATGGGCGCCGAAGTCGCCAGGCGACTCGCATCCGATGGCTACTCGGTCGCCATCCTTTCTTCGTCGGGCAAGGGAGAGGCGCTCGCCGCGAAGCTCGGAGGAATCGGGATCACTGGGTCCAACCAGTCGACGGCGGACCTGGAGCATCTTGTCGAGGCCTCGATTGAGCGGTGGGGCCGTATCGACGCCGTCGTCAACAGCGCCGGCCACGGACCGAACGGTCCGATCCTCGAGATCGCCGATGAGGACTGGCACCTCGGGATGGACGTCTACCTGCTGAACGTCATCCGGATCGCCCGACTCGTCACCCCGTATTTCCAGAGGGGCGGCGCCGGTGCGATCGTCAACATCTCCACCTATGCCACGTTTGAACCCGAAGCGCTGTTCCCCACGTCCGGCGTATTCCGGGCTGCGCTGGCTGCGTTCACCAAGCTCTATGCCGACGAGCACGCGTCCGACTCGATCCGCATGAACAATGTCCTGCCGGGCTTCATCGACAGCCTCCCCGAGACTGCGGAGCGGCGGGCGAGGATCCCGATGGGGCGCTATGGTCGGGTTTCCGAGGTGGCAGACACCGTTGCGTTCCTGCTCTCGGACGGTGCCGGCTACATCACCGGTCAGAACATCAGGGTGGACGGCGGGATCACCAGGAGTATCTAGCCGGACGCTCGATCGGACCGCCCGAGGATGAACACGCGGATATCTCGATGGGCCGCACGCTCCCGATATGCCGGGAACGCCGCGTACACCGCCGAGGCGAGGTCGAATGCCCGTTCGGTCTCGCCGGTACTCGTCCGTCTCGCCGTGACCGGCACTACTCGACCGCGGTACTCGACGGTCGCCGCCGGGTCTGCCTCGAGGTTGTAGGCCCACCCCGGCGTCGCCGCTGTTCCAAAGTTCGAACCGATCACTGCCAGGTGGCCGTCGATCGGGATTCCGAGGAGGGGCGTGGTGCGAGCCCTGCCGGTCTTGGCGCCGATCGTCGTCAGGAGGATCACCGGCAATCCGGCCAGGAGACTCGCGGCGGTGTGCCGCCCGTTGCTGACTCGGAACAACGCCTTGTCGAGGCGGTAGAGCGTCCTCGACAGCAGGGAACCGGCCCATGCACTGGACGCGAGCCTCTGGACTCGTCGTTGAACGCGGGTCGTCGGCTTGGCCGCGTAGTCGAGTTCTGTGAGCAGGTCCACCGGGCACCTCCGGGGCGAGAGGCTACCGCCGACGCTGCGGGAGCAGGGCCAGACCTCGGCCGAGATGCCTCAGGATGGATGAACGGCGAACCCCGCCAACTACGCCGTTGGGGAAGGCGCGTTGGCGAGGTTCACCGATCCTGACGCCGCAGCACCGAAAGAGGAGGTCACCGGTGCAGTGGCGGTGCGTCGGGAGCAGCGGTAGCGGTCCCGGACGGTGGCGGGCGCGATGGCCTCACACGCCTTGAGCGTGAGGCCATGCGGGGGTCGCCGGTAGGTGTCTTCCATTCCTGCCAGCATCATGGGGGACCAGGCGCTGCGCGTCGAGAATGGTTGTGACAGACGGCGCATGCACTAGTCCGTGCGCCCGGAGTGCAATTCAGCGCGGACGTTCTCACCCCTGCCTTCTGGAGGGGTGAGCGTCAACTCGGGATCCTTGCCCTGGAGAATCGACACGGCCGCGAGTCGGTTGCCCAACCCACTTCGCGGCGCTGCCTATTCGGCTGTGGCTGACGAGATGGATTCTTCGGCACGCAGATCGATCTCGATGGTCGTCATCGCTTCGATCGCGTGCTCTGCACAGAGATACTTGCCTTCGAGGTCAACGACCGCGATGCCTTCACAGATGTAGCAGATGAACCCCGTGGGGTGTTGAGTAGACATGCCCTCCATTCCTGCGCACAGCTTGGCCGAAGTGGCCTTGCTCGTACAGATGGATTGGAGCCGGTTCCAACATGACTAGACCACGAAGGTGCCACGCCACGGCCCGACCAGGCCACGGCTGCCGTCGAGGGAGGGTGGATCAGGTTCCGGGGACCGACTTGATGTCCGGGAGGCCGCGATAGCGCTCGGCGTAGTCGATGCCGTAGCCGACTACGAACCCCTGCGGAATCCACAGGCCCATGTAGTCGGGGGGCGTTGCTCCTTCGCGGACGAGCAGCGAACACGTCTTGATCTCCGCCGGATGACCGGCCTTGACGCGGTCTGCAACGAAGTCGAGCGTCAGACCCGTGTCGAGGATGTCTTCAACGAGGACGACGGCACGCCCGGTCACGTCATGCTCGATGTCTTTGGTGATCTCGACGGCGCCGGACGAGACAGTGCCCTTGCCGTACGAACGGGCTCTGATGAAGTCGATCTCCACCTCGATGCTCATGGCGCGCACCAGGTCGGCGAGGAAGATGAACGAGCCCGTGAGAATGCCCACCAGAAGAGGGACTTCGTTCGGGTAGTCGGCAGAGACCTCCCCTGCGACTCGTTCGACGGCGGCCGCGATGTCCTCAGTACTGAAGCGAGATTCGAGTTCCATGGCGACAATCCTACGCCAAGGCGCTGGGAGGATGCGATATGATGGCGTGGGGCTAGGGAAGGAGTGCGTATGAGCCAATACGAACTGGTGGAATTCGTCGAACCTGCCTTCCGTGAAGGTGGATCCTTTGTCGGCACACAAGAGCGAGTACTCGGTGTGTTCGAAGTCGAGACCGAGGCAATCGAGGTCGGCCGGGCCGCGTGGACGGCATTCCGTCAGTCGGGGAGTTCCGACGTGGCGTGGTGGATCGTTCGCCTACCCGGCGAGGCGCTCGCCCGTTGGATCGCTGACGGTGCCAGTCCGGTCGAACGAGTGCTCAACCTCAGGACGAACGAACTCGTCGAGATTCGGTGATCGAACCGGAGTCGTTCGAGGCTGAGGTTCGTGAACTGCACGCGTTCTTCGGGCGCTGGTACTCGGGCGTCGCAGCGCCATCGGAGTTCTCTCGCCTGGACGTGCTTGCCGATTCCTTCATCATGATCGGCCCCAACGGTCGAACCGCGAGCGTCGTCGACGTGCGCGAGATGATCCGGGCGTCCTACGGTCTGCGGCCGATCGACTTCGCCATCAAGAACGTATCGGTGCGATCCGACGCGCCGGTCGGCACCTATGAGGAATGGCAGACGGATTCCGGAACTACCACCGGAAGGCTCTCAACCGCGGTGATGGCATCCGCCCCCCACCAGCCCAACGGGCTGCAGTGGGTGCATCTTCACGAAACCTGGCTGCCAGAAGCGCGCCCGTAGCGCCGGTTGAGTTCACTGAGCTCTGCCAGCGTGTGCCCATCATCGAACTGCGCTGGGTCCAGTCGCCACCGCCAGTTCGCGTTGGTCGTCCCCGGGACGTTCATCCTGGCGCTGGTGTCGAGACGCAGGAGATCCTGCATGGGAGCGATGGCGAACATGGCCCGTGACCGCCAGAGTGCGTCGAGGAAGCCTCTGACCGGATCGTTCCCGTCGATGTCGAGATAGCGGGCAGCGAATTCGCGTTCCCCCTCCGGCGCCGACTGCCACCAACCGAGGGTGGTGTCATTGTCGTGCGTCCCGGTGTACGCGATCGCTTCGACCTGGTAGTTGTGCGGCAGAAACGGGTCAGTTTCGTCGCTGGAGAACGCAAAGGTCAGGACCCGCATGCCGGGGAACCCGACCTGATCGAGCAGTATCGGGATCTTGGGCGAGAGCTCACCGAGATCCTCAGCAATGATCGGCAGATCACCGAGTTCGGCCCGCACGGTCTCGAAGAACTCGATTCCGGGCCCGTCCTTCCATTCGCCGATGATGGCGGTCTCGGACCCGGCTGGTATCACCCAATAGTCCGCGAAAGCCCGGAAGTGATCGACGCGCGCAATGTCCGCAATGCTGAACGTTGAACGGAGCCGTTCGATCCACCAGGTGTAGCCGGTCGCGGCGTGGTGGTCCCAGTCGTAGAGCGGGTTTCCCCAGAGCTGGCCGGTCTCAGAGAAGTAGTCGGGCGGCACGCCAGCCACCACCGTGGGCCGGCGTTCCTCATCGAGGCAGAAGAGTTCCGGGTTCGACCACACATCTGCAGAGTCGCCTGCAACGAAGATAGGTACATCCCCGATGATGCGAATACCCGCTCCGGTCGCATGCCGGTGCAACGCATCCCACTGCCGGAAGAACAGGAACTGGCCGAATCGGATGCTATCCATATCGGTCGAGAGGCTGCTGCGAGCAGCGGCCAAAGCGGCGGGATCACGGAGCCGCAGTTCGTCTGGCCAGTCTTGCCAGCTACCACCACCCTGCGCCTCTTTGATCGCCATGAACTCGGCGTAGTCATCGAGCCAGGTCTGTTCCGACCGGAAGCGATCAAACGCATCGGTGAGCACCGGGTCGCCGCCGCCGTTCCGGAAACGGGCGAACGCGTCCGCGATGATGCCCTGCTTCCACGGGATCACCCTGCCGTAGTCGACGTATGCGGCTGGGAAGTCGGGTGCGGCCGGCGAGTCGATGAGTCCGTCAGCCACGAGAAGGTCCGGCGCGATGAGGTTGATGTTGCCCGCGAACGCCGAGAAGCACTGGTACGGCGAGTCGCCGTATCCGGTGGGACCAACCGGCAGCGTCTGCCAGAGACCGGTACCGGTCGCCGCCAATCGGTCGACCCACTCGTGGGCCAACAAGCCGAGATCCCCGATCCCGTACGGTCCGGGGAGTGAGGTCGGATGTAGGATGACGCCTGAAGATCGGTCGTTGCTCCGCAGTCGTTGCATAGGACCATTGTGTACACGCGGTGGCTGCAGTTTCGATTCGAGGAGACCCGTGCACACGATTCCGCATCTGGTGATGGCCAATGCAGAGCGCCAACCCGACGCTCCGGCCCTGCGCACGCGGTCCGACGGCGGATGGCAAACGATCACGTGGAGTGAATATGCCCAAGCGGTGCGTCGTGCGGCCAATGCCCTGATTGCCTCCGGTATCAACGTCGGCGATCGCGTCGCCATCTTCTCGTACAACTCGCCAGAGTGGGTGATCTTCGACGTGGCGGCAATGGCCATCGGAGCGGTGCCGGTCGGCATCTACTTCTCGAGTTCGTCCGAGGAGATCACCGAGTTGCTTGAGCTCTCCGGCTCACGGATTGTGCTGGCTGGGACGGCCGCCCACGTGGCGAAGATCGACGCCCGTTGCCATCCCGACCTCGATGTCCTTCTTGCCGTCGACGGGGCGACGGGGGAGGCGATGGCGTGGGAGTCGTTCCTTGAGCGCTCCGAACTCGCTCCCGCAAGTGCGTTCGACGAGAGACTCGCAGCGCTCCATGCCGACGATCCGGCCACGCTCATCTACACCGCCGCCGGATTCGGAGGCCCTCTCGGTGTCGTCCTGACCCACGACAACCTCGTGTTTGCGTCGTGGTCGGCCGTGGAGCTGTTCGAACCGAGCAGCGCCGATCGCGTGCTGTCGTACCTCCCCCTCTCACACGTGGCCGAGCAGATGTTCACCATCCACATTGCCGCGCATGCCGGCTACTCGGTCGCTTTTGCCCAATCGATCGGGCGGATTCGGGTCGATCTCCCCGAGATCAAGCCAACGATCTTCTTCAGTGTGCCGCTCGTGTGGTCGGGATTCGCAAGGGTGCTTCGCTCGCAGATCGACGATCTCTCCGGTGTGCAAGCGACGATCGCCCGTTGGGCCATGCGGGTGTCGCGCGCAGATGTCGCTGCACGGAATGTCGGCAAGCGGAGGACGATCTTCAACAAAGCGGCCGTCGCGCTCGCGCGATTCCTGTTCACCGACCGTGTCAAAGCCGCAGCGGGCTTCTCCGACCTCTGGTTGGCCTACAGCGGGGCTGCCTCGGCAGATCCGGAGACACTCGAATTCTTCTCCAGCCTCGACCTGGTGATTCGTGAGGTCTACGGACTGTCTGAGGCGTCGGGTCCTTCGATCGTCACGAGGGAGGGCGCTACGCGGTTTGGATCCGTCGGGTCTCCGCTCCCTGGGATCGAGATGTCGCTCGCCGATGACGGTGAGATCCTCCTCCGAGGTCGAACCGTGTTCCCTGGCTATCTGAACAACCCGGATGCAACCGCTCACGCCTTGCGAGACGGATGGCTCCATACCGGCGATCTCGGAACCATCGGCGCCGATGGTTTGCTCACCATCAGCGGACGGAAGAAGGACATCGTCATCACGACAGGTGGCAAGAACATCTGCCCCCAGCCGATCGAGGCGCTGCTGCGCGCAGACGACGTCATCATCGACGCTGTCGTCGTGGGCGACGGATTCGACCAACTCGGGGTGCTCGTCTCCGTCGACGCAGGGCAGGGGAGCGACGAAGCGCTTGCCCACGTCGAGAAGCAGGTGGCCCAGGTCAATCAGCGTTTCGCCCGCGCCGAGCAGATCCGAAAGGTCGGGCTCCTTTCGCGGCCACTGTCGGTCGAGCAGGGTGAGCGCTCAGAGGACGGAATCGTCGTCCGGAACGTGGTTGTTGACCGGTTCTCGTCCCAGATCGAGGACCTGTACCGCTAGCCGGATACCCTCCGGTAGCATCCCGTTCTGCATGAACGACACCGAAACACCCGTGATTGAAATCACCGACGAGGCCCTCGCGACCATCCTCGAATTGCGCGAGGGAGAAGCGATCGATGACCTCCATCTGGCGCTGCGAATCAGCGGTGCAGGACCGAACGGATACGTCTACGAGACGGCGTTCCTTCGTCCGGAGGACGTCACGTCGGTGGACCACATCGAGCGCCACAGCGGGCTCCCCGTGGCCATTTCGCCCGAGTCCGTCGACGATTTGCGCGGTGCCGTTCTCGACCTCTCCACCTCCGGACCGACCGCCGGTCTGGTCATTCGCAACCCGAACACGCCCAGCCCCGGCCTTGGTCTCGGTGACGGCGACATCGAGCTCACCGGCACGACCGAGGAGAAGGTACGGCAGTTGCTCACAGAGCAGATCAATCCAGCGATCGCATCCCACGGCGGAATCGCGAACCTCATCGGCGTTGACGGATCACGAGCGATGCTCGAACTCGGTGGCGGTTGCCAGGGATGCGGCCTCGCCGCGGTCACGTTGCAGCAGGGCATCGAGACAGCCATCCTCGCTGCGGTGCCTGAGATCACGGAAGTGGTCGACGTGACCGACCACACGCTCGGGGCGAACCCCTACTTCTAGCTTCTCGTCAGTGCGGAAGCATTGACGGGGACGGCGCCGGTTGGGCGTCGGTCCGGGCGGGCAGCCGAGCGTCGGTGCCGCCCCCGCCAAACTGTTCAGACCGCCTCGAATGCGGGCGTCTGCTCTGGATCGGTGTCGTCGTCGGCCTCAGGAGCCACGAAGTTGGTGCGCAGCCCGGCGACCGCCGCCATCGCACCTCGGCCGGCCTCGGAACCCATATGGGGGAGTCCGGCGGAGCGGCGCGAGTAGAACGAGCGGCGGACTGCGGCCGCGCGGTCGTCGCTGTCGTCGTTGATTCCAGTGTCGTGCACCGCTCGAGAGAAGGCCGGTTCGAGCGCCTCGTCGTCCTCGGTCAGCGTGATCTCGGTGTCGTCCGCTGCGATGTCGATCGTGGACTCTTCAGCCGGTAGGTCGGAGACGACGATCTCGATTTCGTCGCCATCATCATCTCGCGCGTCCGCCGGTGGGGGAGGATTCTTCATGGTCGCCTCCGGGACGGACGGTGCGACCTGTGCCTCCGCTGCTGGTGTCGGGATCTCCACAGCGGGTTCGAGGGCCTCTTCGATCACCATGTCGACAGGGCTGGTGTGCTTCTCAACGGACGCTGCCGGACGGCTGGCCAGTTCGACCTCCATCGCTGCGATCGCCTGCTGCATTTCCTCGATGCGCTGATGCAGTGCTATCTCGCGTTCCGACGGACCGTCGTTGGCCGCTGCAGCTTCTCCCTCGACACGAGCGATCGCGGCCGCTTCGGCGCGCGCCTCGCCGACGATCGTTTCGGCCTCTTTCCTGGCGCCGGTCACGAGCTGGAACGCTTGCATCCTCGCATCCGTGACGATGCGGTCACCCTCTTTGCGCCCGTTGGAGCACAACTCGGCAGCCTGATGCTTGGCCGCCTCGATCATGTCCTCCTTGGCCTTCGTAGCGGCGAGGATCGTCAGGTGGACGGCCTCTTCCTGCTTCTTGGCCTCTTCCACTTCGAGTTCGAGCGCTGCAATGCGAGCCGCCGCTTCGTTGAGCATCCGATCGGAGTCGGCGGCTGCCAGGTCGAGGTAGGCCTCGACGGCGTTGGGGTCGTAGCCGCGCTTCGCGATCGGGAAGCGGTCGTACTCGTCGTTTTCTGTGCGCATGAGCGAGCTCCCGAAGATCCTCTTCTGGGTGCCCTCCACCGACGCCGCCTGCCCACGACGAGTGTATCACCGACTACGGACGGTGGTCAACTAGTCATTTCGGGAGGAGCGGGAATGGTCACATCGACCGCTGAGGCGGCCTGAACCAGTCGAAGGTCGGCGAGCGCATCGTCGATATCTGCAAGGAACTCATCTCGTTCGAGCTGGCCGCCGCGCCCGAGAAGACCCGCGTTGCCGGCCAGGGCGATGCCGGAACTGAAGAGTTCGGTCGATAGCGACTCGGGTGTTGATATCTGTCCCTGGGCTTGCTCCTGGCGACCGAGCAGCAATGCTCGATGCTGGATAGTCCCGGCGTCGATGGTCTCGTTTTGGTCGGCCTGGGCGATCACCGCCGCCACGACGCGATAGGCCTCGATGAACGGGAGCAGCACCGCCGTGCTCACCGGCGGTTCGAGAGCGATGGCCACCGTTGACAGGTCTCCGTCGTTGATGAGTTCGATGGCATTCGGACAGGCAAGGAGGAGTTCCTCGATGATCGAGTCTCGGAATTCGGCGCGACCCTCGAAGAAGAAGTCGAACTTGAGGATGGCCCGCCAGCCGAAGGCTCGAAAGAGCAGTTCTTCGAGACCCGTCGATTCGTTCCGGATCATTCCGGCGATGGATGCCTCGACGATCGACCGGGTGACGAAGAAGTGGACGATGGTGTTGCGGTAGTACGCCGCTGAGAGATGCTGCTCGTGTTCAATCACGTAGACGATTTCGTCGAGGCCTTCGATCCGTGAGATCACCTTGTTCGATGCGAGTTCGTCGAGTGCCGTCGTCACGAGTTCTGGCGTGACCTCCGTACCGGCCGGTGTCGTCGTGGGAAGGTGTCTGCGGCGAACGTATGTGAGGAAGGGCGCGAGCGCCTCGACGGTCTCGGGAACGGTGAGTCCTCTGTCGGGTCGACTCAGGAGCGCCAGGGTCACGAGGCTGGTTGGCGTGATCGGAGTGACGTCGTTGATCCGGTTCGAGATCTCGAACGCCAGCTTTGGAATGACGTAGCGACCGCGTTCGCTCCTGAGGTTCGTGTCGACAGGCACTGTGTCGTGCAGTGACAGGGGATCGCCGAACCGGACATGGATCGAGCCGTATCGGTGGCGGAGGCTGCCGACGAACTTCAGCGCCCACGTGAACCCTTCCTTCTCCTTCTTCTCTCCGCGTTGCTCCGACGCGTACGAGCCGATGTCGGAGATCTGGTCGTACGCAATCGAGACCGGGATGAAGACCACGTCTTCGACCAGGCCCCGGAGGTAGGCGTCGACCACGTAGGCGAGCATGCCGAGGCGGGAGCGCGGAGCTTCCCAGTTCGGGAGCGCCCGCCTTCGAGATACCACTCGAGAGGGAAGCGTTTCTCGAGCAGATAGTCGACGTATTGGCGGAGCGTGAACTTGTACGGTTCGTTGTCCTTGAACTCTCGCCGGATGAAGAAGATCCCGGACCGGCGGAGGAACGGACCGATCGGGAAGAAGTTCATGTTGATGCCGCCCGCCGTGTGGTTGGGCGGGAACTCGTTCTGGTAGAGCACGTACTGCAGGACGAGGTGATCGGAATTCGACTTGTGGGAGGGCAGGAATACGAGCGGATGCTCTTCGCCGATCTGGTAGAGGTCCCGCAGGTCGTCCTTCGAGTAGACGAGTTGCCGGTATCCGAGGCTGAGCAGCCATGCCATGACGCCGGTCACGATGTCGATCACGAACGGGTTGTGGGTGGCCGCGATCTCTCTCAGATACCGGGCCGTCTTCTTCTGCATTCGGTCGAGCGGTTCGCCTTCTCGAACGGCGAGGCGTGCGACGCCCTTCTGGAATCCACGTGACCAGAACAGGTCTTCGGCGAGGAACTTCGGCACCTTGTAGCGGGCGCCGCGCAGGCCCGCTCGGCGCGTTCGAGCGCCAGCCACGCCTTGAGCGCGACCGTTCGGCGAGCGACGTTCCCTCGGCCGGTCCTGGTCCGGTCGGATCGTGCCAGCGTTCCTCGAGGTTCGACTTCGTTGCCGGTTCGGCAACGATGATTCGGATGCGGTCGGAGCGCATGGAGCGGACCCATCGCTGGCGCAGCAGATTCGGGTCTCGGGGATCCCCGAACATCAACACGTCCCTGAGCGCCACCCGGCGTGCGCCATCCTGCGTGTCGGCGAGCCACGCGACGCGGAGCGGGATCAAGACGGGGTCGTCGTCGACGGAGAGGCGGGCAGCAAGCCGCGGATCGGTTTCCTTCTGCGGCGGATGATCTGACCAGCCAGGATGTAGGCGATGTCGACCCAACTCCCTTCGGGCTGTCGCGCTCGATACAACCTTTGATGAGTTCGCGTTCGATGGTCGACTGCGCGTCGATGAGCAGAACGAAGGGGCCGTCTCCGTGGACAGGCCACGGCGGCTCTTCGGAGAGCGGGGGATCCCAGCGGGCGGGCATGCGGGAGCTATTCGT
>CAWIHT010000003.1:0-108372 GCA_963836085.1 uncultured Actinomycetota bacterium
GTCGAGATGAGCTACGGCGGTCACACGGAGACCATTGTGGGATGGGGTTCGGTGGCGACGCCCGGTGCGTTCGCGGCCTTCGCCGAGGCTCACCGTCTCTATGGAACGGTCGAGTGGAGCGCAATCCTCGAGCCCACGATCCGAATCGTGGAGAAGGGATTCGCCGTCACCGGAGCATCGGCCGAATACCTTGACCACTCCCACAAGGTGGTCTTCGGGTGGGACGAGACCAGCCGATCCATCACCCATCACCTCGACGGATCGCCGGTCGCCGAGGGTGATCGGATCCACGTACCGCACCTCGCCGACACGCTCCGGCTCGTGGCGTCCGAAGGAGCCTCCGTTCTCTACGAGGGCGAGATCGGACAGCGGACCGTCGAAGCCGTGCTCTCCGGCGGTGGCATCCTGACCAACGACGACCTCAGGTCGTACGCCGTCGAGATTCGTGAGCCGATTCGCTTTCAACTCGACGATTGGGAAGTGGCCACCAACCCGCTTCCAGCGGTCGGCGGTGTGGTGGCGAGCGCGATCCTGTTGCTGGCGTCGACGCCGGACTTCGAAGGATGGGTTCCGCGGGAGGTGGATCGGATGGCTCGAATCCAACGGGCGGTCCTGCGATACCGTGCCGGCCAACTCGACCCGTATCTCACCCGCAGCCAGGCGGCCGCCGACCTGCTGGCCCACGCGCGCGAAGGCGACCTCACCGCTGTGGAGCGGTCGCAGAGCACGGTTCACACGTCCGTTGCCGATACCGACGGAAACGCCTGCGCGATCACGGTGTCGGCCGGCTACGGAGCAGGGGCTCTTGTGCCGGATACCGGCTGGTATCTGAACAACTCGCTGGGGGAGGTGGAACTGACCTCCGAGGGTTTCCACACCCTCGAGCCCGGCACCCGTCTCGTCTCCAACATGGCCCCAACGGTGGCGCGTCGTGCCGATGGCTCGATCCTGTCGATTGGAAGCCCCGGAGCCTCGCGTATCACGACCGCAATCGCCCAGGTGCTGCTCAACTTCCTCCATCTCGGCATGTCGCTGAGCGAGGCCGTCGCCCACCCTCGACTGCACGTCGAGGTCTTCGGTGGCACCCCGATGATCGCGCATGAACCTGGCCTCGACGTGCGATCGACCGACGGTATGACGGCACGCCGCTTCCCCGATCGCGCGATGTACTTCGGAGGTGTGCAAGCAGCCGTGTTCGACCCGATCGCCGGCCTCTATGGTGCAGCGGACCAGCGCCGCAGCGGTGATACCGCTCGCGGAGGATTCGATTGAGATGAACTACGAGGAGTACTCCCGGCTGTGTCTCGACCCGGTGCGGCTGGTGGCCCTCGGCCGCGCCGTCGAGGGGAGGCTCACGCCGGAGACATTGACCGATGCGCTGGGTATTTCGCGGCGTCGCGCCCTCAAGACGATCGCAGGTCTGAGGCTCTCTGGCCTCACCGACGAGGACGATCGGCTCCTCCCCGGTGCGCTGCACGAAATCGCGGCAACGGTGCCGCAGGCCGAACCGGCCGCCGACAGCATCACTGAGGGTGATTGGACGGCCAGTGAGGTCAAGGTCCTCGAAACGTTCTTCTCGGGCGAGGATCTCGTTGAGATACCGTCGAGTCGCCGCAAGCGGTTGGTGATTCTCGAGCGCCTCGCCCAGGATTTCGAGCCAGGCGTCCGGTATCGCGAAGCCGAGGTGAGCCGACGCCTGGAGCACTACAACCTCGACTACGCCGCGCTCCGGCGGTATCTCGTGGAGGAGAATCTGCTGTCGAGGGCCGAGGGCGTGTATTGGCGCACCGGCGGGCGGTTCCTCGACGCGTCGTTGTTCGATCCGGAGCCTGGTGGCTCTCCGGCGCCCGTGGTCTCCGCACGGGGTCCGCTGCTCGCGACCGCTCGGGATGATGTCACCCTCGAACCGTACGTCTCGATACACCGTCGAGCGCTGCTGCGGGCCGCAGACGACGAGCGCATTGCCGTGCATATGTCGGACGCATTCCCGTATCCGTACACCCTGCAGGATGCCGACTTCTGGATCGCCAAGTGTGAGGCAGAAGACCCGCCGCTGAGTTTCGCGATGTTCGTCGGCGAGCAGTTGGTCGGTGGCATCGGATGCGAACGTGGGGCAGACAACCGGTCGGGCATTGCAGAAGTGGGCTGGTGGCTCAATCCGGAGTGGTGGGGTCAGGGCATCGCCACCGTGGCTGTTTCGCGATTCATCAACTACTGCTTCGACGAACTCGATATGCACCGTGTCGAGGCCTGGGTCGCTGACTCGAATCCGGCGTCGGCTCGGGTCGTTGAGAAGGCAGGGCTCGTTCTCGAGGGTGTTGCGAAGGATGGTTTTTGCAAGCGTGGGCGCCTTTTCGACCTCCGTCGATATGGTCTCGCCCGATCCGAGCTCCAGCCTCCCGGCGAGGCGTCATGAGCCAGCGATACGCGTTTCTCAGGTCCGGGGTATGGATCGCCGGGTTCCTGATCGTTGCTCTCACCGTTGCGCTCTTCGTCAACCTCGGTTTGTGGCAGCTGCGGCGTCTCGATGAGCGGAAGGAACTCAACACCACGATCGAAGCGCGCATGACACTGCAACCCATCGATCTGGCGCTCCTCGTCGCAGATACAGACGGTGATCCGACGGAAATGGAGTATCGGCGCGTCATCGTGCAGGGCACCTATGACGTCGAGGCAGAGATCCTGCTGCAGGCGCGAACGTTGAATAGCCAGTCCGGACACAACGTGGTGACCCCGCTCGTCTGGGAGGGGGGCGCGCTCGCCGTCAACCGGGGGTGGGTACCGATCGACAGTATCGGTCCGCCGGTGCCAGAGGCGTCCCCTCCGGCTGCAGAGGTCGAAGTGATCGGCATCCTGAGGGCCAGCGAGGACCGAGGTCCCACCGGAGCCAAGGAGCCCGACGGATCCTACGCGAAGATCGGTCGGATCGACCTCGTACTCCTCGACCCGCAATGGGGTCCGTCGCTCTTCCCGATGTACCTCCAACTCCAGGCCCAGGAACCGGCGGCCGGGGAGTACCCGATCCCGCTGCCGCCTCCGGAGACGACCGAGGGAGCGCATCTGAGCTACGCCATCCAGTGGTTCATCTTCGCCACGATTGCGGTCGTCGGATTCGGGGCGCTGATCTACACCACTGCCAAACGGCGCGAGCCTACGATTTCTGCGCAGCCTTCCACGCCTTCTTCCGCTCCTTGAGGTCGGAACGATCGGACGGCGATTCGATCTCCGAGATATTCGGCCAATCCGGCATATGGGCCTCCCATCCGTCGGGCCGCACTCCGAATCGTTGAGCGAGGACGGCGAGGTAGATCCTGGCCTTGTACTCGCCGAAACCGGGCAGTTGCCTGAGGCGGCGCACCAGCGTGTCTGCGTCGGCGACGTCGGTCCAGATAGCCGCGGTGTCGCCGTCGTACTCGGCTGCTACGTACGCTGCGACGGCCTGCACTCGCTTCGCCATGTTTCCCGGAAACCGATGGACGGCCGGCTTCTCCTTGAACGCCGCTTCGAGGGCGTCGGGATCCATCTCTGCGATCAGTTGGGGGTCGAGGCCCCCGATCCGGTCGCGAACCCGTGACGGTCCGGCGAAGGCCGTCTCGACGGGGACTTGTTGATAGAGAACGATGCCGACGAGCAACGCGAACGGGTCGTCGGCGAGCAGCGCATTGGTCGCCGCATCGTCGGTATAGGGCAGGATGTCGCTCACAGCGTCCTCCAGGGTCGTTTCTGGCACCGTAGCCTCGCACGCGGCCGAAGGTAGGGTGCCACCGCAAGGAGGAACAATGACTGAACGGATCTACTCGACCAGGGCCTACGAACGGGCGATGGCCGCAACCGTCGTCGACACCGACCGGGACGACGGCCGCGTCCTCCTCGATCGGACGGTGTTCTATCCCGGCGGAGGCGGCCAACCCTTCGACACTGGAGTTCTCACTATCGGCGACGATCGCTTGGCAGTGACCCGCGTCACCCAGGACAGCCGGGGTGTGTGGCACTGGCTCGATGCGTTGCCGCCCGTCGGAACAGTGGTGGAGGGCGAAATCGACTGGGAGCGGAGATATGCCCTCATGCGGACGCACACGGCGATGCACGCGCTGTGTGGCGTTGTGTGGGAACGCTTCCAGAGTCCCGTGACCGGCGGCAACATGACACCGGGGGAGGGTCGACTCGACTTCGAGATCCCGCAGTGGGTTCCCGAGGATCGCGACCCAATCGAGGTCGAACTCAACCGGCAACTCGCGCTGGCAAGGAACGTCGAGGTCTCGTTCCTCGATCGGGTCGAAGCCGACCAGGATCCGAGCCTGATCCGAACCAAGATCAACCTCCTGCCTCCGTCGCTCAAGACAGTGCGCGTGATCGACATCGTCGGACTGGATCGTCAGGCGGACGGTGGGACGCATGTCGACTCGACCGGCGAGGTCGGAGCAATCCAGATCACCAAGACCGAATCGAAGGGCAAGGGGTTCCGCCGGATCCGGTTCTCCCTCAGCGGCTGACTCAGGCCGATGCGGCGCTGGCGCTGGCCTTGAGCTCTACGAGGAGTCCTTCGAAGAAGCGAGCGAGGGCGGCCTCCGCGATGCGATGCATGGCCATGCGATCCACGACCGCACCGATCCGGCCGAGAGGCGGCTCATAGGAGGCGAGGAGCGAGATCATCGTTCGTTTCTCGTCGATCGGCTCAATCTCGAGATCTGCGGTAATCGCCGGGTAGATGTCGGCGTGGTCGATCGGCTCCCACGCCAGCTGAACACGGCCCATCGGCAGAGGTCCAGGGACGTCGGAGTAGTCGGCAACCCGGAAGCAGACGTCTTTCACGAAGTGCACCCCTGCTACATCCATGTCGAGGTGTGCGTCCCCTTCTTGCAGCCAGTCGACGCCGATGCGGCGCGGGGCGTCAAGCGCTGGCAGCGCGCGGTCGGTCAAGAGCGCGCGCACGGTGGGGTAGGGAACCCCAACCGCGTTGTAGAGCTGGACGTACTGTTCGTGCATCATGATCATGGAACCACCGATACCGCCACACCCGTAGGGGCTTGGGACCCTTCGACGGTGGGACCTTGGTCCCCGACTGATCTGTCTTGCCGGCGGGAACGCTGCGAGAATCGCCCATCGCCCGCAGACCATACGCCCATGAGCACCGGCCCTCGGGACGGAAGCGGGACGTGGTGCGTCAGTACGCACGCAAGACTGTCGGAGGTTGGACAGAGTGGAACTGACTCGCTGTCGGACGCGTTGCACCTTTCGACGGCCAGAGGAGGACGCATGAATCGATTCGGCATGGTGACGGCCTTTGCGTCCGCAGCACTGATCGTCGCCGCATGCGGAGCGTCTCCAGACAACGAGACGGTCGGGGAGGATCCGGACCCGACCACCGTCGCCACGAATGCGACGACCTTGGCGGGGTCGGAAGGGATGCCAGCGGGGCCTTCGGCGCTCACCGATCGGGATGCGGATGCGTTCCCCGATCCTCTGGTGCCGGTCGACGAGATCATCTCCGGCGGTCCACCTCCCGACGGCATACCGCCGCTTGACACCCCGGTCTTCGGCGACGTCGCCGACAGCATCGACCAGCTCGAACCAGCCGAGGCCGTCGTCGCTCTCGAGATCGACGGCGACGCGCGCGCCTACCCGGTGCGTGTGCTGATCTGGCACGAGATCGTCAACGATACGGTCGGTGGATCCCCGGTCTCGGTGACCTACTGCCCGCTGTGCAACTCGGCGGTGTCCTATCTCCGGGTGGTTCGCGGTGTGGAGACCACATTTGGTACCTCCGGCAGCCTCTACGCATCGGCATTGGTGATGTACGACCGTCTCACCGAATCGCTGTGGACGCACTTCGACGGTCAGGCGATCGTCGGCGTTCTCGCGGGTGATCGGCTCGAACCCATCGCGTCTCCCCTGATGTCGTGGGAGGAGTTCGTTGAGGCGTACCCAACGGGTAAGGTCCTCGACTGGACGCAGACCGGATTCGAGCGGGACTACGGACGGAATCCCTACGAAGGCTACGACAACCCCGACACGGATCCCTTCCTCTTTCGCGGTGTCGTCGACGATCGCGAGCGGGCGAAACAGCGCGTCGTCGGCATCAGCATCGATGGGGCCTCGGTTGCATACTCCATGGAGGAGGTGGCCAGTGGCGAGCGCAGCGTGACGATGACAACGGTCGGCGACCGAGATCTCGTGATTCTCTGGCAGTCCGGCCAATCGTCTGCTCTCGACGACTCGCAGATCGGCGGGGGAGACGACGTCGGATCGGTCGGCGTGTTCGTTCCCGTCGTCAACGACGCTCCTGTGACCCTCACGGTTGCCGGCGACGAGTTCGTGGATGAGGAGACCGGGAGTACCTGGAACGTCGCAGGAATCGCCACCAAAGGGCCGCTCGCAGGATCTCGTCTCGATCGGGTCCAGCACCTCGACACCTTCTGGTTCGCATGGTCGACCTACCGGCCCGGCACCACGCTCATCGGCGGTTGAAATCACACTGCCGTGTTTCGGCCGGTCAGAGCGGTTTGACAGTGGGGGTAGTTTTCGAGGGTGTGTTGGCGTGCTGTGCCGGGAGGTTTCTGTGTGGGTGTGGAGTGATGAATTGGTGGATCGGTTCCCCGCAATGGGGGCCCAGCAGGGCACGCATGTGCCGTTGATTGCGTATGCGGTCGAGGGCGAGATGGACCTCGAGACGCTCGCCAGGGACGTGCTGGCTGCACCGTTGAGGGATCCGGCCACTCAGGGTGCTCTCGACCCTTCCGAGGCTGCGGATGAGCGGTAGCATTCCGCCGCATGAGCAATCCGGCGGTCGAAACTCGCGACCTGACGAAGCAGTACCGGGACACACTCGCGCTCGATTCTGTGGCCCTCTCCGTCCAACGTGGCTCGGTCTACGGTCTCGTGGGTCCAAACGGTGCGGGCAAGACCACGCTGCTGGGGATTCTCTCGGGTTTGCGGCGTCAGACCGCCGGAACCTTCTCGGTCGACGCGGTACGAATCGGCGTACTCTCGGACACGCCAAGCTTCGACTCCTGGTTGACCGCATACGAAGTGGTCGACCTCTCCCGATCACTCAATTCCCCGGACACCGAGGGCGCCGCCGTTGACCACGTGCTGCACCTCACCGGCCTGTCGGCTGTCGCCCGGCGCAAGGTCGGGGGTTTCTCACGCGGGATGCTGCAACGGCTTGGTCTTGCGGCGGCGGTGGTGGGAGAACCCGACGTCCTGCTGCTCGACGAACCGGCGGCCGCGCTCGATCCTGCCGGGCGGCGCGAAGTGCTCGACATGGTTACGGCGCTACGAGGCACGTCGACCGTGGTCTTCTCGAGCCATATCCTCGACGACGTCCAACAGGTCTGCGACACGGTTGGCATCCTGAAGGCCGGCCGGATCGTCTACGAGGGAACCCTCGCAGAACTCGTGAGCAACACCGGCCACGACGCCGCGTATCGCATCCGAATACGGGGCAATGGCGAAGCACTGGCCGGCGTCTTGAAGTCCTGCGAGTGGACGACCGGCGTCGAGTTGGATGGCGACGTGGTCACCGTCTCGGCGTCGAGTGCGCCGGTGCTCGAGCGAGAACTAATGCGGTGCCTCGCTCGTGCCGACGTGCCGATTGTGTCGGTCGCGCCGATCGAGCGGAGTCTCGAGGATGTGTTCCTCGAGGTGACGCAATGACCCTCTGGCGTCTCGAGGTGACTCGGCTGATCCGCACCTATCGCATCTGGATCCTGGTAGGCATCTTCGGGTTCTTCGGAGTGCTCGGCCCGCTCACGGCTCGGTTCCTCCCAGAGATCGTCGATCGACTCGGTGGCGGGGCAGAGATTGCCGTGCCCGAGGCCACGCCGGAACTTGCCATGGCACAGTATCTCGGCAACGCGCTCCAACTCGGTCTCCTCGCGATCGCCTTCGTGGCGGCCCTCGCCCTCGCTTTCGACGCCAAGTCGGAGATGGCGGCGTTCCTGCGGACGAGAGCAACGATTCCCCAGATACTGACGCCCCGGTATGTGCTCAACATGGCCGCTTCGGCCGGTTCGTTCCTCCTGGCGTCAGCCGTCGCATTCGTCATCACCGCCGTGATGATCGATGTGCCGAACGTCGGGGGGACCATCGTCGGTTCGATTCTTGTTGGCCTCTACCTCTGTTTCGCGGTCGCGTTGACGGGCCTCTTTGCGTCGATTGTCCGCGGGGTCCCCGGTACAGCGTTGCTGACCATCGGCGCACTGATTCTGCTCAGCATCGTCGGTCTCGTCCCCGCGGTGGGGCCGTGGTTGCCCTCCGACCTCGTCGGTAGCTATGACGCGCTCATCGGCGGGGGCGACTTCATCTATTGGCGAGCCATCGCCTCGGCGTTTGTTCTGTCCGGCGCTGCCATCGCGGTGAGCGTGTATCGGATGGAGCACCGCGAGGTGTGATCCCCATCCCAACCTCAGCTCTGCGGTAGGGTTCCATCACTGTGACAGAACGGACTCGTCATTGTGCCTGGTGTGGGGGAGCGTTCCAGTACGCCGCCGGACCGGGACGCCCACAACGCTACTGCCGCACGTCCCACCGTCAGCGCGCTTACGAGGCTCGCCGTGAGGCCAAGCGACGAGACCTCGGGCCCGATGAGGTCCTCATCAGCCGCCGAAACTGGGAACGACTGCGCGACGCGCTCTACCGACTCGAAGCTGCAGCAGAGGACGTGGCCGTCGACATCGGTGCGGGACGAGCGACCAAGCAGGATTATGCGCAGGCGCTGGGTCACCTCTCAGCTGCCGTGCGCGATCTTCAGGACGTCGCCGTCGAGCCGGCCGCTCTCGGAGCGGAGCTCTAGGTTGCCGGTTTGTCGCCGATACCGAGTTCCGCAACCGCCATTTCACGGAGGCGGTACTTCTGGATCTTGCCGGTGACCGTCATCGGGAACTCTTCGGTGAAGCGGACATATCTCGGTACCTTGAAGTGCGCGATCCGACCCTTGCAGTATTCGACGACGTCTTGCTCGGTGAGTTGCGATCCTTTGCGCTGCTGCACCCACGCCATGATCTGTTCGCCGAAGCGGGCGTCCGGAACGCCGATCACCTGTGCATCGACGATGTCCGGGTGGGTGAAGAGGTACTCCTCGATCTCGCGTGGATACACGTTCTCGCCTCCGCGGATGATCATGTCCTTGAGGCGTCCGACGATCCTCACGTACCCATCGTCATCCATGACGGCAAGATCCCCGGAGTGCATCCAGCCTTCGACGTCGACTGCGTCGGCGGTTCGTTCCGGTTCGTTCCAGTAGCCCTTCATCACCGAGTAGCCCCTGGCGCAGAACTCGCCGGAGGTGCCACGTGCGACCGTGTCCCCGAGTTCGGGGTCGACGATCTTGATCTCGACGTGCGGGTGGGCGACACCAACAGTTGAAACCCGGAGATCGACGGGATCGTCGCGCCGTGTTTGTGTGGAGACGGGCGATAGTTCGGTCATGCCATACGCAATCGTTACTTCGGCCATGTTGAGTTCGTCGATGACGCGGTTCATCACTTCCGTCGGACACGGCGCACCGGCCATGACGCCCGTACGCAGGCTCGACACGTCTCGCTCTGCCAAGTCTTCGTGCTCGAGGGTGGCGATGAACATCGTGGGGACTCCGTAGAGGCTGGTGCATTCCTCTGCCTCTACTGCTTCGAGTACGGCACGGGCATCGAAGCCGGGGGAGGGCACCACCATGGCGGCGCCGTGCGTGGTACAGGCAAGGTTGCCGATGACCATGCCGAAGCAGTGGTAGAACGGCACGGGGATGCAGACTCGGTCGTACTCGGTATAGCCCAGGCGTTCTCCGCAGAAGAAGCCGTTGTTCAGGATGTTGCGGTGGGTGAGCGTCGCTCCCTTCGGGAACCCTGTCGTCCCGGACGTGTACTGGATGTTGATCGGCTGATCCGGGTCGAGGAGCGACTCCCGTTCCCAGAGTTCCTCGTCGGGTATCGCCTCGCCGGCGTCGAAGAGGTCGTGCCATTCGGGTGAGTCGAGGAAGAATGCCTGTTCGAGTCCCGGAACGGAGTCCGCAACGGCGGAGACCATCGCCCGGTAGTCGGATGTCAGGTAGGAAGGTGCTGAGATGAGGAACCTGCAACCAGACTGATTGAGCACGTACTCGAGCTCCGACGTTCGATAGGCCGGGTTGACGTTGACGAGAATTGCGCCGATCTTGGCGGTCGCGTACTGCACGGCGACCCACTCGGCATTGTTCGGGCTCCATATCCCGACGCGGTCACCAAGCGCAACGCCAAGTCGCAGGAGAGACTTCGCGAGCCGATCGGTGGCGTCGTCGAACTCGCGGTAGGTGCATCGAATCCCTTGATGGCGGACTATCAGCGCGTCCCGATCGGGGAAGCGTGCCGTGGTGTGCTCGAGATTCTCACCGACGGTCTCGGTGAGGAGCGGGACATCGGTTGAACCTTGCGCATACGAAAGCTGCATTACCTGTCCTTTCCGATGTCTCCAAGGTAGGGATCTCTATGCCGGCTCACCAGGGACAAGGGTCACATCGGATCGGACCCTCCACCGGCGACACGTCGGAGTCTCTGAGGCTGTTTGAATGGTCCGATGCGCGATTGGACCACCATGCCGAAGGCTGAGCTACACCTCCACCTTGAGGGCGCGATTCCGGTTCCGACGCTGTGGAAACTCATCGAGCATCACGGAGGCGACCCGCTGATCAAGACTGAGGCACAGCTCGTCGATTGGTTCACGTACAGCGACTTCGCCCACTTCATGGAGACCTGGAACTGGATGAACGGGTTTCTGCGGACGTACGACGACTTCACGTTCGCGTCCGAAGCCGTTGCCCGACATCTCGTTGCGCAGAACATCGTCTACGCCGAGTCGTTCTTCTCACCCAGCGATTTCCGTGATCACGGTCTGAAGCCGCAGGGGATCGCGAAGGCCATTCGAGCGGGTCTCGACCGCGTGGATGGTGTCGAAATCGCGTTGATCGTGGATCTGGTCCGGGATCGCGGCCCGGAGGGGACCGCGCAGACCCTGGCCGCCATCAAGGAGGTCTCGGCTGAGGCCGGCATCATCGGAATTGGGATCGGTGGATTCGAGGCCGCTCATCCTCCCGAGCAGTTCGCCGGCGTGTACAACGATGCGAGGGAGGCGGGCTTCCGTCTCACCGCGCATGCCGGCGAGGAGGCCGGGCCCGAGAGTGTCTGGGGCGCGCTGCTGGCGCTGGGCGCCGAACGGATTGGCCACGGCGTCCGATCGATCGAGGACCCCCGACTGATCGAATACCTCGTTGAGCGGCAGATACCCCTCGAAGTCTGCCCCACCTCGAACCTTCGGACGGGTGTGGTCGCTCACTGGGACCAGCATCCGGTCGGTCGGCTCATCGATGCAGGAGTCAAGGTGACGATCAATACCGACGATCCTGCGATGTTCGACGCCACCCTGGCGGAGGAATTCTCGATCCTCGAGGGTCAGTTCGGACTCGATGACGCCGCGATCAAGCGTCTCTCGCTCGCCGTCGTGGAGTCGTCGTGGGCTGATGAGGCAAAACGGGTGAGCCTCACAGAACGCGTCGAGGACTGGTGGGTGGCGGGCTAGCATCGCCCGATGGGATTCATCACCTTGACCACCGACTTCGGCACTCGCCAGGGAAGCGATGGTGTTCTCCACGGCGCCATCTACGGCATCGCACCAGACGCGAGAATCACCGATCTCTCCCATGAGATCAAGGCGCAGGACATTCGGGAGGCGAACTTCGTCGTCAACAACAGCGCGTTCTTCTTCCCGCCCGGGACCGTCCACGTGATCGTGGTCGATCCGGGCGTTGGGACCGACAGGAAGGCGATCGCTGGAAGAATCGGCGAGCACTACTTCGTCGCACCCGACAACGGCGTCCTGACCGCTTGTCTGGAGCGCGCCGAGCGCGAGGGTTGGACCACGGAGTTCGTCGATCTTGATCGCCCCGAGTACTGGCTCGACTCGGTCACGATGACGTTCCATGGTCGCGATCTGTTCTCCCCGGTTGGCGCACACTTGGCCGCCGGTGTTTCACTCGCCGACCTCGGTACACCGATGGACGACCCGATCACCATTCCGATCTGGGGCGCCACCCGGGCCGACGACGGCAGCGTCTCCGGTGAGGTGATCTACGTCGATGACTTCGGGAACGCAATCTGCTCGATCCTGCCCGAGGAAATCGCCCATCTCCCGGTGCCCGATGGCGTAGAGGTTGAGCTCTGCGGTGCGCGGATTGACGGCATGGTCCGCACGTTTGGCGACTCCGAATACGGCACAGATACGTTGATCGCCCTCTGGGACTCCAGCGGCTATCTGCTCGTTTCGGAGAACAACGGTACGGGCGGCAAGGTCATTCAGCCCAAATCTGGCGATATCGCAACGGTACGTGCGAAGGTCTGAGGCCTAGAGGCGCCCTGCTTCGATGATTCGCTGGAGGAACTGCTCTGTGCGCGCCTCGGCGGGCGACGAGAAGATCTGCTCCGGTGGACCGTGTTCGAGGATCCGTCCCTGATCGAGAAAGCACACCTGATCGGCGACGTCCCTGGCGAAGCCCATCTCGTGGGTGGCGATCACCATCGTCATGCCGTCGCCCTTCAGTCCGCGGATGACATTCAAGACCTCTGCCACCAACTCGGGGTCGAGGGCCGAGGTGACCTCGTCGAACAGCATCAGTTCCGGTTCGGTGGCGAGGGCTCGGATCACCGCGACTCGCTGTTGCTCTCCGCCGCTGAGGCGGTCCGGGTACTCGTCGATCTTGTCCGCGAGGCCGAAGTTCTCAAGAAGCTCCCGCGCTTTGTCCTGTGCCTCTGCCTTGCTCACGCCGTGGACCTTGCGAGGACTGAGCGTGATGTTGTCGAGCACCGTCATGTGGGGGAAGAGGTTGAATGCCTGGAACACGATCCCCATCTCTTCTCGGACCTGGTTTGCGTTCACGCCAGAAGCTGTGATGTCGGCGCCATCCAGGAGGATGGTGCCCGCATCGATCGGGACGAGGAGGTTGACGCATTTGAGCATCGTCGACTTGCCGGACCCCGATGATCCGATCAGGCAGACGACTTCGTGTGGCTGCACGGTGAGATCGACTTCCCGCAACACCGCCTTGCCTTCGAATGCCTTGGAGACACCCTGTAGTTCGAGCTTCGACCTGATCATGTGCTTACCGATTGTTTCTTGCGTCGGTCACGGTTGGTGTACCAATCCGTGAACCTGGCAACGGGGACGCTGACGAGGAGGAACAGCAGGGCAGCTGCGATGTAGCCCGTGTAGTTGAACGTGCTCGCCGCATAGATGTCGGCCTCACGCACGGCTTCGCGTACCCCGAGGACCAGGACGAGCGCCACATCCTTCTGCAGGCTCACGAAGCCGTTGAGGAGCGCCGGAATGACGTTGCGGATGGCCTGAGGCACGATGACGTGGCGCAAGGCCTGGCCTTGTGTCAGCCCGAGGGATCGCGCCGACATGCGCTGGCTCTCGTGGACCGACTCGATGCCGGCTCGGTAGACCTCAGCGGTGTAGGCGCTGTAGCTGATGATCAGCGCTGTGAGTCCCCAGAACAGCGCACCGTTGGGGACACCGGGGAGTTGGAGGGCTGGGATTCCGAATCCAAGGAGCAGGATCAGCAGAATCACCGGGATGCCGCGAATGAGATCGATGAAGATCACGGCGAGCGCTCGCAGCGGGAAGAACGCCGGGCCCCGCAGCGAGCGGATCATCGCAATGAGGAGCGAGACGGCCAGGATGATGACCTCAGCGACGAGGAACATCTTGATATCGAGCCAGAACCCGCTGAGGATCTTGGGGAATACTTCGACGAAGCGTTCCCAATTGAAGAACTGATTCTGGACGGCCGGCCAGGCGTCCGAGGTGAGAACCACCCAGAGAACGACGCCGATGAAGATCATCGACGAGGCGAAGGCGATCAGCGCCGCGCGAGTTCCCTCCTCGCGTCCACGGGGCGCCCGCGGGGGTCCGAACAAACTCGGGCCCCCGCCGACGTCCTCAATCGGCTCCTGGCCGGTCATTCAGCCGCTAGCCGCTGATGGTCTTGATGCCGCCACCCTGCGTCATGTAGAGGTCCTCCAGCTCCTGGAGGGTGCCGTTCTCTCTCAGCGTTTCGAGGGCCGTGTTCACACACGGAACGAGCGAATTGCCCTTGGCGAACAGCAGGCCGTACTCGTCCGGTTCTGCGGCGTCGGACTCGAAGGCACCTGCGATGATGGAACCTTCGACCTGTGCAGCGGTGATGAAGTATCCCGTCGGGAGATCGACCACGAGGGCATCGATCTGTCCGGCGTTCATCGCTGCTTCGAGGTCGACGTTCTCGTCGTAGACGTTGGGTTCCGTGTTGGGCTTGATGACGTTGTCGATGAAATCAAGGCTCGTCGTGCCGATCTGCGCTCCGAGGACCGCGTCCTTCAGATCATCGACGCTCGTCGCCGATGCGTACGGCGAGTCGGGAAACGTGATGAGCGCTTGCTGCGTCACGTAGTACGGAGAGCTGAAGTCGACGACCTCTTTGCGGTCTTCGGTGATCGAGTACTGCTGAAGGTTGAAGTCCCACGGCTTGTCCCCGGGGGCGATCGCCTCGTTGAATCCGATGCGCGTCCAGACGACATCTTCCTCCGCGAAGCCCATCTCTGCAGCGATGGCGTATACGAGCGCGGACTCGAATCCGATGCCGGAATCGGGCTCATCGAAGAAGTCGCCTTCTGGCGTGCCGACCCATGGCGGGAACGCCGGCTCGCCGGTTGCAACCGTGAGCGTGCCAGGTGCGACCAGGTTGAGATCTGCGAGCTCACAGGAGCCCTCAGGGGCCGTTGGTCCCGGATCGACGCTGTCGTCACTGCACGCGGCAGTGATCATGGCGAACGCAACCAGGAGAGCAAGCAGGATGGTGCGGGTGGTATGGCGTTGTGCCATGTGAACCTCCATGTGGATTACCCATCCGAGCATAGCCATGCCGGGGACCGCGATCGGTACTGCTGGTCCGTTCGTGTTCCACCCTGGACCCGGACCCGCCTCTACGCATCGTGGCGCTGGAACAGGTAGGCGAACGCCGGTTTGGTGTATGCGACGCCTCGCCCACTGCGGTGGAGGCATTCCGGTGTGATCGTCACGGGGCGCTTCGGAATCAAGTACCCATCGAGATCGCGGTCGGTGACCGTGTATGTCCCGCCCCGAGACTTGACGACCGCAACGAGACGGTACTTGGGATCGATCGACGCCATGGCGGCATCACCATGGCTGGAGTTGACCAGAAGGTGTCCGCCGCGACGCAGATACTTCGTGCAGTGCTCGGACACGAACCCTGCGTAGAGGGAGACAAGGAGGTCACTGTGATCTGCCGGGATTGGCAGATCGGACGTGTAGTCGGCGTGGATGAAGCGCCAGTCTGGGGATGGTCCGGATGTTCGGTGTTCCGTGATGAGTTCGTCGACGCCGTCGCGGTCGCTGAAGAACTGGTCGGCGCGGCGGTCGACGTCGACGTACGTGACGTCATCGAACACGAACGAGGTGGCGACGTCGACGTATGAGCCGGGGTAGACCACGGTCGATGCCGAGATGGCGCTGCGGAGGGCCGAGAACAGACGCTGACGGTCCCCGGCGTGCTGGTTCTGTTTCGCCCACAGTCTGTTGGTGCGTTCCTTCACGATGACTCCCCGGTGTCGTCCCGAGTGCTGGTGGTATCCGCCGGTTGGCCCGGCAGGGGTGCAGTTGCCGTGATGACGGTCGCGGCGAGCCCTCCGATGGGCTGATGCTCGACGGAGGCGGCCGACAGTCCGGCATCGGTAAGCAGGCTGACGATGTGGATCGCGTCGACGGGATCGGGTGCGTGGAACGATTCTCGGTGGTGGTAGGGGTGCTGGTCATTGGTGAAGTCCTCGTCGACGAGGAGGATCCGCCCGCCCGGTTTGAGGACCCTGACCAGTTCGGCGATCGCGAGAGGCACGTCGTTGAAGTGGTGCGTGGCGTTCACGGAGTAGGCCCGGTCGATGGAATCTGTCTGGACCGGGAGGCTCTCCGCTGTTCCTCGGCGAATGTCGATGACCGCTCGTGAGCGCTGCCAGAGACGCCGGACCCGCAGGACTCCACGCAGGGGTGCGGACGGCTCGACTGCGATCACCGTTCCACTCGGTCCGACGTGCTGTGCCGCGGTCACGGTGGCTGGTCCGAGGCCGGGTCCCACGTCGAGGAGCGCCATGCCTGGCTGGGGATCCGCCAGCCCAACGACGGTGCTGTTGAGATCTGAAGACCAGAACCCTCTGGCCGCGCCGAGCATGTGGAGGACGGAAGAGGGCGTCCACCTGTGCCTGTGGTGGGCGTTCGTCATGGGTTCGTCCATCGGATGCTCCTTGTGTGGATGGCTGATGCCTCGGCGGTTGGCGCGAGCGCCGAGGTCGAGGAAGGTGATGACGATGAACGGGAACACCGCCATGGTCGTCACTGCTACGAACATGGAGGCGGAGAAGGGTCCCAAGCGCCGTGCCTCGCCGCTCCGGACTCGTCCCTGCATGCCGTACCCCCAGGACTGACCACCGGTCAGCGCCCGCGTGCCGCAGTATGACCGCTGGTCAGTCGTTTGTCAAGGCGGTATACTGGGGCCATGCCATCTGCTGCAGAAGGGTCGGGCGACACCCGGTATCAACCTCCGGAAGTGCGGCGCCAGCAGATTCTCTCGGCCGCCGCGCAGCTGGCAACGACCGACGGGCTCGAGGCCACATCAATCGCCAAAGTCGCCGAGACCGCCGGCGTGGCCAAGGGATCGATCTACCTTCACTTCACATCTCGCGACGACCTGATCGATGCGCTCCAGGCGCAGGTGTGGGCCGAGATGATGGAGGCACCGCGCGTCATTGCGGCCAACATGAACCTGCTCTGGGCCGAACGCCTCGACGCCGTCGTGGAGCACTGGATGCGCTACGAGTTCGACCATCACGATCTATACCACGCCGTCTTTCACGCCGTCGCTACCGACAGTGAGGAGCCCTGGCACGAGGCACGTTCCCTGCTTGGTCAACTCGTCGCGGGCGGGGTGGCGTCCGGCGAATTCGACTGCGGCCAGATTGGCACGGAGGTGGTTGTCGAGTTTCTCCTGCATGGCTACGCGGGGCCGTGCTACCACCACGCAGAGATCGACACGGTCATCGGAGACATGCAGCAACTCTTCCGCCGAAGCGTTGGGGCGCGGCACGCCTGAGGTCGCGAGGCCAATTCGTAACGTCACAGTGACGTATTGAGGTTGGGGGTAGTGGAAGGCGGGGTAGCGGGGTTCCGGGTCGATCAGAGGTTCGGTCGACCGAGACGGTCTCGCTCTTCATCCATTCGGTTCAGCTCGACGCGTCCTGGGACCAGAATCGCCGGATCCGGAGTGAAGTCGAGAGACTCGTCCCGGTCGGCATAATCCACGGCATTGAGGATCGCCTTCATGGCGTTCATGCGCGCGAGCGGCTTGATGCTGGAGCGGATGATCGTCCACGGTGCCGCATCGGACGAGGTGCGCTCGAGCATGCGGTGCTTCATCTCCGTGAACTCATCCCAATACTCCTGGGCCTGGACATCGATCTCGCTCAGCTTCCACTGGCGAAGCGGATCGTGGACCCGGCGAGCGAAGCGTTCCGCCTGCGTCTCCTTGTCGACGCTGAAGTAGAGCTTGACGAGGACCGTGCCTTGCCGCACGACATCCTTCTCGAATCCGACCACGCCGCGCAGGAAATCCCGGTATTGGCGCTTCGTGCAGAAGCCGAACACCGGTTCGACGAGGGCCCGGTTGTACCAGGATCGATCGAAGAGGACCATCTCGCCGCCCGAGGGGAACCGTTCCACATATCGCTGAAAGTACCACTGCGTCAGGTTGTCAGCCGTCGGCTTGCCGAGGGCGACCACGCGGTATCGCTTCTCGTTCATGAATCGGGTGATGCGGCGAATGGTTCCGCCCTTGCCCGAAGCGTCGCGGCCCTCGAAGAGCACCATCATCGGGATTGCCTCGGCCTCGAGGTGCCGCTGGAGCTTCAGCAGTTCGATCTGGAATGGCTTCAGCGGGTTGTCTTTGGCGACCGCAAGCTTGAGCTTCTTGTTCTGACTCTCGAGTTGTGCGATGCGCTCCACAAGGGCGTCAGCATCGAGTTCTGCATCCGTGTTCAGCTCTTCAGCAACCACGTGGCCTCATTTCTATATCGAGCACCTTAACGCCTCCGGACAGGGTCACCCAAGAAGATCGTCCGACCCGCAGCGCGAGGCGAGGCGTTCTGCCATCAGGGTGTTCGTTGGGCCCCCGGCCGCATCACCCCAAACGGGTACGAGCAACGGTACGTTACCCCTCGCACCGGCCCCTCTTCCGCTCTGAGTCACTGCCGGGCCGAGTGCCCATAATCCACGTTATGTCAAGTCATAGGTGTGATGCCGATTCCTACGAGTCGGGCACTCCCCGGTCCCTGTCTTCGTGCCCCTCATCACCAGGGACGGGCGGGTCCCCCCTCTGTGACTTCGGTCGTCCCCTGCTGGGGCGTCGCGAGGGGTCGGACGATCCGCTCTTCTGTGACATGTAAGCCCAGCATCGATCGTCGGCCGACCTGCTCCACCCCGCAGGAGATGTCGTTCAAGTCTGGCATGGCGATCTCCCGCCAGGTGTCAACCTTCGCATCGGTGGATCCCCCGCTTGTCTCCTCGCTTGCGGACCGTAACGTCACTGTGGCGTAATAATCAGATGGCGATCGTTGACCCGATTGATTTCGTCCGGAAGGGCGACGTCGTGCCAGGACGGCATGGGGTATGGGCGTGAGCTGTGGGCCTCGGCGGCCGCCACAGTCCGCCGGGCGACCATCACCGTCGAACGAGACCGGATTGCAGAGCCTCTTCGTCCGGTTCGGCTCTCGCCCGCGAGAAGACGAAGTGCTTCTGGAGGGTGTAGCTGGCAAGGAAGAGCGACACCTCGGTCACCAGCTTCGCAACGCCGAGATAGATGCCGAGTTGCTCGTACAAGAGGTAGAGAATCGCGTAGTTCGCGATCAGGATGCCGACCGCCACAGCCCCGTAGCCGGCGATCGCTGCCCGGAGCGGCGTCCGCCCGGTTGGGTCGAATACGAGGCGCCGGTTAATCGTGAAGTTCACGGCGGCGCTGCAGACCCGAGCCCCCACGACGGCGATCGCGAGATTGCCGGTCAACGCCATCAATGCCAAGACCAGCACGAAGTCAACGGCTGCGGCCACGAGGGAGGACATGCTGAACCTCAGGAGCGGTAGATACACCCGGATCGAATCGATCACCGGCCGGAAGTGGGACGATTCGTTGTCGTCGATGTAGATCGTCGCAATCGGGACCTCGACCACATCAATCTCCCTCCGTTTCGCCTCGAGCAGCACGGAGAGTTCGTACTCGAACCGGTCGCCGTCGATGGTCATGAGCCACCCGAGCAGTGATGCGGGATACCCGCGCAGACCGGTTTGGGTGTCCTGGAGGCGGAGGCCGCTTGCGGCGCGCAGGGCGATGCGGGTCGCCGAATTGCCGAATCGGCTGCGCAACGGGATCTCACCGCTGAAGTCTCGGGCGCCGAGAACGATCCCGTCGCCGTGGGAGCGGACCGCCGCCGCGACGGCCAGGATGTCCGAGAGCGTGTGCTGGCCGTCGCTATCGGCACACACGACGTCGTGGTCCGGGAAGTTGTCGGTGACATACGCGAACCCCTGCTTCAGGGCGTACCCCTTGCCCCGGTTGGGCTCGTGTTCAATCACCGTCGCGCCGGCGAACCGCAGGCGCTCGAATACCGGATCGAAGCGCGGGTCGCTCCCATCGTTGACGACGAGGACATGATGCCCTCCCTCTGCCGCGACGATCGATTCGACGAGGGCGACCAGTTTGTGGTCGGGTTCGTAGGACGGAATGAGAATGATCACGACGTCGCCCCTGAGTCGGCAGCGATGTAGAGGATGTCGCTGGTGCCTCGTTCGGTGCCCTTGCCGAGGGGGTTGTTGACCAGTTCACCGTTGAAGTACATCGTGGCTGAGCCGCCACCGTCGAGGTTGTAGGCCACCGTGGCGCCCAGGTCTTGGAAGATCTCGGCGAACTCGGTCATGGTGACTCCGTCGCTGTAGCCGGGACTCCGCCCGTCAACGACCACAAAGACGAAGTGGCCCTCGTCGATGATGCCGATCCCGGTTCGGGGCTGCTCTCCCTGTATCGAGTGGTTGCCGAAGTTGGTGTCGATCTCGATCTCTTCGATCCCGTCGACGACTTCTCCGGCTTCGACCAGCGCCGGCCCAAACGACAGGGTGTTCCACACACCGGACGCCACGAGTTCCTCCGCGATCGTCACGGTCTCGTCGTAGACCTCCATGGAACCGTCTGCGTAGATGGCGAGACCGGTGCGGGCCCCTTCGTCGCGGTAGATGACGCCGTTTCGGATCACGATGCCGGTGTCACGGAAGCCGTAGTAGTCACCGTTGATGGCGAAGATGGCATCGTTGTCCTCGGCGATCTCCGAGGTGTCCGCGACGATGTTCGTCCCGAACTGGTTGTTGGCGAAGCCAGCACGGAGATCGGTCGCGTCGGACAGTTCCACGTCGGCGACGTAGTAGGTCACCGTCTCGTCTCCTGCTCCGGTGACGACGGTCGAGATCTCGATTGAGACAGACCCGTCGGCGTAGCTCTTCCCGGAGAGGACGACCTCAGCTGCGGCAAGGTCACCGTCGGCGACGCTGGTGTCGACGGATGTCGTGTCGGGTAGCGGACTCGTGGTGGACACGACCGCCGCCTCATAGGCGGCGACATCTGCGATCTCCACGTGGTCGATCACGTATTCGTCGAGCGCCCACCAGGCACTGACCGCCGAGACGGCGAGCACCACCCCAAGGGTCGAGAGGGCAATTCGCAAGAGTCGTCGCTTCCGCGGCCCCCTCGTGGGAGGGTCGGAATCGAACGGGGATCGCTCCCGCTCCGCCGGGTTCGGTTGCTCGAGCACGTTGGTCCTGGGTTGAGGGCGGTCGTGGTAGTTCTGCACGGGATCCTCCTGTATCGCTGGCTTGCATCGTCCAACGCCAGGCTGGGAGGAAGCTGCGAATCGTCCGTGGATTCCCAAGGAACCAGTCCTTCCCCTGCGCAGCGCGAGACCGCACATGACTCAGGCTCTCCTGACGCCACTCTCAGGGCGCTCGCAGGATGCGCTGATAGAACTGTTCCTGTAATGCAAGCGAAAGGAGCAAGACCATGGCCACATCACTACCCCATCCGGCCGGAGCCCGCCACCCGCAAGATCACCCTCATCACGATCGGAGTACGACGATGACTGAGAACCCACTCCCCCTCGACAACCTGGAGTCCATCGGACTCGCCGAACTCGAAGCCGATGCAGCTCTCCTCACACGCAAGGATCGCAAGTACCTGGTCCCGCTGGCCGTCGCCGAGCAGATCGTCGCTCACGACGGGATGCGGGTGCTGGAGATCGACGGACTCCGAAGCTTCCGCTACGAGTCGGTCTACTTCGATACGCCGGAGCGAGTCTCCTACCTGGCCGCGGCATACCGACGCCGGCGCAGGTTCAAGGTCCGAACCCGGTCCTATCTCGACAGCGGCAAGTGCTCGCTCGAGGTCAAGACCCGTGAGCGGCGCGGTCTCACCGAGAAACACCGTCTCAAGTACAAGATTGCAGGACGCGACCAGCTCACCGAGGAGGCGATGACCTTCATCAATGGCTTCGAGACCGTTGCACCCGTCAGCCGCGACCTCCGGCCGGTCCTGACTACCAGCTACAGCCGCACCACGCTGCTGGATACGGAGTCGATGAGCCGGATCACCATTGACACCAACCTCCGATGCGTGGCCGCGGACGGTTCCAGCGTGTCTCTGCCTGACATGGCAATCGTTGAGACGAAGACATCGGGTCGGCCATGCGTGATCGATCGGATTCTCTGGTCGGTGCACGAGCGCCCTACCAAGATCAGCAAGTACTGCACCGGTCTCGCTGCATTGACTCCGGGACTGCCGGCGAACAAGTGGAATCGCGTGCTGCGGACCCACTTCGGCTGGACGCCCGAACCCGCCAGATTCAACCCTGGGTGCCGCGACCCTGACCCGGCCGACGCGGCAACCGTCGCTCCGGTTGATCGCCGGGTGACCCATCGCCCCCGATCGGCGTGGCCTCGGTCGAGGCAAGGAGTCGGCTCATGAGACGACCTCGATGGGCCCCACCTCCGAGCACACATGAGGGACCCGGTGCTACGCCGGGTCCCTTGCGGGTGGAGCTGAGAACTCGGAGGCGGTTCGCAGCCGCTGCTCAGGGAAGTCCCAGATTCCGGTCGTACCTTCGACACATGCCGGAAGCAGCGACTTGCGGCCCGACACCACAGGAGACGGACACCATGAAGAAGTACAAGACTCTCGCCATCTCAGCGGCTCTCTCCCTGTCGATCCTGGCCGGCTGCAGCACGGCCGACGTAACGGCGAGCAGCGAGGACATCGTCACTGCCAACAACACCGTCGTGGTGACATCCGACGAGACGTTGACCACAACCACTTCGATCGAATCTGTGGCGGTCGCCACCGCTGTAGAAGCGAACGCGACAAGCCATGACGCGACGACGGACTACGAGTACAACGAGGATGACGTCGTCGAGATCGCGCTTGGCACCTCGATCACCGAAGACTCCGGTGCCGTGGATGTCGACGGCACCACCGTGACCATCAGCGCTGCAGGCACCTACCGCATCAGCGGCTCCCTCAGCGATGGTCAGGTGATCGTCGATGCCGGTGGTGAAGCCGTGGTCCAGCTCATCCTGGACAACGCAGAGATCACCAACGCCGACGGCGCAGCGATAGCAGTGATGAGCGCCGAGACGGCGATCGTCATCTTGGCCGACGGCAGCGTCAACACGCTGGCGGACGGTGCGACCTATGCGTTCGCCGAAGGTGAGGACGAGCCGAACGCGACCCTCTACAGCACGTCAGATCTCACCATCACCGGTGAGGGGGCGCTGTACGTGCAAGCGAGCTACAACGACGGTATCGCCAGCAAGGATGGCCTCGTCATTGATAGCGGCGATATCACCATCGAGGCGGTTGACGACGGTATCCGCGGCAAGGACTACGTGGTTATCAACGATGGAACGCTCGACATCACGTCGGGCGGGGACGGCATCAAGGCCGACAACGACGAGGACGAAACGCTCGGGTACATCTCCGTAACGGGCGGATCGGTCACGGTCACGGCCGACGGCGATGCCATCCAGGCGGCGACTGACGTGCTGGTCACCGGTGGCGATTTCGACATCGCGACGGGTGGAGGCAGCAGCGCCGGCCTCGCAGCCGATGAGTCGGCCAAGGGCCTGAAGGGCGCGGTCAGCGTGGTCATCGAAGGTGGCTCGTTCTCGATCAACACGGCCGACGATGCAATCCACTCCGATGTGGCAATCGTCATCGAGGACGGAACGTTCGAGATCGCCACCGGCGACGATGCCATCCATGCCGATGACACGGTCGAGATCAATGGCGGCACCATCCACGTGACCGAGTCATACGAAGGTATCGAGGGCGCCGTGATCACCATCAACGCCGGGGACATCGACATCACCGCCAGTGACGACGGACTTAACGTCGCGGGCGGCGTCGATGGGTCCGGGACGGCCACGGCGACCGAAGGGGCGGGAGCGGACACGTTCCGCGACGGTCCTGGCGGTGGCGGCGGTGCTCCAGCCGAAGAGGTCCCAGGCGAGTACTACATATACATCAACGGTGGCACGGTCGTGATCGACGCCGATGGCGACGGCATCGACTCGAACGGCTACGTCTCCATGACGGGTGGGACTGTCGTCATCAACGGCCCGAACAGCGGCCGGGACAGCGCGATGGACCACAACGGTACGTTCGACATGTCGGGCGGAACGCTGATCGGGACGAACACCGACGGGCAGATGTCTGAGGGCATTGATGCAGGGACGCAGGCCTCGCTGTACGTGACGACGCAGACCGAAGTCGCTGCCGGAACGATGATCCACATCGAGACCAGCGACGGCGACGATGTGGTCACGTTCGAAGCCACCAAGAGCTTCTCGGTGATCGTGTTCTCGTCGCCGGACCTGGTAGCGGGCGATACGTACAGCCTGTACTTCGATGGCACCGCCAGCGGAGACGATGTCGGAGGCCTCTACGCAGCCGACGCCTACAACGACGACGGCACTCTGGCTGGGACAGCGACCGCGAGCTAGCCAGCACCGAGCAGACCGTCGACCCTGAGCCCCGGGCCCAACGGCCCGGGGCTCACACGCATTCACTTCCCCCCATTGGTATGTCGCCTAGCTTCCATTGATCCAAACGCTGGCGCCCAAGCTGCTTGCGATTTGATTCGACACCGCGCCGATCTCCGCCATCTCGGCCGAGCTCGTCTCAATCGCAGCACTGTCATCTGCACCGGCGGCAGTCCCCATCTGGTTCATGAAAGCGCTCAGCTCGCAACCCAATTCCACGAATTGATCTCGCAGGTTCCTCCCCTGGAAAGCGGGCCGAACGGCGCGCTTCGATGATTCAACCCTTGCGCAGTTGACTCGCCCGCCACAACGGGAAGCTTCAGCCGCTGAACGCGACGTCGCTCGTGTACGCGACTCGTGCGGTGCGACCGGGCGCCGTCTGGTAGTGCCAGTAGAGGTTCGTGTGGGCGATGACCTGTTCCGGCGGAGGAGCACCCCACTCGGTCTGATCCCCGGTCGTGTGTGCATCGCCGACCAGTGTCACGTCATAGCCGCGCGCGAAGGCACCGTGGATCGTGGAACGGATGCAGGCGTCGGTCTGCGCGCCGGCCACGATCAGGTGGCCCACTCCCGACTCCGCCAGTACCGTTTCGAGATCGGTTCCCTCGAACGAGTCTCCGAACGCTTTGTGCACCAGGGATTCGGATTCATCGCGCTCCAACTCGGGCACGTACTCCCAGGCGTCACTCCCTCGCTCCAGATACTCATCAGCGTGCTGGACCCAGACGACCGGGGTGTGTTCCCTTCGCGCTCGGTCGATGAGCGAACTGATGTTGGCGATCACCGCATCGCGCTCGTGGGCATTCGCGACGACGGCATTCTGGACGTCGATCACCAGCAGGCAGCTATTGGGCCTATCGGGCAATGTCGTCATGATGATCCCCCGTGTTGGTGGCAGATCGGTAGGTGTTCATCGGTCTCGAAACCCCTTGCCGGCCAGGATGTTCGGGACGCACTTCTTGATTCGAGCCTGTCGGGTGCGAGCCTGCTTTGCACTCGAGAAGTGCAGGTTGTACTCCCGCTGGCGACCGGGGGTCAATGCCTCGAACGCCGTCTTGAGTGCCGGATCTCCGTCGAGGCGAACCTGCAGTTCCCGCACAAGAACGAGCTCGGGTGCCGGGCCAATCTTCAGTCCGTCCGCTTCAACCTGGATGGCCTCGCGGAGGTAGGTCTTGACGACCCGGCTCAGACGGGCCACGTCGTCGACCGATGTGAAGCGAATGCGACGAGCCGACCGGGAGTTGGGGCCTTGCTCTTCCAGAACACCAGCAGGATCCTGCAGAAGCGCGCCCTTGAAGAACATGAGGGCCAGGAAGTCTCGCATCTCCTGGAGGATGACGATGTTCTTGCCGTCATGGGTGTAGCAGGGCTTGCCCCACTTGAGCACCTCGGTGAGCCCACCGCCCAGCAGGATCGACCGCACGGCGTTCATCTCGTGCGGCCATTGCAGCGACCGGCTGATGTAGTCGTCGACCTCGGGACTCGTCGTCATGTGGGTGAGTGTACGGAACCGTGTGCAGATCCGAGGTTCCGACGAGATGCGCTGCACGTCACTGACACAGCGCCCACGTCGATGCGTCCTAGGGTTGCCGCATGAGATCAGTGGCGTTTCTGCGCGCAATCAACGTCGGCGGTCGCCGGGCTGCGAAAGACGAGTTGATTTCGGTGTTCGTCAACCTGGGGTTCACCGATGTCGACACGTTCCTGGCCAGTGGGAATGTGCTCTTCACCCCCACTCCCCCGGCCGATGCGGAAGCAATCGCTGGCGCACTCGAAGCGGCGCTCGGATATCCCGTGCCGACCACCGTTCGCTCGTCCGACGAGGTACTCCGCATCGCCGAAACCGCCCCCTTCTCCTCCGAGGAGATAGCTGCGATCGACGGCAAGCCGCAGGTCATCCTGCTCTTCGCTCCCCCGACCGGCGGTCAGCGGCGAGCTGTCCTGGATCACGCGCATCCGGCCGATCGGCTCGTATTCGAGGGGCAGGAACTGCACTGGCTGCCCCCGGGCGGCATCTCCGATAGCGCCCTCGATCTCAACGCCATTTCGAGAGAACTCGGTCCGATGACCGTGCGCACGGCCAACACCATTGCTCGGTTGGCGGAGCGCCTCTGACATCGGCACTGCCCAGCGGCCGCTCGCCGCGAAGGCGAGGCACACCTAGCTGCGAGGAATGTCCACCGTGCTTCGCGTAGCGATGGCCTCGGCGAGTGGACGCATGAGTCGCTCCAGCGTTGCTGCATCAGGGATGGAGCCATCGGCGGGGGTCCATGTGACGAAGAGGCTGTCCTGAGCTCCCGCTGCATCGGTGATGCGCATGGTCAACGGCGACAGCCAGTTGCTCCCCACGATCACCTCCCAATCACCGATCTGCTCGGCGGGCGCGGAGCCTTGCTCGACCGCCAGGTCCCATATGTCGCTTCCCATGCTCACACCGACCGTTACGAAGTTCGATCCATCGCCCACGTCCTCGATGATGTTGCAGAGGAACCCGAACGTCTCGTACGCCGAGGCGTCGTAGGCCGCGTTGCCTTCGACGGAGGCATCGGTTGATGACAACAGGCCGAAGGCCACCAGATCCTCCAGTGATATGGCGCCGTTCAGGAACTGATCACCCGCGCAGAGATCGGCGAGAATCACGCCACTCACGTCGGAGGTGCTCCCACCGGGATCCTCCGGAGCCGCGTCGGTGCCTTCGGTGGATGTGGTGGTGGCACCGACCGTAGTTGTCGTCTGACTCAAGTCATCGGCCGGGGCCGATTGCTCCGATGCCGACGTCGTGGTGTCGGTGGTGGCCGTATCGCTGCTGCTGCATGACATCAGCAGGAGCCCGAAGCTTGCGACGAGAATGAACAGACGGACCATAGGTAGTTCCCCCCTCGGGACTGAGACAGACTGTGAACCCTACGCGCAGCTTCCGGGAGGCGTGGCCCTTTCTGCCGACGACGGGTGTGTCGATCAGTCCGCTAGAACTTGCCTGAGTTGACCCAGGTGTCTTCGGGCGTGATCTCCTCCGCCACGTTCCAGTGTTCGACGATCATGCCGTCAGCAACCCGGAACAAGTCGATGACGGCTCGCCGCTTTCCTGCGAGCTCGGCTTCGGCGAGCATCGCCACGAGGTTGCCGGAGCCGACGATCTTGTGCAGCTCGATGTACCTCATCCCCGTCTCGGTGGCGAAGTCATGCAGCGCTGCGACGCCGTCGCCGACATCGGGATTGTGCTCCGCATAGTCGGAGACCATGAATTCCGACAGGCGGCCAAAGGCACCAGCGAGAAGAACCTCGTCGGCGAATCGGGTGACGAGCTGCTTGTTGGCATCTGTCTTGTCGAGATCCGAGACCTCGGTGGGGCCGTCGACCTGACTGCGTCCACGCTCGGTCGGATCTCGCAGCTGCTCGATGATGTCCCAGTGCTCGATGAGCTTGGCGCCGTCGTCGGTGTCGAAGATGTCGGCGGTCACGTAGCGGTACCGCCCGCCGTCGAGGATCTGTACCACGTGCAAGAACACATACGGCCCGTCCTCGAACCCGCGGATGATCTGGATGTCGCGTGTTGGGTTGCGCTCGACGAATTCGGCGAAGAACTCGATGAACCCTTCCTTGCCGTCCCTCACGGGTGTGGAGTGTTGGGTATACCGGTCTCCGGCGTAGGTGTTGATCGCCGCTGCGTAGTTGCCGTCTCGGATCGCCTCGAGGTAGAGGGCTGTTGCGTTGTCGAGCCGTCGTCCCACAGTCCGGGTTCCTCTCCGCTCGGCAGACTTGGAGTTCCTGCAATCGACGTCGCCGCGGCCGCTGTTGGCGACCTCAGTCGCCGTCACCCGCTTCGACTCCGGCAACCATGTTCTCGATCAGGGCCATCACCGTCATGAACCACCGGTCCTGCATCAGCTCTCCATCATCGAATTGCTCGGCAGTGCTCCGTGACACGACCCCGTCTACGTCTTCGCCAAGGTTCGGTTGACCGAGTCGCCCCATTTCAACCTCAATGAGGGAACGCAGTTGGCGGACATGCTCCGTGAGCAGGTCGGTGGACGATGCGAAGATCTCATCGTCCATCAGCTTCACCGAAGTCGACAGCAGCGCCTGCGAACGGACCAGGAGGCGGATCGCGACGACTGCTTTGACGTTCTCAGGCGGTTCCTGGCCCATCTCCCCATACGCCACGATCGGCGTGAGCATGTCCTGAATCATGGCCTCGAGGTCGCCGCCGATGTCCGGCGTGTCGTTCACGGTGTTCTCCCTGGTTCGCTGCGGACATCCTATGGCTCCCGGCGGAACCAGCAGGACCCGGGACTCCGTCGGTCCGTCCCGTTGATAGAGTCCCCGCATGATCTCACCGATTGATACGCGGAGCCTCTGGGTCGTCACCTTCGAGGGGTTCGACTCCGCATGGATCGACTTCGGGGACTCGAAGGAAGACGCGGTTGAGAGCGCTCACCAGATTGGCTGGGACAAGCCGATCTCCGGAGTACGACGCGAACCGGTGATTGCTTCCCGCGCACTCGGCCTGGAGCATCCCAGACACCGGGCGATCCCCAACGAGGCCGCAGACGAGATCATGCTTCGGGTGTATCCGTACGTCACCGGGTGCGGCAAGAACATCGCCGAGTCATGGGTCTGGCACCGATGGAGCGAGTACGAGGGACACGCGTCGCTCCTGTGCGCAGACTGCATTCCGGGTGATCGCGCCGCCTCCGAGGACTGATCGGCGAGGACCACTCGATGCGCTGAGTGGGTCTTCGGCCCTGCGGTCGGTGTGGTCTGGATCGGACCAGGGATGTGACGCGCTGCGAAGCTGAACGCCTGACGGCCGATCAACCAGGGGGGGATTGCTGAATGGTTCGATCCAAGACCCCGATCGTTCTCGTCAACGCTCTTGCCCTCACTTCGTGAAAGCCCCCCGTGGCCGATGACACGACCTCCGTCACCGCGGCAGCAAACCCGATGACCGTCAGCACCGGTGCCGACCGATACGAGCTCCGCCGCATCTCGCTCGTGATGGCCGATGCTTGGCGGGTCGACTACTCCCCCGATGGCCCGGCGACGGCGACATGGGTCAGCCGGCATTCCACCCTTCGGGCGATTGGCGCGCCTTCCAGCGTGAGGCCCCGGAGCATTGAATGATGCAGCCAGACGGGAGCGGCCGCTACCAGGTCACCAACTTCAATACTGAGGGGATCCCCAAAGCGCACACCTCAACGCCATCGAGCACCTGGATCCCGCCTCCAGCGGTGACAGCGGATGATCCGTCGATGGCCGCCCCTGGAACCGGGAAGCCTGGTGAGGAGTCATCGAGCTCTTTGGCACGACGAGGGCGCCGGTGAAGCGCCGGCCCACACGACGGAATTGACAGGATTCGCAGTTCTGGCTTTGGTGAAGGTGAGGAGTGCCCAGTAGGCGCCGATATGCGGACATAGGGAGTGTTCGATGCGTATGCGAATGTACTGGCTGACGGTTGTGATAGCGGTAGGAGTGTTCGGCGCAGCGTGCGGATCGTCCACCGGCGGCGACACGACGTCCTCCTCGGTCCCGACCACGATTCCCAAGAGCACCACGACCGCAACGACGACCACTGTCCCTGGCACGACTTCCACCGTCCCCAGCCTCGTCGTCGAAGACCTCGTCGACGCTCGCAACGCGATCATCAGGGTTGTCAGCGACGGCTCGTTCGTTGATCCGCCCAACCTGGAGATCAGTCCGGCAGGGATCGGTACCGGCTTTCTCATCGCCGAGGACGGACTTGCCGTCACGACCGGTCGGGCGGTGATCGGGGCCGAATCGATCGCGGTCCATGTTGGCGATGCCACCGAGCCAGTCTCAGCCACGGTCATCTCCTACGACGAGTGCGCCAACCTTGCGCTGATCGACATTGACGGCGACGGCTTCCGGTATCTCGAATTCGCCGCCGGCCCGGCGCTTGCCGGTACGAACGTCTACGTTCCCGAGATACGGCCAAACGGCACGTTTGCCATCCGCGAAGGCATCGTCACGGACGAAGACCCCGGCGGATTCGCATCGTGGGCCAGGGTCACTGCGTTCATCGAACACACCGCGGCCGCATCGGTCGGCAGCGCAGGTGCCCCCCTCCTCAGTGAAGACGTGCAGGTGCTCGGTGTGAACCACATTGGTGACACGCTCGACCGCTACTTCGCGATTCCCTCGGACTACGCACGGGCGCTCACCAAGGCGGGCACAGGACCCGGAATCGGCCTCAACGGGGTAGCGGTCAAGAACAGCAGCTACAACGGAACCTGGGTCGCGCAGGTCATGCCCGGGTCGCCAGCCGCCGATGTCGGAATCCGGCCCGGTGATGTGGTCACCTTCCTCGGCGACGCCGAGATGGCGCCCAGCGGCGGTCGAGGCGCCTACTGCGCGACGGTGAGTGACGAGGCGTTCGCCGAATCGAGCCCGATCAAGGCCTTTCGCACGACGCCCCCGCAACACTACGTCGGAATACTTGCCAGTGGCGAGGTCATGGCTCGGGAATTCGTCATCGCGCGCGACCTTGCCTATCACCTGGCTCCTTCCCAGGAAGCCGCCTACGACTATACGTTGATCGCCAACGACGATGGAACCCTGGAGGTGGAAGTTCCGACGGCGTGGGGTGACACCAATTGGGGAAGATGGGTCCGCGGCCCAGAAGAGCGGGTCGTCGGCACGTCGCTACGCGCGGCGCCTGATTGGGACGCCTGGCACGACGGTTGGGCGACTCCTGGCATCTTCGTGGGATCGTCGCCCGTTCTTGCCGAAGAGTACGACGGCTATGCGTTTCTCGACGACTACTCGTTCGATCACTGTACCTACGACATCCGCGGCGCTACCGCCTCAGACGAACCAAGTGTGATAGATGTCTGGTACGACTGTGGGGAGGAGGACGCCGTGTTTGTTGTGGTGATGCCGCGCAAGGGGCCTCGCGACCCGGTCATGATCATGGAGATGGTCTTAGTGGACCAACGGGACCTGGACGCGTTGCTCAAGGCCATTGCCACCGTGAACTGGGTGATCCCGGAGTAGCAGCGGGTGCAGAGCACCGCAGAATCTCAATCGGCTGGGTTTGCCTCCGCCGCGATCTCATCCGAATGGGCGCCGATCACCGGTGCACCAATCCAGTCCTGCCTGCCGGCAAGCGGTTCCCGATCCACGGTGGTGCGCTCGGCTGTGATACTCCCTGGATGATGATCGAAGGAATGCACCACGTACAACTCGCCATGCCCCCTGGGCGCGAGGATGGCGCCACAACGTTCTACAAGGGTCTGCTTGGTCCGCGAAGGCGCCGCATCTCCAAGCTCGCGGCGGTCGCTGGTTTGAGTCCGATACCACTCGCATGCACCTGAGCGTGGAGGAAGGCTTCCGACCGGCCAGAAAGGCACAGGTCTTTCTGCCCGTGACCGGTCTTGAGGCCCTGCGATAGCACCTTGCCATGTCGGGTGTCGTGATCGTCGACCATGAACCGCTCCCCGGTTTCGATCGCCTCGATACCCACGACCCGTTCGGCATTCGGCTCGAGTTCCTTGCACTCGCCGGCTGAATAGGGCGGTATGGGGAGAAGCGCCCTGGTTGGCGACAATACGACGACGTAGGCTTGTGGAGGTCGTGAACCTCAGCCGGAGACGCCCATGGAGCCGACGGTGCTCAAGCAATCCGCGACACGGCGCCCACGGGTCGTCTCCATCTTCGCGTGGGGTCTCATCCTGGTATCGGTGGTGTTCGGCTCCTACTCCCTCGTGCCGCCGCCGGCGGTCACCGCCGAAGCGCCGGACGAGGACTTCTCCGCCGATCGGGCCCTGCGGCACGTTGAGGCGATCGCTCGCCGGCCGCACCCCATGGGTACGGCTGCTCTCGATGAGGTACGCCGTTATCTGACTTCCGAAATCGAGAAGCTCGGTCTCGTGCCCGAGTTTCAGGCGATCTGGGCTTCCGACTACTACGGGTCGGGGGAACCGGTCGCAGTCGTCAACGTGATGGCGAGGATCCCGGGGACCAGCAGTACGGGTGCAATCGCCCTGATGGCCCACTACGACACCGTCCCGGCCACGCCGGGAGCCAACGACAACACTTCGGGCGTGGCCACGGTTTTGGAGACCGCCCGAGCGATTCTCAGCGGGTCGGCGCTACGCAATGATGTCCTGCTTCTGTTCACCGACAGCGAGGAGCCTGCTCCCCGATACGGCTCCAACGCCTTCGTGTCCGACCATCCGGTCTTCGACGAGATTGCCCTCGTGGTCAACCTCGAGGCGGTCGGCGGCTCGGGCCCGTCGATCCTCGGCGAGACCAGCGGACCGACCGGATGGCTCGTTGAACGCTACGCCGCAGACGCGCCGAACCCGACCACGTTCTCGTTCATCGCCGAGACGATGTCGCTGCTCGGTGACATCGGGACCGACTTCGATCCGTTCCGCAATGCGGGTGTGCCGGGCTACCACTTCGCGTACATGCGCGGCTCCTCGATCTACCACTCCCCCGCCGACGACGTCGAGTCGGTCAGCCGGGACTCCGTGCAGCACCACGGATCGAACACGCTCGCCGTCACACGTTCTTTCGGGGATGCCGATCTGACAGCCATGCCCGACCCGGATGAGTCGGTGTACTTCACGCTCCGACCGATCTTCGTGCGCTACCCCGCCTCGTGGTCCGTCGTTGCCGCGCTCGCAGCCGGGGCCCTGCTCCTGCCCTGGATCGTCCGTCGCCGACGAGAGGAGGGGCGCTGGTGGCAGATCGTGCGGAGCGGCGGCCTCGCCTGCCTCTTGGTCCTCGTCGGGGCCCTGATAGGAACCTTGGCATGGATCCTTGTCACCACCGTCCGTTCCTCACCGACCGTGCGGGAGAGCTACCTCTCTCTTATCGGTGTCGTCAGCCTGGGGAGTGGCTTTGCGTTCTGGCTGAATCGTGTGATCCCGACCAGATGGCAAGTCGACAGATGTGGATTCGTCCTTGTGTGGGTCGGTCTGGGTCTGCTGACGGCGTTCGTGGCGCCGGGGTTCAGTCCGCTTTTCACGCTTCCGGCCCTGGCTGCAGTGATCGCCATCAATTGGCGCCCCGGAGACAGCGATGTGGCGAGCCTACTGAGGTTTGGGCTGGTCGCGATGCCCACGGTGGTTCTTCTGGTTCCGGCCGTCGACTTCTTCTTCCAGATGGGTCAACCGCGTCCGGGGAATCCCGACTCGAGCATTCCGTCCGCAGCGGGTGTGGGCTTCCTCCTGGCGCTCTTCGCCATCGGTCTCATCTGGATGGTATGGCCGACGTCGCCTCACTCCGAGCGCGTGTCCTCGCCCGACGGCGAATCCCCCTGACGGTCCCCATCTCAGCGGTCCCAAGCCGAAGGGCAACGCGACGGTCCGCTGTCCATTCACCGATCCGATGAGGGCTAGCCTCCACGCCCAATGATGAACTCCCCACGCGAACGCGACGAGCTCCTCCGAGCCGACATTCGACGCCTCGGTGCACAGCTCGGTGATGCGCTGACTCGACAGCACGGGCCCGAGTTGCTCGACCTCGTGGAAGAGGTGCGCTTCCTGACGAAGGCAACCCGCACCGCCGAGGATGCGGACGCCGCCGAGCGGCTCCATATCGCGCTCGACCGACTGGATCTGGACCAGGTCATCAATCTCGTCCGGGCATTCTCGGCCTATTTCCACCTGGCCAACGTTGCCGAGCAGACCCACCGACTCGGAGATCTGGCCATCGGTGACCATGGCCGCACGTTCGCTGCCACAGTGGATCGAATCATCGAATCTGCTCCGGATCCCGATGTCGTCGCCGCTGTCGTCAAGCGCCTCGAGTTGCGCCCGGTCTTCACGGCGCACCCGACCGAGGCGGTTCGGCGAACGCTCTTGACCAAGCTCGGCAGGATCGCCCAACTCCTGGCCGAGCGCGCGCATCCCGATATCTCGCCAGCGAGCGAAGCCCGAATCGACCGTCGCGTTGCCGAGATAATCGACCAGATTTGGCAGACGGATGAGCTGCGAGCCGACCGGCCCCGACCGATCGACGAAGCCAGCTCAGCCATGTTCTATCTCGATCTGCTTGCGTCGGACGTGCTGCCAGATCTGGCCGAAGAGGTAGCGCTCGGCCTCTCTCGGCTGGGCGACGACCTCGATCCGTCACCCGCGCCGATCCGCTTCGGGACCTGGGTGGGAGGCGACCGCGACGGCAACCCTGCCGTGACGCCCGACGTGACGATGCGCGTCCTCGAGTCCCAACACAGCCATGCATTGCGCGGCCTGATTGCTCAGGTCGAGTCGTTGGGCGAAGAGCTCTCGTCTTCCTCACGGCTGCGTCGCGTGAGCGAAGAGCTCGCGGACTCACTCGAAGCGGACCGTCAGTCCCTTCCCGAGGTGTGGCTTCGATTCCGTTCGCTCAACCGAGAGGAGCCCTACCGGCTCAAGTGCGCGTTCATCCACCGCCGGCTCGTCAATACGTTGGATCGGTACGCGGCAGCGTCTCGGCATGTACCAGGCAAGGACTACCGGAGTAGCACGGATCTACTGGAGGACCTCGAGATCCTCCATCGCTCCCTGATCGGCGATGCCGGCCACCTCATCGCTGATGGGAGCGTTCTCCGGCTCATGAGAACTGTCCGCACTTTCGGCTTCCATCTCGCAACGATGGACGTGCGAGAGCACGCGGCCCGGCACCATGAGGTCCTTGTCCAGTTGTACGAGCGAATCGGCACGCCATATGGAGAACTCGACGCGGAGGCACGGATCGACCTTCTGACCCGGGAGCTGGGTAGCGCCCGGCCGCTCGCCACGCCGACCGTCGCTCTCATCGGTCCGGCTGCCAACACGTTCGAGACCTTCCACACGATCAGGCTCGCGCTCGACCGATACGGACCGCGCATCATCGAGTCATACATCATCTCGATGACCGAGGATGAGGCGGACGTACTGGCCGCCGCGGTTCTGGCTCGCGACGCCGGCCTCATCGACCTGCACAGTGGGATCGCGCACATCGGCTTCGTACCGCTTTTCGAGACCATCGATGCACTCCGCCGAGCCGGTGACCTGCTGGACCGCATGCTGAGCTGCGCCCCATACCGGGAGATTGTTGAGCTACGCGGCAACGTGCAGGAAGTCATGCTCGGCTACTCCGACTCGAACAAGATCGGGGGCATAACGACATCGCAATGGGAGATCTACAAGGCGCAGCGCCATCTCCACAATGCAGCCAAGCGCCACGGCGTATCTCTTCGTCTCTTCCATGGCCGTGGCGGCACGATCGGGCGCGGCGGCGGACCGACCCACCAGGCGATCCTCGCACAGCCGTTCGGCACGGTCGACGGCCCAATCAAGGTTACCGAGCAAGGCGAGATCATCTCGGACAAGTACGGTTTGCCATCGCTTGCCCATCGCAATCTCGAATTGGCGCTCTCATCCGTGCTCGAAGCCTCGCTTCTTCACCGGGCGTCTCGACAGCCGAGGGACGTTCTGGAGCGTTGGACGGCAGCGATGGAGGAACTCTCGGTGGCGGCCTACGCCGGCTATCGGAATCTCGTCGACGCTCCCGGACTCATTGAGTACTTCCTCGCGGCAACGCCGGTGGAGGAACTCGCTGAGATGAATATCGGATCACGGCCGTCTCGCCGGCCCGGAGGCAACGCCGGTCTCGACGACCTGCGGGCGATTCCCTGGGTCTTCGGCTGGACACAGTCGCGCCAGATCGTCCCGGGTTGGTATGGCGTAGGCACGGGCTTGGAGGCCATGCGCCGCGCCGGGCATTGGAGCATCCTGGAAGAGATGTTCGATCAGTTCCGGTTCTTTCAGACCTTCATCTCGAACGTCGAGATGACGCTGGCCAAGACCGATCTCGAGATCGCTTCGCGTTATGTGCGCGAACTGGTCGATCCCCAGCATCGAGACCTTCTCAACCTCATACGTGAAGAATACGAGCGGACGGTGGTCGAGGTGCAACGTCTCACCGGCGCCGACATCCTCGATCGACTCCCTGTCCTGCGGCGGACCCTCGCCGTCCGCGACTACTACCTCGACCCGCTGAACCTGCTCCAGGTCTCGCTGCTCGAACGGCGCCGCGGTGGCGAAGACGATCCCGCACTCGAGCGGGCGCTCCTCCTGACGGTCAACGGCATTGCGGCAGGGATGCGCAACACCGGTTGACCGCATCGACCGCAACGTTGGAGGCGGTCAGTCGTCCACGGTCACGAAATCGATGAGTTGCTCTACGGCGTTCACGAGCGGTGTCTCAACATCCCGGTAGGACATCACCGAAGCGAGGACCTTCCCCCAGAACACGCCGGACACGGTGCCGAGACCCAGGCGATTGATCACGCCTTCCTTCCATGGCTCGCCAATCGGCACCTCGGGCCAAGTCGTGATGCCGATCGTCTGCGGTTTGATCGCGGCCCAGATGTCGACGTACGGGTGGCCGCAGATCAGCACGTTTCGGTCGCGAATCGTCTCGGCGATGCGCGACTCCTTTGAGCCATCGACGAGGTGATCGAGGAGGATCCCGAGTCGACGGCGAGGGCCGGGCCGGAAGGCGTCGACCGCCGGCCCGAGATCATCTGCTCCGTGCAACGGTTCGACGGCCACGGCTGCTTCTCGGAGATCGTCACCCCAGATCTTTTCGATCAGTTCGGCGTCGTGGATGCCCTCGACCCATATGCGGCTTGCCCGGGCGGTGCGTGCTCGCGACGCTCCCGCGTCGATAGAGCCTGAGGCGGTGAATCGCAACTTGCTTCGTTTGGTGGTGGCAGGCGCACGCATCGCGACGCGCGATCCGTTGTGCATGAAGGCACCGTCGTGGGCTGGGAACGACTGCTGCTCGCCCCACTCGCTGGTGAGAACGACATCGGCGCCCTGCGTGAACTCGGCGACGGTGCCGGTGAACCCGGACCCGGTGTGTTTGAGCGTCATTCCAACGCTGACATCGAGCACGCGGTACTCCCGCTTGTTGAAGTCGGCGAGCACGTCGTCTTGAGCCCATCGGTCCTGCTTCGGCATGGCCGGGGAGCGTAGTCCGGGTCGGGCCAACCCCCGCGTATCGGTCGGCGGTTCCGCAGCGGTCGCGACAGGTGCGTGTCGTTAACTAGGCCAAGGGCGCTGCGGCGAACGGTTCCGCGAACCGTACACACCAGACCATCACCGTGCGATGCACGGCTGGGTCGAACTCCGATGGCAGTTCGTAGTTCTGGCCGCCGACGTTGCCCTTGATCTTCCCAAGGTCCAGGTAGACGGGCGGAGTTCCTCCCTCGTAGTCTTCGGTTGGGAGGAGCCAGACGAAGAGATCAGGACCATTCTGGATGTCGGTATCGTCTTCGAACCGGAGAACGTATCGCCCGTCCTGTTCGTAGACGGTTGCCGTGCCTTCAGCAGCGTGATCGATGCCGTAGAAGCTGCCGGTGGTCATCTCCACCGGTCCCGATGGTGCCGCGGTCGTAGTTGTGGGCGCCTGCGTCGTGGACGTTGGCGTGCCTTCCGGCGCTGTTGTGTCGGTCGGACGTGTTGTTGTCGTCGTCGTTGGCGGGGCGGTCCCCGTCGTCACCGTGGTGAACGCGTCGGCGAGTGATTCGTCCACGGCGTCGTCGACAAAGAGCTTGTCCGGTCGGAACGCCAAGAAGGCAAGAACGACGACGGCAATGCCGACGCCGGCCAGCAGCCACCGATAGCGCTTCAGGAAGTTGGCCATGTTGGTCCTCTCGTGCTCTCCTGGTGACAACCACGAGAGTACGGAGGAGTGTTCCCGATCGAGCGGGAGTTCCGCGTTTGTTCACATACCCACGGAGTGTTCAGTCGGCGTGCGGTAGCCTCTTGGAGCCATGAACGCATTCATCCTCACCCTGACCTGCGCTGACGCCCGCGGCATCGTCGCCAGCTTCGCGACCGGCCTGCTCGAACTCGACGCCAACATCATCGCGAACAAGCAGTTCACGGACCATGCGACCAACACCTTTGTGATGCGCACGGTATTCGAGGACGATCTCGACGATCCGGGGGCGATTGCCACTCATCTTGAGGATCGGGTGCAGGAGTTCGGCGCAACGCTGCGGGTGCGTCGTGCGGACGATCACCCTCGTGTCATGATTCTGGTCTCGAAGTACGACCACTGTCTCCTCGATCTGCTCATTCGGCACCACTCGGGCGAGTTGAAGGCCGACATCCCGATCGTCGTCTCCAACCACGAGGACCTCCGGTCAACGGTTGAGCGCGAGGGCATCGAGTTCCGCTACCTCCCGATCACTCCCGACACGCGTGACACCGCCGACGCCGAGCTGCTGTCGCTGATCGACGAGCAGAGCATCGATCTCGTCGTGCTCGCCCGCTACATGCAGATCCTCAGCCCCGAAGTCTGCGACCGCCTCGCCGGGCGCATCATCAACATCCACCACTCTTTCCTGCCCGGCTTCAAGGGAGGTCGGCCATACCACCAGGCATGGGAACGCGGCGTGAAGCTGATCGGCGCAACGGCCCACTATGTCACCGCCGACCTTGACGAGGGCCCGATCATCACGCAGGATGTCACGCCCGTCAATCACGCCGACACTCCCGTGTCCATGGTCACGGCCGGGCGCGATATCGAGCGTCTGGTGTTGTCAAGGGCGGTGCGAGCCCATGTTGAGGAGCGCGTGTTCCTCATTGGTCATCGGACCGTGGTGTTCTCCTAGAAGACCGGCGGCTACGACGCGGCTTCGGCCGCGGCGGCGATGTCCGCAAGATCCTGCTCAAAAGCCTTCTTCGTGGCTTTGGCGAACAATCGCCCGACGGTCGCCGACATGACCCTCGAAATGGTCCCGGTCGCAGTACCGCTGAACGTCATCGTGAGGAGACTCCCGTCCCCGTCGGGTTCGATGCGCTGTGAAGTCCGGTATTCAGCGCCGTGGGAGTTCGCTTCGACCACATAGGAGCGGCCAGGCTCGAACTCCGTGACCCACATGTCTTCGGTGGCCGTGCGACCGAACAGGGTGCGGGTCTCGCGCCACGTCGTGCCAAGCCCGAACCCAGTGCCGTCATCGAGGCGCTCGACGCTCTCGATTCCGCTGATGGTCTCCGGGAACGATTCCAGATCCGTCATGAGCGCCCACACCGTCTCGGTCGGTGCGTCGATATGCCTCATACAAATGACTTCCACGTGATCCTCCCCAGGTTGTGTCCGAAGGATATCCGGCCACGGCAGTGGCGCAAGAGCCGGTGCCCCCGATCCGCTCAGGTGGCTACCAGCGCGCGCGGGCCTCTTCGGCGAACCCGAGGATCCCTTCAACGCGAAGAACCGAGCCGTCGCCATCGGGCACTGTTCCCGTCCAATGACCAAAGACCTGATGCACCTCGTTCGTGAGAACACCGAGATTGGTATTGGCATGCCGGTCGTGGAGCGGTGCCAACGTCAGGTCCAGGTTCTGCTCATTCGACCGGACCCGCCACGGTTCGAGCGGGTGATCCCAGTCGTAGAGCCACTCGAGTTCCTCTCCGATCTTGACCAGGCGACCATCGATGAAGACCCCGTTCTCGGTGAAGCCGGTGTTGTCGGTCCATTTCCCACCGATCTGCACACCGACGACTTCGCCGCTGGTCGCGTGACCGGCGCCGCCGCCCCAGTTCCACTGCGTTTGGTAGGGCCACCGGCCGCGTCCGATATCAAGGATTCCCCACGCGTCGCCTGCCACTCCCCCGAGTTCGTAGGTGCGGCCGCCGACGGTGACGGATCCGGTCGCGGGGCGCGCCTGGTGCTTCGAGGTGAACTGGAACTGTGTCTCCGACCACGGGATCACGACATTGAGGGATTCGTGCCCGGGTGGCGCTGCGACGGATGCTGTGAGACCCGCGCCGGTGCCATCCTTCTCCGTCCAGGCGGCCATGAGATCCGTTGCGTCTTCGCCGTAGTCGATCGCGATGCGGAGGTTGCCGCTCGAGAATTCGAGTCGGCCCGTCGCTCCGTCGTCTGGCAATGCGACGCCGCGGCCAAGGGGGGCCATGACGGACCTGCCACCTGAACGGTGAGTCTTGGGCTCAATCCAGTCCACGATGGCGAGTCCCAGGTAGTCAATGTCAGCGATCGTGACCGCAACGATGAAGTCCTCGGATTGGATCGCCCAGTAGTCCCATCGCTTCGTCCGGCCCCACCGACCCGTGAGGTTCGCCCGATGAAGGATCGATCGCGACCATCCCTTGGCCGCTGGATTGAGGTGGCGTCCGTCGGACGCACACAGATCGACCCGGGCCGTGATCTCGTGTTCTCGTGTGGTCATGGCTTCAGTCAACCACGCCTGGATATGCCGTCAGTCGTCCTCAGGCGTTGAGCTCATCGATCTCAGCTTGCGCCGCTGCTGCAAGATCACCACGATCGACCCCCATGCTCGCGAGGGCCCGTGCCGTACTTCCGCACTCCATCTGCGAAGCCACAAGCAGCAGATAGGCGCCAGAGAGACGCGAGTTGTCCCGCTTTACGAGCTTCACGACCTCCGGGAACACTTCGCGAGCGGACGGCGCGCTGCGGTAGACGGCACCAGGTCGGTCCGGCGGCCCGGGAAGCCGGTCGTCGATCCCCGCTTCGGCTTCGGCGATCCCGACCGAACGTAGGGCCTCTTCGTGCTGTGCGATGACGGCTGCTCGGAACTGGTCGGGATCGGCCCCGGTACGCTCGAAGACACGACGAGACGAGCCTTCCTCGAAGTCGAGCGAAACCAAGATCAGGTGTTCAGCCCCTGGTTCCTTCTCCCCCATTGCCGCGGCCTCGGCCTCCGCGGCCGGGAAGAGGGCCTGCATGAACCGAATGTCGTACATCCTGGCGCGCTTCACGACTCGTCCGTTCCGTCGGGCCCGGTGCGAAGGCGACGCGCGTGGCGCTTGTGGGCAGCTTGACGCGTCACGCCGAGCGCTTGGGCCACCTGTGTCCAGGACCATCCTTGATCGATCGCACACTGGACGGACGCCAGTTCAAGGCGATCCGCGAGGCGACGGAGCGACACCACTGCGGCGAGTGCCTCGGCAGGCTCCTCCGGGCTCGGGATCGAGTGGAGATCGGTCATGGCGTCAACCGTAGTTGACACCTCCGGGTGCGTCAACCATCGTTGACGGTCCCGCCGCTCAGGGACCGACCGCACCGGCGGCCCACCTGGGTCACGTCACTCGACGGGCAGTGAGCCCTCGAAGAGGGCAACCCCGACCGAACGGTCTCACTCCTCCCGGGGGGTCGAGGCTCCCCGATCGCTGTAGCGGATGTCTGGCAATTGGGTCGAGAGCAGAAACCCCAAGAACACAAACGCAACGGCAACGAAACCCGTCGTCTGGGCGGCTGAGGCGAAGGCATCGGACACCGCAATGACGACGGCCTCCGATCCAGGCTGTTCCGCCAGTGCAGGGAGTACCTGCCCGGCCGAACCCGCCACGGCTTCGACGATTCCTTCCTGAGCGACCGCGGGGAGGTCCGGAATGGCCGCCAGGTTGTCGATGGTCCCGCTTCGGAGACCTGCCGACAGGACCGTGCCGAGTAGAGCGATCCCGATTGCGGCCCCGACCTGACGGAACGTGGACTGCATCCCGGAGGCCTGGCCCGACTCTCGCGGCGGCACCTCTGACAGGATCACGCTGGTCAGTTGGGCACTCGCCAAACCCACACCGACGCCGTAGACGAACAGAGGGAGAATGAACGTCCATCCGCTCCGCTCGGGAGCAATCAGGAGCGCAACCGCGAGAATCGCGACGGCCTCCATGCCCATGCCGGCGCTGACGACTCGCCGTGGGCCGATCTTGGTGGCAAGCATCCCGGCCGTCGGCCCTCCGATGAAGGCTCCGATCGCCAAAGAGAGCAGGAGCAACCCGGTCTTGAATGCCGAGTAGCCGAATACGGCCTGGAGGAACAGCGGGAGCACGAATACGAGTCCGAACTCCCCCAAACTCAGGGTTGCTGCGGCAGAGTTGCCGAGCGAGAACGACTTGAACCGGAAAAGGGAGAGATCGAAGAGCACGGCCCGGCCGCGCTCCGCGCGTACCTTCTCGTTCAGGACAAATCCGACCAGGAGAACGACCCCCAGCACGAAGGTCCCAACCACCGGCGAGATCCACGCCTCCGGCCAGGTGAACGGCCCTGCGCTGAAGGTGTCAATCTGCTTGAAGAATCCAAGTCGCGGGCCTTCGATCAGCGAGAACACGACCGCCGCCATTCCGAGACCCGACAGGAAGATGCCGGGGATGTCAAATCCGCGCTGCAGTTCGGTGTCGCGAGTCTCCTTCACCCACAGGATCGCACCAATGAGGGCGATCGCACCGATCGGCACGTTGATGTAGAACGCCCAACGCCACGAGTGCTCGGTGGTGAGCCAGCCGCCGAGCAGTGGCCCCAGTGCAGCCATGCCACCGATGACCGAGCCCCACACTCCGAAGGCAATCCCCCGTTCCTTGCCCTGGAAAGTCGCATTCACGGTCGACAGCGTTGCCGGCAGGATCACCGCCGCACCGACCCCCTGGAGGAATCGGGCGAAGATCAGCGAGGACCCATCGGTGGACAGACCGGCCATCATGCTGGCCCCGACGAAGATGACCAGTCCGATCATGAACATGCGGCGCCGGCCGTACATATCGCCGACCTTGCCGAGGGTGATCAGGAGTGCCGCGAAGACCAGCGAGTAGATCGAGTTGATCCATTCCGCGTCGGCCAGGGCAAGGTTGAACTCCCGGATGATCGACGGGAGGGCGACGTTCACGATCGTGGCATCCACGATGATCATTGCCACACCCAGGCTGAGCACCGCAAGGCCGAACCATCGAGTGCGATCGGTGACGGTCATCAGCAGCCTCTCCTCGCCGGAAACGGCGCACCGCAGGGTCGTGGCGCGCCGTTGTGTCGTGCGGGACTGCACTCTAGGACTGAGCAGCACTCGGGAATCTGCACTGCCGGCCGTTGTGGACGACGTATGAGAGGCATGGTCGGTAGCATCAGGATCATGGCGAATAGCAGACCACCGGGGCTCACCGTGGGCGCGGGCGTGGCCCTTGGGGCTGGTGTGGGGGCGGCGCTGTTCGCCGCAACCTCGAGCCCTGTGTGGATCGCCGTGGGCGTCGCAATCGGTGCGGCCCTCGGCGCCGGCGCCGACCACCTCGACGGTCCAGATTCGCCCGACGATTCCGACGCCTAGCTTGCCGAGAAGTCGGCCGAACGCCGGGACGTGCCCTGCTCAGCCGCGGCGCACTTGACGACGGCATGCATCGCTGCTTCCTGGGCTGCCATGGATCGGACCAACTCGAACTGCACGCGGCATCGTTCGAGGTTGTGGTTGGGTCGGTGCGTCTTGAAGTAGGTATCGCCCAGGAGGTGGTCTGTCAGGAACCGGGCGCCGAGCGTGAGGGTGATCGCCTGTCCGGAGAATGCCAACTGGCCAATCTCCGCTGAGGTGAGGAATCCTCCCGCCGATGACAGGTACCCGCGCGTGAGGTACTCGAACCGCTCCAGATCCATGTGCACGTCGTCGAGATTCTGCCAATCCTCGGCCACCGCACAGGTGCCGGTGCGGACCATGTCGCCAAAGTCGTAGAGCACGAGACCGGGCATCAGCGTGTCGAGATCAATAACGCAGATCCCCTCTCCGGTCACGTCGTCGATCAAGACATTGTTGCTCTTGCAGTCGTTGTGCGTTACCCGGAGCGGCACAGCACCGCTGCTGACAAGTGCGGGGAACCGATCGAGCGTGGCTTCGTTCTCGACGAGGAACTCGATCTCCGGTCGTGCGCCCCCGGCCCGGTTGAGCGAATCCTGTTCCACGGCTTCCAAGAACGCACGGAATCGGTCGGGACCATCGTGGAATCTCGGGATCGTCTCGTGTAGCGGAGGTTCCGGGAGATCGGCAAGCATCGTTTGGAATGCGCCGAAGGCTCGCGCTACCTCGTACGCCTGATCGTGGGTCGTCAACACATCGTATGACCTGGCCCCTTCAACGAACCGGTAGGCACGCCAGTAGTCGCCCCGAACGTCGACGTGATAGATGTTTCCATCACGAGTCGGCAGCAGGTTCATGGCCCGGCGTGAGCGATCTGGTTTCTCTTGCTCTTCCAACGCGTTGCGTATGTGGCGGGTCACCCGATCGACGTTCTCCATGACGGCGGGCACATCCTTGAAGACCGCCTGGTTGACGCGCTGAAGGACGTACCGAACCAGTCCTCCACCATCGGAGAATCGGAGGACGTAGGTGTCGTTGATGTGGCCGCTTCCATACGGCGCCGCGCCGACGAAGCGGCCTGGGAGACCGAAGCTCGCTCCAATCGTTTCCAGAGTCAGGGGTATTCATCCGTACACCGCCGTCGATGGGCTACCAGTACCTGAACCGGGTCGGCGTCACACGGATCGGCACCGAGTAGCGGCCGGCGAACCATTCCGGTGTCCAGCCGTGGTCATCCATCACCGGACCGTATTTGGCCAAGTAGGCGCCGTTCTCGGCCGCGCTCGGTATTGAATCGTCGATCCGGGCCCGACCTTCGACGATCACAATGTCGCCCCCGAGTCCGTTGCCGTCGAGGTGTAGAGAGACGCGATCATGCGCAGCGACGTTGCGTGCCCTCGGCGATTCGAGACTGTAGACAAGGATCTCGACACCATCCCAGAGGTACCAAATTGGCGATACCTGGGGGGTGCCGTCCGGCGCCACCGTGGCCAACCATCCCACGCGGTCATTCGCGAGACGCTCGCTCGCGCGCTGACCGCTCGCAGACGTGGCATCTATGGAGCGCACTCCGGATCGACTCATTGCATGGCTCCTCTCGCGCTTCGTCGCCCGCTGTGCTGCTGGCAGGTGTCCTGGGAGCTTATCGTCGTGCGCTATGCCACGTTGTGGGAGGGTCTCGGCGGTCCGCATCCGGTGTCGACGTACGATTCGGGTGAACCCCCGGGGGCGCCGCCCTGCGAATGCAGAGCGGCGCCCGGGAATCGTTGATTTGACCACGAGGCGCTCTTGTCCGCCGGAACGGACGTGTCCTCGCGACCCGATGCCGACCCCTCTACTCCTGCAGCTCGCCTTCGTAGACGACCGTCTCTTTCGAGAAGTCGACAACCACTTTCCCCGAGCCCGTGAGGCCCTCGTAGTCGCCTGTTCCGTTCTCCACGGTCCACGTGGCGGCATCGTTCGATCCATCGAAGTCGTAGTCCTGCCTTGCCAACGTGAACGTCTCAAGGGTGTCAAACGTGCCCGAACCGTCGGCGCAGGTCCACGAACCGTTCTTCGCGCTGAAGACCTCCTCACCGGTCTCCGCCTCAACCTGCATCAATTGGTCTCGCGTTTCGTCGGTGACCGCGTTGCCGTCCAAGTCGAAGAAGTCGCCTTCCTGGTACGTCACGACATCACACATGACGCCTTCGTCAACGGCCGGTCCGGTGGCCGGCACGGAACTGCCGGACGGGCCGAGTGGGTTCGTGATTTGGACAGCCATCGGCTCGCTCGAAGAGGAGCAGGAAGCCACCACCATGAGTGAGACAACAAGCATCGAGCGGAGTTTCCGCATCTGATTCCTCCTTTCAACCACGGTGCAGTCTCCACCTCCCCGGCTGCAGATTGGCTGCATACCAGCCTCAAGGGGCGGTTGGACACTCCGTGAAGTGGAAGGCCAGGCATTCGGCAGCGTTGAGCGACCGCCCGACGCGTGTCCGGGCAATGCCCGTCAGTTCGTCAATGTCGAGCGTCCATATCCGAACCAATCCCGGCGTGGCAGTGACGACGTACCGGCGGTCGTCGGTCATGTCGAGGAACGGCCACGTGTCGTGCCCTTCGAGGACTACGAGCATTTCGCCGCTCGTGACATCCCAGACGCGGACGGTTCCGTCGTGGCTCCCCGAGATGATCGACCGTCCGTCGGATGACCACGTTGCGTCTTCCACGGCACCGGTGTGGCCCGTCAACACGCGCTTCAGGTCGCCGGTCTCGATGTCCCAAACGATGACCGTTCCGTCGCCACCGCCGGTGAGGAGTTGGGAACCGTCGGGGCTGAATTGCACGGCACCGATCCACGCCGGATGATGGTCGCGGGCGAACACTTCGCTCCCCGTGCCGATGTCCCATACGCGAACGTTCGGCCCGTTTTCGTCAATCGTTTGCACCGCGAGCAGCCGGCCCGTCGTATCCAAGTCAATCGACTGCCCGCAATCGCTCGATGGGGCGCGGAAGACCTGTTCGCCGGTCTCCACATTCCAGACGTAGGCGGTCGGGCCTGGGCGGTTGCACACCGCGGCAGCCACCAGGTGACCGTCGTCGCTGAAGTCCACCGATCCCTTGAGGAGCACGTCCTCGAGAAGGGTGTGCAGCTTCCTTCCGGTTGTTGCGTCCCACACGGAGACCGATCCCAACCCATCGGTATCATCGGCGCTCACGACGGCAACGCGGTCGAGTGCGGGAGTCACTGCGATACCACCGATTTGATGCCATTGGTCGGACTCGGAAGGCGTGCCGGCCGCCGCATCGGCGATCACAGTTATCGGTTGCCAGTCGGAAGTACGCCGGATGACAATGCTGCCCCCTTCGGGTCCGGTCGTCGCGATGTGCGTCCCGTCACCTGCAAACGCAACCGGACGGCCGGCCGTCCAGGCGGCAATCTCGCCGCGCGGCGCTACGTTCCACACGAGGACCTTCTTGTCGTAGCCAACCGAGGCTGCAACTTCCCCGGACTTGTCGAATGCCACCCCAAGCACAAATGACTGATGGCCGGGAGAGAGCGTCGCCTCGAGCCGTGTACCTCCGGATGAGGTCGACCACAGGCTCACCATGCCCCCGTCTCCTCCAGTCAGCAGTTTCGTTCCGTTCGGGTTGATGGCGAGCGACACCACTTGGCCGACGCCGGCGTCAAACGACGAGAGTTCCGAACCTGTCACTCCGTCCCAGAATCGCACCGATCCATCGAAGCTGCTTGTCACGATCGTTTGGCCGTCGGGGAGATAGGCAACACCGGTGACCGGCCCATCGTGACCGGCGAGCGTCGCTACCCGCTCGGCGCTCGCGACGTCGACGATCAACACTTCGCCCGACCAAGTCGTTGCGAGGACTTCGCGGTTGTCCGGACTGAAGATCAACGCCGTTGCAGGGCAGCAATTGTCCTCCGGCCATCCTCCCGGCTCGACGATCTCGAGGAGCGCTTCGCCATCCTCGAAGCTCCACACCTTGATCCCATCGCCCCATGGGGCCAGCGCGGCCACCATGCGGCCGTCGGGGCTGAACGCCACGTTGAAGACCACCTCATCCAGGTTCTCTTTCATCACGACAGCACCCGAGCCGACCTCCCGGACTACGAGGGAGGAGCCCTCGGCCGTCGCCAGGAACCTGCCGTCGGGACTGACGGCCAAGGCTTCTATGTCACGTTCGCCCATATGGGGAGCGAACTCGCTCTGCATCGACCCGGTCAGCGGATCGATGAACCGTACTCGGTCGCCGCCCACGACCAGCTCTCCGGAGGATGTGAATTCAACGGCCCACTCTCCGCTCGCTTCTCCAACAAGCCGCTGGGAGTTCACAGCGAGGTGGAGCGCTTCCTCGGCTTCTCTGAGCACGTGGCCTTCCGTAGAGCGCGTTGCGTCCACGGCCTCGAGCGCGAGCAGCACCGCGAGTTCGGGGTCGGCCGCGAGGGCGTTTCGTGCGGAGCTCGCCAATTCACGCGCGCGTGCCTCGCGCTCGTTGGCAACGGCATCTCGGCTGCGGTTTGCGGCGAAGATGGACAAGGCGCTCACAACCAAGACCGCAATCGTGGTTGCGCCAACGAGCCATCGCAGCCGGCGAACGGACTTCCGTTCGACCTCGAGTTCGTGGTTGCGTCGGGCTTGCTCGGCTGCCTGGTTGGCGTCACGCCGATCGATGCTTCGCTCGATGAGGTCGCGTTCCGAGGCTGTGAGGCTGACCGAGCTTTCCTCCGACCACGCCTCATACTGCTCGAGTCGGGCTCCGCTGAGGAGGTAGTCAGGACTCCCATGCGAGTTCTCCCACTCAGTGACCTGGCCTGCGAGGATGGCGTGCAGGCGGAGATCCTCGCGTGCATCGTCGAGCCATCTGCGGAGGCGCGGCCATTCAGCGAGGAGTGACTCGTGTGCAACCTCAACGGTCGTGTGTCCGGTCGCCGGGTCCCGATCGAATGACAGCAACCGCGCCTGATCGAAGGCATCGAGCGTCGCTTGGACACTGACCGCGTCGAGGCCAAGATCGTCGATCTCCGTGCGATCCACTCGGCGGCGCGTGTCGGGTTGGTCTGCGCCGACGGAGGCGCACCGCAGAAGGAGTTGCCTGGCAATGGTCTGGCAATCGGAATCGAGATTGACATACACACGCTCAGCGCGGCGGGCGAGCGCACCGCTGAGCCCACCGATCTGGTGATAGGTGGATCGAGTGAGCATCGATCCCGTCCGCTCGTCGAACAGCTGTGTCAGAACGTACTGGTACAGAGGGAGGGATCCGGGTTGGCCGGTCATGTCGCTCGAGAGCTCGGCGATGAGTTCGGGCTCGAACTGAATTCCCATCCGGGCAACCGGTTGTGCTGCTGCTGATTCCAGTTCTGCAGCGCTCATCGGGGCCACCGTGACCGTGTGTTCTGCGACAAAGGGGCTCAACCCGGGTTCCGCAATCGCTCGGTCGTAGAAGTCCGCCCGCAGGGTGGCCAGCACGGTGAGTTGTGAATACGGATCCTCGACCGCTTCGACCAGGTTGCACAAGAATCGAGAGCGTTCGCGCTCGTCGATCTCGCGATGGAATAGCTCTTCGAACTGGTCGATCACCAAGAGATGTCGACAATCCTCCAAGGATGCCGCCTGCTGCACGGCTCGCAGGAGGTCGAGGTCGTCGCCGCGCGCGTCGTTGGTCAACCGACCGAATGCTTGCGCGAGCTCCAGAAACGGGTGCGTCCCCGGCACCATTGCAGCGATCTCCCACGAGTCCTCACGAGTCTCCCGCAGTCGGGGAATGAGTCCGGCTCGTACGACGCTGGACTTGCCGCTACCGCTGGCGCCGACAACCACGACAAAGGGAGCCTCCTCGACCCTCTTCGCGAGAACGTCGATCAGATCATCGCGTCCGAAGAAGTCGTCGGCGTCTGCCTCCAAGAACGGGCGCAAACCCTTGTAGGGGTTTCGCTCGAGGGCCGAAGCGCTCGGCGGCGGCTGTACCGCCGGTCTGTCGATCGACGGATCCTGCAGCAGGATCTTCTCCTCCAGAGCCTGCAAACGCCGCGACGGCTCGATGCCCAGTTCTTCTCCGAGCACCGCCCCCGCAATCTGATACGCCCGCAGCGCGTCGGCCTGCCGTTCCGACCGATAGAGAGCGAGCATCAACTGTTCGTGGAATCGCTCACGCAGCGGATGCTCTTCAACGAGTTGCTCCAGCTCGGCGACGAGCACTCCGGCATGTCCCAGTTCCAGGTCGGCGGCGATGCGACTCTCAAGGGCCATGAGGCGCAGTTCGAGGAGGCGTTGCGCTTCCGGCTGAATGGCTGGTTCGTAGCCCAGATCTCCGAACGGCATCCCGCGCCACAGCGAGAGCGCACGCCCGAGAAGGTCGGCAGCGCCTGCCGGGTTCGAGCGCAGGAGGTCGGTCGCCCGAGCGGAGAGGTCCTCGAATTGGAGGGAGTCGAGCTGTGCAGATGTGACGCGTATGGTGTAGCCGTGTTGCGTCGACCCGATCACGCCCTCTCCCAGAGTTCGCCGCAGTCGTGACATGTACGCCTGCAGGGTCTTGCGAGCTGACCGGGGGGGCTCGTCTCCCCACACCGAGTCGATCAGGAAGTCTGCCGTGAGCTCGCGTTGCGGGTGGAGCAGCAATACGGCAAGCACGAGCTGCTGCCGGTATCCCCCGAGCTTCAGAGCCCGGTCCCTCTCTCGCACCGCCAGCGGCCCGAGAACCCGGAAGTCCATGGTCCCAGACTACGCCGGATCTACAGGACGTGCCGAGGTGCTAGGCGGTCCTCGGGTCCGTTGGCGGCAGCATCTCCCGGCCTTCCTGGACTCCGATCACCGTAGCGCCGGACCCGACCAGGCCGACGCCGGCAATCACCGCGAGGCCGGTCAACGAGCCCAGGTCCACGAACGCTCCACCAAGGATCGGCCCGATCGCGCGCCCGACGGCCATGAGGCCCTGCGCGTCCCCTGCCCGTTCACTCGGCGCCAACGAACGATCGGACAGCATCTGGAGAACACCCGGGATCCCCATCCAGAAGGCAAATCCCCACCACGCCATCCCGACGAAGAAGAACACGGGTGGACCGAAGACCGTCATCACCGCGGCCGGTCCGATCGAAGCGAGCCACCATCCCGGTCGTCGATGTCTGGACGAGAGACGTGCGCCGAGCAGACCGCCGGCTGCATTGAGACTGAACGCAATGGAGGCCGCGAACTCCGGGATCCCATGGATGTCGCGCGCAACGATCGCCTCGTTGATGAAGAGCGCCGACCCAAACAGGGTTGAACCAGCGAGCCCTGCCAAGAGCACCCGATTCGAGCGCGACCGGCTCACGACGCCTCTCTGTCTGCGTTCGCCGCTGATCTTCGCTCCCAAGACAGCGGCCGGGATGGTGGCGACGGCCATCAGGACGTAGACCAGGCGGTCGCCGTAACCGGCAATGTAGGCAAGCAGCGGGGCCGCAACGAGAGTTGTGATCGGCCCGGTGGACGCAATCGCGGCCATGGAGGTGCGCACCTTCATCGCGTTCGTCCAGGCAAGCCACGTCATGGTGCCCGCCGCGAGTCCAGCGGCGAGACGCAGGACTACCAAGACTACGAAGATGTCGGGTACCGCACTCAAGAGGTTCAATACGACCAGGCTCAAAGCGGCGAAGCGCAGGATCCGCCCGGTCGGAGCCAGAAGCCGAGGGAACAGGAAGTTCGCAGCGGCGAACGCTCCAACTTGGGCAACCGAGACGGCGCCGACGGCACCCTCGCTCACGCCATACCGCTCTGCGACCGGCGTGATCAACCACGGCGTTGCGGCGTACATGAGCGCGACCGCGGCGGTCGCCCCGATGAGAGCGATCGGGGCGCGCCGGCCGGAGCCATACGCAATACGAGTGGGACCCTGCACCTACGGATTGTTGCAGGCCAACCCCGCCCAGGCGAGAACGCCGGTCAGGAGATCACGCGGCGATACGATGAAGGAGAGGTCCGCGACGGAGGGAATCAAACGGCATGAGAGCCATCGTCTACACGGCATTCGAGGGTCCGCTCGACCTCATCGACGTCCCGGAGCCAACTCCTGAAGCCGATGGTGTCGTGGTTCGAGTAGAGGCCACCGGACTCTGCCTCAGTGACTGGCATGGCTGGATGGGCCACGATCCCGACATCGCCCTCCCCCACATCCCGGGACATGAGCTTGTGGGAACGGTCGTCGAGATCGGAGGGAGTGTCTCGAAATGGCGGATCGGCGACCGGGTCACGGTACCGTTCGTCGCCGGTTGCGGGGCGTGCGAGGACTGCAAGGCAGGCAACGAGCAGGTCTGTGGCGACCAGTTCCAGCCGGGCTTCACCGGGTCTGGATCCTTCGCCGAGTTTGTGGCACTCCGCTTCGCCGATCGCAACCTGGTGGCGGTCCCAGACACAGTCGAGACCGCCACCGCTGCCACATTGGGCTGTCGGTTCGCCACCGCGTTCCGCGCGGTCGTCGATCAAGGCCGGGTCAGGGAGGGCGAGTGGGTGGCCGTCCACGGTTGTGGTGGCGTGGGGCTCGCTGCGCTCATGATTGCTCGGGCCCACGGAGCACAGGTGGTGGCGATCGACCCGGATCCGGAGGCACGGGCGTTCGCAGTATCTCTGGGCGCGGAAGCGATCGTCTCCGAAGTCGCTCCAGACGAGGTCGTCGACTCGGTGCGAGCGGCCACCGGCGGGGGTCCGCATTTGTCGATCGATGCGGTGGGCCATCCTGCGGCCGTCAAGTCCTCCGTCACATCACTGCGACCGAGAGGTCGGCACATTCAGGTCGGCCTCCTTCCGACCGATGACACTTCGGTGCCGATGGGATCCGTCATCGGCCGCGAGTTGGAGATTCTCGGAAGCCACGGGATGCAGGCCCACCGCTACCCCGAGATGCTGCAGATGATCGCCGACGGTCGCCTCGCTCCCGACAAGCTCGTCACCCGAACGATCTCGCTCGAGGAAGTCCCCTCCGCACTCCCCGCCATGGGCCACTCCCACCCCCCGGGCATCACAGTCATTACCTTGCGGTGACGGCGCCGCGGGGTACTGATGTCCCCCGGTTGGTTCGGGCTGGTAGCTAGCGGCTGGTAGCTCTCCCCCCGTACACTCCCTTCCATGACCACACCACCTTCTTTCGTCCTCTTCCCCCACCTCCTCGATGACATCGAGATCCCCGTCGACGGAACCCTGAGCCGCGTGCTGTTCAAAGGGGACGGCATCCGCGTTGTCGTGTTCGCTTTTGACGAGGGACAGGAACTGACCGATCACACGGCCGCCGTTCCGGCCATCCTCCAGGTCGTCGAGGGCCGTCTGGATCTCACACTTGGCGAAGAGTCGGTTGAGGTCTCAGCCGACTCGTGGGTGTACATGGAGGCGAACCTGAACCATGCGATCGTTGCTCTCGAGCCGAGCGTGATGCTCCTCACCCTGCAGCGTGGGGTGTAGCCGGGTCTCCCAGCCAGTCGCGCGTGCGGCTTCGTACCCTTCGATGGACTCATCGAGCGACGTTGAGCGTATGGTCCCGGCAACCAGGTCAATCGCCAGGTCGTCAGCAGTCTTGACTCGAAGATATGACCGTCTCAATGCGGAGACTGCAGCACCTTGCCCGTCCAGACCGCGACCGCCGTTCTCGCAGCGACGATGACCCATACAACGGCCAGGGCGACGAGCACGGCCAGGTAGAACCAACGGATGCTGTCGAACCCCGTCACCTTCCACGCCACACCGGTGGACACCGCGAGCGCCCCCAGCGGGAACGTATAGGCCCACCAGGACAGCGCATAGGGGAAGTCGAGTTTGCGCAGATAGGAGGCCACCACAACAACGGCCATCACGAACGCCCACGCGGCGAAGCCCCAGGCGACGAGGATTCCGAGCACGGAGATGGCCCGTACCGCATCTGCCGAGAGATCGATTGGCGTCCCGGCTTCGAACAGGCGCATCAGCTTGAACAGGCCAACCGCGATGATGGCCGTGGGAGCAATAGCGATGAACGACGTCGCCGCGAACTTGCTCACGGGCAAGGACTCAAGCACGTAGCGCTGGTACACCAACGCTCCGACAAACACGAAGAGCACGAGCCCAACGCCGAGGCTGATCATCGAGATGAGGAACGTCAACTCGAACCGGTCGGGGAAGAGGAGCGCGAGTTCGAGTCCTCCCACCGGAATCAGCAGGTTGGCGACCGGCGGGATGAACCAGCCGAAGTTCGCATGGGACAGTTCAATCCTGCTGCTCTGGTAGATCCGGGGCAGCACCACGAACCCAGCGATGTAGATGCCGACGCTGCCGAGGAGCCACAGCCAGAACGCGATCTCCTCCGACGTACTCCGGCTGAAGAAGATCTCCGGATACTTCAGCAGGTCCAGAGCAACGATCACGATGGCGATCGGCATCGTCGGGAAGAAGCTGGCGGCGATCGGATGGTGGAGATCGTGGCTGACTTCCTCCGGATACATGAAGAACCGGAGGGTCCATGGAATGAGAATTACGACGAACATCACGGCGGCCAACACGATGAACCCGGCAGCGACCGGTTCCACCCATGAAGCATCGACGAACGAGATGGCCAGCGGTACCACGGCGGTGCCCATCACCGCGGCGAACCATGCCGGGTTGAAGTACCGGATCGTGTCCCTCATGCTCGGTCGCGTTGCAGGACGATCACCCATGAGCTTCCTCAATGTGTTTGACGGCGGGAGGTCGGTCGACGAGGAGGATACGGTCTCGCGCGACTGACGGAATCGACCGCGGACACTGATTCACCAATAGCCAGTCCGGGACTAGAACCCCAGGTTCTTGCGAGTGTTCGGTCCAACGAGACCGTCGACGCGCAGGCCGTGTTCCTCCTGGAATGCGAGCACGGCGAGTTCCGTCCTACTGCCAAAGATCCCGTCAGCCGGACCCGGCGAATAGCCAGCGCTCGCAAGGAGTTCCTGCACGCGCTGCACGGATGCGCCACGACTGCCTTTTCTCAAGATCCCGGAAGCGGCCGCACCCGACGCAGACTCTTCGTCGTAGCGGTCTTTGAGGGCGGCTCGCGTCACCCGCCCCGCGAGACCGTCGGCCTTGAGACCGGCGTCGGCCTGAAAGGCGGCGACGGCGCCGACGGTCCGCGAACCGCTGATTCCGTCGACCGGTCCCGGGGTGTAGCCGAGGTCGGTCAAGACCTTCTGGAGTCGTCGCACGTCGGCGCCGCGCACGCCGGCGCGAAGGAGGCGGTAGCCGTCGAACAGGGGATCGGCCGGCCCCCATCCCAGGTAGTTGCCGCCCGCATCTGCGAGCGACTGGAAGGGGTTGACGATCACGCCCTGAGGATCACGGAGTTCGAAGTGCAGGTGGGGGGCGGTGTACTCGGCTGCCTGCGAGTCACCGACCCATCCGATGAGCTGGCCCGCCGTCACGCGGACACCCGGGACAATGCCGTCTGCGATCCCCCAGGCCTCCCCATCGTCCGTGCCAGGAGTGTCGTTGTTGAGGTGGATGTACCACGACTCCCAACCGTCGTCGTGCTTCAGCGCAATGGTGCAGCACCGGTCCGGGTTCATATGGCTCTTCGATGTCCAGTTGACGAGGCGAACAGTTCCGTCGGCGGCGGCAACAACCGGGACCATTTTGTCGGCCATCAGGTCTTGGGCGTGGTGGATGCCGCCGGAGCGTGCGGCCCAGAACCAGTCGGAGAAGTAGTGGTCGCCGTCCACGGGGAACACGAGCGGGTAGTCCACCAGTTCGCCTTGTTCGTGCGCAGCCGCCAGCGCCGGCAAGGCGGCAAGGGTCACGAGCAGGGTGATGGAAACGGCGATCGACCGCACAATGATCTTCATGGAAACTCCAACGCTAGGCCTCCCCGCATTTATCGGACGCCTCAGGTGTCTCCCTGAGCAATCCGTCAATCGTGCGCCGATCGCGGTTCTGTGATCAGCGGCAGATCGATGTCGACCGTCACAATCGGATCGACGCGCAGGATCAGCAGCCTCGGTGGTTCCAGGCCCCACCATCGAATGTCGAATTCGCCGGTACCGACGAGGCGAGGTCCGTCTGCAACCGCAATCTCGCCTTCGACCAGAATCTTCACGCCGAGGAAGTCGATCGTCCCAGTGACCGTCATGTCTCCGGCGGCCGTCAGTACGGCGGATTCAAGGTCCGCGACGATCATCGGATGCGTACCCGCGGCGAGCCTGCGCTTCATCTCGCGGTCAATGAGCGGGTTGCCTGAAGAGAGTCCGTCGAGCGGGACCTCGAGGTGCCCGTCGAAGTCCCCGGTCGCGGCGAACTCGGTGCCGTCGATCGCTGCCTGGAACCAACCCGATGCCGACCCGACCGACCGGATCGCGTGGACGGAGGACGACGCGGTGAACACCACGGCTGCCGACGATGCGTCGACGCTGTAGCGGGTTGCGGGCTTCATACGGCGTGGACCTAGCGGCGCCAGAACGATGCGGTGAAGAGCAGGATCACCGGGTAGATCTCGAGACGACCCAGGATCATCAACGCGGCCAGGATCAACTTCGCTGGCGCAGCGATCCCGGCATAGGTTCCTGCCGGACCGACAAACCCGAGACCCGGTCCCACGTTGCCGATCGCCGACGCCGCAGCCGACGCCCCGGTCACAAGGTCGATCTCCGAACCCCAGGCGCTCTGGGCATACAAGACCAGCACGGTCCCGACGGTGAAGGCAACGACATACACCACGACATAGGTGTGGACGGTTGAGACCACATCCCGCGGCAGCGCGGTCTTCCCGAACCGGGAGATCGACACGACGCGTGGCCTCGTCAGCCGCCGCACTTCACTTGCCGCCGACTTGAGCACAATCGCCACGCGGTAGGTCTTCAGCGCACCCGTTGTCGATCCCGACATGCCGCCAGTGAGCATCATGAGCAGGATGACGCTCAGGGCAGCGGCCGGGAACACTGCATAGTTGGTGACCACGAAGCCCGTCCCGGTGATTGTCGCAATTGCCGTAAAGATCGCTTCACGAACAGGGATCCCAGTTCCATCGAGGTACAGCGCGATCATCAGCATGGCAATTCCGATGATGAGGCTCGTGATGTAGTAGCGGAACTGCGGCCTTCGCACGTATTCCGCCGGCGTTCGCATCGCCCGGATGTGCAGGGCGAACGAGGCTCCGGCGATCACCATGAACACGATGACAACCCATTGGGTGTACGGCGAGAACGCCCCGATCGACCCCGATTCGGTGCTGAAACCTCCGGTCGAGGTCGTCGCAAGGGCATGGGCAACCGCCTCGAAGAGCGACATATCACCCACAGCGAGAACGACTGCAACGATCCCGGTGAACGCGGCGTAGAAGCCCCAGAGACGCAGAGCGGTGCCACGGTACCGAGGGGTCAGACGGTCAGGTTCGGGACCGGGCGCTTCGGCGCGCGCAAGCTGCAGACCTCCAGCTCCGACGAGCGGCAGCACCGCGATCGAGAGCACGATGATCCCCATCCCTCCGAGCCACTGCATGGTTGCCCGCCAGAACAGCAATCCACGGGACACCGCGGACAGGTCCTCAAAGGCGGTGGCTCCGGTCGTGGTGTATCCGGCGGTGCTCTCGAAAATGGAGTCGGTGAAGCCGAGTGTCCCGTCCAGAAAGAACGGGAGAGATCCAAACGCGATCACCGCAACCCAGGCCACCGCGACACCGGCGAACGAGTCCTTCGGCCGCAGCCGCTCCGGGCGGCCGACAAGCGCGATGACCGCCGCCCCCGCCGCGCCGGTTGCTGCCGCCGAAATCACGAAGTGGAGCGCGGTCTCGGTCTCTCCGTAAAGCAGCGACACGAGCAGCGCGGGCAGATTCGCCAAGCCGCCCGCAATCAAGACCACGCCGACGATGTAGAAGATTCGTCTCGGAGTCGGCGCCGCTGCCCAGCCGCGGGATCGGATCGCCACCGTCTACGCCCCGAACAGGCGTTCAACGGTTCCAACGGACTCCGGGGTCGCCAGAACGACCACTCGATCGCCGTCCTCGAACCGCGATCCGCCCCGCGGGACGATTGCCGTGCCGTTGCGCAGGATCGCCCCGATCACGGCGCCGTCTGGCACACCCAACTCCCCAACCGACACGCCGATCGCGGGGGCCGGCTCCATGATCTCGATCTCGAGCGCTTCGATGCCGCCAGTCATGAAGTCGGCGGCCGAGACGATCGCCCCGCGACGCACGAAACGGAGAACGGCGTTCGCTGCCGCAACCTTGGCGGATACGCCGGCGTTCACGCCGATTGAGGGCATGAGGTCGAAGAGTTCCACCCTGTTGAACCGCGACACCGTGGTCGATGCCCCGAGCCGATGAGCGATCAGACACGCCAGCATGTTGACGGCATCGCTCCGCGTGAGCCCCAGCAAGGCATCGCCTGGCGAAACCTCGAGGTTCTGGAGCACGCGCGGGTCGGTGGGATCGGCGACCACGACATCGATCTTCGGATGCCTGGCCGCGATTTCGCGTGCCCGGTCTGGAACATCGTGCACAACGAGCACACGATGTCCCGCCACGCGGAGGGCCCCGGCGCTCAGCTCCGCAACACGGCCACCACCGACGACGATAACCCGGTCGATCTTGGTTGGATGGGCCCCGATGAGTTGGCTGGCGCGATCGACGTCACTGCCCTCGACGACGACGAGGATCTTGTCGAACGCCTCGATCACCGTCCGTCCGCGCCCCATGAGCGTTCGATCGTCCCGAACGATCGAAGCGATGACGCAGTCCCAGCCCTTGAGCGAGTCGCGCATCTCGGCGAGCGACCGACCGACCAACGGCGAATCGGCGCGCACAATCCCGCCGAGAACGACCGCAGCGCCGTGGCCGAAGCGGAAGTAGTCGCTCAACCCCGGATGGGCCACGAGACCAACCAGTTTCTCGGCGACGGCGGCCCGGGGGTCGATGATGGCCTCGATCCCGAAGCCGAGCACGACATCCTGGAGTTCAGTGTTCTCGATCCGGGCGACTGTTCGGCTGCACCCGAGGGATCGGGCGGACTGACAGGCGAGGACGTTGGCCCCGTCGTTGTCGGAGACGGCGAACAGGATGTCGGCGCGCTCCACCCCGGCCCGCTTCAACACACTCGGATTGGCGCCGTTCCCCTCGATCACCTGGGCATCGAGGCGCTCACGCAGGTGCCCTGCGCGCCGGGTGTCGGCCTCGACGATCGCGACGTCTTCGCCTTCCGCAACGAGGCGTTCAGCAAGGTGGGAGCCGTCGGCCCCTCCCCCAACGATCACAAACCTCATCGCTTCTCCCGTTCCGCGTGGATCGGAGGCTAGCGGCGCCTTCAGGTCGCGTGATGCCCATCGCCGGCGATTCGCTCAGCCCGGTTCTCGAGGGTGATCGAGGTTGTGATGCCCACCACGAGGCCAATGGCGCCGCCGAGCACCATCGCGGTGATCAGTCGATCGGCGGCGTACGGCAGCAACGTGGGGAGGATCGGGTGGGTGAGTACCCCGACGCGAAGGACGCCCCATGCTGAGAGGCCGACGCTCCCAATCAGCACCAGTTGAGACGCCAGACGAGAAGAGCGCCTCGCCTGGAGAGCGGCAAACCCGGCGACGACCATGACCACCGGCGGCCCGATCAGGTCGATGCCGAGGACGCGCCCCTCGGGTGGCTGAGCCAGCATCGCCGCCCCGCCGGCCACCACGGCGCCGAGTCCAAGAACCAGGAGGACCACCGACTGGGAGCGCGGTCCGATCCGGAGCGTGGCGGCAGCGACGGCCACGAGCGTGACGACCGTCAGAGCGAACCAGGGCAGGGCAGTTGTCGAAGGGATCCACGTCAGCGTGCCGACGATCCGCCCGGCAGAGCCCTCGACCCTCAACGGAAGAATCCAATCGAAGATCTGAACGGTCTCGTTCCCATCGGTCGCAAGCACCGAGGCGGGCGGCGTGGGGCTCATCCAATGGGTGCGATGGTCATGCCAGCTGTAGGTACCGTCCGTTGACACGGTCTCCCACCGAGGGACGGCGGAAGCGTCCGCCTCGGCGGGGAGTTCGACGTTCGCGTAGCGGTCGTCGTTCAGATAGGTGGCCGGTGAACGCTGGTTCACAACTACCGCGCCATCGGGATCGAATCGGATGTACTCCTCGCCCTCGTAGCCGAGAACTTCGACCGTCATACCCGATTCGGTGGTCATTCGGACAAACGCATCTCCGCCGACGATCTCAACCTCGACCACGCCGGGGCCCTCGGTGTACAGGATCTGGGACCGATAGTTCGTCGGCGTCGCAGCATCGGCCCACGCCGGCACGGCCGCCAGCAGCACGAGAGCGACGGCCCCCGCCACGACCAACAACGAGCGCCATACCGGGCGCATCACCGCACCACGATGGTGACTTCGCCGGAAGGATGCAGCGTACAGATTCCCTCGATGATGCCGGGCGACGAGAACGTCTGGATGATCTCCTGCCCCGGTCCAACGACGTACGGGCCCACCTGGTGCGACGATGTGTCGGCGTTGGCGATGACGATGCGATCTCCGACACCAACTTCGAGGCGGCGCGGGAACAGCACAATCTCCTCACCGGCATCCATCTGGGCCTGTGTGCCCTCCGGAACGATGATCTCGATCGTTTGCGCAGCAACCGCTCTCGGAACGACATACATACCGACGAGCGCGGCGACGCTCAATAGGGCAAGCGCCCCGGTCATGACCAGGACAAGCGGGTGTGTCCGTCCGGCAGCTTGCGTCGTCATCGCAGTTCCATCTCCATAACCGCTTGCTCGGACTCGCCGTTCGACGTCTCGGAATCGATCCGCAGGGTCCAATCCCCGCTCAGGGGAAGGATGGCACGGTAGGAGAGGAAATGGTTCGGCCCTGCTCGGAGTACCGGGAGGGCGAGTGGTCCAACGTCGAGCACCTCGTGATAGGCGACCACGCCGGTCGGTCCGAGCGACGAGTTTCGACCGGAGACGTCAAATCCGTAGATGTGCAACTCGTTGACCCCGGACCTCGCCGGATCGAGAGAGGCCTCGATGAGCAGGTCACCTGTCTGAACAGCACTGCTGTCCCCCGCTCCTCGCGACATCACCACGGAAGGGACAACCACTGCGATCCCGGCCACGGCAGCGACTGCAACGACAGTCAGACGGCCCTCCGAACTCGAGATCCAGAACACCATGGCCGCCGCAAGGCCTGCTGCCATCAGGAACCACGGAAGGCGCAGCAACCAGCCGAGGCCCACGCTGACCCAGGTTGCGCTCAACACGCCGGCGAGAACCGCCCCGATCGGAATCCACCGGGTTCGGAGCGTTCTGGCTGCGGTGAGCAAGAAGGGCATCACGCCCATCATCAGCATTGCAGCCAGCCAGGCCCGGCCCGGAGTCGACCCGGCCGCGTATCTCAGGACCGAGAGGTCAAGGACATCGACGGGAGAGCCATCGGATGGGACCCCGTACGTAGCACCTGCCGCGAGCGCACCAACAGCGGTCACGGCTGCAGCAACGCCAACCAGTCGGGGTGGGGTGTCCGCTGCGCCGAGCCGCGCCCACGCAGACGCGTGCACCAGGAGGGTGACCACCGCCACGGCGGCTGCCACTGCGGCGAGCACCCGCAGTCCGCCCAGAGCGCCGCTGGCGCCGGCGATCTCCCGCTCGACGGCGATGCTCCCGGTGCCCCTCGAGTCGACGACGAAGACGTACGCTCCGGCGACGGATGCGCCGCTGACGTCCGTCCCCTTCCAGTCCACGAGATAGCTCCCTTCGCCATCGGTGTCGACCGGCGCGATCGCAAGACCCCCTTCGATCGATGCCGTCGAGTCGGACACCACTGTGTTGTCCTTGATCAGGCGGATCGTGAGCTCTTCGAGTGACGTCCGGAAGCTCAAGGCGATGTCCTCCGGGGCGCGCACGACGACCGCGTCGACCCCTGGCGAGGCATCGATGAGCTGGCTGAAGGCGGCCTCGGCCGACGCCGCGCCAGCACCAAGAACGATCGAGCCCGCCACCAGAGCGACCAGGAGCGGGCGGCGGATCATCCGTATCGTTCGTGCATGACGCTCTCGAGTGTGTCCGCGGTGAGTCGCGGATCCCGGTCGGCACTGAATCCGAGCTCCCAGATGATCAGCCCTTGGTCATCCACCACGTAGACCGTCGCCGAGTGACCGACGTCGTAGGACGTGTCACCGGACTCGTGGTCTTCGACTTCGTAGAGCACGCCAAAGATCTCGGCCGACGCGTCCAGACTCGCCACGTCCGGTGCCAGGAGGCCGTGGTTCTTGTCGACGAACACATCCAGGTAGGCAGAGATGGCAGGCCCCTCATCCCGATCCGGGTCCACGCTGACCATCCCGACCGAGATGCGCTCGGCATCCTCCTCCGGCATCAGATCCACGGCAGCGGAGAGTTCGGCGAGTGTGGTGGGACACACGTCCGGGCACGAGAGGTACCCGAAGTACATCAACAGCAGCTCCGACTCCCCCGCCACCGGAACGAAGGGCTCCCCGGCCGGGTTGGCGGAGTAGTCGATGAACTCGGTACCAGAGACGTCGGGCGGCGGTGTTCGGTTGTAACCGGCCCGGTCCTCCGGATCCATGGTGGAATCAGAGCAGGACCCGGTGACGAGTGCTACGGCGATTGCGAGTGCGGCCGCCCGGTAGAGCAAGGGCTACCCCTCGCTGCCGGACATCTCAGCCATCTCGACCGGGGCCGTTACTTCCTTGCTGCAGTCACCGGTGAAGGTGAGGGTGAAGGTCTTCTCATCACCCACGGCAAGGGGCTCCTGGATGTCGATCGCCATCACGTGGAGGCCACCCGGTTCGAGGCTCGTCGTCCCTCCGGCGGCCACAGGGATCTCCTGTCCCGGGACCTTCTCCATGACCATCTGTCCGTCGCTCATCTTCGACTCGTGGAGTTCGTAGGTCGTGGCGAAGTCAGAGTCGGCGGCGGTCAACGCGATGGATGCGTCGCCCGTGTTGGTGATGTCCATGTACAGCGCCGTGTTCGGTCCAGGTGGGAGGCGTACCCAGGCGTTCTCGATCTTCACCGCATCACAGGCGGAATCGGACGATGATGAGCAGGCCGCTCCGACGAGGCTCAGCGCGAGCGCAAGAACGGCGATGAACGCGAATCGATTCTTCATGTTGCTCCTTCCAGAGAAGGCAGTAGGCGACGTACGGTCGATCCGGGATCTTAGCGACGCCTACTCTGTGCACTTCCCACTCGCAGTAGCCTCCTCGGATGACCTACGACGACACCTCGCGAGAGATCGGAGTTGGGCCGCACCCACAGCCGTGGCCCGACGACTCCCGTCTTGATCCGGAATTGCTGGCGAAAGGCGACCGCCGAAACGTGACCGATGGCTATCGCTACTGGAGTCGGGATGCCATCGTCGCCGATCTCGATGAGCGCCGTCACCCCTTCCACGTCGCCGTCGAGAACTGGCAGCACGACTTCAACATCGGCAGCGTTGTGCGGAACGCGAACGCGTTCCTCGCCGCCGAAGTGCACATCATCGGGAACAAGCGCTGGAACCGGCGAGGGGCCATGGTCACCGACCGTTATCTGCATGTGCGGCACCACGCCACCACCGACGAATTCGTTGCGTGGGCTGGATCGGAGAGTCTGCCGATCATCGGGATCGATATCCTCCCCGACTCGACTCCACTCGAAACCACGGTGCTCCCGGAGCGCTGTGTGCTGGTCTTCGGCCAGGAGGGACCAGGCTTGTCGGAAGCGGCCCGTGCCGCCTGTGGCGTCGTGTTGTCAATTGCACAGTTCGGGTCGACGAGATCGATCAATGCAGGCGTCGCCTCGGGAGTCGCTATGCACGCCTGGATCCGGCAGCACGTTCAATTCGATGAACGAGCAGCCGACGGCTCTCCGCCGCCCCCAACCACCACCTGAAACCATGCTGTGCCGGGGTCATGCCCAGGCTCAGGCTGCTACCGGACCGCCGACATGGCGGTCCCGAGGACGTGATCCCCCTCGACCGCCGGGAGAGCGCCATAGGTGCCGCTATGGGCGCTCTATTCGAGGAAGCGAATCAGGATGGGATTGACGCGCTCTGGGAATTCGTAGTGCGCCAGATGTGATGCCCCTTCGATTTCGTGGTATTCGATGTCGGGAAGCAGATCACGCAACCTGCGCATCGAATCTCCAGTGAGCACCTTGTCTTGGGTTCCCCAGGTGAGCAGCGTGGGAATGCCCTGCGCCTTGACGCCCTCGTAGCAGGATGTTGCGTCGATGAGCGCATCGCCTCTCAAGTTGGCCAGCATTGCCCTCCGTTTTCCCCGGAACCGCATCTGCTCGGCGACCTGTGGTTCGAGAATGGCTCGCTTGTCGGCGGATGCCAACCGGTCCGATAGGTCGGAGATCTTGGCCTCTGGAACCAACTGGAGAACAACCTCCCCGACGAAGGGTGTCTTCGCGACCGTTGCGAAGACGCCGCCCGAACCCTTGAAGTCGTCGAAGAACGGCGACAGCACGGCGAGTTTCTCCACCTTGCCGGGGTGCTTGGACGCGAAACATGCCCCGATGCTTCCTCCCTGAGAGGTGCCCACCACGCGGATCGGGCATGAGATTCCCAAGTGGTCAATCAGTTCGGCGAGCTGCGCGTTGTACAGCTGTGTGTCGTAGGTGCCCAGTCGCGGCCTGTCCGAGAAGCCGTGGCCAATCACGTCATACCTGAGGACGCGGAATCCGGCCTCGCACAGGTCCCCGACCGTGTTGTCCCACGTCACGTAGGGCGCAGCATTCCCGTGAATCAGGACGACACTCCGGCCATGGGTGTCGCCGCTCAACTCGTAGTGCGTGACCCCAACCGACAGTTCCGCGAAACTCCCCGGCAGGCCCTTCCTGGTCTCAAGTGTCAGGTCCGGTTTGCCAATCTCAAACACACCACCCTCCCTCCGTAGCGGTCCAGGACAGATCGGTTCACCCTTGAACCTCAGTCCGCCGCGCATCTGATGTCAAGGGCAAAAGCTCCTGCCCACGGGGCAGCGGTCAGATCACGCCGGGCTGCCCGAGCCGCCCAAAGCTGCCGACATGAAGGGGTCGGGACCTTCTCCTCTTCCACACGGTGTGTTGGATTGTGACGATGAGGTGTTCGGCAACGAGCGGGAGGCCGGTATGCGCAGACTCTTCAAGGTGCTGTCAGTGATTGTCGGCGTCATCGTCCTTGAGCAGATCTTCGAGACGGCGCTGATGATGTGGGCGTTCAAGAGTCGAAACCCCCGGGTGATTGGATGGCTCACGTGGTATCACAAACACGTGACCAACCCGGTGTGGGTCCGCTTTTTCGCAGGACGCTCGACAAATTCAGCGTTGCTTCACCATGTAGGCCGGAAGTCGGGAAAGGCGTTCGTGACGCCATTGACAGCCCACAAGTCAGAGGACACCATCATCATCCCGATGCCGTACGGCACGGAGACCGACTGGTTGCGTAATCTGCAGGCTGCCGGTCAAGGTGTCGTTGAGCTCGACCACCTCAGCTACAGCGTGGACGAGCCGGAGGTGGTTCCTGTCGACGAAGTCATGGCGCTCCTATCTCCAATGGTGGCTCGCATCGTGCAGCTGCACGAAACCGAGAAGGCTCTCCGGCTCCGCGTCGCCGGACCTGCCGAGCGATTGTCCGCCTAGCCCGTCCTACGGCCACAATCGGCATCACGTCAGCAGACATGGGTACCGATCTGGCAGGTCGGGTGGCTGGTGGCGAGTCAGGATTGCGGTTCGCCGCAGGTCCGCTCAGTGAACTCGGGCGGCCAGGGCGCGGATGTCTCCCCGTGCTTGGAGAACCGGAAGTCGCACCGGTCGCAGCCCCAAGCGAGGGTCTTGGTCCGTCGAACGCCATATCCCATCGCCTTGATCATCACATATTCGAGATCGCAGATATACGGGCAGAGCTCGTCGGCTTCCTGGGCGTCGAGGAACTTGACGTTGCCGCACTCCGTGTTGTCGAACCCGAAGTCGAAGGTCATGCCGTCGCCGTCGACACGCTCAACCACCCAGTCCCCCGGATACCGGCGGGCCTGCGACTTGCGAGCCGCCGCCTCTTCCCGCCACTTCGCGAGCCTCGTGAACCGGAACCTGCCCCGCCCGTGACGAACCACCCGGGGAATCCGCTCCATCTCAGTTTCCATCATCTGGCGAAGCAACCAACCGCTGTCTTCAACGCTGCCACCGTGCCGGACTACTACCCGGTGCAGAGCAAGTGCCCTTGCCGTGAATGTGAGATTGCCGGAGTGGCCATTCCGCCACCCCCCGATGTACGGAACCTCAGGGATCAGCCGGCGGTACTCGTCCAGTATCTCTCTCCGCATCACCGCCGCAGTCTCCTCGCCGAAGCGGGCGGCCAGAGCGTCAACCGACCGTTCCAAGTATCGGTCGAGTCCGCCGACCAGCTTCTCCGTCTGCCGACTCGCAGGTGGTGCCTTGGTCTCAGGCTGGTTCTTCCCAATACGCATCGCGATCTCCCGGGAGCAGGCCCGCACGCACCGCTCCCCGCTCCAATCTCACTCCGACACACACAATCGGTCAAGGCCCAATCGAACCGCCCCCCTGTTCCACATCGAGCATTCTGCGCGGCCGAACGTCCCGCCAATAGGTGCCGACATAGGAGTGTTGTTGACGACCGGTAGCCTCAGCGCGACGATGGCGCGGGGAGTCTTGGTAGCGGTTCCGGACGGACGGGAGGGGTACCGCATGCGAGTGCCGGAGAGTCGGAAGTGCAGCGTTCTCATTGGTGCGCCGCTGGAGGACGTCTTTGCGTGTGTGCGGAACCCGACGAATTTCAATCAGCTGATGCCCGGTGTGACATTCTTGGACGTCGAGGTGACACCCGATGGTGTTGGCACGGCGTACGGATTCGAGACGAGAGTCGCCGGGATACCGATTCGAGGATCCGGCGAATTCACAGAGTTCACCCCCAATCTCCACATTCACGACGAGACATCGATTGCAATGGAAGGGTCAATCGATTGGACGTTCGAGGGTGAGGGCGAAGGCGTGCGGGTGACGATTGAGCATTCTCCGGGGCGGTTCTGGGACCTTCCCATCGTTGGCCGACTCCTCGCCGACACCTACCAACGCGCCGACCGCGAAGTCCTCCGCCAGCTCAAGTGCAGACTGGAAGTTGGTCAACGCGACTAGCCCCTCTCTGCCGTTGTTGGCGGTTGTTGCGAGCGATCGGGATACGTCTCTACTCGGCAAGCCGGGGCCGATGTACCCTTCAAGTGTTGCGTTCTGAGGACTCGGAGTGAAGAGATCGGCAATCGTTTTTTGCCTGGCATTCTCTGGTCTCGTCGTGGGAGCGTGCTCGGCTGCAGCATCGTCGCTGGGTGTTGCGGGTGACACAGATATGGTCATCGATACCCCAGAACCAGGGGATGATGGTCCGGCGGGCTACGCCCAGATCGAGTTCTACGACGCACTCGATGAGGAACGAGTCGTGGTGCTGACTGGCGAGGAAGAGGACTGGTGCGCGACGTTCGAGGGGAGAGCAGGAGGGTGGCTCGCAGCGCACGAACTCGGCCTCGGCGACGCCCCAACCGGCGAACCATTTGCATTCGACTCGGCGACGGTCGGGCTGCGGGCGATCGCAGCATCGGAAGCTGCAACTCGAGACTCCGACGAGTTCGCAGCCATCGAGCCGTTCCTTCGGCTCCCGGTCCCATTGCCGCTTGCATGCCGCACCGCTTTCGGCATGCGTGAGGAATAGCTGACGGGACGTTGGTCTGAGGGCCCGGCGGAGCCCATAGGTGCCGATATGGGCTGGTGGTGTCGAAGATTTCTCAGATTTCTCGGATTCCTCTGTCATCCAGTCGGCGGGTTTGCGACCCTTATGGGGTAGACGACATTGGAGCGACCGGTGCAGGACAGCCGGACCGTTGCAGATGTGGATCGGCGGGAGGACACGTTCACCATGTTCGTGCGCGAGAACCAGGACCGGATCAGGCACGCGTTGGTGGCTGGGTTCGGGGTTGAGGTGGGTCGCGACGCCGCAGAGGAGGCGCTGGTGCATGCGTGGCAGCGTTGGAGCAAGATTGGTGGGATGAGGAACCCGGCGGGCTATGTGTATCGAGTCGGGCATCGCATCGCGCAGAAGATGGCTCGTGCCCGCAGGCATCCGGTGGTGTTCCCTGAGGTCGAGAGCGTGAACCCGGTAGTGGCGGAACCGGGCCTGCCTGCAGCGTTGGGGATGCTGTCGCCGAGGCAGCGCAGCGCGGTGGTGACAGTGCACGGCTACGGGTTGTCGCAACGTGAGGCCGCAGAGCTGTTGGGGATCAGCCGTTCGAGTGTTCAACGTCACCTTGATCGAGGGTTGGCCAAGTTACGCGGTGCGCTAGGAGTGAAAGATGATTGACGTCAAGGAGCAGCTCCGTGCCTACTTCGATGAAATCGATCCGCCGTTCGATCCCGCTGGGTTGATGCGCGAGCCTCAACCGCGGTCGGTGTCGCACCGCAGTGTGGGCCGGGGTGTGCTGATCGCCGGGGTCGCCGCGACGGTGGTGGTGTTGGCCGTGGCGCTGCCTGTCCTGTTCTTGGCGAACCCGCCGCCAACCGCTGTCGAGCCGTCGGTCACGACAATCCCGTCGGTGGCGACGACGGAGGCATCTGTTCCAGCGCCGACCGGAGTCCTTGGTCCCTTCGCGCATCTTGTGTGGTCCCGCGTCGAGTCGGAGACGTTGTCCTCCGCGCGGGTGGCGCTCGAAGGCGTGACCTCCGGGGGTCCCGGCCTGGTGGCGGTCGGGTGGGGACAGCCCTTCGTCTGGTCTTCACCGGACGGCCTCGACTGGTCGCCCGCGAGGACGGACGACCTGGGTGAGGGGTTTGACGTCATCTCGTGGGAATCCGGGCTGCTTGCAGTCGGCGGACAGCCAGGCGTGGAGGTCTGGATCTCTGAGGATGGCACCGACTGGTCCCCGACTCCTCAGCCGAGCGCCGTGTTCGAGGAATCCGACGTGGTGTGGAGCGTCACCGAAGGTGGACCCGGCCTCGTGGCCGTCGGTGAGGTAGTCGACGGTCCCGCCGTCGTGTGGACCTCAGTCGACGCACTGACCTGGGAACGCGTGCCGCACGACCCTGAGACGTTCGGGACCGTCGCTTCGATGTACAGCGTCACACCTGGAGGGCCGGGACTTGTCGCGGTCGGCGCGTACAACGCAACCATCGAGACAGTGGAAGGGTGCTCCGCCGAGAACCCCGAAATGTGGGTGGAATGCCCCGAGTCAAACGCTGCGGTGTGGACGTCGGTCGACGGTGTCGAGTGGTCACGCGTCCCGCACGACCCGGCGGTCTTCGGAACACCAGAGATTGGGTCCGAGATCTTTGACGTTGCGGTCGGTGAATCCGGGCTCGTTGCGGTCGGCGGAACTCCAGCCGATGGCGCCATGGCCTGGATCTCCACCGACGGCCTCACGTGGATTCCCATGCCAAGCGACCCCGGTCTGTTCAACGGTGACGAAGGAATGAACGCAGTAGTCAACGCCGGAGAAGGCTTCGTTGCCGTCGGCCAAGAAGCCGACCGCGCCGCCGCTTGGTACTCGGCCGATGGCGTCACGTGGACCCAGATGAACGCCTCTGACGAGGCCTTCGGCGGTCCCATGACGTCAGCAATGATGGATGTAGCGGTCGTCGGCCCTGGACTTGTCGCAGTCGGCTGGGAATGGGGCGAGAGCAGTGGCTGGACGGCAGCCGTGTGGATCGCGGAGCCGGGCGCATAGCCATGCAACCATCGTCAGCGCCACCCGCACGCACACCTCTGGAGACCCTGTGGCAGTCAAAGACGACTGGGACCAGAGGGTTCACCGGCACAAAGCCGATTTCCTCAGGAACGTACTCCTGGAGATCCTCCGGCTGGCGGTCGAAGGTCACGGCTACGGCGTGCCCACTCCCCTTGTCAGGGCCTAGGTGGTCGCATTCCTGAGTGTCTTCCCTCCCGAGTGGCAAGGAGATATGGCGACGCGAGGACAGTTGTGAGCCCACCATCCGCCCGCGGCGGCAGAGCAAGGGTGAGAGGGTCTTCCCTATCCTTCTGGCGAGTCCGGCCGCTTCCGAACGGTCCCAACGACACCCTTGCTCTACGGGGGCAAGCCAGACATAGCAGCGTTCTTCCGGCGGTGTCCATTCAGTTCGAGGAGCCCGACACCGTCACGGATTCGTAGCCGTGGATGACGAACGCCGGCTTGCGTACTGGCCGGTCGACCAGCGTCAGGTCTGGGACGTTCTGCACGAGTTGTTCGAGTGCTACCGCGAGTTCGAGACGGGCAAGCGGTGCGCCAATGCACGTGTGGATACCCCCGCCGAACGTGATGTGCGATGCATCCCCCCGAGCGACTTTGAATGTGTCGGGATTCTCGAAGTGTCTGGGGTCACGGTTCGCAGACCCAAACAGCACGGCGATCCTGTCCCCCTTTTCGAAGTCCATGCCGCCGTATGACACATCGTCCGCCAGCACCCACCGTTCGAACAGTTGCAGGGGCGGGTCGAATCGAATCATCTCCTCCAGCGCAGTCCGCGCCGTTACCCGGCCGCTGCGGACGTCGTCCCATGCGCCGTCCGCGGTCAGCAGCGACGTCGTTCCGTTGCCGAGAGCGTTGACCGTTGCCTCGTGACCAGCGTTCAGCAGCAGCACGATGGTCGAGACGATCTCGTCGTCACTCAACCGGCCGTCGGTCGTCTCGACGGTGCAGAGGCCCGAGATCAGATCTTCGGTCGGGTGCCGCCTTCGCTCCTCAATCAGGTCGCGGCACCACGAATCGAAGTCGGCGGATGCGCGCACTGCCTCGGTAGCCTGGCCCTCAGTTGTGTCCAGTTCGTACATCTTGACGATGCGGTGCGACCAGTCCAGGTAGCGGTGCCACTCCTCGATCGGGGCACCGAGCAACTCGGCAATCACGTGCACGGAGAACGGCTGGGCGAAGTCAGCGAGAAGGTCGAAGGTTCGTGCCCCGGCGACCTCTCGGAGCAATCGTTCCGCATGTCCGACGATCACCGGTCGGAGGCTCTCGATCCGCTTCGGTGTGAACTCACGGAAGATCAGTTGCCGCAGCCTTCGGTGCTCCGGCGGTTCGAGCATCAGCAGCGACCATTGCTCGATGCTGTAATACGGAGCCCAGTCTTCCCGGGGCGGCGGCATACCGACCTCTGCAGGCGTCATGATCGGCTCCGGCACCCGACCGAGCCGGCGGTCGCGAAGTACCCGGAAGACGTCGTCGTAGCGGGTCAGGAACCATCGGAAGGACCCGTCGTCGCTCTGCTGGCGGAAGACCGGAGTCTCCTCTCGCACAGTGTTGAGCGCCGGGTACGGATCTTGGATGAATGCCGGGTCGGAGAAGTCGATCATCATGCGGGCCACGCTAGACGCGAAAAGGCCGCCGCGTGATGCGGCGGCCCATCGGTCTCGTGATGATGGCCTACGGCTCGATGATGGGGCCGTCGTAGGCGCCCTTGAGCAGCTTCTCGAGGGTCGATCGGGCCGAAGCGCGCTTCGCGTAGCCCTGGCTCGCAGCCACGATCTGACCGTTCGATGCCTTCACACGGAACGCCCACTTGCCGTTCTTCTGTTGATAGAGCTCGCCTTTGCCGGCCATACGATTCCCCTCCTTGATTGCGGAACCAACCCGCACCCTAGCCCGCGAAATCCTCCCGTAGCGAGTATCGGGGCGCTCAGGGCCCTCGTTCGTCGTCCTCAGACATCAAGTTGAGCGATGCCGAGTTGATGCAATAGCGCAGCCCGGTCGGATTGGGACCGTCGTCGAAAACATGCCCCAGGTGAGCACCGCAGTTCGAACATGTCACCTCGGTGCGCACGCTGAACAGGCTGCGATCGACTGCCGTAGCGACGGCCCGATCATCAGCCGGTTCCCAGAAGCTTGGCCATCCGCTCCCCGAGTCATACTTCGTGTCGCTCGCGAACAACTCCGCGTCGCAGACGACGCAGCGGTAGACACCTGGATCCTTGGAATCCCAGTACTCGCCGGTGAATGCCCGTTCGGTTCCGGCTTCCTGGGTGACGTGGTACTGCATCGGCGTCAGCTTCTCGAAAAGCTCGTTCTTGTTGGTATCGCTCATGGATGCGAGGTTACCGGCCGCCCCAGGATGCGGGGACCATTCTCACCAATCGGCACATCGACCCCTCCGCCGACTCTCGACGTCGGCGGAGCCCGGTGGGGTGCGTCCGCGCTACCGTTCGTTCATGGATCCACGAGCCATCGACGTCGGCCTCGAAACGCTTGCCGCGAACCGCACTCGATGGGCGAGACTCCCCCTGACCACGAAGATCTTCCTCCTCGATGACCTCCGCCGTCGGGTCGGAACGGTCTCCACCGCATGGGTCGATGCAGCCGTCACTGCCAAGGGAATCGCATCCGACTCCCCTCTCGCCGGTGAGGAGTGGACCAGCGGGCCGTATGCAGTCGCGAGCGCGGCCGGCGCGATCGCAGAGACGCTGCGCCGCCTCGCCGCCGGCGTCTCGGTGCTGTCCGAGATCGCAATCGAGCCCGTGGCTGATGATCAAGTCGCGGTGCGGGTGTTTCCCACCACCAAGGACGATCGGCTCCTCCTCAGCGGGCACACCGCCGATGTCTGGATGAAGCCGGGCTACTCGGCCGACGATGTCCGCCAGAACGCAGCCCGTTTCTACCAACAAGCAGATCCTGAGGGAGCCGTCGCCGTTGTTCTTGGTGCCGGGAATCTGGCATCGATCCCGGCGTTGGATCTCCTTACCGAGATGTTCACCCACGGCAGTGTTGTGGCGCTGAAGCTCAGCCCGGTAAACGACTACCTCGCTGAGTTCTTTGAGGAGGTCTTCGACGGACTCATCCAAGGGGGTTTCGTTCGGATTGTGAGGGGTGGGACCGAGGAGGGGGTGTACCTCACCCGGCATCCGCTCGTTGAACGTGTCCACGTCACGGGATCGGGTCGCACACACGATGCCATCGTCTACGGACCCGGCCCGGACGGCGCCGCGCGTAAGATCGCCGATGACCCCGTCACGGACATCACTGTGACCGCTGAACTCGGCGGTGTCGGCCCAACCATCGTTGTCCCCGGCGGGTGGTCCAAGGCGGACCTGCGCTACCAGGCCGAGCACATCATCAGTCAGAAGCTCCACAACCACGGCTTCAATTGCGTTGCGTGCCAGGTGGTCGTACTGCCCGATTCCTGGGACCAAGCCGATGCACTCGTCCACGAGATGAGGGCAGTCGCCCGCGAGCTCGAGGACCGATACGCCTATTTCCCGGGAGCCGAGGCCCGTCAGCAGACGGCCGTGGCGGCCCACCCACATGCCGAAATCCTGACCAATGGGGTTGCCCCGGTCACGTTCATCACCGATCTCGATCCGAATCGCACCGATGATGTGTGTTTTACCACCGAATTCTTCGGAGCGGTCCTCGGCGTGGTCCGGATTCCTGGAGGCGACGTTCCTGAATTCCTCGAGAACGCGGTTCCGTTCGTGAACAACACGCTCGATGGCAATCTGGGGGCGAACGTGATCATCCATCCGGCAACTGAGGCAGCGCATGCAGAGCCATTTGAGCGGGCGATCGCGTCTCTCCGATACGGCACCATCGCGGTGAACTCGTGGGTTGGTGTGGCGTATGCGCTGACGCGAGCGACCTGGGGTGCCTTCCCCGGCAACACTCGCAGAGACATCCGTTCAGGAAATGGGATCGTGCACAACGCGCTCATGCTCGAAGGCGTTGAGCGCACGGTCGTTCGGGGTCCGTTTGCACCGTTCCCTCGCACGATCCGACAGGGCGTCTGGCATACCGAGCCGCTCCCCCCGCACTTCGTAACGAACCAGAACGCAGCCAAGATCGGCGCGCAACTCACGGAGTTCGCTGTCACACAATCGTGGAAAGCGATTCCCGGGCTTCTGGCCGCGGCCCTCCGGGCCTAGCGAGAGGAATCGACGCCAGCGCGCCGCAGTGCCGCGACGACAGACTTCAAGGGCAGGCCCACAACGTTGCTTCGCGAACCAGCGAGTCCGCTCACGAAACGCGAACCGTTGCCCTGCAGGGCATAAGCACCGGCCTTGTCGAGCGGCTCCCCCGAAGCGGCGTATTCTTCTGCCTCGTTGCGTTCGACGGCATGCATCGAGACCAGGGTCGTCTCGAACCCATCCTCGACGATTGCTCCCGAGCGTGCGAGTGCCCATCCGGTGATGACCAGGTGTGTGCGACCTGCGATCGAGAGAAGCATCTCAACGGCGCCTTGTTCATCGTCGGGCTTGCCCAGGATCGCCTGGTCGAGCACAACGGTCGTGTCGGCACCGAGCACGACCGTGTCGTCGTCAGTTGCGATTGCCAGCGCCTTTGTGCGGGCGAGCCGAACGACCATCCGATCGGGATCCTCAGCGTTCAACACGGACTCGTCGACATCGGGGGTCTTGACATCGAACTGGTAGCCGGCCGCGCTCAGGAGAAGGTGTCGCCGGGGTGAGCTGCTTGCAAGGATCAGATTCGCCATCACCTGCATGATCGCAGGGTGGAGGCACGATGCGGTACGGTTCGAGTGAGCAACCGGAGGGGCCATGCAGCGGAGGATCTACGGACCCGAACACCGCCTCTTTCGCGAGAGCGTCGATCACTTCATCGCGGCTGCCATTGCGCCGCATCACGACGATTGGACTCGCGCCGGCCGTGTTGACAAGGCGATGTTTCGTGCCGCGGGCGACCAAGGTTTGCTCGGGATGGCCATCCCTGAGGAGTACGGAGGCGGTGGGAATGACGACTTCCGCTACAACGCGGTCATCGACGAGGCTGTAAGCGCTTCGGGGGTCGCTGCGTCCGGACTCTGCATCACGTTGCACAACGACATCTGCATCCCGTACTTCCTCTCGTTGGCCGACGATGATCAGCGCGTCCGATGGTTCCCGGGTCTCGTCTCCGGCAATCTGATGACCGCCCTTGCCATGACCGAGCCCGATACCGGATCAGATCTCGCTGGGATCGCCACAACGGCCGTGCTCGATAGCGATGCCTACGTCGTCAACGGATCGAAGACCTTCATCACCAACGGATTGAACGCCGACCTCGTGATCGTCGTCGCACGAACCGGCCCACATCCCCACGGTGGGTTGACCTTGATCGTCGTGGAAGACGGAATGGATGGTTTCGAGCGCGGACGCAACCTCGAGAAGATCGGGATGCACGCACAGGACACGTCAGAGCTCTTCTTCAACGACGTTCGCGTCCCCGTCGAGAACCGTCTCGGTCCGGAGGGCTCGGGTTTCATGCAGTTGGTGGCCCATCTGGCGCAGGAGCGTCTCAGCATCGCCGTCGGAGCGGTTGCCGCAGCGGAGGCCGCCCTCGCGATCACCATCGACTACGCACGGGAGCGGGTGGCCTTCGGGCGACCAATCGGTCGCTTCCAACACAACCGATTCGTCCTCGCCGAACTCAAGACGGAAGTCGACATCGGCCGGGTCTTCGTGGATCGACTCATCGAAGAGCACGTCGCAGGCCATCTCACCATCGAACAGGCAGCCGAAGCGAAATGGTGGACCACTGAGATGCTCCTGCGGGTCGTCGACGCCGGCGTTCAGATGCACGGCGGTTACGGCTACATGGCCGAGTATCCGATCGCCCAGGCCTACCTCGACGCCCGCCTCCAAACCATCTACGGCGGCACCACCGAGATCATGAAAGAGATCATCGGAAGAGGCCTCGATCTGTAGAGCTCCGCCAGTCCGTTTCCTCGCCTTCAGGGGGAGGTGGCGCCTGCCCTGCGGGCAGGTTGCGGAGGGGGCCTCTCGCGAGCTTCGAACGGCGACCAAGGATCCCGCACGATTCCTCGAGATTCTTGTTGCTCAGCAGCGGTTTCTGTCACACCCGGTAGATAGGTTGCGGGTATGGGACACCACGATCTCGCCACCGCAACGATCGAGCAGAAACTCCTCCAGAGCGAGTCGGTCATTGCCCGTGAGCGAGCCTCCCAGATGTCGCTGCTCCGCGAGTTGGACCGCCGCCAGGTCGCGCTCCGTGACGGTCACCGATCCCTCCAAGAATGGGCGGCCGACCGGATGGACCTGGCTTCTGAGACCGCCCGGATGCTCGTCACCACCGCCCGGCGCCTCCAAGACCTCCCCGACATCGACGAAGCGGCCGCTTGCGGTGAGATCGGCTTCGACCGCGCCGTCGCGGTGTCCCGTCTTGCGGGTCGTGACAACGCCCTCGACCTGCTCGATGAGGCGGCCGGGTATGACATCGACGGCATCCGACAGTTGGCCGCCAAGCGACGCAGGATGACACGTCTCGACGAGATCCAGTCGTTCGAAGAGCGCTACGTCTCGATCCAACCGAACCTCGACGAATCAGCCTGGACCCTGACGGGACGGTTGCCCGGCTTCGCAGGCCGCACCGTTGTCGCAGCCCTCGAAACCCGGGGCGACAGCTTCCCGTACGGGTCGAGTGTCACACCGTCACGGACGACGCGGAACGCGGATGCGTTGTGGTCGATCAGCCACGACGCCGCTGCAGGTAGTGACGGCGCATCGGTCGACACGGCAACACCCATGCTGACCGTCTTCGTCGACGCCACCGAAGCCGCAGCAACCAACGCAACCACCGGTATCACGTTGGAAGCCGGACCGCGGGTCGGACCGAATGCGATCGAAGCAATCCTGTGCACCGGCATCGTTGAAGTCACCGCACGCACCCCGGACGGGCAACCCCTCGCCCTCGGACGCCGCACCCGAGTCATCCCATCCCGCCTCCGACGGTTCATCCTGCACCGCGACGCCACACGATGCACCATCTCCGGCTGCACCAGCCAATACCGGTTGCAGATCCACCACATGATTCCGTGGTCCGACAACGGCCGGACCGATCCCGAGAACCTCACCACCCTGTGCTGGTTCCACCACCACGTCGTGATCCACGGCCACGGCCACCGCATCGACCCCACCACACCACCCCAACGAAGACGACTCCTCAACCCAAGAATCCACGCACCCCCAGCCCGACCACACGGAGGTTCGCGCAGATGAACCACTTCCTCCCCTGAGGGGAAGGAATCGAATTGGAGTAGGAAGGTGACCGCGTCCCAGGCTCAGGCCGGCTCGTAGCTCGAAGCTCTTCCCTCTCAGTCGAAGGCGGCGATACCCGTGATCGCCTGGCCCAGGACCAGGGTATGCACTTCGTTTGTGCCTTCGTACGTGTAGACGGATTCGAGGTTGTTCATGTGGCGGATCACGGGATACTCGAGCGTGATGCCGTTCGCACCGAGAACGCTACGTGCCTCGCGAGCCACCTCGAGTGCCGTCCGGACGTTCTGCATCTTCCCGAAGCTGATCTGTTCGGACGTGAGTGTCCCGTCGTCGTGCTTCCGACCGAGATGCATGGACAACAACATCCCCTGGTTCACCTTCACCATCATCTCGACCAGTTTGCGTTGCGTGAGCTGATACGACGCGATCGATTTGGAGAACTGGACCCGGTCCTTCGCGTACGCCAGAGCGGCCTCGTAGCTTGCGCGACCGGCTCCGACGGCGCCGAACATGATCCCGAACCGGGCCTCGTTGAGGCACGACAGCGGGCCTTTGAGGCCGGTGACGTTCGGCAGCACGGCGTCGGCGGGAAGCCGTACACCGTCGAGAATCAGCTCGGAGGTGACCGACGCTCGGAGCGAGAGCTTCTGGTGTATGTCGTTCGTCGAGAAACCTGGAGTGTCGGTCGGGACGATGAAGCCGCGAATGCCCTTGTCCGTGTGCGCCCAGATGACGGCCACGTCGGCGATACCGCCGTTCGTTATCCACATCTTCGTCCCGTCGATGACCCAGTCGGTGGCATCGCGGCGCGCCCGCGTCTTCATGGAACCCGGGTCGGATCCGGCGTCGGCCTCCGTGAGGCCGAAGCATCCGATCGTGTCGCCGGCGGCCATCGGAGGCAGCCACCGCTGCTTCTGCTCCTCGGATCCGAATGCCCAGATTGGGAACATCGCAAGGGATCCTTGGACCGAAACAAAGCTCCGGACGCCTGAGTCGCCGGCTTCCAACTCGGTGCACGCCAGGCCGTAGCTGACCGCGTTCGTCCCTGCGCAGCCGTAGCCGTCGAGGTGCATTCCGAACAGACCGAGGGCGCCCATCTCCTGGGCGAGTTCCTTCGGGAACGTTCCCGCCTCGAACCAATCACCAACGCCGGGAAGGACCTTGTCACCGACGAACTCCCGGACGGTGTCGCGAATGAGGCGCTCTTCATCCGTGAGGAGAGAGTCGATCTGCAGGAAGTCGTTCGGGGTCTCGCCCCCGGGGCGGATGCTGGAACTCATGGCGCCAGCCTACCCGCCTCAGGCTGTGCCACTAGTGTCGTCACCCCACCACATCGTCAGCTGCTGGAAGGCAATGACGATGTCGTTCTTAGCGAAGTCGCGAGTGATCGCGTGACCGACGGCGTCCTTGGCCCGCTCGCTCTCGAGGATCCCGGGGTGGTGCCAGAAGCGGAGCATGAACTCGATCGAGTGGTCGCCCATCTCGCTGATGAGTGCCTCGGGAACGGGGTCCTCGTGGGTGGTATCGCACGAAACAGCGGCTGCTTCGAGCACGCGTGCCGCGAGAACGAGATCGGTCCCGTAGCGGACGCCGATCTTGAACGTGCTTCGGCGGGCACCGAAATCGGTGAGGTTGGTGATCGGCTCGTTGATCAACTCCTTGTTCGGGATGAAGACACCTTCGCCATCCATGGTCTCGATCCGTACCGTCCGCCCCGTCACTTCCTTCACGATGCCGGTTCCGGCTGTTGTGACGATCTGGTCGCCGACGGCGAACATCGGACTGGCTTGGAGCACCAGTCCGGACGCGAAGTTCTCGACGATCCCTCGGCCGGCGAAGAAGACCACGACCCCGATGATGATGATGACGATGAGCGCCGGCCCCATATCGACGTTCAGAATCACCAGTGCATAGACGACACCCAAGAGGATGATCACCCATCCTGAGGCACGCGAGATGACCAGGGCCCCCTCCCTAGAGAGGTTCGGGAACCTGCGCAGGATCGGACGCAACGCACGTCGGACGACTCGGGCGACGAGGAATGCCAGAAGCATGACGCACAGCGCCCAGACAAAGTCCCACACCGTGAGGCTGTCGGTGTCGATGATGCTCGTCACGGAGTCGGTCGAGGGCAGTTGTTGGAAGAGGGTCATGCGGTTGCTCCTGCAAAGAGTGGTTGTTGGCCCCCGCTCGCAGTTCTAGCCAGACCGTTCCAGGCAAGATCATCCATGAACGACCAGCTGGTGCGGTGGATCGGCGTCGGTCCGAATGCGGCGAGAGCGGCTCGGTGTTTGGGACCGGGGTACCCCTTGTTGTGGTCGAAATCGTAGGCGGGATAGTTCTGGGCGAGCGAACGCATCGTCCGGTCACGCGTCACCTTCGCGAGAATCGAGGCGGCCGCGATCGTGAGCGACGTGGCATCACCGCGCACGATGGTCTGGACCTTCGGCGAACCGACGAAGTCCCATTTCCCATCGAGCAGGATCCGATCCGGTTCGATACCGAGTCCATCGAGGGCGCGGTGAGCAGCGAGCCGCTGAGCGGCTGACATGCCGATTCGGTCGCACTCTTGCGGCGATGCATGGCCGACGGCCCACGCGGTACACCATGCTGCGATCCGGTCAAAGAGCGCCTCTCGGCGAGATTCACTGAGCATCTTCGAGTCTCGGATGCCGTTGACCCTACGTTCCTGCGGAATGACGGCGGCGGCCACGGTCAGGGGCCCGGCCCACGAACCGCGCCCGACTTCGTCGAGACCGGCAACGGTCACCAGTCCCTCGGCCCAGTAGCTCCGTTCAACGCCCAAGCCCGGTGGCGTGGTGCGGCGAGGTCGGCGAAGGCGGCGGGCGCTCATCGGGCGAGGATAACCGCAGACCCTCGTTGGTCTCGGTCAGTTCGTCCTCGGGTCGTCCGGGTACGTCGCATACCGTGCCACTTCGCCACCCTGGCGTTTCAGCACCCGCCGCCACAGCGACGTCGGTACCGGATCGAACGCATCGTCCGCTGACGCCTCGACGAGGACCCACGACCCGATGGCGAGCTCCATCTCGAGTTGCCCCTCTCCCCAGCCTGCGTACCCGGAGAAGATGCGTGCCTCGTCGATACCTCCCAGCTCGTCGGGAGCACGGGACACGTCCACCAGGCCGACGCCACCGAGAACCGGATGCCACAGGTCGGACGGTTCCAGGGTCGGTCGGTGTGCCAGCCCAAGGGCCGTCTCTCGCTGAACGGGTCCACCTTCGAAGACGCTCTTTGGAGGGGCGAGATGTCCGACCCAGGCCGGAAGGTGATCGACTGCAGGGAGGTCGAGCGGCCGGTCGAGCACAAGACCGACGGCGCCGTCGGGTCCGTGATCGAGGAGCAAGACCACGCTGCGATAGAAGTTCGGATCGATGAGCGCGGGCGAGGCCACCAAGAGCAATCCCGCCCGTAGGTCGGTCATGGCCTCAGGTTGGCACGAACCGCGATGGTGTGAGCCATTCAGCGGTGTGCAGGGTCCTTGTCCGGAACCAAAGCTCCCCACGAGAGGATCGACACGTGGCCGTCGTCCCACAGGACCTCGACCGTGTGTCCCTCGACCCGTTGGACCACACCCCTTCTCGGCTCTCGTCCGACCTTCTTGGTGAGGGTCTTGACTCGTTGACCTTTGTGCACGCTCATCGTGGCGACCTCCATCGAGTGCTGTAGCGATCCTACGCGATCGCACCAGCACGTGGGAGGGTCCTTGGCCTCTCCTTGCGTGGGATCCCTTCGATCCACCGCGCTATCGTCGAGAGCAGGAGGTACCCATGAGACTTTGGAGCAAAGACTTCTCCGACGGCGACCCGATCCCTGGCGACTTCGCTTTCTGCCTTCCCGACCCCGAGGCCCATGCGGTCTTCGCCCCCAACCGGAACCCACACCTCGCCTGGTCGGGTATCCCCGATGGTGCGAGGAGCCTGGCCATCATCGTCCACGATCGCGATGTCCCAACCCGGCCCGACGACGTGAACCAGCAGGGCCGGGAGGTCCCTCCCGATTTGCCGCGGGCTGACTTCTTCCATTGGGTGCTGATCGATCTTGCCCCGGACGTCACCGAGATTGCAGCGGGCGCCTTCTCGGATGGCGTCGTCGCACACGGAAAGGGCGACGCCGGACGGACCTCTGGGCACCCGGCAGGGCATCAACGACTACACATCATGGTTCGCAGGTGACGCAGGGATGGAGGGCGACTACGTCGGCTATGACGGACCATGTCCGCCGTGGAACGACAGCTTGATCCATCACTACGAGTTCACACTGTTCGCGCTCGACATCGACACACTCGACGTGCCGGAGCGTTTCACAGGCTCGCACGCGCGTGCCGCCATAGCAGGCCACGTCCTCGAAACCGCGTCCTTCACGGGCACCTACACCTTGAATCGGCGACTCCTCTAGACACTTCGTGCCCGATGGGTCCCGTCGTCGTGTATGTTCGGCCCCATGGACGTGCGGCTGGCCAGGTATGAGGATCTCGGAGCCATCGAAGACGTCGCGTTCTGGGCGTGTTCGGAGGCCATCGGTGAGATGGTTCCCGGAGACGTCGTCGCCTCGGAGATGCGGAGCCGATTCAGGAGGTCCGTCCTGTCGGAACACCTCCTCACCCAGCGTCTCCTCATAGGGGTCAATACCGCCGGCCTGATTGAACTCGTCGCGCTCGTGGACGATCTGCCCGACCACACCAGCCTCACAACGGTCGTGGCGCCGATCCATCCTTCCCAACAACCGGACGGCGCACCGCTGGTATCCGCGCTGCGATCGATGGGTTGGGTCGGACCCCTCTCTTCAAGCGTTGCCCTGGGCAACACCGGCCATGAGCAGTTCCACGAAGCCGCAGGCTTCGTCCCTGGGGATGTGATCGTCGACCACATCCAGGGCCACGACGTGTTCCGTCGCGAATGGTGGCTCGAACCGGCCTTGTCTGCTGCCGGGTAGGCTCAGCGCCATGGACTATCGAGCACTCCCCAAGGCCGTTCTGCACGACCACCTCGACGGCGGCGTTCGCGTTCCCACCATCCTCGAACTCGCCGACGAGTATGGCTACGCCGACCTCCCGGCCGCTACCGAGGAGGATCTCGCCGTATGGTTCCACCAGGGTCGGTCTGGATCCCTCGAGCGCTACCTCGAGGCGTTTGAGCACACGATTGCCGTGATGTGCAGCGAGGACGCGATTCGCCGCGTGGCCTTTGAGACCGGAGTCGACCTGGCAGCCGATGGCGTTGTGTATGCAGAGGTTCGTTTCGGCCCAAGCCTGCACACGGTCCACGGCCTCCGCCGCGAAGCCGTGATCGAAGCGGTGCTCGATGGCTTCGCTGCAGCCCAACGTGAGACCGGGATCGTGCTCTACGGCATCACCTGTGCGCTTCGCCATGACACGGACTCCGAGGAGGTCGTGCGAGCGGCGATCCCCTATCTCAACCAGGGCATCGTCGCGTTCGATCTTGCTGGACCAGAGGCCGGCTTCCCTGCCGACAGCCATCTCGCAGCCTGCCGCCTGGCACGCGACGCCGGCCTCGGTCTCACGATCCACGCCGGCGAAGCCGATACCGCCGATTCCATCTGGCGCGCGGTCGCGCGCTGCGGTGCGACTCGGGTCGGCCACGGCGTTCGGATCGCCGACGAGACCAACTTCGACGGCACGCGCATCACCGAACTCGCCCCACTCGCTCGACGCATCCGCGACCACCGCATCCCGCTCGAGGTCGCAATGACGTCGAATCTGCACACATCGGCCTTTGCTTCGGCAGCCGAGCACCCGTTCGGCGCGCTCTATCGAAGTGGCTTCAACGTCTCGATCAATACCGACAATCGGTTGATGAGCGGGATCACGATGACCGATGAGTATCGGCTCGCCGCAACAACCTTCGACCTCGGCGCCGACGACCTGTCGGTGATCACGGCTGACGCTATCGAAGCGGGCTTCGGCGACTGGCCGACGAGAAAACGACTGATCGAAGAAGTGGTTGTTCCTGCCTACGCCAGCGCGGAATCCAGCCAGGCGGCGACCTCGGAGAGCACCTGAGCCTGTTCGGGTTCGTTGTGCACCTCGTGGCGGAGGCCCGGATACACCTTGCGTTCCACGCCATCGACTGATGCCAGCGCTGCAGACGCAGACGGCGGAACGAGAGAGTCATCCGCTCCATGGATCACGAGCGTTGGCGTATCGATCGTTTCGATCTTCGAGCCGATGCGGTCCTGGGCATTGAACATCTCGAGGCCGAGCCTCGTCGTCGCCTTCGGGTAGACCAGTGGGTCGGCGAAGTAGACCTCCCCGACGGTCTCGTCCCTTGAGAGCTGTTCGCCGTCGATCGGGTTCGACATCGCCACCTTCGGAGCAATGCGTCCGAGCACCTGTGCCGCGGCCCGGAGCACTCCTGGCACGTCGGCATTGAGCGCCGGCGCCGAGACCACCGCCGCATCGGGATGCGGGCGATCTTCAGAGAGGTAGTACGTCGAGATCAAGCCACCGAGCGAGTGCCCGTACAGCACCCACGGAAGATCGGTCCGCACGAGCCCAGAGTCGACGATGCCCTCGAGATCGTCGACGTAGTCGTTGAAGGATCCCACATGGCCCTTCGTCCCCCCTGACTGTCCATGTCCCCGGAGATCGAAGGCCGAGACCTCATATCCGCGGTCGGCAAAGAACCGTGCGACGTGGTCCCAACGACCCGAGTGCTCGGCGAGACCATGCACAATGAGCATCCCTCGCGTGGGCGCTCCGTCGCCGGTCCAGGTACGCGTGAGCAGGTCGAGGCCGTCCTCCGTTGTGAACGTGCCGGTCGTGTCATCCATTCGTGACTCCTCTCGATGCAGCGAGGGCAGCGCCAACGATGCCCGCCTGATTCCTGAGTGTGGCGGGCACGATCCGCGCCCGGGTGGTGAAGAAGTGGGAGTAGGTCTCGAATCGTTTCGAGATGCCACCTCCGAAGACGAACAGATCCGGCCAGAAGAGGTCCTCGATGTAGTCCAAGACTTCATCGACTCGCTGCGCCCACCAATCGATCTCGAGCTCACCCCGCTTCACGAGACGTCCAGCGGCGTACGTCTCGGCATGTTCGCCTTTGAACTGGAGGTGGCCGAGTTCGGTGTTGGGGATCAGCTGCCCCTGATAGAGGTAGGCGCTGCCGATGCCGGTGCCGAAGGTGAGCAGGATCACGACGCCCGGTTCACCCTTCGCCGCACCGTAGGTGACTTCCGCGAGACCGGCGGCGTCCGCGTCGTTCAGGACCGTCACCGGCATGCCGAGCCGGTTCTCAAGCATCTCGCCGACGTTGACACCGAGCCAGCCGTCGTCGATGTTCGCCGCCGTTTCAACAACGCCGTTGATGACGACACTCGGAACGGTCACGCCGACCGGCCCCGACCAGTCATGAGCTGCGACGATCTCGACGATCGCGTCAGCTACGGCATCCGGGGTCGAAGGTTTCGGCGTCGGGATCCTCGTCCGCTCGCCCACGAGCACTCCAGTCGTGAGGTCAACCGGAGCCCCCTTCACGCCAGAACCGCCAACGTCAACACCGAACACCTGCACGTCTACGCCTCCTGGCTGATGGTCTCCTCGACGCTCGCAGCATATCGGCTGAGTTCTGCGCCGCGTGCATCTGGTGGCAGTTCGATCCGGATTCCACCGGGGAGCTCGGGATAGCGCCTTCCCAGAAGCTTCACGCCGGGGATCTCGCCCGCGATCTCATTCACCCGCGGCACCAGCAACGTGAGGATCGGGCTCTGCGGCCGTATCGCGATCTGCACACCGGCCAATTGGCGCAGGCGCTTCGCCAGTAGCCGTCCGCTCTCGAGCAACTCGGCCGCCAGGTGAGGCTCGGCAGATGGGTCGAGGCCGACGGACCGGGCATTCTCGGGCAGGATCCGAAGTCGAGTCCAGCGGCCGGTGACGTACACCGCGTTCGCAACCTGCTGGTCCTCGAACACTCCGAAGTAGTTGGGGAATCCGACGACCACGGTGCTGACGAAATCCTCGGGGACCACGACCCGACCGCGAACGAACGGCAACTGCTGCGAACCCGGCAGAGCACGGAGTGAATCCTGGAGTCCCGGGGCCAGCGCTCGCGAGTACCCGAAGGGACCGTCCAGGAGTCCGGCAATCGCCTCCGCCGTCATTGGGAGATGAACGGCAGCGTCTCAACCGTCGCCGGTACCCACTCGCCGCGGATCTCGATCTCCGCGTCGGGTGTGCCCTCGACCGGCGGCGAGAGATACGCGAGTGCTACACCGTGTCCGAGGGTCGGACTGAAGTTGCCGCTCGTCACTTGCCCGGAGGAACCGCCTGATCGGACGCCGTATCCGTGGCGCGGGATGGCGCGCCCAGCGGTCGCGAGCGCAACCATTGATCGGTTGATGCCTTGCCGACGTTGCGCGACGAGCGCATCGCGTCCGACGAAGTCGTGGTCCCAGGCGACCACCCATCCGAAGCCCGCCTCGAGCGGTGTGGTGTCCTCATCGAGGTCCTGGCCCCACAGCGGGTAGCCCATCTCCAGGCGCAGCGTGTCGCGGGCTCCCAGGCCGCACGGCACCGCACCTGCTTCTGCCAGGTCACGCATCAACTCCGGACCGACCCCGGCAGGCACCGCGATCTCGGCGCCTCGCTCTCCGGTGTAGCCGGTCCCCGCTGCGATACACCACGAACCCCGGTACTCCCCGGCTGCGACTCTGAAGCGACCAGGCATGGAACCGATGACTCCCTCCACGATGTTCGGCGATTCAGGACCTTGCACGGCCACGAGCGCCGTATCGTCACGCAGTGGTCGCACCTCGGTTCCGGCACCAGCATCGGCGGTGAAACGGCCGAGGATGTCGTCGAAATTGGTCCCGTTCGGCATCACCCAGTAGCGGGCATCGCCGAGCCTCCAGACGATGACATCATCGACCACGCCGCCACGGTCGTTCAAAGCCATGCTGTATTGCGCGCGGCCCGCTCCGATCCTGCCGATATCGTTGCAGAGCTGACGGCGTACGAGTTCCGTCGCCCCGGCGCCGTCGACGAGGAATCGTCCAAGGTGGGAGACGTCGAAGACGCCTACGCCGGAGCGGACGGTGTTGTGCTCGGCGATGATCCCGTCGTATTGCAGGGGCATCGTCCATCCACCGAAGTCGGTGAATCGGGCGCCGTACTCGGTGTGCAGATCATGCAGGGGTGATTGAGCCACGGTTCTCTCCTGGTCGGCACCGGCGACCCCAGGCTAGCGGGAGCACCAAGGCGCACACGCGTGGCGAGGCCGGCCCGACGATCGCCCGAGACCCCGTCAGACGGCCGCAGCGTGCAACGAGAGGTTGGTCACCGCTGGCGGACCCGGGATGCGGGTTGGCGCAACCGGCAGGGCGACGTCCTCCGGCTCCTCGAGTCCGTACTTGACCAGCAGGTTGTGGAAGTCGCGCTGGTAGAAGATCTTGCACCGCACGTCCGGATAGAGCTCTCGCAGGCGCCGAATCTTCCGATTCTTCTTGGTGACGAGTTTCTGGTTCATCGTTGTGATCTCGATGTAGAGGTCGTCGCCCGGCAAGTAGAAGTCCGGTCGGAATTGCATGGTCGGATCGCCGACCTCATTCCAGGCAATTGGGAACGCTCGCGGCTCGTACTCCCAGACCACGTCATAGAAGTCCAGAAGCCGCGCGAACTCCCGCTCGCTTGAATGGGCGAAGACCACGTGGTCCGCCGGCGCCGCGAGGAGATCGTCGTTCAGTGAGCCGCTGCCGTCGATGCCGTCACCTCGTGCTCGCCCGGGATCGCACGATCCGGGAACAGTCGGTGAATCTCACCGACGAGTTCTTCCTGAACCGGACCTACGGCAATACCGAAGACGCCCTGGCCGCCACGGAACACGTCCACAACTTCGGATGGACTGTGTGCCGCATAGATGGTCTTGCCGTCGGAGAGGAGTGTGACGTTGGAGAGCGATTCCTCCGATGCCAGTTCGGCACGGAGAATGTCCATCGCTCTGCGAATCTTCTTGAGCGACATGCCGGCGTCGAGAAGTCGCTTGACCACCTTCAACTGGACGATGTCTGGAAATGCGTAGAGCCGCTGGCTTCCCGAGCCGGTGGCGCGCTGAAGCGACGGAGTGATGAGCCCTGTTCGAGCCCAATAGTCGAGCTGACGATACGTGATGCCGACCAAGCTGCACACCTGCGGGGCCCGATACCCCTCGGCAGCCTGATCCAGCCTGCTGTCCACCATCTTGTTTCTGCCTCCCGGCTCGCCCAGCTTACATCCATGTAATTCCGCCAGCTGAACTACGAGCGTGAAACTAGGACCGGGCGGGTCGCGTTGTCAACAACCCTTGTGGATAAGTCGACTGGGCCTCAGGAATCCGAGCCGTGCTCGAAGTCCTCGGGAGTGACGTCGTCGAGGAATTCTCGGAAGCGCTCGATCTCCTGCTCCTCCGAGTCGTCGTGGATTTCAACACCGGCCTCTTCGAGGAGTTCCTTCGACGCGAACACCGGTGAGCCGGCTCGTGTGGCGAGGGCAATGGCGTCCGACGGCCGCGACGAGATCGTCAACTCCTCGCCATCGCTCTCGATCACGAGGTTTGCGTAGAACGTTCCCTCATCGAGCGACGTCACATCCACCCGCTCTATGTCGGCGCCAAGCGCATCGATGAGCGACTTCATCAGGTCGTGCGTCAGCGGTCTCGCTGTTTCGACACCTTCCAAAGCGAGGGCGATCGCGGTCGCTTCCGGCGTCCCGATCCAGATCGGGAGGTATCTCCGGCCGTCACGCTCTCGCAGCAGCAGGATGGGAGTGTTCGTCGGCAGTTCGATCCGGACGCCGACGACCTCCATGGGGACGCGTTCGCTCATGCGTCCAGCCTATCACCGGGAGCAGCGTCAACCAGACGGCTGTTGGAGCTGAGCGAATGCCCGGCGCCCGAACGCGTCCGGGTCGGAAGTCAGGACGGAGAGGTCCATCACCGCCCAGATGGATGGAACGTTGCGATAGCGCCCCTGCCAGTCCATGCCGTAGCCGAGAAGGAACTCGTCGCCGACTTCAAAACCACGATGCTCAACCGGTACGTCGACGATCCGGCGCGTTGCCTTGTCGAGCAGCGCAACCGTCGTGACCGACGATGCGCCTCGAGCCGTCAGCATCTTGCGCAGGGTCGAGAGCGTCAAACCGGTGTCGACAATATCTTCGACAATGAGGACCGAACGGCCTTCGATGGGGACGGAGAGGTCCATCGCCACGGACACGCGCCCTTCGCGTCCGAATCTCGTGAGGTTCAGGAAATCCATCTCGACGGTCAGCGGCAGATGCTTGGACAGATCCGTGAGGAAGGGGACCGACCCCTTCAGTACACCGATGACCACCGGGTCCTCCTCGGTCAGGGAGTCGGTAATCTCTCGTCCCAGTTCTGCGACCCGCTGCTGCAACGCGTCGACGTCGATGACTTCGACAAATGGTTCGCTCATCCGTCTCCACCTGCAATGCTCGGGAGGGCTCCCTTGAGCCACTCAGTAATCAGGGCTGCCTTCGGTAGATCGGTGAGGGCCGACATGCGCCAGCGGCCGTCGTCGATCCTCGGCATCGCCCCGAGGCGTCGTTCCTCGGAGTCTGAGAGAGCCAGGTCGGCGGTGACGACCGCTCCCCCACCCTGCTCCGAGAAGAATGGTCGAAGCCACCGGTCCCGGAGACCGTAGGTGGTGTATGCCCAGTCGACGAGTTCGCGCGTGTCGCTGAAGTGATCATCGGATCCCATCACCACCGTCAGGATTCTCCGCTCGGAACGCTCGGCGATCCCGAGGAGCACCTTGTCCGCCCACGGTGTGTCGCCCGTCTTGAGTCCGACCACGCCCGGGTACGTGCCGAGCAGGCGATTCGTGTTGTTGACCTGGCGGATCTTCCCGGTGGGATCGGCGGGCATCGTGATCGTCTTGATCCGGGCGATCTGCTGAACCACCGGGTACTCGAGAGACGCCTTCGTCAGCGTGATCAGATCGTTCGCCGTCGAGTAGTGCTGTTCGTTGTCGAGTCCGTTCGGGTTCGCGAAGTTCGTATCGTCCATGCCAAGTTCCACAGCGCGATCGTTCATCCTTCCAACGAACGAGTCGATATCACCTTCACCGACATGCCAGGCGAGAGTGAGCGCGGCGTCGTTGCCCGATCGCACGAGCATGGCGACGAGCAGGTCGTAGACCGTCCACTCCTCCCCCGCTACCAGACCAGCGCTCGAGCCGCGTGCTTCTGTGGCGAACGACGGAACGGTCACTACCTCGTCGAGGCCCGCGTTGTCGAGCACGATCATCGCGGTCATGACCTTCGTGACCGAGGCCATCGACCGTCGCTCGTTGAGGTTCCATGTTGCGAGCATCACGTCGGCGGTCTCGTCGTATATCGCCCACGTGACGGCACTCACCTTGGGAGGTGGGGTCGGCGCGACCGGCTCAATCGGTGCCGTGGGGTGCGGCCCGAGCGGCGCGAGGAGCGCGAGCACGAGGGAGGTTGCGACTGCTGAAATCATCGTTCGAGGAGGTTCCGAAGCCTACCCCGGGTGATGCTTTCTTGAAGTAATGCCGCTGCCTGGGAGCAGTCGGCGAGGGTCTCGGCCGCTTGGTGCCGATTCTCAGGATTGCGATGACGCAAGAGTGGAGCCACGAGTTGACCGAGAAGGTCGGTCTGCCGATCAGCGCTCAGCCGGATCGACCGGAGATGCCGGACCTCGAGACCGTGGGAGAGGAGCCGATGAGCAGCTCGTGCGATCGATAGATCGTGGTCGCGGAATACATCCGTTCCGTCCGGAAGATGCATCGGTTCGAGGATCCCCACGTCGATCAGTGCCGTGAGCTGATGGGCCGAGAGCCCGGACGAGCGCATCAGTTCCGCCGGCGTCAGCGACACACCGGACGATGCGAAATATGCCTCCGGTGGAGGTCCCGTCTCGGGGGCGACCGGCGACTCTTCCCCCTGATCCCACGCCGCGAGCTTCGACTTGATCACCTTGAGCGGCAGGTAGTGATCGCGCTGCTCCTTGAGGACGTACTCAATGCGCCGAACGTCCTCTTCCGTGAAGATTCGATAGCCCGAGGCCGACCGACTCGGCTCAACGAGTCCTTGCGTCTCGAGGAAGCGGAGTTTCGAGACCGTGACATCGGGGTACTCGGGCTTGAGGAGGTTGATGACCTCCCCGATGCTCCTGGTTCGCGCAGCGCGCAGCGGCGAGGTGCTCATCTATGTGTTCCCGCGGGCAACGATGAGATGGAATTTCCCGATGATGATTTCGTCGCCGGCCGAGAGTGCGAACGCATCAATCCAGGATCCGTTGACATAGGTACCGTTGGTGGATCCGAGATCTCGCACGAGCAGCGAATCCCCATCAGCCGCGAAGCGGGCGTGATGGCGAGACACGGTTACGTCCCCGAGGAAGATGTCGCAGTCGGATCCTCGTCCGACGAGCGTGTCACCTCCGGCAAGGACATAGGTGAGTCCGGCCTGTGGGCCGGTTTCTACGATCAGCGCCCAGCCGAAGGCGCCCGCGACGCTGCTCCCCGACGCGCCGCTCGCCGACGTGTCTCGCTCAGGCGTGAAGGTGATCGTCTCGTCGCGTTCGACATCCGGAATCTGGTGGTCATCCTGACGTGCCATGCGGCCATGCTAACCCAACCCTCGACTGATACTTGAGGGTTTCCGGCTTTTCTGCCGAAATCCTCGGCGGCAGCAGGCGAAGTAGACGCGACAACGGCAGTGGTTGGCCCGGAGTCCGGGACGGCACCCACCATGGGAAGCGGGTCATCAGTCCTCGGTGAACACGCGATAGGCGGCGGCATCCATGAGGCCGTCGAGAACGGCTCCGGCGTCCGGTTCGATGGTGGCGAACCACCCCGCACCGAACGGATCTGAATTCACCAACTCCGGCGTGTCGACGAGCGCTTCGTTCACGGCCGTGATGCGCCCTGCTACGGGTGCGTAGACATCGTTCACCGACTTGGTGGACTCGACCTCGGCGAACACCTCACCAGCTGCAACGAGGCGGCCGGTCTCCGGCAGATCGACGTACACGACGTCGCCAAGGGCCTCTTGCGCGTAGTCGCTGATGCCCACGGTGATCGATCCGTCGCTCTGCAAACGGACCCACTCATGGTTCTCCGAGTAGCGAAGTTCATCCGGGATCTGCACGAGACGCCTCCTGACAGCTTGCGGCTGCCGACTCTACTCGCTCCGACCGGGTCCATCGGCAGTTGCGATGGCCGCGCGCATGTCGCCGAGATAGGAGAATGCAACCACGTAGTAGAGGACCAGACCCGCCAGGCCGAGTGCCGCAGAACCCCACCACAGCCACGTCCAGTCGAGCCCGTCGGCGACATAGAACCCGGTGATCGCGAAGTAGAGGAAGAATGTCGCCGTCTTGCCGAGCCACCGAACGTCCAGGCGCCGGACGCCCTTCGTCCAGCCATAGATGGCGCCTACCCCGATCACGACTTCCCGGATGATGATGCCCCAGCCGAACCATGCCGGAAGCACGCCGACGACCAGGCCGAGAATCACTGCCACCACGACCGCGAGGCGGTCGGCGATCGGGTCGAGCATCTTGCCGACTTCGGAAACCTGATCGAGACGCCGGGCGAGGTAGCCGTCGATCCAATCCGTCGCTCCAATCACCCCCAGGAGCGCCCCGGCCCAGGCCGTCTGCTCGATCAGTACGAGCCAGACAAACACCGGAATCAGCAGCAAACGCAGAACCGACACGGCGTTTGGGATCGTGATGACTCCGTGCATGGCTACGAGACCTGGACGACCCGGAACCGCACCCGGGCGATCTCCTGGTCTTCGAAGGACACGGCGAACGCGTACCCCTTCGCTTCGGCGAACTGAACGTTGTGGAAGGGGCTCACAATCGGCACGATGCTGGTAGCCCCGGGAGGCAGATTCGGAGGTGCGCCGACCCGCAGCTTGCCCTTGGCCTCGACGTCGAGGCTGTGGCCGTCCTCATCGACGAGGCTGATCGCTATCTCCAGGTCTCGATGGCGCTCGTCAGGCTCGACCTCGGCCACCATGGCGAGGGTGAGGCTGCGATGGACGACCGGCAGCGACCGGGCACTGATCGTGTCGAATCCCCCACCGAGCACGTACAGCTTTCCACCTTGAACCTGCGCGGAGTCGGCAAGCATGGCCGTCGTGAGTCTCACTCCTGCTCCTTCATTCCTGGCGTGCCGGAGCGGCGGACCGCGTCGAGCGCCCGTCCATCGTTCCGGTTCGAGAACCAGGGTTCACGATACCGCTTTGCACCGCTGGAGCGGGCGAGCAGATCCAAGTCGGATTGGGTCGCTCGCACCATGGTCGGCCCCGCTGATCCCTCGTACGCTCTTGAGTGGGCGTTGGGATCAGCGGAGGCAGAGCGAGCGAAGAGGTGTTCGATGCCGTCCAATCCGACCGATCCGGTGGGTGTGGCCTTCTCCCGAGAGGAAGAAGACACAGACTCGCATGTCGTGAACATCGCATCCTTCAGGCGGTCTCGCTACGAACGCAACGGCCGTGCGCTCCCCCATCTGGGTGATGATCCGGACTGGACACCGGCGACCTTCGAACTCCCGAGCCCGGTCAATGACGAGCCGCAGCGCTGGTTCGATCGCTTCCGCCGCTAGCCAACCATCGCACCACGCACCTGAGCGTCGATGCACAAGCCACGGCTCCCGACCAGACTCATCCCATGTCTACGAGCATCGCCTTTTTCATCTTCGACGACGCCGAGGAACTCGACTGGGCCGGCCCCTGGGAGGTTCTCTCCGCATGGAGCCATGGATGGCCGGAGGACGCCGTCCGCACGTTCACCGTCGCACGGAACGATGGCCCGGTTCGCTGCGCCAAGGGCTTGCGGGTGCTTCCCGACTTCACCTGGGACTCCGTCCCACCATTTGATGTGCTCATCTATCCCGGGGGCATCGGCACCCGAAGACAGATCGGCGACGCCGAGATCAGGACCTGGGTCCGTCAGCAGGCCGCCGCGGAGAGGCTTGTTGCATCGGTATGCACCGGGTCTCTGGTGCTCGCAGACAGCGGTCTCCTCGACGACCTGCCCGCCACGACCCATTGGGCAAGCCTCGATCTCCTCCGGTCCCTTGGATCGGGCATCGACGTACGCCCCGACGAGCGATTCGTTGACAATGGACGGATCGTCACCGCTGCCGGTGTTTCGGCCGGCATCGACATGGCCCTCCACCTGGTGACCAGGCTCCACTCGGTCGCGCGTGCACAAGAGGTTCGCCGGTCCATCCAATACGATCCGGAACCGCCGGTCTAGACCAAGGGTTGTCCCCCCTCGGACAACGCCGTCGGCGTCACCACGGGGACGACGGCTAGGCTCACTTGACCGACTTCCGCTACCGCCGGACGCCCGATGTCATCTATTGACGCTCCATTGCGTGACACCGCAATCGCACGCAGCAACCATCCATCCCTGAGGAGCACCATGCTCCGTCGCCCATCGTTTGGTGGACTGCTCGGCGCGCTCGTCTTCTTCTGGTTCTCCCTCGGACCCTCACTGCTCCCGCGGTGGTGGGTGATGCAGATCGTGATTTCCGGACTGACTGCAGCTATCGGCTACGCGGTCGGTACGACGCTTGAGTCTGTGCTGCGAGCCGTCCTCCGCCATTCCGCAGGCACCGCGATACCGCCCGGGGTCACGAAGGGAGCGTGGACCGGCCTCGGACTGGCTGGTCTCACCTGCATCGGTATCGGCCTCGCTCGCTGGCCATCGGTCCAGAACGCTTCTCGCGATCTCGTCGGACTTGAACATGTGTCGGGAACGATCGTGGTCGCAATCGCTGGGGTGTCACTTGTCCTGTTCCTGCTCGTGGTTGCGCTGGGACGCTTCGCGCTGTTCCTCGTGAGAAATGCGGAACGATTCGCTCAACGCTTCATGCCGCGGGCACTCGCGTGGTTGGTGACGATCGTGCTCCTCACGCTGCTGGTCGTGTTCCTCAGCGTCGATGTCGTTGAGAAGGGCATGGTCGGCTTCGTCGACGACCGATTTGGCTCCGCCGATACGGGTACAGCACCGGGCGTCGAGGAACCGGTAGACCCGGAGTATTCGGGAAGCCCGGAGTCCATCGTCGCGTGGGAGACACTCGGCCTCGAGGGCCGAAACTTCGTGGCGGGCGCTCCGACGCCCGCTGAGATCGCCGCCTTCTCGGCGAACGGTTCTCCGGCAACTCCGATCCGGGTCTATGCCGGACTCGATTCGGCGGCGACCCTCGACCAACGTGCGGCCCTCGTTGTCCTCGAACTCGACCGAACAAAGGCCGCAGAACGAGCCGCAGTGGTCGTGGTGACCACGACGGGTACGGGTTGGGTTGACCCGGATGCCGCCGAGGCCATCGAGTTCATGTACGGCGGCGACACAGCGATCGCAGCCATGCAGTACTCGTTCCTTCCGAGCTGGATTCAATTCCTCGTCGGGACCGAACTCGCCGGCGAGGCCGGGGCCGCGATCAACGCCGCGGTTTACGCCTGGTGGGATGCGCTTGAGGAGCCGCGACCGAAGCTCCTCCTCTTTGGTGAGAGCCTCGGGTCGCTGGGTCTCGAGACGGCCCTTGCCGGCGCGTCGCTGGATGAGTCGCTTGCGACGCTGAGTCGATCGAACGGTGTGCTGATGACCGGTCCAACCGCCTCCAATCCAATCTGGCAGCAACTCTCCGAGGCCCGGGATGCCGATTCCCCGGTCTGGAAGCCGCTGTACGACGGCGGATCGACGGTACGTGCAGCGAATCAGCCGCAAGATCCGCCAACGGCCGGCGCGGCATCATGGGAGCAGCCTCGCACGCTCTACTTCCATCATCCTTCCGATCCCGTCGGGTATTGGAATCTGAGGACGCTCTGGTCGCGTCCCGAGTGGGTGAACGATCCGATCGGCTACGACGTCTCACCCGAAGTCACGTGGTTCCCGATCGTGACCTGGGGTCAGGTGTCCGCGGACCTCATCGCCGGATTCAGTGCAGGCCCAGGTTTCGGCCACAACTACTCCGTGAGCTTCGTGAGCGGCTGGGCGGCGGTTGCACCGCCCGACACCTGGACCGACGACGACACCGCCCGGCTCAGCGAGCACCTCGACGCCGGAACCGAGTAGTTACGGCAATCATGAACGTGAGCCTCGCGAAGGTCGTTAGCGTCTCTCCGGCATGGAATTGAACGGACGCACAACACCGTTGTGGCTTGAGAGGCCGGCCCGCATCTTCACCGAGATGCGGATCGAACTGCGCCAAGACAACATCGTGCTCGTCGCTGCAGGAGTAGCGTTTTACGCCGTCCTGGCGGTCCTCCCTGCCCTCTTCATCGCCGTGTCCCTCTACGGCTTGTTCACCGACCTCGCCGAGGCGGAGCGCCAGATCGAGTCGATCCTCGACGTTCTTCCCGGGTCGACGGCGGGAATCCTCGAGACGCAGATGCGATCGATCGCTCGTGCGTCCGAGACGCACCTCAGTATCGGATTCGCCGTCTCGCTCCTTGCGTTCGCCTGGACGGTCTCGAACGCCACACGTGCTGTGGTGCGGGGGGTCAAGATCGCCTATGACCAGGAAGAGGGCCGCTCCATCCTCGAGCGCCGAGACGTGGCGATCGGGGCCACGTTTGCGGTCATCGTGGTCACCGTCATCGCCCTCGCCATCATCGCCGCGGTCCCCGTCTGGCTCCAACGGTTCGACCCGACGGACGCCATCGTGACGTTCGGCAACTTCCGCTGGATCCTGGTCGGTCTGGGCTTTGCCGCGATTGCCTCACTCCTCTACCGGTACGCACCGCCCGAGCGCCCCGACGGTTGGCGCAGCGTCGTGCCCGGCACGGTGATCGCGACTGCGGTGTGGACGGTCACATCGATCGGCTTCTCACTGTACGTCTCGTCCTTCGGCCGCTACAACGAAACGTACGGCACCCTCGGTGCCGCGGTCGTGTTGCTGCTCTGGTTCTGGTTCACGGCACTCGCGATCCTCATCGGAGCCGAGTTGAATGAAGCCATCATCATGACCCGAAGGCCTGACCCCGACGGCCCGGTCCCGTCCGATGCCTGATCCCAACGGTGACGTCGCGAATCGCCATCGCCGTGCCATCCAACGATGAATCGCGGTCAAGTCCGCTGATCTCCGGTCGATGACTAGGCATAGTCGATTGGAAGGTCAGACCATGAAGGGGAGAATCACCTGTCACCTCTGCCAACGAGCCATCGCCGAACACCGGCGGGGCGAGTTGTGCTGGTTGAACGCACTCGCGAGCGGGCTCGTACGGCCGCTCGTGGCGAGTTGGCCGGTCCCCTTGTCGGATCGATCCGTCACTTCTGAACGCGTCGCCGCAGCGAACTGACGGATCCAACCTCGAGCTCAGCGAGTTCGGCCCACGTATCCCGCAGACGTCGATCGATGTGCGGTTCGGCGTGCCCGCTCGACGCTCGGTGGTAGAGGCCCTGCACCTGGTCGATGAGTGCTCGACGACGAACCTCGACAGCCCGGTTCCGGTTGGGATTCATGGCGCGGACCCTATCGCTCCGCTGTGACATGTCCGGCTCGCATGTGAGCGCATCCAGCGGAGGAATGAAATGCCTGGGTAGGCGGACCGCTGGATGCGCCGCCATCAACTCTACGCGGCGCAGATCCGGGTGTGCGGGGAACACCCGGAGATAGAGAGGGGCGCACCCGACGGAAAGGAAGCGTCAGGAAACGTGTGAGGAGTCCTTGGCTATCGTCGGGTGCGCTTGATCCCATGGTACCGACATCCGCCGCCCCAGTGTCACCGACACTCCTGCCTGAGCAACCGTCCTCCGGTCAACGAGAAGAACCCCTGCTAGGCAAGGGTTCTCTCCGTCGGGCTGGCCGGATTTGAACCGGCGACCTCTTGACCCCCAGTCAAGCGCGCTAACCAACCTGCGCCACAGCCCGCACACCGGCATCCTACCGTCGCTCGACGTGAAGCCTTCAGCTCACGTCGGCCGGACGGCAGGTCTGACTATTCCCCCGTTTCGAGTTCTTCGACCGCAACGATCACTTCATCGGGGACACCATCCCCGTCGAGGTCGACGCTCACGGCCTCGCCCATTCTCGCCTCGATGTGGTCGAGGACGCCATCCCCGTCGAGGTCAATGCCGGACGCCTCGACGACCGTCGTCTCGCCGACATCGGGGAGGCCGTCGCCCGTGGTGTCGTAGGCGATCGTGGTCGTCTCGACGATGTCGATCGAGTCAGGAGTTCCATCGCCATCGAAGTCCATGATGACCTCCTGGGACACGACACGGGTGCTCACATCCGGGATCCCGTCGCCATCGACATCGACAGCGGTCTCGGTGATCGTGGTCTTCTCGACGATGTTGGGCTCACCATCGCCGTTCAGGTCGGTCTCACGGACCTCGGTGCTGGTCACCGAGACACCATCAGCCACGCCATCCTCGTCGATGTCGATCTCGGAGACGGCCACTTCGCTGACGACGACGCTGTCCACGTCGGCATCAACAGAGACGACTTCGAACTCGCCGGTGTCCTGAGAGAAGTCCTCGTTGGCAGCCTCGTCGGCGCCATCGTTGAATTCGGAGTCCATCGCGCTACCTCTGTGTCTCGGGTGCGAGGATCGTACCGGATTGCCAGAGCTGTATCACATGGGTTCCGCGCCGCAGACAATACGGTGAATATGATCGGCACAGACGCCGGGGAGAGCGGAGCGTCAACGCAACCCTTCCGCTGCAGGCATGGGTACCACACCTGATTGGTTCGTCTTGATCATGGGGCTCAGCGGAGGTCTTGCGATCTTCCTCCTCGGCATGGACCGGACCGTGAGCGGCCTCAAGGGCCTCGCCGGGAATCGGCTGCGAGTGATCCTCGGCCGTCTCGCCGGAAACCGGTGGTACGGAGCCGGGACCGGCGCAGCCATCACCGCGGTCATCCAGTCCTCGAGTGTCACGACCGTCGTCGTGGTCGGACTCGTCTCGGCCGGGGCCATGACGCTACTGATGTCCGTCGGTGTCATCTTCGGAGCCAACGTGGGGACGACCATCACGGCCCAGATCATCGCGTTCAACGTCACCAAGTACGCGCTGGCGGTCGTCGCGGTCGGATTCGCCGTCGGGTTCTTTGCCAGGAGTGAGCGCGTTGAGCGGATCGGCCGGACCGTACTCGGGCTGGGCCTCGTCTTCTTCGGCATGTCAATCATGGGGATCGCCATGGAACCGCTCCAGGAACACCAGGGCTTCCTCGACGCCATGGCCTCGATCTCAAACGTTTGGATTGGCATTGCGCTCGGCGCGATATTCACCGCGCTGGTCCAGTCGTCGTCAGCGACCACGGCCATCGTCATCGCAATGGCAGCCACCGGCCTCGTCTCTCTCGAACTCGCCATCGCGTTGGTGCTCGGAGCCAACATCGGCACCTCCGTCACCGCCCAACTCGCCGCGATCGGCAAGCCGGTCGAGGCGAAGCGGGTCGCCATGGTCCACACGATGTTCAACGTCCTCGGAGTCCTCATCTGGATCCCCTTCATCCAGATCCTCGCATCGCTCGCGCTCCGCCTCTCCCCCGCCGATGACATTCCACGGCAGATCGCATGGGCCCACACCGTCTTCAACGTGGCAAACCTCTTCGTCTTCATCTGGTTCACGCACTGGTTCGCCAGGGCTGCGACGGCGTTGATCAGGGAACGCCCCGACGACAGCACGGAGGTGAAGGCGCGCTACCTCAGCGATGATCTCCTTGCGACGCCCTCGATCGCCCTCGACCGAGCCCGGATGGAGATCGCCCGCATGGGGTCCAGGGTCAGGGACATGGTCGAGGCCGGCATCTCTGCAGCGCTCTCGGGTTCAGCCGACGACCTGACTACGGTCGAGGCCGCAGACGACGAGGTCGATGCACTCCACGCCCAGGTCGTTGCCTACCTCGGGCGAATCTCCGAGACCGGGATCACACGCGAACAGACCAGCGAACTGCTGGGTCTCCTCGAGGCGGCAGGAGATATCGAAGCGATCGGGGATGCCGTCGAGACCAACCTCGTCACCGACGGCCGTCGGAGGCTCGACGCGGGAATCGTGGTCTCGCCATCCACTGAGGCCCTCATCAACGACCTGGCTGCTGAGGTGATCACGGCCGTGGACATCGCGGTTGGCGCCGTTGGTCGCGGCAGCCAGGAAGCCGCCCGCCAGGCGATCGACATGAAACCTGAGATCTCGGCAATGACCGCCGACGTACGAGAGCACCAACTCGAGAGGCTCACCGCCCAGGAACCGGATCGCGTTGACGCCTACCGCATCGAGGCCGACATCATCGAGGATCTGAAGCGGATCTACTACTACGCGAAGCGCGCGGCCCGTGTCGGCGTCCCCGACGGCCGATGATCAGAATCGCTCCGGCGGCTATCCGGCAAGCGAGTCTACGGCCCAGGCAATCCCCTGAACCAGGCGCCAGCCAAGATAGAGAGCGACAGCGCCGACCAGCAGCATGAATCCGATGGGCCACCGGTCACGTGACTCCGATTCGGCTTCGGACTCATGCTGGTCGTCCGTGCTCATACCGGAGGGATGCCGTGGCGCCGCGAGGAAAACTCCCGATCCTTCCTGGATGCATACCGCAGCCGCATGGTCAGCTCGCGCCTCAAATCCTCCGGCTGTATCACGGCATCGACGACAACCTCCGACGCGAGCCGCAGCAGATCGACGTCCTCGATGTACTCAGCCCGACGGGCCTCGACGAACGCTTCACGCTCCTCCTCAGGCAACGACTCGATCTTGTTGAAGTAGACCGCGTTGATCGCTGCTTCCGGCCCCATGACCGCGATCTCCGCGGTCGGGAGGGCGAGGGTTGCATCGGGGCGGAAACCGGGACCTGAAAACGCGTACAGGCCGGCGCCGTACGCCTTCCGGACAACAACCGAGATTCGCGGCACCGTTGCTTCGGCGATCGCAGTGAGCATCTTCGCCCCCGCCCGGATAATGCCTTGGCGCTCGACCTCAGTCCCAATCATGAACCCCGGGACATCGGCGAAGTAGAGCAGCGGGATGTTCATGGCGTCGCAGAGCCACATGAACCGCGCCGACTTGTCGGCAGAGTCCACGAACAAGACACCCCCAAGGTGCTTCGGTTGCGACGCGACGATGCCGACCGGCTTGCCGTCCAGGAGGGCGAATGCGGTGATGATCTCGCGCGCGTACCGCTCCTTGATCTCGAAGAGTGTTCCGGCGTCGACGATTCCCTTCAGGAACTCCGTCATGTCGTAGACGGCCTTCGGATCCTCCGGCAGGACGTCCGTCGGGCGGAACCCCTCCTCAGGCGGTTCGGGGGCATACGCGGGAGGAAGGACACGGGTGTGGTCGGCGACGTAGCTGAAGTACTGTTGCGCCCACGCAATCGCTTCCTCGTCGCTCGTCACGAGGGCGTCTCCGCATCCGGACACTTCGCAGTGCATGCGCGCGCCGCCCATCTCCTCGAGCGTGGCCTCCTCGCCGATCACCATCTGAGCCATCCTCGGCGATCCGAGATACATCGAGGCGCGCCCATCGACCATCACCACGACGTCGCAGAACGACGGGATGTAGGCGCCACCGGCAGCCGAAGGGCCGAACAGGCAACAGATCTGCGGGACGCGGCCCGAGAGGCGGATCTGGTTGTAGAAGATCTTGCCGGCGCCCCGGCGTCCCGGGAAGAGATCGACCTGATCGGTGATCCTGGCACCGGCCGAATCGACGAGGAAGAAGACCGGGAGCCGCTCGTCGTAGGCGGCCTCGAGCGCTCGGATGATCTTCTCGACGGTGAGGCGACCCCAACTGCCGGCCTTCACTGTTGGGTCGTTGGCGATCACCATCACTGGTCGAGCGTCGATCGCCCCCCTGCCGGTAACGACGGCGTCAGCACCGTGGTCCACCGTCTCGGCGTTCGCGAGCAGTCCGTCCTCGACAAAAGAACCCGGATCGCAGAGCAGATCCACGCGGTCGCGCACGAAGAGCTTCCCGCGCTCTCTCAGCTGATCGTGGTATCGCTCCGGTCCTCCCGTCGCAGCCCGGTCCGTTTCGATGTGGAACCGGTCGCTCAGGGAACCAGTCACCGATCGCTCCTCTGTCGCTTGCGCACCACAATACGCACCGGCGTACCCGTGAAGTCAAACGTCTCCCGGAGCTTGCGCTCGACGAACCGCAGATAGTCGGGAGCGAGGTCACCGCCTCGCACGAACAGAACGAACGTCGGCGGCGCGGTTTCGGCCTGCACGGCGTAGAGGATGTGCGGGCGCTTGTTCTTGCGGACGGGGGGTGGGTGCGCCTCCTGCCACGATCGCACGAGCCGGTTCAACTCGGGTGTCGAGATGCGCCGGCGACGGTTTTCGAGCACCGTACGCACGGCCGCGGGCAGTCGGACGAGGCGCGAGCCGGTCTGCGCTGAGACCCGCAGGATCGGCGCCCAGTCGACGAAGGCGAGACGATCTGCGACCGAGTCCTCGGTATGGAGGCGTTCGTCCTCGTTGCGGATGTCCCACTTGTTCAGGACGAGGATCAGACCCGCGCCGGACCTGACGATCTCTTCGGCCAGACGTTGCTCCTGGTGCGTCGCCCCCCGCGTCCCGTCGATCAGCATCAAGGCGACGTCGGATTGGCTCAGGACTTCCCTGGCCCGCATCACGGCATATCGTTCGACGGCATCGTTGATCTTCGTGCGGCGTTTGATACCGGCCGTGTCGATGATCTCGAACGGTTCGCCGTCGAGATCGACCACGAGGTTGATCGGATCCCGCGTCGTGCCCGGTACGTCCGAGACCAGCACTCGCTCCTCTCCCGCCAGACGGTTGAGCAGCGTCGACTTGCCGACGTTCGGACGCCCGATGATTGCCAGACTGGCGATGGTCGTATCCGCAACCGCGTCACCGAGGTCGGGCAGGAGCGTCACGAGACGTTCCAGGAACTCCCCCGTGTTGCGGCCGTGCAGTGCCGAGACCGGCAACGGTTCTCCGAGCCCGAGCGACCAAAGATGGGCGAGATCCGACTCAACGCCGGGACCATCGACCTTGTTGGCAACGAAGAGGTACGGGACACCGGCCTGCTGCAGGATGCGGGCCACGCCCACATCGTCGTCGGTCAGGTCGGCCGTTCCGTCGGTCACGAACACGACCACGTCGGCTCCCCCAACCGCGATCTCGGCCTGTTCCCGGATGTCCGCCGTCAGTTCCTCCCCCGGCCGTGCTTCCCAACCCCCGGTATCGATCACGATGAAGTCGCGACCGCCCCAATCGGCCTCGAACTCACGTCGATCGCGTGTGACTCCTGCTTGCTCGTCGACGACCGCTGCCTTTCTGCGAACGATTCGGTTCACCAGCGTTGACTTGCCGACGTTCGGTCGACCGAGGATGACTACGACCGGAAGGCGGCTCATGCGGCGGCTCCTTGGATGAGGCCCCCGGCGGTTGCCGGGGTCACGATGATCGGGACGGAAGAGACGGAACGGAGGTCGGACAGGGACATGTCGTCGAGGAAGACGTCGCCGGAGAGTGCGACGTCAGGGAGAAGGTAGCGAGCGACCTGGATGGTGCTCCTCTTGATGGTCGCCGCCAGATCGGCACCGACCAGGAGACCGGCAACGGCCGTGTTGCCGCCGAAGAACTCGTTCTCGACCGTGACCAGTCGGAGCGTACGGCCGCTGAGCCGCTCAAGCTCGGGAAGCAACGGTTCCAACGCCGCCGCACCGTAGGCACCGGTCAGCACACCGACGGGCCCGGACTCGGCATCCGGGTCGGACCCGGTGTGCCGCGGACCGCGGTAGCCCTCCCCCGGCGCTGAAGGGATCGTCCGCCACTCGCCGGTCATCACCGGAGCAGGAGCGTCGACACCTCCGGCCAGCGCCGCCACTTCGTCGGTGAACGCTCGAATCATCCCGATCCCGTTCTCGTGTTGCGGAAAGTCCTCGTATGCATCACGTTCCGGGACCGGACGCTGCGCTACGACGTACAACTCATCCGAGGCGAAGAACAGTCGTCTCCCGATCCGACGCATCGCTTCGTTCTGCCAGAAGTGGATCGTATCGAGATCGGCAGCCGCCTCGTCGGCGGTGTGCACCCTCAGATTCTCCTCGGTGTTGTAGCGCGACAGGCCGAGCGGTACGACACCGACCGATGCCAGGCCGCTATACCGGGCCAGGATCTCCGCGGCCGTGCGATCGAGCACCGAGCCGGCGTTGATTCCGGGGCAGAGGACCACCTGCCCGTGCACCGTGACGTCGTAGTCGAGCAGTGCACGCAGCCATCGCAGAGACGTCGCTCCCCGTGGGTTCCGCAACATGCGGGTCCGAATCTCCGGGTCGGTGGCATGGATCGACACGTAGAGGGGGCCGAGACGCTCCTCGACCACGCGGGCGAGATCGAGCTCCGTGAACCGGGTCAGCGTCGTGAAATTCCCGTAGAGAAAGGACAACCGGTAGTCGTCGTCCTTCAGGTACAACGACTCGCGCATGCCGGGTGGGAGTTGGTAGATGAAGCAGAACTCACAGTGGTTGTCGCAGGTCTGCACCCGGTCGAAGATCGAAGAGGAGAGACGAAGCCCGAGCGGCTCCCCCGCACTCTTGGGGAGCACGACGGTGCGCTGACCCGCTCCGTCGCGGATCGTCACCTCGGGATCCGCATCGTCGACGAGTTGCTGATACTCGATCACATCGGACGGGACAATCCCGTTCACCGCCACAAGTTCCGCGCCGACGGAAAGCCCCGCCTCAGCGGCGGGACTGTCACTCACAATCTCAATAACAGTGGGATTCGACATCGGTGCCTCGATGGTACCCGTCCATCTTGTAGACCCGACGCCCCCTATCCTCGCTCGCATGATGCCCAGGGTGCTGTTGGCCGAACCGCGGGGTTTCTGCGCGGGCGTCGAGATGGCGATCAAGGCACTGACATGGATGGTTCAGACGTTCGAGCCGCCGGTCTACTGCTACCACGAGATCGTGCACAATGCCGCCGTCGTCGACGCATTCGAACGTGCGGGTGTCGTCTTCGTGGATGACGTCGCCGACGTACCGGACGGTCGACCCGTAATGCTCTCCGCGCACGGCTCCGCACCCGACGTCGTTGCCGCAGCTGAAAGCCGAGCCGCGGTCACCATCGACGCCGTCTGTCCTCTGGTCACCAAGGTGCACCACGAGATGCGGCGCATGTCAGATCGCGGCTACGACATCATCTACGTCGGCCACGACGGTCACGACGAGGCCATCGGGGCGATCGCTGAGGCGCCGGGTGCCGCCACCCTCGTGGACCCGGTCGACGGGCTTGGTTCATTCGACCCGAAGAATCCCGAAAAGGTCGCTCTCCTCGCACAGACCACGCTGGGGCTCTACGAATGGGAGGGCATCCTCGAAGACGCCGGCGAGAGATTCCCGATGTTGGAGACCGCCAGGAAGAGCGACCTCTGCTACGCCACCACCAACCGTCAGACGGCGATTCTCAAGCTCGCAGAGGCTGCCTCGGTGATTCTGGTTGTCGGTTCTGAGAACTCGTCGAACACTCAGGCCCTCGTCCGTGTTGCAGAGAAAGCCGGCGTGCGGGCGTACCGCGTGGACGGTCCCGACGATGTCGATCCGCTGTGGTTCGCCATTGACGACATCGTCGGCGTCACGGCCGGCGCATCGGCTCCCGACCAGCGGGTGCGTGCCGTGATCGAGGCCGTCGCTCCCGGAGGCGCGCCGGAGATCGTCAGAGTCACCGACGAGGACGAGTACTTCCCGCTCCCGCCCCGCCTCCGGTCGTTCGTGAAGACGGTCCAAGCCCTGGTCGAGGGTGCCTTCGCCGCCCCGAATCCCGGTGCCGAGGGCCCCATCGAGAACGATCGCGGATGGGACGCGAGCGAAGCCCTGGAACTCCTGGGGGTCTAGCGCGGCCGGTGCCTGCGAGATTCGACGCTCTCCACGACACCAAGAATCGTCTCGACGACTTCGTCGATGTCGAGGTCGCTGGTGTCGACGATCACGGCGTCGTCGGCCGGTCGGAGCGGGGATGTGGCCCGGGTTGAGTCGGCGTGATCGCGTGCGGCGAGGTCGGCTGCGATCTGCTTCTGGCTCTTGCTCCCTGCCTCCGCGTCGGTCGCACGGCGGGCCGCTCGCACCTCCGGCCGTGCCGTGAGGTAGACCTTCACCGGAGCGTCTGGGAACACCACGGTCCCGATGTCACGACCCTCCACGACGGCAGATCCGCCGTGTTCGGCCACCCAGGCTCGCTGGAGAGCCACGATGCCGGCCCGCACTTCGGGATGGGTAGCGACCGCACTTGACGCGGCGGTGACGTCATCGCCCCGCAGTTCCTGCGTCACTTCGACGCCGTCCACTGAGACCACACCCAGGTCGATCGTGATGTGCGCATCGCGGACTGCCTCGACGACCGCCGCTGCATCGCCGACATCGGCTCCGCGGCGCAGCGCCATCAGTCCCGCGGCCCGGTAGGTCGAACCGGTGTCGAGATGTGGGAGTCCGAGGGCTGCCGCAACGCGGCTCGACACGGTCGACTTCCCGACCCCACCCGGTCCGTCTATCGCGATGACCACACGGCCTCCATCGTGTCGTAGAACGTGGGCCAGGATACGCCTGCAACCGATGCGCCGGCGATCGTGACCGGACCTCCGGCTGCCGTTGCGGCAACGGCGCCTGCCATGGCAATCCGGTGATCCCCCGCGGCGTCAACCGTGCCGCCATCGAGGAATCCGGTGCCGACGACGGCGAAACCGTCTTCGACCGGCTCTGCACCGCCACCGAGGCTGCGGATCATTGCTGTCGTACTCACCACCCGGTCGCTCTCTTTGACCCGCAACTCAGCGGCGTCCCTCACGACGGTGATCCCCTCGGCATAGGCCCCGAGAACGGCCACCAACGGCAGTTCATCGATTGCGGCGGCAACGGTATCACCGGACACTTCGACCGCTCGGAGCTCAGCCCCGACGACCGACACGGTCCCAACCGGATCGCCGTGAAGGGTGCCGGTCACTTCCCCATGTACGTCGGCACCCATGGCTTCGAGAATATTGAGAAATCCGAGCCGTCCGGGGTTGAGGCTGACGTTCGGGGTCACGACCCGAGACCCCGACACGATTGCCGCACTCGCCCACACGTAGGCAGCGCTGGAGGGATCTCCGGGTATCGCGTACAACGCGCCCGGGACCGGACCCGGCTTGATCTGCATCAGCGTGCCGTTCGATACTCCGAGCCCGAACGCCTCGAGCCACCGTTCGGTGTGGTCCCGATACCCGGCGGGACTGTCGATCGATGAGTCCCCATCCGCCTGGATCGCAGCGAGTTCGAAGGCTGAGCGGACCTGCGCCGACGCCACATCGATCGTGATGTCCGCACCGCGCAGCGCGGCTGTTCCAATCGTCATCGGTGCAGTGCCGTCCGGGGAGAGCGACACGTCCGCGCCGAGCGCTCCGAGGGGATTGACGAGGCGCCGCATGGGGCGTTTCGAAAGGGATGTGTCACCGGTGAGCGTCACCCTGAACGGCAACGCGGACAAGCTCCCGGCGAGGAGACGCATCGTGGTGCCCGAGTTGCCGCAGTCGATCGGCTCGCCCGGATCAACCGCCGTGCCGCACGGTGTGAATCGATCACCGTCGCGGCGAAGTCCGAGGCGCTCGAGCGCGCCGGCGGTCGAGGCGACGTCGAGGCCGGGCGCAAGGCCGGTGATCTCGCTGGCGTCGCCGGCGAGGGCCGCAAAGATCAGCGCGCGGTGCGACAGCGACTTGTCTCCCGGGACGTTGACCCCGGCCTGGAACGGTCCGGATGCCGGCTCAAGTGTTCGGTCGTCCGTCATCTGAACCCTCCTCTCCAACGGCGTACACCGCCCGGATCTCCTCGATCGTGAGCGTACGGTGCTCCCCCGCTTTCAGCGAACCGTCGCGAATCGGTCCGATCGCGGTCCGGACCAGACGCTCAACCGGGTGCCCGACGACCTCGAACATGCGCCGCACGATGCGCTTGCGCCCTTCACCCATGATGATCTCCACCAGGGCACGGCCATCCGACTGATCGAGCATGCGTGCCGCAATTGCCGCCGCAGGACCGTCTTCGAGATCGACACCATCGGTGAGGCGACGGAGCGCTGCTGGTTCAACAGTGCCCGAGACGAGCACCACATAGGTCTTGTGAACGCCGAAACGCGGGTGCGTGAGCCGCAACGTGAGATCTCCATCATTCGTCAGCACCATCAGGCCCTCGGAGTCGGCATCGAGGCGCCCCGCGGGATAGACCCGTATCGATCCCGGGACCAGTTCGACCACAGTGGGTCGGCCCTGCGGATCATCCGCGGTGCTCACCGTCCCAACCGGTTTGTACACGAGGTATGAAGCGAGATCGGGTGCCAGCGGCAGCGGGAGTCCGTCGATCTGGACTCGCTGCTTCGATGGATCGATCTTCTGGCCGAGGTGGGCCGGTACGCCGTCGACCGTGACGCGGCCCTTTCCGATGAGGATCTCGGCGTGCCGGCGAGAGGCGTAGCCCGACCGGGCGATCAGCTTCTGGAGTCGTTCGATGATCCCTCCGGTCGGAAGGGGCGTTCGAGGGTCTCGACCACCTCGGCTGGTGGCACGTGATCCGCAAGCGGGGGTAGCTCTTGTGGGCTGTCGATGCCGAGCTTCTCGAGGAACAACTCCGTGGTGCCGTACAACAGTGCCTGCCCGGGACCGGGCGCCGTTCCGATCTCGCGGACGAGCCCACGGCGTTCGAGAGTATGCAGCGCCCGCTCCGAGTCGACGCCGCGCACTTCTGAGATCTGCCCGCGTGATACCGGCTGTCGATACGCCACGACCGCGAGCGTCTCGAGCGCCGCGTTCGAGAGGCGGGTTGCACGCTCCGATGCAGCGAATCGCTCCAGGTACGGGAGCATGTCGGCGGAGGTGTAGAAGCGCCAGCCGCCTGCAACCGCACGCAGGACGATACCGGCCTGCCGCTCGAAGAGTTCCTGTTCGATCTCCGCGAGGGCGGCCTCGACATCGGTGATCGGCGCCTCGACGACTTCCGCCAACTCATTCACCGAGATCGGCGACTCGGACACAAAGAGGATGGCCTCGATCGGGCCACGGATATCCGTCACGAGAGTTCCTCTCCTCTGAGCAGCGCATCGAGTTGCTCGGTCGCTGCCGCCTCGCTGTAGTTGATTCGGATCGGCATCCGGCGGTCCTCTTGCGAGACGCGCAGAATGCCCCACCTGGCCAATTCAAGAAGGCCGAGGAAGTAGGCGACCACCTCGACCGAACGCGAGCAGTGGGCAACAACGTCGTCGAAGTCGGCCTCGACGGCGGTCGCCATACGGTCCTGAAGATCGAGCATCGCTTCCTGAACCGACGGTAGCTCCATGTCGAGGTGGTCGACATCGATCGAATCGTCGACATCGGCAAACACGCGCTCGGCCAGGGCGGCCAATCCGGCTCCATCGACGCGGAGCACGAAATCGGGAGCCATCGGCGTGACGCCTTCGAGACCGACGGCTCGGCCGATGTGCCGTTCGTTGGCCGCGATGCGATGGGAGAAGACGGCCGCGACGTCCTTGAACGTCAGATTCATCAGGAGGCGCGAAAGGAGCCGGTCCCGCTCCTCGGCCAACGCGAGTTCATCATCGAGATCGATTTCGCGGTCGTCTGGCAGCAGGTGGCGGGCCTTGAGTTGGATGAGCGTCGACGCGATCAGAAGGAACTCACTGGTCACCGTGAGGTCCATGTCGGACATCAGGTCCAGGTAGTCCAGATACTCCGAGACGAGGTCGGACAGGCTCAGTTCCGTGATTGCGACCTGATGCGACGTAATCAACTGCAGCAGCAGGTCGAGTGGACCCTCGAACACGCGCGTCTTCACTTCGTACGTCATGGACGATGATGCTATCGCCCCCGGCGCCGGTGATCGAGGAGCGGACGTCACCCGTCGGCCTCGAGGAGCACCTGCCACCGATCTGGATCGATCCCCTCCGGGGCGGATGCGGGGTGGAGGCGTGCGAACTCGACGGCGAGGCCGCCACATTGCGCCTGTTCGAGTTCGGTGGAGCCACGACGACCATGGTCGCGGTATGCCCACATGCGACGGGTCATCGGGAGTCGGGCATAGTGGAGCAGGGTCGCGATCGAGCGCGCCACTGGCCCGACCGTCGGACGCCACTTGCCGATGTCGTGGAGGAGGGCTGCTTCGATCGCCTCTGCGTCATCCGGCAACTTCGATGCCACTCTCTGAGCGACGTTGAGGGCAT
>CAWIHT010000004.1:0-54763 GCA_963836085.1 uncultured Actinomycetota bacterium
CGGGATAGGATCACCAGGAATGGCTTGCCGACTCCAACACCCCACCGCCAAGGCAGAGGCATGCCGTCGATCCACGGCTGGCGTCGCTTGAGACACCCGCTCTGATCCTGGATGAGGCTCGGATGCGCCGCAACATCAAGCGCCTCGCGGACCGCATGGAGTCTCTTGGTGTCAGGCTCCGTCCGCACCTGAAAACCGCTAAGTCGGTGGAGATCGCACGGTTGATGCTCGAGAATGGCACCGGCCCAGCCACCGTGTCGACGCTGGCGGAGGCCGAAGCCTTCGCCGATGCCGGCGTGAGTGACATCATCTACGCCGTCGGGATCGCTCCCCAGAAGCTCGACCGGGTGGCGGCGATTCGCTCGCGTGGATGTGATCTCGCGGTGATCCTGGATAGCGCGGAGCAGGCCGACGCCGTCGCGACGGCATCAGCCCGACATCAGGCACCGATCCCAGCGCTGATCGAGATCGACAGCGACGGTCACCGCGGCGGCGTGACCGCAACCGACACCGCCCTTGTTGAGATCGGGCGACATCCTGCACGATGGAGGGGCAGAGCTACGCGGGGTCCTGACGCACGCCGGTGAGAGCTACAACGTCTCCGGTACCGAGGGACACGCCTCCTTCGCTGAGCAGGAACGGGGAGCGGCGGTACAGGCTGCCGAGACCTTGCGAGCAGCGGGCCTGCCGTGTCCCGTCGTCAGCGTCGGCTCTTCTCCAACCGCACACGCGGTGCGGTCGCTCGACGGTGTGACCGAAGTGCGCGCGGGCGTCTACGCCTTCTTCGATCTCGTCCAGGCAGGCATCGGTACCTGCGACATCGACGACATTGCCCTGTCGGTCCTCACCACGGTCATCGGCCACCAGACGGCCAAGGGTTGGGTCATCACGGACGCCGGATGGATGGCGACATCGCGCGATCGCGGCACCGCCGATCAGATGGTGGACCAGGGATACGGACTGGTCTGCGACGAAGCGGGGAACGTGGTGCCGGACCTCATCGTGATCGACGCCAGCCAGGAGCACGGCATCGTCGCCCGTCGCCCCGGAAGCACGAGATCGGTGCCCGACTTCCCCGTTGGTACGCGATTGCGGATTCTCCCGAATCATGCATGCGCCACCGCTTCCCAGTTCACCCACTACAGCGTCATCCCGCCAGACGCCGGCACGCCGCTGAAGACATGGAGCCGAATCACCGGGTGGTGAAGTGCGGCCGCACGGGCGCTGCTACCGGGTCGGGACGTCGAGTCGCTCGACGAGGAGATCGTGGAGGTGCGCGTTCGATGCGATCCATCCGCCTTCGTTGAGTGCGGCCGGGCCGCCGTCCCAGCCGGTGATCCGGCCACCCGCCTCGGGGATGATCGTGAGCATCGGCGCGATGTCCCACGGCTTGACCGGCGGCTCAACCATGGCGTCAACTCGTCCGGTCGCCACCAGGGCATAGCCGTAACCATCACCCCACGTCCGGGTCTGTGCCCCAGACGAGGCAATCGCCAGCAAAGGTTCACTCCCCCACCAGTCCGCGTCAAACGCGGACGCTGTCAGCAACGCCTCGGACAGGTCATCCGTGTCCGAGACGTGACATGGCGTGCCGTTGTAGAAGGAACCCAACCCGCGACCGGCAGCCACGGTCTCGCCGAGCGCGGGGAGGCAGATCACACCGACCGCCGGTCCGCTGTCATCGACCAACGCGAGGAGGGTGCTGTAGAGCGGCACCCCACGCACGAACGAGACCGTCCCGTCGATCGGGTCGACGATCCACCGGCGACCTGACGATCCTGCCGACTCGCCCCCTTCCTCGCCGAAGATTCCATCATCGGGGAACCGGTCTCTGAGCATCGACCGAATCAGGTCCTCCGCTGCAACGTCCGCCTCGGTGACAACCGTGCCATCCTGCTTCTTCCGCACATCCAGGCCCGACCCTTGGAACCATCTCAGGGTCAGTTCAGCCGCCGACGCAGCAATGCCAAGGCCTCCTCCATGAGGGCCTCGTCGATCCGCGCATCACCCGACATCTGACCTCTCCCCGCTGGAATCCCGCAGTGCTATCCGCGCATTCTCACATCCAACTGCGCGCCACGCACGTTCGGCCGGTCGTCAGGAACGACCCTTGAATCCGGTCTCTCGATTGACCTCTGACAAATGGCCCTAGCCTCGCTGCACTCGGCGACCCACGATTGAGGAGGAACTGATGGGCGGGGGGTGGCGCCAGGAGGTGTCCTATGCGCCGATTGTCCACGACGCTGATCGGTCTTGCCCTGTTGGCCGCAGCGTGTACCAGCACTGCTGACGAGACGACGACCACACCGGCCCCAACTCCCTCATCGACGACCACTCCGCCGGCGGTGTCGACGACGGCAACAACCACCACGACGATCACGGCGACGACACCTCCACCGGCGGCGATCGAGAGCGTCCAGCCGCCGACATCTGGATTCGACGCCACGCTCGACGATGTGCCGTTGATCACCGAAGGCACCTACCCGGGGCCGGCATGGCCGGAATCACTCGACGGCGTTGCGTTCGTCGATGCCGTGCCCGGTGCACTCCATGGTCGACTCGTCGAGAACGGCTTCGTCATCGAACCCGACACACAGGAATACCCGCCAGATTTACCCGAGGCCCTGGCGTGGAGCACCCAATTCTCGTCGATCTACGAACAACTGGGTCCGTACGGCGGAGAAGCAGGACGCCCGGTATTCGTGACGACCGATGTTGGATACCACCTGTGGCATCAGGTCTTCGACTTCGTGCTTCGCGACACCGAGGGGCGCCAACTCCTGCCGGTCCTTGAGACACTCGTCGGAGGTCTGCTGGCCACCTCACGCGACCAGGCCGCGGCCTCAGCAGGCACGCCGATGGAGGATGCCGCCTCACGGGCGACCGCAGCATCTCGAAGCAGTCGCCGCGGTCCTCGGAATTGATGTCGGGCCAATCGGCACAAGCGCCGCCGAAGAGGTGACTCTGGTGGAAGCCCACACCGATACGGCCGTCTCACCCACCGTGGGCGGATCGTGTGATCCTTCGGCGTCGACCGCCTCGTGCGTCGACTACTCGCTGATGACACCGCGAGGCCACTACACACGCTCGGAGGACCTGACCCGCTTCTTCAAGGGGATGTCGATGCTCGGCAACATCGGCTTCTCCGTCACCGATGTCGAGACGCTGCGAGTCGGCCTGGTGATCGCGCATCTCCTGGCAACCGATCCGGACCTGGCTGCCGCGTGGGCAACCATCTATGACCCCACGGCGTTCCTCGTTGGGTCGGCCGACGACTACACACCGTTCGAGGCCGTCGAAGCTGCAGCCACCGTGGGCGTGGATCTCACCGACCTCGCCAATCTCGCTGGCGACGAGGCCGTGGCGTCGGTCGGCACTGCTCTCCTGGCCTCCCGCGATGTCGAGATCGACCCGCAACGAGCATCGCTACGCACGATGGGTTCACGGTTCGTGCTCGACTCGTGGATCTACGATCAACTCACCGATCCGGGGGTCCCGGGGCGGATCCGCCCCGATCCGCTCGACCTCGCCTCGGTGATGGGCAGCGAGTTCGCCGAAGGTGTCCAAGAGGTCGCTGGGGAACCGGCGGCCTATCCGGAGTACGGACCGAAGGTCACCGAACTTCGCGACGACACTGCGGACACATCCGCCGCTGAGTGGGGAGCGACGGTCTACAGCGGCTGGCTCTACGCCCTTCAGCCCGAATGGGTGATGCCGCACCCGAATGCGTTCCCGCCCTTCATGCGCACGACGGCATGGCAGGCAAAGGCTCACAACACCGGCTTCGCGTCGTACGCGGAACTGAAGCACGACACGATCCTCTACGCGAAGCAGGGCATTGCGGAGGGTGATGCACCTGAGCCCCCGCCTCCGCCGCGCCACTGGGTCGAACCCGATCCGGTCGCGTTCGGCAGGCTCTCCTCTCTCGCCACAATGATGAGAGATGGGCTCACGGGAGCAGGCCTGATGCTCGCCGGCGACTATGACATCGAATCCGGCGATCCATGGAACGAGGACGAGACGACCCGATGGGCGGTCGAGTACCTCATCGCCATGCTCGATCGGTTGACGCGACTGGCCGGCGACGAACTCGCCGCCCGACCCATATCCGACGAAGACAACACATGGCTGTCGTTCATCGGTGGGACGATCGGCTGGCTGACCGAAGCCGTCAATCGGGGAGAAATCGAAGCGACGCCCATCATTGCCGACATCTTCCTCGATCCCTTCGCCGACATGGTGCTCGAAGATAGGCACCGGTCCGCTCGACACCATCCACGTGCTCGTCCCAGACAATGAAGGGAACTTCCAGGTCGCGACCGGCGCTGTCTACTCGTACTACCAGTTCTGGGGCCCCCGCTCGGAACGCCTCACCGACGAAGAGTGGCGGGCCCGGATCGTCGAGGGTGACCTCCCGGAACGGCCATCGTGGTGGACCGACGAACTCGGCTGACTTCCGGGCTCATCGCCGCCCTCGTCTGCGGATCGTGCGGCGCCGCGCCGATCATCGACGTGGAGGCTGCCGCGCCATCCACGCCGGCGGCGGTCACCGTCATCCTTGCGGGTGATGCAATGCTCGGCAGGAACGTCGCCCCGATCGTGGCCGCCGACCCGGACGGGCTGTTCGCCGACGTGCGACACGAGATCAGGAGAGCGGACATCGCAGCCGTGAACGTCGAGTCGCCCCTCACCAACCGCCCTCACATATCACCCAACCCCTATGCGCTGGAGGCCGACCCTCAGTCCGCGACTCTGCTCGCCGCCGCCGGTTTCGATGTCGCCGGCATCGCCAACAACCACGCCGGCGACGCCGGGCCGATGTCCGTCGTCGACTCCGTGCGCGCCATCAGCGACGCGGGCATGCGAGCCGTTGGCGGCGGCTCCAGCCTCGACGAGGCGTGGACTCCTGTGGTCGTCACGGCCGGCAGTGTGAACGTCGCCTTCCTTGCCATCGACGGCTCGAGACAGGGCCTCGGCGCCGCGCCCGAACAGCCCGGCGTCGCATCCTGGGATCCGAAGCGAGCGCGTTCGGCCATCCACGCGGCTCGCTCTGCCGCGGATGTTGTCATCGTCGGGCTCCACGGTGGCGTCGAGTACCGGACGCGACCCGATCCGCTGCTCGGACCCATCGCCGACGAGCTCGCCGCCATGGGTGCGGACGTGGTGTGGGGCCATGGACCGCATGTCGAGCAACCGATCTCGGTCACGGAGCCACGGAGCGATGCCCGCCGGACGTTGATCGCCACGTCGCTCGGCAACTTCCTCTTCGACCAGCACCGGCCCGGAACCGACACGGGCGTCCTCCTCGAAGTCCTCGTCGATCGCAACGGCGTGGTCGCTCACCGCGTCGGGGACACGAACACGAGCGATCTACGCGTCCACTTCGACGGATGGCGCCCACCCGACGGCGATGTCGCCCTCGTCGCCGGAGGGTTGTGGAGCCTCGACCGGATCGTCGAACCGGTCGAGCCGACGGTCGTCGTGCCGCCGTTCCCGGAGGGCGTGATCGTCGACAGTGCGGCCGGCGATCTGGACGGCGACGGTGCGGACGAGGTCCTCGATCTCCTACCGGCACGCGCTCCGCACCTACTCGCACAGCCAGGGGCCTCCACTGCCGACGGACTGCACCGGGATGTCAGCGCATCTCGGCGTGACCGACACCGACGGGACACCGTTGTGGCTGTCCCGCCGACCGCCTCATCCAATCGGCAGCGTTGTCGCGTGCGACCGGACGGCGGCGTTCGCGTATACCGAACTGGACGACGACGCAATCGTCGCAACCGCGGTCGGCACATGGAGCGGGTTCGGCTTCGTGCTCGAGGATGAGCTTGCGGGTTCCGGTCGAATCGGGTGCGCGGATGTCGATGGCGACGGTCTCCTCGATCCGGTGGTGCTCGACCGATGATCCGGCGGGTTGTCGCATTGAAGCCGCCCCGTGCTCGGCGGGCCGATACGCTGGCAACCGTGCGCACGCTGATCACCATCCGCGAACCTGGAGCAGATCCGATCCCGCTGGTCATCGAGGGAGACCGCTTCACCGATCCGGATGACGGGCCGATCGATGACGAGATCCGGACCGGACACCTCTACGCCTTGCCCGGTCTCGCCGACTGCCACGCTCACCTCGGTGTCGGAACCATCGGCCAGATGGGCACTCTGACTGACGATGAGATCCGCTCCAACTGCGTCTCCAACGCCTGGATGCAGGTCGAGGGCGGCGTTCTCCTCATCGCCGACAAGGGATCGTCCAGCAACGTCTCGCTCGAGATTCTCAAAGCGCCACCGATCGACGCGTCCGAAGATGCAGATGGCGGGCCGCATCATTGCCTCGCCCGGCGGCTACTACCCGGGCTACGGCGTCGAGGTCGACGACGTCGGCCTCGCCGACGCCGTGAGGGCCGCCTGCGCCACGCGTGCTTCGTGGGTCAAGATCATCGGAGACTGGCCGCGCCGGGGAGTCGGCACGCAAGCCAACTTCACCGAAGGCGCCCTCCGAACCGCGGTCGATATCGCCCATGCGGCCGGGTGCCGGGTGGCGGTCCACACGATGGCACCCGAAGGCATTGGGCCAGCCATCGAAGCGGGCATCGACTCGATCGAGCATGGATTGTTCCTCTCCACCGACGACCTTCCCGGACTGGCCGACGCGGTGCGGGGCGTGGGTGCCAACGATCCTCGGGGCCGAAGCCATCATCGAGATGCTCGGCGCCGACAGCACCGGCGGCCGGCTTCTCGCCGAGGGCGTCGACAACGTGCGGGAGTCTCCTCCCCGAAGCCGATCACCTCGGCGTGACGATCCTCACCGGCACCGACCTTGCCGTTCCCCACGGGAAGGTCGCCCATGAAGCGATTCGCCTTCACGAACTTGGTCTGTCAATTGAGGCGACGCTCCGTGCCGTCACCACGGCCGCCTTTGACTACCTCGGTGTGCCACATAGCTTCTCCGCCGGCATGCCGGCGGACGTCGCGTTCTTCGCCGACGACCCGGGAGCCCACCTCGAAACGCTTCTAGAACCTCAGCTAGTCGTCCGTGCCGGCAGGGTCGTTCCCGCTCAGAGTTCGAGCCGCCGGTAGAGGAGCATCGCTCCGCCCACGAATGCGAGGGCGGCCGCGGCGGTCGCCCACACCGCGCTGACAGCATCGAACGGGTTCCCGTGGATGTATTCCATCCCGGGGATCCACCCGTTGATGTCCAGGTCTGCCTTCATGAGTCCGGTTGGTAGGTAGCGATACCACGACGGCCGAATCTGGGGCGGGGCGAATCGCAGCACGAGCCACAGAACCATGGCGATGAGTGCAACCGGTCCGCGACGTCGGAACAACACTCCGAGGAGGCCGGTCAGGGCGATGAAGAAGCCCAGCACCACCATTGTCGCGCCGAGCGCGACCAGAAGACGCCCGAATACCGGTGCATCCGGTGTCACGAAGCGGTACGGCTTGACCTTCGGCAGCCACCAGTTAGCAACGAGTCCGGGGATCAGGATGGCAACAACCGAGAGGCCGATCCAGAGCCCCGTGAGCCTTGCGGCGACGTAGCCCCCTCTCGTGACCGGCTTCGAGATGAGCCACGACGCGATGCCACTGCGGTACTCACCGACGACCGTCGCCTCCGCCAGGATGATCCCGGCAAAAACGGGGAACAGCATGAGACCGTTGAGCAAGTTCTCATAGCCCAACGGTCCGAACGGCATGTTCGGGGTTGCGACGATGTAGTACACACAGCCGTTGATGCCCACCACCCACAGGATCAGATGGAACAGGCCGCGCCGGCCGAGCCACCTCCGCAATTCAGTATCGAGGACCCCAAAGAATCCCCCGAGCCCAATGCGAACCGTGGTCACGTCAATCGCCATGGTCGGCCCCCACAAGTGCCAGGTAGGCGTCCTCGAGCCGCCCGTCGCTGAGATGAAACTCGATGATGTCATGCCCGTCACCATCGACCAACGACGGGGCGAGCCGATGGACAGCCGGTCCATCGCTCAATCGGACAACCCAATCCTCGATCTCTCCGTGACGACGTGTACTGATGCTCTCTACCCACGGTTCATCCACGAGTCGGGCATGCAACGCCTTGGTGTCTCCCCGTAGCCGAACCGCGTAGTCCGTATCAGATACCGTCAGGATCTCGTCGATGTCTCCCTGGGCCACGATGGCCCCCCGGCTGATCATGGCCACCGTGTCACTAACCCGTTCGACATCGTCGAGGATGTGCGTCGAGTAGAACACGGTTGCTTCGGTACGAATCTCTTCGATGAGGTCCAACATGTCGCGACGGCCGGTCGGATCGAGTCCGGCGGACGGTTCGTCGAGGATGACGAGATCGGGATCGCCGATGAGCGCCTGAGCCACGCCAACGCGCTGCCGCTCACCACCCGACAGTCCCGCCATACGGCGTTTCGCCTTGTCGGTCATGCCGACCCGATCAATGAGTTCGTCGACGCGGCGCCGCAGCGCAGCACCGTGAGTGTGACCGGGATAGAGACGTCCCGCAGTGGAGACAACGCCCCTCACCGTCTGATGGGACGGGAAGACCGGATCCTGCGGCAGATAGCCGATATGCGAGCGGGCCAGGAGACCACTTCCTCGCACGTCAATGCCGCCAACGGCTGCCCATCCCGAGGTGGGTCTGATCAGTCCCATGAGGATCTTCATCGTGGTCGTCTTCCCTGCACCGTTCGGGCCGAGGAAGCCACACACGGATCCGGCATCGACGGTGAGGTCGAGGCCTCGCAGGGCCTCGACCTTCCGGTACCGCTTCTTCAGTTGCCGGATCTCGATCGCAGGAACCGTCATGCGAGCTCCCTCCGATCGAAGAACCACACCGCCGCACCCAGCACGACGATTGATAGGAACAGCGAAGACGCAATCGGCACGAGGAGAGCGGCGTCGTTGCCCCACGCGATCTGGAGCACCGCCCGGACAGCCCCTGCCGGGGTGGCTGACACGCTCGTACCCCCGAAGATCGCAGACCCGACGACCGCTCCGACCAGCAGCATGCCGGCTCCGAAGACGGCGGTCCGAGACCGGAGAACTGTCCCCAGCAGCATCATCGACGCGATGACGAAAACGACCGTCGCCCAGATCGCGGCGAGCATTCCGAGGTAGGGACCGAAGTCTGGGAGGTTCGCGAAGCGACCCCACATGCCGATCGGAGACTGGGTCACCTCTGTGACTTCCCATGCAAGGAATCCAGTGCCCCCAATATCCACGGCGCCGGCGAGAGTCGGATACACGAGACCCCCGGTCGCGAAGATGATCAACGCATAGCCGACGACGGCCGCAGTGAACTTCGCCATGATCACGGATACACGTCGGATCGGCATCGCCACAAGCCAGCCGGCGGTACCCCGATTGATCTCACCCAGTACGGCTCCCTCGCTGAGGGACACGGCCGAGATGAGGAGAACTGCCGACCACACACTGAGGAAGCCGAAGAACAAGAATCCGAACCCGGGATCAACGCTCGGACTGGAAGCGGCGCTCCACGGTGCATACATGACCCCGAAGACGATCAGGCCGGCAACGATCAGAATGGCCGCTCGCAGCGGGAACCAGATCCGAAGCTCAACGCCGAGCAACCCCCCGATCCCGTGCAGGGGGTGGATCTGCTTGATCGGAGTCAGCGCGCTGGGTTCAGTCACCATCGGGACCTCCAACCAGTTCCATGTAGAGATCCTCGAGGCTCCGATACGCCGGCCTCAACGAAACGACACGAACTCCGTCTCTCGCGACCAGAAACCTCATCAGCCGGTTCTCGGCGATCGTCCGATCGGGAGTCTCGACCCTCCACTCCCGTCCCCCGAGTGGGGCGACAGCGTCGACCCATGGTTCACGCTCGAGCCTCTCAAGAACTCCATCGCCATTCCCACCTGCGAGCGTGACCCGGTACACACCGCGGCCACCGCGGTGCCGGTCCATCGGGCCCTGCTCCACGATCTCACCGCGGTCGATGACGACGATGTGATCGGCTATGCGCTCCACGTCGTCAAGGATGTGGCTCGAGTAGAAGATCGTCATGTTCTCCTTCAGCCGATCAAGGAGCATGAGCACCTGGTGCCGACCTTCCGGGTCGAGACCCACCGACGGCTCGTCGAGGATGAGTAGTGCGGGATCCCCGATGATGGCCTGGGCGATGCCGAGGCGTCGTAGCTCGCCTCCTGACAGCGCCTTCACCTTGCGATTGGCCAGGTCAGTGAGGCCGACCAGATCGAGTGTCTCGTCGACCTTCGCGTCGAGCGATGCACGGGGCCCATCGAGGTAGCGCCTTACGACGAAGCGGAGGATGCCGCGCACCTTGGCCCTGGGGTAGAACGACGGGTCCTGCGGGAGGTAGCCGATCCGCGAACGGGTCAGGAGAGCATCGGCGTCGAGGTCACTACCGAGAATAGATGCCCAGCCCCCGGACGGTCGGATGAGCCCCATCAGGATCTCCATTGTGGTGCTCTTGCCCGCGCCGTTCGGACCGAGAAATCCACAGACGGATCCCTCCGGAACTTCGAAGTCGACGCCATGCAGTGCCTCTACCCGCCGATAGCGTTTCCGCAGGCTCCGGGTCTCGATCGCCGCGGTCACGGGCATTCCTCCCATTCGGGCAACGGCACAACGGTGTCCCCGTTGACCTCGATAGCTACAGACCCGCAAGACTCGCGTCTGCAGCTGTCGTCATCACAATCTCCTTCTCCCCACTCACCGTAGGTCCGAAGGTCGTAGGTCCCTGGATCGAGAGCAACCGGCTCCGGGAAGAACGCATCCCATGGCTCCTGCCAATCGATCCATGGTTGGAGGCTCGGTACGCCTCCGCCCAATCCGTAGGGCAGAATCGGCACGAGGCCACTCTCCAATGCAAGGCGAGTCCTCCGAGGGTCGCCCTGATCGTCACCGAACCAGGCATACCCGAAGTTGACCCCTCCGACCGGCCAGGCGTCGCCTCGACCGATCTCACCGAGCGTCGTACCGGCGGGGACAAGCACAGCCGTGAAGTAGCTCGGGGATTCCTCGCGATGGAGAGCATCCGGAAGCTCGACCCAGAGCCGGCTGTCACCGGCTGGGGGAGTCGATGGCCTTCGAACCATCTCTTCTACTGATCCGACAGGCTCGAGATCACACTCGTCGAGCTCGGGAAGGTCGACGACCGTATTCCCATCCACGTTCACCGTGACTTGCGCGCACCGCTCCGGGGCGGCGAAGTAGAGGTCGTAGGATCCTGGGCCGCCGATGAAGGTTCCGGCGAACAGCTCGTAGGCACCGCCGGGAAGAACAAGTCCACCGCCACCACCTTCTTCTTGCTGGAGCAAGCCGCAGATGCTCCCCTCGTGATACTCCCCGACGTTGAGAATCGGCCGCAATGGCTGGCCCCTCAACCACTCGTCAAGGATTTCGTCCTCACTCCGGCCAGACTCCTTGATTGTGCGCTCAACGTCGCGATCAAAAATCTCCGGTGATTCGCCCATTTCCGGGCACAGGCCCCCGACGTATTCGTCAGGGCCTGACACCGATCCGAAGTCGGTCCCGACCGGAAGGAGCGCGAGCAGAATCGTTCGCCCAACGAGATCGTCTCGGGGTCTGATGCGCACAGACAGCGAACCGGGTGCTCCCCCGGTGAGCGTGGTCGGGTCGCAGTTGGCTGCGGTCCAGACTGCCATCGTCTCAACGGCCGAGAGCGACCCCTCGTACATTGCCTCGTCACTCATGCCCATCCCATCCATGAGCCGCTGAATTCCCTCTTCGCCCTGGAAAGCGCCCGGGCCGTATTGCCGGCCTATCGCCAGGAATCGAGACTTGAGGATGGCGGCGGTCTCCCACGCGTCCGACGATTCGCGAGGGAACGAGCATGCCGCCAACATGGATCGTGGCCTCCTCCGTCTCGATCGATTGTTCGGTGTCTTCGTGCCATCCCTCAAAGAGCCAATGGGTGGGCTCGACCAACACGGCGTTCCTCAGTTCCGGCCACCGGGAGCAGAAGTCCCCGCATGCCGTCACTGACCACTCGTCGATCGCCTCGATCGCGGTCGCAGCATCGTTCATCACCGACTCCATCCCGCCCGGACCGAACATCATGGCGAAGTGCTCGGCGCGGATGGTATGCCCGGCGTACCCGACCGTGAATGTGAGGTCGCTGGCCCGGGTGTAGGTGTCGTAGAACCGATCCCACTCGGTGCGAATCTCCGACGGCACGGCCCGGTCGTACGTTGCCATCGTGTCATCCACCACAGCAGCGTTCCTTGCATCCTGGAACCGCTGATCTTCCCCCTCCAACATGTCGACCACGGTTCGCTTGGCCTCGGGCCACGCGCGACAGAAGAGGGCGGTATTCCCCGCCGTCTCCCCCTCTGATGTCGAGCCGGAGTCGATGATGGCGGCATCGGTGCATGCCGTCAGAGCAACGACCGCGACCGTGACCAGAAGCCACCACCGCATACGGCGTCACTCCCCTTCCGCACCGCACGCTATGCGCTATCGCATCGCTCGACCAGAGCCGAATGGCACCGCTCAACCCACCATGTAGGTGCCGGTGCCGACGGCGACGAGTGTGCCTTCGTCGTTGCGGAACTCCATGCGGGTCACCGCCACCCGGGACCCGGTGCGCAACACCGTGGCCGAAGCATCGAACCATTCGCCGACGCCGGGCCGGAGGTAGTCGATGCGCATGTCGATCGTGCTGACCTTCGAGAAGATGCGGCCGGCTTCTTCACGGGTCTCGGGAAGATCGCGGCCGACCACCGCCATCATGGCGGCGATGCCTCCAACCACGTCCAGGGTTGCCGAGACCACCCCTCCGTGGAGGAACCCCCTGGCGAAATTCCCGACGAGTTCGTCGCGTCGGTCGATGCGGATTCGCACCACACCCTCATCGTCGATCCTGCAGTCCCGAACGCCGAGGATTCGGTTGAAGGGTATGAGATTCTCGGCAACCTCGACGAGGGCAGCAAGGGTGTCGAAGTCGGTCACCACGGGAGTGTACGGTCCGTGCTTGTGACAGAAATCGCAATTGACACTTGAAGTCTTGGCGAATGTGTGTCATATTGGGCGCTCGAACGAGCCGATCGGCGCTCGTGGAACCCCTCCATCGTTGAGAGCGTTGTTCTGCGCATGCAAGCCCGTCGGCCGGGAACAAAATCGCGCGGTAGAGCGTCTAAGTAGGGACGCTGGGCCGGCGGAGCCGAATCTCCACTACGCACAGCGCTGAGACGCGAACCCAAAAGTCGAGGGACTTACAACATGAAGACGGCAGAAAAGATGCGCTGGGTCGGACAACCGCTCGAAATGGGCGACAGCTTGACCCGCTACCTCCAGGAAATCTCATACCACGACCTCCTCACGGCAGACGAGGAAGTCGAACTCGCTCAGGCGATCGAGGCCGGCACCGCAGCCGAGGAGCAGCTTGCTGCCGTCTCGGTGCGAGGCGCCGAGAAGGTCCGCTTGCAGCGCGCCGCCCGCAAGGGTCGCGACGCTCGTGAGCGCTTCACGCAGGCGAACCTCCGCCTTGTCGTGAGCCAGGCCAAGCGCTATCGCAGCCAGTACGGCATCGAGTTCATCGACCTCATCCAAGAGGGCAACCTTGGGCTCATCCGTGCAGTCGAGAAGTTTGATTGGCGCAAGGGCTTCAAGTTCTCCACGTACGCAACATGGTGGATCCGCCAGTCCATGCAGCGTGCCGTGGCTGAGAAGTCCCGCACGGTTCGTCTCCCGAACTCGTTGCACGACACGTTGGTGACGCTCAACAGCACCAGGAACCGACTCCTTTCGGAACTTGGTCGTGAGCCGACGCCCGAGGAACTCTCGGACGAATCCGGCCTGTCGTTCGACGCAGTGGTCGAAGCACAACTCGTCGCCGATTCGGTGTCGCTCGAGGCGCCAGTCGGTGAGGACGGGGCTGTGCTCGGGGACTTCGTTTCACATCACGACGAAGAGGATCCGGTCCGCGAGACCGAGAAGGCCAGTGCCATCGAAGCGCTGAGGGATGCGATCAACCGCCTCCCCGAGCGCGAGGCCTACATCCTCTCGATGCGGGTCGGCTTCGAAGACGGCCTCCCACGGACGCATGAAGAGATCGGTGGAAACCTCGGCCTCGGCCCAACCCGTGTCCGGTCGATCGAGAAGCTCGCTCTCTCGAAGCTGCGCCATCCGGCGTTCGGCCTCCGAGAGGATGCGATGGACTTCTAGTCCAACTTGATTCCGTCTCAGTACGAAGGCCGCTCCGATCTCGGAGCGGCCTTCGTCGTGCCAATCCAGCTCTTCCTCCCCAGCCATCGCCCGTGCGCGAGAATGTGGGGGCTGCCTACACGAAGGAGTCCCCATGGCCGCGAAGCATCCCGGCGTCGTCTACGGACGTCGAGTCGCGATCGTCGACGGTCTTCGTACACCGTTCGTCAAGTCGGGCACGGAGTTCAGAGACGTCTCCGCTCTCGCTCTCGCGTCGGGTGTTGTCACCGAACTGATCCAGCGATCAGGGATCGAAGGACACCAGATCGACCAGGTGGTCTACGGGACGGTCATCCCGGACGTGGGTGGGCCGAACATCGCCCGTGAGCTCGTGCTCGCCTGCGACATGCCGGACACCGTCGATGCCTTCTCGGTGAGCAGGGCCTGTGCCACATCGACGCAGGCGGTGGTCTCCGGAGCACAGTCCATCCTTCTCGGCGATGCCGACATCGTTGTTGCAGGAGGCGCCGATTCGCTCTCAAAGCCTCCGATCCTCTACTCCGACCGGTTTGTCGACGTCCTCATGGACGCCAACGCGGCGAAGGACATCGGCGGCAAAATGAAGGCACTGTCGGCCCTCCGTCCGAAAGACCTCGCGCCGCATCCGCCGGCGATCGCCGAACGATCCACGGGACTGAGCATGGGCGGCTCGGCGGAGATCATGGCGAAAGAGAACGGCATCAGCCGCGAGGCGCAGGACGCGTTTGCGCTGCGCTCCCATCAAAAGGCGACCGAAGCGTGGGAGAACGGGATCTTCGATGACGAGGTCATGTCGTTCCCCGTCGGGCCGGACTACCGCCGAACCGTGTCCCGGGACAACCTTCCCCGGCCGGACTCGAGTCTTGAGGCGCTTGCCGAACTCAAGCCGGTGTTCGACCGCAAGTACGGCACGATCACGGCAGGCAACTCGTCACCCCTGACCGACGGTGCGTCGGCCATCGTCCTGATGGAGGAGAAGACGGCAGAGCGACTCGGTCTGGTGCCGCGGGCGTTCATCCGCTCCTGGGCATTCACCGCTCTCGACCCGAACTGGCAACTCTTGATGGGTCCGTCGCTCGCCACGCCGATGGCCCTCGACCGGGCCGGTCTGACGCTTGACGACATCGACGTGATCGACATGCATGAGGCCTTCGCAGCTCAGGTCCTCTCGAACACGCAGGCGTTCGCTTCTGCCGATTTCGCCGAGCGCCGGCTTGGGCGAAGCGAGGCGATCGGCGAGATCCAAGACAATGCGTTCAACGTGTACGGCGGTTCGATCAGCCTCGGCCACCCCTTCGGAGCGACCGGCGCACGACAGATCACGACGATGGCGAACGAATTGGCAAGACGGGACGGGGGTACCGCCCTCGTCACACAATGTGCGGCCGGCGGACTCGGTGCAGCCGTCGTTCTCGAACGGTAGGGGAAGCCATGGAACTCACACACTTCGTATTCAGCGTCGAAGACGCCGTCGCTATCGTCCTGCTCGACCGAGCCGGTGAACCGCTCAACACCCTCGGCCCGGCGATCTTCGAGGACTTCGTAGCGGTCGTCGACCGCATCGAGAGCGACCCGAGTATCAAGGCTGTCGTGTTCGGCTCGGCAAAGAAGGGGACCTTTCTCGCCGGCGCCGACCTTCGGTTCTTCGAGACTCTCACTGATCCAGACGAAGCGACGGCCGCGATCCGTGAACTCCACGCCTTGTTTGCCCGGATCGAGGCGCTCCACACCGTGCACGCCAAACCGGTGGTCATGGCGATCGATGGAGCCTGTCTCGGCGGCGGCCTCGAGTTCGCACTCACAGGATCCATGCGGATCGCCACGGACCACAAGACGACACAACTCGGCCAGCCCGAAATCCAACTCGGTGTCCTGCCGGCCGGCGGTGGGACCCAGCGGCTTCCGAAGATCGTTGGAATCGCGGCCGCACTCGACATGATCCTCACCGGACGCCCCCTGCGTCCGTACAAGGCCCACAAGATCGGCCTTGTCGACGAGATCGTGCCGCAGCAAGTCCTGTACGAAGTCGCGAAGCAACGCGCAGTTGATGCTGTCGGGCACATCGGTGAGTCAGGCGGGTCATCGGTCAAGGGGTTCCTGGCACCGTCTCACCTCCAGGAGCTCGCCCTCGAGCAGAACCCAGTGGGCCGACGAATGCTCTTCCGCAAGGCCGAAGAGGCGATGCTCGCCAAGACGAAGGGTTCGTATCCGGCGCCGAAGCGCGCGCTCGAGGCGGTCAAGATCGGCATCGACGATGGCAACGAAGCCGGCTACGAGGCCGAGGCGACGTTCTTCGGCGAACTCGTCACGTCCGCCGAGTCGAAGGCACTGCGGGGCATCTTTTTCGCCTCGCAAATGATGAAGTACGCCACCGGAATCTCCGGGTACGCAACACCGACGAAGGTCGCGAAGGTGGGCGTCCTCGGCGGCGGGTTGATGGGTGCCGGCATCGCATCGGTCTCGGCTCTCAGGGCCGGAGCGACTGTTCGAGTCAAGGAGGTCGACGAGGCCGGTGTTCAACGAGCATTGGCGCACGTAGCCAAGAACGTGGCGCGCCAAGTGGAGCGCCGCCGCATGCGCCCATTCGAGGGCGAGCAGGCCATGAACCGGGTCACCGGAACCACCGACTGGAGTGGCTTCGGCAACGCCGACCTCGTGATCGAAGCCGTGTTCGAGAGCCTGGAACTGAAGCAGGCCCTCCTTGCCCAGGTCGAATCGGTGACGTCGGAAGGAACGGTCTTCGCCTCGAACACGTCGTCGCTGCCGATCTCCGATATTGGGGCGAACGCAGCGAGGCCCGATGCCGTGCTCGGCATGCACTACTTCTCCCCGGTTGAGAAGATGCCGCTGCTCGAAGTGATCGTCACCGAAGACACTGCCGATTGGGCGACGGTCACAGCCGTCGAGTTCGGCAAGCGGCAAGGAAAGACGGTGATCGTCGTGAAAGACGGCCCGGGCTTCTACACCACCCGCATCCTCGTGCCATACATGAACGAGGCGTTCCATCTCCTCGAGGACGGCGCGTCCATCCAGGCGATCGACGATGCGATGACGGCATGGGGATTCCCGGTCGGACCGGTGCTGCTGAGCGACGAGGTCGGCATCGATGTCGGAGCACACATCTCGACCATCATGCTGGAGGCGTTCGGTGAACGGATGGCCGGCCCCACGATGGCGAGCAACCTCGTCGACGACGACCGCATGGGCCGGAAGAACGGTCGCGGTTTCTACCGCTACGACGACAAGGGGAAACGGGGCGGTGTCGACGAGAGCGTCTACCAGGCACTCAAGATCGGTCCGCGTCGGGTGATCTCGGAGTCGGAGATCCAGGAACGGATCGCTCTGGCAATGGTCAACGAAGCCGCCCGCTGCCTCGAGGAAGGTGTACTCCAGTCGGCGCTCGACGGCGACATGGGCGCGGTCATGGGACTCGGCTTCCCGCCGTTCCGTGGCGGTCCGTTCTGGTGGGTCGATCAGGTTGGCGTTGCCGAGATCGTTGCGAAGCTCGACGCTCTGGCCGAACGCCACGGCATGCGGTTCGAACCGGCGGAGATCCTCCGCACCCACGCAGCGTCGGGGAAGACCTTCCGCTAGACGTCCGGAGTGTCAGGCGCCTGGCATGTCCTTCATTTGGTCAGCGACACGGCCGGTGGCGAAGAACGGACGGACTTCGATCGGGTGGTTGGTCGCCTCGGCGACCTTCGTGCCCCAGTCGAGGGCGGCATCGAGATCGTCCGCATCGATGATGTAGAACCCGGCGATGTGGGCGTTCGACTCGGCAAACGGACCAACGGTCGCGGCGATGCCGGCGTCGGGGGTGAGAACGGTCGCAGCGTCAGGACCCTGGAGCGCCCCGCCGAAGACGAACGCGCCGGCGGCATCCAGGTCGGCTTCGAGGGCGATCACCCGACCCATGAACTCCTGCATCTCTTCGGACGTGCTCGGCGCGCCGGAGACTGCGCCTTCCACCGCATACGTCGACAACAGATACTGGCCCATGAATGCTCCTCGCGCTGATGCGGGGTCCCCCGCGTTCGCCGTCCCTGCCAATGGGCGGCCATCCGAGAAACCCTACGCGAGGCGAGCACACTGTGACGCATGAATCCTCTGCGGACCGCAACGGCCACGCGTAGGATCCTCGGGAAGCCCGATCGAGAGCGGAGATTGACATGGCGGAGAACAAGACACAGATCACCGACGTCGATCCAGGCTCGTTCGTCGCTTCGGTCGAGCACACGACGAGACGTTCCGATGCCGAAACGCTGCTCGAGATGATGACTCGGGTGACGGGTTGCGCACCGAAGATGTGGGGCCCGTCGATCGTCGGGTTCGGGAGATACCACTACCAGTACGACAGCGGCCGCGAGGGCGACTTCATGCTGACCGGCTTCTCGCCCCGCAAGTCGAATCTGGTCATCTACACCATGCCGGGGTACGAGGATTCGGAAGATCAGCTCGCCGCCCTGGGCAAGCACAAGCTCGGGAAGAGCTGTCTGTATATCAACAAGCTCTCCGACGTCGATCTCGATGTTCTCGAAGGCATCATCGCCGAGGGTGTCGCCACGATGCGAGCGAACTACGAAACCTGGGACGAGTGACCGAATAGTCCCGGCCGATTCTCGCCGACTGCGGCGTCGATAGGCTTCGCTGGTGAACGACCGCCTCTTCACCCGTCCGTTCGTGTTCGTCTGGCTCGCCAACTTCGGCAGCGGGATGGCGTATTCGCTGTTCCTGCACTTCTCCGGCTACCTCTCCGATCTGGGAGCGAGCGACACGCAGATCGGCTTGATCTACGCGGCGACTGCGGTGGCGTCTGTCGCGATGCGACCGCTCCTCGGAACGGTCATGGACCGCTACGGACGCCGGCCGGTGATCCTGCTCGGGAACGTCCTCAATATCGCCTTCGTCCTTCTGTATCTCACCGTGACAACGCTCGGACCGTGGGTCTACGCCGTGAGGATCGGACATGGTGTGGCCGAAGCCATGTTGTTCAGCGCCCTGTTCACCTACGGGACCGACGTCGTTCCAAAGGCCCGGCGGACAGAGGGCATCGCTCTGTTCGGCGTGTCGGGCCTGCTCCCGCTCGGCGTTGCCGGAATCCTCGGCGACTTCGTTCTCTCGATCGCCGGGTTCCGGGAGCTGTTCCTCACCGCAGCGGGCTTCGCCATCGCCACGTTGGTCTTCTCACTGCCGTTGCCCGAGCGGCGCCCCGTCCTCGCACCGGGTGAGAAGCCCAAGGGCTTCTGGCGCATCGTTGTGACGCCGAACCTGATGCCAATCTGGTGGATGCTCGGTTCGTTCTCGCTGGTACTGACCGGCTACTTCGTCTTCATCCGCCGCTACGTCGACGACACGGGGTACGGGAGCGTCGGCCTGTTCTTCTCGGCATACGTGATCGTCGCCATCCTGGAGCGACTCTTCCTCGGCTGGCTCCCGGACCGCGTCGGCCGCAAGCGGGTCTTGTACCCGTCAATGGGAGCGCTGATCTTCGGGTTCTTCACTCTCGCGTTCGCCGGATCGTGGGTGGGGGTGGCTGTGGCGGGTGCCCTGTGCGGCGCCGGTCACGGGTTCGTGTTCCCGATCCTCACAGCCATGCTCGTCGACCGCGCCCCCGACTCCGATCGTGGCTCGGCGATGTCGTTCTTCACCGCACTACTCGACATCGGCACGCTCATCGGCGGTCCGGTTCTCGGCGTGCTCATCGATACGGCAGGTTGGAGTCCGATGTACGTGTTCTCAGGCGTGTTCCTGACGGTAGCGACGGTGATCTTCGCCCGATGGGATCGACGGGCACTCGACGAGACCGAACCGGAAGCGGCTATCCCCGATCGGGCGTGAACCCGATCATCGGAATCTGCTCCATCATCGCCATCCACGATTCCTGGGTCTCGTCGTGTGAGACGCCCATCTTCGACTCGAGCTTCTCGGCGGTCTTCGGGTACCGCTCTTCGTAGCCCTTCATGACCTCGACAGCCTCCTCGGTTGAGAGGAACCGTGCCGCCGCCGGGAGCCGCTTGCTCCCGACCCAGATCACCACCGCTGGATCAGCCTGAATGTTGCGATACCAGTCGGCCTGGGTACCGGTCCCAGACGTCACGACGTACTCGTCTCGCTCACCGTCGTAGTACGCAACCTCGAGGGGTGTCTGATAGACCTTCCCAGACGTGCGGCCCGTGTGCTCGAGCAGCAGGAACCGCGATCCGAAGACGAACCCGAGTCGGGCCCGATACAGCCACTTGGGCGACTGGTAGAACCACTTGGCCAGTCCTGACGGCTTCTTGCCGACGCCTCTCGACTCGGTGGATTCAGTCATCGCCTAGGCCTCCGCTCTGTCGTCGCTATCGGCACGGTAGGCATCCGTCGGTGGGCACGAGCAGACGAGGTGGCGATCGCCGAAGGCGTTGTCGATCCGACTCACCGGCGGCCAGTACTTGCCGCTCCGCAGACTCTCGACCGGATAGGCGGCATGTTCCCGGGAGTAGGGACGGTCCCACCCTTGCGCGAGGAGGTCCTCAGCCGGATGGGGTGCACGTCGCAGCGCACTCGTCTCGACCTCGGCTCCCGACGCAACGGCGTCGATCTCAGCCCTGATCGCAATCATCGCGTCGCAGAAACGGTCGAGTTCCTGCTTCGATTCCGACTCGGTCGGCTCGATCATCAACGTCCCTGGCACCGGGAACGACATCGTCGGGGCATGGAACCCGTAGTCGATGAGGCGCTTGGCGATGTCTTCGTTCGTCACCCCGGTCTCGTGCTGGATGCCCCGGATATCGATGATGCACTCGTGGGCGACCAACCCGTCGTTGCCGGTGTAGAGCACGGGATAGTACGGGGCGAGACGAGCGGCAACGTAGTTGGCGTTCAAGATGGCGTACTCCGTGGCGAGACGCAGACCGGCAGGGCCCATCAAGGCGATGTAGGCCCACGAGATCGCCAGCACGCCGGCCGACCCCCAGGGGGCAGAGGAGACCGCTCCGATTCCGTCCTCATGTCCCGGCATGTCGGGCACGAGCGGATGCCCGGGGAGGAAGGGTGCCAGGTGGCCGCGAACGGCAACCGGCCCGATCCCGGGACCCCCTCCGCCGTGCGGGATCGCAAACGTCTTGTGCAGGTTCAGATGCGACACGTCGCTTCCAAACAACCCGGGTTCCGCTAGTCCGACCATGGCGTTCAGGTTCGCCCCATCGAGGTAGACCTGCCCGCCGCATTGGTGCACGATTTCGCACACCTCGACGATGGAATCCTCGAAGACGCCGTGTGTCGATGGATAGGTCACCATGATCGCCGCGAGATCATCGGCATGTTCCTCGGCCTTGGCGCGCAGGTCGGCCATGTCGATGCTGCCGTCGGCGTCGGTGTCGAGGACTTCCACGCGCAGACCGGCCATCGTTGCCGATGCCGGATTCGTCCCGTGGGCCGATGCCGGGATCAGACACACATCGCGGTGGCCCTCGCCACGGGAATCGTGATAGGCCCTGATGGCGAGCAGACCGGTGAACTCACCTTGGGCACCCGAATTGGGCTGGACCGAGACCGCGTCGTAGCCGGTGAGGTCGGCCAACCACCGCTCCATGTCGGAGATCACCCGGAGGTATCCACTGACCTGGTCGAGGGGTACGAAGGGGTGGATGTCGGCGAACTCCGGCCAGGTGATCGCCGCGAGTTCTGCTGCGGCGTTGAGCTTCATCGTGCAGGAGCCGAGGGGGATCATCGACCGGTCGAGGGCGATGTCCCAGTCCTGGAGGCGCTTGAGATAGCGCATCATCTCGGTCTCGGATCGGTAGCTGCTGAAGACCTCGTGGGTCAGGAAGGGAGTCGTCCGCCGAAGCCGGTCGGGAAGTCCGGTGGGCGCCGTGTCGACGAGTTCTTCGGCACGGGCGCCGACCTCGAAGATCTCGAAGAGTGCGTCGACGTATGCGGGAGTGATCGTCTCGTCGAACGTGACCCCGACAGTCGTTGCGTCGACCGGGCGGAGGTTGATCCGCCGGTCGGTGGCCTTCGCGAGTGTCTCCTCGGCGCTCGTGACCTCTACGGTCAGCGTGTCGAACCACGAGTCGTTGCGAACCGTGAGGCCACCCTCGCGCAATCCCTGGGCGAGGGCGCTGGTGAGGCGGTGGATGCGGGTCGCGATCCGCGTGAGCCCGTCGGGCCCGTGATACACGCCGTACATCCCGGCCATCACCGCCAGCAGCACCTGGGCGGTGCAGATGTTCGAGGTCGCCTTCTCTCGCCGAATGTGCTGCTCGCGGGTCTGCAGGGCCAGGCGGAGTGCCGTCCGGCCGTCCTCATCCTGGGAGACACCGACCATCCGCCCAGGCAGTTGGCGCTTGTGCACTTCCCTGGTGGCAAGGAATGCAGCGTGGGGGCCGCCGAACATCATCGGCACGCCGAAGCGCTGCGAAGTTCCGACGACGGCGTCTGCCCCGATCTCGCCCGGGGGAACGAGCAGCGTCATGGCGAGGAGGTCCACGGCGAAGACGGAGAGCGCCCCCGCGTCGTGGATGCGTTCGACCGCTGAGGCATGGTCTCTCACGACGCCCGAGGTGCCGGGGTACTGGAGGAGGACGCCGAAGATGCCTTCGGGTAGTTCACCATGGGGATCGCCGATGACCACATCGAGTCCCAACGGGAACGCCCGTGTCTTGAGGACTTCGATGGTTTGCGGGTGTGCCTGCTCATCGACGAGGAACACCGGTCCGGAGCCCCGGTTCACTCGCTTGAACATGGCCATTGCCTCTGCCGCCGCCGTTCCTTCGTCGAGCAGCGACGAGTTGGAGAGTTCCATGCCGGTGAGGTCCGAGACCATGGTCTGGAAGTTGAGCAGGGCCTCGAGTCGACCCTGGGAGATCTCCGGTTGATACGGCGTGTATGCCGTGTACCAACCGGGGTTCTCGAGAATGTTCCGCTGGATCACCTGCGGCACGATGGTGTCGGCGTAGCCCATCCCAATGAGCGAGGTGTATCGCTCGTTGAGGTCGGCGAGCACGCGCAGCCTCGCCACGACCTCGTGCTCGGACATCGGTCCGGGAACGTTGTGCTCGTGTTCGATCCGGATCGCCGGCGGAACCGCACGATCGATGAGGTCGTCCAACGAACTCGCACCAACAATCGAGAGCATCTCGTGCAGGTCAGCGTTCGACGGGCCGATATGGCGCGACCAGAAGTCATCGGTGGGCTCAAGATCCCGGAACGGTGTTTCGGTCATCGGCTGCTCCTCGGTCGGCGCGCGGTCTGCCTGCGCCCCGTCTGTCGCATGACCTGAGAGATTCACCGCCGCAGCGGCTTTCCCCTTCGGTGAGGGCCGTGACCCTGCTCTCCAGAGGTGCCTCGCCCCACGGTCCGTGTGCCTGTAAGTTTCCCGGGGGGTTGCTCCGTCGGCGCGACCTGTGTCGCTCTCCCGCGGGGGTCGATGGCCCACCGATCGTACCAGCCGGGACCGGCTTTCGAGATGCCCCTGGTCACCTCGCCCATCGTGCGCGACACTGGACGGAGAGGAGGTATTGCATGGTGACTCACATCCTGGTGGCAGTTGACGGGTCTACGCATGCGGATAGAGCGCTGGCTTTCGCCGCGGATCTGGCGGTCAAGTATGAGGCCGATCTGACCATTCTGAACGTCGTGTCGTATGCGTCGACTGTGCCCTTGGCGCTGGGTGCCTATGCGGAACTCGAGGGCCTCTACGCAGAGTCCCGTTCCGTCCTCCAGGAGGCGGGGGCGAAGATCGTCGAGAGTGCCGCGGAGCAGGCCCGCCGTCTCGGGGTAGAGGGCGTCAAGACGGTCGTCGAACTCGGCTCGCCGGCCCAGTCGATCTGCGATGCGGCGAACGCGAACGGGGTCGATGTGATCGTCATGGGGCGCCGCGGCCTCAGCGACTTCACGGGGTTCTTCCTCGGGAGCATCTCGCACAAGGTTGCGCATTCGGCAGACTGCACGGTTGTAACCGTCAAATAGGGAGCACACATGAGTCCGCTCGCCGAGTCGATCGTTTGCGTCGAGTGCGGTGGGACGGCCCACCTGTTGCAGCGTTTCACGCCGGAGGACCCGCCGGAGGTGGGAGACATCGTCGCCTACCGGTGTTCCGACTGCATCGACCGGTTCGATCTCGTCGTCGACGACGCCGACCTGGAAGACGACTGACCCCACCCTCCCCGTTCTTGCGTAACTATGGGAAGCCGGCTTCCACTATCTACGCAAGAACGGCGGGAGTGGTGCGAATACTCGTCAGGATGATTCGTGCGCCGGGTGTGGGTCGTGGGGAAGGTCGAGGCGCCCGATCCTGAACATCGCGTACGGTCCGGGGTACAACAGGTTCGAGACCCTCGACGTATAGATGTCGGCGTACCGTTCGACCTGGCGGGCGAGCAGGCTCTTGTCGGCGCCGGCGCGCATCATGAGACCCCATGCGGGGTTCCGGAGGTGTCCCGCTTCGATCGCGAGTGGGGCGATCACGTCGTCGAGTTCAAGGAGTTCGTTCCTCGTCTCGGTGATGGCTGCTGAGACATCGGGCACGTCGATCATCGGCGTCGCGTGGCCACCGCGCCTTCTCAGAGAAGCCAGACGGAGGGCGCTCAGCCTGGCCTCGAGTGCTTCCTTCTGCTCCATCAACTCGCCGAGGAGGTGCTGATGCGGGAGGAATCCCTCGAGCGCCCGAATCTCCGACTCGAGTTCCTGGAGGATCAGGGCCGTCCTCCACCGCAGGAGCGCCTTCGAGAAGTGCACGTCGCCGTAGAGATGGTCACCGACGTAGAGGATTTGGTCGCCGGAGAGCCCCAAGTACTCCTCCACGAGACGGGCGTTTCCACCGTAGAAGATGCCGCCCTCCTCGATCGAGGCGAAGTGCGGTTCGAGCAGGCCGTTGTCTTCATCTACCACCTTGTAGAGGGCGTTCGACGAGGTGAAGAACTCCGGCTTCGACGCCGAGACGATCACGGTTCCGAAAAGGTCCCGCCAGGTCTCGCCTTGGGGGAGGAACGGGTCGAACGTGTAGGTCATCATCGCATTCGCGAACGACCATTCCGAGTTCGTGATGAGCATCAGGCGCTTCCCGGCTGCCTGCTGATCGAGGAGGCTGGCGACGATGTCGCCGTCGAGCGAGATGAAGCGTTCGGGATCGGCGAGCACATCGGCCTTCAGGACCCCGTCACGATGCGCACCGTCGACGGCCGCCCGCACCGCGTTGAAGAGTTCGCGGTAGCCGACGCCGCTCGGCAACTTCCCGGCGTCGAGGAGTTCGACGCACTGGGCGAACAGGCTCGCCTCGGACAAGGAGAACAGGGTGTTGAGAAAGACGTACCGGTCTTCGCCGAGGTCAATGAGGGTGCCCGCGTAGGAGCGGCGGAGTTCCTGGTAGTCGAGGAAGCGAGTCCCGTGCATCGCTCGGATCACCCAGCCGAACCGGGTCGCTTTGAGGAGGTTCCCCAGGTCGAGGTCCATGACGAGACCGCGGCTCACGATGCCTGCGTCGAACTCCAGGAAATCGACCGGCCATCCGAGGGCGGCGAGGCGGTCGCGGGCGTGAGCGAAGGCGCGCTCTTCCCACGCCTCGGCGTGGTACTGCGTCAGCGTGTAGTCCATGTCGTACCCGATCGCTTTGATCGAGCGCATGTTCAGCGTGCGGTTGGTGAACACCCGCCGCTCGGGTGACGGATCGGGGATGAGGATCGGATCGGTGGGCATGGTCATGAGTCTACGGACGGTCAGGTTGGCCGCGAACGACCGCTGACTCAGGGGACTCGAGGCGCACGCGGAGCGACGGGCCCGGAGGGGTTCGTCGCTCGGTTTCTACAGCGGCTTCTCAATCGCCGCCACTAGCCGAAGCAGTGACCGTGCGGCCGCCCGCGGTGACAGCTGGTGATCGCCTCGTCGGGCCGGCATGAACCTCGTCCGCGTCGATCAAGAACCCAATCACTGCATCGACGTCAGATTCGAGCAAACCGTGGATTCGCAAGAGATCCCACATCGCTCTCCACTCCTTGTCGAAGATGCTACGGCCCCTCTTGGAGAGTCAACCTTCCGAATGACTCTCGACTCCGAACCCATCCGGTCTAGCTACCCGATGCTCCCGATGTCGCTCTCGCCGTTCCCCGGAAGCGAGCCTTCGGCCGTCCCGAGTTAGGACACTCGGGACGGCTGAAGGGCCCGCTTGGATCGGATCTATCAGATCCCGAGGGCTCTGGCAATGAACGCCGCTACTTCACCTCGCGTGACCGTCCGGTTCGGACAGAACTTCGTGTTGCCTTCCGCCGGGTTGCAGCCCAGCGTCACACCGGCCGTGGCGAGACGATCAATGTCACCCTCGAACACTGAGTCGTCATCGTCGACGAACAAGTCCCCGCCACCGTTGTCTGTATACCCGAACGCACGCACGAACATCGCAGCAGCTTCGCCGCGTGTCAACGTGCGGTCCTCGCAATACTCGTCATTGAGCGGCGGGTTGCAGCCCTTCGTGATACCAGCAGCATGGATCCTCTCGATATCAGCCTCGAAGATCGAATCGTCGTCGTCAACGAATGGATTGTCAGACCGAACTGTCAGGTTCCGCGTCCTCGCCATCAGCGATGCGAACTCGCCTCGAGTCACGAGACGATCGGGACAGTACTCGTCGTTGATCGGCGGATTGCAGCCGTTCGTGATACCAACCGCGGCAATCGCGTTGATGTCCCGCTCGAACATCGAATCGTCGTCGTCGGTGAAGTAGTCGACCACCGGATCAGGCGGCTCAACAATGACCGTATCCAGTGCCAACCCGACGACCACCGGATCATGATCGGACGACTTGAATTCGTCTGTCGTCTGGTTGGCGGGCAGGTTCCATTCCTGATAGTCGAGTGCGGTCGGTTCGTCAGCGTTGATGTGCCAGAACGCCGCGCCGGTGACCTGCGGTGTGAGCGTCGGACTCGACAGCGCATGGTCGAGGTAGCCCAGTTGGGCACCGAACTCATACGAGTAGGCACTTGAAACGACTCCAACTCCCTCGTATTTCGCGATCAGGTCCGAATAGCCGACGCCCGTGACGGCAGCGATCGGGTCCTCCATGGCGTAGGAATTGAGGTCCCCAATGACGAGGACATCGTCATCACCGCTCGCGGTCGGGTCGGACGCCAGCCAGTTGACCATGGCCGTGGCCGCACTTGTCCGCGTGAGGTTGCAGTTGCCTTGACCGTCGCCCGTATCGGGATCGCCCAAGGCGTCGCAATCAGAGCCCTTCGACTTGAGGTGGTTCACAGCGGCAGTGAAGGACCCGCCCGAACCGATCTCCATGAACGTCTGGGCGACGACAGGACGGTTCTTCTCATCAAGGAACGTCGGATCGACGCTCGAATCGAGAACGGCAAACGCACCCGTCGGTGTCACCGTCGCCGGTTTGAAGATCAGCGCGACCTTGATGGCGTCGTCGCCGACGGGTCCGGTGGCTACGTAGTCATACGTGCCCGCACCCATCTTGGCGTTGAGACCGGCCACGAGATCCTTCAACGCGTCGTCGGTAGCGTGATTCTCGATCTCCATGAGACCGACCACATCGGCGTCGAGTTTCGCGATGGCGTTGACGATCTTCGTCCGCTGGAGCGCGAACTCCTCGGCCGTATCGGCACCGCGGCAATCCAGGGTTCCAGACGGGCCGCAGATCGGGGCGCCGGTGTCAATCGTCGTGAAGTAGTTCAGAACGTTGAACGACGCCACGGTGAGCGTTCCACCGACGGCGGGCGAGCTGGCCGGGCGAGGATTCGTTCGCCCGAACGCAACCGCAGAGGTCGGCTGTATCTCATACTTGCCAAATCCGTACCCGAGGACGCCCGTGAGGTAGACCGTCGAGTCGCCGTTGCGGAGAGTCCCGTCCGCTGCCAGGTACGGCGTCGGGTCAACGTTTGACCAGGAACTGCCGTCGTCGAGCTGAATCCGAGCCAGATCGTTCGCTACCTGGAGCGCATTGGCAGCCGCCCCCGGCGCGACAACGTTCGTCGGATTGTCGAGCGGAGCGCCAACCGCGAGTTCGACCTCGCCGTACCGTCCAAGGGCATAGACACTCGAGACATACAGTGTCTGCGGGATTGTGAGAAGCATCCCCTCATGGGACTCCCACACGTCGAGCGACGCAACTGGCATGCCCACCGTCGCCGTCGAAGCGACGCCCGTCCCTGCCGACGTCACCGTGACCGCAGTCACCGATCCGATCTGTGTCTGATCGAAGGACTCCGAGACGGTCCCAACGACATTCACGACGTCGCCAACAGCGACGTCGTCGTAGGTATCGCCCTGGTAGACGAAGACACCCTCAGATGTTGCCGGATCGGCATCGAAGTCAGCGTCCTCTTCCTGGAGGAAGAATCCCCCGAGTCCCGAAGAGCCCTGGAAGTCTCCCACGACCACGCCTTCCACCTCTACCGCTTGGCCGACAATCGGGCTGGCTGGTCCACTGCCCTGCACCTCATGGATCTTCACCGGTATGGCCGGTGCGGCGCAGGTGTTGGCCGCTCCAGGTGTCGGCAGGTACTGCGCATACGTATCGGTGTTGCGCGCACCGCCAGTGCCGTCCGGGCATCGCTGGCTGGAATGCGCCGTCCCGTCTCCCCCACCTCGTTCATCCACCTGAGGCTGTGCAGCGTTCAGCAACACCAACAGTCCAGCATCATCAGCATCGTCCGTGTCATACACAATCGCGTCGACCAGATCGGTGGTCGTCAGTGCCGTGTCATTCGGAAAGTCCGTCGCATCTCCGGCATACAGAGCCACAGCATCGGCACCATTCTGCAAACCGTTGCTCGCAAAGATGATGCTCGGAGTCGGAACGACACCCGCATTCCCCAACGTGAAATAGCCACTGGCGTCGGTACTGAATCCATCAAGATCAAAAGCGTCGTACACCAGATCACTACTGCCGTTGTAGAACACAACGACCAGACCGTCCAGAGCTGTCGTACCGGAACCGCCATCGAAGAGTTCAACGAACTCAAGAAGATCGGTGCCGACCGTATCCGCGTCAACCTCGTTGATGAGTATGTTGAGAACCGTCGGCGGTGCTGTTCCTGCACCAGGGGTCGCTGCTGCAGTTGACCAGGTGACGCTGGTGTCTTCCGACGTCTCATCGTCACCACCGGTCCCGTTGCCTCCGGCTCCCACTTCGGTACCTTCGGTGAGATCGAGACGCTGCCAGGATTGGCCATTGGCATGAGCATCTGCAGCAACGATGTCCTGCGTAGCAATCGACGTGTCAGCCTCGTACTCGGTGGTGTCGGCATCGGCGTCAGGGCCGTCGATGGCGATACCGGTCTTGTCAACTGCCTCGGCCTTATCGCCCCAGACTGCGTAGTCGACATCGGTCACGAGGTCGGCGGCGCCGTCCCAGGTGTAGATGACTACGACTTCGCCACTGTTGGTGAGTCCTCCTTGGCCATTGATCGACCCGGCAGTGGCTTCGCGCATGTCGGGCACGGCGTCGGCTGCGCCGTCATCCTCAAAGAGCTCATACGTCGGAGCAACACCCCATGTGGTAGCGAAAGCAATCGATCCGGTCAGCGAAATCGTTTGGTAGTCCCCCGGCGCGATCGATGATCCATCAGGGAAGCGAGCATTGAAGTCCCCAAAAGCGCCACCACCGGCGTTGGAGCCGGCCACGGTGTTGTAGTAGTAGCTGGACCCACCTGCATACGTTGCGTCGGTCAGGTAGTAGTTCGAGAGATCAATCGCAGAACCGGTCGGGTTGTGAATCTCAATGAACTCGCCATCGGTCGGGGTCACAACAATCTCGGTGAGCAATAGATGATCATCCGCCGCGAGGGCGGGCGCTACCGCTCCCATTGGTAGCAATGCGGCCACCATTCCCACTACCAACAACAACGCAAGGCGCGTCCGTCTCATGAAGCCCTCCTAGGCGTCCGTCTGCCGAAATCGCGCAACGAGAAACGGTCCCTGCGTTCGCAAGGACCGTCGTCGTGGACTGGGGGTGGCGGGGAACGGGGCATGTGACGATGCGTCAGCCAGCCCCCATGCTCCGTCAAGACGTGCCCCATCGATGAGCAACGTTCGTCCCTCCACAATCCAGCGCTCCCCTGAGCGTAGCTCGTGTGGAACCACCGTGCGTGGCCTCGTCAATTCCACGTGCGTTCGCCCGATCGGACCGATTTCGGTGTCCCAACTGACCTCACGCGACGGTTCGCGATTTCCCGGACTGAGCCGCGAAATAATCCCCGGGTGACCCTCTTGATCCCGCTCACCCGTTCGTGATATCTAGTTATCAGGCTGAGTTCGGCTGGGCGGAAGAGGGGGTCGGATATGGATCCGATGGGGCATCCTGATCTGGTCCGACTCGGTCGTACCCTCCGCAATCGCCTCGATGACACCCTCGACGCCGAGCAGGCAGCGGCCCGCGCCGCGGCTCGGAGGCGCCGCACCCTGCGAGACCGACTCCTCGACTCAGAAGACCGCACGGAGCACGTGGTGCTGACGACCTCCGACGGACAGATCCATCGCGGTCTCGTCGAAGCCGTCGGCGTCGACCACGTCGTGGTGATCGACGGACCGACCGAGCGATTCATCGCCATCAACCACATCATCACGGTGGAGGCCCGATCATGACGATCGGGAAGGCACGCTGATGGCCATCGGGGTTCGCTCACGCAGCATCTCGATCCCGAAGCCGGACACGCGCACCCTCATCGGGATCGGACTCGCCGCCGCGGCGGCGCTGCTCGTGCTGTGGATGACACGGCCGGTCCCGACCACCCCGATCCTGGTTGCCGGGGGCGATCTCCCGGCTGGGACACCGATCTCCGAACTCGACCTCTCGGTCCGGTACACCCAGAACACAACCGGCATGGTGACCGGAGACTCGCCTGGCGAACTCTCCGACTGGGTGCTCGTCGCCCCGCTGGCAGCAGGTGAACCGCTCCTCCCGAGCCTGCTCCGTCCCCCTGAGGTGCAGACAACGCCTGACCTCCTCGCTCTCGAGATCGCTCAGGCACACGCCGTCCTCGGGCAGATCGACCCCGGCGACCGCGTCGACATCTACGCCTCGACCACGGAGGTGGGAGGACCGACGGAGACGCTCCTGATCGCGTCCGACGTCTACGTCGTCGATGCCACGATTGCCGAGTCGTCGGTGAACGACGACCGGGTCCAACTCCTCCTCGCCGTCGACGACGAACTCGCAGCGACGCTCACCGCCGCGATGAACGGAGGTGACCTCGATCTGGTCCGGGTGGGCGGATGAGCGTGCGCGTCGCCACCGTCCTCTCCGCCCGTGACTGGGAACCGGGTCTGGTGTCGTACGCACGGGAGACCGCCGAAGTGCTGATTGTGCTGCGGGCATTCCAGCCGCACGAGATCGAACAGCACGCCGAGGACATCGACGTCGTGGTCGCCGGCGGCGAGGTGTCGTGGGTGACCCCGGTGCAGATCGCCGCCTGGCAGCGTGCAGGACTCGGCGTGCTTGGTATTCATCCGGAAGAGGACGGACCGGCTGCCTCGATGCTGCGAGCCGCCGGAGTCGATGAACTACTCCCCGACACCGCCGACGTGCGGACGATCGTCACGGCGATCCGGTTCATCTCCCCGGAGGCAGGGCCCGTCGAGCGGGCCGGCACCGGAACGGTCACCGCCGTCATCGGTCCGAGGGGTGCTCCCGGGATCACCGAGATTGCGGTCGGTCTCGCGTGGGAAGCCGGCCGTCGATCGAGCGCCTTGCTGCTCGATCTCGACCTCGACGCCCCATCGATCGCGATCCGCCTTGGTCTTCCGCCACGACCCGACATCACCGACGCTGCCGACCAGGTTCGCGCCACCGGAGCGATCGCTGCCGAGGCGGTACAGAAGTTCGGGCGGATTTCCGTGATCACAGGATCCCACCGCATCGGAGAGGCGCCACTCAGGCCTGCGATGATCGACGATCTTGTCGATGCAGCAACCGTGACGTTCGACCGGGTGGTGGTCGATCTGGGAACCGGCGAGCCCGATCATCCGGTGCTGAAGCGATCCGATACCGCGATTCTCGTGGCCGATGCCAGCGCCGTTGGTGTGGTCCGCGCCGCACATCTCGTCGCCATGTGGTCGGGTCCACCTCCCACCCTGATTCTGAACAAGGCTGCCACCCGCGGCGACGCAGACGTCATTGCGGCGGCGAAGGAGTGGACCGGGATCGAACCGGCGGCCGTGATCCCCAATCGACCGTCCATCCGAGCGGCGTCGCTCGCGGCGAAACGCCCCGATAGCCGGCTCCGAAAGCCGCTCGCACCGATCGGGGCGGCCCTATGACCGTCACGGGAACGCCGCAACGGTTGGGCTTCCTTGGCGAGTTGCTCGCTGACCCCACCGTCGAAGAGATCATCGTGATCGGCGGACATCGAACGTTCGTCGTCAGGAACGGCATCAAGGAACTTGTGCCTGTGATCGCCGACACCGCCACACTCCGGCGCTTCGCCGATCAGCTGCTCGCCGGAACCGGTCGTCGTTTGGACCTGTCGTCGCCCATCGTGTCGGCCCAGCTCGCCGATGGGTCCCGGGTGCACATCACCGGCCCGCCGGTCACCCACACCGACCGCCTCAACATCCAGATCAGGAAGTTCGTGGTGTCGGCGACAGGCCTCGACGAACTCGTCGAACGCGACACGCTGACACCAGCCTCAGCGTCCCTGCTCCGTCAGGCCATGAGACAGGACCTCTCCGTCCTCGTAGCCGGCGCACCGGGAGCGGGCAAGACGACGTTGGTGAACTGCCTGCTCCGCGAGGTGCCCCCCGACCGACGCGTGGTTACCTGCGAGGAAGTCTTCGAGATCGACGCCGACTTGCCGGACATGACGCAAATGCAGACACGAGAAGCTGGTCTCGACGGCGGTGCCGAGATCACGCTCCGGGATCTCGTGCGAGAGGCTCTCCGGCAGCGTCCCGACCGGATCGTGGTCGGCGAGGTTCGGGGACCCGAGGCACTCGACATGCTCATGGCGCTGAACGCGGGATGCTCCGGTGTCGCCACCCTGCACGCCAACTCGGCGCGAGACGCGCTCGAGAAGCTGGTCTCCTACAGCGTCCTGGCAGGGCAGAACGTCGCCATTCCGTTCGTGAGACGAACGGTCGGTGCCGTCGTCGACCTCGTGGTGTTCCTCCGCCGCAGCGGCAGGACCCGATTGGTCGAAGAGATCGCATACGTGCCCGGGCAACTCTCCGGAGAAGTGTTCACCCTCCAACCGCTGTTCGAGATGGCAGCTACCGGCCTCCACTGGACGGGAAGCACACCGGACGACCCACGTCTCACCTCGGCGGGGTGGACACTGTGAGGGGCATCGCCGCCGTCATGGCAGGAGCCGCTGCCTGGATCGTCGTCTCGGGATGGACCCCCTCTCTCCGCATCCCGAAGCTGGCCGGTCCCTCCCCCTGGGTGATCCCGGTGTCTCTCGCCGCCGGGATCACCACCGGCCTGTTCTCTCTCGGCCTCCTCGCTGTGCCAGCCGCAGCCGTCGCAATCGGTCTCCTCGCAGCTGCAATCCCGCTTGCCATCGATACAAGCCGACGGCGACGCGATCGCGAGGCTGCTGCCGAGGCGTGGCCGGACTTCCTCGCTCTGATGAGCGGCCGCATCTCCGCCGGTTCGACGCTGCCGGATGCCTTCATCGCTGCGGCTCGCCGAGCGCCAGAACCTCTCGCAACGGAGGCCCAGAGCGTCGAGGAGTCGGTGGTCTTCGGTGACGGCTTCGTGCCTGCCATCGAACGGCTCAAGGCCCAACTGGACGATCCAACCTCCGACCGGGTCCTCGCCACCCTCGAGTTTGCCCATCGGTCCGGGGGGCATCGCGTCGGCGCCGTCGTTGCGTCACTCGGCGCCTCCATCTCGGACGAACTCCGGTTGCGCCGAGCGCACACCGCCGCCCTGACGGAGCAACGAATGACGGCTGCAGTCGCCCTGGCGGCACCGTGGATCTTGTTGACGTTGACGATCTCGACGAACCCGCAGGCGGCGTCTGCCTACCGCACCGCCACCGGGACCGCGGTCATCATCGCCGGCTTCATCCTCACCACGATGGGATTCGTCGCGGCACGGCGCTCGGCACGGCTCTCTCAGGCGCCAAGGGTGATGCGATGAACGTTGCGGTCGCTCTCACATTGGCAGCAGGGATCCTCTTGATCGCACGCGCACGGCGGTCCACCGGACTCAGCGAGCGAGTCGGGAGCTACCTGCGGCCGGTGCCTCCTCCGGATCGAGACGACCCCGATCGTGCCGACCGGTCGCCGGTCGCCAATGCCGGGTTGGGCTGGTCCGGGACCGAACTCCTCTTTCGACGATCGGCGGCTGCGGCTGCTGGTTCCCTCGTCGGGATCCTCATCGCCCAGGGCGACCTCTTCGTTCAAGGCCCCGGCCGTTCGGTGCTACCGCTCGCCGCGCTGGGTGCAGCAACCGGTTGGCTCGTGTTCGGCATGTGGCTCTCGACCAAGCGTGAGCGCCGGGCCCGCCGCCTTCGGTTCGAGCTTCCGGTTGTGACCGACGCCATCTCGCTCCACATCATCGCCGGCGAGTCGGTCGCAACCGCCCTCCAGCAATTCGCCGAGCAGTCATCCGGTGTCGCTTCAGACGAGGTCGAGTGTGCCCTCGACGAGGTTGCCGCCGGCCGCGGCATGGCCGAGGCGCTCCAGCGCAACGTGCATCGCACGGCAGACCCTGAGGCGGGTCGTCTCTACACCCTGCTTGCACACGCACACGACACCGGCGGGCGACTCGCCGAGGCTCTTGGCGATCTCGGGACGGACTATCGAGCGGCTCTCGCCAGGGATGTCACGGCTGAAGGCGGGCGCCGCGCCCTCGCCACCTACGGGCCGGTCTTGGCGCTGATGGTGCCCGTCACGCTGATCTTCCTGCTGTATCCAACGCTCGCCGGCCTTCGAAGTCTGGCCGGTGGACCATGAGAGAGGGGGTGAACATGTGGAACGCAGAACGAGGTTCAACCACCGTGGAGTGGTTGGGTCTGGCAACGATTGCGGTGCTGGTGATCGCAATGCTGTTGCCCGCGGTTCGGAGCGCAACGGCCGATGTCTGGACGAGCATCGTGTCGCAAATGACGGGCTTCTTCACGTAGACCGGGGTTCGACGATCGTCGAGTCGCTCGTGGCGATCGGGGTGATCTTCCTCCTGATCGCCATCGTCACACAGGTGGCGTTCGTGGTGGTGGCCCGCGACACAGCGCAGACCGCGGTCGCAGCGGCGGCCCGTCGCGCGGGGCGACCCGGCGCCGATCTCGGCGTAGAGCGTTCGCGTCTCACCGACGAACTCAGTCGCGTCGTACCGGGGGCGACGGCGGTTGCGGTGGACCTCCAGTCCGGTGATGGCGCTGTCACGGCCCGTGCGTCCATCGAGTGGTCCCCGCCGGGCCCCGACCTCATCCCGATCACGCTGCACGCGGAGGCAACCTCGCTCGCGGTGGTGCCGCCGTGAACGACGATCGTGGTGCCGCACTCATCGGAACGCTCGCCATCGCATTCGTCTTCGTGCTCGTTGTGGTTCAGACGCTCATCACCGTTGGCCGTCTTGGCGCCTCTGCAGCCGAGGCGTCTGAGGTCGCAACCTACGCGGCACAGCACGGCGCGCGGCATGGGGATCCCGGCGATGCTCGGCGTCTAGCCAGCGCCCTGGCACCGGATGCCGTCGTCATAGCCATCGACGACGGCGACCTCCTCTCGGTCGAGGTCCGTATCGACGTCCCACTCATCGGACCTGAGGGCAGTCCGCTCCACCACACCGTGACGGGCCGAGCGAGTGCAACCTATAGCCCGTATCGGAGCCGTCCATGAACGAACGCGGATCGATGCTCCCCTACTTCGGAGCCCTGTTCTTCGTCGGATTCGTGTTGCTCGGCCTCGCGCTCGATGTTGCCCTCCTCGCTGCGACCTACCGGGAAGCTGCGGTGGCTGCCGACGTGGGAGCCGAAGCCGGCGCCGCACAGTTAGAGGCCGCCGCGGCGTACGACGGTCAGATGCGCCTCGACGAAGACTCGGCCGTCGCTGCCGCCGAAGCTGCTTCGCTCCGGGCACAGCCGAGGGCAGGTCGGTCCGCCGCCGCATCCACCGACGGACTCGAGGTATGCGTGACCGTCACCGACCGGTTCGAACCCCGCATCCTCGCGACCGTGGGAATCGGCAGCGAAGGCATCGTCGTCCGTGCGTGCGCCACACCACAGCAGGGGTAGCGGCTACGACGAGACCGGGGGCAGCTCGGACGGCTTCCCGTATTTGCGCCGAAAGAGGGAGTAGGCGACGAAGCCGACCGGGATCGGGAGCCAGAACTGGAACAGGCGGTAGGCGAGGGTGGCGAGGAGCGCATCCCCGGCCGGGATGCCCGCGATCGTCAACATGCCGACCAGACCGGCCTCGACGAAGCCGAGACCACCCGGCGTGATCGGGATCATGCCGAGCACTGCCGCACCGGCGAACGCCAACAGCACGAGGCTCGGGTTGGGCTCTGCGCCGACGGCAATCAAAGCAACGACCAGAGTCGCGTAGTCGAGCAGCCAGTTCGCGATCGCAACGCCGAGCGCCTTGTGCCACCGTTTGCCGAGCGACGCGACCACTTCGTCGCGCCGCTGGATGATGTCGTCGGCCGTGAGCGACCAATCCTTATTGAAGAGGCGTGCAACCCACGCAGCCACACGTTGGGCCACCCACCCGACCATGTAGAGCGGCTTGTCGAACCGCACGACGATCACCGTCACCGTGAACATGGCGACAAACAGAATCGTGCCGGCGATGGCTACGGGGAGCATGCCGTCGGGGATCGGAACGGTGACCAGAGCGATCACCAACGCAACCGCCGGCAGGGCGAGCAAGACGAGGTTCGAGAGGATCCCGACGGCAGCGAGAGCGGCGAGCGCCGTACCCATCGGCACGCCGGACACCGCAAGCATTTGGAAGTAGAACGCACCGCCCGCGACCACGCCGCCCGGGATCACCTTGACGGCGGCATTCGAAGTGAGTTGTGCCGTTGCGGCCACGAACCAGGAGATTCCGGGTGCCGCGATGCGAGTCAGCGCCCACTGGGAGACGAACGCCCCGGACATCAGAGCCCCCATTAGGAAGAACCAGCGCCACTTCACGTGTTCGAGTTGTGGCGCAGTGGCGAACAAGTCGAGGATGGTCGGCAGGAAGAAGTACAACGAGACACCACCGACGAGCAGAAACAACGCCCGAAGCGCGAGCTTGCCCCACGGCGCTGGCTTGTGAGTGGGTTCTTCAGTTGTCTCGGCCATGGTGGTTCATCCCCCAAGCCCTCCGAATCTAGCGAACAAGAGGCCGAATCCGCCGATCGGACCAACCGCCTCGGCTACGAGTCGAGCGCAGCGGCGACCCTGAACGGGCGGCCGGCTTCGACCATACGGTCGTCCAGCCGATCGATATCGGCACGGCGCGGCCCGGCAAACACCAACAGACCAAGGGATGCGGCAGAGATGAGGAAGAAGGCCGTGGTGGTTCCAGCGACGATCACGAACGCAAACGCGAGCAGAGACGGAATCACGGCGAAGGAACACGCCATCACCATCCGGCGACTGTATGCATCACGGATCTCAGCGTTCGATTCGGACGCGAGGACCGCACTGGAACCAACCCCGCGGATCCAGAACAGCGATCCGAAGTCGATCAGGGCCACGACGCCGCCGATTGCAGCGAACAGGGATGCATTGGCGCTCGGTGGGTGCGGTCCTCCGATCGCGACGAGAGCGATCATGACAAGCACCGGCACAGCGAACAGGCCCCAGATGGTTTGGAGCCGATGAGTCCCCCGGTGGGCGAGATCAGGTAACAACACCCAACCGCCTCCCGACCGCCGTGAACGCCGCCGCTCCGTCTTCCAGGTCGCGCTCGCTGTGTGATGCCGAGATCATGACCCGGATGCGCGCCCTGCCACGGGCGACGGTCGGAAATGAGATCGCCTGGGCGAAGACGGCCTCGTCTTCGAGCAGCATCCGGGAGAAGTCCCGGGCAAGGTGCTCGTCGCCGAGCATGACCGGCGTGATCGGAGTCTCGCTCGACCCGATATCGAACCCGGCGGTGGTCATCATCTCCTTGAACGCTGCTGCATTCGCCCAGAGGCGATCGACGAGTTCGGTCGACGCATCGAGGATCTCGACGGCCGCGAGGCACGCCGCCACATCCGGCGGTGGAACTGCTGACGAGAAGAGGAACGGCCTTCCCCGCTGCCGCAACCACTCGATCAACTCGGCGGAGCCGGCAACGTATCCGCCGACGGCGCCGAACGCCTTGGACATCGTCCCCACCTCGACGTCCACCCGGCCGTGGAGTCCGAAGTGGTCCACGATGCCGCGGCCACCGCGGCCAACCACACCTTCGCCGTGGGCGTCGTCGACCATCACCATCGCGTCGAAATCGTCGGCGGCATCGACGATGCGATCGAGCGGTGCGAGATCTCCATCCATCGAGAACACGCCGTCGGTGATCACGAGGACCCGGTTTGCGCCTTCCGCCCGCGCCTCGGCGAGACGCTCGCGCAGCGCCCCGACGTCGTTGTGTGCGTAGATCTTCCGGTCCGCCTTGCACAGGCGCACACCGTCCACGATCGAGGCGTGATTCAACTCGTCGGAGATGATGACGTCGCCGCTGCCGACGAGTGCGGGGATCACCGCCAGGTTCGCAGCGAAGCCAGACTGGAAAGAGATGGTGGCGTCGACGCCCTTGAATCGGGCGAGGGCGTCCTCCAGTTCGGTGTGGATCGTCATCGTCCCCGCGATCGTCCGCACCGCTCCCGGCCCCACCCCGTAGCGCTCGAGCGCTTCCGTCGCCGCGTCGATCATGCGACGGTCATTGGCGAGGCCGAGGTAGTTGTTCGAGCAGAAGTTGAGGACCTCCTGGCCGTTGACGGTCAAGTGCGGACCCTGGGGTCCTTGAATGGTCCGAATGGTGTTGTAGAGCCCCTGGTCCTTGAGGGCTTGCACCTCGTCGCGGATGAATGCCGTCTTGTCGGTCATCGTGCCTCCATCAACTCAATGGTCCGTCGGCGTATGCGGGATCGGGGAACATCACGACTTTTCCGCACTCTCCCGACTGCATCAACTCGAAAGCCCGGGTGTAGTCGTCGAGCGCAAACCGATGGGTGACGACCGGCGTGAGATCGACCGATCCGGATCGGATGAGGCCGCGCATCTCCAGCCATGTCTGCCACAGGCGCCGGCCCACAACGCCGTACACCGTGGCGCCCTTGAAGATGATGTTGTCGTCGAGATCGAAGGGGAAAGCATCGGACGTCAGGCCGAGCAGTGCCGCCTCGCCTCCGGGCTTCAGGGCGGCGAATCCTGCTTCGAGCGCCGACGAGGCTCCCGACATTTCGAGGAGCACATCGACGCCTTCGCCGTCGGTGATCTCGGCAAGTCGCTTGTCGATGTCGTCGCGCAGCGGGTTCAGTGTGACGTCCGCACCCATCGTAACGGCGAGGTTGAGGCGGTAATCGGACACATCGGTGGCGTACACGGCCCTGGCACCGAGGGCTTTGGCAACGGCCATGGTCATCACCCCGACGGGGCCGGATCCCGTAACGAGAACCTTCCGTCCGGCGATGTTGGGGATGGTCGCGGTGTGTACGGCGTTCCCGAAGTTCTCCTGGAGCGACGCAATGGACAAGGGCATGTCGGGCGGGTCGGGCCAGGCGTTCTGTGCCGGTACCGCAACATATTCGGCGTAGGCACCGTCGCGGTGCACACCGAGGATCTGCGTGTTCGGGCAGAGATGACCTTGCCCCGTCCGGCACCACGCGCACGAGTTGCAGATGACATGTGACTCTACGGAGACGAGTTTGCCGATCTCCGGTTCGGTCACGTTGGCGCCGCGGTCGACGACAACGCCGGTCAGTTCGTGGCCGACGGTGATGGGAGGGACGACGTGATCGGCGGCCCACGGGTTCCACTCGTAGATGTGGAGGTCGGTGCCACAGATGGAGGTCGCCCGCACCTCAATCAGCACTTCGTTCGGTTCGAGTTTCGGGACCGGCACATCGGTCATCGTGAATCCTGGACCGGGAGACAGCTTTCGCAGTGCACGCATAGGCCACAGGCTATTACGAATGACCGCGGCCTGGGGCGGCATGCTCGGGATCGCTTCAGCGTTGTCCCCCATGTGATCGATCTTCCGCTGCCCTCAACGGTTGCCGGTGTCCCCGTCGGTTCGCATCCGTCGCCTCTGTTGGAGTGGCCGGCGTGGTGCTCTCCCGCAAGCATCCAGAGGTGTGTCTGCTGTTGATCGGACTCGCCGTTGTGCGGTGTCGATGAGCGCATCGAACGGTACGAGCCCAGCCAGCGCATGACCGTGCATCTCTATGAGACGTTCAAACTGCCCATCTCCGACGCCATCACCGATTTCAACCTCGCGTCGAGCAATGGAGGGACCGCAATCGCCGGCCACTGCCGCTACACCCGGAACCGCCCCAGCGGATGGCGAAGGGCACGACGGCCAAGCAACTCCGGACGGGTGTCGGCGGACTGGCCGTAGCGCTCCAGCAGGAGAGCGAGAGCATCGCCACAAGGATGTAGTTCCCACTCGCTCCTAGTCGTCGACGGAGAACTCGAACACGTCTTCGATCGTCTTGCCGAAGACACCAGCGATCAGAAATGCGAGGCTGAGCGACGGCACGTAGCGTTCCTTCTCGAGCACGATGATCGTCTGGCGAGTGCACCCGACTCTGGTGGCCAATTCCTGTTGGGTCATCTCACCGTTCTCGAACCGCAGACGCCGGATGTGGTTCGAGATGTTGGCCTTAGGCATCGAGGACGATCTCCCTGCGATACCCCATGACGATCCCAAGCGATCGACCAAAGGCACCCAGGATGAACGTGCTCCAGAAGATGAGCTGGAGATACTCGATCGGTAGGATCCCCTCGTCCGAGTACACCTCCGTCAACACCACTGTCCACGTCACGAGCGAGAGCAGCACGACGACGGACTCGACGCTGAGGGATCTCGCGAGGATTGCCCGATCTCGCTCGTCGACGACGGTGCCGCTGGCGCGGTGCTTGATGGTCCACCAGGCAAACGCCCAGATTGCGATACCACCCATCATCAGTAGCCAGAAGATGCCCCTGGCCGTCGAGTCACTCTCGATGAAGTCAGTCCCCACAAGAACCACGAGGCAGACGAGTCCGAGACCGACCACGGCTGTGACCCCCAGCCCGATCCATCCGAGCCTCTCTAGGGAGGTGGGCGCCATGCCACCCATCTCGCGCTGCGGCCGGAGACTCCACACGAACCGTGCCAGAGCCGCGATGCACGCCGCTCCAACAAGCACCGCAATCGTGATCCACACCGCCGACATGACCCCTCCTTACGACTGGTTATTCTTACTCTATGTAATGTATTTCATACTCGCGTCAATGTCAATCCGTTCTCCACTGTGGCGCCCAGCACTAGTCATCGCGTACCGATCGGGATGTGTCTCGTCGAACCCGCCGTGAGTGCCGATAAGGGGGGATGGAGAAGGAACTACCCATCTACCTCCAGATCTGCACCGAATGCGGACGACCTGCGCTCACCCTCGACGAGCAGCACAACGCTCGCTGCGGCGAACACGCAGCCTTCTTCATCCCCGCTGGGGACGTCTCTCCCGATGTGGGTGCCGACACCGACGCTCGCTAGCAGGCCCTCACAGAGGATCTCTCCCACATCGGCGGGAATCAGTTGTCCACATCTGTTGTTTGGCAACTATCGACGCCCGCGTGACGACCGCGTGCGTGACGACGAGGGTCTGCGCCAGGCGGACGGTGAACCATGGCCGAGAACAACATCACAATCGACCCGGAATTTCTTCCCCCTCCCCGAGGCGGGCGCGGGCCGAGCAAGGCGGTACTGGCGGCAGCCGGAGTAGCGATCGCGGCAATGGCGTTCGGCTGGCTGCTCGGCGCTCCCGACCCGTCCGCGCCGAACACCGCAGCACCCCGCCCGGAGTCCGACTTCGTGATCGAAGAGACACCATCCACCACAACCACCACGCTTCCCTCGGCCACGCCACTCGCAGAGGCCGGGGTCCCCCTGTCCCGATTGGTGCCAGGATTCACCGACACCGTCGTATTCCTGACGACACCGCCGGGAACCTTCGACATCCTCCAGTGGGAAGCTTCGGAACCGGCCACCGAGTTGTCGCTGTCGATCGAACGCGACGACGCGGGCCCCGGCAGTTGGCCGACCGGACTCGACGCATCGGGATCGTGGTTCGCCAGAGTCCAGAGTGACGGAGTTCTCATGGCACATCCCGTGCCAGAACCGGGAGAAGAGGCCCAGAGTCGCCAGCCGGTCGGGCTCCGGGTGAGATCCGCCATATGGCACGAATCGGAACCGGGGCAGCTCGCCTGGCTCACCTGCTCGCGATCGTCACCCGGGCCCGCTGTTCCCACCACCCTCGACCTCGACGATCGAGACGCCGAACCGGTGGTCCTTCGCTCATTCGACCTGGGTTGTGTGACCGGGCGCGGCGGCGGGGTCTGGCTGAACAGCTGGACTGAGGACGGAGTCGCCGTGAATGCGTTCGGGACACGGCCCACCGAACCGATCACGTACATCGCCGGAGCCTCAACGCTGACGGAGAAACCATTCAGCCGCGTCCACAGACCAGTGCCGGGCATTGCTGATGAGCAGCAGATCGTAAGCGTCTCGTGGTCCTCAAACGGGACGCTTGTGGCCGCGAACATCAGGGCAAACTCCGAGGAACTGGACTCGGTGGTGCGCGTCATCGACACAGGAACGGGTGCTGTCGTATTCGAGGCAGAAGGACAGAACTCGGGCGACATCCCGATGGCGTGGTCGACCGACGACCGGTTCCTCCTGTACTCGAGAATCCACTCGACGATCGAACATCCAGGGTCCGGGTTGTTGGTCATCTACGACACACTCACCGACCGGGTAACCACCGTTCGCCTCGATGAATTCGTTGACGAGATCAGGACCAAGGAGTCTTCCGAAGCTGCTTGAGGCTCCGCTCGCAGACCGAGGAACGACGGAGGGCGCCTACGCTTCGGTCATGTCCAATGATCTCAGCCACACACCCGCTTCGCCGACGGTGGTGGTTGCGCGGCGCGTCCACCCGGGCTGCGACGACGCCTTCAAAGCATGGGACCGACGGATTCGAGGCGCAGCAGCCGAATTCCCCGGATACTGCGGCTCCGAGGTTCAGCCACCCACCGCGTCCCATCCCGGCGAGTGGGTCACGGTCTACTCGTTCGAGACGATCAAGCAACTCGACGCCTGGATCGATTCTGATGAACGCAGGACCCTGATCGCCGAGGTCGACGACATGATCGAGGGCGCGGCGCGCGAGCAGCGGATCGCCGGCCTGCGGACCGCACCAGAACCGGTCACTGTCGTGTTCTCGCAACGCGTCGCTCCGGACCACCGGGACGAGTTCGCTGCGCTCCACGACGACGTGCTCGATCGGCTGAAGGCGTTCGACGGTTTCCTCGGCTCAGACCTTCTCGAACCGGTGGAAGGCGTCCAGGATGAGCACGTCATTGTTGCATCATTCGCCTCACGTGCGGATCTCGATCGGTGGCTTGATTCCGACTCGCGGCACGAGTGGCTGACGATGACCGAGCAACTCGTCGAAGGTGATCGGACAGTCAACGTTGTTGGCGGCTTCGGTGGGTGGTTCCCGGCACAGCCCTCCCAGCCCCGGGGACCGAAACGCTGGAAGCAATCCGTCGCCGTGTTCATTGCCCTCTTCCCGGTATCGCTGCTCATCACCCTCATTCGGGTTGAGGTGGCGCCGAGCATGAACGTCGTGCTTGGTGTGTTCATCGGGAACGTGCTCGGCATCCTCGCGCTCACCTATGTGCTGATGCCTCGCGTCACCCACTGGCTCAGGAACTGGCTCACACGCTGACGCACGACCGAATGAAACCCTCGTCGTAGATCTCGCTACGACTCCACCGCGCCCGACTCCAGTGGGGTGATCAGGTCGGGGACGTCGTTGGCGACACGGTTGACAAGGGTCGACACCGCATGCTCCGAAAGGTCGGGCACGGGCAGTGTCGCCACGAGGTTGTTGATCGCGTCCTTGTCACGGTTCTCTGGATCCAGCCACGCGTCCCAGACCGGCTCCGCGAGGATGACCGGCATCCGATCATGGATCGGCGCAACCACGTCGGATGGCTTGCCGGTCACGATGGTGCACGTGCGCACGCGGTCTCCGCTCTCCGGATCGTTCCACGACGCCCAGAGACCGGCAAGGGCCAGCGGGCTCCGGTCGGTTGCGTAGAAGTAGTGCGGGAGCTTTCCACGGTCCTTCGGCTCCCACTCGTAGAAGCCGTCGGCCGGGACGATGCACCGTCGAGCGGCGAAGGAGTCCCGGAACGCGGGCTTCACGGCGGCCGTCTCGACCCTGGCGTTGATGAGGCGGGCGCCGATCTTCCGATCCTTCGCCCAGAACGGAATCAGGCCCCAGTTGAACGTTCCGAGTTGACGCTCGCCGTCATGCTCTGCCACCGCATAGACGCGCTTCGTCGGGGCAACGTTCCACGACTGCAGCAGCTCGTCGGTCTGGATGACGTCGACCGAGAAGTAGGCGCCGTAGTTCTCGGCCTCTTGCGTCTGAACGAAGCGTCCGCACATGCGACGATCCTACGCGACCGGGCGTCCTTCCAGCCGTCGCTTTCAATCTGGCCGGGTATTGCTTCAGGTTCGATAGCTTCGAGGCCGATGACAAACCGGATGGAATCCGCGATTCGCTTTGGCTCGGTCTCAAAGACCTTTGGCTCGGTTCGCGCGGTTGAGTCGTTGTCGTTCCACGCACCTGCCGGTGCGGTGACGGTATTGCTCGGCCCGAACGGTGCCGGAAAGACCACCACGGTGCGCCTGACCACAGGCGCTCTGGTAGCCGATCGCGGCGACATCGAGGTGCTGGGGCTTCACCCCAAGGTCAACGGCGACGAGATCAGGCGCCGTGTCGGCGTCGTCCCACCGAAGCCAGCGTTCTATGACCAACTGACGGGATGGGACAACCTCCGCTTCGCCGCCCGCATCTTTGGCTCGAACGAAGTCGACGCCTTCGCTGCAGCTGAGCGGTTCTCGATCGAGGACGCCTTGCTTCAGGAAGTCGGCGGATTCTCGACCGGCATGCGCACCCGACTGGCGCTCGCCAGGGCCGTCATCCACGATCCCGAAGTCCTCCTGCTCGACGAGCCAACCGCCGGTCTTGATCCCGAGTCGTCGCGAAGCGTCCTCGCCCTCATTCGAGAACTCGCCGGACGCGGACGGACGATCGTGCTGTGCACCCATCTCCTCCACGAAGCCGAGGGGATCGCCGACCAGGTAGTCCTGATGAACCGGGGCCATGCGCAAGCCTCTGGCGCACCCGCCACTCTGGCCAGCCAGTACCTCGCTGAGCCGGTCGTGATTCTTGACGCTGAGGACCGCACCGCACTGGCGTCGCTCGACCAAGTTGCCGGAGTGTTGTCCGTCTCGCGAAACGGAGCCGTTCAGGTGACGCTCGACGACCTCAACCGCCTCCCTGACCTCGTGACCCGCCTCGTCCAGGATGGTGCCCGCCTTACCCGGGTCGAACCGGTCGGGACGACGCTCGAGGAGTTGTACTTCGAGATGCAGCGCACACACCGGGGGGAGACATCGTGAGGTGGTCCAACGTGAGCGCCATCGCGGGCGTCGACCTGCGCCGCCTCTTCAAGAGCAAGGACTACTGGATCCCGCTTGTTCTGCTGGGCTCACTCTTCTTCGTTGTGATTCCGTTCGTCGCACTCAGCGTTGTCAGCGCCGTCGGTGACACGCCGCTCGCCGATCAGGTCACGAGCATCGTCGGGAATCTCCCGGACAGCATCGGGGACTCTGCTCCGGTCGACAGCCCGGCTGCGCGAGCCGCCTACGTGATCGCCGTGTACATGCTGGCCCCGATTGCCATCATCGTGCCGCTCACGATCTCGGTCGCGGTGGCGTCGAACGCGATCGTTGGCGAGCGCGAGCGCGGAACCGGTGAGTTCCTCGCCAACAGCCCGCTCACCACCCGGGAGATCTACTACGGCAAGCTGGTCGCGAGCCTGGTTCCCGGCTTCCTCGCCACCATCGTGGGCTTCACCCTGTATGCGCTGGTGGTCAACCTGACCGTCGGGCCGGATATGGGGGGATGGTTCTTCCCGACCTCCGGATGGTTCATGCTGATCCTCTGGATCATTCCGCCGTTCATCGGCGTTGCAATATCGATCGTGCTGCGGATGTCGGCCCGCATGCGTTCGGCGGCGGCGGCCCAGCAGTCGTCGAGTCTCGTAACGCTGCCGATCATCATCCTGTCCTATGCCGTCTCCGCTCGCGTCATCTCGACACCGAACGCGTCCGCGCTCCTCATCGGCGCGGTCGCATGGATGGTGGCCATCCTTCTGTCGATCAGGGGGGCGGGCAAGCTGAGGCGAGAACGCCTTCTCGGCGTCGCTTCGGAGACCTGAAACGTCAACTCGAGGCGTGTTCGGTCCGGTTTCGGCTGCGCCGTCCGCCGCCACCACTGCTCGGCTCCCAGCGGAACCACCGGATCGCGAGCGCCATGGCAACGATGCCCCATAGCGCCAGATAGGCGAGATCCGTCCACTCAAATGGCGGCCGGCTCACCTCCGGTGTGAATGCCGCCACGAACGGTGCCGCGAAGTGGCTCAGCGGGAAGAAGTCGGACACGGCCGTCAGCCAGCTCGGCATGTCCTCGCCCGGGATGATGAACACGCCGGACACGAACGCCAGAGGCAAGAGCGTCGCATTCGCGATCGCCGTTGCAGCCTGTCCGGTCGGAGCGAGCGCGGCGACGAGCAGTCCGAGGGCCGCGAAGGTGGCCACCCCGATGAAGAACGTCACGATGAGGATCGGGATCGTCTCGACGTACACCTGGAGGCCGAAGAAGAGGATGCCGGCATCGATCATGATCAGCGTGCCGATGAGCGCGATCAGGATCGACGAGAGGATCTTTCCCCCAAAGAAGATCCAGGGTGGCAGAGGCGTCCCGCGAACTCGTTTCAGGATGCCCTCGTCGCGTTGATAGGCGGTGGTGATCGAGATGTTCGTGTACGTGGCCGACACCGCGGAGAAGACCGCGAGCGACGGTGCGTAGAACTGCGCAGTGGTGATCCCGAGGTAGTCGATCGTCTCGTTCCCGAAAGCCAGTGAGAACACCACGAAGATCAACAACGGGAAGAAGATCGTGAAGAACGCCGAGATGGGTGTGCGCCAGAAGATCCGCCACTCGTATCGGGCCTGATGCCATAGGAGCGAGAGCGATGAGGGGCGCTTCATGCGTCTTCCCCATCGGTCAGTTCGAGGTAGATGTCTTCGAGCGATGGTCGGCTGACCGACAGGCCATCGAGAACCGTCCCCTGCTCGACAGCCCATCCCGTGAGTGTGTGGAGGAGAGAGGTCGGATCGTCGGTGTGGTACTCGACCGTCGGCCCGTCGATGGAGCCTGGCGGGACGGGAAGGGCGCCGACTTCCCGGTCGACCAGCGAGAACCGGATCTCGGTGAGGGCCGTCGCCCGCCCGCCGAGGGTGTCGGGCGTGCCCTCAGCAACGATCAGCCCATGGTCGATCACCGCGACCCGATCGGCCAGGCTCTGGGCCTCGTCCATGTAGTGGGTGGTCAGCAGGATCGTCTTTCCGAGGTCGGTGAGGTTCCCGATCATCTCCCAGGCCTGGCGCCGAGCGGACGGATCGAACCCCGTCGTCGGTTCGTCGAGGAAGATGAGGTCGGGGTCGCCGACGATGCCGAGGGCAACCTCGAGCCGGCGCTTCTGCCCACCGGAGAGGGTCTTGACGCGGGCGTCGGCCTTCTCGCCAAGGCCCACGATGTCGATGAGTTCGTCGGTGACGAGGCGCTTCGGATAGACCCGTCCGTAGGTGTCGATCGCCTCCCTGACGGACAGCTCCCGTTCGACCGATGACTCCTGGAGGACGATCCCGATGCGCTCTTTGAAATCGCGCTGGTTTTCTGATGGATCAAAGCCGAGTACGCCGACGTCGCCGGTGGTCCGGTTACGGTAGCCCTCGAGGATCTCGACGATCGTGGTCTTGCCCGCCCCGTTCGGACCGAGCAGCGCGAACACCTCGCCCTCGTTGATCGTGAAGTCGACACCACGTACGGCTGCGACGTCGCCGTAGTTCTTGGTGAGATGCTCGACCGATACGACCGCCAACGTGGCCTCCGTGGTTCTTCTCGAACTCTTGCACAAACGGAACGGCTGTGCGATGCGAAGGATGACCGGGGAACCCAGTCGGTATGCGGTAGCGTTTCATCATCATGATGAGACAACTCGCCGTTCTTGCTCTTTCCGTTGCGCTACTCGGTGCAGCGTGTAGCTCATCGGGAGGTGACGTGCCGACCGACTACGCCTGGCAACTGACCGAGATCGCCGGTCCCGACGGGATGATGGCCACACCGATCACCATCCCGACCCTCGCGTTCGAGGACGACGCCGTTGCGGGCAACGCTTCCTGCAACCAGTACTTCGGGTCGTACGAGATAGACGGCTCGTCAATCTCCTTCGGACAACTCGCGTCAACCCAGATGTTCTGTGACGTGCCGGGTGTGATGGAGCAGGAAGCCGCCTACCTTGCGGCGCTGGCCGCTGTCGACACATGGTCGATCGACGACGAGACGCTGACCCTGTCGTCCGGGGACACGACGCTCCTCGTCTTCGCGGTGATCTCGCAGGAGCTGGCAGGATCGTCGTGGGATCTTGTCGCCTACAACAACGGCACCGGCGGTTTCGAGTCGGCCGTTATCGACGTGACCGTGACAGCGCTCTTTGCCGAGGATGGAACCCTGACTGGTTCCGCCGGCTGCAACACGTACAACACCACGTGGGAAGCGGATGGCGACAAGCTCGAGATCGGCCCGGCTGCCTCGACAATGATGGCCTGTGCAGAAGAAGCGGTGAATCGGCAGGAGACCCGGTATCTCGAACTACTGGGACTGGCCGACACCTACCGGATCGATGCCGGCACGCTCGAGATCTTCGATGCAGAGGGCATGCGGATCCTCCAGTACGTGCGGTCCGTGACGCCGTAGTCGGCGGCGCTCCGGCCGAATCAGTCGATCCAGCGAGCGGGACGCTCTTTCAGTCGGCCGAACCCGAGTTCGTCACAGAACGCCTCGTACCGGGCGCGCGGGACGCCCTTCCACTCGAGATCGGAGAGCGAGTCGGGGATCGGCACATCGGTCCGGAGTTGCGCTAGGTATCGGTAGAGCAAGGCATCACCAATCCGGTCCCGCAGCGTCGCGGCAAGCTTCGTGGCGCCGCGGACCTTCACGTCCCAGAGCGCCTCGTCGAGAGGGATGCCTTCGAGATGCCCGTAGCGGGCGAGGATGGTGCCGCTCGACTTCGCTCCCCATCCGGGGAGACCGGGCAATCCGTCTGCGGCGTCGCCGACCAGGGCGAGCCAGTCGGGGATCGACGAAGGTTCGACGCCGAACTTTTCGACGACGGCGTCCCGGTCGATGAACGTTCCCCCACGCCGCTCGTATCCCACGATGCGAGGGTCGTCGTAGATCTGGCAGAGGTCCTTGTCCGGAGACATCACCACGACCTGGTCGACATCGTCCACCCATCGGCGAGCGCCGGTGGCGAGACCGTCGTCGGCCTCGTAGTCGTACATCGACCACACGGTCACGCCGATCGCCTTCATCGCCCGTTCGGCGAGCGGAAACTGATCGAGGAGTTCCTCCTCGATCCCCTCACCGGTCTTGTACTCCGGAAACACCACATTGCGGAACGACTCGACGACCGAATCGAACGACGCTGCGATATGGGTCACCTCAGGCTCGGCCAGAAGGGCGAGCGTCGAGGCGAGGATGCCGTAGGTGGCGCCGACCTCCCGCCCGTCGGGAGAGGTGCGAGACGGGATCCCGAAGTGAGCTCGGAACAGTTCGTAGGTGCCGTCGATGAGGTACAGCTTCATGATTCGACCCTACCGCGCGCGAAGCCGGGCGTCACACGCCGGTTCGCCGGACCCGAAACCACAGCGACGGGTATCCTGCACCTACGGGCCTGTAGCTCCAATGGCAGAGCAGCGGACTTTTAATCCGAAGCGTGTGGGTTCGAGTCCCACCGGGCCCACACAAGCCATCGGGTACTTCCGTCGAGACCCACCCGGTCTCGACGTCGTGCCCTCCGGGGTTGATGGTCCGGACATCGCTTCGACGGTCACAGAAGGTTCGAGTCCGTCTGGAGATTCTCCGGATTCTCTGTTCCACCCGCACCAGCGCACCAGACCGGCCGTGCCCGGACTCCATCCTCGCTCAACCGACGGATGCTGGCAGACGTGTCGGGTAGATCTCCCGTAGCCATCGACTCGAAGAGGGCGCATGATGGGAGCAGTGCGGTGTGGGGCAGCTACACGGGCGCGGAGGTTCGCCATGTGGAGTCGGATGAGTCGGTGGCTGGTTGCAGGGTTGGCGTTGACGCTGATCGTCGGGGTGTTGGGGGGCGGTGTGGCTGGTGCGTCGAACCCCGGCAACAACGGGAGGCTCGTCTACGCCGGAGACGTGAAGTTCGTGATCGACGAAGACGACGAAGAACACGGGTTCGAGCAGTTCGCGCCCGAGATCTTCACGATGAACCCCGATGGTTCTGACATGCGCCGGTTGACCTTCAACGCTGGTCAGGTGCCGACGGTGAATCACGGTGACTGGTGGCTGTCGAGCAACTACTCGCCGGTGTGGTCGCCCCTTGGGGACATGATCGCCTATGTGCACCTGAGTTCGACGGACGAATACTCGATCAGGTTGTTGGACCCTGAAGGGCGGCCGCTCGGAATAGTGGCGGCTGGTTTCGGCCCGGCCACCTCAATCCGGCCGGTGCTGAGTTGGTCGCCCGATGCTGGGCAACTCGCCTTTCTCAACAGCCACGGTTCCCTCGCCTCAGGGTTGTGGGTTGTGGACATCGATGGGACAAACCCACGCCTGATCCTGGAAGAGACCCATTCGTCCAACGACCCACTTCCTTTGAGTTTCCGGGACGTTGCCTGGTCGCCCCGAGGCGACTTGATCGCATTCACAGCCTCCTCATCAGCGACTCCTGGCTGGTCGGTGTGGGTTGTTGCGCCTGATGGAACTGGCCTGAGGGCGATCGAGTCTGGTGCCGATCGGTGTTCACAGCCCGAGTGGAGTCCCGACGGCGATGCCCTGTACTGCTCGTCCTGGCAGTTGGATTCGGGACTCGGGGATATCTGGAGGACAGGGATGCCTCTTGGCTCGTCATCGAGCCAGGTAGCGTCTTTCGTGGGCACGCAGGCTCAGCCGACGGCCTCTCCCGATGGTCAGGACCTGCTGTTCGTCTCGGAGGCCGGTGGCGAGGAGGGACTCTGGAAGCTCGATCCCCCGATTCGGCTTGCAGACTTCAGCGGCGCACATCTGGACTGGCAACCCATCCAAGGATCATTCTGGGATGACGAACGGTCCGTGTTCATCTCCGACATCGAGTGGATGGCTGCCAACGGGATCACGAAGGGCTGCAACCCACCCGTCAATGACAAGTACTGCCCGGATGGTGCGGTGACGAGGGGTCAGATGGCGGCGTTCCTCGTCCGGGCGTTGGGTCTCACCGATCAGGTGGACGACCCGTTCACAGATGACGACAGCTCCGTGTTTGAAGCTGACATCGAGAAGCTCGCTGCTGCCGGAATCACGAAGGGCTGCAACCCGCCGGCGAACGACCGGTTCTGTCCCGACTCGAAGGTCACTCGCGCCCAAATGGCAGCGTTCCTCGTCCGAGCGCTTGGCTACACCGACAACGGTGGCGGGAACCTGTTCGTTGATGACGACGACTCGATCTTCGAGGCGGACATCGACCGACTCGGAACCGCAGGCGTGACGAAGGGCTGCAACCCCCCGATCAACGACCGGTTCTGTCCGAACGGCAATGTGACGAGAGGGCAGATGGCAGCCTTCCTCCACCGAGCACTCGGATAGATTCTCCGGGGAAGGCCGGAGTCACGGGCCTGTGTGCGTCTGGCATCGGGTCGTTCGGAAACCCCGTTGCCACGAGAGACGATCAGTCGCATGATGAGGGTAAGGGCGGAGAGGTGCGACGACGCCGATGTGGAGGTTCACGATGTGGACTCGGATGTGGGTGCCGCTCACGGTCGTGGTCTGTGGTCTCGTGGTTGGCAGCGGGGGAGTTGCCGAAGCTTCGCATGACGGCAACCCCGGTCGTATCGCCCATGTCGGTGCTGTGACCGTGGGCGACGCGACGTTCTCTGAAGTCTTCACGATGAACCCGGACGGATCAGATCAGCGCCGTATCACGTTCGACGGTGGAACGTTCGTCAAACGCGCTACGGACTATGAGGGGTACATCTACAACGTGTACACGTCGAATACTGCTCCGACCTGGTCCCCGGACGGGTCAACACTTGCATACGTTCACTACAGCGTGCGAGATCAGAAGGACATCCGGGCCGTCGACTCGGACGGTCGCAATATGCGGACCCTGTTCTCGGACTGGCGAGCGGGGATGTTCACCTGGTCACCGGATGGAAGTCAGATCGCCTACGCCGATGATCGTGGCGTCTGGATAGCCGATGCCGATGGCTCTGCGGCGTGGCTGGTGGTCGAGGTCAGGCGGGGCTTGCCGCCGTCGGGTCCCGATGACTTGGCTCATATCGTCGATCTCAAATGGTCACCAGACGGCGAGAAGTTGGCGCTCGTCGAGTCGTCGGGTAGCGGTCTCGTTGCAGGGACCTACTTCCTGTCCGTGGTCGATATCGCTCCGCCGCATCACCGTGTGGACATCACCGGAACCGCACTGGGCGGCGAGATCACATTCGACTGGGCACCCAACGGGCACGCTCTCGTCTTGAACCTAGGCGACGGACTGAGTTCCGTCGCACCGGACAACTCTGATCACGTCCAACTCACGAACGACTGGGGAGATTCCCCGGTGTGGTCGCCGGATGGAATGCAGATCCTGTACCTCGCCGGAGGTGAATCAAGCGAACCCCTTCAACTGTGGTCACACAATGTGGCATCACGTAGTGAGACTCAGGTCTCCCCGGTCTTCACCGGCTTCGACCTGGACTGGCAACCCATCCAGGGGTCGTTCTGGGATGACGAAGGCTCAGTATTCATCTCCGACATCGAGTGGATGGCTGCCAACGGGATCACGAAGGGCTGCAACCCGCCGCTCAATGACAAGTACTGCCCGGATGGTGCGGTGACGAGGGGTCAGATGGCGGCGTTCCTCGTCCGGGCGTTGGGTCTCACCGATCAGGTGGACGACCCGTTCACAGATGACGACAGCTCCGTGTTCGAGGCCGACATCGAGAAGCTCGCTGCTGCCGGAATCACGAAGGGCTGCAACCCGCCGGCGAACGACCGGTTCTGTCCCGACTCGAAGGTCACTCGCGCCCAAATGGCAGCGTTCCTCGTCCGAGCGCTTGGCTACACCGACAACGGTGGCGGGAACCTGTTCGTTGATGACGACGACTCGATCTTCGAGGCGGACATCGACCGACTCGGAACCGCAGGCGTGACGAAGGGATGCAACCCTCCTACCAATGACCGGTTCTGTCCGAACGGCAATGTGACGAGAGGGCAGATGGCAGCCTTCCTCCACCGAGCACTCGGATAGCCCTCGACCAAGGCAGGTCGGGGGAGAACCTGATGGTCGGGACTATCTGCTGGGTGCATGATGGGGGTAGTGCGGTGTGTGGCGGCTACACGGGCGTGGAGGTTCGCCATGTGGAGTCGAACGAGCCGGTGGGTGGTTGCGTCGGTGGCACTAGCGATGGTGATCACCGTGGTGGGTGGTGGTGTGGCTGGTGCGTCGAACCAGCATCTAGGCAGCGCTGAGATCTCGATACCTGATCGTGTGGACTCCCTGCCGATGGCGGAGCATGTCGTAGACGATCCAGATGGGGGCGGTACGGGGTTCGCTACATCAGTTGCCACGGGGGGGTGGGGTGACACGGCGATCGGGGCACCGTCTGACGGGTCCACGGGGGCGGTCCATGTCGGTACCTGGGGCTACAGCGATTTCGAGGGTGCCATCTGGGATTCCTTCACGCCGGAGGTGCGTTCGGCCAAGCTCCAGCCGGATGTGCTCGCCTCCGGGGATCGTTTCGGGCAGCAGGTGGCGTGGTCGTCCTTCTCGCTGTTGGTGAGCGCTCCGGGTTCCGACCTGTATGGCACGGACTGCGGAGCGATCTACCAGTTCTACTCGGAGGAGGGTCCCGTGTACGGGTGGGTTCGGGAGTCCGAGCCGCTCGTCCCGGCGATCTGTGACGGTGGTCCGTACGGGGGTCTGGGCAATGTGATGGACTCAGGGAGCAACTTCGTTGTCGCCCTCTCTGGCTCAACAAGGGCCTATGTCCATGTCTACAACGTGTCCTACTCGGGGAATCCTCTCGACACGGTTGTCGAGCCACCGTTCCCGGCATGGTCGTGGGGGAACAAGGTGGTGGATATGTCGGTCGCTGTCGACGATCAAGGAACGTCCCCGAGGTTTGCGATCAGCGACCCGTGGACTCCCAAGACGGTCGTCTACGAACGGGTCTGGTGTGCGGAGTGGACCTGTCCGTGGCTTGAGGTTGCGTCGTTCGACGTTGGTGGTCCCCTTGCGTTTTCTGACGGCAGGCTTGT
>CAWIHT010000005.1:0-84408 GCA_963836085.1 uncultured Actinomycetota bacterium
CTCTGCCAAAGTGATCATCCGTTTCCCGATTTGTGGCCGTCGTCGTCCGATGCTGCGCCCGCCAGAATGGGCTGCACCCCTTGTGGGTTAACGTTTCCAGGCGTTCTGCAGGCCGCATGCAGCCGAATCGACAGCGGCGACTCGATTGAGGAGTTCGGTGTACATAGGCCGATCGGAGGCGAGGCGGACGAAAGCCTCCACGGCCTCATCGACTCGATCCAATCGCCACAGGCCGATCGCTCGCCAGAATTCGAGTTCATCGGCATACCCGGGTTTGACTGCAGCGTCGAGATGCTCGAGGGCATCCGTTGCTCGGTCTCCGTCGATCGCCTCGTGACCTCGTTCCATCTCCCGATAGGCCTCGCCGACCCTGACCAGCCGGCGCATCTCGCCGAGCGGATCCTCGTGGTCGCAGACCCGCAGGTCAATGCCCTCGTCGGCTCCGGATTCTGACGCGGCCGAGCCGGGGACGATCCGGATCACAGCCGACTGCCGACCCCGGAGGTCCCCGCCCGCAAGCTCCGCCGCGTCGAGCGCAGCAAGCATCCGCTCAATCAACGGTCCGTTCGACTCTCGATACCCGGCAGCCATCGCTTCGACAACCAATGGCGTCGCCAACAGATTGCCCTGAACCGACCAACCCTCACCGGTGATCTGGCCCGCATGTGCGATGCATTGTTCACCTGTGCGGGCTGCGACGATACCAGTTGCATTCATCATCGCCACCTGCCGCTGCTCTCGTCTGTGGTCAGTCTCCGAGAGGTCGCGAAGGGCTGTCACCGGATCCACGCCGTCGGCCATCAATGCGAGGCCCCGCCATCCGTATGACGGATCGGCGGAAGCCTGTGTGGCGACCGCGCCAACCCCGTAACGGACCCACGCGACGGGCTGCGCAACGTTGAACCAGTGTGATTGTGCTGCAATGCCGAACGCCCCGGTCAACGGGTCCCGCGCAACAATCGAGTAGGTCATTGCTCCGGATCGTAGAGGTGGCAGGCCACAAGATGCCGAGAGCCGAGGTCCACAAGCGCCGGTTCCTCTGCTGCACAGCGATCCATGACGGATCGACACCGGGTCCGGAAGCGGCATCCGGACGGCGGATTCAGCGGTGACGGAACATCACCCTTCAGGATGATCCGGTTTCTGTTGCGCTCGATCTCCGGATTGGGCACGGGGACGGCGGAGAGCAGGGCTTCCGCATACGGGTGCTGGAGGCCGTCGGCGACCTGGGCTCGTTCGGCGATCTCGACGATCCTGCCGAGGTACATGACGGCCACCCGGTCGGAGAGGTGCTGGACTGCCGCCAGGTCGTGGGCGATGAAGAGGTATGTGAGATTGAGTTCGTCCTGAAGATCCTCGAGGAGGTTCATCACCTGGGCCTGGATCGAGACGTCGAGCGCCGCGATCGGCTCGTCACACACGATGAAGTCGGGTTCGGTAGCCAGCGCTCGGGCGATACCGACCCGCTGACGCTGTCCACCGGAGAACTCATGCGGATACCGGCCGCGGTAGTCCGGATTGAGTCCAACCATCTCGAGGAGGTCGCCGACACGTTGAGCCCGATCCTGGCGTCCGGGGTACAGGTTGTGGATGGCCAGTGGCTCGGCGACGATCTCACCGATCGACATGCGCGGATCAAGGGATGCGAACGGATCTTGGAAGATCATCGCGATCCGCTTTCGCAAGCGCCGGAGGTCTGCCTTGCTCAGCGCCTCGACGTCGATTCCGTCAAACGTCACCGTGCCGTCCGTCGGTTCGATCAGTCGGAGTACGGCGAGTCCGGTTGTCGTCTTGCCGCACCCCGACTCGCCAACCAGACCGAGCGTCTCACCCTTGCCGATCGTGAGCGTCACGCCATCGACGGCTCGAACGGTCCCCGACTGCTTCCTGATCACACCCGATGAGTACACGGGGAAGTGAACCTCGAGACCCTCGATCTCGACAAGTGACTCAGCCATCGAACACCTCGGTGTCGAAGTGGCAGGCCACGCCGTGGTCCTCAATCGGGAATCGCAACGCCGGCCGCTCCGAGGTGCAGACGTCCCGGGCGTAGGCACACCGCGGAGCGAAGGGACATCCGGGGGGCAGGTGCACCGGGTCCGGAGGGAGCCCCGGGATGGCTTGGAGACGGCTGGGACGGTCCTCGCCGGGCACCGGGAGGGATTCGAGCAGGGCGCGTGTGTACGGGTGGCGCGGATCGTCGAACAGCGGGTCGATCGCCGCTTCCTCCATGATCGCGCCTCCGTAGAGGACGACCACACGGTCGGCGATGCCGGCGACGACACCAAGATCGTGGGTGATCCAGACCAGAGCGAGACCCATTCGGTCTTGGAGCTGCTTGATCTCCTCGATGATCTGCGCCTGTGTGGTGACGTCCAGCGCCGTTGTTGCCTCGTCCGCGATCAGCAGATCGGGCTCGCATGAGATCCCCATGGCGATCATCACGCGTTGCCGCATTCCCCCTGAGAACTGTTGCGGATAGTCGTCCATGCGATCGCCAGCGGACGGGATACCAACGAGTTCGAGCAGCTCGATTGAGCGGGCACGGGCCGCGGCCTTGTCCATCCCCATATGCATCCGAAGCGGCTCCATCAGCTGATATCCGATGGTGCGGACCGGATTGAGCGACGTCATGGGGTCCTGGAAGATCATCGCGACCCGGTTGCCGCGCACGGCCCTGATCTCGGGCTCCGACATCGACAGCAGGTCTCCCCCGCCGAACTCGGCCCGGCCTGCCACACGGCCGGGAGGAACCGGCAGCAACTGAAGCAACGCCAGCGAAGAGACGGACTTCCCCGAACCCGACTCGCCAACGATCGCCAACGTCTCGGATGCACTGATCTCGTAGCTGATGTCGTTGACGACCATGGCACGACCCGTTCGTGTCCCGAACGAGACGCTGAGGTCCTCAACTCTCAGAACGGCGCCGGTCATCCGACACCTCTCGACTCAATCACAGACCGCTGCTGAGGATCAAGGGCGTCACGGAGCCCGTCACCGACGAAGTTGAAAGCCATCACGGTGATCACGATGGCGAGGCCGGGGAAGATCGCCATCCAGGGGGCCTGCTGGAAGAATCCGCGACCCTCAGACAGCATGCGACCCCACGCCGGCTCCGGGGGCTGGACACCAAGGCCAAGGAACGAGAGCGCTGCTTCGGCAAGGATCGCAAATGCGAGGCTCAGGCTGGTCTGCACGATGATCGGCGCCACGACGTTGGGCAGGATGTGACTGCGTAGGATTCGAGTGTCGGTCGCACCGAGCGATCGAGCGGCGCGCACGAACACTGACTCCTTGACGGTAAGGACCGACCCTCGCGTGATGCGGGCGAAGATCGGCGTGTAGACGATGCCGATAGCGATCATCGCGTTGACGATCCCGGGGCCCAGCACTGCGAGAATCGCAATGGCAAGCAGGATCGCGGGCAGAGAGAACAGGATGTCCATGATGCGCATGAGCCACGAATCGGTGGCTCCACCGTAGAACCCGGACACGAGGCCGATCGGTACGCCGATCACCACGGCGATACCGACGGCAATGAACCCGACCGTGAGCGAGACGCGCGCGCCGACAAGGACACGGGAGAAGACATCTCTGCCGAGTTCGTCGGTGCCAAACCAATGCGACGACGACAATCCCTGGAGACGGTCGGCGATGCTGATCTCGTTGATCCCATACGGCGCAAGCGAGGGGCCGAAGATCGCTGCAAGAACCAGAATCGCGAGTACGACCAGACCGACGACCGCCAGTCGATTCCTCAGAACGGTGTCGACCGTCACCCTCGTCCGAGATCGGTGTTCGGCGATCGGCTCACCGGCGTCACGCGCCGGATGCGGCTGCACGTTCGGAGTCTGGTCCACCATGTCAGTACCTGACTCTCGGGTCGACGTAGGCATACAGCACGTCGACGATCAGGTTGATGACCAGGAACATGGCGGCAATCAACAGGACCGCCCCTTGGAGCACGGTGAAGTCGCGGTCCTGAACGGAGAGCAGCGCCAGCCGCCCGAGACCCGGCCAGGCGAAGATGACCTCGACGACAATGACCCCGCTGAGCAGGAACCCGAGCTGCAACCCGACCACCGTGATGATCGGGATCCACGCGTTTGGCATCACGTGGCGGGTGATGACCTGCCGTTCGCTCAGGCCCTTGGCGCGAGCAGTGCGGGTGTAGTCCTGGTGGAGGGCTTCCAAGACGGCGGAGCGAACGAAACGGAACAAGATGGAACCGGAGATGAGTCCAACGGTGACGGCAGGCAGCGCGAGATGCCGCAACCAGTCGATCGGGCTGTCGGCGATGGAGACATAGCCCGAGGGCGGGAGCCAGCTAAGGGCAAGGGCGAAGAGAAGGATGTACATGATGCCGGCCCAGAAGTCTGGAACTGAGACACCCACCTGGCTGGCCGCCGTGGATGCATAGTCGAGCTTCGATCCGGAGCGGATGGCCGACACGATGCCCAGGGGAATGCTGACAACGACGGCGACGAAGAGCGCCGCAAAGGCGAGGGTGATCGTGGCAGGAAGACGTTCGAGCAGCAGTGCCGTGACTGGCTGTCCGCTCCGGAAACTGACACCGAGATCACCCGTCAGCGCCGATCCGAGCCACGTGAAATACTGAACCACGATGGGCCTGTCGAGGCCCGCTCGTTCACTCAGTGCGGCATACGTGTCGGGATCGAACCGCGTGCCGAGCGCCACACGGATCGGGTCTCCGGGGACGAGGTGGATGAGGGCGAACACGATGACGCTGACGCCGAGGAGCGCCAGCAGCATCTGTCCAAACCGTTTGAGAACGTAGTTGGTCATCGGGGACCAGAGTCCCCGATGACCAACCGGTGCATGTGCAGAGTCAGCCGTCCAGCCTTGTCTCGACGAAGCGCACGGCGTTGTCGCCTCGGACGGTATAGCCCGTCACCCTTGGACTCCAGGCGTTGATGTTCTGCGGGTTGTACAGGTAGATGTACGACGCATCATCGACGATCATTGCCGCCGCCTGGTCATAGAGCGCTTTCCGTGCGTTCTGATCGGTCTCCACGCGTGCCTCATCGAGCAGTGCGTCAACATCCGGGTTGGAGTAACCCTGGAAGTTGAAGCCACCGTCGGAGTGGTGCTGTGCGTAGTAGAAGTCGTCCGGATCGATGTTGCCGATCCAGCTCAGCATGAAGGCGTCGAATTCGCCGCTGCCCTCGAGATCCAGCCACGTTCCGAAGTCGACATCCTTGATCTCGACCGTCACACCGATTTCGGCCAGTTGAGCTGAGATCACCTGGGCCTGCGTCACCGTCTCGGGGAAGTCGGAGGTGACGAGGAACTCAATGGTGAGATCCGTCACACCAGCCCCCTCGAGAAGCGCCTGGGCCGCTGCGGCGCCCGCAGTCGGATACGGCGCATAGTCGTAGTACCAGAACGTCCCCTCGGGAATCGCAGCCTGGTTCGCTGCCGCCGCGCCGAACTGCGCCGCCTCCGCGATCTCATCGCGATTGATAGCGGTAGCGATCGCCCGCCGAACGTCAGGATTGTCGAATGGTTCGCGGGTCTGGTTCAAGGCGAAGTAGTGGTAGTCGCCACCTGGCACGCGCATCACCACGACGGAATCGTCCGACTCGAGAGTGCTCAGCTGCTGGGGCGGGACCGTATCGACCCAGTCGACCGCGCCTGTCTGCAGATTCGTCAGCTTGACCGTCGGATCCGGGATCTGGGTGAACTGGATACCGTCGAGGTATGGAAGGCCTTCGTCGGCTCTCCAGTAGTTCTCGTTGCGTTCGAGCACGATGCCCTGGTCGGGGCTCGACGAGACGAACTTGAACGGACCCGTACCGACCGGGTTGGTATCGATCGTGCCATCATCGACGATCTCCTGCGGAACGATGGCCATGCCTTTGAATCCGCCGATGTTCACCAACAGATTCGGAGTCGGCTGCGTGACCTTGATCTCGAGCGTCATGTCGTCGACAGCGGTCACCGACTCAACGGCGCCGAAAGCGCCACGCGTTTGCCGCCCCGAAGTCGGGGTCCATGATCCGGTTGAAGGAGTACTCCACATCGGCTGCCGTGAACGGCCGTCCGTTGTGCCAGGTCACGCCTTCGCGCATCTTGAACGTCCACGTCAGATTGTCGTCCGAGATCTCCCAGCTCTCAGCGAGCGCCGGTTCCATCGAGAGGTCGGCTCCTGGCTGGACCAGCGTGTCATAGACGTTCTCGAGCACCTGGAAGCTCGCAAATGCGCTGGTGAGGTGCGGATCGAGCCGATCGGGCTCCGAGCCCTGCGCAGCGATGAGGACGGCGCCACCGCCCGCGTCACCGCCGCCGGCTGCCGTCGTCGTGGTCTCGTCACCACCGCTCGCTGCCGTCGTCGTGGTCTCGTCACCACCGCTCGCTGCCGTCGTGGTCGTGGAGTCGCCGACATCCACACTCTCCCCGCTCGAGCACGCGGCCGCTACGAGGGCCACAACGAACAGCACAACAAGGAATCGCGCCATCGCGGTCCCTCTCTGAGTTGATTTCGTCATTCGTCTTCCTTTCGTGTCCAATCGATCAGAAACTCGGCGGGGTCACGACACCGAGGACCTTTGCAGGCTCATCCATGCTGTTCTCCCACCAATGGGGCAACGCCGAGTCGTAGGTGATGGCATCGCCAACGCCGAGCGTGTCCCAGGTATCTCCCACCGCCACATCAACCGATCCCTCGAGCACAACGACCAGTTCCTCGCCGTCGTGTCGGAAGGGCGCCTCACGATTCGAGAAGCCGGGAGGCAGTGACGTCTCCAAGACTTCGAGCTTCCCCCGCAGATTCGGCGTGAGGAGTTCATACACCGGGCCACCGCCTGAGAGTTGCAGGCGAGCACGCTCGGACCTCCGCACCACCATCGGTTGAACGGCTCCGGGCGATGCTGCCTCGACGAGATCACCGATCCTGAGGTCGAGTGCCGTGGCGATCGCCTGCAGCGTCTTGAGCGACGGGTTCCCGATGCCCCGTTCCAGCTGACTGATCAGCCCCGCGCTCACACCGGCGGCGGTAGCAAGCTGTTGAACGGTGTACCGCCCCTCGCGCGCGGTGTGGATCGCCGTGCCGAGGCTGTTCGCCGCTGTCTGCGGTTCGCCTGCTCCGTGCTCCACTGCCATGTCCGTCAATATAGTGAACCGAGTCGTGGCGTGCTGAACGAACTGAGTATCGGCTGAGATCGGCTGTTCGGGAGCGTGCGTGTCACGGGTGAGGTCGAAGGCTGACGAAAAGCTGTGGGTCTGGCGCCGCTCGATGAGCCAATCCCCTGTGTGCACGTGTTCTGATCTGGCCTCGCCGACGATCGATTCCTTGACACCCCTACGATGTGGGGTCTCGGCTTCCCGGCCGGGATTGAACGAAGGGAAGAACGATCGGTGCGATCGCCATCAAGCTCACGGACGTCTCCAAGCAGTTCGAAGGCGCAGCCACACCGGCGGTGACGATTGCCGAGGTCTACGGCCAGTACCTGCAGGCCAAGGGCTACGACGTCGAGATCCTGACCCCGGCAGGGTACCGCACCGAGGCAATCGACGGGCTTCGCAATGACGAACTCGACGTGATCGTGGACTACATCGGTGGTTCGCTCACCGCCCTCGCCCCGGAAGCAGAGACTTCGTCTGATCCCGACGACGTCGTAGCGATCATCGGTCCGGCGTATGAGGAGATCGGCGCCACGCTTCTCGACTACTCACCGGCCGTGGACGGTGACGCCTTTGTGGTGCGCGGCGATTCGCCTGCGAGCACGATCAGCGATGTTGCCGAACTCGACTATGTGTTCGGGGCATCTGCGCAGTGTTTCGAGCGGCCGCAGTGCTACCTCGGCTACACCGACCCTGCGATCTACGGCATCACCTTTTCCGACACGGTGACGATCGAATTCGGCCCCCTGCTGGGTGAGGCGCTCGCCGCCAATGAGGTCGACGCCGTGGTGTGGAACACGACGGCGCCGCAAATCACCGAACAGGGTTTCAAGGTTCTCGAGGACAACCAGGGACTGCACCCGGCGCAGAACATCGTGCCCATCATCTCAACGGACGTGCTCGACGAGTACGGTGACCAGTTGCGCACCGATCTGAACGAGCTGAGCGCGATGATCACCACCGACGATCTGCTGGCGTGGAACACGGAAACCGACATCGCGAAGCGTGAGTCCGATGACGTTGCCACCGAGTGGCTCGAAGCCAAGGACCTCTAGCCAACACAACCGGGCACGCGCCACGTCTGCACAGTGGATCGGGGCTGCGGGCATCCAGGTCTCGTTTGCGGATGCCGCTTGATCCCGATGCCACGTCGCACCGTCTCAACAGATTCGTCAACGCACCGGGACACGGCGGTCGTCGTGGCCACGCCGCGTGCGCATTCACCGACAAGCAACACACCATCGGATCCCAGGCCGCCGGACGGATCCTGCCGTCCGTTCCGCCAGCCTGATCGACGGCGAAGGTTCACCGGCAGTCTGCCGCCAGGGTCCCGGTCAGACCGCTGGACGCATGCTTGCAGCGCCACACGTCCCGTGGGGGTTGTGGGATTCCCAGGGGTCTTCTTCCTGGTGGGGAAGGGGTTTGAACCCGCGACCTTCGGGCTATGAGCCCGACATTGGGGGTTCCGCTGACAAGGGCTCTGGTCGGCTCCGGGGGGGAGACTCGAACTCCCAACAAACGGATTAACAGTCCGCTGCTCTGCCGATTGAGCTACCCCGGAAGGTGCCCACCGGAGCGGCGGGCGGCGCGAAGAATACCAGAGGGCACCACCAACTCCCCTGCCGGACGAACACCGCACCCAATGTGGGACAATTGCTGCCATGAAGTTCAGAACAGGCCTCGCCGTCGGTCTCGGTGTCGGGTTCGTGTTGGGCGCCCGCGCCGGCCGCGAACGGTACGACCAGCTCAAGGGCGCGTACGACTCCGTCCGCAGCAATGAGAGAGTCCGAAAGGTCACGTCAACCGCAGACCGCTCGACCGCCAAGGTGCGTCGCGCCGCCGGCCAGGGCTTGGTCACGGCAAGCGACAAGATCAAGGAACGCGCCGAGTCGAACGGTTCGTCCAAGGCATAGGGTTCGGGCCGCCGGTCGCCGGTCGGGTTCCTTCCCCTCTTCAATTCCTTCCCGTCAGGGGAGGAGTCGATTCGGCTGGTCGGCTCCGTGGTCTATGCGATTCGCCAGGTGGTGCGGTCGGGGTGGTGCGTGGATTCGGGGTCGGGTGAGGCGTCTCCGTCTGGGGTGGGGAGCCCGGGTCGATGGTGAAGCCGTGGCCGTGGATCACGACATGGTGGTGGAACCAGCAGACGGTCGACAGGTTCTCGGCGTCGGTGCGTCCGCCCTCAGACCAGGGGGTGGTGTGATGCACCTGGAGGCGGTAGCGGGAGACGCAGCCGGAGATGGTGCAGACCCCGCCGTCACGATGCAGAATGAACCTTCTGAGTCTCGGCGGGATGACTCTGGTGCGGCGTCCCATCGCCAACGGCATACCGTCAGGGGTACGGGCGGTGACCTCAACCACACCGTCACACAGGATTGCTTGGAGCGTGTTCAGCCCGACCTGCGGGCCGGCCTCAACCGTGATACCGGTCTCGGCGTTCGTGGCTGCCGCCTCGGTGGCGTCGACAAAGATCGACACCATCGGGCCGTGGCTGTCGATGGCGGCTTCGTTGTCGCCGGTGATCGAGTCTTGGCTGATCGCCCACAACGCATCCGCGTTCCTCGTCGTCCGGGACGGGTTCACGGTCGGTCCGTACGGGAAGCTGTCGGCTCTCGCTTCAAGGGCCGCCACGACGGTGCGTCCGGCGTAGCCGGGGAGGCGACCCGACAGGGTCCACGCTGATTCGTCGAGGTTCGGCTGGATCGCGACGTAGCGCTGTTCGAACGACATCTCCTCATCGACCGGCGCCAAACGCCGCCGCCGCGCCGTACGGATGCGGATCCCGGCAATATCGAACCCGGCCGTCTCACCCAGAATGTCACACGAGTCGTCACGCCGCGCAAACCGGCAGACCGCAACGGCCCGATCAAACCCGATCACACCAGAAGCGACGGCTTCGATCAACGTCGGGAAGATCCTCGAGACGCCACGCCGTTGCCACCAGCATCCCGGCCGTCTCCGGGGCCACGTCCATCCGACCCGCCGCCCACTCCTTCAACGACCGATGCCCGTCCCGCACAGCAACCTGACGCCGGTCGAGTTCCCGCAACAGCGACATCTGTGCGGCTCGGGACCGGGCGATGATCGCCTCGTGGTCGAGCAACTCGTTCCTCGATCGTTGCGGTGGAGAGATCGTGATGTCCCATACCCGCAACCTACCTGCCGGGTGTGACAGAAACCGGTGCCAGGACTGAAGAATCTCGGAGAATCCTGTGCGATGCTCTGGTCGCCGCTCGACGCCGGCGAGAGACCCCCTCCGTCAGCGCCTCGGAGGCGCTGCCACCTCCCCCTGAAGGGGAGGAATCGAAGAGGGCACTGCCACCTCCCCCTGAAGGGGAGGAATCGAAGAGGGCGCTGCCACCTCCCCCTGGAAGGGGAGGAATCGAAGAGGGCGCTGCCACCTCCCCCTGGAACGGGAGGAATCGAAGAGGGCGCCGCCACCTCCCCCTGAAGGGGAGGAATCGAAGAGGGCGCCGCCACCTCCCCCTGAAGAGGAGGAATCGAAGAGGGCGCCGCCACCTCCCCTGAAGGGGAGGAACCGGATCTACTCGCCCGCTGCTTCGCTACTCAGTTGGCCCATTGCTTTGAGCATGGCCGTCGCGATGATGGTGTTGACGGAATCGGGGACGGGTTGCGGGCCGGGGTCGAGACCGAAGACGGGGTCGACGAGGGCTGCAAGGGACCTGGCTTGCAGGGTGAGGCCGAGGTCCATGGCTTCGATCGGATTGCCGATACCACCCTCCGCAGCCAGATTGACGATCCGACCTTCGGCGAGAGCGAACACAGAACGGCCGTTGGGGAGATCGTGACGCCGGAGAGAGGGAGCCACGTCGACACCCGGCGCTTCGTGTTCGAGTCGGTGAACATCGATCTCGGTCTCGACATGGCCGGCGTTCGCGAGGAGCACGCCGTCGGGCATTCGGTCGATCAGGTCGAGACTCACCACGTCGGCTCTGCCCGTTGCCGTGACGACGACATCCGCCGACGCGCAGGCATCGAAAGCCGAGGCGACGTCGAATCCGTCCATGGCGGCTTCGAGGCCAAGGATCGGGTCGAGTTCCACAACAGTGACGTCCGCGCCTCGGCGCTGCGAGTAGAGAGCGATCCCGCGACCGCACCAACCGTAGCCAAACACCACGACACGCTTCTTGTGGAGCGAGATGTTGGTTGAGCGCACGATCGTGTCGACGACCGACTCCCCCACCCCGTGCTTGTTCTCGACAATGGACTTCAGCGGACTGTCGTTGATCACGATGACCGGGAATTCAACCTGCCCGGCGTAGTCCTCACGCAGCTTGAACGCGCCTGACGTCGTCTCTTCCGTCGCTCCGACCGGCCGATTCCCGCCCGCCAGACACGCGGCAATCAACTCGGCCCCGTTGTCCAGGATGAGGTCGGGCTCCTCGGCGGCGATCTGCGCGAGGTGAGCCATCGTCGCCCGTGCGTCGTCGCCGCGCCGGTCGAGCACAACGCAGCCCCTTTCGCTCAGCACGTCGACGGTTCCGAATTGGGTTGTGCCCTCGTTCCCCATCGCAATCACGCGCGCCCCGCCGGCGTGCAGGGTCTCGATCAAGACCGCGGTCTTCGGCTCGAGGTGAAGGCGGAACCCGATCGTCAGATCGATGAACGGCCGCCGAACACGGAACTCTTCCATGGTCTCGACCAGCACCGGCATGTGCCGGCGTGCCCAGGAGATACGACCCTCGGCCACATCACGTTCACTCGCGATCACGATGACCTCCTGCGTGGTGGACCCGGTAGACCTCGATCAAGCGCCTTCGAGGTAGCCCTCGAGCTTTCGCGCACGGGCCGGTTGACGGAGTTTCGCAAGCGCCTTGGTCTCGATCTGACGGATGCGCTCCCTCGTGACACTGAAGTGATCGCCGACCTCTTCGAGCGTGCGAACTTTGCCGTCGGCGAGGCCGAAGCGCATGACGAGCACATCGCGCTCCCGGTCGTTGAGGGCTTCGAGGGCCAGGCTCAAGTAGCTCTGGAGGAGATGGAACGCCGCAACATCAACCGGGATCTCGGCCTCGGTGTCTTCGACGAAGTCGCCAAGCGTCGAATCGTCCTCTTCGCCGAGTGGCATCTCCAGCGACACCGGGTCCTGGGCAATGCGGCGGAGCTCGGTGACTTTGTCCGGTTCGAGTTCGAGTTCCTCCGCGATCTCCTCGATCGTGGGATCCCTGCCGAGTTCCTGCATCAGCGTGCGCTGCGTTCGGGCGAGTTTGTTGATGGTCTCGACCATGTGGACGGGTACCCGGATCGTGCGGGCCTGGTCGGCGAGTGCACGAGTCACCGCCTGGCGGATCCACCACGTTGCGTAGGTCGAGAACTTGAATCCTTTGCGGTAGTCGAACTTCTCGACGGCCCGGATCAGCCCGAGGTTGCCCTCCTGTATGAGATCGAGCAGGCTGAGGCCACGCCCGATGTACTTCTTGGCGATCGAGACGACGAGTCTCAGGTTGGCTTCGACGAGTCGCTTGCGGGCCTTGTCGCCGTTTCGAACGGTGCGTTCGATGATGATCCGCTCCGCTGGAGCGAGTTGCGAACCCTCCTCGAGTTGATCCTCGGCACGCGTACCGGCCTCGGCCTGCATGGCGAGTTCGACTTCCTGCTGCGGGGTGAGCAGCGGAAATCTCCCGATCTCCTGGAGGTACATACGGACCGGATCGGACACATGGACCAACTCGTCGTTCGACAGATTGGTGGCCGCGAGGCTGTTCGCCGTATCCTCGCGAACCGGGATGCGCTCCTCGCGAAGGGCGAGAAACACGGCATCGAACGATTCGTCGGGAGCACCGACCTCCTCGAGTTCCTGCTGGACCTCGGTCATGACGAGGAAGCCCCGCTGGCGGCCCCGTGCCGTCAACTCCTCGAGCACGATCCGGACAATCTCGTTCATTCCCTGCTCCGCAATTCCCTGCGTTCGTTCTGCAACGCTATCAGGCGCTCGAACCGTTCTGAATACCCCTGTGGGTCAGCATCGACGTCGACAGCCGCGAGTTCGCCCTGCACTTGTTCAATTCGGCGCTCAACTGCCTCCTGCTTGAGGCGTTTCATCACGTCGGATGCGTCGGCGAGCGGTCGCTGTTGCAGCGCCAGCGATCGGAGCAGAGCACCCTCCGGCAGATCGTCGGAACCGATCGCCGCCCCGAGTTCGGGGACGATCCCGGGTTCGAGCGGTTCGACCAGCTTTGAGATCACCTCGAATGCCGACCGATACGCCGGTTCGGCAAACAGTTCGGCGGACACGTCAAGCGATCGGATGTCCGCATCGTTGGCCAGAAACAGCCTGAGGACCTCGCGTTCTGTGCGCTGCGGACCGGTCAGATTCGTCTCGTCGAGTGGAGGTGGAGCAGCAGCAGCCGGGCGACCGGAACCGCGAAGGGCAGACTCGACGGTCGGAACATCGACACCCGTGCGGCGCGACACCAGGACCGCGTACTCGTGGCGCACGACCGCGTCGGGATGGAGCGCAATGAGCGCTGCCGCTGCCCGGACCGCGCGTCCCCGAGCCTCGGGTTCATCGAGGTTGAACCCTGCCAGTTCCCGGTCGATCCGGAACTGCAGCAACGGTGCGGAAGCATCGATGGCCGCTTTCAGAGCGCCGAGTTGGCCATCGGCGACGAGGTCGGCGGGGTCTCGGCCCTCGGGCAGGACCGCGACACGAAGGTCGAGGTCGCCGGGGACGGAACGTTCGAAGCCGCGCTCGGCGGCACCTGCGCCTGCCTCGTCAGCGTCGAACGCGAGAACGACCTTCTTCGAGAAGCGGCGGAGGAGATCGAGGTGCTCTTCCCCAAGAGCCGTACCACACGTTGCGACCGCGACCGGCATGTCCGCCAAGTGGAATGCAATGACATCCGTGTAGCCCTCGACGACGACCGACTCGTCGGAACGCACGATCTGCGACTTCGCCCAGTTCAGCCCATAGAGCAGACGAGACTTGTGATAGACCGGCGTCTCAGGAGAATTCAGGTACTTGGGGCCGTCGCCGTCGAGCAGGCGGGCTCCGAACCCGACCGCATCGCCACGCACGTCATAGATCGGGAACATGAGGCGGTTCCGGAACCGGTCGACGAGACCTCCACGACGAGAGCGAGACGCGAGGCCGGCTGCGATCATCGCCTCGTCCTTCACCCCGGCGTCGCCCAGGTGGTTCACGAGGGTGTCCCAGCCCTCGGGTGAGTACCCGAGGTGGAATCGATCGACGATATCGGCGTCGTAGCCGCGGCTCCTCAGGTAGCCCCGTGCGTGGCCGGCGTCGCTGCCGGTCTTGAGACGCTCGCTGTAGAACGAGACCGACCGTTCGATCGCGTCGATCAACCGCTCGCGTCGATCCCGATGTTTCGCGGCCTCCGGATCGACGGTGAGGGTGACGCCGACCCGTCTGGCGAGGAGTTCGAGTGCATCGGAGAAGCCGAGGCCCTGCGTCTCCTGAACCCACCCGAAAACGTCTCCGCTCTTCCCACATCCGAAGCAATGGAACAGTCCACGGCCGGGATCGATCGAGAGTGATGGGGTCTTCTCTGAGTGGAACGGGCATACGGCCATGACCGAACGTCCCGACCGCTTCACCCGGGTCACTTCGGAGGCGAGTTCAACGAGGTCGGTACGTTCGCGAACCCGATCGATATCTTCACGCGAGTACGCCATCAGGGGCCAGCGTAGAGGTAGCGCACGGCGAACATGCCGGCCGGTGGATCCGCTTGGATCAGGCCGTCTCGCTCTGAGCGACGCCCGCCATCATCAAGCCGACTTCCTCGCGAGTAGCGGTCTCGGGATCGACGATGCCGATGATCTTGCCTTCGTACATGACGGCGATCCGGTCGGAGAGGCCGAAGACCTCGTCCAAGTCTTCGGAGATCATCAACACAGCCGTCATTGCGGTTCGGTGCTCGAGCAACTTCTGCTGGATGAACTCGGCGTCGGTCAGCTTGTTGCGCTTGTCGATCAAGCGACGGTGGATGTACTCGGCCGCACCGATATCGACCCCGCGTGTCGGCTGCGAAGCCACCAGCACGATCGGCGACGACGACAACTCCCTGGCCATGATGACCTTCTGGATATTGCCGCCCGAGAGGCTTCCACATGAGGTCTCGATCGACGGGGTTCGGACATCGAAAGACTCGACCAACTCGTTGGCGTGGTCCTTGATCGCCCCGAAGTCGAACAAGCCGGCTTTCAGGTAGTCGGAGCTTGCGTAGTCGATGAGCAGCAGGTTCTCCCATACGGTGAAGTCGGCGATGGCGCCTTCCCGCATGCGCTCTTCTGGAACGTAAGCAAGGCCAGCCTGCCTGATCTTCAACGGGAGCGCATTGGTGACGTCCGTGCCTTCGATCTTGATGGTTCCGCTCGTGACTTCTCGCAGTCCGGCGATCGTCTCAGCCATCTCCCGCTGTCCGTTGCCGGACACGCCGGCGATGCCGAGGATCTCGCCCTTGCGGACGTCGAGACTCAAGCCGTCGACGGCGACGAGTCCACGATCGCCCATCACCGTCAGATCCCGGATCTCGAGAGCGACTTCCCCCGGTTGGGCTGGCAGTCGGTCCGGGCTCAACTTCACCTGGCGGCCAACCATCAGGTTGGCAAGGCTCTCGCGTGTGGCGCCTTCAACCGGCACCTCACCGGTCACCGCACCATGGCGCAGCACCGTGATGCGATCGCTCAGTGCCAGCACCTCATGCAGTTTGTGCGAGATGAAGATCAGACCGCGACCGTCGGCGGTGAGCTGACGGAGCGTGACAAACAACTGGTCGACCTCTTGCGGCGTCAGCACTGCCGTCGGCTCGTCGAGGATCAGGATTTGGGCCTCCCGGTAGAGGGCCTTGATGATCTCGACCCGCTGCCGCTCACCGACCGAGAGCTGCCATACGAGCGCCGACGGATCGACTTCGAGTCCATACTCGCCGGCCAGCGCAACGATGCGCTTCGAGACGACATCGAGGTCGGTGATGAAGCCGCGGCTCGATGGCAGTCCCAACGCCACGTTCTCGGCGACGGTCAGCGTGGGAACCAGCATGAAGTGCTGGTGGATCATGCCGACACCGAGGTCGATCGCAGCGTTCGGGCTGTCGATCGTCACGAGTTCGCCGTCGATCTTGACGGTCCCTTCGTCGGGCGGATACAGCCCGTACAGGACCTTCATGAGCGTGCTCTTGCCCGCGCCGTTCTCCCCGAGCAGCGTGTGAACTTCACCCGGGTACAGGTCGAAGTCGACATCGCTGTTCGCGATCACACCAGGGAACCTCTTGGTGATTCCTCGCATCTCGAGCATCGGGCTAGCCGTCACGCGTCACTCCTGTTCGTCCGGTCGGGGGATCGTTCGATCCCCCGACCAGCACTCGTCTTGCTCAGCCCGCGTCCTCGAACGCCTTCACGGCGTCTTCGCCGATCGTCTTCACGTCGTCGGGCAGGTCGTAATCGTCGTTGTACTCGATGACCAGTCCTTCGTTGGCGAAGGTGATCTCGTACAGCTCACCGCCAAGCGTGCCGTCCTTGATCTTGCCAATCATCTCATTGAGCATGTTCTCCCAGTGATAGACCTGCGAGGCCACCACGATCTCCGGAGCGAGGCTCGTCTGATTCGACTGCGTGCCGAACCACAGCACGTTCTCGGTCTTGGCAACGCCGACCGCACCAACCGTCATCTGAGCGGTCCCGGACATGACGTCCGCACCGGCGCTGATGAGCGACTGCGCCGCCTCAGATGCCAGCGCCACGTCGCTGAACGAGTCGATGTAGTTGATGTTGACGGTTGCCGATGGATTCTGCGCCATGACGCCGGCCGCGAAGCCGTCGACGTAGAGCTTCGCATCGCCGACTTCGATCGGTCCGACGATTCCAACATTGGCACTCTGCGACAGCGCCGCAGCCATCTTGCCCATGACCTCGCCGCCCTGGTCTGACGCAGCTTCATAGGAGAACACGTTCGGAAGACCGAATGTGTCGGCAGCCGTGCCCCATGCAAACGAGACCTCTGGGAAGTCCGGTGCGATCTCCTGGAGCGAACCGCCGTACTGCGATCCGTGAGCGATGACCAGGTCATAGCCCTCTGAGGCGTAGTCGCGAATCGCAACCGCGGCATCTTCAACGACGAACGTGCCATCGGTCACCGCGATTTCGGCGCCTTCGATCCTGTTCGCCGAGTCGACCATTGACTGGGTGAAGGCCAGATCATTCGACGCCGACGGGGCGACGATCGCAATCCTGAATCCCTCCGCCGAATCGTCACTGCTGCAAGCTGCGGCGACGAGCGCCAATGCCGCGAGCAGAACGACCAACGTGGTACTTCTTCTTCTCACTTCTTCCTCCTTGATCGGCGGGCCGCCGATGGCCCCTTACTTCCCTCTCGTAAATGGCTTGGTCAGCGCAGACGGCGCCCGGAAGCGACGGGCCACGAAGACCAGAGCCAAGATCGTGATGATGGCAGGTGCCATCGAGGCAAGGTTCGAAAGGTCCCTTGGAATGATGTCCTGCGTCTTCAATTCCAGCACCAGGGCGTTGACGAATCCGAAGAGCAGGGCACCCAACATGATCCCCGTCGGTCGCCATGCGCCGAAATACACGAGGGCGATGGCGATGAATCCCGCCCCGTTCGTGAGGTTCTGTTGGAAGATCCCGAGCGTGATGGCCAGCACGGCCCCAGCGATGCCGGCCAGCGTTCCACCGATGATCTCGGTCGCGTATCGGACACCAGCGACGCTCACGCCGAGGGTGTCCGCCGCGTCGGGATACTCGCCGACCGCCCGGATCTTCATCCCGAAGGTCGTCCGATTGATCACGAACGTTGCAACCGGGATCGAAAGGAACGCGAGATAGATGATCAGGCTGTGCTGGAAGAACATCTCCCCGACGTACGGGATGTCGGAAAGCAGCGGGATGTCCACCTGTGGGAACGTGTCGATCGGAACCGGCGTGCCGACGAGTTTCTGGAACAACAGATCGCTCATCCCGAGTCCGAAGAGATAGACACCGATGCCGCTGATCCCCTGCTCGGCCTTGAGCGTCACCGCGATCACAGCGGATGCGAGGCCGAGCATCAAGCCGACGATGGCCCCTGCGAGAAGACCGAGCCACACGTTGTCGGTCTTGAGCACGGCGTAGTAGCCGGAGAACGCCCCCAGCAGCATGATGCCGTCGACGCCGAGGTTGAGCACGCCGCTGCGCTGACCGAAGGTCTCACCGAGCGCTGCCAGGAGGAGCGGAACGGCAAGGCGGATCGCCGAGGCAACAACGGCGACCATCACCGCGGTGGTGAAGATCTCGCTCATCGCGGATCCTCCCCGAACTCGTCCTGACCATATGAATCAGTCCCTCTGGGCGCGGCGTCATACACCGAGCCGAGGCCGGAGTCCTCCTCATCGAGGGGCAGACTGCCGTCGTCTGCGATCTCTTCGTCCCGCGCGTCCCTCGTGAGGAGCTTCACCCGATAGCGGTCGGCCGCCACGACGAAGACCACGACAAGACCGTTCAAGGCAACGATGAGCGCTGACGGAACCTGCACCGCACGCTGCAACGCCTGGCCGCCGACGATGAGTCCGCCGAAGAGGAACGATGCCGGAATCGTCCAGAGCGGGTGGAGGCCACCGAGCAGGGCGGCAACGATGCCGTTGAAGCCTGCGCTCCCGGTGAACCCCATCGTGGAACCGTCGGTCACCATGCGGTGACTCTCGCTGCCGAACACCAGGACCGCGCCGGCAAGGCCTGCGAGAGCACCCGACATCGTCAGGGCGAGCGCAATCGTGCGGCGCACCGGGATACCGGCGTAGCGGGCGGCATGCTCGCTCAGGCCGACGGCGCGGAGGCGGTACCCGAGCGGCGTCCGCCACAACAGGTAGTAGGTGGCGATTGCACAGAGCACCGCGAGGATCGGGCCGATATGGAATCGGTCGCCGAAGATGATCGGGAGGTCGGCAGACTCCATGAGGCGCTCGGTCTGTGGAATCCCGGTGCCCCTCTCGATCTCCGCCGGATCAATAAGCGGACCGCGCAACAGGTAGCTCATCAACTGCACGGCAACGATGTTCAGCATGATCGTGCTGAGGATCTCGTTGACCCGGTAGTAGGCCTTGAGCATGCCGGGGATCCAACCCCAGAGGGCACCACCGGCGAGTCCTGCCAGCAGAACCACCGGCACCATGATGATCGCCGGCATCTCCGGCAGGTACAGGGCGGCCATCGTGGCGAAGAGTCCGCCGAGCACCATCTGGCCTTCGGCGCCGATGTTGATGACGTTCGCGCGGAAGGCGATGACGATGCCGGTACCGACGAACAGCAGCGGCGTCGCCTTGAGGATCGTCGCTATGAGCGCGTTGCCGGAGCCGAACGCGCCGACGAACATCTCGGAGTAGCCCTCGATCGGGTTGGCGCCGAGGAGTACGAGCATGATCGCGCCAAAAAGGAGCGCAGCGAAGACCGCGAGCACGGGGATGCTGTAGGCCAGGATCCGCCGCTGCTGGTAGCTGAGGTTGACGCTCATCTCAGTTTCACCGGATGCATACCTCGACCTTCCAAAGGAGCCGCGTGCGGCAGGATTCTCCGCGATTGACGAAATGTCAAATCGAACTGCAGGTGCACCGACGGTGTCATGCTCGAATCGCGTTCAGGTAGTTGTAGATGGTGATCCGGCTCACGCCCATCAGGTCCGCGATGTCTTCGATGGACCTCCGCATGAGGAATGCCCCTCGCTCGTCGAGCAACCGAACCGCAACCTGCTTCCCCGTCCGGTCGAGTTCGGGCAGCGGAGCCCCGAGTTCCTCTTCGATCCGCCGCACCAGGTTGCGGAATGCGTCTGCGAAAGAACCCACCCGAGCGTACGCAACGACCTCGCCCTCCCATTCGATCGGCACGTCGAGCGCCTCGGCCTCCGCAGGGAGCACAACCGTAGCTCCGGTCGCTTCGATGGCGGGCCGCGCGGCCGCGAGGACGGGGTGGTCGCTCATGTTCACGACTCGCTTCGGCACTCGACCTGGACGGTGACCCGTGTCGCACCGGCACCCATGGCCGCGTGCAGCATGTCGGCGAGCGCCGCGACGACCGGTTCTGCATCACCCTCGATGGTGGTGCCAAAAGCGTCGATGCTCGGCTCGAACCCACATGCAACGACGGCGTCGACCGCTGCCAAGACGGCGGGCCCGAGGGAACCCTCGACGAAGGGTTCGACCATGAACTCCGCCCGGTATCCGGACATTCACACTCCACTGTTGCTCGCTCCAGACTGTAGCGCGAGCCATCGCGCCCATCGCCCGGACCGCGAGTTGACAAAATGTCAACCGAACGGGGATGATACGGTTGGTGAATCAGAGGAGGCTCAACCATGGAATCCACTTCGTTCAACGTCAATGGACTCCCGGTCGAGGTCTCGTCTGACCACCCGCACCTCCTCTCCGCCTTGCGCGAGGAACTTGGGGTGACGTCCCCCAAGGACGGATGCTCGCCGTCCGGCCAGTGCGGGGCGTGCACCGTCCTCGTTGACGGCAAGGCAATACAGAGTTGTCTCGTCTCGATGGAGAAGGTGGAAGGCAAGTCCGTCTCGACCCTCGAGGGTTTCGAGGAGGCAGAGCGACGACGACTGGCCGACGCCTTCGCTTCCACCGGTGCACTCCAATGCGGGTTCTGCACGCCCGGTATCCTGGTGCGTACCAAAGCCCTGATCGACCAGAAGGGCGCCGATCTCGACCACAAGACCACCGCCGGTCGCCTCGGCGGGCACCTCTGCCGCTGCACCGGCTACACGAAGATCTTCGAGGCGATCGAGATACTCGCCTCCGGCGACGTCGCGTCGCCGACCCTGCCCGATCGGATCGGCGAGACCGGAGCGAAGTACGAGGGCGTCGAACTCGCCCTCGGCGAACGGGGCTACGTGGACGACATCCGGCCCGAGGGCCTCCTCCACGGGGCGCTCCGCCTCACCGACCACGCCAGGGCCGACGTGCTGAGGATCGATACCAGCGCTGCGGAAGCCGTCGACGGCGTTGTCGCCGTCTTCACCGGCGCCGACGTACCGGGGAAACTCCACGTCGGCATCATCTACGAGGACTGGCCGGTGTTTATCCCAGAAGGCGGACGGACGTCCTACTACGGCGACGTGATCGCCATCGTCGTCGCAGAGTCAAAGCGCATCGCTCGCGCCGCCGCCGAATTGGTCAAGGTCGAGTACAACGTCCTCGAACCGTTCGCCGATCCGCACACCGCTCTCGCGTCCGACGAGGACGCCGTGTGGGGCCTCGAAGGCAACGTCCTCTCCCGCTCGGCCTATCAGCGCGGCGACGTCGACGCTGCACTCGCCGCTTCGACCCATACGGTGCACGAGGTCTTCCGAACCCAGCGGGTCGAACACGCTTTCCTCGAGCCAGAATCCACACTCGCGGTCCCGACCGGAGATGGCGGCCTCCACGTGTATTCCGGAGGTCAGGGCGTTTGGGACGATCGCAACCAGATCGCGTCGCTCCTCGACGTCGACCCCGAGACCATCGTCGTCGAACTCGTCTCGAACGGCGGAGCGTTCGGCGGCAAGGAAGACATGTCCAACCAGGGCCAGACGGCGCTCGCGGCGTACCTGCTCGACCGTCCGGTCTCCTGCACGCTGACCAGGGAGCAGTCGTTCCGGATCCATGCCAAGCGCCATCCGATCGAGATCGAGGTGTGGGCAGGGTGCGACGGCGACGGGAAGCTCACCGCGCTGCGCTCCCGGATGATCGGCGACTCCGGTCCGTACGCGTCGGTGGGCATGAAGGTACTCGAACGAGCCGCCGGTCACATGAGCGGTCCATACGTGGTCGACACGATCGACGTGGAAGCGATCGCGGTGAGAACGAACAACCCGGTCTGCGGCGCATTCCGAGGCTTCGGCGCCAACCAGGCCCAGTTCGCAATGGAGGGCATCGTCGATCGTCTCGCCGAAGCCGTCGGCATCGACGGTTGGGAGATGCGGTCCCGCAACATCATCAGACCGGGCGTCGTATGGGGTCCCGGGCAGATCATGGACGATGGTGCCCGCGGTATCCGTGAGTGCCTCGACGCCGTCAAGCCTGCCTACGACCAGGCCCGGGCGGCGGGCAAGGCCGTAGGTCTCGGTATTGCGCTGAAGAACTCGGGCCTCGGGAACGGCTTCGTCGAAGTGTCCAAGGCCGTCGTCCGCCTTGAAGACGACGGCTCGGTCGAGGTACGACACTGCTGGACCGAGATGGGCCAGGGCGTCCACAACGTCGCTCTACAGGTTGCGGCCGAGGAGCTCGGCGTCGACCCGAACCGGATCAGCGTCATCGTCGACACAACGAGGGAACTCGGAGCCGGCCAGACCACGGGGTCCCGCGGAACCGTGATGGCCGCAGGCGGCGTCGCGGACGCTTGCCGCGTTGCCAACGAAGCCGGCCTCGCACCCGGCGTCGACTATTACGGTGAGTATGTCGTCGACTGGACCGACTCGCTCGAGGACGACGTCGAGAACCCGATGATCCACAGCGCGTTCGGCTACGCGGCGCAAGTCGCGATCGTCGACCCCGAGAGCGGCACCATCGACAAGATGATCGCCGCACACGACGTCGGCCGTGCGGTCAACCCGCGTCTGGTCGAGGGTCAGATCGAAGGCGCCGTGCACATGGGCATCGGATACGCCCTCACCGAGGAGTTCCCGACCGACGAACTTGCCCGCCCAACCAAGCACACGCTTCGAAGCCTCGGCATCATTCGGGCCAAGGACATGCCGGACGTGGAGACGATCATCGTCGAAGTCCCCCAGCCTCGCTCCCCCTTCGGGGTCAAGGGTGTCGGAGAGATCGGACTTGTCCCAACCGCTGGAGCCATCGCCGCTGCCTTCTACGAGGTCGACGGTGTCCGCAGAACGAGAACGCCCATGAACATCCACGAGCCGCTTCGCGAGAGGAGCACCGCATGAGCAACGTCACGCCGGGATTGGTCTGCGCCCACCACCACCTCTACTCCGAACTCGCACGAGGCATGCCGGCACCGCCGGAGGTCGCGACCGACTTCCAGGGAATCCTCGACCAGGTCTGGTGGCGCCTCGACGCTGCGCTCGACCTCGACATGCTCTCTTGGTCGGCCAAACTCGGGGCGCTGGAAGCGCTCGAATCCGGCACGACTGCGATCATCGACCACAACGAGACCCCGAATGCCATCGAGGGATCGCTCTCCGTCATCGAGGACGCCTGCAACGAGGTCGGCGTGCGCGTGGTGACTGCGTACGGCATCAGCGACCGGCACGGTCACGACGGCGTGATCCGCGGCCTCGAAGAGAACCGGCGGTTCCTCGCCGCCGGTGGAAGCGGCATGGTTGGCGTCCACGCCGCTTTCACCTGCACCGACGAGTCGCTCGAGGCGGCTGCCGCCCTCGCCGATGAGTTCGACGTCGGCGTCCACATTCATGTGTGCGAAGGTCCAGGCGACGCCGGCGCGCCCGAACGCCTCGAGGGCCTCACCAACGACAAGTGGCTCATCAGCCACTGCGTCTTCCTCCCCACCGACCACACACTCAAAGGGACGATCCTCCACAACCCGCGGTCGAACCTGAACAACGGGGTCGGCTACGCCGATCCTGCACGCTTCCGGAACCCGGTCGCGCTCGGCACCGACGGAATCGGCGCCAACATGATCGAGTCGTTCCGCCTCGCGTACGTCATGCAACGCTCGGTCGACGTGACCGTCGGCCCAGACCCGGCGTGGTCGTGGCTCGAGAACGGGTGGACGCTCGTCCCTGGCGCGCTGAACGACGAAGTCACCTGGTCGTATGAACCGATGGACCCGTGGCACATCGCGTTCACCCCGGGTATCCGACCGCTGGAGGTCAAGGTCGACGGAGAGGTCGTATTCGCCAACGGAACCACAACGCGCGTCGACGCGGAAGAGATCAGAGCCAAAGCCCGAGAGCAGGCCGCCCGTCTGCACGCCCGCCTGTAGCGGAGAGGAGCCGACCGATGTCAGACCGCTTCCAGCCCATAACGATGGAACAGCTCACCGATTGGGTGTTCGACGAACTCGAGACCAACAACTCAATCTTCGGGATCCCCAAGCAGGCCTTCTTCACGCCGAGCGAGACCGACCGATTCCGCCAACCGAACTACGGCACCGTGCTCGATACGCCATTCGGCGTCGCCGCGGGTCCGCACACCCAGATGGCGCAGAACATCATCGTCGCGTGGCTCGTCGGTGCCCGCTTCATCGAGCTGAAGACCGTCCAGACACTCGACGAACTCGACGTCAACAAGCCCTGCATCGACCTCGAGGATGAGGGATACAACGTCGAGTGGTCCCAGGAGCTCAAGGTCTACCAGTCGTTCGACGAGTACCTACGCGCCTGGGTCCTGATCCACGCGCTCCACAAGAAGCTCGGATTCCCCGGTGACGCCCCGGGCATGATCTTCAACATGAGCGTTGGCTACAACCTGGAGGGGATCCTGGAGCCGAACGTTCAGTGGTATCTCGACACGATGGACGACGCGTCCGAGTACCTCGGCCCATACGTCGACATCGTCGCCGAGCGCTACCCCGAGGTTCGCGACGTCGAGATCCCCGCCCAGATCTCCAACACGATGACGTTGTCGACTATGCACGGATGCCCGCCGGAAGAGATCGAACAGATCACGACGTACCTGCTCAATGAGCGTGGCCTCCACACGTCGGTGAAGTGCAACCCGACCCTGCTCGGCGCCGAGCGCGTCCGAGGGATCATCAACGATGAACTCGGGTTCAGCGACATCGTGATCCCAGACGAGGCCTTCGGTCACGACCTCAAGTACGTGGATGCTGTCCCGATGTTCCACAACCTGAAGCGCATCGCTCGGAGCAAGGGTCTGACCTTCGGGCTGAAGCTCTCGAACACCCTCGAGGTCGAGAACCATCGGATGGAGTTCCCGGACGACGACATGATGTACATGTCGGGTCGGGCTCTCCACGCCGTCACGACCAACCTCGCATTGCGTCTCTCCGAGGAGTTCCGCGGCGATCTTCTGCTCTCATTCGCCGGCGGTGCGGATGCGTTCAACGTCACCAGCCTCCTGCGGTCCGGCATGACCACGATCACGGTCTGCTCGGATCTTCTCAAGACCGGCGGCTACCTGCGGATGCCGCAGTACCTCGAGGAACTCACCAACGCTCTCGACAAGACCGAGGCATGCGATCTCAAGGACTTTGCCGCCTGCACGGCGCTCGCGGAGCACCACTTCAGTGCGTTCAGCGAGATGCTGGCTGGTGCGGCGCTCGGGGATAGCGGTTTGGCGTTCACAACGAAGGACGCACACGAACTCGCCACGTACCTCGGCGGCGAGTGGCACGGACCTGTGTCTGAAGCCGTCCACCGGTGGTCGGTCGAACGTGGATACTCGGAAGAACGGGCGGCCACGCTGACAACGCTCGCGTTGCGGACGCTGGCCAGGGTCAATCTGCGCTCCTATGCCCACGAGGTGCAGGAGGACTGGCGCTACCGCAAGGAGTCGTTCAGGACCGACCGGTCGAAGACCAGCCGGAAACTGGGCCTCTTCGATTGCATCGAGGCGCCGTGCGTCGACGAGTGTCCGGTCTCTCAGGATGTACCCGCGTACATGCGGGCCGTTCGCGAAGGCCGATTCGACGACGCGGTGAACCTGACGAGGGCCGACAATCCGGTTCCGTCAATCCTCGGCCGCGTCTGCGACCACCTCTGCGAAACGACCTGCATCCGCACGCATCTGGATCAGCCGCTGGCTATTCGCGACATGAAACGGTTCATCATGTCGCACGAGACCTCACCAGAGGTACCGGAGCGGACGGCCTCGATCGATACCAAGGTCGCGGTGATCGGCGCCGGACCTGCCGGCATCGCAGCGGCGCAGGACCTGGCGCTCGCCGGTGCCACGGTGACGATCTTCGAGGCCCACGGCTATCCGGGCGGCATGGTCGGCGGCGCGATTCCCGCCTACCGGTTGCCGCAGGAGCAGATCGATCAGGACATGGCAATCCTCGAGGACCTCGGTGTCGAGATCCGCTACAACCAGACAGCGGGTGAGGACTTCACCCTCGAGGATCTTCGCACCGACGGCTTTGATCAAGTCTTCGTCGCCGTCGGCGCTCAGCTCCCGAAGTTCCTCGGCGTCGAGGGCGAGGACAGCGACGGCGTCATCGATGCCCTGCGATTCCTGCGCAGTGTGCGGGAGGAGGATCCGATCCCGGTCGGCCCGAGGGTCGGCGTCATCGGGGCAGGCGACACAGCCATGGACTGCGCGCGGTCCGCATGGAGGGTCGGCGCAACCGATGTGGCGATCATCTACCGCCGTACGATCGACCAGATGCCCGCCGACCGCGAAGAGGTCGGTGCGTGTCTCGAAGAGGGCATCACGATCGAAGAGCTGGCAAGTCCCCGTGGCCTCCACGTCGAGGACGGGAAACTCGTCGGACTGATCGCAACCCGGACCGAGTACCGGGGCGATCGTGACTCGTCAGGGCGCAAGATCCCCCACGACATCGAAGACTCCGAGTTCGAGATCCCGCTCGACACGCTCATCCTGGCGATCAGCCAGCACTCGATGCTCGAATTCTTCGGCGACGCCGTGCCCGCACTGACCTCGCGGGGCTACCTCGAGGTCGACCCCGACACGTTCGAGTCATCGATTCCCGGAATCTACGCCGGTGGTGACGTCGCCGCCGACGGGCCGTCCTCGATCGTCAAGGCAGCCGCCGACGGTCAAGCCGCCGCGGCCGCGATCATCGCTGCCGTATCGGGTATCGCCGTCGACACGACCCCGTTGCCGATCCCCACGACGCGGGACCTGCCGAGTCTCGTGATCCGACGGGCACATCGCGAGTACCGCGTGCCATCGGTGCATACGGCTCTCAACGAGCGGGACAACTTCAACGAGACCATGCTCACGTATACGACCGAGCAGGCGCAGGCCGAGGCAAGTCGGTGCGTTGACTGTGACACGATCTGCAGCCTGTGTGTCGGTGTGTGCCCAAACATGGCGCTCATGACGTATCAGACGGATGCGTTCGTCGCGGACATCCCGTCGTTCCTGGTTGATGGCGGCACGCTCGTCGAGCAGGGCAGCACCCGGTTCCGGATCGACCAGCCCTATCAGATTGCAGTCCTCAGTGACTTCTGCAACGAATGCGGGAACTGCGTCACCGCCTGCCCGACGTCCGGCAAGCCGTACCAGGACAAACCACGGCTCTACCTCGACCGCGATGAGTTCAATGCGGAGTCGTCGAACGCCTTCATGGTGAAGAAGGATGGCGAGGTCGTCACGGTGTTGTCGCGGTTCGACGGCGAGACTCATCGACTGTCGATCAACGGTTCCGTCGAGTACTCATCGCCGAACGTGTCGGCGTCGTTCGATGCGACATTCGGACTCGTCTCGGCGACGCCGGGAGCGTCGGCCTCGGACGGAGACGCCGTATCACTCGGCGCAGCGGCCACGATGTATGCGGTCTGGAAGGGCCTCAACGAATCGATGCCCTATCTGCCGATCGTAGATGCAGCCGGCACACGGATCGGCCAACCGGCCTACGCCGGCTAGCGGGATGACCCAGCGAGAGAGGACACCGGATTCCGGTGTCCTCGGCTGCGGTCTGGCCCTACCGCTTTGCGCGCTTGGCGTGGAAGGCCGCGGCGACGATCTGGCGGGAACGGTTCATCTGCAATGCGACATCGGGATGCATGATGCACGCCCCTTTCGTGGTGGTTCTTCCGTCAACAGCGTAAATAATACAACTTTTGTTCCCTATATGTGTAAGAATCTCCGGTATGGATGATATCGACCGGAAGATCATCGCCCTTCTGGCGGAGGACGGCCGCCTTCCGTACCGCCGCATCGGCGAATTGACCGGCGTAGCGACCACGACCGTCCATCAGCGGGTGCGCCGCCTCACCGAACGAGGGGTGATTGCCGGCACGAGAATCACGATTGATTGGGAGGCCATCGGCCTCCCGGTCACGGCGATGGTCAGTGTCGAGGCACCGGGCGGTCTCCCCCTCGCCGAGGTTGCAGCGTCCATCGAAGCCCTGCCGTTCGTTCAGGACTGCTACGCCGTCACCGGCGAGTTCGATCTCCTTCTCACGATTCGAGCCCGTTCGTCGGACCATCTCGGCGAAGTACTCGAGAGCATCCGCCGGTTCGCCCCCGGACGGAGCCGGACGGTGGTGGTCCTTGCCACCTATTTCGAGGGCCGCACGCCCGATCTACCGGATCGGCCCTGACGCCGCCGGTAGACTCGAATCGTGGACAGCTTTCCCTTCTGGATCCTCTTCGGTGTACTCGGACTGCTGATCGCGGCCGGCGCCACGATCGGAGCGAAGCGGCAGATGGCGTCGATGAACCAGGCATGGCAGGTCGCCGCCGAGAGGCTCGGATTCTCGTTCATGCCCGGCACATGGCGCGGCGGGCCCACCATGACCGGCCTGCTCGACGGCGCTCCCGCCGAGATCAAGACCTATGCGAAGAGCAGCGGGAAGAACTCGACCCGCTACACCCGCTACACCGTCTCGTTTCCTTCGATCGGGATCGGCCTGCGCCTCCAACGTCAGTCCGGACTCGGGATGTTCCTCAAGGTCCTTGGCACCCAGGACATCGTCATCGGTGAGCCGGTCTTCGACGAGGCGTTCATTGTTCAGGCGGCCGACCCTCAAGCAGCCCGGGCCGCGCTGGGTGCGGGAACCACCATGGTCCTGAATCGCCTGATCGCCCTCCACCCCGAGATTGTCGTGTCGGACGATCGCATCGTCCTCGACCACCGGTCGACGGTGCGAGACGCCGATACGCTCGTTTCGACACTCCGCAGGCTCGCCTCTGCGGCGGGCGCCCTCTCAGATGCCGGTCAGTCTGAAGCGCTGACGAAGCTCGTCGAGCAGCGACTCAACGGGAACCTTCCGAGTGACTACGAGCCCGACCCGGCACGGGAACAGTCCATCGATGAACGCCTCACCATCGGCGAGGCGCTGGTGGCATCTGGATCTCTCGACACTGCTCGGCGCATGTTCAATACGCTCGGAGCCCAACTCCCTGCGGATGTCGAAATCGCTGGATGGTCCAAGCAGACGCGCCGCCCGACCGAGCCGCAAGCGGATGCGTCGCCGCCCGATATCGCACCGGCGGCGGCACCCGAGCCGCCTTCAGTCGAAACGTCAGAATCTGGGCCACTCCCCGATTCCGATGACCAGGGCGACGACGGACGCGACCGTGATGCGGTCGTGATGGCGACCAATCTCTTCGGTGAGAACCGCCTCAGTTTCGAGACGGCGCAGCGGTACTCCGACCTCTATGCCGGTCGCAGTATCGAGTGGACGGGCAAGGTCCGCGAGGTGGAGAGCACCGAACGCGATCGAATCCTCGGAGATGGACCCTTCACCAAGGCGATTGTCGACATCGCCTCACTGGAGAACGACCTGTTCGGCAGCACCGTCGTGAGCGCCGTCGTTGCGTTCCCCCAATCCGGAGACCGACGACTCGCTGAAGGTCACGAGATCGAGTTCACCGGCACGCTGGCCGGCATCGACGCACTCGTAAGAACCCTCTACGTGACCAACGGACAGCTCACACAGCGGTAGTCACCACGGAGAGCGCTGGACGCTCGGGCTGGTAGCCGGCAGCTCTCCCTTACTCCGGAAGCCGATCCGCGAGGTATGCCACCAGGTTCTCGATAGGAATCCGATCCTGCTGCATGGTGTCTCGATCACGGATCGTCACCTGATCGTCGTCGAGCGTATCGAAATCGACGGTGACCGCATACGGCGTCCCGATCTCATCTTGGCGGCGATAGCGGCGTCCGATGGATTGCGTGATATCGACTTCGATCATCCAACGGCTCCGGAGCAGATCTGCGATCCGATTCGTGGTCGAGACGAGATCCTCCTTCTTCGACAGCGGAAGTACCGCGACTTTCACGGGCGAGAGCCGGGGATCCAGCTTGAGGACCGTGCGCTGCTCACCGCGCACCTCCTCCTCCTGGTAGGCATCGATGAGGAAGGCAAACGTCGTGCGGGTCGCTCCGGCGGCCGGCTCGATGACATACGGCGTGAAGCGCTCGTTGGTGGCGGGGTCGAAGTAGGTCAGGTCCTCACCTGAGTACTCGGAGTGAGCTTTCAGGTCGAAGTCGGTCCGGTTGGCGATCCCTTCGAGTTCGTCCCAGCCCCACGGGAAGAAGTAGTCGACGTCGTAGGTCCCCGAGGAGTAGTGCGAAAGCTCGTCCTGTTCGTGCTCGCGGAACTGGAGGTTCGTCTCGGTCATCCCGAGGTCGATGTACCAGTTGCGGCGCTCGTCGACCCAGTAGCGGAACCACTCATCGGCCTCATCCGGGTGACAGAAGAACTCCATCTCCATCTGTTCGAACTCCCGGGTGCGGAACACGAACTGCCCCGGTGTGATCTCGTTGCGGAAGGATTTGCCGACCTGGGCGATGCCGAACGGCAGTCGCTTTCTGGCCGTGCGCCGGACATTCTCGAAGTTGATGAAGATGCCCTGGGCGGTCTCCGGTCGTAGATAGACCGAGTTGTCGTCGCTCTCGACCGGGCCCATGTGCGTGCGGAACATGAGGTTGAACTCACGGGGCTCCGTGAACGAGTCCTTGGTGCCGCACGAGGGGCACTGGCCGGGATCCTCGAGCTTGTCGAGACGGAACCGGTTGTGACACTCGCGACACTCGACCAGCGGATCCGAGAACGACGCGAGGTGGCCGGACGCAACCCACACCTTCGGTGACTGGATGACGGCGCTGTCGATCCCGACGATGTCATCACGCATCTGGACCATCGACCGCCACCACTGGTCCTTCACGTTGCGGAGTAGTTGGGCACCGAGGGGCCCGTAGTCATAGGCCGATCGAATACCTCCGTAGATCTCGGAGGATTGGAAGACGAAGCCTCGCTTCTTGGCGAGGTTGACGATGGTGTCGAAGTCGGCGGGCATACCAGTCTTTCGGTGAGGCGGTGATCGGAGATGCTAACGGGGTTCAGGGTTCAGCTACCAGCTACCGGCTTTCGGCCACCAGCTAGAACCCGTCCAGAACCGACGGCGGGTCCTCTTCGGGGGCGGCGTCGATGGCTTTCCCGAATCTGCGGTCGCGGTGTTGGTACTCAGCGACACACCGGGCGAGTTCGGTCTGGTCAAAATCGGGCCAGAGGACCGGGGTGAACACGAATTCGGCGTAGGCCGCCTCCCACAGGAGGTAGTTCGAGATCCGCTGCTCCCCCGATGTGCGAATCAGCAGATCCGGATCGGGCATATCCGGCCGATAGAGCCGTGCAGCGATCGCCGGTTCGTCGACGTTGGCCGGGTCGAGAGTGCCGGCTGCCACCTCCTCGGCGATCTGGCGAGCAGCGTGCGCAATCTCCGTCCGGCCGCCGTAGTTGAAGGCGTAGACCATGTTGAGCTTCGTGTTGTGCTTCGTCTGCTCTTCGGCGATCCGCATCCGGTCGAGGACCGGCGGGGGGATACGCGGATCGTCGTGGTCTCCGATGAAGATCACCCGAACGCCCAGTTCGTCGAGTTCGTCACGTCTCCGTTCGAGCAGATCGACGTTGAACTCCATGAGAAACGAGACTTCGTTCGCATCGCGGTTCCAGTTCTCGGTCGAGAACGTATAGACCGTGAGCCATTCGATGCCGAGGTCGAGGGCGCCGTGGACGACATCGAACAGAGCCGGCTCCCCCTGCGCGTGGCCGGCAGTTCGCGGAAGACCGCGTGCGTTCGCCCACCGGCCGTTGCCATCGAGAATGATGGCAACGTGTTGTGGGATCCGGCTCCGATCGACCTGCAGCTCATTCTCAGACATCGAGCAACTCCATAGAGTCGAGCCGGCGTTCGAGGTGATACTCGAGGAACCGTCGCGTGATGCCGAGTGCCTCGCCCGACATTGATGAGTCGGCATCCGGCAACGCGGCCAGGTCGGCCGCAGCAGCGTCAGCGAGATAGTCGGTCACCCCGGCCCGCAGCGCATACGCCCCTGGTGTTCTGCAACGATCGCACAGGGCCCCACCGGCAGCGAAGCTGAACCGCGTGAGACCCTCCTCGGCACCGCACCCGGCGCAGTGTTCCAAGGCAGGGGCAACGCCAACGATCGCGGCAGCCTTCAGCAGGTACGCGGTGAGGAGATCGGGGTGCGGCGTGTCGCCGTCGAGTGCGCGGAGGCCGCGCTGGAGAAGAAGGAACAGACGCTGCGACGGCTCGTCCTCTTGGGCCACCACATCGGCAACCTCGATCATCGTTCCTGCGGTGACGACCCGGTCGAGATGCTGGCGGAGTGTCGGAAAAGCCTCGATGATCGAGACCTGGGTGATCATGTCGAGATTCTTTCCCTCGTAGAGCACAAGATCGACGTGAACGCAGCTCTCGAGGCGACCCCCGAAACGGCTCTTCGTCTTGCGGACACCCTTTGCGACGGTACGGAGCTTGCCGCGATTCGGGCTGATCAGGACAACCACCTTGTCGGCCTCACCGAACGAGTACGACCGGAGCACGATCCCCGTGTCGTTATAGAGCGCCATGAAGCTGAGGGTACCGGTGGTAGTCGATGTAGCCGGGAACCGTCGAACGCCGCCGACCCGATCAGCCGGTCCCCGGGAGCGTCGTATTCCGTATGCGACGCGATGAATCACCGCAGGCCCAGAAGGTCATGCTTCGTAGCGGCGACCCCGTTGGCCAGGTACGTGACGAAGACGTGCATGTCCGGATCGTGCTTCGACCGGTGCTACTCGATCGACACGTGCGGGGCCTTCTCGACAGCGGCCGACGGCATCGACCCCCGCCTGAAGGTCAGCCGGATGTGTTGCGAAGGTTGTCCACTCCAATCGCTGTGATCTTGGTGTGCTGCACGATCGCGTTCCCGCCGAAGTCCCGGCACTGTAGAACGGCGCTGCCATTGTTGGCGACGTTGGCCACGACGGTGAACGCTGCCGGCACATTGTGACCCGGCTCGAGCGTCGCGGCTACCAGATCCCACTGACCGCCCGCAACCAGACGACAGTTGACGTTGACCTGAGTCCCCGCTTGCAGGTAGGACTTGGCCACGAACACGTAGCTGCCCGCCGGCAGATTCTTCAGTTCCAGCATGGTCCCGTATGCAGTGGGCATGTGAACCCCAGCATCATGGAACGTCGAGAACCCATCGCTGGTGAGATCGTCCGGCGTCTGCCCGTCGAGGGTATCGGCGTTGTCCGCTTCGATGGCGGTGGCGGCGTCGACGACTTGGTTGACGGCGAGTCGGTGCATGAACGCGGACATCTGTTCACGGGTGACGTTGTTTCCCGGGCAGTAGCGGTCGTTGGCCGGCGGGTTGCAGCCGGCGGTGATCGCGTTGTCCTTCATCCATTGGATGTCGGCGACGAAGACGCTACTCGCGGCGACGTCGGTGAATCCGGCGGCTGCGATGGCTGCTGCGGGTACGACGAACAGTGCGAATGCTGCTGTGATGAGCAGGATCCGTTTCACGGTCCTGTGCATGGCGACCCCCTTTGGTCGAGGCGACCGCGCGCCGTGCGCGGCGCCACCACCAAGGCTTCGCGGGTCTCGCCGACCGGGCCAGGGTACAAAGACCACTCCGCGTTCGACGTGGCGGCTCTAGAACCCCATGCGGTCGAGGGTGGACTCCCGACGCTGCCAGTCCTTCTCGACCTTGACGCGGAGTTCGAGGAACACCGGCACGCCAAAGATCTTCTCGAGTTCCTTGCGGGTCTCGGCGCCGACGGTCTTGATGAGTTCGCCGCCCTTGCCGATCACCATGCCCTTCTGGGACTGACGCTCGACGTAGACCGATGCCGGGATGTAGAGCGCCCCGTTGTCACGCTCCTCCATGTCACCGACGACGACGGCGAGCGAGTGTGGTAGTTCCTCACGCAGGCGGGCGAGGTACTTCTCTCGCACGAGTTCCGCGGCGAGCAACTGGTCCGGCTGATCGCTGTGCATGTCGGGGGGGAAGAAGAACGGGCTCTCCGGCATCAGCGGTTCGAGTTCGCCGCGCACCGCCTCGATGCCGTCGCCCTTGAGGGCGGAGATGGGGACGAAGGCGTGGAAGTCCCACTCCCCTGCCTTCGTGAGTTGGGTGAGGATCTCCGGTTGTGACGCCCGATCGACCTTGTTCACCGCGACGACAACCGGCGCCCCCGACGTTGCCAGGCGCTCGGCGATCCGGCGGTCGCCCGGTCCGATGGGCTGTTCCGCATCGAGCACGAACAGGGCAGCATCGGCATCGGCGATGGAACCGTAGACAAGCGCGTTGAGCCGCTCACCGAGGACGTTCTTGGGCTTGTGCAACCCGGGGGTATCGACCAGCACTAACTGGGTCTCCCCGCTGGTGGCGACGCCGCGGATGGCGTTCCTGGTCGTCTGCGGTCTCGGCGAGGTAATCGCCACCTTCTCCCCGACCAACGCATTCACCAGCGTCGATTTGCCCACGTTCGGGCGGCCGACGACGGAGATGAAACCTGCGTTGGTCATCGGGGGGCCACGCGGACCCGTGCGACCCTTCGCCCGTGGACTTCCTCTGCGATCAGCGTGACGTCGTGGTACTCGAACGACTCCCCGATGTTCGGCACACGTCCAGCGAGTCCGAGGACGAGACCACCGACCGTGTCCCACTCCTCGTCGGGGAACTCGACGTCGAGCGTACCGGCGAGATCATCAACGTCGAGGCGCGCGTCGACGAGGAACTCTCCGGATTCGAGCGGAACCACCATGGGTTCTTCATCGTCGTACTCGTCGACGATCTCCCCGACGATCTCTTCAATCAGGTCCTCGATCGTCACGACGCCGGCCGTCCCGCCGAACTCGTCCACCACGATGGCGAGGTGCTTCTGCTTGACCTGCATCTCTCGGAGGAGTTCGGAGATCGCTTTCGTCTCCGGGACGAAGTATGCATCGTGCGCAAGCTCTCGCGCCGGGCGCGGTGGAGACGCCTGGTCATAGAGCGTCAGGAGGTCTCTGGCGTAGAGCAGGCCGACGATGTCGTCAACGTTCTCGCCCGTCAACGGGATCCGCGACCGCCCAGCTTCAAGGACAAGATCAACCGCATCATCGGTCGATGCGGTGGCAGACAGCGTCACCATATCGGTGCGGGGCACCATCACCTCTCGGACGATCGTGTCACCGAATTCAATGATCGACGAGATGAGCTTGCGCTCGTCGCGATCCTCTGCCTCCGCCTCGGCCTCATCGTCGTCGTCTTCGTCGGACACGAGGTCGTTCGCAGCATCTCCGACCCGAACGGCGACCGCCAGGAGCCGCGAGAACCGGTAGGCGAACGAATGGGATCGGGATCGCCCGATCGTCCGGGGAATGAGGTCGGAAAGGAGGACGATGAGCACCGTCATCGCCGCGTACGCGACGGCGAGTTGCCAACCCGAGAGCAGACGCGAGAGTGCCCAGGAAGCGGGGATCACGGCGAGGATCAACAGCGTGGTGACGACGGTTCCAAGGGCCGGCTGAATACGGAGGCGATCCTCGAGCAGATCGGCGACGACCGCGGCCCCGGTGCTGCCCTCCCCCGCGTCGCGAAGCGCGTCAGCTCGCGGCGTTCTCACCAACGTGGCGCCCGACGCACGCACCAGCGCGGTCAGAAAGAGGACAAGTGCCGAAAAGGCGAACGCTGCGGCGATCACGGGCGCACTCTACCGATCCGCGCGAGGAGATCGCGTTCGCGACGCTCCATTCGAACGGCTTCGTCATCGACCTCGTGGTCCCAGCCCAGAAGATGAAGGAGTCCATGGACGACCATCAGCGCGAGTTCGTCCTCGAATGCCACACCCTGGCGTTCCGCGTTTCTCCGGACGACGGATGGGGCGATGAAGATGTCACCGAGTTCGATTGGCGGTCCGCCGACGGCTCGCTGCGGCGGCGATCCCGGGGCTGCCGACTCGATGGGAAACGAGAGCACGTCGGTAGGGCCTTGTTTGCCCATGTGTGCCTCGTTGAGTTCGGTCATCTGCGGTTCGTCGATCAGCACGAGAGCGACGCCGGTCTCCTCATCGAGACCTTCGGCATCGAGCACGATTTCAGCGAGCCTCAAGAGTTCGGTGGAGACGATCGGTTCGTCCTGCTCATCGGCGAAGAGGACGTTCACCCATCCTCCTCGTCGGATGGCTCAACGGGCGGCCCGGACTCGTCGGCGACCGGATCGACGACGGCGAAGCTCCGTGCCGATGTCGGGAGCGCGGCAGCGGGTCCTCCCTCGGCGACCTTCGGGCCGGGGAAGCCGGGATACGGCACACGGGCGTGGTAGTACCCCATCAGCGCAAGCACGAGCTCGCCCTTGATCTTGGTGAGATCCCCGAAGGTCAGTTGCGAGTGATCGAGTTGGCCATCGTCGACCTTCTCAGTGACGACCGACTCGACGACGTTCTTGAGACCGTCCGCAGTCGGATCCTCGGTACGGGCGTAGGCCCTGGCTGCAGCCTCAGTGGCATCGGAGATCATCACGATCGCCACTTCCTTCTGCACCGGTTTCACGCCGTGGTGGCGGAAGAGGTCGGGGTCGATGTCCGGATCGGCTTCAAGGGCCTGGTGGTAGAAGTAGCGCATGAGGCTCGTGCCGTGATGCATCCGGATCCCGTCGGTCACGTCACCCGGAAGCCGGTACCGCTTCGCCAGTTTGAGCCCCTCGGTGACGTGTGAGCGGATGATCTGCGCCGACTCGTCCGGCGGGAGGCTGTTGTGCGGATTCGACACGCCGAACTGGTTCTCGACGAAGTACTGCGGAAGAGTTACCTTGCCGAGGTCGTGATACCACGCAGCGGCCTGGGCGAGAAGCGGATCGGCGTCGATCGCACGGGCAGCGCGGCCTGCGAGGGCGCCGACGAGCATCGAGTGGTTGAACGTCCCGGGAGCCTGTTCCTCGATGAGGCGCAGCGCCGGGTGGTTGCGGTCGAGCAAATCCAGCAACCCCAGTGAGGTCGTGATCCCGAACGCCGTCTCGAAGAACGAGACCAGACCGAGCGAGATCAGTCCGGCGATGAGAGCTCCGACGAAGGCCCACAGCGCCGACATGGCGATGCTGCCGTCTCCGAAGACCCACTCCACGGTCGCAGCAACCGGGGCGACCGTAAGGGCTGAGAGCAGTACAGCCACGCGGAGTTGGCGGCGGGACGAGACGCGGGACACGAATGCAACGGGTACCACCGTTGCAATCCCGGCGTACACCGTGTACGCGATGTCGCCGGTCGACGCAGCCGTGAATCCTGCCATTGGGATCGAGAGCACGACGGCGGTACGTGGATCAAACAGGATCGCCGCCAGGAAGCCGATCGCTACCGCCGGGAGGAGATACCCGAGTGCTCGATTGTCGGTCGCAATCAGTTCCGGGAGGCGAGACATGAGGGCCGACATCACCAACAGGATTGCGAGGACGGCCATGTGGCGCGGTTGCGTCCACTGTGCAGGGGCGATTCGCCACAGGAAGAATGCAGCGAGTAGCACGGCGAGGACGCCAAGAAGCGCAATGGCGACCCGTGACGTTCCGCCGGTCACCTCGGGTTGGTAGAGCCCGAGTTCCTCGATGGCCTGGAACTGGATACTCGTGATCAGCTCACCCTGTTTCACGATCGTATCGCCGTTCCGAAAGGTCACCGTCACGGGTTCGACGGCCGCCGCTTCCTCTTCGCGGAGGGCCTCCGTCGCAGCGTCATCCACCCGGAGGTTCGCCTGGAGGCTGTTCCCGACCAACTGGGCGATGCCCTCGCGCGCCGTCGACTGGTCCTCGATCGGAAGGCCGAACACGATGAGCGGCGGGCGCGTTACCGGGTTCAGATAGAGGTCCTTGCGTTCGGTCAGGTCGGTCGGCTTGATGCCGGCCTGTAGTTCGTCATTGACCGTCTCGAGGCTCTTCTCTTCGACGGCCGGGAAGTCGGAGTCCTCGCCGTCCGCGATGCGGTCGAGATCGTTGTTGTAGAGCTCGACAAACGGTGGGATCGCACGGGTGAGCGTGGGGTGGGCGATGCTCAATAGCTCGATCTGGTCATCGATCGAGCGCCGCGGCAGGGTCGTCGTGGTCGTGGTCGGCGGCTGCGTGGTCGTCGTGGTCGTCGAACTTGTGGTCTCGCCGGGCTCGGTTGAACTCGTCGTCTGCTCCACGGTGGTGCTGGTGGTCGGGGACTCCGGAGGAGGAATCAGCGATTCGTCGATGGCGACGACCTTGAGGTCGACGAAGAACGAGTTGACTTCGCGGATCACGGTGAGGGTCGCGTCGTTGTCCTTGGTATAGACGGTCTCGACCGATCGACGTGCGATCTCACGCTGGGCCTCAGTCGCTTCTGGATCCTCGATCGGATCCGTCGATCGGTTGGCAATGAACGTCTCGGGTGCCGGCTCGCCGATTGCAAGCTCTACCGGCGCGGTCCCCCCGGTATCCCTCCCGGCGGCGAGGATCACCGACACGAGCATCACCGTGACGAACAAGATGCCGGTGTTGATCAGCGCAGAGCGATTGACCTTCACGATTTGCTCTCCTCGAAGCGCCGGTAGGCCTCAACGATTGCCGCGACGATGCGGTGGCGCACGACATCCTGCGCGGTCAACTCCTCGAAGGCGATGCCCTCGATGCCGGCAAGGACGCCGGCGACCATCTTCAGCCCGGATCCGCGCCCGTCCGACAGATCGACTTGGGTGATGTCTCCGGTCACGACCATCTTCGAATTGAAGCCGAGTCGCGTGAGAAACATCTTCATTTGCTCAGGTGTCGTGTTCTGTGCTTCGTCGAGGACGACGAACGCATCGTTGAGCGTGCGGCCCCGCATGTAGGCGAGCGGTGCGATCTCGATCGTCCCTCGCTCCATCAACCGGGCCGTCTCTTCCGGCCCGAGCATCTCGTAGAGCGCGTCGTAGAGCGGTCGAAGGTATGGATCGACCTTGGCGGTGAGATCACCGGGAAGGAACCCAAGGCGCTCCCCCGCTTCGACCGCCGGTCGACTCAGGATGATCCTCTTGACCGCGCCTGAGACAAGCGACTCGATCGCACAGGCCATGGCGAGGTATGTCTTGCCGGTACCGGCCGGGCCGATCCCGAATACAAGCGTGTTGTCCCTGATCGCGTCCACGTACCGCTTCTGCCCAAAGGTCTTGGGCCGGACGTGGCGTCCGCGGCCGACCGCGATTGACTCAGTGAAGACGCCCGAGGGACTGGGAACATCCCGCTTCACCAGGTCGATGACCCGCGTGACGCGGTCGTCGTCGAGCTGCTGGCCTTCCTGAACAACGATCAGCAGCTCACCGAGCACGGTCTCGGCAGCCTCAGCTTCGTGCGCCGGGCCGGTGATGTTGATTTCGTTCCCCCGGGCGACGATTCGCGCGAGGGGGAACGCCTGCTCGACCTGCCTCAAGTGCGCGTCGCGCTCGCCAAGCAACTCCACCATGAGATGGTTGCTCGGAACGCGGACGCGGACGTCGGTGGTGGTGGTCACAGAAGAGAACCCTAGGAGACGGAGATCGTATGCTCGAAAGCTGGACCCATCGGGCACTCGTGAGTATATCGGCGGTATCCGTCAAGCCAACGCGTTCGAATCGTCGGAGTGCCGACCCAGAGCAGCTCGGGATCAGGGGCGGAGCGAGATCCGAACCTCATCGATACGGTCGGCGAACTCGTCGTTCTCGCCGATGAGACGGGAGAGCAATCGAAGATCGTCGCGACGGACCGTGAGGACCTTGCCGTTGAAGTCCTGCCGCTCCATCTGGATCGACGACAGGAAACGCTCGATCATGTCGCCCTCGGGACCTGCAAGGGTACCGAGGCGCTCGAGATCGATCGTGACCGTCTCGCGATCCGGATCGATCACCATGGCCGCCGGGTCCGGCGGGAGGAGTTGGACGACGGGCACGCCGTAGTAGCCGGCGAGGCGGTGAAGGCGAGGAACCGAGAGGCTGCGCTCGCCCCGTTCATAGGCGCCAAGCACAGCGGCCTTGAATTCGCCTTCCGAGATGCGTTGCACATCCTGCAGTGAGAACCCTCGCTGACGGCGGATCGACCGGAGGCGCTCCCCCACCTGTTCGCTGTATGACACGATTGCACCTTCCCGCGGATACCCAGAGCAACGCCCCAAACGCTCTGCGTAGGCAGTCTACGCCCATTCGCGCTCCCCTCGCAAGGTGCAATTATGGCGCCGCCACATATCAGGGAATGGTGGCGAATCGACCGGGCATGGTGCTGCCGTTCGGCGGCCTAGCGGCGGAACAGGCCCCGCTTGCGTTCCGCAGGTTTCTCTTCGCGCAATTCGCCATACGTGCGCAGTGCCTCGGCCTGGTCGTCCGAGAGGTCGGTCGGAATCGCGACACCGATGTGAACCAGCAGGTCACCGCGTCCCCGGCGTCGCAGGCGAGGCATCCCCTTCTTCGCGAGCCGATACACCGTCTCGGGTTGGGTACCGGCAGGAACGTCGACGGACTCGGAGTCGCCGTCGACCAGGGGAACCTCGACCTCGGTCCCGAACACCGCCTCGCTGATCCCGATCTCGATGCGGTGGTGGAGATCATCTCCGACACGCTCGAACCGTTCGTCTGCCTCGACGGAGATCTCGACATAGAGGTCGCCCGACGGCGCACCTCGCTCACCCGATCCGCCCCGACCGGAGAGTCGGAGACGGGTCCCGTCCTCGACGCCGGGAGGAATCTCAACCGGAACCGTGCGATCCACCGTCACGAGTCCATCGCCCTCGCACTCGGTGCAGCGATGCTCGATAAGCTGGCCCTTGCCTCGACACTGGGCACACGGGGCAACGGTCATGATGCGGCCGAGGAAGGAATCTCTGGCCACCTGGACGCTTCCGGCGCCGCGACAGGTGGGACACGTGACCGGATCATGGCCAGGCTCGGATCCGGTTCCGCCGCACCGTTCGCACGTACCCGGAGCGCGGAACTCGATCTCCCTACTGGAGGGTACGGCGGCCTCCGCCAGCGTCAATGAGACCGAGGCAGCGATGTCGGGCCCACGGCGCGGGCCGGATCGCTGTCCTCCGAAACCTCCGCCGAAGAACTGTTGGAGGATGTCGTCGAGACCACCGAACTGTGAGAACAGATCTCCGCCGCCGATCGTCTCGCCGTGGTCGTAGCGAGCCTTCCGCTGCGGGTCAGAGAGCACCTCGTACGCTTCTGCGATCTCGCGGAAGCGCTCTTCGGCCGTTGGATCGTCCGGGTTCGCATCCGGATGGGTTTCACGGGCGAGTCGTCGGAATGCGTTCTTGATCTCTTCCGGGGTGGCATCGCGACCGACCCCGAGTGCCTCGTAGTAGTCCTTCATGACTCAGCGCCGAGCCGTTCCTCGAGGTTCTCACCGATCTCTTCAACCACCCGAATCGAGCGCCGATAGTCCATACGCATCGGTCCGAGCACACCGACACGCCCGGTGCCGCGCGGTCCGAAGGGCGTGCTGACCACAGCGAGGTCGAGGCTGTCGTCGATCTCAGCGCCGATCCGCACGGTCGTGCCGTCGGATGGGTCGCCGAGAATCGCCTGGACGTCGGCGTCCCGTTCGAGGAGGTCGAGCATGCTGTGCACGATGGCGAGATCTGCCCAGAGGCCGGCCAACTGGCTGGTCCCGCCGACGAAGAGCTGCGGAGACACGGTCTCAGATTCCTGGATCTCTTGGTGCACCGGGTCGATGATCCGTCGCACGAGATCGGGCAAGTCGCTGCTGACGAGGCGCTGATCCTCACTGGCCTCGTCTCGACCGCGACCGGCATACACGCCTTCGATCACCCGTTCTGCGGCATCGAGTTGCTCGTCGGTGGGTTCGAAACCGAGGGTGACCGTGTGCTGGCTCACCCGACCGGTCTCGGCGATCGTGACGACAAGGACGGTGGCCGATCCGAGGCGGACGAGGTGAACGGCATGGATGCGTCCGGTATCGGCTTGCGGACCGATGACCACGGCCGGGAGTTGGGTGATGTCGGAGACGAGACCGGACGTCTCCTTGAGCAGTTTTGACACTTCACGGTGCACGTCGGCGAAGAACGACCGGATCCGGTCGTGGGTGGCTGAGCGCAGACGGGCCGGGGAGCAGTGGTCCACGTAGTACCGATACCCCTGGTGCGTCGGGATTCGCCCGGATGAGGTGTGAGGCTGTGCCACGAATCCGTAGGACTCGAGTCGGGCCAACTCGTTGCGGATCGTTGCAGACGACACGTCGAGGGCGCTCCGTTCGAGGATCGCATGAGAGCTCACGGGCTCGCCGGTGCGGATGTACTCCTCAACGAGGGCCTGGAGAACAAGAGCTTTCCGGTCGTCGATCATTGTCGAAAGTTAGCAGTCGTCCGCCGAGACTGACAGCACGGACCGCGCGACGAGATCGGTCAGGAGCGGCTTGAGCACCACAACGCGTCCTGCGCTGGTTCCGATCACGCCGGCTTCGACCAGGCGAGTGCCTTCCGCCGAAGCAAGGAAGGGTCCGCCAATCGTCCCCGATTCGACTCCGGCGGCGAGTCGCAGTCCAACCATGAACCGCTCCCGTTCCGTCTCGAACGCGTTGAGTCGCTCACCCCCCGATCTCGGCCGGTCGTCTCCGTCGACGTGTGCCAGATAGGCGTCAAGGCGACGAATGTTGCGCCCTCGGATGCCGTTGCGGTGGTCGTGTGCCCCGGTGCCGAACGCGACGTACTCGCCCATCATCCACGTTGAGAGGTTGTAGCGACATGCGTGGCCGGAGCCGGCCCAATTCGAGACCTCGTACCGGACCAGACCGGCAGCTTCGGCCGCTGCCGCCACGTACTCGAAACGGTCTGCCTGTTGATCGGGATCGGGTGCCGGGGCACCAGCGAGGACCGCACGGCTGAGACCCGTCCCGCCTTCCACGGTCAAGGCGTAGGCCGAGAGGTGCTCCGGTTCGAGGTCCAGCACGCCGTCGACCGAGCAAGACCACGAGGCATCGCTCTCCTCCGGTGTGCCGTAGATGAGATCGACGTTGATCGTCGTGAACCCTGCCGATCGAGCAACACGCACCGCATCTCGTGCCTGCTCGGGTGAATGCGCCCTGCCGAGCGCCCCGAGCACCGCTGGATCGAGCGACTGGACGCCGAACGAGACCCGGTTGTATCCGATTGATCTCAGCGTGCGGGCGAGGTCATCGGTCCAGTCCTCCGGATTCGCCTCAATGCTGACCTCGGCCCCATCAGCGATGCCGAACCGGGTGTCGAGGGCCTCGAGAATCCGGCCGAGGTGCGCCGGCTGAAGGCGGGTCGGTGTTCCGCCGCCGACGTTGACGGCATCGAGCCGGAACGGGCCGCTCTCCATCCCGATCTCCACGGCGAGTGCGTCCACGTACCGGTCGGTCTCGCCACCGCCGGCCTCATCCGCAGCCACCACCGCGAAATCGCAGTACGGGCACCGCCGCGCACAAAACGGAACATGCACATACCCCGACTGCCACCCAGCCGCCGCCGCCGCGAGCTCCGGCGAGTTGGGCTCGTAGCTCGTAGCTCGTGCCTCGAGGCTCACGTCTCCAGCTTCAGCGCCGCGACGAACGCTTCTTGCGGCACCTCGACTTGCCCCACCATCTTCATGCGACGTTTCCCCTCCTTCTGACGTTCGAGGAGCTTCCGCTTCCGGGTGATGTCGCCGCCGTAGCACTTCGCGGTGACGTCCTTGCGCTGGGCCTTGATGGTTTCGCGCGAAATGATGCGTGTCCCGATCGCCGCCTGAATCGGGACGTCGAAGAGCTGCCGTGGGATCAGCTCCCGCAGCCGGCCGACCATCGCTTTCCCGTACGGGTAGGCCTTGTCGCGATGCACGATCGTCGAGAATGCGTCGACCGGGACCCCGTTGAGCAGGATGTTGACCCGCACGAGGTCGGAGGCCTGATAGTTGTCCGGTTCGTAGTCGAGCGAGGCGTAGCCCCGCGTCCGTGTCTTGAGCTGATCGAAGAAGTCGAAGACGATCTCCGCCAGGGGGATCCGGTAGTGGAGTTCCGCACGCTCCGGGGACAGATAGGTCATCTCCCCCATCAGGCCGCGACGCTGCTGGACCAGATCCATCACGGTGCCGATGTACTCGGATGGCGTGATGATCATCACCTTGACGAATGGCTCCTCGATCGACGCGAGCGAACTGACGTCCGGAAGATCTTGCGGGCTTCGGATCCAGACCTGCTCGCCTGACGTGAGATTCGCCCGGTACGCCACGGACGGCGCGGTGGCGACAAGGTCGAGGTCGTATTCACGTTCGAGGCGCTCTCGCACGATCTCCATGTGGAGAAGCCCGAGGAAGCCGACGCGGAACCCAAACCCGAGTGCCCGGCTCGTCTCGGCCTGATAGACGAGCGACGAGTCATTTAGCCGGAGCTTGTCGAGTGCCTCGCGAAGACGTTCAAACTCGTCTCCGTCGGTTGGGAAGAGCCCCGAGAACACCATCGGCTTCGGCTCCTGGTAGCCGGGGAGGGCTTGCCCGGTCGGTCTCGCCGTGTGGGTAACGGTGTCACCGACGCGGATCAGATCGATCTCCTTGACGCCCGTGATGAGGTAGCCGACCTCGCCCGTGGCGAGATGATCCACGACCTCGAGAGCAGGCCGGCGAATCCCGAGTTCGTCGGCTTCGACGTCGAGTCCCGTCGCCATGAACTGCACGGCGTCCCGCTTCGAGATGCTTCCGTCGACGATACGGACGGAGCTGACGACGCCGCGGTAGCTGTCGTAGAACGAGTCGAAGACCAGCGCGCGGAGCGGCGCATCCTCGATGCCGTCCGGCGGAGGGAGTCGGTCCACGACCGCTTCAAGGAGTTCGTCGATACCCAACCCAGTCTTTGCCGAGACCCGAATAACCTCTTCGGGCGTGCCTCCAAGGACCGCTGCGAGTTCTTCCGCCGCACGATCCGGATCGGCCGCCGGGAGGTCGATCTTGTTGACCACCGGGATGATCTCGAGCCCCTCCTCGATCGCGAGATAGGCATTCGCCAGGGTCTGCGCCTCCACCCCTTGCGATGCGTCGACGACCAGGAGGGCGCCTTCACATGCCTCGAGGCTGCGAGAGACTTCGTAAGAGAAGTCGACGTGGCCCGGTGTATCGATGATGTTCAGCTTGTACGTCACGCCGGATGCGGCCGTGTAGTCGATCCGCACGGCGTTGGCCTTGATCGTGATGCCGCGTTCTCTTTCGAGGTCCATGTCGTCGAGAACCTGCTCGCGCATGTCGCGTTCGGAGATCGCCCCGGTGCGTTCGAGCAGGCGATCAGCCAACGTCGACTTACCGTGGTCGATGTGAGCAATAATGGAGAAGTTGCGGATGCGCGAGAGCGCGGTCATATGATTGATCCGGGAGAGGGGTATCTCAGTGTACCGTTGAGCCGCTCTCCTGTTATCGTTACGTCTCGTTCCCACCACCTCACGAGGTTCGTCAAGCATGGCCAACATCAAGTCCCAGAAGAAGCGCAACCGCCAGACCATCACGCGGTACGCACGCAACAAGGCGTTGCGCTCCGAGTTGAAGACGCGCGAAAAGGCCGTCCTCGACGCCGTTGAAGCCGGCGACTCGGCCAAGGCAGAAGAGCTGCTGCGCGAGGCGCAGAAGCGAATCGACATGGCGGAGTCCAAGGGCGTGCTTCACGCGAACACGGCGGCCCGTCGCAAGTCTCGCCTCTCACGGCGGGTTCGCTCGACCGTCGCCTGAGCCCGTGACCGAATCGTCGACCTGGCTCACGCCGGCCGCATACGAGAAGCTCCAGGCTGAGCTCGAAGAGCTCTCGACGGTTGGACGCATCGAGATCACCGCGCGCATCGCAGAAGCCCGCGAACACGGCGACCTCAAGGAGAACGCCGAGTACGACGCCGCGAAGAACGAGCAGGGCATGATGGAAGCCCGCATCCGCAAACTCACCCAACTCCTCGAGACTTCAGAGGTCCGAGAGGTCGAGAACTCGGGTCTCGTCGAGATCGGGACCATCGTGACCGTCATCGACGACGACGGAGACGAGTACGAGTTCTTCGTCGCACCTTCCGAGAACAAGGTCGCCGGCACCCTCCTCGCCTCGCCCCAGAGTCCGCTCGGCGAAGCCCTCCTCGGTTCAGCCCCCGGAGATGAGGTCAGCTACGAAGCCCCCGGTGGAACCTTCAGCTACCGCATCGCCGCCGTGCGGATCTACGAAGGCTGACCCACCTCGCAAGATCCAGACTGGCGGCTGGCGACTCCGTCAACCCAACCATCGACACATCGCTACCGTCAACCGCTCCAAGGTGACGCGATGCGTCGGCTCAGGTGCGCTCTTGATCTGTAGGTCGGCTCTCGCCAGTGCGTTGAGCGAGCGCCGCAGCGATTCGGCACGTGTGGACGATCGCCGGTCCCATACCTTCTTGACCGGGAACGAGTTCGGCGCAGATCCGACCCATTCCGCATAGGTCTCCCGGTCGGGAGCGATCGCTGCAAGCGATCGTCGCCTGACCTCCCCCTCGAGATAGGACAGGACCACGAGGGGGTGGCCGTGCTCCAGGAAGTCGGCGAGGCGGCGCAGGGCCTCGCCCTCGTTCCCCGAGGTGATGGCGTCTGAGAGAAGCCACATCGGTTCGTCCGGCCGGTTCGAGTAGCGGCCAAGAACGTCGGCCTCGGTGATCTTCGAGCCGTCGGCGCCGAGTTGGTCGAGCGCCTGACCGAGCGCAGCAACATCCGAGCCGAATCGACGGAGCAGCACCGTAGCGGCGGCAGGCTCGACCTTCAGCTTGCGGGTCGATGCCGCTTCCGAGAGCCAACGAGAGGCATCCCGCTCCCGGAATTTCTTCACACTCTCGGTCTCGCCCTTCTTGCGGAGCGTCGCCGCGAGCGGTGCCGGGATGGCTCCTGCGGCGGCGAACACGGCCGTGACTGCGTCGGGATCGGCAGCGTCGACGAGTTCGGCAATCACGGTCGCCTCGCCCTTCAGGAGATTCTGAGCGTCGACAACGAAGACGCCGTCCGCGTCGCCGAACAACGATCCGCTCTGAAGGGCGGGGACGATCGCCTGGACCGACTCGCGGAGTTGTCCCTCGGAGGACTCGCCGGCTCCCCGATCCGGGACGTCGATGCGCTGGTGATCCACGATGCCTGCCCGGTCGAAGACGCGGTTCGCCTTCTCGAACATGACCTCGCGTTCGCCCGGCCCGGAGTCGCGCGGACCGCTGATAACGGTGAAACCCATGGCGCGAGTCTCCGCGCTCCGACGCCGCTGCGCAAGTCGGTCAACCCCCAACCCCCTCTTCACGCCGCGAATCCAGGGTTCTCCACCTCGGATGTAGCGCTGTAGCGCCGACGGCCCGCAGAATGACGGGGATCGTCGGTCTCTCTCATTTTGTGGGCCACGGCGTCAAGTGCAAAGCCGAGAACCCTGGGTTCGCGGCGTGGTGTGGGCGATCGCTAGCTTCCGGTGGGGGTCCAGACGATCGGGTCCTCCGTGTCAGGTTCAACGATCACGAATTGGTTGGCGTCGACTTTGGTCCAGGGTCCCACGCTTCCGTCCGGCGATTGAAGGCGTACCTCGGTCTGGACGCCGAGGTCGCCAACCTTCACCTCGACCCACGACCCGATGGCGTCCGGATTCACGCCAAGCTGCTCGAGTTGGATCCCATTCCGGTTCCCCATCGGGATAGCGCTCTCCGCATCGCCCGACCCAACGGTGCGCTTGTTGGGGCAATCTTCGTTTGAACCGTCCCGAGGTTACGTCCGAGCGCTCGACCCTTCAGTCCTAGGGCGTTGCCAGAATCTCGTCGATCACCTTCATGTTGTTGATCGCGTCCGAGATCGGAACTGCGACGGGGGTGTCGTCGAGCACGGCCTGAGCAAACACTTCAGCCTGGATCGTGTACTCGTTCAGGATCGGGAAGATCAGGGTCTCGACCGCCGGATCCTCCGGAGGGGCACCGCCGGACACCACTCTGATCTTCGTCTCGCGGTCGACCGGGATGTTGAAGGGAATGTCCATGTCGATCCGGCCGGTTGTGCCGATGATGTTGACGCTCTGGTAGTCCTCGCCCCGAGTGGTGCAGGTGAACGATGCCTGTCCCCCGCTGGGGAATTCAAGAATCGCCGACGTCAGCGTATCGACTCCCGTCGTTGGATCCCGACGGACGACCGCTTGGATGTGCTCCGGTTCAGCTTCGAACAGCATGCGAGAGGAGTTGATGTTGTAGCAGCCGATGTCCATGATCGCGCCGCCGCCGTTCTCGGCCCGGTTGCGGATGTTCAGTGGATCATCGTTGTAGAAGCTGAACCACCCCTGGACCGCCTGAAGCTCGCCGACCACCCCGCTCCGCACGAGACGAACCGCCTCGAGCCAGATCGGATGAAGCCGGTACATAAAGGCTTCGGCCAGCTTGACCCCGGCGTCTTCGCAGGCGGCCGCCATCGCTTCGGCCTGCGCAGCGTTCATCGCCAGTGGCTTCTCGCAGAGGATGTGCTTGCCTGCTGCCGCCGCCTTCATCGTCCACTCGGCATGCATATCGTTCGGGAGCGGAATGTACACCGCATCGACATTCTCGTCGGCGAGCAACGCTTCGTATGAGCCATGGGCCGTCGGTATTCCGAGGCGGGCGGCGGCAGCGGTCGCGCTCTCTTGACGGCGCGAGGCGATCGCAACCACTTCGCAGTTCCCGGCGGCCTGGATGGCCGGTGTGACCTTCTCCATCCCGATGTCCGCCGTGCTCAGGATGCCCCACCGAACCTTCGTCATGTCGCCCTCCCTCGTTGAGCCATCACCATACGCCTCGCACCGCGCCGATACGAAGACGAGATGGCTGCCGTCATGGGCCGCCGAGGTCGATCGACACATCTCCGACATCGCGCGTCACCCGAACTTCGGTTCCGATTTCGGCGAGCACGACCAAGATCTCGGGCGCCGGGTGGCCATAGGTGTTCGGACCGACGCTGATGACGGCGAGCGCACCAACGGTCCTGGCGAGCCATCCGCGGTCGGTTGTCGAGGATCCGTGGTGCGGGATGAGCAAGATGTCCGGTTGCAGCGGCGGCAGTTCCCGTTGTGCCACTGCTCCGATATCGCCCGGGAGCAGGAGCGTCTTGCCGGCCAGGACCCACAGCACGATCGAACCGTCATTGCGTTCTGCGTAGCGTCTTCTGGGCCCCAGGGCTTCGAGAACGATGGCGCCGAGGGTGTACCAGATGCCGGGTCCGGCCCGGTCGACTGGGACACCGGCCGCCGTGGCAGCGGCAACCAACGCCTCCATCTCCGGTCCGGGGTCGGGATGGTCGGGCACCCACAGCCTGCCGACCGAACGGTCGCCGAAGATGCCGTCGAAACCGCCCACGTGGTCGGCATCGCCGTGGGTCGCGACGATCAAGTCAACCCTCTCGATGCGGTGGCGTCGGAGCGCTTCAATCAGCACCAGCGGGTCACGGCCGCCATCGACGAGTGCCGTCCGGCCGGAAGGATCGCGCAGCAGGACCGCGTCACCCTGCCCGATGTCGAGGAACGTCACCATCGGACGATCGGGCGGTCCACGGGGAACGATTGTCGTGGCGCCAACCACCAGAGCGACCACGACCACGGCCACCGGCCGCGTGCGTCTCGCTCGCACGAGGAGCACGATGGCAGCCGCCGCCCCGACGCCGACCGGGCCGAGTTGCGGCCACTGTTCTGCGACATCTGCGATCGCGAGCACGGCGTGAGCGAGCGCCGACGAGACGGCAACGGCCGGACTCCATCCCACGACGACGGCGAGCGATCCGGCGATCGTGGCACCCGTGACGAGTGGAGCGGAGAAGAGGTTCGCGATCGGCGACATCAGGGGCACGGTCCCGAAGTGGAGGAGAAGGATCGGCACCACGGCGACCTGTGCCGCCGTGGCTGCGCCGAGCGTCGCCCACAACGGTTGAGGCCTACGACCGGAGAACATGCCGGAGCCGATGAGGATGCCGACCGTTGCGGCAACGGAGAGTTGGAACCCCACATCGGCCGCCAGTTGACCGCTCAAGAGCAGCAGGGCACCCACCGCCACTCCGATGGCGACCCACGCGTCGACCACGATGCCGGATGCGGCGGCGCCCAGGACCGACGCAGCCATGAAGGCAGCCCGGAGCACCGACGCCTCCCACCGGGTCACCACGACGAAGATCGCCAGGCCGAGAACACCCAGGGCGAAGCGGCGCCTCGGCCCGATGCCGAAAAATGCGGTGATCACCCACCATGCCGCCAGAAAGAGCGCGACGTTGGAACCGGAAACGGCGACGAAGTGAGTGAGTCCCGATCGTCGGAGCGCGTCGAGGGCGCGAGGGCTGAGGCCGGTGGTGTCGCCGATGAGGAATCCGGCGACGAGTGCTTCGCTGCGGTTGGCGATGTCAAGCACGGATCGGACTCGGTCGCGAACGGCGTTGCCGACCACAAACAACGGTCCGCCCGACGTTCCGAGGACCTCCACCCTGCTGACGGTGACCCGTCCCGCGATCGGATCGCCGCGGATGCGGCCGGGAAGGCTTCTCGCGGTGCCGACCACTCGGATCCTCTGGCCCGCCACGAGCGGCTCGCCGGGTTCGGGGCCGACGCCGAGGGGCGGCCCGCTCCAGGGTCGCCACCCGTCGGGTTCGCGCAGCGCCTCCGGCTTCACGACGGCCGGTCGCTGTGGGCCGTCGTCCTCTGCCACCACACCGACGAATTCGATGGGCCCCACTGGTACGTCGGCGGTCAACGTCGCCGCGATGCGATCCGCAGCGAACGCGCCCGACATCGCCCCGGCGGCGATCAGTGCCACGAGCACCGCGCCGGGCATCGATCGGAGCGCCACCAGGCTCGCCACGACGCAAGCGACGAGCGCCAGGTTGAGACCGAGACCGAGACCGAGCAGAGCACCGATCCAGACGGCGGCCGCGCCGGCGATCGCCCACTGCCCCGCGAGCGATGGCAATCGCATCTATGGCGCAGCGATCTCGTCGCGCATGGCGGCGAGCTTCGCCTCGCCGATCCCTCCGACATCGAGGAGATCCTCCACGGCGTCGAACGGGCCGTTCAGATCGCGGTATGCCACGATCCGGCCCGCGAGCACCGGTCCCACACCAGGGAGTTCCTCGAGTTGCAACCGCTGAGGCGCGATTCAGATCTATCCCCCGCTCCGATGCAACGCCCGGCAATTCCGACGCCCCCATCGGCGGCACCACGATCTGATCACCGTCGCGCACCTCCGCTGCCAGATTCAGGCTCCCAAGGTCCGCCCCGAGTTCCGCTCCCCCAGCTTCGGCGATTGCATCCGCAACCCGTGCCGTTGGCGCGATCGTGACGAGACCCGGCCGGGCGACAGCACCCGAGACGTGCACAACGATCGACAACGGGACGGTCGTGTACGAGACACCGGGAGCGGCTGCGACGGCGTCCGCCCCGCCGCTCCTCGATCCAAACCACGCACCGGCCCCAACCGCAAGAGCAAGCGCGACCGCCACAACCATCAATCCGATTCGAAGATTCTCTGTTGGCACACCGCCTCCCGATCACGATGCGCCACAGCACACATGTATCAGGATTCAGGCATGAGGTGAAGACGTCCGTCAGCCGATGAGCGTGATCAGTGCCTCAACGCCGGCCGACTCGGAGACCTGCTCCAGCCACTCCGTGAGTTCGTTCCCGAACATCAGAGCAACCGCAGCCGTCAGATTCACGCCGGCATGGAGCATGATCGGCAACGACAGGTTCCCCGTCTTGATCGCCGCATAGCCGAGCACCACCCCCACGATCATGAGACCAGGCAGCGCCGCGATCGCACTCGGATCGAGCAGGTGGATCACGGCGAAGAGGGCGGCTTGAGCGACGATGGCCCAGGTCGTAGACATCGACCGGACGAGCCGGGAAAGCAGCATGCCCCGAAACAGCATCTCTTCGACCACCGGGGCAGCGACGCCAACCATCAGCACGATGAGGAGGCGCTCGACCAAGGTGGTCGTGTCTTCGGTGATCGAGGCGACCTCTTGCTGCGGTGCACCATCGGGGAAGAGCAACTCGAGCAGCGGAGCAGTGATGGCGACGACCGCGATCTGGAGGCCGAAGCCGGCCGGGATCCCCCACCAGTGTTTGATCTCGAGGGTGAGACCGAAGTCGTATCGGAAGTTGCCGGTGCCCTTCCGGATCGAGAGAATCCACATCGCCAGGAGGTTCCCGCCGGCTTGTCCGGCGAATGAGGCGACGAATGCGATGATGTCGAGGTCGGGGCCGCGGGCGACGAGGATCACTGCCGTAGTGACGAAGGCGCCGAGAATGCCGGCGACGAAGACGGCGAGTGCCTGCGGGAAACTCCACTCGACATCTTGGAGATAGTCGCTCATCATCGCTCCGATCGTTCCCTGGCTTCACGTTCGAACCGGATGGCACGGTAGGCGGCGGAGTGCGGCAAGCCGATCGCCCGACCCCGGAGGTAGTCCCCGATATACCGTCGAAGGAAGCCGACGAAGCCGTACCGGCGCCACTGCTCGACATGAACGGCCTCGTGTGTGAGCAGAACGAGCGCGTCGCCGTCCCCAATCCGGTCGAAGGCCGACTCGGAGGCGAAGATGACTTCGCGGATTGTCATGGCATCGGTACCGTTGGCCCACAGCCGAGCCAACCAGGGAGGCACTGTTCGGACGACGACGGAACCCATCAACGCTGGGTCCGGGTCACCCCCACTCCCCCGCAACGCCGCGTCCATCGATATCCGACGAGTCCTCATGGTTGGCAACGATATCGTTCGGAGCCCTTTGTGCGCGATCCCAACACGCAGCGCGCGGCTCCCAGCTCAAGACCCCCCGCTCTCCTACCATTGCCCCTTCACGGCACCGGGACGGGACATGGCATACGACCACAGGCAGATCGAGCACTACTGGCAGGACCGATGGAGCGAAGACGGCCTCTACCGCTCCGTCGTCGACTGGGACCGCCCGAAGTACTACGCGCTCACCATGCTCCCGTATCCGTCCGGCGACCTGCACATGGGCCACTGGTACGCCATGACCCCGTCGGATGCCCGGGCGCGCTACATGCGTATGAAGGGCTTCAACGTGCTCTTTCCCATGGGTTTCGACGCATTCGGCCTCCCCGCCGAGAACGCTGCCGTCCAGCGCAACGTCCATCCGGCTGATTGGACCTGGGACAACATCGAACGCATGCGCCGTCAGCTCCGGTCGATGGGGGCCATGTACGACTGGGAGCGCGAGATGGTCTCGTGCGATCCCGAGTACTACACGTGGACCGAGTGGCTGTTCCGTCGGTTCTTCGAAGGCGACATCGCCTACCGGGGTGAGGCCATCGTCAACTGGTCGCCGACGCTCGAGACCGTGCTCGCCAACGAGCAGGTGATCGACGGCAAGGACGAACGGACGGGTCAGCCGGTCGTCCAGAGGAAGATGGCGCAGTGGTTCTTCGCAATCACGAAGTACGCCGACGAACTCCTCGATTTCTCGACGGTCGACTGGCCGGAGCCGGTCAAGGCGATGCAGACCAACTGGATCGGACGGTCCGAGGGCGCCGAGGTGGTGTTCGGCACCGAGTCCGGTGAGGACATCACTGTGTTCACCACCCGTCCCGACACCCTGTGGGGTGCGACGTTCATGGTCCTCGCTCCCGAGCATCCGCTCGTCGACACGTTGACCGACGAGGACCACCGGGACGGTGTTGATGCCTATCGGACCGCTTCTGGAGCCCGGTCTGAACTCGAACGGATGGAGGCCGACCGGGAGAAGACCGGTGTGTTCACCGGCGGCTACGCCATCAATCCGGTGAACGGCGCCAGGGTTCCCGTCTGGATCGCCGACTACGTCCTCTTGTCATACGGATCCGGAGCGATCATGGCCGTGCCGGCGCATGACCAGCGAGATTTCGAGTTCGCCCGCCAGTTCGGCCTCCCCATCGTCCCTGTGATCCAGCCGGACGGTGAGGCGCCGCTCGACGGTGACGCGATGGCCGAAGCGTATGTCGGGCCGGGAACGATGGTCCACAGTGGTCCGATCGACGGCATCGAGACGACCGATGCCAAGGGCCGCGCCAATCCGTCGGTAGCGGCTGCCATCGACTGGATCGAGGAGAACGACGCGGGCGTCGAAGCCGTCAACTATCGCATGAGGGATTGGCTGATCTCACGGCAGCGCTATTGGGGGACCCCGATTCCGATGATCTATCGCCAGGACGGCACGATCGAGGCTGAGTCTGACTTGCCGGTGCTGCTCCCCGAGGCGCCGGAATTCACCGGCGGACCAAGCCCGCTGGCGACCGATGAATCATTTCTCTCCACGACCGACTCCGAGGGCGAGCCGGCACGTCGTGAGAGCGACACGATGGACACGTTCATGTGTTCGTCCTGGTACCCCTACCGGTACCTCTCCCCGCACTTCGATGAATACCTGTTCAACCCTGAGGAAGCGGCGTATTGGCTGCCGATCGACACCTACACGGGCGGTGCCGAGCACGCCACGATGCATCTGCTGTACACGCGGTTCTTCACAAAGGCGATGCGCGATCTGGGCGTGTTCGAGGACACTGAGCGCGTCATGGTCGAGCACGGCCGCGACCCCGAGGGACTGTTTGACGAGCCGATGCTCCAGTTGCGCAACCAGGGCCAGATCCTGGGAGAGGAACGCCTGGGAGACCGCCTGGTGATCGCCGGCGAGTGGGCCGACGGACGCTTCGTCGCCGAATCGGTGCGGGTCGATGAGCATGCTCAGGACGATGCGGCACCGGTCGTCGGCCAGTTGATCCGGCGGACCGAGCGGACGCTGCAGGTTCAGACCGCCGATTCCACCGTCACCGTTGAGGTGCCCGACGGGGCCGAGGTCGATGTGCCCGGGATTGACGGAGTCAACGACGTCACCCAACTCCGCCATCACCTCGAGGTCCAACGGATGTCCAAGTCCAAGGGCAATGTGGTCAACCCGGATGAGCTCGTCGAGCGATACGGAGCGGACACCGTCCGCATCTATCTGATGTTCGCTTTCGACTGGGAGAAGGGCGGCCCGTGGGACTCACGCGGGATCGCGGGTGCTCGCCGGTTCGTCGACGACGTTTGGAGGATCGGGACCACGACGTACGAGCCGCAAGCCCCGACCGATGAGGCTTCACTCGCGCTGCGCAGGGCGGCCCATCAGACCATTGACAAGGTCGACCGCGACTTTGAAGCGTTCAAGTGGAACACCGCGGTCGCTGCTCTCATGACGCTCCGCAACGAACTGCTCGAGGCGCGCCGGACGCGGAAGGTCTCGCTCACGGCCTGGGATGAAGCTGTCGAGGTGCTGCTCCTGTTGCTGGCGCCGATCGCTCCGCACATCTCCGAGGCATTGTGGAACGAGCGCGGGAGCGACGAGAGCATTCATGTTCAGGCCTGGCCCGAGTCGGATCCGGCGGTCGCTGCCGATCAGCAGGTGACGTTGGTGGTGCAGGTGAACGGAAAGGTTCGTGACCGCATCGAAGTGTCGCCCGATATCGACGAGGAGGCCGCGGTCGCTGCAGCGATGGGAGCCGAGCGGATTCAGGAGTGGCTGGCAAAGGGTGAAGTCCGCAAGGTCATCGCCCGTCCACCCAACCTGGTCAACATCGTCGTCACCTGACGCCACGAACCCAGGGTTCGCGGCACTAGCGGCCGATATTGGCGTCGTCCTGGGTGACCCTCGTCCGGATCGTGTAGACCGAATCACCGGCGAGGATGCCGCCGCGACCGAACAACCGCCCGTGCTGCCAGTTCGACAGACCGAGCTCCGGCTTGTCGAGCGCGTACTGACCATCGACCCAGCGGGTGAATCCGTTGCCGACGAACGGAGCGTCGACCAGATCGAAGAACCGATCCTGCTCCCCGGCGTCATCCGAGATGAGCGACACGACAAAACGGGGGCTGTAGCGGTTGAACCACTCGATAGCGGTGTCAACGGACGGAACAATCGCCAAGGTGACCTCCGGGCTCTCCTCCCACTCCCACTCTTCGCCGAGACCGCTCTCTTCAATCGGCTCAGCTTGCCGCTCCTCGTGCTCTCCATCAGCCCTGGCGACCGCAACGCGCCTGGCGAACCATGCCTTGGGGATGGCATCGACGGAGGATTCGAGGACGTGGAGCTTGGGACGCGCTCCCCTGCGGTCCCCCGCCCGCTCGAGCGCATCGAGGAAGACCGGCACGAGGTCGTCTGCCCGATCGGCGGCGATGCAGCACGTATTGAGCGTGTTGCAGACCTTCCGATCGAGCGAGTGGTAGACCGCCGCGTCGAACGAGGTTGCGTCTGCGTTCGATCCGGCGACGATCCAGGCGCCTCCGGTGCCGTGGAGGCTCACGGAGTTGCCGGCCTGTCGTGCGACGGCACCGAGTTGGGCGGTCGCCCCGCCCGAGCCGCGAGCCACGGCGAGCGCAAGCCTCGGATCCGAGAACATGGCCCAGGCCGACGCGTGGGCCGCACTATCGATGAGCACGGCCGCGCCGTCTGGGAGACCCGTCAGCGTCAACGCGGGGCGGAGGGCATGCTCAACGATCGCTCGGGCCGTCCCGAGTGCATCAGAGCCAATGCGGAAGACGACCGTGTTTCCGCTGCGGAGGACGCCGGTTGCGTCGGCGAAGACGTTCGGCCGTCCCTCGAAGACGAAGCCGACGACGCCGAGGCCGTCCCGAACCTGATCGACCCGCCAGCCGTCATGGCTGACCGTTTCCACGACCGATCCGCGGCCACCGGGTGCGTTCGCCCATGTACGAAGGCCGTCGACCATGTCCGCACGCATCTGATCGCTGAGGATGAGGCGCGTCGCCGAACGGCCGCGCGATCGTGCCTTCGCCACGTCGGAGCGGTTCGCCGCCGCGATCGGCGCAAACGACACGTCGTCGGCGAGCGTCGCTGCGAAGAGTTCATAGAACTCGGAGATCTTGGCATCGCTGAGGCCGCCCATCTCATCGAACGCCGCCGTGGCAGCGTCTACAGCGGCGGTCGCCACGGATTGCTCGACCGCCGGCACGTGTAACAGCGTCCCGTCCGTCTCCATGACGATCAGAGAGTCTCCCGGTTGGAAGGCCGCTGCGAGTTCGCTGCTGACTCGCGAGACGCGGTTGCCGCCCCAGACGATCGGCATTCCGGGTGTCAGGTTCTCGATGTGCTCCATGTTGAGACCCTAGAAGCGTCCGGTCCCGCATGCGGAGACCGGCATCATGTGAGACGCTCGATCCATGGGTTGTCTGGGTGGGAGCGTTCGATCGCGTCGACCAGCCACGCCTGCCGATCGTCGGGCAGGAGCGGCGCCACGGTGACAAAATCGGCCTCGTCCCACGGGCGCTGGAGCGGCGCCTTGAACAACATCACGACTTCGGGTGCCAGTGCCGGGATTCCCGTAGGCCCGGTCACGATGAGGCGATCCAGCGAGAGGGACACTTCAAGGTTTCTCCGGTATCGCCACACGCCGTTCTCGATCTCTCCGAACAGCACTTCGATCCGGTCACCGTTTGCGGCATCGGCGAAGACCTGGTGTACGGGCAGTTCGATCCGGCCCCCATTCCACGTCACAAGGGTTCCCTTGCCGACCAAGCCTTCGGGATGTGGGATGACTTTGACCATGTCCCGATCAGAGAAGTGGTCGTAGACAGCCCGTTGGTCATCCCGCGCGACGAGGAGGTCGACGTCATGATGGGAGCGTGTCGCCGTCTCGACCCACAGGTCGATCGCCCATCCGCCGGCCACGCACCAGGGAACACTCAGACCGTCGACCGGCTTCAGGAGATCAGCGAGTCTGTCGAAGTCCGCAGGCGCCGCCCGGTTCACCGCCGACCACCCGACACGGCGACGACGGCTCGAATGGACCGCACAAGGCTCCTTTGCAGCGGGATCGGCTCAAGCGTACTCGGAGCGATCCAGCTGCCGGGGACGAGCGAACCACCGCATCACCAGGGTCCTACCTCCACCACCGGCTGCTACGATCGAAGGTGACAGCGTACGCATGAGGCGTACAGCGCCCGCTCTGCCCCAGATCCGTCTGGCGGAGCTACCGCAGGACCTGCAATCTCCGTCGACGCTCTGCGCCCGGCTCGGAACGCACCTCTGGCGGGGCGTCAGCCCCCGACGATCGACGCTTCTGAAGGAGCACCGCATGACCGACACGCTCACCGTGAGCCCCGCAAAGGAGCTGCCCCGATGAAGACGTCTGGATCTCGAGGCACCTCCGACGACCGCCTGCGCTGCACGGCTTGTGGGCATCCGAACCGCGAACACCACGGCAGCCTGGGCTGCACAGTCCCGCAGTGCCCCTGCAAGGAGTACGCCGCTCCTGCCGCGCGCAAATCCAGCAGCAGTTCGGCATAGCGGAGGCGTATCCCTTCCGGTCCATCACCTTCGACCGTGGAAGTGTCGTGGGCACGAAGCGCCGTCGGCGAAGCGTCGGGCCGCGTTCCTGATCTCTGCCGACCTCCCCGCCCTCATCCCCTATCGAACACCGGCCGGGCGGGGCTTGGGGACCAGCGGGTCGTCGTCTTCAGTATCCGCCTTCGGCCGTTTGACCCGTCACGATTTGGACCGAGTTGCTTGTGCCGATGCGGTCGGCGCCAGCCTCGATGAGTTCGTAGGCGAACTCCCTCGAGTTGACACCGCCGCTGGCTTTGATCAGGACCTCGTCGCCAACGACCTCACGCATCAGCAACACATCCTCGACAGTCGCTCCACCCGGCTCCTTGCCGGTTGACGTCTTGATGAAGCGCGCACCTGCGGTCTTCGCGAGGGTGCAGGCGGCCACCTTCTCCGTGTCCGTGAGGAGCGCCGTCTCTATGATGACCTTGACGGGCTTGTCTCCGCAGGCCTTCACGACCTGCTGGATGTCGTCGAACACCAGGATGTAGTGCTTGCTCTTGATGGCGCTCACATGAATCACCATGTCAATCTCCTGAGCACCGCGACTCGCGATGGCGTCGTGAGCTTCGAATGCCTTGGCAACGGGTGTCATCTGGCCGTGTGGGAATCCCACGACGGCTATCGGTATCACGTCCGATCCCGCGAGCTTGCGCGCCACATACTCGACGTCGCCTGAAAAGACACACACCGACCGGAAGTGGTACTGCATTGCCTCTTCACAGACCCGGTCGAAGTCTTCCTTCTTCGCGTCCGTCCTGAGCAGCGTGTGGTCGATGACCCGTGCGAGTTCCCGGTCGTAGTTCTCCTCCGTCAACGTTCCTCCTGTTGAGACTGCGAGCAACTGTACTCCGAAGCGCAGAGCGCACTTCAAAGTCACCGGCTCAACCCGCCACGGCTCCGGCGAGGCGCACGCTGGCTCGATCGGCCCCGAACACACTGAAGCCCCTTCCGGAGAAAGGGCTTCAACGTCTATCTCTCGGGTGAAGCTGAGGGATACACCGATCATGCCGCTCGCCGGCCGCGAGGCAGACGCCTTGGCGCGGCTCCGGAGCGAATCAACCGACCGACTCCTCGGTCATGACGCCGCGAACGCCTCCGGTGGGAGCTCTCGCGCACCACGCTCGATACCGTCCACAATGACACCGGCGACAAGGCCGGGATCGAGTCCAGGAGGCATCGTCGGTGCCACACCCGCAATCGATCGCTGTACCAAGCCCGTTTCGGTGTGGGGCGGCCGAGCGTCGAGCACGGTGATCCGCTGCCGCCGAAGCTCGCGCCCGAGGGCCACAGTCGCCGCGCTCAGGCCCGCCTTCACCGCTGAGTAGGCAGCCATTCCGGCGGTCGGACGTTCGGCGACGACTCCACTGATGTTGACCACGAATCCGCCCTCCACGTGCGGAATCGCAGCTCGAATCACCCGAAGCGGACCGACCAGATCGGTCGCAACGAGTTCGTCGAGTGCGCTGTCGCTGAGATCTGCGAGCGGCCCGAACGCCACCACTCCTGCGGCGTTGACGACTCCGTCGAGACCACCGAGTCCGGCGATCGCCGTACCGATGACGTGTTCGACGTGGCGCGGCTCTTGAAGATCGAATTCGACCGACGGGACGGGCGGTTCGAGCGCGGTCGCCGCCTTGTGGAGTCGGGCTCGGTTGCGGGCGGCGAGCATCACTTTCCCGCCGCGATCGAGGAGGCGCTGGGCGATCAACGTCCCCAAGTCGCCCGAACCGCCGAGCACCAGCGTGCGTGCGCCGTTGAGGTCTCGTGGTGTCATGACCCCTTGATAGTGGCCACCGTCGCGTTAGCTGCAAGTCATCCGCCGGAGTCCTCTGCTCCGAACAAGAGACAGCAACCCAGGATAGACCTTGAGCCACTCACCCTCCGTCACATCACCCAGCGCCACGAACCTGTGGAGCAGAATTACGCCATTCCACAAAGCGAAGCTTGTCTTCCTTCTCGCGGCCCTCTTCTCCTTCGCTCTCTCCGTCACCCTGTGGTTCTTCGTCGACCGGGAGATGGGTCTTTTCGTCGGACTGTGGGTTCCGTCGCTTCTGGCGCTCGGCGCCCTGGTGCTCGTCGGAGAGGATGGCTCGCCATGAGCGAGACACTCCTCTTCGGAATCGGTGCGGTGATCTTCGTCCTCGTGAGCTCTGCCATCCTGATGTTCGGCTATGCCCGATTCAACGCCTTCTACGTTCGCGATCAACACCGAGGAGATGACGTCCTGACTCCAGACCTCGCCGCTACCCCGGGCACCCTGCCAAGCAGCCAGCCCACCTGATCACGCTGCCCGCGCGGCCCGTCAGGCAAGGAGAGCGAGGACCATCCGGGAGGCAACGAGACCGGATGTGTACGCGCCTTCCACTCTCGCTCCCGCAAAGAGCTCACCGGCAAGCACAACCGGTGCAGCCGCTTCGACCAGCCGCGCCCCATCGTTGCGCGCCGATCGTGGCTGCGCATACCGCCACCGGTGAGTCAGCGCATCGATCACGTTGCCGTCATGATGAGGTTGGGCCGCTCTAAGAAGCTCCACCGACCATTCAGCCGGATCCGCCTCGAGATGGTCGGCAGCGAATTGGGCCGACGAATGCACCGTGAGGGCCGGGACCGCCGATACGCCCTTCTGCTGATTGTCGGCAAGCCAGGCCACCGGCCCGTCCGGGAAGGCCCGATGACCATCAGGAAGCCCGGCCGGAGCGTCGAGGACGGCCATGACCGCAAGCGTGGCGTCGTACGCAACAGCAGCGAGCTCCTCGGCGATCGGCCGGGTCGCCAGGCCGCTGCGTTCCAGCAGCTGGAGGGTCTGCGGAGCCGGCGGAGTGAGAATGGCCGCATCGGCGGTCGCGATCGTCGTGCCTTCTGCAATCGCAGCAACACCGGACCGGGCGACTGCCATGCGTTCCACGGCGACGCCGGTGATGACGGGAAGCCCTTCACCGAGCACCTCCGGGATACGGCGCATCCCATGCACACCAACATACCGTTCCTCGATCCCTCGCTCGGGATGTGTGACGCTTTGAGAACGAAGCCACACTCGAGCGGTACCGCGTTCGACAAGGCGGCGAACCTCCGCGGCGAACAGTCCACTGCGTACGCTGACATGCTGGGCACCGTGATCGAAAGCTGCTGCACCGATCCGCCGCGTCGCCATGCGGCCCCCAAGCGCCCGGCCCTTATCGATGAGCGTCACGGCGATTCCCTCGGCAGCGAGGGAACGGCCGGCTGCGAGTCCCGACATGCCGGCACCGACGATCAGAACAGAGGCTCCCATAGACGACGAGCCTAGGTGGTGCGTGCGTGGGATCGAAGCCCCGCAGACGGCGGCGATGGAAGCCCCCAGAGCGAGATTCGCACCGGACCGGCGCTCGGGCACAGGAGACCACCTCCACAGGCCGCGACGGCGCCTGGTCGAGCAAGCCCCACCCAGTTGCCATAATCGGCCTATGAATCAGTTCGATGCAGTGGTGGTGGGAGCCGGACCCAATGGGCTAGCGGCGGGCGTGGAGCTCACGAGATCTGGAAGGCGGGTCCTCGTCGTCGAAGGCTCCGATGCCATCGGAGGCGGCACGCGAACCGAATCCCTGACGCTCCCCGGCTTCGAACACGATGTTTGCTCGGCGATTCATCCGCTCGGCATCGCTTCGCCGTTCTTCGCGTCGGCCGGTATCGGCGACTGGATTCAACCGGACATCCCGGTGACGCATCCGCTTGACGGCGGTCGAGCCGGCGTCCTCTACCGAAGCCTCGACGACACCGTCTCGGCTCTCGGCTCGGACGGCGATCGCTACCGCCGGGTCATCGGCGGTCTCGTCGACCACACCGACGATCTCGTTGCACAGATCCTCGGTCCGCTCCCGGTTCCACCGCCGCATCCGGTGACCCTGGGACGGTTCGGCCTTCCCGGCCTGCTTCCGGCTTCAGCCATGGCACGCGGCCTCGGAACCGAAGCTGGCCGCGCGCTCCATGCCGGCATGGCGGCGCACGCCATCGCGCCATTCGGGACACCACTCACCGGTGCGCTCTCGGCCCTCTTCGCGGCGATAGCGCACGCCCACGGATGGCCACTCGTTCGCGGCGGCTCGCAACGCCTCGCAGAGCAGATGGCGGGCATGATCATCGGCGGTGGCGGCGCCGTCGAGACGGGGCGATCGGTGCGTTCGATGGACGATCTCCCTGCGGCACCAATCACACTCCTCGACGTCATGCCCGATGCTGCCGTGCGGATCGGCGGCCGTCGGCTCGATCCCGGGGTGCGGCGACGCTTCGTCCGATGGCGCAGCGGACCGGGCGTCTTCAAAGTTGACTGGGCGCTCGACGGACCGATTCCGTGGACCGATGAGGTGAGCGGACGAGCCGGCACCATACACGTCGGGGGTACCTACGAGGAGATCGAGGCTGCCGAAGCTGAGGTCCATTCCGGCGGGCACCCACAACGACCCTTCGTGATCGTCGCCCAGCAATCGCTGTTTGATACCACCCGGGCGCCGGAAGGGAGACAGACCGTCTGGGGCTACTGCCATGTTCCGGCATTCTCGAGCCGCGACATGACGGACGCCATCGAATCCCAGATCGAACGATTCGCGCCGGGCTTCCGAGATCGCATCCTCGCCCGGCACACGATGGGTCCGGTGGCATACCAACAGCACAACCCCAACTACGTCGGCGGCGACATCGCAGGTGGTGCGTTCGCCGTTCGACGACTCCTCAATGTCTCGAAAGTGAGACCGTATCGAATTGGCGCCGGGCTCTACCTCTGTTCATCCGCAACACCCCCCGGCGCCGGCGTGCACGGCATGTGCGGTTACCACGCCGCTCGGGCCGCGATCTCCGATACGGACTGAGCGGTTGACGGACACCGACGTGTTGGAATGAGGATCGCAGCTCACCAATGAGGGGATGGGAGCGAACCCCTGCCAGCCATCGGCCGCGTCGTTCCCGGCATCACGGTCGCCCCTCGCCTCTAGAGCCTGCCCGCCATGAGGCTGTCGATCACCTCGGCGGCGCGAGCTCGAGTCGCCTCGCCGTCCGGCAAGCGCTCGAAGCTTCGCACGGCCCGCGCCATGCGCGGATTCGACCCGAGGAGGTCAGCGTGGCGGGCAATGAAGTCCCAGTAGAGGGAGGTGAAGGGGCACGCCGTCTCCCCGGTACGGAGCCGAGGATTGAAGCGGCAGTCACCGCAGTAGTCACTCATCCGGTTGATGTAGGCGCCGCCGGAGACGTAGGGCTTGGTGGACATCGCTCCACCGTCAGCCCACATCCCCATTCCGATGACATTGGGGATCATCACCCACTCGGCTCCATCGACGAACTGCGACCACATCCATTCGACAACCGCTGGCGGCCGCACGCCGACCAGGTTGGCAAGATTGGCGAGGATCATCAGCCGCGGGATGTGGTGGGTCCACGCGCGCTGGCCGACATCGCCCACAGTGGCGGCGACGCAACGCATGTCGGTCGCTGCAGCGCCGCTGAACACGGGTGGAAGTGGCCGGTTGTTGCCGAGGACGTTGCGACCGGAATGGTCGGGCCACAGCCAGTAGATCCCCCAGATGAACTCCCGCCAGCCGATCACCTGGCGGATGAAGCCTTCGGCCGAGTTGATAGGGACGCGCCCTGCCCGGTACGCGGCTTCCACAGCGTCGCACACCTCCCCCGGCAGGAGCAAGCCAATGTTCAAGTAGGGGCTCAGGAGGGAGTGAGCGAGATGCCAGTCGTTGCGCAGCATCGCGTCCTCGTGGGCGCCGAAGTCGGGCAGCACCACATCGACGAAGTGATCAAGGCGACGTAGGGCGCCGGCCCGGTCCGTGGCCCACAATCCGCTTGGCGCTGCACCGGTGGCGGTGGCAGGTATCGCGGCCATCACCTCCCGGTCAAGGTCGTCGAGGGCGTCGACGACGGGTTCCGGAAACGATCCGCCATCCGCTGGCGGTGGCTGACGATTGTCGGCATCGAAGTTCCAACGTCCGCCGACCGGCTCATTCCCGTCCATGAGGTAGCCCAGCCGGCGCCGTTGCCAGCGGTAGAAGTCCTCCATGCGGAGGCGAGTTCGTCCGTCGGCCCACGCAGCGAAGTCGGAGTAGTGGCATAGGAAGCGATCATCGCGCACCATCTCCACACCGAGTGAAGACAGAAGCGCGTTCGCAGCCCGCGAGGCCGGCTCGGCGGCGCGAACCGTGGTCGGCCGGTGGTCCCGGACATGCCCCTCGTGGCCCGCCATCAAGCTCGGCTCGCGGCGATAGTCGACGTCGAACCCTTCGTCCTCCAGTTCGGCGGCGAATCGCCGCATCGCTGTCACGATCAGATGGATCCGCTGCCGGTGGAACGGCTTGCTGGCGATCTTGCCAGCGCTCTCCACCATCAGGATCCGAGTGGTGTCGGGGTGTGACGCGCCAAGCGCGCCCGTTGACCGGTTGAGCTGATCGCCGAGCACCCAGACGGTGTCCATCTACGCGCGGGTCGGGCGACCGGCAACCACCGCGACGCCCGGCGAGTAGAGCACATGGGGTTCGCCTTCGGGTTGCTGGTAGCCGCCGGCAGCCACCATGCCGTCCGCGAGGGCAACGACATCGGCTCGGTGCAACGGCCACGGGCGATGGGCTACGGGAGCCACCACCAGCTTGCTCCCCAACTGGGCGTAGAGCCGCCAGCGAGCCGTAAGGAAGAGATCGAGTGGCGTGAGATCCTCGTTCGGGATCGGGTCGCGGACGCGAATGGTCACTGCGCCATGTGCTCGGTTCCGATGTGGCCATCGCCGGAGAGATGCATAAGTGATGCGGTCTCCGTCCTCGCGGATCGACATCGCCGCCCACTGGTACGGAAGGCCGTAGATGGTCTGTGCCACGAGCACAGGCAGAGCCCGGTCGATGTCGAGCGAATTGAACCAGACCCCGGGACCCATTCGTCCGCGCACGTACGTACGAACGTTCGTTTCTGCGAACGTGCCGAAGTAGGGGACGGCCGGCCCCCGGACTGGGCCGATGCTGCGCATCTGGAACGGCACCAGCCCCACCCAGGCCATTCCGTCGTGGGTATCGACTTCGAGAGCCGACGGAAGCATCGCCTGGACGACGTTGGGTGCGACCGGCCAGTGAAGGTAGCTGAGCTGCTCCCAGCGTTGACGCATCACCGGTCGCTCGATCTTGTGAGGGCACTCCCATGGCTTCATACAACCTACGATGATACGGACGCCCGACTCGCAAGCCGGGCGCCGCCCTCACGGGCGCAGGCGTGGAGAACGCTGATGGATTCCACGATCCATGCGTCGTTCCCAGCAGAGGACGGTGGTGGCGTCTCGACGCCGGAGAGTTCGTACCCAGCGATGTTCGCAGGATCCGTTGTGAACGGAAGTTTGTATCGGTCGATGTTGAAACCCACACCCAGAGAGCCTCCGACGACATGGTCATCGTTCTCGATTGATACCGAACCCGATCACATCGGGGGCTTCGTCCCTCACGGCCCGCGATCCGCCGCAGTCGCGAAGACCGGCGGAGGAGGTTGAATCCGCTGCCTTCGAGGGCAACGCGCGGCTCTGACGTGGCCATTCGTGTTGGGCGCTCGTGCGATCGAACCGGTGATCGCGCCGTGTGCGGGTCCCTGGTATCCGTCGCGCGCTACCGAGGACTCTGGCAATCATGGTGCAACTCCCATTCGCCGCAATGGTTTCAAAGGTTGTCTTCCGGGTGGAGCTTGGGGACTCGAACCCATGACCGCTTGATTGCCAGACACCGCACGACCGCGGAGACCCCCTCTGGGACAGGGCTCCTGGGCACCCGTTTGTGTCACACATCACGTGCCGTGGCGATCCTTCGGAGGTGCCAAGTGCTCCGTTGACCCAGAAAGCAACCAAGACGCCAGGAGGCGTCGCGGCCTCTCCGGGGACGGAACAGCCAATCTGGCGTCGCAGTGCTCTCTACTCAGCCAACACCCCGTCCATGTATCGCTCTCCTGCTCGATGTGTGAGTCGGTTTCGGCCTGGGAGGTGGGGTGGGTGGGTTCCGACGGCGAGGAGTCCGAGGGCGACGAGGGATCTGTTCTGGCTTCTGCCCAGAAGACATCCAAGAGAACCATCCAGATCGATCCACCATCGAGTCGCTCGTCTATGCCAGATACGCCAAAATCCCTGCCGGAGCAAGGGCTTCAACGTCTATCTCTCGGGTGGAGCTGAGGGGATTCGAACCCCTGACCCCTTGACTGCCAGTCCGCGAAGCCCCATCCCGAGTGATCCCGCCCTATCCCTCGCTATCGCAGAACCCCTTGTGTCCGTTGGGTTCTCGTCCCGTTGTGTCCCAACGCGTCTCGGTGTGTGTTCCGTGGTTTCCGGACTGATAGGCGCCGCGCTCATTGATGTCCAAAGAACGAATCGTCGGTGCGCGCCCAGCAGCCAGCTCACCAGCTCGTGGGTCGCCCTGCCACACCGGGTTGAGCCAAGTGAGCCAACTCCACCAGAGAAGAGTCAGAGCAGCTCGCTCGGGAGTCGCTATCTCAGCGTGAGCGATCTTGCGTCCTCGGCAGCGGTGTGCTCGAAGGCTGGTTCCATGGAGTCCATCTCACTGGTGGAGAGTCCGGTGTGCCTCGCTGCGGTTCGCCATCGACTCACGGTGCGTTCGACGTGAACGATCACGTCTGTCGCGGCGTCTTGGTCGAGGCGGAAGTAGGGAGCGACTTCCAGGAGGAGATCGACGCGAGCTTCCGTCTCAGCTTCGTTGATTGCGGTACTGAGGTCTTTGGGTCCGGGGGTCGGGTCCGGGTTGATATCAAATGCCGGGGATAGCCGCCACGCCCCGCTTCCGTCGTACAGGAACCCGTGATTCCTGAGGTGGTCATCGGTGTTCGAGATCATCACGGAGAAGACCATGCGACGCCACAGTTGACGGAGGTCGCTGGTGGCGTGTGGGGATCGCTCCTCGATGGTTTCGGCGACATCGAGGTAGCTGCGTTGATCACCCTCACGCGCCTCGAGCATCGTGAGCGCACTGGCATAGCCGATGCGTTGGCCGCCGGGTGTCCGATCGAAACGGTCCACAATCAGCACAGATCGGCGGGCGATGCTGACCAGTTCGGAGTGTGGCACCTCAATCCCTGCGTCCGCGGCCAGACGGAGTGCTACGCGTTCCCACGCTATGACGTTCCAACGGTCGGCACTCGTTGCAGGGAACTTCGCCATCGCGATCCGACCGTCGGGCGCGATGATGTGCGTCTTGGGGCGCGCGCCGCCCAACGAGCTGCCAGCCCGGACAAGTTGTCTGAGCTCTGATGCCGCTGCAGTATCTGTCTCAACACGTGCTGCAACATCGAGAAGCTCCGGAAGATCCGTGACCGCCGGTATGCCGATGTCGTCGGATTCCATGTAGCTGCCCGTTTGTGGATCGCGGAATCGCACGGCGCCCTGGCGCAGGTCGTCGCGAACTCCGAGGAGGAAATCGAACTCTGACAGGCTCCGAGGGGTCTCGTCGGTAGACGACGCGCGCTGCCGCTCTCTGCGCAGGATCAGGCCACGGCCCCAGCGATCTGGCGCCGAGTCCCGGAAGGCATTGAACAGGTTCAGACCTACTGGCGTGTGGAGCGCACCTGCTACCAGCGGCAGTGCCGGATCCAACGCGTAGGCATCAGGTCGCGCAAGGTACGCTTCGTCGTAGTAGAACGTTGCGGACTCAGTAGCGCGACGACGATGCGAATGAAGCCGTCCAGCGAGTACATCGATGCCGGCGAGCGACACAACAACCTCGACTTCTGACATCACGCGCCTGGCCTCTTCGCGTGACGCACTCGCTCGGGTAAGACCTCGTCGGCGCGAAGTCGACCCACGTCCGACTCATACGGGTCGAGCGATGCGACAAGCTGATCGAGAACGCCGAGGGCGCGCGCGACGCGCAGCACTGTCTCGAAGTTCGCGCCATCTCCCGACTCGAGGCGCAAGACCGTTGTCCGTCCAACACCGGCACGGTCCGCCACTTGTTCCACCGTGAGGCGTTGCAGCAAGCGCCAGGTCCTCAGGTCTTCGCCGACTTGAAGCTGCGCTCGTCGAATTCTCCTCGGTGTCGGGGTATCCACTGAACTCGCCTCCTTCCTACAACATCGTATTTATGCGACCCTATCAGGGATAAGAGCTTATTTCTAGGACTTTAACATCCGCGAGGCGTTGATTGGGCCAATCCGTCACCAGATCCCACTGCGCAGACGTACCAGCATGCTCCTGTGGCAACTAGGAGGGTCTTGCGCTTCCAGTAGCCAGCCGAAGCACGGAACCTGATAGAGCTTCGGTGCAAACAGCGCCAGCCGGACTCTTTGAAATGGGAACGCCCTTGGTGGTGCTCCCCCATGCTGCGCTACACGGCGGGTAGCGTCCAGAAATGGCGGTACGGTCCGATGTGAACCCGTCCGGGTTCGTCGGAGCCTGCGGGAAACCCGAACGGGTTCAGCCGTTCTATGACGACACGACAGGTCTCCGCGTCGAGGTCCCCGTAGGTTCTCCGGCAAGCAGAAGCTTCGGGAAGTTGGCGACGGTTCGGACGACGGCTCAGACGACGGCCACGCGTTGCCGCTTGAGTGCCGGGGCCACCACCACGTAGCTGTTGGGTAGTTCGCACTGGGTTCAGTGCAGCGGCTGGCCCCTCCGTGGTTGGGTGGAGTCAACTCACCTGACTCAGGCACGCGGCGGTTCGCTCAATGGGCGCTGCCGGGATCGGGCCGGTGACGCTGCCGTATGAAGGTTCCTGATGTCCATATCGCGTGCCCGAGGCCCCAGGCAATCGCGGTGAAGTGCCCGGCCAGAGATCCGCTTGGCGTCTCATTTCTTCGCGCCAGTTCTCAGTGCCCTTCGCTGTGACGTGGACGCGTTGTGTTCACGGTCCCGAACTTGTCCGACCACACGATTAAGGATCGACCGCGATCGGCACCGTCAAAGGCTGCCTGACCGGCGCAAGGTCCGCTATGAATCGGGAGCTCTGACCTGGTGAAAGGTCAGCGACGGGCGGAGCGGAGTTCATTCACCGGCTGCCGCACCGACCCGACGGCGCACGAGATGTGCCCTGAGGCCCTTTCCAGAGTGCAACGTGTGCTGACACCTACGCACCGGATTCGAGTGGGTCGTTGTGTGTTGCGAAGAGGTCACGATCGGGCGGTTGGAAAACGGTTCCGCCGTCGTGGAGCGGGTCGGTTCCGGTGAGGAATCGGAATGCAGCTTTGAGGCTTTCGGCATCGTTGGGGTATGTCCTGGAGATCGGATACGGGTCTTGGAGCAGTCCCCAGGCGATGACGTTGGCGGCGTGTTCTCGACCCTGTTCCGCCCATGCGTCGTCGGGCTCGGCCCACGACTCGACTCCCCACCGCATCGCCATGAACGGCTCATGCTGTGCTGGGTCGACGTTGTGGGCCTCCCAGGCATGAGCCAGCTCGTGGAGAAGTATCAGCTGGCTGTTCCAGCAGATCATCACTTTGATGGGCTCGTGGTCGAGGTAGGTCCGGGCCGGAGCGCCGCCGCATTCCGATTGGCCACCTTCCGGGAAGCCGATCTCGACCTCGGGTAGCTGAAGCCCGATCGCCGCGAAGCGGTCGACGGCCCACCCGACCATCTCCCTCTGCTGGGGTGTTCCGCTCGCGATGACAGCATCCCGGGTGCCTTCGTTCCCGGTTGACTGGCTACCGGTGGTGGCGCGGGAGGCCTCGTTTGGTTGGGGACGCTGGCCCGCGTCGACCGGCCCCTCGGGCGATTGACGGTAGAGGGATCCGACTCCCAATGGGACACCCACGCCTGAGGCTGAAGCGACCATTGTGCCGGCCAGCAACGCCGCTAGAACCATCACTGCAACCACGGTTCGCGTACCTACGTATGCCACCCCTCCACTGTCGAGGGGGGCAGCAAGGAATCGGCTAGGAGGTGGTCAGTCGGCGGTCAGAGCCATCCCGGAGCTTTGTGGCCCTTCACAGAAGCGACGCCGGAGCGTATGTTGCAGTTGTGGAGTTCCTGTGCCTGGGTCCACTCGGTGTTCGGGCCGATGGCGCGCCCGTCGAACTCGGAGGTCCGCAGCAGCGCCTCGTCCTGGCGTTGTTGGTGATCCACGCCAACCGGGTGGTCTCCACCGACCGGCTGATTGACAGCCTCTGGGGCGAGAAGCCGCCGGACACCGCCCGCAAGACCATCCAGGGATACGTGTCTGGGCTGCGCAAGGCGCTCCCCGACGGCGAGCTCTTGCGATCGCGGCCACCCGGATACGCGTTGGAGGTCGAACTCGACGACGTAGATGCGTCCCGTTTCGAACGACTGGCGGCTCGGGGCAGCGCTGAAGTCGCAACCAATCCCAAGGAAGCTCTCGTCCTTCTCAATGAGGCCCTCTCGCTGTGGCGGGGACGGCCGTACGAAGACCTCGCCGATGCCGAAGCCCTCCGCCCTGAGATCACTCGACTGGAGCAGCTCCACGCCGCCGCGATCGAGGCGCGAATCGCCGCGGATCTCTTCACCGGTTCGGAGGCAGCCGCAGCCACAGAACTCGACGACCTAGCCCGCCGCCACCCGCTGAGTGAGCGGCTCTGGGCGCTGCGCATCCTCGCCCTCTACCGAATCGGGCAGCAAGCCGAGGCGCTCCGTGTCTACGACCAGGTGCGATTGGTGCTCGCCGAGGAGGTTGGTCTGGAGCCGGGGGCGGAGTTGCGACTCCTCCAGCGGCGGATCCTCGACCAGGATCCGGTCCTGGAAACGCCGTCCGCGCTGCAGTCCGACAACGCGGTTGCCACCACTGCCAGACGCAACCCGTACAAGGGCCTACGCACTTTTGGGGAGGACGATGCCGGCGACTTTCATGGCCGCGCCGCGCTGGTGCGGCGGTTGTGCGAAGCGCTAGAGCGATCGGTTGGCCCTCGGCTGTTGGTGCTGGTCGGAGCATCGGGGAGCGGCAAGTCATCCGTGCTGCGAGCCGGGCTGATGCCAGTGCTACGCGTCCGGGGCACCGACGTCGCAATCCTCCACCCCGGATCCACAACACACGATCAGTTGAGAACCGTTGTTGATCGTCTCGGAAGGGCGCAGAAGTCGGTACTGATCGTGGATCAACTCGAGGAGTTGTTCTCAACGACCTCACCGGTTGACCAATCGGCATTTCTCGAGACGCTCGCCGCAGTCGCAGTTGGGAGCGAAGGACCGTGGATCCTCGTGGCGGTCCGTGCCGACTACCTCGACCGGGTGCTCACAGCGTGGCACCTCGCTGGCCTCGTCGAGCCCGGATTGGTACTCGTTACGCCACTCGAGGACCACGAAGTGCGGGAGATCGTCGTCGGACCAGCCACCCGCGTCGGCGTGGCTATCGAGCCCGATCTTGTGGCAACCGCCGTGGCTCAGGCAGCGCACCGACCGTCGACCCTGCCGCTGCTGGAATACGCTCTCGCTGATCTCTTCGATCGCTCTGACTCCGGAGTGCTGACACTTGCGGAACTCCGGGCCGCGGGTGGAATCAGCGGTGCGTTGGCCAAACGCGCCGAAGAGATCTACGAGGGGCTCGAAGGCACCGGTCGGGAGACCGCCCGGCAGCTATTCCTGCACTTGGTGGCTCTTGCCGGTGACGAACCCCAGCGCCGGAGGATCGCCATCAACGAGCTGAGCGGTCGTGACGACGCAGAGAAGGTCATGGCGGCCTTCGCGGACCACCGACTGCTCACATTCGACCGAGCGTCGACGGGCGAGCCGACCGTCGAGGTCGCGCACGAGGCGCTTCTGAGGGAATGGCCACGACTCGCCGGCTGGGTCGATCAGGCCCGGGAGAGCATCAATCGCCATCGGCGGCTCGCGGCCGCTGCTGCAGATTGGGAGGATCACGACCGAAGCGACGACTACCTTCTCACCGGCTCGAGGCTGACAATGTTTTCCGATCCATCAGATGTCGACCTCGCCGTCAGCCACCTGGAGGAAGCATTTCTCTCCGCCAGCCAAGGAGCGGAGAAGGAGCGGTTTCGGCGCGACCAGCGGAGGCGCCGGTTGGTGCTCCTGGGCCTTGCGACAGCGGCCGCCATCGCCTTGGTGCTGGCCACGATCGCCATGCTCGCCCGGAACGACGCTCGATCGCAAGCGGAGCTTGCCCAGCAGGAATCGCGGATTGCAGACGCCAATGCAGCGCGCGCCGAGCAGAATCGGCTTGACGCCGACGCAGAACGAGATCGCGCCGCGACCGAAGCGGCACGAGCCTTCGCCAATGAGCTCAGCGCCGCCGCCCTGAACGCAATCGGAGAAGACCCCGAGCTGGCAATCCTGCTCTCGCTCCACTCGCTCGCAACCTCTCCCGATCTGGTTGTGTCGCTGGATCACAGAACGACGTTGCGTCGGGCCATGCAAGAGGACATCCTCGTGGCTCAGCACAGCGTCGCTCCCGAAGGAGATCTACTCGCAATGGATCTGTCGCTCGATGGTTCGGCGCTTGCCTACTGGACTCCCGGTGAACTCCATCTCGTCGACACGGCCACGTGGGGTCACCGGTGGGCTCACGCCGACAAGGCACTGCTACCCGATCCCAGCGCTCCGATCACGACAGGTTCGCCGGTGTTCTCGCCGAACGGGCAGTTCGTCGCCATCGCCACCACCGAGGCGAACCCACGGCTCCTGGTGCTCGATGCATCCACTGGCGCAGTTGCGCGAGCGGTGGAACTGGGCAACTCCCAGTGTGGCGCCCACACCGGTCCTCGCTCCTGGTCAGCCGACGGTCGGTACATCGGAGTACAAGTCGACGTCGACTGCCTCGGCCCCTTCGGGGCACCGTCGCTGCGAATCCTTGACACCACCACGTGGGAGCAGGCGGTGGAGATCCCGGTCTTCGGCCAAGCGGTATTCGCGGAGGACGCCCCACTGCTGGCGGCGATTGAGTATGCCGCCCCGCCCGTGCCGGGGCATCGCGCCGTCATCTACGACACCGAGACGTTCGATGTCCTCGTCGAACTCGGGGCTACGGTCGGAGTATTCCATCCTGACGGCTCGTCCTTCGTCGCCGTCGATCCCGATGGCCCCACCGGGTACGCTCTCCAGCTCTACGATCTAGCAACGAGCCACCCGACGGATCGATTCACGGGGCTCGACGACCGACCCCAAATCTACGCCGCCGAATTCGTCGAGTTCCCCGACGGCTTCGTGATCATCGCCGGCACCAATGGCCAAACGACAGGCTTGTGGAGCAATGAGGACGGCAGACTCATTCGGTCATTGCCAACCGGAGCGGTTCACTCGCTCGGCTACGACGAGACCGAGCAGTTGCTATACACCGCCGCCAGCGACGGAGTGATAAGCGTCTGGGACTTCTCACCCGGCGGGCAGGCATCCCCTGATGACCAAGACCTCCGCTTCTGGTTCGAGATGAATCGGTTCAGTGTCAACCCGGGGAGCTCCAGCGGAGCGGCGGTGCACGTGGGAACCGCGGGCAACCCGATTGAATCGTTCGCAGTATTCGACACAGCTACTGGATCGCTGCGCGAGACAATGATCGCGGAGATCGCCCAACGGTACGTTGTCACTCTGCCCGGCGACCGGGTGCTGTTCATCAAGGGAGACAGCTCGTCCGGCAGTGCCGGGCCTCTTGCTGTGTGGGATTCCGCGACCGGCGACACAACCGACTTCATGGGCTGTGCAGCCTCGATGGACGCTTGGGAGTTGGGAGAGGTCGGAGAAGAGGCATGCGCTGGCCGCGGAACCACGTTCATGCCTACCGCTCCTCCCGTCTGTTCACCGGACGGCACGGAGCTGGCGGCCATGGATCAGACTGGCGTCGTCCATGTCTGGGACACGGCGACTCTGGAGGAACGCGAGGCGCTTGACATCGGTGCGGCAATCGGCGGCTTGGCCAGGGTCGAGGCGGTCGGGTCGGGATGGCTTCTCGCCCGTCGCCTCGAGAGTGACGTATTCGTGGCAGTCGACCGCACCACCTTCGCCATCATCGCCGAGTTCGAGTTTCGGATGGCGGACAATCTGGAAGTCGCGCGAGACGGATCGTTCCTCCTCATGAAGAACCTCGACACCAGCATTCACCGCGTCGACACCGACGAATGGCAGCCACTCCAACTCGTCGGGCCATCTCAACGCGTGCGGGGATTGGCGCTATCGCCGAGCGGGGATCGAGCCATGCTCGGCGGTACCGACGGCTTCGTTCACATCGTTGACGCCGAGACCGGCGAGCAGCTTGACATCGTTCCGATCTCGTGGGTATCCGACGGCCACTGGCTCGACGGCGACCACATAGTCGCCGGCGCCGGGTCGACCTGGACGATCGTTACCCTGGACTTCGACGAAGTCGTCGAGCACGCTGCGGCCCAGTTGTCACGCACCTTTTCCGATGAAGAGTGTCGCATCTACCGGCTCGACCCTTGCCCGACTCTCGACGAGATCCGATCTCTGCACAACTGACGGGCGCGGTGGCGTGCGACAGCTATGTCTGCGCCGATTTGACGCCCCTCCCCGGCGAACAGCCTTCTGACCCTAGATCGCGATCTCGCTCGCGACGAACGCGAGCTTCACCGACACCCGCTCGACCTGGATGTTCCGAACGGCAAGACTGGGATCGGAGCCTCCCGCGTCTGCGCACGATCACGGCGGATCGGCCCTTGGCTGGCAGATCCCGCGGGCGCCTATGCCGCTCGGTCGCAGCGGACTTGGCCGACGCTGCCGCGTCCGATAGCAGCGCCGCGCACTCGACCTGGTGGGCGCTACTGGGATTGGACCAGTGACCTCTGCCGTGTGAAGGCTCTTGGGGTCTTCTTTTGACGCGCCCGACGGGACGGCTCATTTCGTGAGAATGCCCCGGTCAGAGCCACTTTGTGATGCTCGTCATCTTTCACTGTCTCGCGTCAGTTCTCATCGTCTTGTGCACGCGATGTGGACGCGGCCGTAGTCAAAGGGATTGACCGAAGCCTCATTCAGACTATAATTATGGTCATGTCAAGAACACTCCCACTCTCCGAGGTCAAGGCCAAACTGTCAGAGGTCGTCGACGAAGTCGTCACCACCCAAGAACGTATCACCGTTACCCGCAACGGACGTCCCGTCGCTGTTGTGCTCAGCACAGACGATCTGGAGGCAATCGAAGAAACGCTGGCCATCCTCTCGGATCCGGCGGCCATGCGCGAGATCAAGCAAGGACGGGCTGCCATCGCCAGTGGCGATGTTGTCACCATGGACGAGATCGAGACGCTGCGTACCAAACTCCGCTCCAAGACGGCATGACAGAAGCGCCTTGGGATCTGGTCGTCGCCGGGCCGGCCCGAAGAGCTATTGATCGACTCCCCGAGAAGATTGCCCTCGCAGTCCTGGACTACCTTGTTGGTCCGCTACTCGAGAACCCGCATCGGGTCGGTAAACCACTGCGAGGCGACCTAGCCGGCCTTCACTCCGCAAGAGTCGGCGCCTATCGCATCGTCTACGAGATCAGCGAAATCAACCGGACGGTCCAGGTCATCTACATCGACCATCGGGCAGACATCTATCGACCCCGATAGGCGCTCACCGAAAGCAGAACATGGGTGTCATCCGCTTGGCCCGCTAGCGAACGACACAACTGAGAGTGTCCGATCACCCGAACAGAGACGTGCCGATACTGAGCACTCGATATTTGGAGTGATATCGCTCATATTTGCCGGTATGCGCTCTCCAGGGAACGGCTCGTTCCTGCGCCCGATCTGGTGATAGGGATTGGCCTGCGTTGCCCAAGGACTGGACGTACCGGACGCCGACACGGAACCCTCCGGCTACGCGGCGATTGAGAGCCCGCTGTCGTTGTCTACCTGCCTGGTCGCCACCATGCGGCGTTCCAGGTGTGCCAGTTGCCGCCGCGGTTCGGTGTGATGCCTTGGATACGGTCGGGCCAGTAGATGACGTTTCTGCTCTGACGTAGGACGAGTGGATAGATGAGCGCGTTGTCTGCGAGAACAGATTCTGCTTCGACAAGCAAAGCTGCGAGGCGGTCCGGGTCGAACTCGGTGCGGGCTTGCTCGAGGATGTCGACGTAATGGTCGGCTTCGGCGTCGAGTCCCGTCCAGTCGACTATCTCTTGTCCGGGTGCGTACGCTTCGAGGCCATCAACGACGCTTCCTGATCCGAGGTTGCTGGCGAATAGCCGGATCGCAAAGAGGTCGAATTGGCGTTCGGGTAGCTGGGTTCCGAAGAAGTCGCCGTCGAATTGGGTTGTGGTGTTGATGCCTGCTGACGTGAGCTGGCTCGCTACGGCCTCGCCAATGGCGATTGTGGAATCTGCGTAGCTGCTGGTGTAGACCGCTTCGACGGGTTCGGCGCGGCCGGTGAGCAGTTCGTCGACTTGCGTCGGGTCCTCGTATTCCGCCCATGCTTCGTGCTCGTATCGGTCGAATGCCAGTCCCACGATGCTGTTCACCGGCGTTGCGGACAACGTTTCGGCCAGTGCTTGTCGGTCAATCGCCGACAGGACAGCTTGGCGGTATTGGAGGAGGTGGTTGAGTGAGGTCGGGTTGACGTCGAACCGTCCCTCGGCCAGGTTGAAGATCACGACTTCATAGAGGGTGTCGGCGGTGGTGCGAATCTCGAGGCCCTGCTCGTCGAGGTCCCCGTAGGCGGGAAGTTCCCACGTAGCGGCCATGTTGCCGAGCACGGCGTCGAGTTCGCGGGCTTTGATCAGGCGTGCGCCAGTGCCTGGTTCGGTGCCGCCGGGGAAGACGTGAAGCTCGATGCCGGCTAGGTACGGCAGGGTGTCACCGGTCGTTGGATCGGTCTCCCAGTAGTTCGGGTTACGTTCGAGCATGACGATGCTCGGCTCGGTGAGGCGGGCGGTGGGTATGTCAAAGGACACGAAGCGGAATGGGCCGGCAGAGAGCCATAGTTGTTCGTTCCAGTCATCGAGGAACGTGTCCGGGTCAATGATGTGTGAAGGCAGGACCCACTCGAACAATCGCTCGTAGGCTACGTCTGGTGTGGTCAGCTGGAAGGTGAGGGATCTGCCGTCCGCAATCATCGAGTTGGTATCGATGAGGTCGTGCGCACTCGTGTCTATCTCGATCTGGTCGGCATACCGCATGATCAATTCGTGTGTGAACGCCAGGTCGGCTCCGGTCACCGGGGTTCCGTCTTCCCAGACGGCTTCTTCCCGGACCGTGTAGGTCACCGTGACGGTTCCGTCGCCTGCGACTTCGAGACCGTCACCTAGTCGGGGAATGCGTTCCACAATCCATGGCGTCAGCTCGCCTGTAGTGGCATCGAGTCGGAACGCACCAGGAACCACCAGCCGGGCGATGTCGCCCGCATCCCACATAAGCAGCGGATTCAGTGTTGCGTCGACCCACCCGCCGTCTGGAGTCCCGTATCCCTCGGCGACCAACGAATCGATTCCGAGTCGCACCCATCCGTCTCCGGCCTCGACCGCGGGTTGGTCATCGCCGGCCTCTGGATCCCGTACTTCTGAATCCGCCATGGCTACCAACGGCTCCATGCCGGGCCCAGGTGGAGAGACGAACACCGCGCCGAGACTGGCGCCTTCAATTGCCATCTCGGCGCCGACCGCAACGACTGTCGACTCGTCGGCCGCCAACGAATACGCAACTACAGAAGCGTTCTCGATAGTCGTCGGATCGGTGAAGTCGAGCCTCGTCCAGTCACCACCATCTAGAGATACCCATGTGATACGCCCGATGTCGGCCCCGAGGAACTGGGCACCTACGGCCACGATCCCGTGGTCGGTGACAACCACGTCGTGCACCCGAGTGGGAAGCTTCTCTGCACTGAATTCGTCGCCCTGAGGTGTGTACCGCCGCCAGTCGATACCGTCGCCCGATGTCCATACGGCGCCCGAGTTGCCCTCGAAACCGACAGCCACCCACAACCCATCGCGTTCGGCGATACCCGAAACACCGGCGAAACCGTGCTCCTCTATACGAGGGAGCAGTGTCGAGGACCAGGTGGCCCCATCGTCCCTAGAAGTCCAGATTGTCGGTTCGCTCTCGCCATCACCGATCTCGGACAGGCCGGCAATGTGGATCACGTCGCCCACTACCACGATGTCATCAAGCGATGATGAAGCGAACGCGGGAACCACGATCTCCTGCCAGCTGCGTCCGCTATCCGTGACCCAGATCACTCCGGTCTCGACCACATCGGAGCCATCATCCAACCATCCACTGCCAGCAGCGATGAACCCTTCACCGAATGGGGCGATGGCATGTGCGATGCGCCCTTCTGTGTTGCCGGTCGCTTCGATCGATGCAGCGTCCCAAGCGGCTCCGTCCCCGCTGGCGTAGAAGCGCACATCAGTGTCCGGGCCGAGGGCCGCCAGCGCCATCGAGCCACCCGAATCGGCAATGGCCTGGAGGCTCACGCCCCCAAAGACCGCGGGATCATCGATACGGGTCCACACGGTGCCGTCGTCGGACATGAGCACAAATCCGTTGCGCTGCTCCGAGGCGCCGGACTCGTCACCGATCGCGATGAAGCCGCGAGGTCCCTCGATGACCCGCTGCAGTGTGAATGAGGACTCCGAGATGTACACAGATTCCTGGGAAAGCCTTGCCCAAGCCACCGGTGGATCCACAGCATCAACCCGTGGCGCGACCGTTGACGTCGTCGTCGGAGCAGCCACCTCGGCGGGGCCCCGGACCACCCACATGACGGCTCCCACCACCAGAACAAGGGCGAACGCAGCGGCTGCGACTGCTATCCCGGCCCAGCGACGGTGCACCGGAATCAGCGAACTCTGTGCCGCTCGCTCGAGCTCGCCCTGGAGTTCATCAAGATAGCGAATCCTGCTCATGTCGGAGCCTCCATGGCATCGGCCAACTTCCTGAGCGCACGATGCACCCGCACCCGGGCCGCACCCTCCGAACAACCCAGTCGTTCCCCGACCTCCCTGAAGGACCGTTCGTCAATGACGCGGAGCTGCACCGCATCACGCTCGGAATCAGACAGCCGCTTCAACGCTGCCACCAACTCGGCTCGGAAGGCACGGGCGTCGACCATCTCCTCGATCCGTTCCGCCGAGTCATTCTCCAACTGCGGAACCTGGATACCGAGACGCTTGACGGCACGAAACTCGATCTTGCGACGGCGCCGATACCTGCCCAGCTCCCGCTTGGCGATACCGAACAGCCACGCGACCGGTGCACCGTCCCCGCCGCGGTAGGTGCCACGACGCAGCCACGCCGCGGCAAAGGTCTCAGCGACCAAATCCGCCGAGACGTGTGGATCCCAAGTTCGCCGGTAGAAGTAGGCAAGGATCTCCTCGCACGAGCGTTCGTACATCTCAGTAAACGCGGCCAGATCATCACCCGAAGCCATGGGCAACTCGGCGTCACTCCGTTCGCCCGACACAACACCTCCTCACCCATTACTCACCACAAGCAACAGGAATCGTTACACGCCCCTGACGCAGTACCTGCAGCGTACGCCAAGTCGGGCTCCGGAACGTGGCGGGACTGGCACCGAGCAGGCTGTTGTTGGTCCCCCGCCTGTGAACCCGACCACATACCGGCGAATCTCGATCAGGCCGAGCACGACAATAGGGAGCGCAGACCCGCCGAACAGGCTCGGCGCCCGCAGCCTGATCCACCACGCTCTGGGTACCGGCACACCAGATCCACGCACACAGCGCTCACCCCCAGAACGATATCGAGCACTCGATTTTGAGCCGATGCGCTCGGATCGGGGCCATCCTGAAGACCACGATGGTCACCGTGAGTGTTTGGGAGGCCGAGCACAGGCGTGCCGTTCCAGGGCGGTCTCCGAGATGTGCGTTCTCGCTCGATATCGATTGGTCGGCGTGGGCCGTGTCTCTGTCGGTCAGGTCGACCGGAGCCGGCACCCAGGTTTGCAGCGCTCCCTGGGCGGCACTATCCCGGTGACATAACTTGTCAGATGGTCCCGACATCGTGTCGAATAGCGGGACGATGGGCCCTAGTGGTTCGCGGGACCGTTCGGCATAGTGCTCACATAGGCGCAGCGGGCCGATGAGACACAGGAGGAACTGATGTCGTGGTCCGCTCAGTCGGCGAAGCGTCTCTATTGGCCACTCGCCTTCTTCGTATTCTCGGTGGTCTTCACCGCCGTTGTGACCCCCGCACTTGCCTATGACTTCCATGGCTGCAAGTACAGAGGTGCAGTCCTCCCAACTGTCACCTACAACTACTTCTCAATGGAACAGACCTACAAGAACGCCTTCTTCACAGCACAGTCCGAATGGGACGCTGACACCGGAACGTCAACGTCCTATTTCACCTACACATCGGGCAGCGACCCGAACATCAACGTATACGACGGCAGTTACGCGGGGGATTGGAACGCTCGGACCTCGTGGACCTGCTATTGGATTGGCGACACCTACTGGAGCGACGAGGTGACGATCAAGTTCAATAAGAACCACATGGACACTATGACTGACCGCGAGAAGTGGGTAACGGCGTCACATGAGTTGGGACACGCGTACGGTCTCGATCACGTTTGGATGTCGTGCACTATCAGCCCAGCAGTAATGGAACAAGGAGCCGAGAAGTTCTCGTGCAACGGCAACCCACCGTGGGCGGATGACTATGTCGGTTGGTCGCTCCGCTACTAGTCCGAGACACCATATGAGAGGAGACAAATGATGACCAGCAATTGGCACAACTCTCTACGGCGTGGCCTCTGGCTTGGCGGCGCCGTCGTCTTGCTAGTCGCGGCCTGGAACCTCGCGTTGCCTGCCGACAGAACTCACATGGAGTTTGACTACTACATCTACGAGACCGTGACAGATCTAGGAAACGTTGCGGACGTTGTGGTAGCCGGCGAAGTGAGCGATGTAGCAGCGCGATTCGACGACAGAGGCGGCGACCCAGAAACGGATCAATACGGCAATCCTATCCCCGGGATCCCAATGGTCGTCTACGAATTCGACGTCGACACCATCGTCAAAGGCGACATAGAAGCCAAGACCCTACTTGTCGGCGTTGTGGACCTGGATCGTGTTACCACACCCGGGCTCACGCCGCTCAAGGAGGGGCAGAGCCTGGTGCTGTTCTTGGACCATGTGACCGTCGACGAGGCACCAGACATAGGGTCTGTATCGAAGGAGCTCTGGGTCCCCATAAGTGACGACAACGGGATCTTCGACGTATCGGATGGCCACGCGTCGCCACGACTAGACGACGTCGTCGTGCGCCTGACCGATGGATCCCCTGATCAGGACGACTTCGCTCTGAGCGAGCTTGCTGCGGTGTTGCAGGCGGTCCCATAACTCTCGATTGGACCAAATCGGGCCCGGGGGTGGGGAGCGACTGCCCTCCCCTCGGTCGTCCGAACAAGACGACATCGGCGCCGCCGCCGCCGGGATGTCCCGAGGGTCCAGCCGGGCGGCCAACGTCGGTGTTGCCAAACAACCCCGCCACCGAGGGCACATGGTCGCGGCTCTATTCATAGCGCTGGCGAAGCTCTAGGAGCCAGCCGCCGCCGCGCAGAGCTCGCCACCGCACCGCGCTACAACAAGCGTCCCCCTCTGCGTCCGGGGACCGGCATATCTGTGCGGGGCGCTGCCCTTTGTGTGGCGTCGCCCGGTTGTTGGTTATCGGCTTGCGCCTGCTAGGTAGGTGGCGACGATGTAGGTGGCGTGCCGGTCCAGTGATTGGCGGGCCCGGTCGTATCGCATGGTTGTTCTCGGGTCGGCGTGTGATGCTGCTTCTTGGACATCCCGCAACGCCACTCCGGCGTCCAGCGCTGCAGTTATGAACGAGTGTCGTAGTGAGTGTGGGGAGATGTTCTTATCAATCCCGCCAGTCTTGGCTAGTCGTTTCACGATCCGGGTCGCCGCATGCCGATCCAACCTGCGAGTGCCGTCATGATTGAGAAGGATCGGTCCTGTTTCTCGTTCCCCGACACAAAGATCGATTGCCCGGGCGGTGCGGGGCGCTAGCGGGATGGTGACGATCTTGCCTCCCTTGCGGGTAATCACCAACGTCCGATGTCCACGTTCGAGGCCGAGGTGTTCGATATCGGCGTTCAACGCCTCCGAGATCCGCAACCCGTTGAGTGCCAGAAGACACGCCAACGCATGATCCCTCCCGGCACAAAGTCCAGCTTGGACCAAGAACATGCCGAGTTCGTTGCGATCCAACCCAGACACCTTGGATTCGTAGTCGACACGGGGACGGCGCACATGAGCCGCTGGTGATCTCGAGATCAGTTCTTCCTCGAAACAGTATCTGTAGAACCCCGCCACCGTCGACAGGCGTCTCGCCACAGTGGCTTTCGCTTTGCCGTCGGCCTCGAGGCTACGACCGAACAGTTCGATGTGGGCACGTCGCACCTCAAACACCCTGAGCTCGTGGTTGTCGCACCAGCGGAGCCATTGGCGTAGATCCAGACTGTATGCCTGACGGGTCGTATCGCCATAGCCAGCCAAAAAGCCGGCAATAGCCTGCCGTACAGTGAACGAATCAAAATCCGGCGACACCACCGCCGGCACATAGGAAGTCTCTGTAGTTGTCATCATGGTTCCTTCCCCTCACCAGGAAACGAACCGACCTGCACCCGACCAAGTCAACACCCCAAACCACCAAAACGGACACCACGTACACAAGTTGTCATAGTTAGCAAGCGGTGTGCTAACAACGCCCACGGGTGTCCAACCACCCTGAGTAACCGACTGGATGCAACGAGGCCGAGCGGCAGGTGCCGTTCTCGCGCACGCCATATCGGGAGTGATATCGCCCATATTTGGCGGTCTGTGCGGGGCTGCCTATGGACACGGCACAAAGAACAGGTGGTAGAGCGCGTAGTGGAGTCCCCCAGCTTGTCCCTATTCGAGGAAGTCGGTGAGGTTGAGGCCCGTGTCGAGTCCGTCTCTTGGCGTGCGATCCCCCAATGGTTCAGGCAACTCGACAACGACTGGAGTTTCGGGGTTGCCGGGGCATTCCCCTGCGTTTGGTGGCTCGGCGGCGAATACGATGAGTACCTCGGTGTCGGTCATAGCCACTTCGGGGCCGACGAGTCGATCACCCATCGGTTGGCCGCCTGCGCAGACCATCTCGGTGACGAGCACCGATATCGACGTGGACTCCGGAGACAGCGGTTCGGCGTCGGGATCAAGTCGCCAGGTGACAGCTCCCAGGTCCTCCGGAAGCCTTATCTGCAGCGGGCAGGCCCCGCCTACCGAAGTCCTGGCCCACCGCAGCGAGCCGTCCTGGTATTCGAAGTCAATGAACCGAAGACCGTCGGTGGTTGTGTCGTAACGGACAATCAGTACCCGTTCATCATTCTGATCCAGTGCTCGCCAGCCGTCCTGTGGCCAATCCAGACCTTCGCCCTCCGAGAAGAATCTCTGCATCTCGGGAATCAGCGGCGGCAGGTCGATGCTTTCGACTGTCGGGATGTCCCTGAGTGACCTGGCAGGGAACGATCGGCCGCCCGGTTGGCAGGAAAGCATCACCTCTCCCGAGGGAGACCCATCGACTTCCGGCAAGATTATCAGCGTGTGCTCTCCGCCTTCGGTCAACACCGGATTGAAGGCAACCTCGTCGAGGCTTGCCGGTTCGCTGAGGCGCAGCTCGAACCCATGAGTGGTGAGCAACGCTGCGCACTCGTAGCCTGGGGTAGCGATGTTGTCGCCAACCTCGATTCCTAGTTGCAGCGCTGGTGGCGGTTGCAGCACCGTGATACCCACGCGAGGGACACAACCGCCGCCGTTGACGGCGATGCGCAACGAATCAGGAGTCGAATCGTCCATCAGCACTGCCACAGGGCCACCGGTTTCGATCGGTCCATCCACAAGGGCAGGGCTCAGATCCAACCACGCCAGCCCGACCACAACATCGAACCGGTCCTCGATCAGAAACGGCCCGTACTCGACCTCAGCTACCGTCGTCGCCGTCTGACCCACCGAGCCATCGTCGACAAGAACCGGCGCCGCGGTCTCATCAGCCGCAGCCCCACAAGCCGCCAGGAACAACACCAAGGCACCTAGCAGGGCAACACACCTGTCCATATCCACCCTTTCGACACCAAACCACAATACGACATGACCACCCCACCAACGAGTTCTGACGGCCCCGGACATCCTGCGATTCGGCATTCGCCGCGGTACGACCAAGAGCTGCGTCCTGACGACGACACCGGGGACACAACGGTGAGCGGTCAAAAACCCGCACTCATCAG
>CAWIHT010000006.1:0-95026 GCA_963836085.1 uncultured Actinomycetota bacterium
CGTCGAAGCTCACGACGTATCTGACGGTCGGCACGCCGATCGCCGCTTCCATCAACCCCGCGAGCGAAGCGGCGACGCTGCTCGCGGACGCGGAGTGCCACGACGTTGCAGGCGCCGGCGATCCCGAGGCCTTCGCCAGCGCGATCCGATCGGCACAGGTTTCGCCTCGGCGTGACGCAGACGCCTCGCAGCTCTTCGGTTCTCCAGCCGACATCGAGGCGATCCTCGGTGAGGTCATGTCGAAGCAGTCGAGCTAGTTGGGGGGCGGTGCGTCCTCTCTTCTGTGGAAGGATCTGTGGGTGATCGGCGACTACCTTGGTGCTCCGTGACACCGTTCAACTTCGACGTACCGATCCTGGTTCTGGCTCCCCACCTCGTCGTGCCACCGCGCAACGGCGCCGACCTTCTTGTTGAACGATCCGCCCGGCACCTTTCGCGAATCGCTCCCGAGGTGACGGTGGTCGCCGCATCCGAGACTCTGCGCTATCGCTCCGGAGGCGTCGCTTCTGTCGAGTCACGGGGGACGCAGATGCGCGGCCGTGTCCTCGCCGGTGCGCGCACGCTCGCGAAGAGCAGCCACTACTTCAAAGAGAAGTTCCTCACTCCGGGCTTCCGAACGGCCGTCGCTGAAGAACTCGACACTCGACGGTGGGGCGGCGTCCTGTGCAGCTACCTCGTGACGGCAGAACTGATGGATGGCTGTGACCTGCCGACCGCGGTGTGGACGCACAACGACGAGTTCCAGTGGTTCTCAGATCTCGAGGCGACGACGTCGAGTCGCCTCGGCCGTCAGGTCGCGAAGTCCTCGCTGGACTACCTCCGCACGAACGCCGGTGGTACCGCGGGATCCAGGACCCTGCTCCATGTGACATCAGCTGACCGGGAGGGCTTCGAGGATGGGATGGGCATGCACGAAGGCTTCGTTGTGCCCATTGGGACCGACCTTGACGTGCCGATAGCCCCGGCGCTCGAGGCGGGGCAATCGCCGACCCTGCTGTTCGTTGGTTCGCTCTCGGCAACGATGAACGCCGACGCTCTCGAGCACTTCGCAGACCGGTTCCTGCCGTCGATCGTTGAAGGGTTCCCCGAAGCCAGGGTTGTCGTTGCCGGTAGTGACCCATCGGATCGCGTCGCCGAACTCAGCTCAACGCACCGATGGAGCTTGCGTCCCGACCTCCCGGACGCCGAATTGGATCTGCTCTACGGCGAGGCGACGTTCACCCTCATGCCGTTCGCGTACGCCACCGGGGCGAAGCTCAAACTCCCGGCCTCTGTCGCTCACGGCGTTCCGTTCCTGGCGACCGGCGTCCTGGAGTTCGATGACCGTCTGCTGGTCCCGCCCTCGGAGGCTTCGGATGACCCGTCTGCTTGGCTACAGGCGGTTCGCGGCGTCTTCGACCGCGGGATCTCGAGCGAGCAGCGGTCGGTGCTGGCCGCTGCCGCCGAGCCCTACTCCTGGCAGCGGTCGGTCGAGATCCTGGTCGCCGGACTCTCCTGAACTAGAGGGAGTCTCTGATCCCTCGCATCCAGAGATCGGTGAACCGCTCCGGCGTGTTGAACGAGACGTACGATGCCGATGCGTCGGTACGGGTCGAGGTGAGTCTCGGACCGCGAGACGTGCTCGATCGCCGCAATGAGGGTGTTCGGATCGGTGGTGTCGGTCGTTGTGCCGAGTTGGTATCGGCGGGTCGCTTCCCCGACCCACCCGTAGTCTGAGCTCAGCATCGGGGTCCCGAGATATGCGGCTTGTGCGACGACTCCTGATGAACCGACATGGCGGATGTAGGTTGCGCACAGGACATCCGCGGCGCACATCGCCGACCAGAACTCGCCGTCGTCGAGATGCCGGTCAACGATGATGATGCGGTCGTCGCCTGCAGCCAGGGCCTCGAGTGTCGACTTGATTGACGGCGAGACTCGACCCAGGTAGGCCAGCACGACCCCGTCGGGCAGGTCGGCCGCCAAGAACGCCTTCGCAAGTTCGAGAGCGCCCTTGCGTTCGTCGATCGCTCCGACGAGGGCGAGCACCCTGGCATCCCGGGGTAGCCCGAACATCGCGCGTGCCCCGTCACGGGGGAGAGGTGCTCGTTGTTCGACTGGCTCCGGCATGAGGTCGTGGTGCGCGATTTCCCTATCGTCGAGGTACTCGGCGGCGAGAGGGTCGAGGAAGAACAGGCGTCGCCACGGTGTGGAGGTGGCAGCCCGGAGTGAGGCGGCGGCAAGGGCGTGGTCCCGTCGGCGGTCCCGCGGGTAGGCGAAGCGGGAGCGGAACACCAACGCCTCGACCGGTGTGTCTGTCGTGCGCCACGCGCCGGGGATCGCAGCGAGTTGGGCGACGTGATCGCCGTATGGCACGTACAGCCAGCCGGTGTCCGGATCCGATGCCAATCGCCGCACGTCGGCGAATCGGGCCCGGGCGTTCGTTGCGGAGAGATTCGGCATCTCCGATGCGTCCGTTCGAACATCGATCGCATCGATGATCGCCCCGAGATGCGTGGCTGCCTCGGCGGACTGAGCGGCCGCCTCGGTTGTGACCCACGTCGGTGTGAGCCCGAGGTCGATGAGACCAGTGGCAATCAATCGCATGTAGTCGAGGCGATGACCGAACGGATTCGGTTCGTAGATGGTCGGGGTCACGCTGAGCCCTCGGTTTGGCTGGACTCATCGTCTGTCGCACCTGCGCTGGCGCCGGTTCCTCTTGCCTGGGCGATGGACTCCTCAAACACAGCCTCGGTCTTCTCCGCAACTCTGGCCCAGTTGTACTCCTCCGTGACCAGCCGGCGACCAGCCCGTTTCATCGCAGCGAGGCGCGCGGGGTCTTCGAGCAGACCCACGAGCGTGTCGGCGAGATTGTTGACGCTCCAGTCGCCGATCAAGCCTGCATCGGTACCGTGGAGGACTGCACGTATTGAGGAGGACTCCGAACAGATCGGGACGCACTCACTTGAGAGGTAGTCGAACACCTTGAGTGGGGAGATGAAATCTGCCGGTTCGCCGTACAGGGCAAGCCCCACATCCGAGCCCGCAAGATAGTTGGGGAGATCGAGATACGACGCTGGACCGTGCGCGTGGAGAGAACGTGGAATGCCGTCTCCCGATTGGACAGCCGCCTCACCGAAGATGTGGACGCTGATCGGTACCTGCAGTCGATCCAACTCGATCGCGACCTCGTGCACCAGGTCGAACGAGTGGTGACTCTGCCGCCCGGAAGGGATGAAGACTACTCTCATCACATCGGGGCTAGTCCTCCATTCTTCCGGCAACGAGAGATCTGGTCTGAACATCTCGGGATCCGATGCGTTCTGGATCACCCTGGTGTTGGGGAAAGCCAGCAGAGTATTGACCTGCGAGGCAAGGTCGGGGGCGACGCACACTGCGGCGCTTGCGATCCGGACACTCTTGCGGAGCGTCGCCAGATCCGATTCGATCTCTTCCGGTCCTCGGAGGTGATAGCCGCGCATTGGTTTGCTGATACTCGTGTTGAATTCCCAGACCACAGGGGTCGACCTCGGGATGACAAGGCGGAAGGGCAGCATCGCGAGTTGGGTCGCCGGGTTCGGCGCCTCTTCGACGCGGCAATAGATGACATCCGCGCTCCTCAGTTGGGCAGCAACGTGACGCCTGGTCTTGGGATAGGTCAACGAGTTGGGGTGTTCGTCGTCGCCAAGCGTGACGACCTCGTGCCCGCGCAGAGTGAGATTCCGGACCAGTTGGTAGATGTGGACTTCCCGACCCTGCTTCGGCGGGTATCGAATCGCTCCATTTGGGAAGAATATGCGCATGATTCCCCGATGAGGTGTTGCGAAACGGGTGGTTCGGACTGGACTGCATCCTACTTGTGCACTCCGATCTGGTCGGAAAGGTCTCGGTGTAAGGACACAAGACGCTTGACTACGGAACGACCGCCACCACCCGACCAGGTCAGCAGGATTGTTCGTGGATCATCAATCTGACGACGAAGCCGCGCTCGAACCCGAACTCGGTCCCCTCGTGGCCCCGGAACTGGGTCTTCGTCGCCATGCCATTCGTCAGACATCGCTGACCGTTGGTGGGCGTCTCGCCCAGACCCTGCTGCAACTGATCGCCACGATGATCCTGGCGCGCCTGCTGGTCCCCTCTGACTATGGCCTCATAGCCATGGTGGCGGTCCTCATTGCCTTTGTCACGCTGATCCGCGACGTCGGCTTGACCCAAGCCATGGCGCAGAGCCCCGATCTGTCGGCAGACCAGGCCAACGGTTTGTTCTGGACCAGCACTGCTGTGACCGGTGTGCTGGTGATCGGCACCGTTGCCGTGGCACCGTTGCTGGCTTGGTTCTATGGGGAGCCCGAACTCGTTGGTGTCGTCTTGGTGCTCGCCGTTGTCTTCTTCATCGTGGGACTCGCGGTCATGCCCCAGGCTATCCTGGCTAGGCAGCTGTCGTTCCGGCGCATCGTCTCTGCTGAGACAACCGGAACCGTCGCGGGGGTTGTCGCTGCCGTTGCGCTTGCAGCTGCCGGGGCTGGCTACTGGGCGCTCGTCGCTCTTCAGGCCGTGCGATCCGTGGTGACCACGGCCATGCTTTGGGCGTCGTGCCATTGGGCCCCCGGATGGCCACGGCGGTCTGCCGGGATTGGGCACCTCCTTCGGTTCGGGTGGCGCGTCACGCGGTTCAATCTCCTCACCTTCATTTCTCGGAATACCGACGACGTACTCGTCGGGTGGCGGTGGGGGGCTGGCGAGCTCGGTCAGTACTCTGCCGCCTACCGAGTGCTACTCCTGCCGCTCTCGCAGATCAACGAACCGCTCTCTCGAGTTGCTCTGCCCACGCTCGCACGCCTGCGCTCGGATGTCGGCAGATACCGAATGGCCTACTTGCGCATCGCCGGTGTCGCGTTGGCGGTCACCGTGCCGGCTATGGCTGTGGCAGCCGTCTCGTCGGACTGGATCATCGTTGTCATGCTCGGACCTGGCTGGGAACTCGCTGCGGACGTCTTCGTCTGGCTTGCAATAGCTGGGCTCACCCAACCACTCACCAACACGACTGGGATGCTCCTCGTATCTCAGGACCGATCCGACGAGCTTGCGAAATGGGGGCTGGTATCGGTCGTGCTCACCGTCCCTGCCTTCCTTGTTGGGCTGCCCTTCGGGGCCGTCGGCGTCGCCGCCGCGTACGCCATTTCGGGGCTGGTGATTCGAACGCCGCTCCTCATCTACTGGGTCGGGCGCAAGGGGCCCGTAGCGGTTCGCGATTTCGTGAGCGTGGTGCGCTTTCCATTCCTCGTTGCCGCGACCGTTGCCGTTGTGGCGATCGTCGTGCGCGTTGTCGGAGCCGACCTCCAGCCGATTGTGGGTCTTGCAGCGATCGCCGCGGCCGCCGGGATGGCATATGCCGCCGTCCTGTTCCTAACGCCTCCGGGGCGACGATTGAAGGATGAGGTGGGGTCCGTGATTCGGGATATTCGGACGACGCCAGATCCTGACCCGGCGGTGGATGGCTAGGCGCTTCCCGACCGTCGCCTGAGCGAGCGCACCGCTGCAATCCAATGCTGGACGCGGTAGTGGAATTGGTGGAGAGCAACGAGCGGACGCAATCGACGGAGGAACCGTCTGTTGTCCGAGTCGCTCCGATACCGCTCGAACGATGACCTTGAGACAGCCTGCAGCCGAAGGCGCGAGCGTTGCATCGAGCGGTAGATCGGTCCGTACGGCGAAGGATCGGAGTTGACTCGCTTTGTTGGAACAGCCCGGCCCTTCCGCTCTGCCATAGAGAGCCGGTAGGCCAGTCCCGTTCTCCGCTGTCTGAAGGAGCCGTCCTGGGACTGCGCAACGGTCTCGGGTGTGACGGTGTCGAGGTGCAGGTGGCCGGACGCCACTCCCTCGGCGAGTATCGAATCAATCCGCGGATCGTGGACCACCGCGAGGTTCGTACCGAGCGGATCGTCCGAGAACGGGGGAATCCACGCATCTCCGAGTGAAATGTCGGCCGTCTCCCCGACGACGTCGTCGCACCAGTTGCAGGCATCCTGCATGAAGAACGTCTGTCCCCAGTTGCCGCCGAGCACCGACCGCATCGGCTTCGCAGCGGAAGTGCCGTCGTTCGTGATTCCCAGGAACTCGTAGTTCTGTGCTGGCGGCACAGGGGTCTTCCCGCGGAAGTCAACAGTCTCGACGTCGTCCTCGCTGAGGCCGACCTCCCGACTGAGGTAGTCGGCGTACTGCGGAGTCTTGAGGTGTCCGCAGAAGATGGCGATCGAGTAGACGATTCGATCCCTTAGGCGATCGTCCTGGAGCGCTGCTAGTCGCACGGCCTTCACCGTGCACGGCAAGCCAACAAAGGCGTAGCGAAGGTCTGTTTCGAGCACCGCTCTGAGGACCTCGGAGACCTCCGCCGGGTAGTAGCGGGCCTTCTTCGCTGTTGAGACTTCGTCGGCTGAGGCGAGGATCGAGTACTCAAAGAGGACGCCGGTTCGCTCGGATGGAGTCACGCAGATGGCGCGATCGACGGAACCCCGCCGTAGAAGCTCACCCACCAGCCACGTGGTGATGCCGCCGGAGGTGGAGAGAGCGCGCTGCTGCTCGCTCGTTACGTACCCGGCGGAGCAGCTCGTGTAGTACCCGAGTTCGTCACTGTGGTCTACTCCCTCCACAGCAGCGAAGAGCTGGGCAGCGATTGCGTCTTCATCCGGTGCCTCGTCGTTGAACGGGCACGATGCGCACGAGAGCGCTGACACTGGATTCGTTGCCCGGGTGGAGGTTCGAACGGGTCGGTACCCAGTCTCTCGGTCGAAGGCCATCTCCAGCTGTCCATCCGACACACCCGCACAGACGCCGCACCCGATGCAGGTACCGGACTGGTTGACTTCCAGCGCTACTGACTTGCTGTCGTTCAGAGGATCTCCGCCGCTCGGGTCCTACGACGGTAGTGGACGTCGACCGGATTCCGTGATCACGTCGCGGTACAACTCAACGAGTTGATCGTCGAGTGTGTCGGTCGAGAACTCGGCCTCCACCTTCTCTCGACCGCCGGTACCAAGCCGGCGTCGCTCCTCGGGGCTGCCGGCGAGCGTCGACAGGTGTTCAGCCAGTCTGTTGACGTCTCGCTCGGCCGCGAGCAGACCGGAGGTTCCGTCGATCACGAGCTCTGGGATGCCGCTGTGGTTGGTCGAGATCACCGGAGTGCCGCTTGCCATTGCTTCCATTAGGGCCACAGGGATCCCTTCCATGTCACCGTCCTCGGACGTGACGCTGGGAGCGAGCAGCACGTCGCTCTCGGCTAGCAACTCGACCACGCGCGACCGGGCGGTCGAGCCAAGGAACTCGACGGGAGCGGCCAAGTTCGCAGCGAGACCCCCGAGCGTCGCCTTCAGCGGTCCATCGCCGATCACGGTCAATGTGACGTCGGTACCGGTGTCGCGTGCGAGGGCAACCGCGCGGATAGCCCACTCCACACCCTTCTTCTCCACGAGCCGCCCGACGGTGAGGGCTCGCAGGGGCCGGTCCCCGTTCGGCGCGTCGAGGGACGGTTGGTATGCGGAGGTGTCCACGCCCATGTGGTGTACCAGCGTCCGGTCCGGCGGGGCTCCGAGTTCGATGAGTCGGTCGCGAAACAGTCTGCTCACAGGGAGGAACAGCGCTCCTCGTTCCCACAGACGTTCGTAGCAGTCGGTTCCGTACCGGTCGATGTGCCGGGTGATGTCAAAACCGTGGAACGTTGTCACGACCGGCGTTTCAAGGGCGAGGACTTCGAGAGCATCCACCTGCCGCAACCCGACGGGGCCGTAGTGACAGTGGAAGAGATCCACGTCGGGGAGGCCGGCATCGACGACAACTTCTCGAACGAGATCGAACCGCTGTCGGTCGGCTCGACCGGACGGCTGTGCGATTCGGCGAGCGCCACTTGGGGAGCGTGCGATCCGCCCGAGCGCTGTCCGGAGCCCGGTTGCAAGCTCTGCGGGAGATCTCGATCTGGACGGTCGATACGCCACGCGGTCTGCGAGGGCAAACTCCTCCCATTCCGCGGACAGTGGAACGGGTTCGGCCGGTCGGTCCGCGACGATCGTGACATCGTGGCCGCGCCGGACAAGACCCGTGATGTGATCAAGGATGAATGTTTCGGACACGGAAGGAAACGCGACGACGACGACTGCGATCCTCACAACGCCGCTCCGAACGTCCACCGCTTCACGCGATCGGCGAGATCGGTGAATGTCTGCTTGATGCGGGCGTCGAAGTCGTCACAGGCGCACACGGCGGACCCGTCGGCCATTGCCGTGTTGACCATCTCAGCGGCCGCGGCCCAGGTCGAGGCCGGCTGCACGTGGTCGCAACCGCTGAACCATTGCACGCTCGACGCCAGCTTGTGGTCGGCGGATTCCATGACGACGCATGGTGTGCGCGTGAGATAGGAAAAGATCACACCGTGGAACCGGTCCGTGACGACGATCGCGTGCTTGGCGAAGAGATCAAGCGTCTCTTGGAGAATTCGAGCTCTGTCAGAGTGGGCGATTGGATCATCAAGCGTGGTGTCGAATGTCGAGATCGGCGAGCCCTCGATGGCGTCGGTCAGTGACTGGCGTTCAGCTGCGCTGAGGACGGATTCGTTGTCGCTGCGGAGACAGAGGAGCACGCCCTCGCGCACCGATGTGTCCGGACGGCGGGGCATGGACAAGACGAAGTCGGGGACTGCCTCGTTGCAGGCGCTCGGGAACAGTGATCGCCCGATGTCGAGGCTCACTCCATCCCGTGCCAGAACGACGAGGTTGTTGTGGGCGTTGTATGTTGTTGACGAGCTTCGCGCTTCCGATCTACCGGCCTCAGTGTCGGAGAAGTAGATCGTCTGGGGCAGCGAGAGGACCCGGTTGGCGGGGAAGCCGCTGATGATCTGACGGCGCAGCGTCTCGGACCAGATTCCCCGATCACCGAGATTCCCTCCGCTGTGGATCAGGACCAGGTCGTCGTCTTTCACGATCCGCCGAAGAATCGGCTGCAGCCGGCGGTAGTCGTCCTTGTCGAACTCGATCGGTGTGGCGCCAAGCTCGCTCCGTATCCAGGCATCGATAGCAACCGTCTGGGCATGGTCGCCGACATTGGAGAGATGGGGAGGAGGCGTGAGGAAGTACCAAAGGCGGGGCCCCGATCTGACGAAACCGGGAACGCCGCGACCCATCGAGAGCGACAGAGAGCCGGCGATTCTTGTTCGCCTGACCAGATCCACCGAGTTCCTCTCTCTTTGTCGCGCGCATGCCACCGGCGAATCGCTCTGCGGTGTCCGCGAGGACACACTGAGACCTCACTCGTGGGCGTCGACCAAGCGTAGCTCTTGGACCCGCAATCAAGGGCGTGATGGGAGCCTGCAGTAGGCTTGCGCCTCGAATCGGCGACGGCCGAATCCGGTGTTGTGTCCGCACATGCTTCAACGGAGCGAGAGGAAGAACGTGGTCGCCGAGGGGTCATCCATCATCGTTACCGGTGGGAAGGGCTTCCTCGGGCGGTTCGTCGTTCAGGAGCTTGCCGCCCGAGGCTATGAGGATGTCATGGCGCTCGGATCGTCCGACTGTGACCTCGTGGACGCCGCTCGCGACCAATGACCTCTTCGCTCGCATCCAACCTTCGAGTGTGATTCATGCGGCCGCAGCGGTCGGCGGCATTGGAGCGAACAAGGACAACCCGGGCTGGTTCTCGTACGCCAACAGCGTCATGGGGGCGAACGTCCTCGAAAGCGCCAGGCGGCACGGCGCCGAGAAGGTCGTCTCCATCGGGACGATCTGTGTGTATCCGGGCGACGCACCCGTGCCGACACCCGAGTCGGCGATGTTCGAGGGATTCCCGGCGGGCGACACGGCTGCCTACGGCATCGCCAAACGCAACCTCTGGATGATGGGCACCGCCTATCGGGAGCAGTACGGACTCGACGCCGTCTTCCTGATTCCGACAAACCTCTACGGTCCCCACGACCACTTCGAGGAGTCGCGTTCGCACGTGATTCCTGCCCTGATCCGGCGACTCATCGATGCCAGGGAGAACGGCGACCGGGAAGTGGTGATCTGGGGCGACGGGAGCGCCACCCGCGAGTTCCTCTACGTCTCGGACGCTGCTCGCGGCATCGTCGATGCGCTCGAACGCTACGACTCGTCGGACCCGGTGAACCTCGGCACGGGATCAGAGGTGTCGATCAAGGAACTGGCCGAGATGATCAGCAAGCTCACCGGATACACCGGGCGGTTGACATGGGACACCACGAAGCCGACCGGCGCCCCGCGACGCAGCCTTGCGGTCGAGCGAGCCAAGGAACGGTTTGGATTTGAAGCGTACGGTGGGCCTGGAGCATGGTCTCAGGCAGACGATCGACTGGTACGAAAACGAACGGAAGGGGGAGTCAACGCATGTACGACGACAATCGCGTCTGCATCATGGGAATGGGATACGTCGGCCTGACGCTGGCGGTGGCGATGGCGGAGAACGGCTTCGAACGTCGGACGGAATCGAGATCGATCCGAAGATTCTCGAGACGATCCAGAGCGGTCATGCCCACTTCCACGAAGCCAACCTCGACTACATGATCCGCCGGAACCTTGGAGAAGGGACGCCTGCGCTTCGTCCGAGACGATCCCCGAGGGCGAGGCGTTCGACGTCTATGTCGTGACCGTCGGCACGCCGCTCGACGAGAACCAGAAGCCGCGTATGGACATGTCGAGCGGGTCACGAAGCAGGTCGGAGAGCACATGGCAGGCGGGTCGCTCGTCGTGTTGCGTTCGACCGTGCGCCTGGGTGCCACGCTCAATGTCGCGAAGCCGATCCTGGATGCGACCGGCAAGGACTTCGATCTTGCTTTCTGCCCGGAGCGGACGACCGAAGGTCGGGCACTCGCCGAACTTCCCGGTCCTGCCACAGGTCGTCGGTGGGATGAACCGGCGGTCGCAGGACCGTGCGGTTGGGGTGTTCCGCCGGATCACGCCGACCATCCTCCAGGTGTCAGACATCCAGACGGCGGAGTTGATCAAGCTCCTCGACAACTCCTTCCGTGACCTGTTCTTCGGCTTCGGAAACGAGGTCGCTCTGCTCTGCGAAGCGATCGGTGCCGATGCCACCGAGGTGATCAAGACCGCCAACCTCGGGTACGAGCGCACCAACATCGCGTGGCCCGGGATTCGTCGGTGGACCGTGTCTCGAGAAGGATCCGCACATCCTCATCGAGTCGCTCCGGCACACCGGCTTCGTTCCGAAGATGATCCAGACGGCGCGGCAATTGAATGAGGATCTCGTCGGCCAGGTGTTCGAACGGACGATGGCGATGTTCGAAGACACGGACAACCTCACCGTGACGATCATGGGCATGGCGTTCAAGGGTCGCCCCGATACCGACGACCTGCGTGGGTCGCCGTCGCTCTGGATGATCGACCACATCCGGGAGGAGCTGCCGACGGCGACGATCAGGGCCCAGGACTACATCGTCAAGGACGAGGCGATCCGTGCAGCTCGGCGTGGAACCGGTCGACGACCGCGAAGCGTTCAACGGCAGCGACGTCGTGTTCATCCTCAACAACAACCCGCGCTACGAGACCCTCGACGTCGAGACGAGGGCAGAGGCCATGAACCGGCCGGGCGTCATCTACGACGCCTGGAACGTCGTCTTCTCGAACATCGACCTACCCGAAGGAGTGAGGCTCTGTGCCCTCGGATCGTAAGTATCTCGTAACCGGCGGCACCGGGTTCCTCGGATCGGCGCTCGTGCGAGCAATGGTCGATCGAGGCGACGACGTGCGCGTCCTCGACAACAACTTCCGCGGGTCGGCGGAGAAACTCGGCGCCGACTACATCGACCGGATCGAGTTCGTCGAGGCCGACATCCGGGACGCGGCGGCGGTTGACGAGCGCGACACGCGGCATCGACATGGTCTGCCATCTGGCGTTCATCAACGGAACACGGCACTTCTACGAGATGCCGGAGACGGTGCTCGACGTCGGCATCCGGGGCACTCTCAACACTCTGGAGGCCGCCATCGCGCACGGCGTCCGCGACTACGTGTTCGCATCAAGTTCCGAGGTGTATCAGACGCCTCCGAGCGTTCCGACGGCTGAAGATGTCGTGACATCGATCCCGGACACGCTCAATCCCCGCTATTCGTATGGGGGAGCGAAGCTGATCGGTGAGATCCTCGCCTTCAACTTCGGCCGTGACCACTTCGACCGCACCATGGTGTTCCGGCCGCACAACGCCTACGGGCCCGACATGGGGTTCGAGCATGTGATCCCGCAGTTGGCGCTTCGGATGCAGCGCGCCGCCGCGCAATCCACCGGTGGCCCGATTCCGTTCCCCATCCAGGGAGACGGCAAGCGAGACCCGAGCGTTCAACAATGTCGACAGACTTCATCGCCGGCTTGCTGCTGGTGATGGACAAGGGTGAAGACCGCAACATCTATCACATCGGGACGAACGAGGAAGTCGCCATTCGCGACCTCGTGCTCAAGATCGCGGACCAGCTCGGTGTCGAGGTCGAAATCCAGACGACGCCGAGCCCGGCGGGCGGCACGCCCCGCCGCTGCCCCGACATCTCCAAGCTGCAGGGCCTCGGGATATGAGCCACAGGTGCCGCTGGACGACGGGCTCGCTGAGACCGTGGCCTGGTACACCGCTTGGGCCGCTGCGAATCCCGATCGGGCCGAGGAACTGGCCCGCATCTAGCGCCACCGGCGGTGTCGGATCGGGGCCTTTTCCAGACCGCGACGCTGAAATCGTTCCCGGCACCGCCCGCGAACGCCTCTGCGATGAACTGTTCGACGGCCTCGGCCGGCCCCGCCCGCAGCGCAGCACGGATCGTCAATTGGGGATCGGGTGCGAAGTCGTGGAATCCGTCTTTGGGCACGACGATCTCACGTGCGGCATGTAGGGCCGATGCTCCGCGGAGTGGAGTATCCCATCGGCAGATTCCCCGGACCGTCGTTCAGGTTCGCGCCGAGTCGCTGCTCAGCGACAGGGGACTCGGCGATCCGCTCGACCGTACCTTTGACTTCAGCGGGGCGGTTCCAGCATGCCGAGTTCCCGCAAGTGGGCGACGACGACTCCGCGTGTCTCGGCGCCCGGCCCATCGGTTGAGATGCGCTCGAAGAGATGGGCGACATCGGCGGCCGGCGATTCGAATTCGCGGCGTTGGCGGTCCATGAGTTCGATCCGCCCGTCGGTGTGGGTGTCGTAGGCCTGGCGGGTTTCGAGGCGCTCGCGTTGGTAGGCGGGGTCGCACACAGTCTCGACGAAGCGCACGTCGGCTCCGTGCTCGCGTGCCATGTCGATCACGGCTTGGCATTGCTCGCGTGTCTTGAACGCGCCGTCGAGGGCGACGGGTAGGCCTGCATCAAGGAGGTCGCCGGCGCGGCGGCACGACTCGGCATAGGTTCGTTCGTTCATCTCGGGTGAGTAGAGACCGGTTGCATAGGGCACCCAGACACGAGTCGCTTCACCGACGCCGGAGATCTGTTTGCGGACTGCATCGGTCGAGATGACGTGCCATCCGTAGACCTCGCGCAGGTACTGGGCGAGGGATGTCTTGCCGGTTCCCATCAGACCGTAGAAGACGACAACGGGCGGTCGGGCTGTGCCGCCGGCATACCGATAGGCCAACCCGAACGAGTTGCGGGCTGCGTTGCGGTTCCTTCGTTTCTCGGTTGCGTCGAGGTCGGGATCGTCGGAGGTGAAGGCGGCTACCTTCGCCCGCACGTAGGCCCGGTACGTCTTGTAGAAGGCGATGAGGTCGCGAAGGTCGTTGTCCCCGGACTTCTCGATGAAGCGGTCGACGAAGTACCGCGAGAGGTCGGGTCGCCCGCGTGCATCGAGGTCCATGGCGAGGAAGCCGATGTCGATGCCGGTGTCGCCACATGCCAAGCGGTCGTTGAATTCGATGCAGTCGAACACAACTGGCGGGTCGGAGAAGAAGATGTTGTCGAGGTGAAGGTCGCCGTGGCATTCACGGATCCGTCCTTCGGCGATGCGTCGTTCGAAGAGTTCCTCTCGCTCGACGAAGAACCGGTTCGTCCAATCTCGGATGTGTTCGAAGCGTTCACGTGAGACCAGTTTCCCGATGTAGCTCTCGGTCTGGACGAAGTTCTCGTCGGTGTTGAACTTGATGGCTGGGATCTCGCCGAAGGCGTCAACGTCGGGCCCCCGTCGGGCGCTCTCGTAGAACGGCACGAGGATCTCGATGAGAGCGTCGAGCATGTCGTGGGTCAGTTCGCCGCGTTCGAGGACGCCGACACCGAGGTCGTCGTTGTCGAGTTGTTCCATCACGACCGCCCAGTCGACGATCTCGCCGTTGCCTTGGTCGCCTATCGAGAGGTGCTCGCCGTCGAAACGCACCGGTTCAACACCGAGGTAGATATGCGGCGCGAGCCGACCGTTGAGGACGACCTCGCGGCGGCAGTTCAGCTCGCGGAGTTCGAGGGTCGAGAAGTCGAGGAATCCGAAATCGACCGGTTTCTTGATCTTGTAAGCCCGCTCGCCGGTCAGCAGGATCGAAGAGATGTGGGTTTGGAGGTGGACGATCTCGTCAACCGGGTGGGGGTAGGCCTCCGGGTTGAGCAGCCCCTTGACGATCGTTGCGTGATCCATGTGTATCGATTCTGTTGCCGCTGTCGGTGTCGGCCGCGGTCTACCCTAAGCGGCGATTGGCCCTTCGGCATGATTCGAGGGGCCTCCGCCAAGCTGCCCAAGGAGCATCACAGCAATGCGTCGCCGTCGCTTCACCTCTGAATCGGTCTCGATGGGGCACCCGGACAAGGTGGCCGACCGCATCAGCGACTCCGTGCTCGACTATGCGCTCAGTTTTGATCCCCATGCGCGGGTGGCGTGCGAGACGTTCATCACCGGTGGGCTCCTCATCATTGGCGGTGAGATCCGCGCACTCGATCTCCCCGCCGATCTCGACGAACAGATCGAACAGCGAGCTCGGGACACCATCCGCCGTATCGGCTACTCGGGTCCCGGGACGGGGTTCGATCCCGACGGAGCCGAGGTTCGAGTGGTCATGCAGGAGCAATCATTGGACATCGCTCGCGGCGTCGACCGTGACAAGGCGCTCGGTGCCGGTGACCAAGGCCTGATGTTCGGGTACGCCACGAACGAGACTGAAGAGCTGATGCCGCTGCCGATCGTCCTCTCCCACCGCCTCGTCGCTCAACAGGCAGCAGTGCGCGAGGCGGGCCTCGTCGAGGGACTCCGACCCGATGCGAAGTCGCAGATCACGGTGACGTGGGATGACGACGGGCCCAAGCGCGTCGAGTCGGTGCTTCTGTCGACGCAGCACCATCCGATGTGGAACGATCGCCAGGACGATCTCCGTGAACTCGTCGTCGAACAGGTGGTCAAGCCGGCGATGGGTGAGTGGTGGAACGATGGAGCGACGGTGCTGTTCAACCCCACAGGGAGGTTCGAGACCGGCGGACCCGAGGGTGATACCGGCCTGACCGGGCGCAAGATCATCGTCGACACCTACGGCGGATGGGCCCGCCACGGCGGCGGTGCATTCTCCGGCAAAGACAGCTCGAAGGTTGACCGCTCGGCCTCGTACATGGCCCGGTACGTAGCCAAGAATGTTGTCGCTGCCGGCCTTGCCGACGAATGCGAACTCCGGCTCTCCTATGCCATAGGTGTCGCCGACCCGACAGCTGTCTCGATCGACTGCCACGGCACCGCACGCGTCGACGAGTCGCTGATCGAAGACGCCGTCTTGAACGTGTTTGACCTGACGCCGAGCGGGATCATCGCCCAACTTGATCTTGCGCATCCGATCTTCGAACCGACCGCCTACCACGGACACTTCGGACGTCGACCCGGCGAAGCCGGACCGGGCACGTTCACGTGGGAAAACACCGACCGCACCAACGACCTGAGGTCGGCAACGGGCGCCTAGCACGGGCCTCCGTGTCTACGAACGCCGCTCGGGTTGTGACGGATCAGTGCGCTGGGCAAATGACGCTTCCTAGCGGGGTTCCAGCGCTTGATGTATCACGTTGACCCCGGCGACACGTCAGGCGAGGCCACGCTCTTGCAGAGAAGCGTGGCTCGCTCCCTGTTGGGACATTTGGCTCTATCGATCAGTGACGATCTGTCGTTCACTTGAGGTGAGGCATCCTCGGACAAGGGCAGGGGCGAGTGGCAGTTGATCGGCCGCAGCAACCGACCGTGGGGTTTGTCTCATCCTGTTTGACCACCGATGGCTTGAGCGCGCCCGGATCTTCCGTGAAGAGAGGGATACAGACGCGCGCCTATCGGACCATTCCCTGAAAGGAAGCCGCGATGCTGGCCACGCGCTCAATGAACCCGTTCCGCCGTGACATAGACCCTCGCTCTGCGTGTCTGGTCGGTCTGCGGTTGATGGTCGTTGTGGCCATGGTCGCGGCGTCGTTGTTTGTGGTGCCGCGCTCGGCGCAGGCAACACTGTTCAGTTGCGACGAGATCGGTCTTGAGGCAGCGTTGTCGGAGCCTGGCGGGCCGCACACGTTCGACTGCTCTGAAGCGACGACAATCACGACGTCTTCCACGAAGACCGTCGCCGCGAGCGTGATCCTCGACGGCGCAGGCGATCTCACGATCTCCGGCGCCGGAACCCACGGCGTGTTTGTGGTCGACGCCGGGTTCACACTCGAGTTGCAGAACATCACGATTGCGGACGGAAACGCCTTCCGCGGTGGTGCAATCTACGTTTCCACCGGAGCGGCGGCGGCGGTCGTAACCGACAGTTCGTTCGTCAACAATCATGCGGAGATCCAAGGTGGTGCGGTGTGGGTTGGCAACGACGGGGCCCTTCTGGACATAGCTGGAAGCACAGTGGACGCCAACACATCGGGGGCCTACGGCGGCGGTATCCATGTCGAACCGTACGGTGTTCTGACCATGTCAGATACGACGGTGTCGGGCAACACGGCAACGGCAGAATCCGGCGGTGGACTCTATGCGCTGGGTGCGACGACGATCGAAGGCAGCACGATCTCCGGCAACACGGCTGCGGAGAGCGGAGGCGGCTTTAGCGGCGTCGCGAGTACAAGCGAACTCACCATCCGCAACAGCACGATCTCCGGCAACACGGCAGCGCGAGCCGGCGGTGCCAAGCTCGGCGGGACTGTGCGGCTGAGTCACGCAACGATCAGCGACAATACGGCCACGACGGAGATTGGTGGGGCGCTGGTCACCGGTACAACCGGCGCCTTCCCACGGGAGTTCACCGGTGTGCTTATCGCGGGGAATACTGCTCCGACCGACGCAGAGTGCTACTTCTACCCGACCGTCTCATCCCTCGGCTCGAATCTGATTGGTGATGGTACGAACTGTCCAATGACCTCCGATCCATCCGATCTGATCGGCACCCCCGGAACGCCAATCGATCCCCTCCTCGTTCCGCTTGCGAACAACGGTGGACCGACGATGACGCACGCCCTCCTGGCTGCGTCGCCCGCGTATCGATCTCGACCGCGACGGCACCTGTGCACTATCGGATGACCAGCGCGATGTCAGCCGCCCCATTGGGCTCGGCTGTGACGCCGGCGCGTTCGAACTCGAAGGCGTACCGACACCTCACTTCAATGTTCATGCGCACAACGACCAGATCTGGGGCCACGAGTGGACACCCGGTCAGGTCGACGTCTACGTCGACGACACGTATCAATGGACGGCTGACGTGGACGGTGCAGGCGACTTCAATCTCAATGATCTCGACGGATACGATCTCGCAGCCGACCAAGAGGTCGAGATCGTTCACACCACAATTCCGTCCCAGCACAAGACGGCAACCGTGACGAATCTCACGGCGGGGTGGGTTTCGGCGAGCACGGTCAGTGGCGGTGCTGCTGATGGTTCAACGGTGGATGTGTGGCTGCACAACGACGGGTCATTGTGGCGCACAACAACGGCGGCTGGTGGGTGGTCGGTTGACTTCTCGACGCCGGGGACTGCTGTGGGTGAAGAGAACGCGCGGCTTCTGGAGCCTGGTGAGCAGGGTGCGGCGTCGCAATGCAATGACGCTGGTGATTGCACATTTGCGGACTGGAGTGTTCCTGGTGAGCCGTGGTTTGGGGTGGATCCGTTCCATAACAGTATTGAGGGGTGGGGTTGGCCGTCGGATGTTGGGTTGACGATCACGGTTGATGACACGCCGTTCGACTGGAGTACGGATGGTGGCGGGAACTTCCAGGTGTGGTCGGATCAGGCTCCGGCGCCGTTTGATGTTGGTGTTGGTGATCTGGTTGAGGTCGAGGTGACCGGTGGTGAGGTGTATAAGTCGCATACGGTGACCAGTCTCGTGGTGAATCCGGGTGATGGTCCGGACCGGATTGCTGCTGGTGCAGTAACGATTTCTGGTGCGGGTGATCCGGGTGAGGGTCCGGTTCAGGTCGAGGTTCATGTCGGTTCTGGTCAGAGTCGTGAGGTCACGTTCTCGGGGACGGAGCCGGCGTCTAGTTGGGTCTCTGGTCCTGACTTCACCCCGGCGTTGGTGTCGGGTGATAACGGTGTCGTGACCCAGACCGAGGCCGACGATTTTGAAGGTGCCTTGGATCAGACGCGTATCCGGTGGCAGGTCCCGGCTCCGTCGTTCACGGTGGATCCGGTCAACAACGACGTGTGGGGTGATCAGTGGGAGCCGGGTGCCGAGGTGACGGTGACGGTCTACGAGTCTGCGGCGATGACGGTGGAGAAGGGTTTGAAGGCGGTGTTCGCTGACGGGTCCGGCCGGTTCCATGCGGATCTGTCGGCGGCGACGCCGGGTCCGGTCGATGTGGAGGCCGACGACTATGTGACGGTTACTGATGGTGCGTCACCCAAGTCGCATTCGGTGATCGACCTGTCGGTCGGTGTGGATGCGGATAGTGATGTGGTGTCGGGGACGACGGATGAGCTCGGGTTCGATCTTGATGTGTGGGTCGATAACGGTCCGCAGGCTCAGGAAGTGTCACCGGGCACTGGTGGCTGGAGTGTCGACTTCGCCACCGAGTATGGCCACGATATCCAGCCGGGGGAGACTGGTGGTGTGAACCAGCCCGACGTTGACGGCGACCGCACCCAGATCAGTTGGGAAGCGGCGCGTGAGCCGTGGTTTGGGGTGGATCCGTTCCATAACAGTATTGAGGGGTGGGGTTGGCCGTCGGATGTTGGGTTGACGATCACGGTTGATGACACGCCGTTCGACTGGAGTACGGATGGTGGCGGGAACTTCCAGGTGTGGTCGGATCAGGCTCCGGCGCCGTTTGATGTTGGTGTTGGTGATCTGGTTGAGGTCGAGGTGACCGGTGGTGAGGTGTATAAGTCGCATACGGTGACCAGTCTCGTGGTGAATCCGGGTGATGGTCCGGACCGGATTGCTGCTGGTGCAGTAACGATTTCTGGTGCGGGTGATCCGGGTGAGGGTCCGGTTCAGGTCGAGGTTCATGTCGGTTCTGGTCAGAGTCGTGAGGTCACGTTCTCGGGGACGGAGCCGGCGTCTAGTTGGGTCTCTGGTCCTGACTTCACCCCGGCGTTGGTGTCGGGTGATAACGGTGTCGTGACCCAGACCGAGGCCGACGATTTTGAAGGTGCCTTGGATCAGACGCGTATCCGGTGGCAGGTCCCGGCTCCGTCGTTCACGGTGGATCCGGTCAACAACGACGTGTGGGGTGATCAGTGGGAGCCGGGTGCCGAGGTGACGGTGACGGTCTACGAGTCTGCGGCGATGACGGTGGAGAAGGGTTTGAAGGCGGTGTTCGCTGACGGGTCCGGCCGGTTCCATGCGGATCTGTCGGCGGCGACGCCGGGTCCGGTCGATGTGGAGGCCGACGACTATGTGACGGTTACTGATGGTGCGTCACCCAAGTCGCATTCGGTGATCGACCTGTCGGTCGGTGTGGATGCGGATAGTGATGTGGTGTCGGGGACGACGGATGAGCTCGGGTTCGATCTTGATGTGTGGGTCGATAACGGTCCGCAGGCTCAGGAAGTGTCACCGGGCACTGGTGGCTGGAGTGTCGACTTCGCCACCGAGTATGGCCACGATATCCAGCCGGGGGAGACTGGTGGTGTGAACCAGCCCGACGTTGACGGCGACCGCACCCAGATCAGTTGGGAAGCGGCGCGTGAGCCGTGGTTTGGGGTGGATCCGTTCCATAACAGTATTGAGGGGTGGGGTTGGCCGTCGGATGTTGGGTTGACGATCACGGTTGATGACACGCCGTTCGACTGGAGTACGGATGGTGGCGGGAACTTCCAGGTGTGGTCGGATCAGGCTCCGGCGCCGTTTGATGTTGGTGTTGGTGATCTGGTTGAGGTCGAGGTGACCGGTGGTGAGGTGTATAAGTCGCATACGGTGACCAGTCTCGTGGTGAATCCGGGTGATGGTCCGGACCGGATTGCTGCTGGTGCAGTAACGATTTCTGGTGCGGGTGATCCGGGTGAGGGTCCGGTTCAGGTCGAGGTTCATGTCGGTTCTGGTCAGAGTCGTGAGGTCACGTTCTCGGGGACGGAGCCGGCGTCTAGTTGGGTCTCTGGTCCTGACTTCACCCCGGCGTTGGTGTCGGGTGATAACGGTGTCGTGACCCAGACCGAGGCCGACGATTTTGAAGGTGCCTTGGATCAGACGCGTATCCGGTGGCAGGTCCCGGCTCCGTCGTTCACGGTGGATCCGGTCAACAACGACGTGTGGGGTGATCAGTGGGAGCCGGGTGCCGAGGTGACGGTGACGGTCTACGAGTCTGCGGCGATGACGGTGGAGAAGGGTTTGAAGGCGGTGTTCGCTGACGGGTCCGGCCGGTTCCATGCGGATCTGTCGGCGGCGACGCCGGGTCCGGTCGATGTGGAGGCCGACGACTATGTGACGGTTACTGATGGTGCGTCACCCAAGTCGCATTCGGTGATCGACCTGTCGGTCGGTGTGGATGCGGATAGTGATGTGGTGTCGGGGACGACGGATGAGCTCGGGTTCGATCTTGATGTGTGGGTCGATAACGGTCCGCAGGCTCAGGAAGTGTCACCGGGCACTGGTGGCTGGAGTGTCGACTTCGCCACCGAGTATGGCCACGATATCCAGCCGGGGGAGACTGGTGGTGTGAACCAGCCCGACGTTGACGGCGACCGCACCCAGATCAGTTGGGAAGCGGCGCGTGAGCCGTGGTTTGGGGTGGATCCGTTCCATAACAGTATTGAGGGGTGGGGTTGGCCGTCGGATGTTGGGTTGACGATCACGGTTGATGACACGCCGTTCGACTGGAGTACGGATGGTGGCGGGAACTTCCAGGTGTGGTCGGATCAGGCTCCGGCGCCGTTTGATGTTGGTGTTGGTGATCTGGTTGAGGTCGAGGTGACCGGTGGTGAGGTGTATAAGTCGCATACGGTGACCAGTCTCGTGGTGAATCCGGGTGATGGTCCGGACCGGATTGCTGCTGGTGCAGTAACGATTTCTGGTGCGGGTGATCCGGGTGAGGGTCCGGTTCAGGTCGAGGTTCATGTCGGTTCTGGTCAGAGTCGTGAGGTCACGTTCTCGGGGACGGAGCCGGCGTCTAGTTGGGTCTCTGGTCCTGACTTCACCCCGGCGTTGGTGTCGGGTGATAACGGTGTCGTGACCCAGACCGAGGCCGACGATTTTGAAGGTGCCTTGGATCAGACGCGTATCCGGTGGCAGGTCCCGGCTCCGTCGTTCACGGTGGATCCGGTCAACAACGACGTGTGGGGTGATCAGTGGGAGCCGGGTGCCGAGGTGACGGTGACGGTCTACGAGTCTGCGGCGATGACGGTGGAGAAGGGTTTGAAGGCGGTGTTCGCTGACGGGTCCGGCCGGTTCCATGCGGATCTGTCGGCGGCGACGCCGGGTCCGGTCGATGTGGAGGCCGACGACTATGTGACGGTTACTGATGGTGCGTCACCCAAGTCGCATTCGGTGATCGACCTGTCGGTCGGTGTGGATGCGGATAGTGATGTGGTGTCGGGGACGACGGATGAGCTCGGGTTCGATCTTGATGTGTGGGTCGATAACGGTCCGCAGGCTCAGGAAGTGTCACCGGGCACTGGTGGCTGGAGTGTCGACTTCGCCACCGAGTATGGCCACGATATCCAGCCGGGGGAGACTGGTGGTGTGAACCAGCCCGACGTTGACGGCGACCGCACCCAGATCAGTTGGGAAGCGGCGACGCCGGCGTCGGTGGTGTTGTCGGGTGACAATGTGATGGATGTGTTTGTGAATGGCGAGTTGGTTGGGTCGTCGTCGACGTGGATGACGGCGACGTCGTTTGCGACGGATTTGGCGCCGGGTGATGTGGTTGGTGTCCATGTGGAGGATCTGGATTGGTCGGGTGGGTTGTTGGCGGAGATCGACTGGGATGGTTCGACGTTTGTGTCGGATACGTCGTGGCAGGTGACGACGTCGACTCCTGGTTCGGGTTGGAATGACCGTGGGTTCGATGATTCGGGTTGGGTTGATGCGACGTCGTATGGGTCGTGGGGTGTTGCTCCATGGCTGGATTGGATGTCGGGGTTCCCGTTGCCGACGGATGCGCAGTGGATCTGGTCGGATCAGAACGACAACACGGGTGACGATGACGTGTATTTCCGTTGGGTGGCGGGGACGCCGTCGACGGCGGATGACACGATTGTGGCGTCTGCGGACAATGTGATGGATGTGTATGTGAATGGTGTGTTGGTTGGGTCGTCGTCGACGTGGATGGAGGCGCAGACGTTCTTTGATGACTTGTCTGACGATGATGTGGTTGGTGTGCATGCGACGGATAACCCGGGGGCTTTCGGGTTCGGTGGGTTTATGGCGCAGGTTGATTGGGATGGGAATACGACGGTGTCGGATACGTCGTGGAAGGTGACGACGTCGACTCCTGCATCGGACTGGGCGGATCAGGGTTTCAACGATTCGGGTTGGGATGATGCGACGGCGTATGGGTTGTTTGGTGTGTCGCCGTGGATGGATTGGATGTCGGGGTTCCCGTCGGGTTCTGATGCGCAGTGGATCTGGTCGGATGACAACATTGGTGACGATGACGTGTATTTCCGGAAGGTGTTGGGGTCGCCGGATGCGTCGTTGGATTCGATTGTGGCGTCTGCGGATAACACGATGGATGTGTTTGTGAATGGTGTGTTGGTTGGGTCGTCGTCGACGTGGATGGAGGCGCAGACGTTCTTTGATGACTTGTCTGACGATGATGTGGTTGGTGTGCATGCGACGGATAACCCGGGGGCTTTCGGGTTCGGTGGGTTTATGGCGCAGGTTGATTGGGATGGGAATACGACGGTGTCGGATACGTCGTGGAAGGTGACGACGTCGACTCCTGCATCGGACTGGGCGGATCAGGGTTTCAACGATTCGGGTTGGGATGATGCGACGGCGTATGGGCCGTTTGGTGTGTCGCCGTGGATGGATTGGATGTCGGGGTTCCCGTCGGGTTCTGATGCGCAGTGGATCTGGTCGGATGACAACATTGGTGACGATGACGTGTATTTCCGGAAGGTGTTGGGGTCGCCGGATGCGTCGTTGGATTCGATTGTGGCGTCTGCGGATAACACGATGGATGTGTATGTGAACGGCGAGTTGTTGGCGTCTTCGACGGCGTGGATGTCTGCGACGTCGGTGTTCACTGATCTGTCGGCTGGTGATGTGGTTGCGGTGTATGCGACGGATCTTGATGTTGGTGGTCTGGTTGGCGGTTTCATTGCGCAGGTTGATTGGGATGGGATGACGTCGGTGTCTGATGCTGGGTGGAAGGTGACGACGTCGGCGCCGGCTGCGGGGTGGAATGACAATCAGGGCTTTGATGAATCCGGGTGGGTTGCGGCGTCCGTGTATGGGGCGTTTGGTGATGAGCCGTGGATGAATTGGATGTCCGGGTTCCCGGATCCGACGTCGGCGCAGTGGATCTGGTCTGGTGACAACGAAGTCGACAACAACATATGGCTGCGCTACACCCTGCCTGCAGGCCCCTAGCACCCAACCACGCTGGACCAGACGAGACGATTTCGGGCCCCACACGGGGCCCGAACGCGCCAACGACAAACGAACACAGACGCGCCACCGAACCAAGTGCGGGATGATGCCTACGGCGACGACAGGAGCCCGGGTGGTGGTCCGTTCATCGGAACGAAGGACGGCCCTGCGAAGCGTGCCACACACGATGCAAGTACTGCCGATGGCACCGCCAACCACCTGAGGGTCGCGCGATCTGGCGAGGAGTGGAACCTCCGCTACTCGGCGAACAGCGTGACCGGGGAGCATGGGTCGAAACTCACGTTCGCGATGGCGGTGTCATCGGTCGGCGTGTATGCCGGGAACCCGTTCGGAGGACGCTCGTCTAGTTCGGAGGGTGACCACTTCCCTCGATACTGATAGTCCGATCGATCCTAGGGACCCGATCCCTTAGCAACCGGGCTGCGGCTGAAGCGAGTGTGTGTAGCTGGGTTCCGCTGGTCGGCCCGTCGGGCATCCCGGACGAACCGGATGGTGTGCGCCGCGCACAAGGTGTGTAGTCACCATGCGTGGGATGGGAATGCCCCTGCACGCGACCTGTCCAAGCGGATACACTGCCATTGGCTGTCCACGTGGGTGGGTCGTCGCGCTGCTGGCGTGGTGTCTTCACCTTCGAGGCTGGCGAGTTGGGATCGACCGAAGCGGGCGCTCCTCGGTGGCGATATGCCGGGCGGCACAGAAGGGGTAGAGGAACGATGTCTCCATTCGGAATGGCGTGGTCTGGTTCGCGCTCGAGTCTCTTTCGTGCGGAGTCGCACCTGAGGCAGTCCTTGGCGGTCCTTCTCGCGTTCGCCTTGGCAGTCTCCGTCGTGTTCTTTGCCGCGCCTTCTCCAGTGAGCGCGGCCGGTGAGACCGTGAAGTTCGCGGCGTTCGGTGACTACGGCCACTCCGTCGAAGCCAACGAGCAGTTGGTCGCCGACATCGTCGATGCCAAGGGTGTCGACCTGATTGTCACGACGGGTGACAACTCGTACGGAGAGCCGACCTTGGATGGGACAGCTGTCTCGATCATCGACTACAACATCGGGAAGTCGTACAGCGACTACATCGGCGGCTACATCGGCGGCTACGGGTCGACGGCGACAACCAACCGGTTCTTCCCGTCACCGGGCAACCACGATTTCACGGACGGCGATGGAATCGCCGCATATCAGGCCTACTTCACTTTGCCGGGTGCGGGCGTTGCATCATCTGGGACTTCAGGAAGTGAGCTCTACTACGACTTCATTGAGGGGCCTGTGCACTTCTTCGCGATCGATTCGCATTCGGCTGCTTCCACCACCTCGCTGGACACTCAGAAGACATGGCTGGAGGCCCAGCTAGCTGCTTCGACGTCGCAATGGAACGTCGTCTACTTCCATCATCCTGCCTTTTCATCAGGGGAGGACCACGGGTCGACGGCGTACATGCAGTGGCCATTCGAGGACTGGGGAGCGGATGCCGTGCTCGCTGGGCACGACCATGTATACGAACGGATCCTGCTGGACGAAAACACCGATGGAACCGACATGGTGTATCTCACCACGGGCGCGGGCGGCAAGAGCCTCTACGACTTCACGACTCCGGTCGAGGGAAGCGTGGTTCGCTACAACGCCGCCTACGGAACCGTGATTGCCACGGCCAGTGACACGGAACTCACGTTTGAATTCTTCTCGATTGCTGACGGTGGCGCATCGGCGGTCGACTCCTACACGCTCGATGCACCGCCAGCCTCGCCGGAGTGGGTGGCGTTCAATGACATGTATCTGGGTGCTGCCACTTCGACGCATCCGAATGCGACGGCGTACACGTATGGGACGTCTTCGTCGGGGGACGGGACGTCTGGGTTGTTGAAGGACTTCGCTGATGGTTCGCCGTTGCCGGTGACGGTGACGGGTTCGTTTGATGTTCCAGTCGAAGGGACTGGGTATGACCCGCATAACAGTGGCAGTGACGCGGACACCGATTCCGACGCTGATTCTGTTTTTGGCGGAATCATCGACTTGAACGGCTCGATCGAGCTGGACGAGACGGATTGGTCGAACACGGTGACGTTCACCGGTTTGGATGACTCGAAGACGTATGCGATCACGTTGACGGCGAACCGCTATGAGGCCTCGGCGAGCACACCGGGATATCCGGGTGAGCGGTATACGAAGGTGTCGATTGATGGAGTGGCGGTTGCGACGCCTGAGCCGTCGCCTGGCGTGGTTGACAATCTGGATGGGACGTACTCGTTCTCAGTTGGTGACAACAGGGCAGGGTATGTCGTGAAGTGGGTTGGGATCGAACCAATTGGAGGTTCTTTCTCGGTGACGTCGGAGTGGGATGAGGGGCAAGGTTCGCAGCCTCCTGGGGGCACGACACTCGATCCGAACGCAAACACCAAGGGCTATTCAATGTCGGCGTTCAAGCTCGAGCAATACGCTGCGACGGGGCCCAGTGCTCCGCCGGTTGCTCCGGTGTTGGCGGTGGATGTGGTTGATGCGACATCGTTGGACGTGTCGTGGGGTTCGGTGGCGAATGCCGAGTCGTATGAGTTGAGGGTTGATTCCGGTACACCGTTTGCGGCGACGTCTCCGTATTCGGCGATGGGTCTGACGACGGGTACCGAGTATTGCTACGGAGTTCGTGCGATGAACGCGACGGACGGCGACTCGGACTGGTCGAGTCAAGTGTGTGCAACGCCGGCGTACGAGGTGCAGAGTCAAGTGGCTCAGGGGTCTGATGATGCGGAGGAGCATCTCGAACTGTGGAACTCCGAGCCTATCGGGACTGTCGATGTCGGCAGTTCTGATTTGGAGTTCGTGTATGACACGCCTCCCAACAGCAACTACTACGAGGGGAATCAGTTGGTCGGGATGCGGTTCCCGGACCTTGCGGTTCCGCAGGGCGCAACGATCCTGAGTGCGCATGTCGAGTTCTTTGCGGATCTGCCGACGGGTCCTGCTGAACTCGTGTTCTATGGCGAGGATGCTGACAGCGCTTCGACGTTTGCCGAGACCCTGAACAACATCAGTGCTCGTCCGTCGACGACGGCGACCGTGCCATGGTCCACGGGCACGTGGTCCGACGACGTGGTGTATGCGTCGGCAGATCTGTCGGCGATTGTGCAAGAGATTGTCAATCGTGGAGGCTGGGTATCGGGCAACGCTCTGGCCTTGATGGTTGAGGGTACGCCTGGTGATCGAGTCCGGGCCGAGTCTGCAGACGGATCCGGGGGACCCGCTCCGAAGCTTGTCATCGAGTTTGACTCTGACGCTCCGCCAGTTGCTCCGGTCTTGGCCGTCGACATTGTCGACGCGACATCGGTGGATGTGTCGTGGGATCCGGTGATAAATGCCGAGTCGTATGAATTGAGGGTTGATTCCGGTACACCGTTTGCGGCGACGTCTCCGTATTCGGCGACGGGTCTGACGACGGGCACCGAGTACTGCTACGAAGTGCGTGCGATGAACGCGTCGGACGGCGACTCTGACTGGTCAGCTGAGGTGTGTGCCACACCGGCCTTCCAGGTACAGAGTCGGGTGAGCCTGGATTCTGATGACGCTGAGGAAGACGATGACGACGGCGCGATGTCCTTGACGAGTTCGGACTTGGAGATGGTGGAAGAAACCGAACTCCAATTGGTCGGTGTGCGTTTCCAGAGTGTGGAGGTGCCTCCGGGCGCAACCATCTTGGGTGCGCATATCGAGTTCGTGGCTGACGAGGCCCACAGTGGGGCGACGTCGCTGACGATTGCCGGTCAAGCTGCCGACAATCCCGCGACATTCGCTTCGACCGCATCCAACATCTCGAGTCGAATTCAGACGGCAGAGGTCGTTCCTTGGGTGCCCGACGCGTGGGCCGTCGGTGAAGTCCATCAGACTCCAGATCTCTCGCAGGTGGTGCAAGAGATTGTGGATCGTGGTGGTTGGTCGATGGGCAATTCGATGGCCTTCGTGGTAGAGGGCAGCGGGAAGCGTGTTGCGGTGTCCTACGACGCGGACCCGCCCTTCACCGAGGCCGACGCCCCGCTCCTCGTCGTCGACTACCTGCCGCTCCCGCCGCCTGATGAGTGGGTGGCGTTCAACGACATGAATACGGCGACAAACCCGGACGTGGATCCGAATCCAGCGAATGTGACGTCGTACACGTATGCGACCTCGGGCCCGTTGGTCGACTACGCGTCGGGTGCGGTGTTGCCGGTGACGGTGACCGGTACGGGTGATTATGATCCGCATCCCAGTGGTGGGCCGGCCGATGCTGGGACGCCTGCAGATTGGGCATTCGGTGGGATCGTGAATCTGGATGGCACCGACGAACTCGGGGCGGGCGACGAGAATACGGTGACGTTCGAGGGTTTGGATCCGTCGAAGCGGTATGCGATCACCCTGTCGGCGAACCGATACGGGGACGACCTGGCTGGCTACCCGGATGAGCGGTATGCGAAGGTGACGATTGGTGGCGCCATCGCATCGGAGTATGCGTCATCGGACGGTGTGGTCAAGAACTCGGAGACGTCGGTGTCGTTCTCGGTTGGTGACAACCGCCAGGGCCTGATCGCGAAATGGGTTGATATCCAGCCGAGTGCGGAAGGTTCGTTCTCAGTGACGTCGGAGTGGGACGATGTCTTTGCCGGGTCGAAGGGCTATTCGATGTCGGCGTTCAAGCTTGAAACGTACAACCCGCCGCCGGAGGATTGGACGGCCTACAACGACACCGGGTTCCCTTCCGGCGATGTGCCGGATACGGACATCACGACGTTCACGTCACCAAACGGCGGTTCGGGGCACCGGCGTTCGGGTGAGTTGGTTGACTATGCAACCGGGTATGGGACGGGTGCGTTCCTGACGATCACCGGCGGCAGCTACAACGGTGGCAGTCAGTCGGATCATGGCACGTCGTTGACGGTCGGCGATGCAGCGGCCGTATTCAACGGGTTCGTCGACTTGTCGGGCTCCGTGTCGTATGTCGATGACGGCCCAGATGATGATCTGGTATTCGAGTTCGACGGGCTGGATCCGGCGAAACGATACACGGTCGTGCACTACGCCAACCGCGAGAACGGTTATGGGTGGGACCGGGCGGCGTTGGCAACGATCTCGGGTGTCGATGGGTTCTCGAACACATCAACGCAGGGTCTCGACAACAACGCCGAACAAGTCTTCGACGATGTTGATGATCCGTCGACGCGGTACTCCGCAGACAACTCGACAGGCACCGACACGCCTGAGGGTGACGGCTGGATCGTCCGGTTCGAAGATATCGAACCCGGTCCCGACGGTGCGTTCACACTCACCATGTCATGGGACGGCGACGGCACAGCCCTCTACACGGGCAAATACTCCAACGCCATCCAACTCGCAACCCAACCCGCTCCACCGCCGACGCCGGCGTCGGTGGTGTTGTCGGGTGACAATGTGATGGATGTGTTTGTGAATGGCGAGTTGGTTGGGTCGTCGTCGACGTGGATGACGGCGACGTCGTTTGCGACGGATTTGGCGCCGGGTGATGTGGTTGGTGTCCATGTGGAGGATCTGGATTGGTCGGGTGGGTTGTTGGCGGAGATCGACTGGGATGGTTCGACGTTTGTGTCGGATACGTCGTGGCAGGTGACGACGTCGACTCCTGGTTCGGGTTGGAATGACCGTGGGTTCGATGATTCGGGTTGGGTTGATGCGACGTCGTATGGGTCGTGGGGTGTTGCTCCATGGCTGGATTGGATGTCGGGGTTCCCGTTGCCGACGGATGCGCAGTGGATCTGGTCGGATCAGAACGACAACACGGGTGACGATGACGTGTATTTCCGTTGGGTGGCGGGGACGCCGTCGACGGCGGATGACACGATTGTGGCGTCTGCGGACAACATGATGGATGTGTATGTGAACGGCGTGTTGGTTGGGTCGTCGTCGACGTGGATGGAGGCGCAGACGTTCTTTGATGACTTGTCTGATGATGATGTGATTGGTGTGCATGCGACGGATAACCCGGGGGCTTTCGGGTTCGGTGGGTTTATGGCGCAGGTTGATTGGGATGGGAATACGACGGTGTCGGATACGTCGTGGAAGGTGACGACGTCGACTCCTGCATCGGACTGGGCGGATCAGGGTTTCAACGATTCGGGTTGGGATGATGCGACGGCGTATGGGCCGTTTGGTGTGTCGCCGTGGATGGATTGGATGTCGGGGTTCCCGTCGGGTTCTGATGCGCAGTGGATCTGGTCGGATGACAACATTGGTGACGATGACGTGTATTTCCGGAAGGTGTTGGGGTCGCCGGATGCGTCGTTGGATTCGATTGTGGCGTCTGCGGATAACACGATGGATGTGTATGTGAACGGCGAGTTGTTGGCGTCTTCGACGGCGTGGATGTCTGCGACGTCGGTGTTCACTGATCTGTCGGCTGGTGATGTGGTTGCGGTGTATGCGACGGATCTTGATGTTGGTGGTCTGGTTGGCGGTTTCATTGCGCAGGTTGATTGGGATGGGATGACGTCGGTGTCTGATGCTGGGTGGAAGGTGACGACGTCGGCGCCGGCTGCGGGGTGGAATGACAATCAGGGCTTTGATGAATCCGGGTGGGTTGCGGCGTCCGTGTATGGGGCGTTTGGTGATGAGCCGTGGATGAATTGGATGTCCGGGTTCCCGGATCCGACGTCGGCGCAGTGGATCTGGTCTGGTGACAACGAAGTCGACAACAACATATGGCTGCGCTACACCCTGCCTGCAGGCCCCTAGCACCCAACCACGCTGGACCAGACGAGACGATTTCGGGCCCCACACGGGGCCCGAAACGCGCCAACGACGAACGAACACGGACGCGCCACTACATAGAGTCCGGTCGTGATCTTCCAACATCCGCCTGATCTCGCATCGGTTCTTCTTGAGGCCGCCTGGATCGTGGCCATCGCCCTCGCTGTCACCGCTGTCGTGATCGCGTACTCACAGCGCCACAACGCCGACCGGCCGACGACTATTGATCGCCTCGCCCTTGTCTGGCTTGTGGCCTCGCTCTGCCTCGTAGCGATGTTCACGCTGCGTTCACCGATGACCGCGTCCGCAGCGGCTGACCCGCAACTCAATCCGATAACGACTGTGGCGGTGCAGGACGCCGTCGAGAATCTGGTGTTGTACCTTCCTGTGGGCTTCTTCGCCGCCCTGGTGTGGCGGACCAGGCGCCATCCCGTCGTATGGGCTACTGGACTGTCACTTGCCGTCGCATTCTCGATCGAGTCGGCGCAGTGGATTCTTCCGATCAATCGCGCCGCATCGGTCCACGATGTGCTGTTCAACACCTTCGGTGGAATTGTCGGAGCAACGATCGGCGTTGCGTCCGAACGAGTCATGCGCAGGTCGGCATAGCTGTCGCTCACAGCACTGCAGGTCTTCAGCGCCCTCGAATGCCTGGCCGGTGCACCTGTTGGCCATCCGTGGCTCGTCGACTCTGCTGGGGCCCAGACCTCGAACTGACAGCGAGGATCTAGTCAGTCTCCCCGGACCGGAGGAGAGCGGCCGCTCCTCTGAATCGTGGCAGAGCCCAGAATCCGTATGCGTGTCGCACCTGGACGAACGATGCGAAGCCGACGGCGATCACGGTGAGGCCGGTGGCCGCTGCGGCTCCGACCACCTCGAACTGTGGAATCAGGAGAGCATTCATGGCGACGTTGAGGATCGCGCCGACCAGAACGCTGTTCCGAAAGAGCTTCTCGCTGCCGGTCATCATGAGGAGGAACCCGCACGATGCAAACACGGCGGCAAGGAGGTGACTCGACGCCAGCACCATGAGGGCCGTTCTGCCGTCGGCGAAGCCCACTCCGAAGATCCCGAGGATCTGCTCGGCTCCGACGACGAGAACCAGCGCAATCGGAGCGGCCACGACGAAGGCCAGGGCGTTGGCTGCTCCTGAGAGGGCGGCGAGGCGATCCGCGCTTCCTGACGCCTTGATCGCTGCGAACCGCGGTGCAACCACGGAGTTCACGGCGTACGTGGCGAATCCGACGACGAGGGCTACCCGAATCACCGCCGAGTAGACGCCGACGTCGGCAGTGTCGGTCCAGAGACCGAGCATGATCGTGTCGGTCCAGGCTGTCACGAGGCCGAGAGCCGATGCCAGGACGAGTGGTCGCCCCGTTCGCAGCATCGGGCCAAACCGCTTGCGCGTTTCGGATTGGGCCCGTGGACCAAGCCGATCGGGCCTGAGGGCAAGCGTGGAGCCGAGAGCCCGCGACGCACACTCCGACGGCGTACGCGACCGACAGTGTCGTAGGGGTGTCCTGTTGCCGAAGAGCAATGGCCGCCACGAGGGGAATCGTCAATGCGGGGACGAGGGCTACCTGTGCAGCGACCGCCGCCGCAATGCGGCCCTTCGCGCGGATTGTCTCGCTCACGACCAGCAGACGTTCATCGGAACGACGGCGAATGACATCGCCCTGAGGGCGGTGACGAGTCCGGTGTCGTCAAACACCGAAGCCGCCAGCGGAGCGACCAGCCAGAGTATCGCCGTGGTGAGGATTCCCAGGCCGAGGGTCGCAGCGAGTGCCACGTCCCAACTTGCCCTGACCATGTGGAGTTCGCCGAGTTCGATTGCCGACGAAGCATCCCGGAGGATCACCTTGTCGAGGCCGAAGCGGGCGATCGTCGCGGCGGCGAACACCACCGTGAATGCCAGGTAGTAGGTGCCGCTGCCGGATGATCCCAGGCTTCGAGTGATCGCGACCGTGAGCGCGAGTGAGAGCCCCGCGCCGATGAGGCGAATGAGGAAGGCGAATCCAGTTTGGGGCAATACACCCGTGTTCGTTGCACCGCGCCTTGAGCGCCCGTGGCTACTCATGGCCCTGAGGCCGAATCCTTGGCAGCCTCGGGAATCGCGGCATGCCAAACGTCAACGATGAAGTACTCATGGCGCAGGTGTCGCCGATACGCGAGATGGCCTGTGTGAGCGCCTCCGCGCCGCGCGACGCTGCGAGATCGACGCGGCCTGGAGTCGCGTATGTGCGAGCGGCTCATACGAGGGAAGGAGCGCGCCGACGGCGAAGCCTGCCATGTGTGTCAGAGCGGATCGGGTGACCGAGAGCTCTCCTCGCAATGCCTTGATCGCACCGTACGCACTCAGGTAGGTGAGGAATGCCGCTCCGTAGGTCGGGAATCGCTCTGCGTGCTTCCGCCCATAGATGGCTGAACTGCGTCCGAATTCGAGGGACGTCAGCCAGCGGTATCGAGCAGTAGCTCCGGCACCGGTGTGAACAACGGCGATCCCGTCGAGGTCGTGTATGGCATAGCCGGCTGAGACGAGTCGCCGGTAGAAGTCGGTCTCTTCGAAGTACAGGAAGAAGTCTGGATCGAAGCCTTGGAGGCTGGCGAAGACGCTGGTGGCGACTGCGATGACGGCACCGCTCGGGTAGAGGTCTCGAGGGTGCGTACAAAGCCTGGCTGTCTTGCCACGAGCAGCCGTCTCCAGATACATCCGCGCCGTCGGGAAGGTACGAATCCAGTCCGCATCATCACCGTCCGCGTCGGTCTGGCGGATTCCATATGCCCCGGTTCCTTCCGGGATCGAGGTGGCGATCTGCTGTAGGCGGTTGATGCCGGGGCCGTCAATCTGGCAGTCTGCATTGAGGATCAGCAGCACGGTCGGGGTCTCGCGATGTTCGGCCTCCAACAGCCTCGCAACACCGAGATTGATGGCCGATCCGTAGCCGACGTTTGGGACAACCTTGACCACATACGGCTCGGTCTGCTCACGGGCCGCCTGGTCACCCGTCTCGACGACCACCGTCGGCACGTCTGCGCCGACAAGGGTCGCCGCCAGGCTGCCCGCTTCTGGTAGCTGTCGGTGCGTGACAACCACAGCAGCCACCGGACATGGCACGGTGTTGGATGGCGTCATGGTGTCGAGTCCGCGAGCGGACTCTGGGTCGGGAGAGCATCCGGTTGGTCGAGGGACAAGTCTGGTTCGCCTTCGTCTGACCGATCGTCGGTGTTGAAGAAGATGGCGTATACGGCGATCGCACCGATAGCGAGACCCGGTGTCGCCCCAATCAGCATTTCGCCGAAGAGGCACACCACCAGCATCCCGACCACCAGAGGCAGGTCGCGTCTGCGGATGGGTGATAGAAGCACGGCAAGGAGCACTGCGAGAACAACGAGCCCGACAAGCCCCGCCTCGACCGTCAGGGTTAGGTACTGATTGTGGAGGAACGTGGCTGCGCCTTCAGCGCCGAGATCGACTGATGTTCCTGCCGGTCCGACGCCCACGATGATCGTCGCCCAACCCGACTCCAGCCATTGAGCGGTCGCCTCCGTCCAGATCTGCGTCCGCGACGTCCTCAGTTGCTGGAGACGGCCGAGCACCTCCGGCATGAAGAGGTAGAGCACTGCCGCAGCGGCTGCGATCGCAGCGATCGGGCCGGCGAGTTGCCGGATCGCTGCATGGCCTCGGTGCGCCGAAATCATCGCGAGCGTGATCACCGCCGCGGCCACCGCTCCGAGCATGTCGGCACGCGAGCCGAGGAGCACGATGGCCACCACAGCAAGCGCCATCGAGAGCCAGCGGCGTGTGATGATCGAGCTGTAGAACGATGCGAGAAGGAGACTCGCTGTGCCTCCTACGCCGAGCGGACCCAGGGGTCTCGCCGTGTCGGGATTGAAGTAGCCGGGCGCTCGACGGGCGTCCCACGTCGACTGTGTGACGAACTCGCCGACGACGAGCAAGGCGACAATGACTCCTGCGATCGTGAGGGCATTCACCACCCGGGTCCGATGGGGTCGCCACAGACGCGATCATGGCCAGTCCGGCCACGAAGATGGCGTACGAGCGAAGTCTTGCTGCGGACGCGTCGATGGGTCCGCCCAGGCCGATCGCCACTTGGAAGCTGCTGTACCCCAGGAGGAGCACGCCTGCCGCGATCAGTCGAGTGTTGAGCCGTTGGAGCGCCTGCGTCTTGGTGGTGTGGAAGAGCCCGATGATGATCATCGTCGCGAGGATGATCTCCGCGACAAAGATGGCGCCGGGAGAAATGACAATCGGGATCGTTGCAACGGCAACGACACAGCCCGCGATCCAGTCGGATCGGTCGTACCGATGGACCGGTTCGAGGCTTCTATTCAGTGTTTGTGAGGAGGGCATCGTCGATGATCCTCCGGAGTCTCGCTTGCGAACTCGTCCAGTCGGCATGTTGCCCGAGATCGCGGAGGAGCCCCGCGTTCGGTGTTTGTTCCTGTGCATCGTAGGAGGCAAGGATCGCGGTAGCGAAGGCTTCGGGAGTGTCGGCTCGCTCGACGTGGCGGGTCAGATGCTCGTCGAGACCGGTCAGGGCGGAGGACGTAGCGACGACAGGGCGCGTGCTGGCAAGGGATTCGGCCATCTTGAGCTTTGATCCGGTTCCCCACACTTCCGGCACGGCGATCACCTGTGCTCGGCAAGCAACGCTGCGGAGGTCGGCCGGATTGGCGACGAGACGCGCACCTTCGGTGTTGGATACGAGTAGCTGGAGTGCATCACTCGGTGAACGACCGGCGACGATGAGTTGACTCCGCGGCTCCGCACTTCGGACGATGGGCCACACCTCCGAGATCATCCACCGGACACCTCGCCATGTGCTGTCGCGCTGGAGGGACCCGAAGATGACGACGGTGAAGGGGTCGGGGACCCGGGACATCCCAGCACTCCACCAGGCATCGACCTCGGCGCCGTTTGGAACAAGGCGCACGTCCGCAGCCAATGGCTCAAAGCGAGCAGCGTCCGCGCTGGTGCAGGCGATCACCGTCGTTGCCGCGTTCGCTGCTGCGGCGGTGGCCTTCTCGGCGAGCCGAACCTGGCTCGAAATGGCGAGCCGCCGAGGGCCTGCTGCGCCGTGCGCTATTGAGCGGAACACGTCCGGGTCGTAGTTGTGGGTGTCCCAGAGAATCGGGGTCCCTGCTGATGGTCCCCTGCTCGTCAGCCGAATGGCTGCCGGTATCGAGTACAGCATCGAGCAGTAGATGAGGTCGTAGTGCTGTCCCACGCACACGGCGAAGTCCCGGTGCGACATCGGGTCGAAACGCGAAGCATGGAACTGACTTCGGCGAACCACGCTCTCGATCGCGGAGACGGCGGCCGATTTGCGATCATCGACAAAGACCTTGCCGGAGAATGGGCGAGGGGCGCTGGCAGCGACGCTGTCGGGAGCGAACGCGAGGACATCCACCTCACCGTACTCGGTGAGCGTCGAACACAGGTGGTAGTCGCGGATTCTCGAACCAGAGTCCGCTGTCCGGAAGTCCTCGATCGCCATCGCGAGAATCCGCGTTGTCACAGGCGGGTATCGCCTGATCGTGGAGGCATCGTTGTTCGATCCCGGTGATTCGACCAATTGGGTCTCGACGACGTCGATCGTCGCTCGAACGCGGCGGGTTGGCGTGACGGCTGAGTCGGTGCCTTCAGATTCGGGTCCGTCCTGCGGGGCATGGACCGTCTCGAGCCGATGGGTTTCATGACGAGAAAACTAGCGGTTCGAGGTGATGAAGTCACGATCGAGAGGCACAGCAGACTCGGTCAGCGGTGCTCCGGGTAGCGGTGTCGCACTGCTCAGGGGGTCGGTTCCGGCACAAGACCGCGATCCTCGGTTCGCGGGTTTGTCCGACCTCGTCCTCGGGATTGGGTGAACGGTCCTTCGCGAATCTCCACCACGACCAAATTCCCGCGCCGATGGCACCGAGCGCACCAAAGATCGCCGCGTTGCGAGTCGGCATGGGCTGGAACGGTTCGGTTGGTGGAGTTGGTGGCCGATACTCGAGTACGCCCGATCCGTACAGCGTGGCGTCGGTCGATAGTTGCTCAATCCTCGTCGTCAGGACTCCCAATCGCGCAACCGCGGCGCCGTGCCGGGCCAGCAGCACCGAATTCGCCGGCGATGAGGCGATCAGGTCGTCGAGCGCGGCAATTCGGTCTTCGGTGGCGCTGATGGACGCGGTGAGTGATGCCTCCAGCCGATCTGCCGATGCCTGAACCTGGGCGATGACCTCTTCTCCGTACGCCTGCACCACGGCATTGACGGTGTCGACAGCATCCCCGGCGGTCGGACGGATGGCGGTCACAACGACGCCGTTGAGATTGGGAACGGGGACGGCGTCAACGGCCTTCGCGACTTCGCCCGGTGTCGTACCGTCGTCGAGGAGTTGGCTCGGCGCGTTCGAAGACCTCGGGAGTGGTCAAGGCGGCAGTCTGGTTTCCGGTGTACACGCCGGGATCGATTGAGAGGCCGGTTGGGCTTGAGGCGTCGCGGAGACCCTGTGGATCCGTGAGGAAGACCGAGCCTTCGGCGGAGTACATCGTCGGTTGGGCAAGCGAGAGCCCAAGAGCAGCGAGGCCACAGGCGATCGCGGCCAGCACGATGAGCCACTTGCGATGCCACAAGGCTGTGAGGAGGCTCGGCTGTGGTTCGATACTGGTCCTTCGACGTTCCCGACACTCTACGAGAAATGTCCATGTGGAGTGTGCGCTCCAGAGGTCAGTCCGACCGTCCGGTCTCCGACGCAGCGGGAGGGGTCAGTTGACGCTGATGTTCGGACGGCGCACACGTCTGAGACCCGGCCCGGTGGTACCCTCGCCGGTGTCGTCGGGGGATCGCTCCTCGATCTGAACTCTGGAGTAGCGGGTGTCGAAGACATCATCAACGGTTCGGCTCGGACGATTCCGATCGTCGGTCGATCGAGGTAGACCACTGCCCATCGAGGCGGCCTGGTATGTGGTCAAGATCCTCTTCTTCCTCACGGCCGTTCCGTGGCCTTCCTGGATGAAGGTCCGCCTGTTGAGAGCTTTCGGCGGGGTGGTCGGCGACGGTGTTGTGATCGCGCCACGTGTGAGCATTCACATGCCCTGGAAGCTGACCATCGGCGACAACAGTTGGATCGGCGAGGAGGCGAGCCTGCTGAACCTCGAGCCGCTGACGATCGGGTCCAACGTGTGCATCTCGCAGCGCGCCTTCCTGTGCACGGGAAACCATGACTACACCGCCCCGACCTTCGACTATTCGGGACGGGCGATCGATATCCGGGATGGCGTCTGGATCGGGGCGCATTCGTTCGTCGGTCCCGGCGTCACCATCGGTACCGAGACGGTCATAACGGCGGGTTCCGTCGCGGTTCGATCGCTGCCGGAGGGACAGGTGTGTTCAGGGAATCCCTGTGTCCCGGTGCGTCCGCGGCTGTTCGCAGAGGATTGAGTGGAGGACCAGACGGCTGGTCCGGTCACCGCGTGATGATCGAGACCATCGATTTGAGACCGCGAGTGCGTGTGTAGGCAGCATCGAACGCCTTGCGCGCTGCCGTCCCGTGATCCGCAACCCGGGCCGCATTCTCTCCGTAGCCGCGGATGGTGTCAGCGAGTGTCGCTGCGTCACCGTTGTCCACGTGAACCCCGCAGGCATGCTTGGAGACCAGCGCCGCAATGTCCGATCCCTCCGGGCCCACGAACGCGATCGGTTTTCCGGCGGCGAGAATCGCGTAGGTCTTGGATGGCGTGCTGAGTCCAGCGAGATCCGATCGCAGGCTGACGAGGTGGAGGTCGGGGGCTGTCAGGATGTCCTGGAGCTGGTCGTCCGGCACGAATTCGTGGAACTGGACATTGGTGAGATTGCGTCGCTTGACCTCGGCTCTGACTTCATCTTCGCGGGCCCCACCTCCGATGAAGCAGATCAGGTAGCGTTGATCGCCCTCGAGCATCGCGGCCGCCTCGATGATCGTCTCGAACTCATGGACCAACCCCATGTTGCCCGAGTAGGCGACAACGAACTTCTCGTTCCATCCCCATTCGTCCCGAAGGCGATGGTGCTTCGCGGGTTCCGGTCGGATTCGGTCACCGTCGGCCCAGTTTGCAACCACGCGGGTACTGCCGTTCGAGTGCGGCTTGGTGTGGAGTGCCATGTCGTCTCCTAGGACCACGACGACGTCGGCACGACTGAAGGGGAGTCGGGAAACGCCGTTGACGATCCGGCCCGGGACCGAACGTGATTTCATCTGGCCAAGCCTGAACAGGAGTTCTGGATAGACGTCCATGACCCAGTAGACCATCTTCATCCGTCGCAGCAGGGCAACCGACTGGACGATTGTCGCCAGCAGCGGCGGCGATGACATGCTGACGACGACGTCGGCTTTGGGAGTCCGAAGGAGACGAAATCCTGCGGTGGCGAAGAATGAGAAGTAATTGGCGACGCGACCTCTCCGGTGTCGCTGGGCAAAAGCAGTTCCGGGGACCCGTCGCACCACAACCCCGTTGATGTTCTCGGTCTTCGGGTATCGGATGTGGGCGTTCCGGTAGCCCCGGCTCGAACTGATCGCGGTGACGTTGTGGCCTTCTCTCGCCAGTGCTTCGCCGACGTCGGCCAGCAGCTGGGCGGTTGGTGCGTCGGAGGGCGCATAGTGCTGGTTGACGAGCAGCACCGAGAGGCGAGGATTCCCGCTCTCGGCACTCTGGTCGTGCAAGTTCTTCACCACCACCGTTTGTGCCCCCTGCACCACGCCTAAGCCCGTCTGTCCACGAGGCGCAACCAGGACAGATCGTAGTCCGTGGTGGGAAGCGATGACTACTCCAATTGTGCCGGGGGCTTGTGTAGCTACTAGGGGGTCAACCCGGTCCGACCGGAGAGCGGATCCGCGAGGACGACGTCACGCACGGCAATTCTGGCCGCCTGAATCAACTCGGCGGAGAAGCCCTCGTTGGCCCCGTACCAGGGAGGTGGGGTCTTGCCAAGGTTGCCCGGATCGATACCGAGCGTGGTTGTGAGCGTCGTCACTCCGGCGATCCACTGCCCACGGGCGTTCAGGTGTATCTCGTCCCGGAACAGATCGCCGACGCCTTCATACCCGGGCACGGTCCCAAGGGCGAACTGTCGGTCCATCTCGAGCAGCACATCGGCTACTGGAATGAGGAAGACATCGGTCTCTGTGGCTGATCGCAGTCCGGCGACGAGGTGTTCGAAGTACTCCCGTGAGAGCGTCGTCGGCGTCTCGGCATTGCGGGTAGTGGTCGCGCTCCAGTCCGACGCGAACGCCTCGTGGCCCGGCCACCCGGTCAGGACATAGATCGATGCGGGTTGGTTGTTGGCTGGTTCTGTCGAGAGGTCAATGATCTCGAGGATCGCGTCCTGATCAGTCGAGAGCGTTGACATCGGACCGGGGTATGGCTGAACCGTCACGATGTCCCATGGGTATTCGGGAAGAGCCTCGGTGAAGGAACCGACGAACGGGTCCGGTGCGATGCAGACGTCGTCCGGGCGGTTGACAATCCCTATCAGGCTCGACCCGCACCTGATGTGGTAGCCGATCGGTTCGAGGTCCACCCCGGCCTGCCCGGCGAGGATGCTTATGCTCACGTGTCCATCGGCGGAGAAACCGAGGCTGTCCCATGTCAAGCTGTTGCCGATGTGGTAGGTCGCGGTCTCGGCGGTCGTCGTTGTCGTCGTTGTCGTCGTTGTCGGTGTGGTGGTCGTGGTCGTGGTTGGGGTGGTGGTTGTTGTTGTGGTTGAGGTCGTGGTCGTGGTTGGGGTGGTCGTCGTTGTTGTCGTGGAGCTTTGGGGGGAGGAGCATGCCGCAGCGATCAGTGCTACTGCGCAGGCAACGGCGAGGTGCGGCCGTATTGAGCGCATCTAGCAACCGACGGAGATGCCGGACCGTGCGCCAGGCACGCCACCGCTACTCACTCTCGGACCACCATGCCCACACGCTGGCTCCAAGCCCTGCAAGGAGAAAGGCGATGCCGGCATTGCGAAGTGGGTTGGGCTGGAATGGATCGGTAGGGGCTTCGTCGGGTACGTACAGGCGCACGCCGGAACCGTAGAGCGCAGCGCCGAGGGTCAACTGCTCAGCGCGGGTATCGAGTGCCACGAGTTGCCCCATCGATGCTGTTCTGCGTGCCTCGAGAACGGAGTCGGTCGGATCCTCGGCGATGAGTCCGTCCAACTCGACGATCTGGGCTTCGGCCTCCTTCACGGACTCATCGAGCACCGCGAGGACCGCCGCCGTGGACTCCGCGACGTCGATCGTGACGATCTGCTCGTAGGCGGCGATGACGGCGTCCTGCGTGGCAACGGCCCGTTCGGCCGTTGGCATGACCACACGTACCTCGATGCTGCTTGTGCCCGCAACCGGTTCGGCCGCGACTGCCTCGTCGATTGCCGCCGTTGTTGTGCCGTCGGCGAGGATCTCTGCGGCGCGTTGGGCCACGGGCGAAGATTCGATCAAGTCCGCCTGGCTGGTCAGGTGGCGCACGAGGTCTGTCGCGAATCCCAACTCGGTCGTGATCCCGCCGGAGTTCTTGGGATCGTCGAGGTACACGGTGCTGCCGGCCTCGAACTTGGTTGGTACCAGCATCGATACGCCGTAGGCGACGACGCCGACCGCGAGTGCGACGACAATGACTACCAGCTTGTGGTTCCACAGTGCGTGGAGCACGCTCGGCTGGCTCTCGGTGGACATGGCCCTCCAATGGCTGACTCCGGAACACTCTATGCGGACCGGCCTCACCGTGCGAGTCGTGTACCCGGGACCGTCTGCATGCGATCGGGAGCGTCCATGGTTCCACGAACCGAGGCGGGCACAGGCGCTCTCATTGGACCCTGCGTCCTGTCGACAAACAGGGCGTGTGGAGGGGCCGTCCGTCGACCTGGGATCACAAGCGGTCGCACCGGTCGCACCGGCCTTGGCTAGGCTCTCGTGCCAGTACGGTGGTTGGCAGTTGCGTGCGTCGGCTCGGTTCGCGGGCCGCAGGGCTTTCCAGGCGGATGATGATCTTGATTGGTGAACACTGATGGCGATCCCCGATGTTGTGATCGCCGGAGCGGCGAAGACCGGAACTACAGCGCTGGCGATGGCGATGCAGTCCAACGAGGCGTTCTTCGTCGGGCATGAGAAGGAACCACGCTTCTTCGCAGGCCTCGAGCCGACCTTCTCGGGTCCGTGGTCTGACTGGTTCAATGGGTCGCTGATCATGGATCAGGCCGCCTATGTGGCCAACTTCGATGGTGCGTCGGGGCGGCGAACCGTCGATGCTTCGACCGACTACCTGAACAATCCAGGATCGGCGGCGGCGATTGCCGGCGCGAATCCTGAGGTGCGCATCGTGATTGGGCTCCGCCACCCGGTGAAGCGGGCATGGTCAGAGCACCTGCACCTGAAGCGCGCGGATGCCGAGGATCGTTCCTTTGATGAGTCGCTCACGTTGGAAGAGCAGCGCACCCGAGCGGGATGGATCCCGCTCTTCGCCCACGTCGAGCGGTCGCTCTACTTCCCTGGGGTGGAAGCCTTCGTGGAAGCGTTCGGCCACGATCGCGTGTTCCTATATCGCCACGAACGGCTGACCTCCGATCCGTCCGGCGTGTTGGAGGACTTGGGCCGATTCCTCGATGTTCCGAGTCCATTGCAGAATCCTGGTACTCACAACGTCGGAGGTGTGCCGCGGTCGCGCGCCATCAACCGACTTGTGCGTTCGGGCAACGGCAGCCTTCGAACGGTGCGTCGGCTCACGGGGCGGGCGCTTCCAGAGCGCACCAAGCTCTCCGTCCAACGAGCGATTGACCGTCGACTCCTCGATCGAACGCAGCGGCCGTCGGCGGAGGCATCAGCATGGATTCTGAGCCGCACAATGGCCGACACGACTGCCACCGAAGCCTTCCTCGGCCTCGATCTTGCCGACTATCGACGCAGCCCATACGACGACCCGGGTGAGTGAGCCCGGAGCACCGTGGTCTCAGGGCTAGGGGCTTCTAGCGTCAACACTCGGTCGTTCCAACGCGTCGACCATATCCAGCCCGATCCGACGCCACGGTTGTCGCACCGACGATGAGAGTGCCGGGCATCACCGGGCGGTACACCGCTCGGACCGGCGTCCGACGGGTCGCCGGATCGCAACCTGCCGCCGACCTAGCTCCGTTTCGCGACACCGATGGCAATGTTGTCTCCTGCGCCACCGGTGAAGGCGACGTCGACCAGGTGCTCTACGGATGCCGCTGCCGGCAGCTCCCACGTGGAACGGAGGGCCCGCCCCGGGTTGGGGGTGAAGTCGAGGATGCCATCGCTCGTGACGATCACCGCCGATTCGGGCTTGATCGATACGGCATGCACATCGACCAGATCAGGATCGGTAGTCGATGTGACGAAGGGTGTTGTCCGCCCGATCCGCGTCGCCCGGCGTCGGGTGACAACGAAGCATCCGGTGTCCCCGAAGGTACAGGTGGCAAGCGTCCCGTTCTCGATGACGACGATCGTGAGCGCGCGCTCTCGCTTGCGTCGCGAGGCGGTTCGAGAAGAGGAACCGCCGCAGCGACCGATTCGATCGCTGTCCGAGCGAGGTGCCGGACGGCCGTGGCGGGGGCGTCGCTGCCGAGGAGCGGGACACTCTCAGTGATCGCCACGACCGCCGCCTGAGCCGCATCGATTCCGCTGTGGCCGTCGGCGACGGCGAGGATGGTTCTCGCATCGTCGGTGGAGGCGAAGACGGCGTCTTCGTTGGCGTCGAGGTGCGGATAGCCCTTGGGGAAGCGGCCACGGGAGATCCCGATCGCGAGATCCGGCGCGATCTCCGTGACCTCTGACTCGTTGAGGACGGTGTGCTCAGAACCGAGGAGGAAGGCGGAACGGAGCCGAGGAGAGACTGGGTCGCGCTCGACAGGCACGGGCGCTACGTCGCGTCCTGGCCGTAGCCGTAGCCGTAGCCGTAGCCGTAGCCGGATGCCTTCTTGCTCGCGCGGTTGAAGACGTATCCAAGGATCGGCGTGTCCGTCATGGCGAGCCGCTGGTGGGTGTTGTCGAGATCCTTCAGCGGCGTTCCAGAGCGCACCACGATCAGCACCCCGTCGGCCTGCGAAACCAGGTCGGTGCTTTCTGCCGCCGACATGACCGGTGGCACGTCGATGATCACGAGGTCGCGGTCCGAAGCGAGGGCGGGGAGTGCGGCCTTGAACGGTGCGGAGCGGAAGTATCCGGCCGTGCTTCCATTGATCTTGCTCCCAGCCGGTACAAACGGAACGATGGTGCCGTCCGGCATGGCCCAGTTGTCGACGATCCGGTCGGGTGGTGTCCCGTTGCCGAGGTCGCTGATACCCGGTTGGGTGCCGAGCACGGCGATGCGCGTCAGCCCGCGCGCTCGTTCGTCGGCATCGATGAGGAGAGGCCGACGCCCATCTTGAGCCGCTGCGATCGAGATGTTGAGAGCGGTCACGCTCTTGCCGTCACCGGGGGATGCGGACGTCACCACGACGGTCGTGCCGTTGATCTGGCCGAGGGCGAAGCTGAGCGAGGTGACGGCGAAGTGGTAGGCCTCGGCGGCACCCGATCCGAGGTCGGTGATCGTCGGTATGGGTGTGCTCACGCCGGCATCGGAGAACTCTGGGACTGCAGCAAACAGCGGCGCATCGAGGACGCGAGCCGGGGCATTCGGATCGTCCGCTCGCTGGTCGGATTCGGCTCGCCACCACGCCAGTCCTCCTGCGGCAACCAGTCCCAGCACCAAGCCGATCGCAGCGGTGCGCTTCGGTCGCGGCTGGAACGGTGCCCCTGGAACTTCCGGCGGCACATACAGCTGTATGCCCGAGCCAAACAGGGCTGCATTCGTGGAGAGTTGCTCGATCCGAGTGTCGATGTTCACTAATTGAGCGACGGCGCCATTCCGCTGCGCGGTCGCACCGGGACTCGCCGGATCAATGGCGAGTTGGGCGTCGAATTGAGCGATCTTGACCTGGAGATCGAGCTTGGCCTGCTCCAACGTTTGGATCGTGCTCTCGACCTCTGATGCGATGCCCTCCTGGATGGTCTCCCCATAGGCCTGAACGACGGCATCGACCACGGCGACAGCGCCACTTGCGGTTGGTCGTGTTCCGCTGACGGTGATCGCATCGATGTCGGTCGCGGCCGACGCCGCGGTCGAGGCTTGAACCTGGCCCGGCGTGAGCGCACCATCGAGGATCTCCGAGGCGCGCTGCGCCACTTGGGGTGACTTGAAGATCGCCGCCTGATTGCGCACATATCGACCAGGATCGGAGTAGTAGATCTGATCCGTCGCGATGCCACCCGCCGCGCGTTGATCGGTCAGGAGAACCTGACCGTACGCCTGGTACAGCGTTGGCTGGCGCAAGGCGATCCCATAGCCGAGCGCGGCAGCAAGGATCCCGGCGGCAGCGATGTACCACTTGAAGCGCCATAAGGACGCGAAGAGGCTCGGCTCGTGATCGTTGATGTTCCCTCCGGCCGTTCTGATGCCGCCATGATAGGTCCAGGATCACGTTCCAGTCATCGACGCGTATCAGGGGCGTGGCGGTTCCGCTCGTCGGACTCCTCGGTGGCTAGAGCCTCAGGTGTCCGATGGCACCCAGACGATCACCTGGATTAATGCTTCCGCTGTGGCACCGTGTTCGTCGGTGGCGCGAGCAGTGATGAATGGCTGCGACGAATCGTAGATCGTGGTGAGGGATGCCGTTACGAACTCGCCGGTGCCGAGATAGCCGCTGAGGGACGAGAACCAATCGATGGTCACCCGATCGCCGTCCGGGTCCGAGATGGCTGCGGACATCGAGACGACCGCACGGAACGTGCCTGAATCCGGGTCGTAGGCGGCGACGTGCGACGAGAGATTCCCCGGCGACGTGATCTCCACGTTGGGTGGTTCGTTGTCCGGCGGTGCAGGAGTGGTTGTTGACGTTGTCGGAGGAGGATCGACCCAGACGGTGGTGACCGTGGTGGCTGTCTCTCCGGCGGTGGTGGTCGCCGGGAGTGTTGTGGTCGTGGTGGACGTCGTGGTTGTCGGCACCGTTGTTGTGGGCGCCGTGCTCGTGGTTGTCTCGAGTGTTGTGGTGGTCTGAAGTGAACTCGTTGTGGGAGCGGCATCCGATCCAGCGGATGTGCACGCGCCGACGACCAGGGCGAATGCAGCCACTCCGATCACGATGCGCACGACAGAACCTCCCTCGACGAATCCCGATGCTACCGCCGCTGATCGTGTCAGCCGAGAGCGCGGTGCAGGAATGCCGCCATCTGGCCGCGGGTGACGTTCGCTCCCGGACAGAACCGATCGTTGACTGGCGGGTTGCATCCGCGGGTGACGCCGGCGGTCCCGAGGCGGTCGATGTTGTCCTCGAAGATCGATCCATCGTCGTCGATGAAGAGGTCGCCGCCGCCGTTGTCGGTGTATCCAAGAGCACGGACCAGGAACGCCGCCATCTGCTCGCGCGTGACGTTCGCGTCCGGACAGAACCGTGTGTTGGCCGGCGGGTTGCAGCCCCTCGTGATCCCTGCGGCAGCCAGACGTTCGATGTCGGCCTCGAAGATCGAGCCGTCGTCGTCGGTGAACGGGTTGTCGAGTCGTTCCGTCAGCCCCAGGGAACGTACCAGGAATGCCGCCATCTGCTCACGGGTGACGTTGGCATCGGGGCAGTAGCGGTCGTTGACCGGTGGATTGCAGCCTCTGGTGATTCCCTCTTCGGCCATCCAGTTGATGTCGCTTTCGAACACGGAGTCGTTGTCGTCGATGAACCAGTCCGTCGGCTCCCCCGTGTCGCACACATTCGGATGCAACGGGAGTCCGGAGTAGTACTCGTAGACCGGCAGGGTGTTCAGCGTTCCGTCGGCGAAGTCCCGGAACGTGTTGTAGTTGCCACGCACGTAGAACTGGTTGAAGTTGATCTGTCCGAGGTCGTTCTTCCAGAGGTAGCCGTTGCAGCCCTCCACGACCACGCTCGGGAGGTCGCCGGCGTTGTCGTTGTAGGCGTCGTATCCCTTTGCGTCGAAGCTCGACGGTGTCAGCGTCGGCATGGGACCAGGATCGATATCGAACAGGGTGGCGGCGAGCGTGAGCACCTTCGACGCGGACAGGTTGGTGTACACGTTGTCGTCCATTGTGTCGAGCAGCGCTGGGAGGGCCGAGATGCCGAGGTCCTGGACTTGGGCGACCGCGGCCTTCATCAACAGACCTTGGGCGAGGGTACGCGCAGCATTTGAGGTGTGAGCGTTGGCACCGAACTTATCGGTCGGGACACATTTTCGCTCTCGGGTAAACGCGAGGGCGCCGTAGCCGTCGATGTGGGTGTCGCCCACAGCTGGGTTCGCTGGGGGTGGGGGGGCAGAGACACTGGCTCGGTGCACTGTACGGGATGCTGAGGTAGTCGATGCCGCCCATGGCGTCGACCAGATCGGTGAATCCGCCAGTACCCGTTTGTGCGGAGCCGAATCCGGTCACGAACCAGCCTTCGATTGGGAGTCCCGTCTCGTTGGCGATGGTCTCGGTGGTCACACCCGGTCCGAGATCGAGCATCGTGTGGCTGATCTCCGCCATGCCGCCTTCCACACGCGGTCCGGTGGGTCCGTCGTAGGTCATCGCGGTATCGCGTGGGATGCCGACGATCGCGCCCTCGTCGCCGGCAGCGTTGACGCCGTAGATGTGGATGGCGTCGGCGTATGACTCGAGTGGGTTCGCGCGATCGTTGGCGTCGGCCCCGATGAGAACGACGAATCGGGGGGCGGATGCCATGAGCGAGAACTCGCCGGACGCGAGCGTTCCGCCGACGGCACGCCAGGCCCAGCCGTCGTCGGAGACGGCCAGGATCGTGTCGGTGTCGGTGGTGACGACGGCAACTTGTCCGCCGTATGCCTCGGCCGTCGTGGCGATTCCTTCGATGCCAAGTTCCTCGGCGACGCCGGTCAGAGGCGAACGACGTGTTGTCCGGACCTTCGTACAGCGGGGCGGCGTCGAGTTCGAGGTGGAGGGACTCGAGGGCCCAGGCCAAGCCTTGCGGCGCGCCGTCCACATTGACGGTGACGGTCGAAGTGAGGTCCCCAAACGCACCGGCCACGGGGATCCATGACGACGTGCCCCATGAATAGGACTCGTCGGCGCCTCCATCGCTGTTCTCGTACCGCAGGTGGACGGTCGTTGCGGAGGGATTGAACGATCCGGGTGTCTGGACGCCGTCTCCGGTCCAGTCGCCGGCGACGAACCGGTCGCCGGGTGCGCTGAACGTGAACTCAGATTCGAGCCCACCCGCCGGCGTGTTGACCGTGACGGTGCCCGTCGCCGGGTCCCACGAACCGATCGTGTCCGTGCCGTCACCGTCGAAGTCTGCAGCGAGCAGTTCGCCGTCGGCGGCCGGTGTGTAGGTTGCGGCCGCCTCGCCGAGGTCGGACCCCATGGCGTTGAAGATGCGGACGAATCCGTCCGACGGGCGGTACACGGCCACACTGTCGGTGCCATCGCCGTCGAAGTCGCCGGCAATGGCGATATCGCCGGAATGGCCGACCGTGAAGATCAGGTCGGCCTCGCCTGCACTGTTGGCATTGCGCACGGTGACCGTGGACGTGTTCGAGTCGTAGACACCCACGGTGTCGATCCCGTCGCCGTCCCAGTCGCCCATCAATGGCTGTGAGCCCGGTTCCCCGAATGCGAAGACGGTGGGGTCGCCGGCCCGGGTGCGCAGGTGCCACATGGCTGCGGCGGGGTCGAAGGCTCCGACCCCATCCGCCGTGTCCGGCGGGGGAGTGCCGGGAGCGGCGGAGGGGAAGAGGGTGAGGGTGGCATCGCCGACAGCGGCAGACACGGCTGCGGCGTCGAGTCGACCGTCCGGCGTCGCCTGAGACGGAGCCGTCATGATCACGGTGAGAACGGCCGCGACGAGGAGGCTGGTCGTAAGAGCGGTGACGAGTGCGGTGCGGGCTCGATGGGTCATGGTCATTGAGGCTCCTGGCGATTCGTACGCCGATAATAGTCGCCTCCCAAAAACCGGCCTCATCGTAGGGCACGGCACGGACCGCTCGATAGGGGGATTCTCGGGAACGCGTCGCTCCTGGTGACGGTCAGGACGCTGCGGCGATCCAGCGGTTGAGCACAATGGCTGCTTCGCTGAAGGCGTCGACCCGGATGAACGGTTCAGCCCACGCTATTGGAGGGGCGACCATCAGCCCTTCGACGCCGTCCGTCAGCATCCTGCCCGATCACCCGACTCTACCGTTCAGATCCCTGCGCCGACGGGTGGTAGTGGATCTGGACAGACCAGCCGCCAGATGGCCGAAGCCCCTTGCGAGACCGGAACCTGCCTACCAGGGTGATGGAATCCAATGGGCACGCGTCGCCGCCAAAGCGACACACCATATGGACGATTCGTACCCCATGGACGAATCCAGACTGAAGCGGCTGGGAGTTGTGGATGAGTGACTGACCCTCACTGAAATACCCGAGCCGAGTCTCGCCGGCACCGACGGGATCTGGCGACGCGTGCTCCGGTATTGCCAGATCGCAGTGCGGCAGGGCGTGCGGCCGGCGTGTTCACTCCGCCGACATCCGCCGACATGAACTATCCGAGTGCCCTGTGCAGGAAGGCCGCCATCTGGCCGCGGGTGACGTTCGATCCCGGGCAGAAGCGGGTGTTGGCCGGCGGGTTGCAGCCCCGGGTGACGCCAGCGGTTCCGAGGCGATCGATGTCACCCTCGAACACCGAGCCGTCGTCGTCGGTGAACAGGTCACCTCCGCCGTCGTCGGTGTAGCCGAGTGCACGGACCAGGAATGCCGCCATCTGCTCGCGGGTGACGTTCGCATCCGGACAGAACCGTGTGTTGGCCGGCGGGTTGCAGCCCGCGAGTGATCCCCGCGGCAGCGAGACGTTCGATGTCGGCCTCGAAGATCGAGCCGTCGTCGTCGGTGAACGGGTTGTCGAGACGTTCCGTCAGTCCCAACGCACGGACCAGGAATGCCGCCATCTGTCCGCGGGTCACCCGGGCATCGGGGCAGTAGCGATCGTTGACCGGTGGGTTGCAGCCTCTGGTGATGCCTTCTTCTGCCATCCAGTTGATGTCGGGTTCGAATACGGAGTCGTTGTCGTCGATGAACCAGTCCTTCGGTTCACCCTTGTCGCACGTATAGGGGTTCGACGGGATTCCTGAGTTGTACTCGTAGACCGGCAGCGTGTCGAGAGTGCCGTCGGCGAGATCCCGGAACGTGTTGTAGTGGCCACGAACGTAGAACTGGTTGAAGTTGATCTGTCCGAGCGTCGTTCTTCCAGAGGTAGCCGTTGCAGCCCTCCACGACCACGCTCGGGAGGTCGCCGGCGTTGTCGTTGTAGGCGTCGTATCCCTTTGCGTCGAAGCTCGACGGTGTCAGCGTCGGCATGGGCCCAGGGTCGATATCGAACAGCGTGGCGGCGAGCGTGAGCACCTTCGACGCGGACAGGTTGGTGTACACGTAGTCGTCCATCGTGTCGAGCAGACCAGGGAGCGCCGAGATGCCGAGGTCCTGGACTTGGGCGACCGCGGCCTTCATCAACAGACCCTGGGCGAGGGTTCGCGCAGCATTCGAGGTGTGCGCGTTGGCGCCGAACTTGTCGGTCGGGACGCACTTGCGCTCGCGGGAGAACGCGAGGGCGCCGTAGCCATCGACGTGGGTGTCGCCCGGCTGCCGGTTCGCGGGCGGTGGGGCTGAGAGGCACTGGCTCGGTGCGCTGTACGGGATGCTGAGGAAGTCGATGCCCCCCATGGCGTCGACAAGGTCCTCGAATCCCGGTGTGCCGGTGAGACGCGAACCGAAACCGGTCACGAACCAGCCCTCGATCGGGAGTCCCGTCTCGTTGGCGATGGTCTCGGTGGTCACACCCGGTCCGAGATCGAGCATCGTGTGGCTGATCTCCGCCATGCCGCCTTCCACACGCGGTCCGGCGGGCCCGTCGTAGGCCATCGCGGTATCGCGTGGGATGCCGACAATCGCGCCCTCATCGCCGGCAGCGTTGACGCCGTAGATGTGGATCGCGTCGGCGAAGGATTCGAGTGGGTTCGTCGGGTCGTTGGCGTCGGCGCCGATGAGGACGACGAACCGGGGGGCGGACGCCATGAGCGAGAACTCGCCGGACGCGAGCGTTCCCCCGACCGCACGCCAGGCCCAGCCGTCGTCGGAGACGGCCAGGATCGTGTCGGTATCGGTGGTGACGACGGCGACTTGGCCGCCGTATGCCTCAGCGGTTGTGGCTACCCCCTCGACGCCAAGGTCCTCGGCGACGCCGGTCAGGGCGAACGACGTGTTGTCCGGACCGTCGTACAGCGGTGCGGCGTCGAGTTCGAGGTAGAGGGACTCGAGGGCCCAGGCCAGGCCTTGCGGAGCGCCGTCGACATCGACGGTGACGTTCGATGCCAGGTCCCCGAAGGCTCCCGCCACCGGGATCCACGACGAGGTGCCCCAGGCGTAGGACTCGTCGGATCCGCCATCGGTGTTCTCGTATCGCAGGTGGACGGTCGTAGCGGCGGGATCGAACGATCCCGGGTGTCTGCGCACCGTCCCCGGTCCAGTCGCCAGCCACGAATCGATCGCCCGGTGCCGTGAACGCGAACTCGGCATCGAGTCCACCGCCGGGCGTGTTGACCGTGACGGAGCCCGTCGCCCGGGTTCCATGACGCGAGGGTGTCCGTGCCGTCCCCGTCGAAGTCGGCAGCGAGAAGCTGTCCATCGGCGGCCGCCGGCGTGTAGGTCGCTGCCGGTTCACCGAGGTCCGGCCCGGTGGCGTTGAAGATGCGTACAAATCCGTCGGACGGCCGGTACACGGCGACGGTGTCGGTGCCGTCGCCGTCGAAGTCGCCGGCAATCGCGAGGTCGCCGGATTGACCGATCGTGAAGGTCAGGTCTGCTTCGCCTGCAGCTGTTGGCGTTGCGGAGGCTGACCGTTGCCGTCCCCGGGTCGTAGACACCCACCGTGTCGATGCCGTCGCCGTCCCAGTCGCCCATCAGCGGCTGCGAGCCTGGCGTGCCGAAGGGGAACACCGCCGGGTCGCCGGCGCGGGTACGGAGGTGCCAGGTCGCGGTGGCCGGATCAAAGGCTCCGACGCCGTCCGCGGTGTCAGGCGGGGGAGTGCCAGGAGCGGCAGCGGGGAAGAGGGTGAGGGCTGCATCTCCGACGGCTGCGGAGACGGCGGCGGCGTCGAGTCGACGGTCTGGCGTCGCCTGCGACGGAGTCGTCATGCATGACGGTGAGGACGGCCGCGACAAGGAGGCTGGTCTGCAAGAGCGGTGACGAGTGCGGTGCGGGCTCGATGGGTCATTGAGGCTCCTGGCGTGTCTGTACGCCGATGGTAGGTCGCCTCCCGAAAAACCGGTCTCATCGTAGCGCACGACATCGGCCGCTCGATAGGGGAATTCTCGAGACTCGCGTGCGGAGACTCCCGGCTGTCAGGAGCCGGTGGAGATCCAGCGTTCGAGCGCATGCGGCCGCTTGCCGGAAGTCATCGACGCGAGCGAACGGGTTCGACCCACGCCGCCGGAGGAGCGATCATCAGCCCTTCGAAGCCGACCGCCCGTGCGGCCTCAGCATCCGATGGCTGATCACCGACCATCACCGCGACGCTCGGGCCGTCTGCGAAGGACCGAGGCACTCTCGGAGGATCTCCGGCTTCGACCGGGGGCTGCCCTCGACCGCCACGAAGAATTCGCTCAGGCCCTTGCGGTCGACGATACGTCGCAGCTCTTCGGTCGGCGTAGCCGACGCGACCGCGCAACGAACGCGAGCCCGGGACCTCGGCCGAGGAACTCGGACACGCCGTCGAAGAGCGGTGCGGCGACGACCGCATCCTCGACCAGATCGCGAATACCGCTCGGCGATCGCTGCAGACCTCCTCCTCGCTCGGGTCGTTTCCGAGCATCTCGGTCTCGACGTGCCTGATCTTGTCGTACCGCGACACGCCGACGTTGGCTAGGTGGTGGTCCTTGACCGCCTGTGCGACGGCGGGCCCGTGGTCGTCGAGGTAGAGGGCGTAGAACGCATCGGTCTTGACGTCCGCCGAGTCGCAGAGCGTGCCGTCGAAGTCGAACACGATGAGTTGGAGCGGTTCCCGAGTGGGCGGCCGATCGGTCATGCCAACCCGAGGTGGGCGAGAGCGTTGCGCAGCGCTTCGGATTCCATGGCCGCTCGTACCTGGCGGGCGTACGAGCCCATGTGGCAGGTGAGCATGACGTTCGGAAGCGTGGTCAGCGGCCCGGAGTACGGCTCAGACTCGTACACGTCGAGGGCCGCTCCTGCGATGCGTCCCTCGCACAGAGCGTCGAACAACGCCTCCTCATCGACCAGACCGCCGCGCGCAGTATTCACGACGACACCGCCGGGTCCGAGCGCGTCGAGGATCGGCGATCGACCGTGTGATGCGTCTCCTCGTCGTGCGGGAGGTGAATGGTCAGCACGTCGGCCCACCGTGCCAGATCCTCGACGGTCTCGAATCGTCGGTAGGTCGTCGTCATCGACGAAGTGGTCCGTGTAGCCGACCTCGGCGCCGAGAGCGACGGATACCTTCGCCACCCGCGAGCCGACGTGGCCCAGTCCAACGATGCCGATACGGCTCTTGCCGTAGGACCGACCCATGAGGGCCTGCCATTCGCCCGATCGGATCAAGCGATCGGCCTCACCGATCCGTCGCAGCACAGCGATGGCCAGAGCGATCGTCAACTCGGCGACCGCCTCCGCCGGAGTCTCGGGCGTGCGGTAGACGGCGATCCCCAACTCCTCGGCAGCAGCGACGTCCACCTGGTCGACTCCGGAGCCACAACGCGAGATCATGCGGAGTTGCGGGTTCGCATCGAAGACAGCGCGGGTCAGCGGTTCGACGCCGGCGATCATCGCCTCGGCGTCGCTTGATTCGAGCAGATCGAGAACTTCGCCCTCGGACATCTTGCGACCGAAGGGGTTCCTGACGATTGGCCACCCGGCGTCGGCGAGTCGCTGAATCGCCGGATTGTCGGTGTCGAAACTCGATGTCGTGATCGCCATCATCTGGCTCACTGCGACTCCCTTTCAGAGGGTCTGTGCCGGTGCGCTTTCGTGCGGACCGTCTTCGGCCGGCAATCGACTCTAGCAACCGGCAATTGATCTCCTGTGGTGCCTGCTTGGCGCGAATGACTGGATCACGGACGGCCACGATTCTGGTGTGGTCCTGCATTGCCTCACGAGCGGTCCGGTTCGAGTGTTCTCGACGGTCCGAAGTGAAGCCGACGGAATCTCGCCGCGGGTACGCTGCACTCGCATGGGTGGCAAAGCCGACGGACTAGCGAAGCGACGCCGACCGGAGTGCAGCCGATGTCGACCGCAAGGATGCACGTCTGACTTGTCGCATTCGGAAGGGAACCCACGAGACCGGCATCTGGGCACTCAGGTGAGGTGAGTTTCGAATCCGGCAAGTGGGGAGAATTCGGCACACGGCCACCGCGTGGCCCAGCCGAGTTCCGCCACATTATTGAGAGATTGGTAGGTCGGAAATCGTGAGCGTCGAGCGATCTTCGGCGCCCGACCGATTGATGTCCAGGGAGTCGTGCTATTCGTCCTGCGTGGCGTGGCGGTCGTCGGAACGGCATTCGGCATTCGAGTCGTGACAGAACTGCTTGAACCGCGAGTGTTCGGGGAGCTCCAACTCGTGCTCGGTGTGGCGATTCTCGTGTCCGGGGTGTGTCTCCTTCCGCTTGCCAGATACGCAGCCAGGCATCTTCACGATGCGATCTTGCGTCGCGAATCGAGGCAGTTCATTCGCGCTGCTCGGCGAGCCGTGCTTGGGGTAGCGCTGGCCGCAACTGCCGTGCTTGCGCTTGGCGGGCTCATCCTGACGGCAATCACAGCAGATGCCAGGGTCCGCGGGTCTCAGCATTGCAGCCGGAATCGTTGCGATCGCCCAGGGTCGCTCGAGCCTGGAGCTGTTCACCCTTGCGACACGAGGTCGTGTTGTGAGCAGGCCGAGGGGTCTACGAGCTTGCACGAAGCCTGGCGGTGCCGTCGGCCGTCGCGCTGATGGCCGTGGCCATGGGGCAGGTCGTCGCCACGCTGGCCCTTGCTCATGCCGCAGCAATTGCAGTTCTGGTCGCCGCAGCCACACTCATGTATCGGGGTGCGAGCGGACAGTCGCCGGTGGCATGGCTTCGTGCGTCGGTGCAGTTCGCGCTTCCGCTCTCTCTCGTCGGAGTGCTTTCCTGGGTGTTCAACCTTGGAGACCGATACTTGATCGCCTCGCTGGCATCTGCTTCGGAGGTCGGCCGTTACGCGGCAGCATATGGGATTGCTGCCTCAGGTCTTGCTGTCGTTGGCGGGATAGTACCGACCCTGATGATGCGCCCTCTATTCCGAGCGGCCGCCAGCGCTGACAACGCACAGCGTTCATATTTGGCGGTGAGAACGATTCTGGTTCAGTCGGGAATCGTCGCTATTGCCGTCGTGGCCATTTGGCTCGCGTTCGCGGCTCCTCTCACACAGATTCTTCTGGCCTCAGAGTACCGCGCTGGTGCCGTGGTGGTGATGCGATGGGTGGCCTTGGGACAGGGGTTCGTCGTTCTCGCGCAGGCCCTTGATCTCGATAGCTACTCGCGTTTCGCGTACCCCGTCCCATTGCGATTTCCTACGGTGCGGCGGCCGCAACGAACGTGGCGCTGAATCTTGCGCTCATTCCGGTGCTCGGGATCCAGGGAGCCGCGATCTCCACGGCGCTGTCGGGGGGGGTCTACCTTGCCATGATGGCCCTCCAACTGCGCCCCTTCCGCACGATGGATCGCTAGTCGGGGCAGAGGGCGTGCGACACCAAATCCACGAGTTCCTTCGCTGTGCCAGCGGTACCGAGTGATCGGGCGAACCCAACAGTGAGCCTTACGCGTGCTCGCTGATACGCCGAGGTTGAACCGCGTAGTTCGTCATTTTGTTGGCGAGTGACTCCGCGGCAGCCTCACATCGGTAGCCGTTCACCCCGTCCTCGATCAACGCCCCATTGCCCATCACGTTTTGACTCACCACCAATCCCATCCCGGAGGCTGCTTCCAGGATCGTGAAGTTGCCGTTGCTGAAGCGAGCTGGCAGGATCAGGACGTCACATCCTCGATAGATCTCGTCAAGGTCGTCCCAGCTCTTGAGGCCGTCGAGGAAATCGCACTGACGGGTTAGTCCCACGGCCTCGATCTTGGCTTCGATGCTGGAGCGCAACTCGCGCGCTTCCATTATACGAGTCGAGAGTCCGGGAATGCCCTCAGCACCAAGGCGAACGCGTCAACGGCAATGTCGGGACCGTAGATCTCCGTCAGCCGGTTGGCGAAGATGAACACAAGGCCTGCTCTTGGATGGCGGTCCGGATGCACGAAGTACCCGTCGATGTCCGCGGCATAGCGGCCGACCACGACCCTCTCGCCAAAGCCAAAATCGTCGCGGAATTGGGCAGCAGTGTCTGAGGTACTGACGATCACCAGATCCAGGTCCCGATATAGCCGTCAGTAACCACCACGCCCATCCTCGTTTCCGAAGCTGCCTGAACGTGTTCCGCGAGCGCTCTGTGAACGCCGCCACACGGGTTCCCGTCCGAACCGCCCATGGATCTCGCGACGTAGTTGCTGGGGATTGATAAGCCGCGACTCCAAGAAGGTCGGGGTCAATGGAAGAGGGTGTCCGCGTCAGGTTTCGTGCGACGTATCTTCCCGACAGGTACCGGCCACGTCCGATCGGCACTGCGTCGAGTATCTGACATCGCTCGCAGAGATCTGATGCCCACCACTTGCCCCGGGTCCTACTGGGACTCTCATAGAAGATGAACGTGGCATCGACGTAGGTCTGTAGGGCATCACATAGCTTGATCTGATGTGGGGCTGCAATTGAGTTGAGGAACACGACCCGTTTCCGGCGGGGACTGCCGCGCCTTCAGTGTGCATCAAGCGTTCTCTCGTACTGCGCCGCTAGCTCAATCATTGCCTGCTGGCGGGTGCCGTTCGTCTAGCGGGCGTACCTACGTACACACTGAATGCGTCACAATCTCCTCCCACGAGGCTGAGCGCTCCGACCGCTGCCCCTCCCCGATTGTCACGCCAGGGAGCACCACTGACCCAGAGCCAATGATCACGTGCCTCCCGATGGTGACTGGGCGTCTTGTGACGTTGGTGAACCGGGAAGGGACCGTGGGGTTGGTCATGGCCGTTCCGCTGTAGTCGTCGTTGCTGGAATACACCGCAACACACGAAGAGAGGCCTGCGTAGTCCTCCACCTTGATACGGGCAGAACCCATGAGCAGGGTGTATCACCGCGACGTGCACGTTTCGGCCAATGTCGATTCCATCATTGCCTGCCGAAATCACCACGTAGTCGTCGATACGGGTCCGATCCCCGATGGAGATCATCTCAGGGCGATGAAGCGATGCGAGGCGGGATATCTGGACGTCGACTCCAACGACCGGAGGAGCCAGAGACCCCACCTCCTGCGTCGAGAGGAAGCTCAAGAGACAGCACCTTTCAGGGCGTCAACCACTCTTTTCTGGTCCGCTCTTGATAGGTTCGGATAGATCGGAAGGCACAGGATTTCGGCGGCAGTAGCGGTCGCGTTTCTCAGGGGAACCACCCGAGGCGACTGCTCGTACATCGGCAATTCGGAGAGCACGGGATAGAAATAGCGGCGCGGGCGGACGCCGAGCGACACCATGTGGTCTTTGACCCTATCCCGGTCGACGCCGGATTCGGGCCTTACCCTGACCGGGAAGTAGGAGTAGTTGTGGTCGACGTTTGGCGCTGGCTCTGGCGGCATGCGGAGCCAGGCGAGATCGCCGAGGGCTGTACGGTATTCCTCGTCGGATCGTGCGACGTCATCTCTAACTGACTCAAAATGTCGGAGTCGATGGAGGCCCGAGCGAGCACGCTGAACTCATTCATCTTGGCGTTGATCCCTATTGACGTTACTTCTACCTCGCTAAGAATGCCGAAGTTCGTGACGTTTCGAACTTCGTTCGCCAACTGGGCGGTGGATGCGACTACGGCCCCGCCCTCAAATGTATTTCGAGGCTTCGTAGCATGGAATGAGGTCACGGAAGCATCGCACTCTGCTAACACGCTGACGCCGTTCCTTCGGACGCCGAACGCATGGGCTCCGTCATACACGATCGGTATGCCGTACTTCGCCCCGAGATCGTCGAAGCCGCTGATATCACAAGGAGTCCCATACGTGTGAACCGGCATGATGAGTGAGGTGCGCCGGGGTTATTGCCTGCTCCACTGACGCTGGTCGAGGTTCATGGTTCCGGGTCGATCTGGCAAACACAGGCTCCAGGCCGAGCCATGCAATCGAGTCGCGGTGGCCGCGAATGAGTAGGGCGTGGTGATGACCTCTCCGTTGAGATCTAGAGCCCACAGCGTGGACAAGAGTCCGAGGGTGCCGTTTGAAACGAGGGTGATGTTGGCGGACCCGAGCCACGGCCGAAGAGCGGTGACGAACCTGTCATGGAAGGGACCGTGATTCGTGAGCCATCTGGATTCCCAGATTTCTCGCAGATCAGGGAGCATATCTTCGAGAGGGGGCAGGAACGGCTTGGTGACGTGGATCACCGTGTCGGTCGGGCCTTGGTCGCGGCTCATGCACCAATAGTAGGACTGGGGCGATGCGACCGGGTCGCGCTGCCCAGAACTCGGATGGCTCGGCCCTGGCACCAGGAACGCCTGCCCGAACTGATGAGCGCACCATTTGATCGACCCGTGTAGCTCTTGGCCACCGCGGCCGGAGTTGTTGGACGTGCGTGGGCGAGCGGGTGTGCGGTCTTGGAGTGGTTCGCCTTGCGAGGAACGATCCCGCGAACCAACCGTCGTGTGACTCGCTACATGGCGATTGCGGCTCGCGCCTCTGGACGCCCGTCGCCGAGCCCTGCGAGAGTCCGCTCTCGGTGCCGAGTGCGAGTTCGTCTAACGTCTTTGGCCTATGGGTTCAACGAACGGGACTTCTTCTTACGGGCGACGCTGGTTCGCTCTCACCCTCGAACGGTCGGGTTGGGCAAGGGCATCCGGACGGTTGGCGGCTCGGTGGCCGCTTCTTCGGTGCTGTGCGGAGTCGCAATTGCGATCCCGACGCTTGTTCCGCCGCTGCTTGTTGGGCTGGCGTTGTGGGCGCTCCGCGGATATCGGGAGGTCATTCAGTCGCTCACCTTGACGTGGCTGGTGACGTTCCTGAATCCGGCGCTGTACGAGGGGCAGGGGGCACTCCGTTGGCTGGTGGTTGGTGCTGCCGCTGCCAGCGTCTTGTTCGCCTCGGGCCAAGCCGATCACGACAAGCGGTGCGAGCCTCGGGTCTCGGTGCTGCCGTGCTGCTATTTCTGCCTTCAGTCTGTTCTCGCCGGCGTTCGACTGGCGGCATTCGAGCTCGTCGGGTTTGCTGCTGGCGCGTTCGTCGTGTTGGCGGTGCTCGTCGTTGAACCGAGGATCGAAGCCGACTGGTTGAGTGGCTGGCTCGCGGGTCTCTTCTGGTTCGTTGTTCTGGCGAGTGCCCCTCTCGTGGGGAGCGGACTCGGGTATGTAAGGAACGGTCACGGCTTCCAAGGAATCCTGAACCATCCCCAGTCCCTTGGTGTCTTCCTCGCTCCATTCGTTGCGGTGTTCGCTCTCGACTGGCTGGTCGGGGGTCGACTGCCGTTCGCTGGTCTCGGAGCACTGGTGGGAGTCGTGCTGTTGCCGATGACCGAAGCCCGAGTTGGGGTATTGCTGCAGCGGGGGGCGTCGTCGTCGCTGTCTCCATCTACTGGCTGGGCCATCGCGGGGAGGATCTTGTCGATCGTTCCCGGGCAGTTCTCGTGGCGCAACCGTGGTTCTGGTCCTGGTGCTGGCCACGACCCTCGGATACGCCGCGGCCGCCCAGGACTTCGCGACCAAGGGCACCGGTGAATCGCTGCTTGAGTCCTTTGAAGTCTCCCGCGGCGTTCTCGTGCAGGATTCGATCGACAGGTTCGTGGAATCACCGATCGTAGGCCGAGGCTTTGGCACACCTGTTGAGATCGATGAGGCGACGGTGACGAATTCGCCGGCTTTCCGATAAGTGCTCCGGTGGAAGCCGGATTCGCCTTGAGTGGCGTGCTCGAGCAGGCCGGTATCCTGGGCCTGCTCGGACTGCTCGTCCTCTTGTACAGGGCGATCTGGCCAACCATCCGTTCGGGGTCGCTTGCGGCTTCTGGTCTGGCAGTCGCTGCGCTCTTGACCAACTTCGGCGAGGCCACGATCACGTCGTTTGGTGGTCTTGGGCTGTTCGTGTGGCTGATGATCGGATGGGCAGCAGCGCTATCCAGGGCGGTCCGGGCGCGAGCCTGAGAGTTCCCCAGTGCAGGGACCGATCGATGGGGGCATTGGACTGTCGGTCGCTTGCTGAGCTCGCCTCGGGCACAGACCGCCTACGAGGGGCGGGCCAGGCGCCATAGGTCGACGTTCAGCGCCGGCTAGATCCTGTCCGTCTGGATGTCGTCCAACATGGCCATATGGCGATCCGCCGACCGCGCGTCTCGAAACCACCCCGAGCGAAGGCACTCGTGGTCCTTGAAGGCTCACGTACTCATCCTGTTCATCGCGATGAGGTCCTCGAGGCTCCGGGTCCACTCAGTCGGCACGTCAAGCGGTATCACCCAGCCGAACGGACTGCCCACTGACGGTGTCCATGGGGTTCGGTCAGAGATGAGTACCGGCGTGCCTAGGCGGATTGACTCCCAGACGGAGTGACCGAAATTCTCGCCAAGCGTCGGCAGCGCCATGGCGTGGTGGTCGAGAATTGCCTCTTCTGCGGCCTCGTGGTCTAGAGCCCCGGCGATCTTCACTTGGATGTTCGCTGGCAGTTGATCAAGCACGTCTTGCAGATTGTTGAGATACCCGGAGTCTCTTGGTCCAGCGATTGTGAGAGTGACGGATCCTCCGACGTTTGCGAGGGCGTCAAGCAGGAACGGTAGGTTCTTCTTGGGGAGATCGCGCGATAGGAACAGGATTCGCACCGAACCCGGCTCCTTGTCCATATCCACGGAGATTGCCGAAGGCGGCGGGGATGGCACGTTTGGGGCCAGGTAGACCCTGCCGTTGAGTGACGCGATCTGGTGGATCGCACCACTCTCTTCCTCATTGGTAGCGTGCCATACCACGCCCTCGTGAAGGTGCAGGAGCCGCGCCGCTGAGAGATACATCCGTTTTCGGCCGGCGTGAATGCCGAGTGCCCCCGGGTCCAACTGGCCGCGTGGGGCGAGAAGGATCGGGCCGCGACTTCCTCCGCCGAGCCACTCGGCAAAGGTACCCGATGGTCGACATCGAGAAGAGGGAATTCAGGTACACCAAGTCTGCTTGCAGTTTGTGCTGGATGCGATCGACCAATCGACCGGTGATTCGAGATTTGCTCGAGTAGTAGACACGGTCGTGCGGGCGACGGATCCAAGTGTCCGGAGCTACCTCCTCATAGGGTTCGAGTGTCCCTGATCTCGATTTCGAGTCAGCACGTAGAAATCGAAGTCAGCGGATAGGGCATGCGCCATGTTCGAGATGCTCCGGATCGGGCCCCCGGCACGAAATCCGGGTTCGTAGCTATCAACGACGATGAGGATTCTGGGCTTCGCTCGAATGGCCACTGTCTCCTAGGGTCGCCGACCGAGAATATACTCCCGATGCTGAGCCGACCTTCACCAACTGGCGTTCGGCGTCTCTACTAGGGGTATTCATGCGAGCAGTGGTAACCGGAGGAGCTGGATTCATAGGCTCAAATCTTGTGCACAGACTCTCCCGTGATGGTCTCGTCGTGGTGTTGGACAATCTCTCCTCGGGGTACCTGGCAAATCTTCCTGAGACAACCACGGAGTTCTGTGCGACGGATGTCGCGTCCGAACGTATCCCGTCGTTCGTGGCTGAGAGCGATAGCTTCTTCCACCTCGCCGCATCGGTCGGCAACAAGCGATCCATCGACCACCCGATTCGAGATTCGCAGGTCAACGTCATCGGCACACTCAATGTGCTCGAAGCGGCTCGCGAGCACGGTGTGCCAACGGTCGTGCTGTCGTCTTCGGCCGGCATCTTCGGTGAGCTGAAGACCCTGCCGATCCGCGAGGACCATCCCCTCGATCCCGACTCGCCCTACGGGGTGAGCAAGCTTGCCGAGGAGAAGCACGGCATGGTCTACGCCAAGCTGTACGACATGGATGTCGTGGCCCTCCGCTACTTCAACGTCTACGGGCCGAATCAGCGGTACGACGCCTACGGGAACGTGATTCCGATCTTCGTGTTCCAGATGCTCGAGGGGAAGCCGATCACGATCTACGGCGATGGGGAACAGACTCGGGACTTCGTGAACGTCGCTGATGTCGTGGATGCCAACATCGCCGCCGCGGAGGTCGACGGCCTGTCGGGTGCGTTCAACATCGGCAGCGGCACCCGGATCAGCATCAACGATCTTGCCCGCATGCTGCACGAGATCATGGAGATCCCGTGGAACGTCGAGTACCGGGCGCCGAGGCCAGGCGACGTCCGAGACAGCCTCGCCGACATCACCGCTGCCCGCGAGGCGTTCGGATTCGATCCGAAGGTCGAGATGTATGAGGGCCTGGTTGAGTACGTTGCCTGGGCGAAGACTGTGGCGACGACCGGTGAGCCGCGTCCTTGTCCTCGGAGCCGCCGGCATGCTCGGCCACAAGATGCTGCAGACGCTGAGTTCCGAAGGCCACGAGGTCGCCGGGACCGATTCGGGGCGAGATCGCGTCGATCTCGGCGCCGTCGGCGAATTCCTGTCGAGGTACGGCTCCGATCATCGACGGCGTGGACGTGACCGACCTAGACACCGTGCGAGCGGGCCGTGCGACGAGGTCGATCCCGAAGTGGTCGTCAACTGCGTCGGGAGTCGTCAAGCAGCGCCCGTCGGCCAAGGACTCCATCGCGTCGATCACCATCAACGCGCTGTTCCCGCACCAACTCGCATCGATGTGCGCAGCGTCGGATCGGCGGCTGATCCACTTCTCGACCGATTGTGTGTTCTCGGGACGTCGAGGGTCGTACACAGAGGACGACGAATCGGACGCCACTGGACCTCTACGGTCGAACGAAGTACCTCGGGGAGGTCGGCGACGGGGCGTTGACCTTGCGAACATCGATCATCGGGCGGCAGTTGTCCGCGTTCCAGTCGCTGTCGAGTGGTTCATCGCCCAGGACGGCGGGACCGTTCAAGGGTTCCAGAGGGCGATGTTCAGCGGCGTCACGACGCTTGCAGGCGTCGCTCACGGTTGCCACGACTCATCGACGACTACCCGGCGATCTCCGGCCTGTACCAACTGGCGGGACCGCTGATCTCGAAATACGACCTCCTCGCGAGCATCAGAGATGCACTGGATCTCGACATCACGATCGTCCCCGAAGTCGGACTTCAGTGCTCGACCGGACACTTGTCGGCGACCGACTTCGTGGCAGCGACCGGGATCGAGGCACCATCATGGACCGATATGATCACCGACATGGCCAACGATCCCACACCCTACGAGGAGACTGAGATGACGGAGACATCCTTCGAGGCAAGCGAATCGTCATCACGGGGGGCACCGGCTCGCTGGGGCGTCGGCTCACCAACCGCATCCTGAGTGGTGAACGCGGCACACCTGAGAAGGTCATCATCTTCTCCCGCGACGAAGCCAGGCAGCATCAGATGCGCCTCGACTTCCTCCACCGCGGTCCGGCGACCGATGAGGTCATCTTCCGGAACTTCGAGCATGCGCTCGAGTTCCGTATCGGGGACATCAGGAACCGTGACTCCGTTGCATCGGTCCTGCGCGACGCCGACATCGTGTTCAACGCCGCAGCCATGAAGCAGGTACCGACCTGCGAGTACTTCCCGTACGAGGCCGTCCGCACGAACGTCGAAGGTGCCGAGAACATCGTGTGGGCCATCGAGTCCAACAATCTCCCGGTCGAAGTCGTCGTCGGGATCTCCACCGACAAGGCCTGCAAGCCGGTGAACGTCATGGGCATGACCAAGGCGGTCCAGGAACGGGTGTTCATCCAGGGCAACATGCGATGCAACGGGACCCGTTTCGTCGGGGTGCGCTACGGAAACGTGCTGGCATCGCGCGGTTCGGTCATCCCCCTGTTCCACGACCAGATCCGGCAGGGAGGTCCCGTCACCGTCACCACCGCCGAGATGACACGATTCCTCCTGAGCCTCGACGCCGCCGTCGACACCGTCTTCGCTGCCATCGACCTTGCTGATCCGGGGGAGATCCTCGTTCCCGACGTCCCGGCCGCACTCGTGATCAACATCGCCGAGGCCCTCATCGACGGCCGCGACATCCCCACGGTCGTCACCGGCATCCGGCCCGGGGAGAAGACCCACGAGATCATGATCAGCGAGGAAGAGGCCCCGAGGACCGTGCGCCGCGACCGTTGGATTGCGATCCGACCGATGCTCCCCGAGCTCCTCGGAGAGGTCATCGAACCTGTTGTCACCGGCGAGTTCTCGTCGGCGACCACCGTGCTGGACCTCGACGCCACGAAGGAGCTGCTCCGACAGAACGACCTCATGGTCGAGGATGGACTTGGGCGCCGAAACCGAGTTGCTGCGATGAAGATCATGACGGTGCTCGGCACCCGACCCGAGATCATCCGTCTCAGCCGGGTCATTCCGCTTCTCGATCGCTCACTCTGACCACGTGCTCGTCCACACCGGGCAGAACTACACGGCATCGCTCTCCGACGTGTTCTTCGAGGAACTCGGCGTGCGGGCACCCGACGTGTACCTCGGCATCCGGCGCGACTCGTTCGGAGCGCAGATCGGTGCGATCCTCGAAGCGGCTGAACGCCTCTTCCTCGAGCACCGACCCGACCGGCTGCTGATCCTCGGCGACACGAACAGCGCCCTGGTGGCCATCGTTGCCAAGCCGACTTGGCATTCCGGTCTATCACATGGAAGCCGGAAACCGTTGCTTCGACGACCGGGTCCCTGAAGAGGTGAACCGCAGGATCATCGACCACTCGAGTTCGGTGCTGATGCCGTACACCGAGCGCAGCAAGGCGAACCTCGTTCGGGAAGGGTTCCCCGAGAATCGGATCTACGTGACCGGGAATCCGATCGGACAGGTGCTCGACCACTACGCCGATCAGATCGATCAGAGCACCGTGCTCGCCGACCTGGACCTTGAGTCCGGCCGGTACTTCCTGGTCACGGCCCACCGGGCCGAGAACGTCGATCATCCGGAACGTCTTGCGGCGCTGCTCGATGCGATTGACCGAATTGCATCGCCGGTACGAGATGCCGGTCGTCGTCTCGGTCCATCCTCGGACACGGTCCCAGGCGGAGCGCCAGGGCGTTGCTCTGGATCAATCGGGAGTCATGTTCCTGGATCCGCTCGGCTTCCCGGATTTCGTCAGCCTCGAACGTTCCGCGTTCTGCGTTCTCACCGACTCGGGAACGGTCCAGGAGGAGACGTGCATCCTCGGGGTTCCGAACGTCACGATTCGCGACGTGACCGAGCGGCCTGAGACGATCGATGTCGGTTCGGGAATCCTGGCAGGGATGGATGCAGATCGGATACTGGCGGCGGTTGATCTTGTGACGAGCCAGCCGTCGTCGTGGATCGCCCCGGTCGAATACCTGGCACCCAACGTCGCCGAGACAGTCAGCCGGATGTCTGAATGATTGAAGTGGCGAGTTCCCGGGCATCCATGTGTCCAGGGTAGTCTCCGTTGACGAGGATCAAGGCTGTCGCAACGAACCGCGATGCGTTCCGGCGATCGTTCTTCTGGTACCCGAGCGCTCGCCTGGGATTCGGAGCGTTCCTTGATGCAACGGCGCAGGCGATGACCGGCGAGATTCTGTTGCCCGCATTCGTCGGCTGGTCCCATCGCGAGGGTTCGGGCGTACTCGATCCCGTAGCCGAGCGTGGACTACCACACTCGTTCTATCGCATGGATCCGGGTTTGCGAATTGATCTATCCCACCTTGAGGAGCTTCTCCGAAGCCGAACCGTGCGTCTTGTCGTAGTCATTCACTTCTACGGCTTTGTCGACCCGGGCTACCGCGACGCTGTTGATCTGGCACGAGAATGGGGGGCAACGGTCCTTGAGGATGAAGCCCATGCTCTGTACACAGACTTGGTTGGTGGCCTCTCGGGAAGACTCGGAGATGCAGCGATCTTCTCCCTTCACAAGATGTTGCCTGTTCCAGTCGGGGGCATGCTCGCAATCAATTCCAATTGTTGTGAGTCGTTCGAGGCCATTCTGCAGGGTCCTCCGGAATCCGATGTGCCGTGGGACTTCGACCTGAATCGGATCGCACAACGCCGAATCGACAATGCAGCCCTACTCGCTGACCTGATCGAGCCTCTGTCGGGCAAGATCGACCTCCTGTGGCCACCCCCGGGTCCTGGCGTCGTTCCCCAAACCTTGCCAATCCTCGTCCGAACCGTGCCCAGGGACTTGTTGTACCGGCACATGAACGAGGAGTTGGGTGGTGTCGTGACCCTCTATCACACGCTGGTCGATGGGATCGACTCCCAGGCTTATCCTGATTCCTACCGGGTGAGCCAGCAGATTATGAACTTGCCCGTTCACCAAGACATGGGTCCTGCGGAGGTTCGGGCCCTTGCCGCACAGCTGGCCTTGTCCGTTGAGGCTCTCTCCGATCGGAGACCAGATGGTCGCTAGTACGGGGGACTTCCGAGTGCTCGACGGCCGGGATCCTGCTGATCGCAGTGCCTGGGAAGACCTATGGAACGAGTCGCCAAACCGTGAGATCTTCGCGCACCCGGGCTACGTCGACCTCTACTCCGGTCCGGCGAGTCGACCGTTCTGCGCGGTAGCAGGCGCTGGAGCGCAGGGCATAGTCCTACCGCTCTTGCTGAGGGAAGTCTCGGGCGAGAATCCGCGGTCGATTGAAGGGGAAGGAACAAGGGACATCACGTCACCCTATGGGTACGGTGGGCCGTTCCTGTCCGGAGATGTGGGCGTGATGCAGGCGCGCGAAGTTCTGGAAGGAGCTGTCGGCGTGGGCGGAGGACCAGCGCGCCGTGAGCGAATTCCTGCGCTTCGGCCCGCTCGCTGAGAGTCTGCTCGGGTATCCAGGCGAGGTGTTCTCGAGCGGCTTCAATGTCGTGCGTGACCTAGCTCTTGACGCTGAGGACCTGTGGATGGACGTCGAACACAAGGTCAGGAAGAACGTCAAGAAGGCAACTAGGTTGGTGTCACGGTCGAGATCGATTCCGGCTGCAGCGGCTTGGACTCTTTCCTTCCGATCTACGCCGCGACGATGGACCGCAGAGGGGCGGATCGCTCCTACTACTTCTCCCGAGTCTTCTTCGAGCGGCTCTGCAAGGAACTCGTTGGTAGCTACGCCTTCTTCCACGCGATCGTGATGGCACCGCGGTATCGACCGAACTTGTTCTTGTTTCGGATGAGAGCGTCTACTCGTTCTTGGGGGGCACCAATCCCGAGGCATTCTCGGTTCGACCCAACGATCTCCTCAAGTACACGATCATCAAGTGGGCTCAGTCCAAGGGCAAGAAGCGTTTCATCCTGGGTGGAGGCTATCGCCCCGACGACGGCATCCTGCGCTACAAGCTCAGCTTCGCCCCGAGCGGCAAGGTACCATTCAATGTTGGCCGACGCATCCTTGATCAGCGAGGCTACGACGAAGCGGTCACTGCGAGAGCCGCAGCGGAGCGTGATCGGACTGGCCTCGAGTGGCAACCGAGAGCAGGCTACTTCCCGGTCTATCGCGCCTAGGATCAGTGCCCGCAGGGTCTGTCTTCCGGGTAGCGAGGTGGGTCGGAACATGCTGTCGGCGCAAGACCACCATCGGAGGTGCCAGCAGGTTCGGGTCTCCGCACCTTCCGAAGGCTCTCCGCGTTCTTCCGAGACTAGAGAATGCAATCGAACCACGTCCCCGAGAGAACCTGTCTCCCTGTCCCGTCCGGGTCTCGAAGGATCTACTTCAGCACGAAGAGAGCTGTCGATGTGGCTGCAGCTGGACTTGCCATGTTGTTGCTCAGCCCTGTTTGGGCTGCTGTCGCTCTCGTAGTGCGACTATCCATGGGCCGACCGATTCTCTTCAGGCAATAGCGGTTGGGCCGTGGAGAACAGGTCTTCACCATGTTGAAGTTCCGAACGATGACTGAAGAGCGTGAGATCGAAGGGTCGTCCTATCCGGATACCGACCGATTGACCAGAACCGGGAGAGATCCTGCGCCGAACCAGCCTTGACGAACTCCCGGAACTGCTGAACGTGCTGAGGGGGGACATGAGCCTTGTGGGTCCGAGGCCCCTCTGCTACTGAGATTGCCCCGTTCTTCACGGAAGCGGAGCGGCTCGTCACAGTGTTAGGCCAGGTATCACAGGACTCGCCCAAGTCAATGGGCGGAATGAGGCTTCATGGGACGATCGATTGCAGAATGACGTTCGCTACGTCAACTCGATGTCGATGAAGCTCGATATCGCCATCATTCTTGCAACGATCGCGGAGGTTGTGCGGAGGCGGAACGTCCATGTTGATCCAGGTGCAATGATGCTGGACCTCGATGCGGAGCGCCCGGCCGGTCGATGCATTGAACCCTACGATCCGCGTTGTCGGACCCTTCGGACTCCGCTGCGATCGTAGGCCTGATCCGCGAGACCTACCCACGCCACCATGTGAACTTGAGCGTGATCGGATGTACCGGGGCTTCTCGCTATGTGCGTGATCGCATCGAGATTGGCCTGCGAGATGCATCCGTGTTTCTCGTCGCGATCGATGCCGACGGAATGGTTGGAGCTGCCGAGTTGCGAAGACGCCCCAGTGGCATGTTCCTGAACCACATTGTCGTGGCGCAGGGTCACCAAGGTCGGGGAGTCGGCGGCAATCTCCTTCGTTTTGGTGCTGAGGCACTGAATCTGACATCCGGCGACTTGGTGACCCTGGATGTGTTCGAAGACAATGCCGCGGCTATTGCCTGGTACGGGCAACTCGGAATGACAATCATCGACGAGAGAAGACTCTTCCGGCTAGGTCCGACACACGGGGATTCGGATGCGTGGCGAGTTGATGACTTCGTGCAATGCGGGGCGCTCATCGAGAAATACGGTTTCGGATCGTGCCGAATCGTGACCAAGGTCAGGGACTACTCTGTCGGCGTTCTTGACTCCGGGGTCGTCAGGACCAAAGGGATTGCGGGTGACGAGGCCGGTCTAGGAGCCCTCACTCACCTCTGGCCCGAATCGATTCTGCTGTCCGAGGAGGTCAGCCCGTCAGAGGTTCTGGAGGAGCACGCAAGGACGTTGCGCATGAGAGGGAGCGCCCTTGGCTTGCTGGATATCACTGGTGGGCAATGACCGAACGCATCTACCTTTCGCCTCCCTACTTGTCTGGAACCGAGAAGGAACTGGTCTCGTCAGCCATCGATAGCAACTGGATCGCTCCGCTCGGACCGCAGGTCGAGGCCTTCGAGGCCGAGCTGGCTTCCGAGGTCGGGGTTGCGCGGGCGCTCGCGACGTCGACCGGCACCGCGCGCTTGCACCTCGTGCTCGATGTGCTCGGTGTCGGCGCTGGCGACGTCGTGGTTGCTCCTTCGTTCACGTTCATCGGAGGCGTCAGCCCGATCCGGTACGTTGGTGCGGAGCCCTGGTTCGTGGACTCTTCGCCCGCGACATGGAATATGGATCCCGAACTGCTCGAACGAGCATTGCGGGCGGCTCGATCGGAGGGACGCACGGTCGGGGCGGTCATTGCCGTCGATCTGTTCGGCCAGTGCGCCGACTACGCGGCAGATCGGAGAGATCTGCGAACGCTATGAGGTGCCGCTGATCGAAGATGCCGCCGAGGCGCTCGGGGCCACCGGCGAGGTTGGAGCTGCCGGGAGCTTCGGAGAGCGGCAATCTGTCGTTTAATGGCAACAAGATCATTGGACGAGTGGGGATCCTGTCGTTCAACGGGAACAAGATCATCACCACGTCAGGCGGCGGGGCACTCGTCTCCGATGACGAGGACTTGATCGATCGGGCGTTCTACCTGGCCACGCAGGCTCGTGACCCAGCGGCACACTACGAGCACTCGGTGATCGGCTACAACTATCGGATGTCGAATCTGCTGGCAGCGGTGGGCCGTGCCCAGCTTGCGACGCTCGACGAGCGGGTTGAGGCGAGACGGCGCATCTTCGATTCCTATGTCGAACTCCTCGGCGGCTTCGAGGGGATCGACTTCATGCCGGAGGCGCCGTACGGACGGTCGAACCGGTGGTTGACCACGCTCACGGTCGATCCCGTTCGCTTCGGCAGCAGGCCGAGACGATGTGATCCGGGCGCTTGGAGACTCGAGAACATCGAGGCACGCCCGGTGTGGAAGCCGATGCACCGGCAGCCGGTATTCGCCGGGTCTCGCATGTTCGGGGGCTCCGTGTCCGAGCGGCTCTTCGAGACCGGGCTCTGTCTGCCGAGTGGCACCGGGATGACCGACGAAGAGATCGACCGGGTTGCCGGGATCGTCCGACAGGCGCTCGGAATCTAGGCCGACGCCGCCGGTCGCGAGGCGTCGCGGAGGGAGGTCACCTCGGCGGTCGAATCGCCGTCCGCAGGGTCGGTCTCCGGGTTCAGAGGCGGCACCCGGTAGCGGGTGAGGCGGGGATGGGGCTGCTCGAGTGGGTCATCGCGTTCGGTAACCAACACCTCGTGCAGTTTCTCGCCCGGACGAAGGCCGGTGTAGACGATCTCGGGGGCTTGCCCTGGGGCCACCTGTTGCGAAAGCCGGCGAGCGAGCGTCTCGATCGACACCGGTTCTCCCATGTCGAGCACGAGCACATCGCCACCCTCGCCGAGGGTCGCCGCCTGGAGTACGAGGAGGACAGCCTCCTCCGTCGTCATGAAGTAGCGGGTCACCTCCGGATCCGTGACGGTGATCGGGTGACCGTTCCTGATCTGTTCCATGAACGTGGGGATCACCGAACCGTTTGAACCGAGGACGTTGCCGAACCGCACCGAGAGGTACGGCCCCGATGCTGTGGCGTCGAAGTGCGCCGTGATGCGCTCCGCCGTGCGCTTGGTCGTTCCCAGCACATTGATCGGATCGGCAGCCTTGTCGGTGCTGATGTTGATGAACCGCTCGACGCCTGACTCGGCTGAAGCGGTCAGAACGTTGGTCGTTCCCCCGACGTTGGTCTTGACCCCCTCGGCCGGGAACCGCTCGAGGAACGTCACGTGCTTGTGGGCGGCAGCGTGGAACACGATGTCGGGCCGCGTTGCTTCGAAGATGGTCCGAATCGCCTCCCGATCGCGGATGTCACAGAGCACCAGGTCGGGTGACTCGAGAAGAGCTCGACCGTCGATGCTCAATTGGAGCCGGTGGAGGGCGTTCTCGTCGTGGTCGAGCATGATCAGCCGCGCCGGGTCGTAGCCCAGAATCGTGCGACACAGAACAGAGCCGATGGAGCCGCCCGCCCCGGTGACGAGCACGCGTTTACCGCTCAGGAGACGCTCAACCTCGGCATCGTCAATCGACACTTCGTCGCGGTCGAGGAAGTCGGAAAGTTCGATGTCCCGTATGTCGGTGACGCTCACGCCCGTACCGGTCAGTGTATGGGCCGACGGCAGGACCTTGACCTTGAGATTGGCCTGGTGCCCAAGATCGGCGATCGTGGCGATGTCCTCCTGAAGCGCTCCCGGCATGGCGAGGAGCAGCGTGTCGGCGTTGTAGCGGAGGGCGGCCGATTCGACGTCGGAGCGGGTCCCGGCGACGCCGATGCCGTTGACAATGAGTCGACGCTTCGTGGGGTCGTCGTCGAGGAACGCGACCGGGTCGAAGGTGGTGTCCGGATCCTTGAGCAAGGCTCCGCTGATCTGCGTCCCGGCTTCACCGGCCCCGAAGATGAGCATCCGATGCTCTCGGAGGTGTGTGGAGCGACTCTGAACCTCGACGATGAGGCGCGCGAAGTAGCGGACACCGAGCGCTCCGAGCAGTTGGTACGCGCCGGCGGCGAACACCGTGCTCAGCGGGACGAGGTTGGGCGTGCCGGCGAGCACAACCACGGCGAAGGCGGTGAGCGTGGCGACGAGCGTCGAGAACACGACCAATCGAACCTCCCAGAAGGAGGCGAGGGCCCGTCGCCCGCGGTAGAGGCCGGTGATGAGGCCGGTGACGAACTGCACAGCGGCGGCAATGGTCGCTACCTGGAGCAACTCGGGGATGGCGACGCTCTCGAGTTCGAAGTTGAGCCGTGCCAGGACGGCGATGAAGAATGCGCCGTACCAAAGAAGGCCGTCGAGGATTGCAGACAGAGGGAAGCGCCATCGCTGGAGCGTGCGGAACCAGGTCTGTTGCTGCACGTGTCTCCCCATTGACGTCAGGTTTGTGGATGATACGCACCAGGGGTCGCCGTGTCATATGCGCACGCGCCAGCGAGGCGAGGTGGTGGATCGCGACGAGCAACCCATTGACGGCAGACGGTGACGGCTAGACCCGGTTTCTGAATGGAGTGTGCGGGTCCTTCTTCCTGCCACCCTTGTCGAAGCTCTTCTTCGTCACGGTGTCCATCCGACCGTAGACGCGCAGAGCAGGCCGTTGGTAGGGCTTCCGCGACCTGATCTGCTCCATGGGCGGATGGTATCAGCGTCTGGAGTGTTCCTTCTGTCTGTAGCGTCGAAGCCCGTCAAGCCAGGCCATAAGCGTCCAGGCGCCCCAAATCCCCTCTCGAAGGTCAGCGTCGCCGCCGTTCTTGTCGACGGCGGTGAGGGCAGCCTGGTAGCGACCCCGATCAAGAAACGCCTCGGCCATCGGTGATACGTCCGGGTACTTCAGACGGATGCCTGGCAAGTGCTTGGCAAACAGTGCGGTGAGATAGTCGTCGGCGTAGGCCTTGTCGCGTCGCGAGGTGACGGATGCTGGCAGACGGTCGGCGAAACCGTCCCGGAGGAGCACCTTGGGACGTCCATCGAACGGCCGATCATTCATCGCGATCGACACCACGAACTCGATGAGGCTCTTGTCGAGATACGGATGGGAGAGATCGAGACCGAGCGAGGCGTACTCCGATTCCTGCATCTCGTTGCTCCAGACGAGGAGCGGATGGCGAGATGCGGCGACGGTGAGGTTCTGGGTATCGGAGGGGAAGCCGAATTCAGTCTCGACTTCCGACGGATCGGCGCCCTGGTACGTCTCCCAGGCCTCGTCCGACAGCAGCCCCCGTGACGCTGTCGGCCGTCGTCGAACGCGGCGAAGTGGGGTCTTGACGGCATCGGGGAGGGCGGTCCTCAGAGAGGGGACGAGGGCCGAGCGTCGCGAGATGCCTCTCCAGGCTGCGTGTGCCTTGACATCGTTCCACCGTCGCAACGGAGACCCGTCGTTCAACCTGTCGGCGAAGAGGAGGTAGTAGTTCAGGATCTCGTCTCCACCGATTCCGGTGACCACCAGATCAGCGCCGACTCGGCTGGCGATCCCGGCGGTATCCGCCCACATACTCCGGATCCGATCGACTCGTGGCTGGCCAGTCGTCCACATGTCATCTTCGAACGTGGCCAGGCCTGCAACCTCGGGTGTGTAGGCGTGGTGAGGGAATGGCTGTATCGAGACAATCTCATCGATCCAGCGGGTTTCATCGATAGTTGATCCCGGGAACACCGCGGAGGCGGTCTGATACCTGGCCGTATCGGTGTTGCTAGGTCCTAACGCCACGTGAGCAGCTGCAGCGATTGACGAGCTATCGAGCCCTCCGCTCAGGTGTCCGACCACCCGCTCCGACGATGCGAGCCGCCGGTCTACCGAATCGACGAGGTGGTCGCGGAAGCCTTCAACAACGTCGCCTGGGGTGGCCACTTCGGTAGGAGTGGTATCGAGGGTCCAATACTCAACCTCGCGGCGATGATCAGCATCCACGATCAGAGCGGTCGCTGGTGGCACCCGTTCAATGCCGGTGAAGAACGTACGGCGGGCTTCGCGATATCGCTCGAGCAGATACTCGGAGACGACGTACGGGTCTGGCGAGACCGGTGCCGTGGAGGTAGCCACAAGCTGTTTCGGTTCGGAGGCGAATCGGATTCCCCGCTGACCTGCTTCGAAGAAGAGAGGCTTGACGCCGAAGCGGTCACGCACCGCCACCGCCCGCCGTTCCCGATCGTCCCAGATCACGAATGCGAAATCGCCATCGACAGCGTCCAACGACTCGAGGCCGGCGCGGAGGAAGGCCGCGAGGATCAGTTGGCGGTCGGTCATCCCGGCGGTCGTTCTGGAGCCGCCGGCGAGTGACCGGAGTGTGTCGCGATTCCAGAGCCGGAGGTCGCCGACCATCGATAGGTGGCCGATAGTCGCCACACGTGGGGGCGCCTCATCGAGAGGTCGCGCATGCGTCTCGGCCATGACCGCGTGGTCGTGAGCCAAGCGAGCGATACCGGCGGTCGATCGGTGGGGAATGAGGCCGAGCATGGGATCCACGGCGGTGGCCGCCACGAGTTGATCCCAGTCAATGGCGACGGCAACGCCTCCCATCAGCGTGTGTCCGGCGCGTCGTTCGACGGTGCCGAGGTCGGGGTGAGCTTCGCGACGGCGTTGACCAAGTCCGGCAGCGCCGCAAGGTCGTCGGGGATCGCGAGATCGAACGTCGGTGTCGATTCGATGATGCGGTGGTAGGCATCGAATTGGAACGTCCACGTCGCTGGATCGCCGTGCTCACCGAACCCGTGAGTGATGAGTCGGCGAAGACCCGACGCCTGGCGGAGACGTTTCGCCTCGACGCTGCCCGATGTCGTTCTGTCAATGAAGTAGATGGCGTCGAGCGGGAGCAAGTGGCCGCCTGCCGGCGCAACCGGCACCGGCTCGAACCGGATGGGCAGGAGATCATCGGCGACCGACTCGAAGCCGTTCTCGGCGAAGAAGCGCGCAGTGGTGGATTTCCCGGCACCGCTTGCTCCGACAAACGCGACCACGACACCGCCGATCTGTACGGCGCTCGCGTGGAGCACGAGGTGGCCAAGGGTGGCTCCGAAGACCGGCGCCATCTGGCGCAGGTACCACCCGCGGTCTCCCGAGTCCTTCGGTTCAGGCATCCAGCACTGCCTGGTCCCTGGGTCGACAGCGCCTTCGAGGCCCGCGGGCCCGTTGACTCTGCGGTGTTCCCGAGCGATGACCAATTCGAACTCAGACGGCGGGACGAACGCGGCAGTCAACTCCCCATCGGCGAATGCATCGGTCTCGAGACCGATCAGTGTCTCGTCGACGAGGAATGCTGTGCCACCGACGGTGTAGCGCATCGTCACGAGAAGACCAGGGCCGCCGGGTCCTCGTCGAACACCTCGAAGCGGTCTGTGACCGCTGGATCGTCGTTGACCACGATTCCGTCTTGCTCGACCCACGCATGGGCGTCCAATTGGCCATCCTCGATCACCACTCCGATCCGTAGGCGCCCATCGAGTCCACGAACGCGCATGAGCCACCACAGGAACACGGATCGGTCCAAACACGTGCCACCGTAGGGTCGCCCTCCAACGCGCGCGATTGTCTGCGACCAATGGGCGACCGCGTTCTTCGAGCGGAGGGGTCTCCGTGAAGGAGGAAGGCGACGGGCGAGAGCGATCGCCCGGCGAAAACCGGCAAGCCGAATGATCATGCGCGTGAGACGGAGTCCGACGGCAAAACCCAGATCCCGGGCAGCGAATCGCATCACTCGGCCCGACCGATGACATGGGGAAACGCTGCGTCCGACTTCTCGACCACGGCGAATCCTGCATCGCCAAGTTCCCCCTCGATCTCGCCCCACGTCGAGTAGTGATCGAACGTACCGGCGACGGTGTCCCCGAGTTCGACGGGTTCATCCACGCGCCGAACGCGGCGTACCACGGTCGCCACGCTGCGGGAGAGCTCGAACTGCCGACTATGTCCCGACCGAATGAAGAACGATACGACGAGCGGAGCACCGTCGGCAGCGAGCGAACGCAACTCGGTGAGGAACTTGACTCGGGCGGCGCGGCCGCGGATGTGGACGTATCCGCCCCAGCCGACAATGATCGCGTCGAACGGTCCATGGAGAACGGCGGGTACGGCATCGGGATCGCTCGCGAAGAGTTGCACACCGCTCGAGCGCTGCTCGATGAGATCCTGACCGATGGAGACGAGATGCTCCGAGGGGTCGAAGCCCGCGACTTCGAACCCGAGGGCTTCGAGCTCGAAGAGTTCTCTTCCGGCGCCCGCGCTCGGTGACCAGGACCCGTCCAGCCGGCGGGAAGTATCGTTCCACAGCCGCCCGTTCCCACTCGAAGAGACCCGAGGCGTTGTGCTCGGCCTCGGCGTAGAGACCCGGACCGGAGTATTGCGCCGCCGTCGCAGCCGAGAGTCGATCGGCATCGAGGAGGCCGAGCCACAGCCCGCCGTGAACAGCCTCGACACCACGGATCGCGCGTCGAACGAACCGATGGCTGGCGATGGATGCACGGATCCGGAGTGGTGGTCTCTCGGTCATAGCTCGATGAGGCCTCGTGTGTCTAGGTCTGCGACGAGAGCATCGATGTCGGCAGCCGCTTGGTCGGTGCCGACGTCGTAGGCATCGGTGACCGCGGTAATGAGCGTCTCGCGGGCCGTATCAGACTCGAGTTGATCCCAGATGAACGCTCCGACTTCGTTCAAGCCGAAGTACTGGCCAGAGTTGACGTCGAGAATCACGATCTCGTCGCCGACCCGACGTGCCATGGCAGCGTCAGACCGTCGCATTGGCATGTTCCGTCGTCGTCTTGTTGTAGCGCTTGATCCCGGCTCGCTGGGAGAGTCGCCAGCGGAGGAGAGCGATCGGGTAGGGGCACTCGCAACCTTCAAAACGATCGTCGATGACGACCCTGGGAGGGAACAAGCGGCCGATGAGCGCTCTCGCGACCTCGAGGCGGCGCCCCGCGATGAGGAGGCCAGCAAGCGATTGGCGGCGGTGGCTCCTGGCGATGCTGTCGTTGCCGCGAAGGAGGATGCGGTCCGGCCACAGCAAGCGGATGACAGCTCTACTGGGCCGCGAGATCTCGCGGGACAAGGGCGATGGACGGTCGAGGACGTCACAGGCCCTGGCCAAAGAGAAGCGGATCACGTCGGTCAGCCCCTCGGTGCGGGCATAGGACTCGACGAATTCCCAGTCGGGACCACGATCGATCATGAGTTGGATGTCGTGGATATGCAGGAGATCGGCGAAGTTGTCTCGGAAGAGATGGAGGAGTGCCTGGACGAGTGAGAGTTCGAGGTCGAGCGCCCTCGCCGAACTGCCATTGGGCGTGGTGATCGACTCGGTACGCTGCCACATCAAGCTCCGCTGCCGCGAGAGCACGACCAGATTCATCGGATCGATGTGGACGTCGACGGGCACACCGTTCACGATGATTGGATACTCAAAGACACGACCTTCCGCGACCATGGCGTTGATAGCCACGCGACTTTCGGGTCGGCCGGTCAGGTACTCGACAAACTCTCCGAACCGATCGTCGTCTGCCGGATTGATGAACACATCGATGTCGGCTGCTGGGCGGAGGTCCGGCCGTGGATACCATCGGACACCGATCGCCATGCCCTTGAATATGGCGATCTCGACTCCGACCGCTTCCGCCGTCTCGATGAGTTCGTCGAGTGCGTCAGATGCTGCAGCCGAGGCGGCTGCACTGTCGAGGCCGAACATGGCCAATTGGACGAGAGCATCATGTTCCCCCTTGGCGTTGACCCTCCGCGCTGTCTCGTCGAGGAGCGGAGCGACTCCGTGTTCGATCGCCGAGTCGACGAGTGCTGTCGTGATCCGCCGGTCGGGCGCTAGTGCCCCTCCTCTGGCGAGCTGAACGAGCAATCTGTGAGGAGCGGGCATAGCTCGCGAATCGTAGCGCAGGCAGCATTCCAGATTCGGTCGAATGCAGGCGGATACGGACGGGTCGGTCTGTGAGCGACCAGGAGGGGGCCGCTGGACAATCGGGGATGTGGGCGAGTGCGGGAGTCGGGCAAGTCCTACCCCTGCTCGTAGCGGCTCAGTCCTATTGATCGAGGCTACAGAAGGGAAGGTCTGGAATGAACCGACAGACCCACTGCTGGAAGATGTTCAGCTTCGAACCCGCCGGCTCGCCATCGATGTCCTGGTTGTCTCCGCTCTTGCGCGTGACCGCGTCCATCCGCCCCAACGGGCGCACCAACGGTTTGGCGTACGCTTTCACAGCTTCCTCCGCTTGAGAGAGTAGCAGTTCATTGCCCTCGCGAGCGGACTCGAAGGCCTTGTTGGACGAGGCCATGTCGTTGCCCTATGCCGGAAACGGCCGGTATCGGGCCAGGCCTCCGAGCCACTGCATCAGAGTCCAGGCGTTCCACAGCGCGTCGCGATCGGAGCGAGTGGCGGTGTCGGTGGGCGACAGGGAGAGAGCGTTGGCATATCGGGAGCGATCGAGAAAGGCCTCGGCGAGGTCGGTGATCGCGGGGTATCGGGTGCGGTACTCGGGTGCGACGCTCTCGAAGACGCCGTCGAGGTAGCGACCGGCCGTCGTCTTCGTCCGACGGTCAAGTACCGAGGAGGGGAGGAATCCTGCAAACGCCTGTCGAGTGATTGCCTTGCTGCTGCCGTCGAACGGGCGGAGCGGTGGTGGCACGGTTGCGATGAACTCGAGGAGCGATCGGTCGAGGAACGGATAAGAGACATCAATACCGTGCCACCGGTACTCGGCCGATTGGACTTCGTTGAGGAGGCAGCGCAATGGAGCTCGGGTCGCGGACAGCGCGAGGCGTTGGGTGTGTAGAAGGCGCGGTCGGGTACGGAGCGATGGACGCGCCGCGAGGTATGCGATTCGCTGCCAGGTCGGCGCTCATGAGGCTTGGCCGCGATCGGAGTATCCGGTTCCTGAGAGTTCGAAGTGGTGTCCTGACTCTGTGAGGAATGGCCAGATGCAGGCTCGGTTCGACGTAGATCGCCGTTGGGGCCCGTACCAGCTCGCCTCCGCGGCTACGGCCGTGCTCCACTGGCGAATCTGGCCGTGTCGCAGGAGGTCGGGGAGGAGTTGGGCTTGGTCCACGGCTTCATCGCCGCCCGAGCCCATGAGAACGAGATCCGCCGCCTGTTGATGTCGCGATTCCGGCGGTGCCCTCCCAGATGCCGCGAATGCGATTGTGTACCGGTCCATCGGCCTGCCACATCACGGCCCCGAACTGTTCGACGGTCTCTGCGGCCGGGACGAAGTCGTGGTGGGCGAATGGTTGTCTGCCAATGATCTCACGGATCCAACGCGACTCGTCGGTTGCCTCGTCAGGGAAGACGGCCGATACAGTCTGGAAGTCCGAGGTCAATGCTCCTCGGCCGGCAGCGATCGCGGCAGATGCGGCGATCGATGAACTGTCGAGGCCACCGCTGAGATGGGCGATGGCGCCGGTTTCCGAATTCGCTCGCCGGCACACCGACTCGATGAGGCGCTCGCGGAACTCATCTGCGACTGCGTCGGGCGATGCGAGATGCGTGGGTTCGAACGCTGGCGTCCAGTACTCATGTTCGGCGATTCGGTCCCGATCGGCGAGGAGGTAGTGGGCCGGTGCGACCCTTGAGACGCCGTCGAAGAACGTGTGGCGGTGGTCGCGGTAGCTGCCGATGAGATACTCGGCGACGGCCGCGTCATTCGGCCGGGGCGGCCGGGACGAGGCTGCGATGAGTTGCTTTGCCTCGGTGGCGAGTCGGATCCCCGTCGATGTGGGTTCGTAGACAGAGCGGCTTCGCCGCGAATCGGTCCCGCACTGCCAGGAGGCGGCCACGTTCGCTGTCCCAGATGACGAACGCGAAGTCACCGTCGACATCGTCGAGGAAGCCGATGCCGGTTCTGGCGTAGGCCGCGATGAGGAGGCGCCGGTCGTCCATGCCGGCGATGCTTGTCTGCCGCCGGCCCGGGAGCGGAGACCGTCCTTGTTCCAGAGTCGGAGATCTCCGACGATCGAGAACCGGCCATCGGTCACGATTGACATCGGCTCCTCTGACTCCCCGCGTCTTGTTTCGCCGATAGCTGCATTCTCTGTGAGGGAGGTGGCTATTCCTCCGGGCGTCGAGGCGGGATCAGGGCGAGCATCGTGTCGAGGCGATCGTGGGGCGCCGGGTCGTCCCAATCGATGTCAACGGCGAAGCCTCCCATCACAGCACCGATCTCCCAGGTGGGATCGGCGCTGGAGCAACACGGATCAGTGGTGACTGGGAGCGACTCGCCATGGCGGCCAAGCGTACCGTCGGGCGCCGGCCCCACCTGCGAGACGCTATGCCGCCGACTGGGTCCCTACCATCCGCCCCATGCGTCCCTTCCGTCGATCGACCGCAGCTGGGCAGTCGCCATCGGCGCGGCCTGACCAGCTTGACCCGACCTCGAAGGCGCAGTTCAGCCAACTCGTTGAGATGTTCCGGTTCACGAAGCCGTACCGGGCCCGGCTCATCGTCGGGACACTCGCCGTCCTCGTCTCCGCCGGCTTGGGTCTCGTGTTCCCGGCGATCATGGGTGACCTCGTCGACACCGTCGTTCCGAGCGCCGGCTCCGAAGGGGGGAATCTCGATCGCTACGGCGTCATCCTGATTGTCGTCTTGGTCGTTCAGGCGTTCTTCAACTACCTGAGGGCGTACCAGCTGGCTCTCGTAGGCGAGGGCGTCGTCGCCGACCTTCGAACGTCGGTGTTCGACCGAATCGTGCGACTCCCGGTGCCGTTCTTCGATCGGAACCTGACCGGCGAGATCACGTCGCGGCTGACCTCGGACGCCGCTGCGGTGCAATACACGGTGTCGACCACCCTCGCCCAGGTGCTCTCGCAGGGCATCACGCTCGTCGGCGGCGTGGTGCTCCTGGTGCTACTGAGCCCGATCCTGTCGCTCACGGTGCTACGTATTCCTTCCGATCGTGATCATCGTCGGCGCCATGTTCGGCCGGCGACTCCGCAAGATCTCAACCGTATTCCAGGACGACATCGCCGAAGCGAACTCGCTCGCCCACGAGTCGATCTCGGCCGTTCGCGTGGTCAAGTGGTTCTCAGGGGAGGGGCCGATCACTCGCCAGTACGACCGAGACATTGCGGCGTCGTACCGAACCGCGATCCGCCGAGCGCGGCTGTCGGCCATCTTCGTTCCGGCGATCACGTTCATCGGCTTCTCGACGGTCGCGCTCGTCCTGTGGGTGGGAGGGCGGCTCGTCGCCCGCGGCGACCTCACAGCGGGCGAGTTGGTCAGCTTCCTGTTGTACACACTCACGGTTGCGGGGGCGATCGCTGCGTTCACCGGCCTCTACACCCAGGTCCAGAACACGCTCGGCGCGTCGCGCCGCATCTTCGAACTGCTCGGCGAAGAGCCCGAGGTGGCGTTGTCCGACACACCGGTCGAGCCGGACGTGTCGGTCGGCTCCGTGCGGTTCGAGGCCGTCGACTTCGCCTACGAAGGGCGGGACATGCAGGTGCTCGCCGACATCGATCTCGAGATTCAGCCGGGCGAGGTCGTGGCGTTCGTCGGTCCGTCCGGCGCCGGCAAGTCGACGCTCGTGCAGTTGATCCCGCGGTTCTACGACGTCGGATCGGGGCGAGTATTGGTCGACGGTGTCGACGTGCGTGATCGCGAGATCGCTTCGCTGCGACATCGCATGGCAGCGGTGCCGCAGGAGGTGCAGTTGTTCTCGGGGACCATTGCTGAGAATCTCAGGATCGCGAAGCCCGACGCGACGGATGCGGAATTCGTCGAAGCCTGCCGGTCGGCGAACGCCCACCGATTCATCGAGACGTTCCCCGACGGCTACGACAGCGTCGTCGGCGAGCGAGGGGTGCAACTCTCCGGCGGTCAGCGGCAGCGGGTGGCGATCGCCCGCGCCTTGCTTGCCGACCCGCGGATCTTGATTCTCGATGAGGCGACGAGTTCTCTCGATGCCGAGTCGGAGGGCTTGGTCCAGGAGGCTCTGGAGCACTTGATGGAGGGGCGAACGACGCTTGTGATCGCACACCGGCTCAGCACCGTGGTAGCCGCCGATCGGTTGGTTGTACTCGCCGAAGGCCGGATCGTGGAAGAGGGGACCCACACCGAGCTGGTCGAGCGGGATGGGTTGTACGCCAGGTTGTACGCGAAACAATTGGCGGTGTGAGGGGTCGGGATCGGGCCCAGCGGCGTGGTCTCATCTGAGAGCATCCATCGACGGAACGAGAGACCCCCTCCGTCCCTCGCTGCGCTCGGGCCACCTCCCCCTGAGGGGGAGGAATCCGAGAGGGCGGTTCTGCTCATCTTGCTTCGAGAGGTGGAGACCCCTTCCGTCAGCGCCTGGGGCGGTGCCACCTTCCCCTGAGGGGAAGGAATAGGGCGGAGAACCTGACGGGAGGAATCTGAGGGGGCGGTTCTGCTCATCTTGCTTCGAGAGGTGGAGACCCCTTCCGTCAGCGCCTGGGGGGGCTGCCACCTTCCCCTGAGGGGAAGGAATAGGGCAGGAGAACCTGACGGGGAGGAATCCGAGGGGGCGGTTCTGCTCATCTTGCTTCGAGAGGTGGAGACCCCTTCCGTCAGCGCCTGGGGGCGCTGCCACCTTCCCCTGAGGGGAAGGAATAGGGCAGAAGAACCTGAGGGGGAGGAATTGACCGAGGCCGAGTGCCCTCAGCGTCACAGCGCAATCGAGTTGCTCTTCCGAGGATTCCTTCCCCTCAGGGGAAGGTGGCAGCTGCCGTTCGGCCCTGCTCTGCAGGGTTGAACGGCAGGTGACGGAAGGGGTCTCTCGATTGGGAGGCGAGGGAGTTAGGGCAGCCGCCTACGCCTTCGACTTGTCGGTGCCGTAGCCGTAGCCGTAGGCGTAGCCGGACTTGTGCCGTCGGTTGCCCGGTTGTAGACGTAGCCGATGATCGGCTTGCCGGTCAGTGCGATGCGGTCGCGGGCCTCGTCCAGCTTCTTCAGGCTGGTTCCTTCGCAGACGACGACGAGGACGCCGTCCGCCTCGATGGGCGATGTCCGTGGTCTCTGCGACATCGAGAATCGGTGGGGCGTCGATGATCGTGAGGGCCTGCACCGTCGGTCAGTTCCGGCATCGCCGTCAGGAACGCGGTCGAGCGGAAGAAGCGCGCCGGGATCGACCGTCTGAGACGATCCGGCGGGCACGAACTGCAGGTCCGTGTCCGGTCCGACGCCCCAGCGTCGGATGAGGTCGCGGGTGTTAGCGACGCCATCGGTGAGGTTGCGTCAAGTCCGGACACGCCGTCAAGGCCCGAGAGTTTCGTGAGGCCGTTCGTCCGAATGTCGGCGTCGATCAGGAGCGGTTGGCGGCCGTTGCCGGCGGCGGCCACCGCAAGGTTCAGGGCGGTGACCGTCTTCCCGTCGCCGGCACCGGTGGACGTGACCACGACGCTCGATCCGTTGATCTGGGAAAGTGCCAGATTGAGAGACGACACAATGAAGTGGTAGGCCTCCGCTGCGGCCGAATCCGGGTTCGGTTACGGTCGGAGCCGGTCCCTTGGCCTTGACCGAGGAGAACTTCGGTACCGTGCCGAGGAGCGGAGCGTCGAGCGCAGCGGCCGGAGACTGGCGCGACTCGACCTGGTCCCGCTGCTCGTCTCGCCACCATGCCCACGCCCCGGCCGCGATGAGGCCGAGGACGAGCGCGATCGCGGCGTTGCGGGCAGGCCGCGGCGCGGTCTGTGTCGCGCTCCTCGGGTGCGTCGTAGAGGCGAATGCCGGAGCCGTAGAGGGCGCTGCTCACCGCGATCTGCTCGATCTGGGCGTCAAGGGCGGAGAGCTGCGCGAGTGTGCGCCTCGAGCTGCGCGGCAAGCGCGGCGCTCTCTGGGAGTCTCCGCGAGGGCGGCATCGGTCTCGGCTACGCGGACCTGCAATTCGAGCTTGGAGGCCTAGCAGGGACGCCGAGCCGTCTCGGCGGCCTGCTGGGTCTCGTCGGCTACGACTTGCTCATAGCTGGCAACGACGGCGTTGACGACGTCGATCGCACCCTGGCCGGTCGGCTGGGTCGCTCCGATCGTGAGCACGTCGTACTCGTACTCGCCCGTTCGCCGTGACGACGCTCTGGATCTCGTCGGCGCTCGGGTCGCCCCCAAGAATCTCGGAAGCGCCCTCCGCCACGGTCGAGACTTGAATGACCTCAGCTTCGTTGCGCACGTACCGGCCCCGGTCGATGTAGGCGGTGAACGGGTCGGTGATGGCGGCCGATCCCCGCGGGTCGCTGATCAGGACCTCGCCCGATGCCTGGTAGACGGCACTCTGCGATGCCGAGTACGAAGTAGGCGATCGCGGCCGCGGCGATCGCCACAAGGATGATGACGATCTTGTGGCGCCACAGCGATTCAAAGAGGGTGGGTTGCTGTTCGATCGTTCGGTGTCCTGGTCGTGTCGGCGGCATGATAGAGACGGCAGGCTCTCTTGGTGCGAGCTCTGGCGACCGATCGAGGACTTGGCGCTTCCCGGGCTAGTAGCGTCGCGGTGAAGAACCGGCTCCCATATCCAGGAAATCCATGGCATTCGACCCGAGACCAACCGAACCACCGTCGGATCGTGGCTGCAGCTTGCCGATCCGTCGCTCACCGAGATGATGGCGAAGGCCGGGTTCGACTGGCTCTGCATCGATCTCGAGCACACCTCCACGACCATTGCTCAGGCCGCCGACATGATCCGGATCGGCGACCTGGCGGGGGTTCCGATGCTCGCCCGTCTCTCCGGGCATGACCCGTCGCAGATCAAGCGGATCCTCGACGCCGGCGCGTCCGGGATCATCGCTCCGATGGTGAACACCGCAGACGAGGCGAAAGCGATCGTCGATGCCTCGTTCTATCCGCCCCGCGGTACCCGGGGTGTCGGGCTTGCCAGGGCACAGGCGCTACGGCACCGGATTCGAGGAGTACCGGGACCATGAGGCGGACGATGTCGTCGTGATCGTCCAGATCGAGCACATCGACGCCGTCCGCAACATGGAGTCCATCCTTGCCGTCGAGGGCGTGGCCGGCTTCTTCGTCGGCCCCTACGACCTGTCCGGATCCCTCGGCCACCCCGGCGACTTCGAACACCCCGACGTGAAGGCCGCTCTCGCCGAGGTCGAGCAGTTCATCACACCGGACGGACCGGTCGCCGGCACCCACGTGGTGGACCCCGACGTCGCCAAACTCCAGGAGGCGCTCGACCGGGGCTACCGCTTCGTGGCGTTCGCCTCCGAGATGCTGATCTTCTCGAACCGCATTGGCGAGATCTCGACGTCGTTGGCTGGTCTGCGGTGAACGGTCCGATCGACGCGTTCATCCCGCTAAAGGGACACTCGAGCCGAGTCCCCGGCAAGAACCTTCGCGAGTTCGCCGGCCGGCCACTCTTCCACGTGATCGTCGAGACCCTCCGGCGTGCCAAGCGGGTCGGCATGATCTACCTCGACACCGACGACGACGCCATCGCCGAGAGCGCTGCGTCGCTATCGAGTGTGGCGGTGATCCGGCGGCGTCCCGACTTGGTGGGTGATGAAGTGTCGGTGAACCTGCTGATCAAGGCGTTCCTCGAAACGTTCGACGGCGAGCACCTGATCCAGACGCACGCCACCAACCCGCTGCTGCGGTCCGCGTCGATCGACGCTGCGGTGAACCGGTACTACGCCGACGAGTCGATCTCGAGCTTGTTCGCCGTGACGCGCCACCAGGCCCGCTTCTATCGGGGCGACATGACGGCCGTCAACCACGATCCGTCCGAATTGCTCCCGACCCAGAACCTCGATCCGCTGTACATGGAGAATTCCAACTTCTACATCTTCAGCAAGGACGGGTTCCTCGAACACGACCGGCGCATCACCGACGAGACCGCCATGTTCGAGGTCGATCCGATCGAGGCCGTCGACATCGACGAGGAGCGTGACTTCGCAATGGCCGAAGCACTCTCACTCGTCCGACCCGACCCATCCGCCGACCAGACGAGTTGGGTCTGATGGCGAGCCGTGCCCGCTACCTCGCCAACCGGGCAGCCGGGATTCCGAAGGCGCTCGCCACCCCGGTCGGTGTCACGGCGGCGGCGGCGACCGTGACCGGGCTGGTGGCGTTGCTCATCAATGAGGACGCCGGCCGGTGGCTGGCGGCACTCTCGCTGCTGCTGTGGCTGCTCACCGTCCTCATGCTCGCCGACCGACTGCGCATCAACGCGGCGAAGACCGACCGCCCGGTTGTGGCATCGGCACCGAAGCCGACTCCGGTACCGGCGACTCCGGCGGGGCCAACCGCCCTCGAGACCCGGCGCCTGGAGGCGGCCCGCACGAGCCTCGCTCACCTCGAAGCCGGTCCGGGCGAGAAGCCGGCTGCACCGGCCGTCGCCGTTGCCCCGACTCCGCCGATCGAGCCACTGGTCACCGTTGTCGTCCCGTGCTTCAACGACGGCCGCTACCTCACGTCCTGCCTTGAATCCGTGAAGAACCAGACCTACGGCTCCTGGGAGTGCATCGTCGTCGACGACGCCTCAACCGACGACAGCGTCGCAACGGCATGGAACGCCGCCAAGACCGACGACCGGATCCGCGTGGTTCGCCACACCCGCAACCGGGGGTTGTCCGCAGCCCGCAACACCGGCCTCCTCCTCGCCGCAGGTGAACTCGTCACGTTCCTCGACAGCGACGACCTGCTCACCCAGGACTCCCTGGCCGACCGGGTCGCTGCCCTTGCCCCTCACCTGGACACGGCCGAGGTCGCCGGGGTGTTCGGGGGAGCGGTCCTTGCCCCGGATGATGCGACACCATCGGACTATCGCAACGGGAGGGCCTGGTCGAAGCCGGCCGTCGACTTTGTCACGTCCGGGGACCACTGCCCGTTCAACGTTCACGCGGCGATCACGAAGACGGCAGTGCTGCGAGCGTCCGGCGGGTTCGATGAGTCCATGACCTACGGCGCCGAAGACTGGGACCTCTGGTACCGGGTGCTGCGCAACGGATACCGGTTCGTGCCATCGAGCCTCGCCTCGGCGATCTACCGGCAGAAGCCGGAGTCGATGCGCCAGCGGCACGCCGCCGAACACTTCGCAGAAGCCGAGCGACTCACCGAGGCCTCCCAGGTCGAAGCTCCCGACTCCATCGGCGTTCCAGGACCGTGTGCCGCCGATGCCCCGATCCAAGGGCAGCTACGAGGTGTCGGCGCGGCTCGCCAGACGAGCGATCCAATCGGCGGCCACCGCCCTCGTCGCCGGAGACGAAGACGGAGCCGTCGAAGTCCTGGCCGCCGTCGACCCGGTACACCCGCTCGTGCTGGAACACCACGTGCGGACCGACGTCGCCATCGCCGACGGCTTCCGCCGCTACCTGGGACTCACGGCCGCCGAACTCGAACCCCTCCAGGCGAAACTCGGACCGCTCGCCGCCCAAGCGGAAGGACTCGTTGCCGAACACCTGCGGATCGAACAGATGGAGGTGGCACCGGAACGGATCGAGTTCGACCTGCTGCTGCTGCCACAGACCGCGTATCAGCTGGTACGGATGCTCGATGCCGTGTCCGGCACCGCCCTGCAGCGTCGGCGTGATCGATGCGTCGGCGGCAGCAGGGGACCAGGGCGTGGCCGACCGCCTCGAACACCAGACACCTGAAGGGGTCTCGGTTCTCTCGTACACCGAAGCCGCGCTCAAACCGGTCTCGACCCGGGTGCTCGTGGTGTCCTACCCGAGGGACGCCGCCGTCGACAACCTGGCGCTCCGACTGGCACGCGACGGTGCCGCCGTCGTGGAACTGACGACCGACCTCGAGCCCGAACTGCGCATCCCGGAGGCACCGGCGTCGCCGCTGACGGTCAATGCGATCGACGCAGCGGACCTCGTGGCGGTCTGCCGGACCGGAGAACTCACACCGATCCTCGACACCGGTGCGGTCCCGACCGACGCGGCGCCGACCGACGCTTCGGGGGCGTGGGCAATCGAGGAGTACCCGGACCGGGCATTCGACGCCATCGACATGGCGCGGTTCGCGGGGATCCACGCAGGGGAGCGGGTCGTCATCATCGGCAACGGACCCAGCCTCAACGACCTCGACCTCTCACTCCTGGCAGGCACCCACACCATCGGCGTCAACGGGATCTTCTACGCCGCCGACCGACTCCCCGGGCCGCTGTCGTACTACGTGGTCGAAGACACGATGGTCGTACGGGACAACCTCGAAGAGATCAAGGCGTACGAGGCTGGCCACCGGTTCTTCCCGTCCATCTACCGCGAGATGATCGGCGAGAGCGACACCACCACCTTCTTCATGATGAACCGCGGCTTCTACGCCGCCGAATCGCCCGCGTTCTGCGTGCCCCGGTTCTCCACCAACCCGGCCCAGCGCCTGTATGCCGGGCAGAGCGTCACCGCCATGAACCTGCAACTCGCCTACTTCATGGGGTTCACCGAGGTGATCCTGATCGGTATGGACTTCTCCTACTCCGTGCCCGAGTCATCGCAGATCGACGGAGTCCTCATCACCTCAATGGAGGACGACCCCAACCACTTCCACCCCGACTACTTCGGGAAGGGAAAGGTGTGGAAGGATCCCAAGCTCGACCGGGTCCTCGCCAACTACGCTCTGGCCAAGCAGATGTATGAGGCAGACGGCCGCCGGATCATCAACGCAACCCCCGGCGGCAACCTCGACCTGTTCGACCGTGTGCCATTCGAGGAGCTCTTCAGCCAATGAGAGTCACCAACGCATTGGGGTCATCGACCGTACGAACCGTCGTCGTCGCGGTTCTCGTCGCTCTCGGCACGGCAGCCACCGTGGCGGCGTGGATGCTCGGCGGGCCGGTCATCGGGCTGATCGTGGCCGCAGTGGCCTCAGTGGTCGTCGTGTTGGCGAAGGCCCTGTTCGAGGTCACCGCTGATCTCGTTCGCCTCCAGACGCGGTTCACGGCGCAATCGGCATCGATGTCCGGCCGCATCGAGATGGTGGAGAACCAGGAGAGCGACGACCGCAGCCGCATCGAACGGGCCGAAGCCACGGCCGCCAAGCAGCAGGCATTCGCCGAGAAGATGCTGGATCGGGTCCGGGCCGTTGAGACCGCCACCGGGAACCAGGAGTCGGTCAACGACGTCATCCTCGAACGCGTCCGCGCGGTCGAGGCCGCCGCCGGGAACCAGCGGGGATTCAACGACGCGGTGCTGGACCGAGTGCGTTCCGTGGAGACCGCGACCGGCAACCAGGCGTCGTTCAACGAGACGGTCCTCGAACGGATCCGTGCGGTTGAGCGGTCACTGGGCGACCTCGCCGACACCCGCCGGATTGCCGATGTCGTCGCCGGCAAAACCTTCCACGACGCCCGCCGCCTGATCACCCAGGACGAGGTCTCGGAGATCATCCGGATCGGCAACGATGTGCTTGGCTTCATCATCTCCGAGTCGCAGATCCGCTACATCGAACGGGTGACGCTCGGACTCGAACTGCTCGGCACCGGACGACTCGCCGCACACTCGGCCGACGCGGTGCTCCGGGTGATCACATCGCTATCACGGGGCGACCGGATTCTGCATGCCGAGATCGGTGTCCTGAGCGGCCTCTATGCGGCGCTCCTCGGCCGGATCGCCGGTGACGCCGGCGTCGACGTGCACCAGGTGCTGATCGACCCGTTCGAGGGCTACTACGGCGAGTCCGAGTTCGACGCCCTGACGCTGAGCACAATCTCTGCCGACACCGTTCGCCGGAACCTGCGCATGGCGGGGTGCGACGAAGAGGAGTACACGATCCTCGAAGGACTCTCCGGCGATCCTGCCACCCTCCAGGCAGCGGGCGGTCGCCGATACGACACCATCCTCGTCGACGGTGACCACTCCTACGAAGGGGTCACCGGCGACATCGACGCCTACGGCCCGCTGCTGCGACCGGAAGGCCTGCTCCTCCTCGACGACTACGGCAATCCCGCGTGGCCGGACGTCACACGTGCCATCGACGAAGCGGCCGCTATCGGCAAGATCGAGATCCTGGCGACCCTGAGCAAGACCGCCCTCGCACGGTTCCTCGGGGAGGTCGGCTCCCTGTGACCACCGGGGACGTTGTCGTGGTCGGGTGGTGTGACGGGGTGAGCTCTCCTTGCGAGACTGCGGATTGAACGACTCGCAACTCAGAGGAGGGCTGGTAGTGATTCACACCTTGCGGCAGCATCCGAATGCGCTGCTCACGCCGGAGGGTCGGCGAGTTCGAACCGCTATCAGCGTCTCCGGAACCAGATCGATCCCGGTTCCGTGTGTCGATTTCCTCGGCCAAGATCGGACATGCCACGCTTAGGGCGGCGGGATGGCGGTGCTTGAGGAAGTTCAGCGCAGCCAGCACCTCAAAGTCAGGGTTGTTCGTGAGGAATGCCTCAAGCAGGTACTGCTCGTTCCACATTCTCCTGAGGTCGACAATCCACTCGTGTGGGTAGTCTCTCGGTGTGAAGATGTCGTGAACGTGAACAACGACTCCCGATTGGAGCGTGGGCAGCACCTCGAGGTATTCGAAGAGCACATCTCCTTGGGGTCGGATCACGTGGGAGGAATCTATGAAGAGCACGTCATCTCGCTCCAGCGAACGGAACATGTTCAGATCCACGTCCTCCACGCGGGTTCGGAGAACCTCGACTCCAACGTCCTCGAGCCAGGGCACCTCATACGGCTCGATGCACGTATGTGCGCAGGTGTACGCCTCATCTTCTCTGGCGTTCGCTGCGATTGCGGCAGCTGCCAAGAGCGTGGACTGCCCGCTACCGATCTCAACGACCCGTGAGGGTCGGAACCGACGAATCATGCTGTAGAGGACTTCGGCATCACCCGATTGGAAGAACTCGTTGTCGTAGTAGATACTCGCGTCGACGAAGGCAAGCCTCGGTATCTCGAGCAGTTCGTCGGCCCAGACGAATTCGGATAGGAGTTCGAGTTGGACAGACTCGTTCAGATCCAATCCTGGAAGGTTCCGTTCACCATCGAGGGGGCTTCGGAGGGCATCTGGGCGGATGAGTGGTTCGTAGTAGTGATCACGTAGTGGATAGATGCCGACAACCGAGAATATCCAGCGACTGATGGGTTGTCGCTGAATGCCTGCCCGTCGCACCACTTTCATCCAGAGCGATGCAAGGAAGGTGATCGGAGATCCAACGATATCGAATACGGCTACAAGGCGTAGAGCTACCTTCTTCGCACCGATGCGCACGTCAAACGCTCCGATTCTAGTTGCCAATCCAGATCCGATCCTAGCGAAGCGCCCGCTCAAGGGTCCGGTGGGACGATCAGAGTTCGGTCGCGTCCAAGAGGCTTTTCAAATCCCTCGACTACTACCGATGGCCGTCTAGAACCGGTGTTGGCTCAAGGGATCACGGTAACGCTTCGGCGAGTCTGTTTGAGGGTGTTGTCGGCGTCTCGTGACGCGGCCGTGCCGCTGCTCTGCTCTCCGGGAGGCGAATCGCCGCTGAACGCCCGGTTCGGCATCCACGTTGAAGCGGCACTCCAGCGATGGTCGTTCGGGTCCTCGTCACCGCGCGTTGGATGTTCTCCTCCGTGGTCGAGACGGACTTCGAGACGGAAGGCTCTGGCCTTGGTCTCGCACTCCCAGGCTCGGTTATCAACCTTCGCCTCTCGTGGTCTCGATCTACTTCGGCTGGTCGCGTGATGCTTGCGGATTCAGGAGGCGGTCGGATCGCGTCTCGGTCTTGCGTAGAGATTGGGTGGTCACGGTAATAGTCAGAGAGGCGTTAGTCAGGACGTTGGGCGGAGAAGTGTGAGACGGAGGCCTTCGTCGCAGCCCTCGGAATCTCCCATATTTCGATCCTGTCCGTCCGTGGTCACCCGGAGGAACAGGCCCTAGAGATTTCCGTCTCCAAATGCGCGGGTTCGTGATAGGTTTTGCCCAAGGAGTGCAGGGTGGGCACCAAGATACGCGACTGAGTGGGTTGTGGAGTAGTTCGAATTGACGTGGGGATGTGGGGGAGGCGGTGATGTCGACAATGGGTAGTTCGGTTCGACTCGGGTACGGAGCGAGTTCGCGCTGTCATCATCGTGTTCCTGTCGGTGTTGGTCCTCCTCTCCGTGAATATGGCTCGGAGCAGTGCCGCCGGCGCCCCACACGGTGTCGTCGTTTCGGATGATCCGGCCGGGATGACTCCTAACGTCGGCGACGGCCGGGTTCTGGCGATCACAACGGTCGGAGACAAGATCATCGTCGGCGGCATCTTTACCGAAGTGCAGCGAGCTGGCACAAGTGCATTCCTCCCCCGCGTGAACATCTTTGCGTTCGATGCCGAGACCGGCGCCATCGACCCCGACTTCACTCCGACGGTTGATGGGGATGTCTATACGCTCGCACCGGCGCCGGACGGTCAGTCGGTGATCGTCGGCGGAGCGTTCGCCAACGTCAACGGGCAAGCCTCCTACGGTTTGGCCAAGCTCGACGTTTCTGACGGGCAACGGGACGCCGCCTTCGCTACCACCCAAGGCACTGTTCGCGACGTCGTAGTGCACGGAGGCACCGCGTATCTCGGCGGCAACTTCTGGAAGGTCGACGGCACGTCGCGCACGCGTCTTGCCGCAGTCGACGCTGCAACGGGCAGTCTCGACACGAGCTTCAATCTGCCGGTCACCGATCCGCGTTCCGGCACGGACACTTGGGTCGACAAGGTCGACGTGTCGCCGGATGGAAGCCACCTGATCGCAATCGGGAACTTCCTGACGGTCGATGGTCATTCACGACGATCAGGTGGTGATGGTCGACCTCACGGGCCCGAGTGCCGTCGTCGAGGACTGGTACGCCCCCGCGTACAACGACACATGCTCCTCCAGCTTCTGGACCTATGTTCGCGACGCCGAGTACTCGCCCGACGGTTCCTACTTCGTCATCGTTACGACCGGGGGACCCAGGACGGGTCGAATCTGCGACAGCGCTGCACGATGGGAAGCCGACGATCGCGGGGAGAACGTCGATCCGACGTGGGTGGACTGGACCGGCGGCGACACGCTCTACAGCGTCACAATCACCGACGAGGCCGTATACGTCGGTGGACATCAGCGGTGGCAGAACAACCACCTCGGACGTGACTCCGCGGGGCCGGGCGCCGTGGAACGCCCCGGCATCGCCGCTCTCGATCCGATCAACGGCGTTCCGTTCGCGTGGAACCCTGGGCGCGATCGAGGCGTAGGGGCATTCGAACTGGTTGCCACGCCGGAATACCTCTACATGGGAAGCGATACCAACCTGGTCGCGGGAGAGTGGCACGCCAAGCTCGCTGCCTTCCCGGTAGCGGGAGGCTCCTCCGTTCCCGAACCGACCCCTGCGTCCCTCCCCGTTGGTATCTACGTCGCCGGGAACGACGACAGCCTGACGGTGAGGAGATACGACGGAGCGGCCTTCAGCGCACCGTCTCCCGTTGCAGACCCACCGTTTGACCTGTCGACGGTTCGTGGGGTGTTCCTGGAATCCGGACACGTCTACTACGGGCAGAGTGACGGCAGTCTCTACGCCCGTCCTTTCGACGAGACCACGTTCGGCCCGGCCGTCGATCAGAACACCTGGGTCGACTTCGCTGACGCGACCTCCATGTCGTGGGAGAACGGCTCGATCTTCTTCACCCGCTCCGGCGATCCGAAGCTCTACCGCCAGTACTTCTCGCTGGAGAGCGGCATCGTCGGTAGCCAGGTGTTCGAGATGAGCGGCGACGGCGACGGGTTGGATTGGAGCGACACCACCGGGATTGCGTTCGCCGACAACCACCTGTACTACGTCGAGAACAGTGGGGACCTCTATCGCATCGACATGTCCGGTCACGATCCCGTGGCGGGCACCCAAACCCTCATCAGTGGGCCGGGCGCCGGTGACGGACTCGATTGGACATCGGCGGGGATCTTCTTCGGCTCCCCCCCAGACCTCCCGCCGATGGTGGCGATTGATGCGCCGGGTGTGGGTGAGGTTGTGTCTGGTGTGGTGGATGTGGTGGCGTCGGCGTCTGATGATGATGCGGTGGTTGAGGTTGAGTTCTTTGTCGATGCGGTGTCGATTGGTGTTGACGATGACGGGTCGGATGGTTGGTCGGTGCCGTGGGATACGACGGTGGGTGTGAACCGGTCCGGGGTGGTGGTTGAGGCTGTTGCGACGGATACGGGGGATCTGACGGATTCGGATGAGGTCTCTGTCGACGTGTACAACAACGTGGCGCCGATGGTGGCGATTGATGCGCCGGGTGTGGGTGAGGTTGTGTCTGGTGTGGTGGATGTGGTGGCGTCGGCGTCTGATGATGATGCGGTGGTTGAGGTTGAGTTCTTTGTCGATGCGGTGTCGATTGGTGTTGACGATGACGGGTCGGATGGTTGGTCGGTGCCGTGGGATACGACGGTGGGTGTGAACCGGTCCGGGGTGGTGGTTGAGGCTGTTGCGACGGATACGGGGGATCTGACGGATTCGGATGAGGTCTCTGTCGACGTGTACAACAACGTGGCGCCGATGGTGGCGATTGATGCGCCGGGTGTGGGTGAGGTTGTGTCTGGTGTGGTGGATGTGGTGGCGTCGGCGTCTGATGATGATGCGGTGGTTGAGGTTGAGTTCTTTGTCGATGCGGTGTCGATTGGTGTTGACGATGACGGGTCGGATGGTTGGTCGGTGCCGTGGGATACGACGGTGGGTGTGAACCGGTCCGGGGTGGTGGTTGAGGCTGTTGCGACGGATACGGGGGATCTGACGGATTCGGATGAGGTCTCTGTCGACGTGTACAACAACGTGGCGCCGATGGTGGCGATTGATGCGCCGGGTGTGGGTGAGGTTGTGTCTGGTGTGGTGGATGTGGTGGCGTCGGCGTCTGATGATGATGCGGTGGTTGAGGTTGAGTTCTTTGTCGATGCGGTGTCGATTGGTGTTGACGATGACGGGTCGGATGGTTGGTCGGTGCCGTGGGATACGACGGTGGGTGTGAACCGGTCCGGGGTGGTGGTTGAGGCTGTTGCGACGGATACGGGGGATCTGACGGATTCGGATGAGGTCTCTGTCGACGTGAACAACAACGAAGACCCGCCGGTGGTGCCTCCGGCACCGTCTGGCCGGTTTGTGGATGACGACGGGAGTATCCACGAGCCGGATATCGAGTTGATTGCGGCTGCGGGGATCACGTTGGGCTGCAATCCGCCGATGAATGACCGGTACTGCCCGGACGGGGTGGTGTCGCGTGGTCAGATGGCGGCGTTCTTGGTGCGGGCGTTGGATCTGCCGGCGACACCGACTGACTTCTTCTTGGATGATGCTGGCAGCATTTTCGAGGGTGACATCAATCGCTTCGCTGCCGCGAAGATCACGTTGGGCTGCAATCCGCCGGTGAATGACCGGTACTGCCCGGATGGGGTGGTGTCGCGTGGTCAGATGGCGGCGTTCTTGGTGCGGGCGTTGGATCTGCCGTCGACGTCGACTGATTTCTTCTTGGATGATGCGGGCAGCATCTTCGAGGGGGACATCAATCGGTTGGCTGCTGCGGGGATCACGAGTGGCTGCAATCCGCCGACGAATGACCGGTACTGCCCGGATCGGGACGT
>CAWIHT010000007.1:0-63093 GCA_963836085.1 uncultured Actinomycetota bacterium
GGCGCTTGATCGAGGTCTACCGGGTCCACCACGCAGGAGGTCATCGTGATCGCGAGTGAACGTGATGTGGCCGAGGGTCGTATCTCCTGGGCACGCCGGCACATGCCGGTGCTGGTCGAGACCATGGAAGAGTTCCGTGTTCGGCGGCCGTTCATCGATCTGACGATCGGGTTCCGCCTTCACCTCGAGCCGAAGACCGCGGTCTTGATCGAGACCCTGCACGCCGGCGGGGCGCGCGTGATTGCGATGGGGAACGAGGGCACAACCCAATTCGGAACCGTCGACGTGCTGAGCGAAAGGGGCTGCGTTGTGCTCGACCGGCGCGGCGACGACGCACGGGCGACGATGGCTCACCTCGCGCAGATCGCCGCCGAGGAGCCCGACCTCATCCTGGACAACGGGGCCGAGTTGATTGCCGCGTGTCTGGCGGGCGGGAATCGGCCGGTCGGAGCGACGGAAGAGACGACGTCAGGCGCGTTCAAGCTGCGTGAGGACTACGCCGGGCAGGTTGAATTCCCGGTCATCGTGATCAACGACAGTCCGCTGAAGTCCATTGTCGAGAACAAGCACGGGGTGGGGGAGTCGGTCGTCGACACGATCGTGCGCTCAACCAACATCTCGCTCCACAAGAAGCGTGTCGTGGTGTTTGGCTACGGTTGGTGCGGTCGCGGGATCGCTCTCTACTCGCAGCGCCGAGGCGCGGACGTCACTGTTGTGGAACTCGACCCGATCCTTGGCCTCGAAGCCGCCATGGACGGATTCGACGTCGCCTCGGCTTTCGATGCCTGCGCGTCGGCGGATGTCGTCGTCACGGCAACGGGCAGAGCCGACGTGGTGAGTCTCGACCTGATCGGCCGAATGCCCGACGGCGTGCTCCTCGCGAACGCCGGCCATGTCGAGACCGAGATCGATGTTCACCGACTCGAACACGAAGCGCCGGGTGTCGACGTGGCTCCCTCTCTCCGGCGTCACGATCTCCCCAACGGCCGTTCTGTGTTCGCTCTCGCCGAAGGTCGGATCGTCAATCTGGCTGCGGAGGGTGGTATCGGCAATCCGATCGAAGCCATGGACCTCGGCCTCACCCTGCAAGCCAGGTCCCTTGCAGCCCTCGTCGACCCCGTCTTCGGTCTCGACCCCGGCCCGCAACCCGTCCCCGATTCCGTCAACACCATCATCGCGACGGCCATGCTCAAAGCAATGGGCCAACTGAGTAGCGAAGCAGCGGGCGAGTAGATCCGGTTCCTCCCCTTCAGGGGAGGTGGCGGCGCCCTCTTCGGTTCCTCCCGTTCCAGGGGGAGGTGGCGGCGCCCTCTTCGATTCCTCCCGTTCCAGGGGGAGGTGGCGGCGCCCTCTTCGATTCCTCCCCTTCCAGGGGGAGGTGGCGGCGCCCTCTTCGATTCCTCCCGTTCCAGGGGGAGGTGGCAGCGCCCTCTTCGATTCCTCCCCTTCAGGGGGAGGTGGCAGCGCCTCCGAGGCGCTGACGGAGGGGGTCTCTCGCCGGCGTCGAGCGGCGACCAGAGAATCGCACAGGTCCTCCGAGATTCTTCAGTCCTGGCCCCGGTTTCTGTCACACCCGGCAGGTAGGTTGCGGGTATGGGACATCACGATCTCTCCACCGCAACGATCGAGGAACAGTTACTCGACCACGAGGCGATCATCGCCCGGTCCCGAGCCGCACAGATGTCGCTGTTGCGGGAACTCGACCGGCGTCAGGTTGCTGTGCGGGACGGGCATCGGTCGTTGAAGGAGTGGGCGGCGGGTCGGATGGACGTGGCCCCGGAGACGGCCGGGATGCTGGTGGCAACGGCGTGGCGTCTCGAGGATCTCCCCGACGTTGATGAAGCCGTCGCTTCTGGTGTGATCGGGTTTGATCGGGCCGTTGCGGTCTGCCGGTTTGCGCGGCGTGACGACTCGTGTGACATTCTGGGTGAGACGGCCGGGTTCGATATTGCCGGGATCCGCATCCGTACGGCGCGGCGGCGGCGTTTGGCGCCGGTCGATGAGGAGATGTCGTTCGAACAGCGCTACGTCGCGATCCAGCCGAACCTCGACGAATCAGCGTGGACCCTGTCGGGTCGCCTCCCCGGCTACGCCGGACGCACCGTCGTGGCGGCCCTTGAAGCGAGAGCCGACAGCTTCCCGTACGGACCGACCGTGAACCCGTCCCGGACGACGAGGAACGCGGATGCGTTGTGGGCGATCAGCCAAGACTCGATCACCGGCGACAACGAAGCCGCCATCGACAGCCACGGCCCGATGGTGTCAGATCTTTGTCGACGCCACCGAAGCGGCAGCCACGAACGCCGAGACCGGTATCACGGTTGAGGGCGGCCCGCAGGTCGGGCTGAACACGCTCCAAGCAATCCTGTGTGACGGTGTGGTCGAGGTCACCGCCCGTACCTCTGACGGTATGCCGTTGGCGATGGGACGCCGCACCAGAGTCATCCCGCCGAGACTCAGAAGGTTCATTCTGCATCGTGACGGCGGGGTCTGCACCATCTCGGGCTGCGTCTCCCGCTACCGCCTCCAGGTGCATCACACCACCCCCTGGTCTGAGGGCGGACGAACCGACGCCGAGAACCTGTCAACCGTCTGCTGGTTCCACCACCATGTCGTGATCCACGGCCACGGCTTCACCATCGACCCGGGCTCCCCACCCCAACGGAGACGCCTCACCCGACCCCGAATCCACGCACCACCCCACCGCACCACCTGGCGAATCGCATAGACCACGGAGCCGACCAGCCGAATCGACTCCTCCCCTGACGGGAAGGAATTGTGGGAAGGAACCCGACCGGCGACCGGCGGCCCGAACCCTATGCCTTGGACGAACCGTTCGACTCGGCGCGTTCCTTGATCTTGTCGCTTGCCGTGACCAAGCCCTGGCCGGCGGCGCGACGCACCTTGGCGGTCGAGCGGTCTGCGGTTGACGTGACCTTTCGGACTCTCTCATTGCTGCGGACGGAGTCGTACGCGCCCTTGAGCTGGTCGTACCGTTCGCGGCCGGCGCGGGCGCCCAACACGAACCCGACACCGAGACCGACGGCGAGGCCTGTTCTGAACTTCATGGCAGCAATTGTCCCACATTGGGTGCGGTGTTCGTCCGGCAGGGGAGTTGGTGGTGCCCTCTGGTATTCTTCGCGCCGCCCGCCGCTCCGGTGGGCACCTTCCGGGGTAGCTCAATCGGCAGAGCAGCGGACTGTTAATCCGTTTGTTGGGAGTTCGAGTCTCCCCCCCGGAGCGTTCGGGCGTGGAACCACTCCAGCGCACCAGGAAGATGAATGGCCGATGGCGCCGCCCGCTGAAGACTCCCGGAGGGACCGTTTGGGCGGCAACCCTGCGAGAATCCCCTAAACACGCTACGGAAGACGCTCTCGATGTCCGGCAATGCCACGTTTGAAATGTCCGATACCGCCCTCGTATCGATCGCCCACGTCGAGGCCCCTGAGGTCGTCACCTCGGCCCAGTTCGATGAGATCCTCGCAGACACGTATGAACGTGTGGGGACCCAACCGGGCCTGCTCGAGAGCCTGGCCGGCATCCGCGAACGCCGCTGGTGGCCCGAGGGATATCTGTTCACAGACGGTGCTGCAGCCGCGGGAGCGAAGGCGATCGAGGCTGCGGCAATCCGGGTGGAAGAGATCGGGTTGTTGATCGACACCTCGGTCTGTCGCGATCGGCTCGAACCCTCATCAGCGGTCACCGTCCACCACGCCCTCGATCTTCCGAGCTCGTGCCTCAGTTTCGACCTCTCCAACGCCTGCCTTGGCTTCGTGAACGCGCTCCAAGTGGCCGGGAACATGATCGACAGCGGCCAGATCAACTATGCCTTGATCGTCGACGGTGAGGGGAGCCGGGGCCTGCAGGAGACGACGCTTGCCCGCCTCTCCGGGCCCGAGGCGACCATGGCCGACATCTTCGCCGAGTTCGCTTCGCTCACCCTCGGATCCGGGGCCGCGGCCGCGGTCGTCGGCCGCTTCTCCGACAATCCCGGTAGCCACCAGGTGATTGGCGGGATGGCTCGCGCCGACACCAGCCACCACAAGCTCTGCGTCGGAAGTCTCGACAAGATGCAGACCGACACGCGGGCCCTGCTCGAAGCCGGACTCCAGGTGTCCAAACTGGCATGGGGCGACGCCGAGGAGAACGGATACCTGGACGCCGACCGCTTCATCTTCCACCAGATCTCCCAGGTGCACACGAACATGCTGTGCGAACGGCTCGGGATCGACATCGACAAGGTTCCGCTCACGTTCCCGTTCCTGGGCAACGTCGGTCCGGCGTCGATTCCGATCACGCTCTCCATGGAGGCCGAGCACCTCACGGAGGGCGACCAGGTGCTGTTGATGGGGATCGGTTCGGGCATCAACACATCGGTGATGGAACTGCGCTGGTGACGGCTGGTCCCGTCGCACCCGCCGCACTGCCGCCACCCGGCCTCCCCGGACTCCAATCGGAATGGTCGCGGCTGGTCGAGACTCCGAAACTCGACGGCATCGGGAGAACGTGGCACCTCCTCGACAATCAGGTCGCCGATCCAGCATTCACGCTGCTCTGCGTTCACGGGAATCCCACCTGGTCGTATCTCTGGCGTGACCTGGTCGCTCAGGCACCGGAGGGTGTTCGGGTCGTCGCGGTCGACCAACTCGACATGGGGTTTTCGGAGCGGACCGGCACGGTCCGGCGCCTCCAACAGCGGATCGACGATCTCTCCGCCCTCACTGACGAGCTCGAACTCGCGGGTCCGATTATTCCCGTCGCCCACGATTGGGGCGGGCCGATCGCCCTGGGTTGGGCAGAACAGCATCTTGAGCAAGTCGCCGGTGTTGTCCTGACGAATACCGCCGTCCACCAACCCGCCGGTTCCCCGGCCCCCGGATTGATCCGGATGGTTCGCGCGCCAGGGGTCTTGAACACGGTGTGTGCGACAACCCCGACCTTCGTTCGCGGGACGATGGCCCTGTCCCGGCCTCGCGCGGCCCGCCCGATCCGCGAGGCCTACGAGGCCCCGTACAGCACCGCCGACCGCCGCGCGGCCATTGCCACGTTCGTCGAGGACATCCCGTTGAACCCGGACCATCCGAGCGCAGAAGCGCTGGACCGGGTAGCGACAGGCCTCGATGACCTGGGCGAGATCCCGATCCTTCTGCTGTGGGGGCCATCCGATCCGGTCTTCTCGGACCTGTATCTCCGCGACTTCGTAGACCGTCTGCCACATGCAGACGTTCACCGCTTCGTCGGGACCAGCCACCTGGTGCCCGAGGATGCCGACATTGCTCCTGTGGTGTACGAGTGGATCGAGCAGATCGGCCATGAGGCACCGACTTCAGAACAGGCGCACGATCGTGTACCCCTGTGGGCGGCGCTCGCCGACCGCTCCGACGACGACGCGATCGCCATCGTCGAGATGGGAACCGAGGGGCCCGAGGCGGTGGTCACCTTCGCCGAACTCGACGCCGATGTGAACCGGGTCGCGGCGGGTCTCGCCGAACTCGGCGTCGAGAAGGGAGATCGAGTCGCCCTCCTGGTTCCGCCCGGCATCGACGTAGCGGTCTGCGTGTACGCCTGCTGGCGTCTCGGAGCTGTCGTGGTCGTGGCCGATGCGGGACTCGGCGGGCGCGGGATGACGCGGGCGTTGACGAGCGCCAACCCTGCATATCTCATCGGCATCCCGCGTGCCCTCGCTGCCGCCCGCACGCTGCGCTGGCCAGGCGTCCGCATCTCATCGACGCCCATGCCGCAGACACAGCGACGGGTGCTGGGCGTCACGACAACGCTCGACGAAATCCGCGAACGTGGCAACGGGCGACCCGTGCCGCCACCACCCGGGCCATCCGACGAGGCGGCGGTCGGATTCACCTCGGGCGCCACCGGCCCAGCAAAAGGCGTCACCTACCGACACCATCAGATGCAAGCCCAGCGGGACGCACTCGTTGATCTGTTCGATATCGGACCCGACGACCGCCTGGTGGCAGCATTCGGTCCGTTCGCGCTGTACGGCCCGGCGATGGGAATCCCGTCCGTGGTTCCCGATATGGCAGTGACGTCGCCCGGGAGTCTGACCGCGGACGCGCTTGCCGCCGCCGTCCGGTCTGTTGACGCGACCCTGGTCTTCGCCTCACCGGCAGCGTTGCGCAATGTGGTCGCCACTGCGGAAGAGATGACGGCGGATGACGCGTCGTCCATGAAAGACGTCCGATTGCTCATGTCGGCAGGGGCGCCGGTACCGGCCGCCGTGCTCCAGTCCGTCGGCAAGCTCCTTCCCGCTGCCGAAGCTCACACGCCGTACGGCATGACCGAAGTGCTCCCGGTGGCGGACATCAGCCTGGCCGGCATCGAAGCCGCAGGGTCAGGCGACGGTGTGTGCGTCGGCTACCCGCTTCCGTCCGTAGAGATCGCGATCGATCCACTCTCCTCGCCGGAGGCGACGAGCGGCGGGATGACGGCTGCACCGGGTGTCGTGGGGGAGGTGTGCATCCGCGCCCCACACATGCGCGACGGATACGACAAGCTCTGGATGACGGAGCACACAGCGTCGCAGCCCGAGGGCTGGCACCGGAGCGGAGACGTAGGCCACCTTGACGAGCAGGGTCGATTGTGGATCGAGGGTCGGATGGGCCATATCGTGACGACGTCCGAAGGGCCGGTGACGCCCATCGGCATCGAGCACGTGGTCGAGGATGCTCCCCAGGTCGAACACGCCGCCGTGGTCGGCGTCGGGCCGGCGGGAGCTCAGCAGGTTGTTGTCGTCGTCGTGCCGTCCGGGGGCAAGACACGTCCGGGCCTCGCCGACGAGACCCTCTCCGACATCGTGCGTGGTCAGGCCACAGAGGTTGACATCGCAGCGGTTCTCGTGGCGCCGCGCCTTCCGGTCGACAAACGGCACAACTCCAAGATCAACCGCACCCGACTCGCCGGATGGGCAGACCGGGTACTCGCCGGTGGGAGAGTCGGTCGCATATGAAGGTGCTCGTCACGGGTGCGACGAGTCTCCTCGGCGCAGCCACCGTCGACCGGCTTGTCGCTCGTGGCGATGACGTATCGGCGTTCCAGCGCCACCCCGGCTCTTCAAGCGTCACCGAACACCTCGGCGATGTCGCCGATCGCGAAGCCGTCGAGCGGGCAATGACAGGGGCAACCGCCGTCATCCACCTCGCTGCCCGTGTCGGTGTGACCGGTCCATGGTCTGAGTACGAGAAAGCCAATCTCGGTGGCACTGCGAACGTCGTCGCGGCGGCCCGGGCGTCCGGCGTCGATCGTCTCGTGTATGTCTCTTCTCCGTCCGTCGCGCATCATGGCGCATCGCTCATTGGTGCTTCTGCCGGACCCGCCGATCCCGATCGAGCACGCGGAAACTACGCGAGGAGCAAGGCGTACGGTGAGTTGACAGCGCTCAGCGCCAACTCTCCGGATCTGGCGACGGTCGCTATCCGGCCACATCTCGTCTGGGGGCCGGGCGATACTCAGCTCATCGGGCGGATCGTCGAACGCGCACGGGTAGACCGGCTACCGACCATCGGGACCGGGGCGGCGCTGATCGATACCACCTACGTCGACAACGCCGCAGACGCCCTCGTGGCTGCCCTCGACCGACTCCCCGACATTGGTGGGCGGGCGTTCGTGGTCACCAACGGAGAGCCTCGTCCAGTTCGCGAGATCCTGAACCGCATCGTGCTGGCGGCGGGTCTACACCCGTCTCGCATACGAATCCCATATCGCATCGCGTGGGGCGGTGGCTTCATCGCGGAGCGGATCTGGGAGCGACGGAGAAGCGCCGGGGACCCGCCGATGACCAGCTTCCTTGCCGAGCAACTCGGCACGGCGCATTGGTTCGATCAGCGCGAGACCCGCCATGCGCTGCAATGGAAGCCCACAATCACGCTTGCCGAGGGTTTCGACCGCCTCGCCGCGTGGTTCGCGTCGACCCCACCAACGGCCGGCGGCGTCGCCTGACCTTCGGGTCGTCGACCGCAGCGGCGCAGGGTCCTTTCGCAAGTCCATCCGGCACTTTCCGGAGACTCAACTCAACTCCCGGCTTGTGATTGCCGACACAAACTGATGGAGCCACGTGCGCTGCGCCCATCGAGGCCACCGTGCGGGCAAGAAGCTTCGGGCCACCCGGAACGGAGCGACAGTCAGCGAACTGACCGAAAGGGTCGAAGGATGAGATCACGCAAGCACGGCAGTCGGCGATTGGGACTGAGCGTCCTCCTGGTCGTTCTCGCTCTGGTAACGGCTGCCTGCGGGGGCTCAGATGATGCTGCCGAAGGCAGTGAGACCTCGGTCGTCGAGACCGCGGACGCGAACAAGGCGGTCAAGGCCCTCGAGGATGTGCGGGGCGCCGTGGTTCGCATCGAAGCGCAGGGCTCATTCGACTATCCGGGTGAAGGTACGTCCTACAACCAAGGATCCTCGGGGAGCGGGTTCTTCATCAGCCCGGACGGTGTCGCCGTCACCAACAACCACGTCGTGACGGGGGCCGCATTCCTCCAGGTCTACGTCGACGGTGAGGACGAACCACGCAATGCAAAGATTCTCGGCGTGTCCGAGTGTTCGGACCTTGCCGTGATCGACGTTGAGGGCGAGGGTTTCGAGTACCTCGCCTGGTACGCCGACGAGATTGCCGTTGGCGTGAACGTCTACGCCGCCGGCTTCCCGCTCGGCGACCATGAATACACCCTCCTTGACGGCATCGTCTCGAAAGAGAACGCCGATGGGGAGACGAACTGGGCCTCCGTCGACAAGGTCATCGAGCACACCAGCGACATCCTTCCTGGGAGCTCGGGCGGTCCGCTCGTCACCGATCAGGGTCGGGTTGTGGGCGTGAACTATGCGGGCGACGACCAGGGCCAGACGTACGCCATTGGGTACGACGAGGCCCGCCAGGTCATTCCGAAGCTTCAGGCCGGCGAGGACGTTACCTCGATCGGCATCAACGGTTCTGCGGTGCTCACCAACGACAGTTCCGGTATCTGGGTGTACTCGGTTGCTTCCGGTTCTCCAGCCGATCTCGTGGGCATCCGCGGCGGCGACATCGTGAGCGAGATCGAGGGCCTGATTCCGGCGACGGATGGCACGATGTCGGACTACTGCGATGTCCTCCGGAGCCACAATCCGGATTCCGCGATTCAGATCGCGGTCTGGCGCGACTCCGACCTCGCCTATCTGGAGGGCACGCTCAACACCGACAAGACACTCGCTCTCGTCGGAGGTGGTACCGCCGCCGGCTCAACTCCTGAGACGACGGCTGCGTCCGGCGCAGCCGGACAGGACCTCGCCGTCGGAGATTGCATCGACGACGACCAGATGGAGCTCTACATGAGCGGCTCTGCATACTCGTTGGCGGCCTGTGCCGATCCGCACGACAACGAGGTCTACTACGTGCACGACTTCGGGGACGCTGCGTACCCGGGTGAGGACGCAGTGATCGGCGAGCTGCGGAACCTGTGTCTCAGCGAATTCGAGGGCTACGTCGGCCGCGACTATGAGACATCGGTGCTTGAGTACACCGGCTCATGGCCCGATGAGACGCTCTGGAACAGCGGATACCGCAACGCCCGGTGCCTCGTATACGAGATGGATCTCAACAAGCTGACTGGATCGGCCTATCAGAGCGGCTGGTAGCGACCCGGGGGCGTTCCAACGCAAGGATGCGGGTGGCGCCTTCACGGGCGCCTCCCGCTGCGTGGTCAACGCCGTGCCGGCACAGCGAAGGTTGAGGCGGGGACTCAGGTTCCGGTGCCGAAACGCCGATAGCAACCTACGTATGAGGGCAACACGCCCGCACCCGGCGGGCAGGAACGCGCGATGATCGACAAAGACGGTAGGGCCGTCTTTGTCCATGGGCATGGCCCCTCGAGCCAGGAGCACGGGCTCTTGCGCATCGGCGGTATGTGGCGGATCTGGCAGGTCTTCCGGATCGTTGTATGCCTGGTGCTCATCATCTGCGGCGTGGGCCTGGCGGCGGTGTGGGGATGGAACGGCGGATTCGTCGTGGCCGTTCTGGCGGCTGTTGCGCTCATCGGCGCCGTCCGGCGCTACGAGTCGCCGGTCGGGTCCCCGCTCCCCTCATTGCTGTTGGATTTCACCCTCATCGGCGTGGCACTCGTCATCGTGGACGTTGCACCGGCGGGAATCGGTGCCGCCCTCCTCTACATGATGGCGATCCCTGTGGTGTTCCTCCCGTGGCGCAGGGCGTTGCCGCTGGTGGCCTACGGCCTCGCTTGGTCGCTGATCGGTCTGCGTGCTGGGTCGGTCTGGGGCCCATCGACGAGCGTTCCTGAGATCGTGGTGACCAGCATTGCCGTCGTCGCTTTCGGTGGACTCACGTTGGCACTTCTCGGGGTCATGTCGTTTCGGCTCGAGAGTTCCCACCGGGACGGTGAGCGCCGCGCGCGAATGGAAGAGGTACTCGCTCGATGTGGGGAGGTTCTCCTCGCCAACCCCGAGGAGCGAGCCATCGATGCAGCGTTGGGAGCTCTGCTCGATGTGGCGCCGGTCCAGAGCATCTTCGTTGACGTGAACTACGAGGATCCAGTGGTCGGGCTGTGCGCGCGGGTATCTCACGAAGCCACGCGAAGCGGCACCGATGCGTTCGCAGGCAAGGCGATCCGGTTCGACGAAGGCAACCCTGATCGGACGATCTACGCGGAGATCGCGTACAACGATCTCCCGGATCTTCGGGACTCGCTGTCGAAGGGCGAAGCAGCGACAGTCCACACGGTGGATCTCGCGGGTCGCGCCCGAGAGATATACGAGCAGAACGGCTGCAAGTCCGAGCTGAACATCCCCATCACGATCAACGGCGAATGGGTCGGTTCGCTCGGGTTCGCCGACTACGCCGTCGATCGGCATTGGGACCCGGACGATCTTGGTGTGCTCCAGACTGCGGCGGCGATGATCGGGTCGTTCTGGGAGCGCGGCCGGGCGATCCGCGACCTCGAGGAACTCGTCAAGTCCAAGGACCAGTTCCTCGCCTCGATCAGCCATGAGATTCGGACGCCGCTAACCGCCGTGCTCGGATTCTCGGAGGTACTTCGCGATGAAGCCGTTGGCCTCGGGCCGGGGGGCGCAGAAATGGTGGGCTTCGTTGTTCAGCAGGCTCGCGAGATGGCTGACATCGTCGAGGATCTGTTGGTCGCAGCCCGTGCAGATATCAACGCGCTGTCGGTCGTTCGGATTCCGGTGCCGTTGGAGCGAGAGGTGCGGGCTGTGATCGCAGCTCGAGGGCGGAGTGAGGCGCCGGATGTCGTTGTTGAAGATGCGGATGCCATCGCCACCGGTGATCCGATGCGGATCCGCCAGATCATCAGGTGCCTCATCAGCAACGCCTCCCGGTACGGCGGTGAGGAGCTTCGCGTGCGCGTTCGGCGAACGGATGACAGGGCCGTCCTGACAGTCTCCGACAATGGATCGGGTGTCCCACCTGGGCATGAGCGACACATCTTCGAGGCGTTTCACCGCGCGAAGACCGACGATGGCACGACGCAGGCAATTGGCCTCGGGTTGTTCGTCTCGCACCATCTCGCCGGGCTGATGGACGGATCTCTCTCCTACTACCGGGAACGCGATTGGACGACATTCGAGTTGGATCTCCCGGCGGCGAGTCGACCCCGCCCCACGCTCCGGAGCGGGGTCCCGACGAGTTCGACCGAAGAGTCGGTTCTCGCGATCGGTCCCCGGTTGGTTCCGTTGCAGTAGACCATGAGGGTGATGGCCTGCCGTGCGTGGCTAGGAGTGCTCCAGGATCACGACCGGGATGACCTCACGTGCCGTCTGTCGTTCGTACTCGGCGAACTGCGGCCAATCCTGCTTCCATCGGTTCCAGATCCTGTCGTACTCCTCGCCGTACGCAACCCGCGCGGTCACCCGCACCACCTCGGGGCCGACCTCGACCTTCGTCTCCGCGTTGGCCGCTACGTTGTAGAACCAGTCCGGGTTTGAGTCCGCTCCGGCCTTCGACGCGAAGACGGCGTAGCCGGCTGGAGTGGCCTGATACATCAAGGGGGTCACCCGCTGGGTCCCGGTGCGGGCCCCGGCGTGGTGGAGGAGCAGGATCGGTGCGCCCTCGAACATCCCCCCGACCTTGCCGTTGTTGGCCCTGAATTCTTCGATGATCTGCTGGTTCCAGTCGCTCACGATGTCCCGCTCCTCGCGTTGACGGCTCTCGTGAGGTGATCAACCGCCGTATCGGGTGCTCTGTTCCGGGGCGCCTCAGCCCTCGCCTGCCGAGGCGCACATCCGAGGATGGACCACCGGGTAGGCTCAGCCGCACTGTGCCGAGACGAGCGCTCGTCGAGAGCGGTTGCGCGTGAACATTCGATCCCTATTCCGCAAAGAGACGCTGAAGAGCGATGCGGTCGCGGGCGTGGTGCTCGGCGTCGAAAGCGTCCCGGACGGACTCGCGGGTGGCCTCCTTGCCGGAGTGAACCCCGTCTACGGCCTCTACGGCTACATGGTCGGCACCGTTACCGGTGCGCTGTTCACGAGTTCGTCGTTCATGGCAGTGCAGGCGACCGGGGCGATGGCGATTGTCGTCGCCGATGTGTCCGTCATCCATACGGCAGAGGATCCGGGTCGGGCCCTCTTCACCTTGTCGATCCTCACCGGGATCGTGATGCTCATCGCCGGCCTGCTGAAGCTTGGCTCGATCCTGCGCTTCGTGTCGAACGCGGTGATGGTCGGATTCATCAACGCCGTTGGCGTGAATATCGTCCTCGGACAACTCGATGACTTCACCGGGTATGCGGCAGAAGGCGAGAACCGCGTCGTGCGGGCCTTCGACCTCTTGTTCAACTTCGGCAAGGTGCACTGGCCGACGCTGGCCATTGGCGTTGCCACGATCGCGCTGATCCTGCTCCTCGAACGCACGAAGCTCGGACCGCTCGGCCTGGTGGTGGCGATCATCCTCACCTCTGCGGTGACGTGGGCGATCACCGCCAATACCGACGTCGTGATCGCGACGCTCAACGACATTGCCGACATCCCGAGGTCGCTCCCGCTCCCGATGCTGCCCGACCTCAGCCTCGTGTTTGCTCTGATCATTCCAGCGCTCTCGCTTGCGTTCGTCGGCCTTGTCCAGGGCGCCGGGATCTCCGCCAACTTTCCGAACCCCGACGGGACATACCCCAAGGCATCCCGAGACTTCATCGGTCAGGGGGCGGCGAACGTGGCTTCTGGCATCTTCCAGGGGATGCCGGTCGGCGGATCGATGTCAGCGAGTTCGCTGGTCAAGACGGCGGGCGCCAAATCGCGCCTCGCGCTGATGATCGCGAGCGTTGTGATGGCGATCGTAATCCTCGTGTTCGGCGATCTCGTCGGGTACATCGCGATGCCGGCGCTTGCCGGACTGTTGATGACGGTCGGCTACCGAACGGTGAAACCGGCCAACATCAAGGCGATCTGGAAAACCGGAGCTATGCAGGCAACGGTGATGGTGGTCACGTTCGCTCTCACCATGATCATCCCGCTTCAGTTCGCCGTGCTGGTCGGTGTCGGCATCTCAATGATTCTGTTCATCATCAATCAGTCGAACCAGGTCGTGATCAAACAGTGGGTGATGGAGGACGGTCGTCTCCGGGAGACCGACGGGCCTGAAGCGGTGCCTCCGGGAGAGGTGATCATCCTGCAGCCCTACGGAAGCCTGTTCTTCGCATCGGCACCGGTGTTCGAGGAGAAGCTCCCCGACGTCACGCCGGAGACCAGGGGTTCGGTCGTGATTCTGCGACTCCGCGGCCGGAGCGACCTCGGTTCGACGTTCATGGAGGTCCTGGCGAAGTATGCGGAAACCCTGAAGGGTCAGGGGAACGAGTTGATGCTCGTCTCGGCGGACGAGAACATGCACGAGCAGCTGAAGGCTGCCGGCGTTGAGGAGCTGGTGGGTGCGCACAACGTATTCACATCGGATGAGTGGCTCGGACAGACCCTCCTCACGGCCCTCGGCCAGGCGTCCGAGTGGGTCGATGCCCACCCTGTGGAGCAGCCCCGCGATACCGAGGAACCCGATCCCGAGTCCGCTGGTCCCGACCCTGAAGGCGGCGACGCGAACGGCTAGGCCGCGTCACGCCGGGGTAGTGTCAACGGTGGGCGATCGAGGGAGAACGCGATGCACATACCCGATGGTGTGTTCGGCTCCGGCAGGAGCGCCGCGACAGGCGCCGTCGCCGCGTGCGGCTTCGGACTCGCTGTCTCGCGAGCACACCGCTACCCGACTGATCGGCTCGGATTCCCACCTGGCTCGCGCATCGAAGACGTGGCGGCGCCATGAGCGGCTGGCCACGTGACCGTGGGGGAGACCGGCCGGCGCTCTCCGGACACATGTGGGAGCTCTCGCTCCCGCTCCGTACCCCCTTCGTCAACGCCAACGGTGAGGTCGCGGATCGTCGCGTCGTCATCCTGTCGATTGGCGACGGCTCGGTTGCCGGATGGGGCGAAGCGGCTCCGTATCCGGGGATCACCCCCGACACCGTCGATGACGCCTGGGACACGCTGAAGCGGGGGAGCGTGCTTGCACCGTCGGCGGCCGCTGCGGTCGATGAAGCGCTCGCCGATCTCGACGGTCGCCGCTCCGGACGGCCGCTGTGGCGTGCCATCGGCGGTTCTCGCCAGCGTATCCCCACGTCGATTGCCGTTGGCCTGGAGGATGACCCGGTCGAGCGGGTCGAGACGACCGGCGCTGCCGGCGTGAAGATCAAGATCCGGCCGGGTCGCGACGTCAGCCGCGTGGCTGCGGTTCGCGCCGCCTTCCCCGATCTGCCGATCGGCGTCGATGCAAACGGCTCGTATCGGTGGGAGGATCGGCGGTCGCTGCTCCAACTCGACGACCACGGCATCGGCTACATCGAGCAACCGTTCCCACCCGGTGATCTTGGCTCGCATGCCCGCCTTCGCGATGAGATGGTCGCTGCGGTGGCACTCGATGAGCCGATCGACGCGATCGCGTCGGCAATCGCCGCCATCGAAGCCGACGCAGCCGACGTCCTCGCCGTGAAGCCATCCCGTCTCGGCATGGCCGCGGCGATGTCGATTCACGACATCGCTCTGGCCGCCGGCCTTCGCATCAAGGCGTCCGGACTGATCGAGACGGCAATCGGTCGAGCATTCGCTCTGGCGATCGCGACCCTGCCCGCTGCCGCCCATTCCGACATCGCCGCACCGTCGTGGTACCTGGACGGGGGAATCGAGGCTCCGCAGCCGTTCTTCTCGGGAGGACAGATGGTGGCTTCCGAACGGCCGGGCATCGGACTCGATCCCGACCCCAGCGTGTTCGAGCGCTACGTCGTCCGAGAGTCGGCTCTTGGCTCGAGAATCTGGGACTGAACGACTCTGCCGACGGGCCCCTCGATATCGAAGAGATGCGAGTCCGCGGAACCAACTCCCGACCGATGCTGATAGGCAAGCGATCGCATCCCGAGCCATGGTCCGGATGGGAGGCGATGGATCGTGAGACTCACATCGGGGTTCACATAGAACCACTCGCGGCCGTCGAGCGCCATCGAGTTGCCGTTGCCGACGTCCGAGAGCGTCGCCGTCTGCACCAACGGCGTCGTCGGCTCGTGCTCGACGACCGGCACCAGCAGCCGTACCCACGACAGGCCCTCACCGAGCGTGAAGAACGAGTCGTTGACCGTCCGCGCCTCGATGGCATGGCTGTGGAAACGTTCCTGATCGGTGACGTCGAATCCGAAGCGGCCCCATGAGATCGCCTCGGCTTCGTCGAGCCCTGCGGGAGGGGTCCAGGAATCGACCGGATCCGGGATTGGCACCTCGCTCGTCCGAATCTTCAGACCCGAGGCCCGGGCCACGGGCTGACCGGCTGCAACGAGCACGGCGTCGATGACCTGGATTCGGCGACCATCCCGGACCACCGTCGTGTCGACGCTCAGCGGTATGTCGACCGGCACACCGCGAAAGAGGTCCACGGTCAGCCGCACGACCTGCATCGGAACAGCGCTCGCCGTTCGCTCGACCGCCCGGGCGAGCAATCCGACCGGCGGACCGCCATGCTGGATGTCGCCCGACCAGATACTCCGTGTCAACCCGGTCGGGTGGAACAGGTCGCCGTCTGGTACATAGAGCGAAGTGGACATGGCAGGAAGCTACCAGCTAGCAGTTGCGGGCTCGGAACTCAATCCACCGGCAGGCCGAGACCTCGTGCGATGATCAGTCGCTGCATCTCGCTCGTGCCTTCACCGATCTCGAGGACCTTGGCGTCGCGGTAGTGGCGAGCGACGAGCGTGTCGTCCAGGAAGCCGGCGCCACCGAAGACTTGCGTGGCACTCCTGGTTGCCGTGACCGCCGACTCGGTGGCGAAGAGCTTCGCCCTGGCAGCCGCTTGCTTGTAGGGCTGACCCGTGTCCTTGAGCCAGGCGGCCTTGTAGGTGAGGAGCCTCGCCGCCTCGGCCATGACCTCGATGTCGGCGATCTTGAACGCGACGCCCTGGTACGAACCGATGGGGCTTCCGAACGACGTCCGATCTCCGGCGTAGGCGACCGTCTCTTCCAGACACGCCTGAAGCACACCAACGGCAAGGGCTGCGATGGCGATCCGGCCGTCGTCGAGGGTGGAGAGGAACTGCCGGAAGCCACTGCCTCGTGTCCCGAGGAGATGATCCTCCGGCACCCGGCAGTCGGCGAAGCTGAGTCCGTGCGTGTCGGAGGCGTGCCAGCCCATCTTCTCGTACGACGGTTCGACCACGAACCCGGCAGATCCCGCCGGAACGATGATGGCCGAGACCTCGTCAGGGCCGGTTCTGGCGGTGACGGTCACCAGGGAGGTGATGGCGGTCCCCGAATTGGTGATGAACGCCTTCGATCCGTTGATCACCCATTCACCGTCGACCAGGTCGGCACGGGTTCGGGTCGCTCCCGCATCCGAACCGCCGCCCTCCTCAGTGAGTCCGAATCCGGCGAGAGCACGGCCTGCAACGAGGTCCGGTAGCCAACAATCGCGCTGTGCATCGCTGCCGAACTCGACGATCGGATTGATGCCCAGACCCACAGCCGCCTCGAGCGTGATCGCGATCGACTGATCGACGCGGGCCAACTCCTCGATCGCGATACACAGCGTCGTGAAGTCGGAGCCGGAACCGCCGTACTGCTCCGGAAACGGCAGCCCGAAGAGGCCGAGGTCACCCATCTTGGCGACGGCGTCGAGGGGGAACGAACCGGTACGGTCCCACTCGCGCGCGTGCGGAGCGATCTCCCCGTCGGCGAACTCCCGCATTACCCGCCGAAAGGCGACATGCTCCTCCTTGAACTCCACCCAGAGCCTCCCCGTGTGATCACCGCCAGCCTATCTCGATACGGCATCGCTCGTCCCACTAGAGTCGAATCAACGAGCCAAGAGAGGTCTCCCATGTGCTGTTTCTTCGCGACGCTGATGATCCTCGGCCCCCGCGCGGCGATCCTGATCTGGTGGCTGATGCAGCCGGCCCGTTGGGAAGTCTCGTTCTCGAGCTTCTGGGGGCCGTTTATCGGGTTCATCTTCGCTCCATGGACCACGTTGTCCTGGGTGGCCGCTGCGCCGGGAGGCATTACGGGCTTCGACTACATCATCGTCGGCATCGGGATCTTCCTCGACATCGCCAGCTACACGACGGGCGAGTACGGCCGTCGGGAGCGGTACGCCGCTGTCTAGGTTCCGAACCGAGCGATCGGTGAGCGCCTGATGGACACTGCCGTCGCGCTCGTCCAGAGCTACCTCTACATGAACGGCTACTTCACCGTCACGGAGTATCCGGTCCTCGAACTAATGGAGGACGGCGAGTACCGAACCGTCACCGACGTTGACGTGCTCGCCGTCCGCATCCCGGGAGCGGGACGAGGCGGCGGCGAGGTCGGCGGCACATTCGCTGGCGTCGATCCGGACCTCGACGTCGATCTCGAACGCATCGACCTGATCATCGCCGAAGTCAAAGAGGGCCGAGCCGACCTGAACTCATCGGCGCGTGACCCGAAAGTGCTGCGTGCGGCGCTCGATCGATTCGGCGCGCTCGGCGAGGAACGGGTGTCGCGGGTGATCTCCGAGCTCCTCAGGGATGGGGAGGCCGATCATCCGGACGGACCGCGGGTCCGTCTGATGGCGTTTGGCGCACGTCCGCCGACGCATCGTGACGCCTCCCACCGCTGGAGGCTCCACGGTGATCTCGTCGGATACATGTACCGCCGGATCGGGCAGAACTGGTCGGCAGCGCAGGCGATCCAGTCGAAGGATCCTGCACTGTCGTTCATGCTGCTCCTGGAGAAGGCCGTTCGCGGAGAGTCAAAGGGGAAGTAGGAGAGGGGTCACACCGACCTCGGTTCACGTTCATGTTTCACGTCGTCCTCCATCAGCCCGAGATCCCACCCAATACCGGCAACCTCATGCGGCTGTGCGTGAACACCGGGAATCGGCTCCACCTCATCCGCCCACTTGGCTTTGACCTGGACGACGCACGATTGCGCCGCGCCGGCCTGGACTACCGCGAGTACGCCGACGTCGACGTGCACGACGATCTGGACGGCTTCTTCAACGCCGTCCGGCCGTCTCGGGTGTTCGCGTTCTCGCAGCACGCCGAACGGCTCTACACGAGCGTTGCGTACGCGAACGGCGATGCCCTGCTGTTTGGCAGCGAGTCCGTCGGATTGCCGCCAGAGGCGCTCAACCATCTCGCCGTCGACGATCGTTTGCGCATTCCGATCGCTCCGGGAGGTCGGTCCCTGAACCTCGCCAACGCCGCCGCGATCATCGTCTATGAGGCGTGGCGCCAGGCCGACTTCGCGTAGGGCGGGAACCCCACTCCGGGCGACCCGTGATTCCCAACCTTCGGTTCGATCCGGTACCTTGGTGCCCGTGAAACACCGATTCCCGATCCGCGTCCGCTTCTACGAACTCGATCCCTACCGGCACGTGAACCACGCCGTCTACATCCAGTACTTCGAGGCGGCCCGAGTCGACCTGCTGCGTGAGGCCGGCCTGACGCTCCAGGGGATGATGGACGACGGCGTGATGATCGTCGTCACCGACATCTCGACGCGATTCGCGCGGTCGGCCGGGGGGAACGATGACCTTGTCGTCGAGACCGAGGTGATGGAGTTCAAACGGGTCACGTCGCGTTGGCGGCAGCGACTCGTGCGCAACGGCGAAGTGATGGTTGAGCAGGAACTCGGCGCCGCCGTGACCAACCTCCAGGGTCGCCCGATTCGGTTCCCCGAGCCCATGGTCGAACGTCTCCGTCCCTATCTCATTGAATCATGACCGTCCCGGCGATCGAGGCAGCCGCCGCGGCTGCGTGGCCTGCGACGGAGTCGACAACGCTCGGCAGTTGGACGCTCCTCGCCGGGGACGGGTTCTCCCGGCGGAGGAACTCAGCGGTCCCAGCCGGACCGGTGCCCGACGACCTCGAGCGGCGCCTCGACGATGTCGCCGAGTGGTATCGCGTCAGAGCCTTGCCGACGATTTTCCGGATCACTCCCTTGTGCGCCCCGATGATCGACGATGAACTCGCCAAGGCCGGGTACGCGGTCGAAGCCCCGACCCTCGTGATGCACAGGAGGACCGAGCGGGGTGACGCGATCCCCGGCGTGCTCGAGTCGCCGGTCGCGACCGACGACTGGATCTCGGCCGAGCTTGACGCACTCGGCATCGATCCGTCGCAGGTTGGCCCGTGGCTCGCGACCCTGGCGAAGGTTCCCGGACCTGCAGCGTTCGTCAGCGCGACGGTGGCAGGACGACCGGTGGGGGCTGGCCTCGGTGTTGTGGTCGGCGATCATCTCGGTGTCTTTGAGGTGGTGGTCGATCCGTCCCACCGGAGGCAGGGTCACGCCACGCGCATCATGGATTCGCTCCATGCCTTCGGGGCCCGAGGGGGTGCGTCGACGGCGTTCCTCCAAGTCCTCGAGGATGACGAGCGGGCGATCGCCCTGTACCGATCGCTCGGCTACGAGGTGTCGCACCGCTACTGGTACCGCCGGTCCAAGCCGTGAGTAGGTGTTCCCGGTCCGCTGAGGGCTAGTTGCTCGCGTTTTGTGATGGAAGCTGCGGGATCAGCCAACTCAGCAGAGCGTCCTCGCTCCTGGTCTGCAGCGTCGCCTTCCCCGGTCCGGTGAGATCCACCACCAGGCCTTCTCCGCCGAAGATGGTGCTCTTCCACCCGGCGACCTTGCGGACCTTGAAGTCCATGCCCTCGGTGAACGTGACGAGGTGCCCGGTATCGAACGTGAATCGCTCTCCCGGTCCGAGCGCAACTTCTTCGATGGCGCCGTAGGACGAGACGATGAGCGTTCCCGTTCCGTGGACCTTCAGCATCACAAGGCCCTCGCTGGCGAAGAACGTCTTCGCTCCGCTCCACTTGGTGTCGATGTTGAGAGAAGGCGACGACGCGATGTAGCTGCCGCTCTGCACCATCAGAGACTCGCCGGTGAGTTCAAGGACCTTCATGTCGCCCGGGAGGGCAGGGGCAACGTAGATCACGCCACCGGTCGCCGGCGCCGTGAACGTATTGAGGAAGAAGCTCTCCTTCCCGAAGGTTGCGCGGCCGAGCGACTTCAGGAAACCCCCGCGAGCTTTCGTCTGCAATTCGAGATCCGAGGACATGGCGACCATGGCACCGGCCTCGACGACGATGTCCTCCCCGGGATCCAGAGCCACCTTGGCCGTTGCGAATGCCGGTCGATAGTCGACATCGATCTTCATGACGCTCCTCTCGCGCGAGTGACTTCGACACTACCGGGCGCGACCGGGAACATGGGTCAAGGTGACGCATCCGGTTCGCTACGCTCGCGACTGCTGGCGGGGGAGAGAGGGCCCGTAGCTCAGCTGGTTAGAGCAGGCGACTCATAATCGCTTGGCCGCAGGTTCGAGTCCTGCCGGGCCCACCAGAGGTGTCGTGTACTTCCGTCGAGACCTATTCGGTCTCGACGTCGTGCCGTGTGGGGTGGTTTCTCGCTGCCTGGCGGCGTTCTTCCCAGGTGTCGGTTGGTGTGGTCCGGCTGTGGTTTCGTTGGTCGTTGAAGGTTCGAGTCCTGCCGGGCCCACGCGGACTTGCCTTCGGCAAGTCCGTCTGCAGTCTGGCGTGCTGGGGCACGCCCAGACTGCTGCAGGTTTCTTCCCGGTGTGTCGGTTGGTGTGGTCCGGCTGCCGCTGGACCGGGAGGCGCCGGAGCTAGGCTCCGGTGATGAGCTTGCGATGGCAGTCCATCGTCGTCGACACCGTCGATCCCGGCTCGCTGGGAAGGTGGTGGGCACACCTCCTCGGCTGGCGCATTACCGCCGAAGGCACGGACGAACTCGTCCTCGAACCACCGGTGGGATCGCCTGGGGACGGCACCTCTCCCGACCTCCTGTTCGGACGGGTTCCTGAAACCAAGACCATCAAGAACCGACTCCACCTCGACCTTCGCCCTGACGACCAGGAGCGTGAGGTCGCCCGAGCGGAAGCTCTCGGAGCATCCCGAATCGACGTCGGGCAGACCGATGATGTGACGTGGGTGGTACTCGCTGACCCCGAAGGCAACGAGTTCTGCATTCTGCAGGCGCTGGCACCCGAGAACACGCCCTAGGCCAACAGTCCGTTGTCGATCGACAGCCGTCGGAACTCGGTGGGGCTGTCTGCGTGCGCAAAGCGGCGGGACCGGCCTTCGTCGAGGGCGGACAAGTGAGCTGCCTCCACGAAGACCTGGGCGCTCAACACTTCATTCTGGGTGACCCGGAACGGCTGCCCCGCCTCGACCGCTTCCCGGAACGCGGCGTGGGCGCGTTGATACGTCGCGTGAAAGCGAGGCTGGAACTCGGCGTAGTCACCGCCGAGGGCCGTCATCTGGAACGTCTCCGACGCCGGGTGGAGCGTGCCGTCCGCGGTCCACAGTTCGACGGGGATCGGGCCCGGATACCCGGCGAACCTGCCAACGTGGATGGTGCCCTGGGTGCCGATGAGGTAGGTCTCGTTGTTGTAGCCCGAGGCATGGGTCCGGCTCAGGTCGAGGCGGCCGATAGTGCCGGACGGCGTCGTGAAACCGACGAAAGCCGTGTTGCCACCTTCGTCGACCGGGCTGTGGTAGTGCTTGGCGCTGAGCATGCGTGCCCAAACCTCGTCCGGGTACTCGCCGAGGAGCCAGAGCGCCTCGTCGGCGACATGGATCCCCATGTCGATGATCAGGCCGCGGCTGGTGTAGGTCGACGGGGGAGGGAACTGGTCGCGCAGGATCGAACGGATCTCACGAATCTCCCCGATGAGGCCGTCGTCGATCATCTGCTTGGCGTGGAGAAGAGCCTCGTCGAATCGCCGCTGCAAGCCGATCTGAATCAACGTCCGGTCGGTGCCTACCGCTTCGACGAAGTCGAACGCTTCCGGCAGGTCTGACGTGAGCGGCTTCTCCAGGTACACCGGGATGCCACCGTCCACGAAGGGCCTGGCATCACGCGCATGGTCCTTGGTGTGCGACGAGATGATGACCGCGTCGAGATCCACCCCGGCAATCATCTCGTGGGGATTGGTGAAGGTTGGAATGCCCGATTCCCCGAGGATGTGCGCCGCTTCCGCCGACGCGGCAGCGACCTCGTCGCCAACCGCCACGATCGAATGGCCTTGCGCCTTGACGATCTGCCCGTGTACCCGGCCGATGCGACCCACACCGAACAGCCCGTACCGGAATTGCCGTGCCATGGAAGCGTCCTTCCCAAGCTCGCTGTGAACACCTGCCCGGCGATGCTACCAACGACCATCAACCCCTCCGTCAGAAGGAGAGCCCGTGGCCGCGGTCCGGACGTAGGATGAGGAGCCATGAAGCATGCACTTGAAGAAGCCCAGCGATTGGCGGTCGGTGGCCGGACCGTGGCGGCCGCGACTCTGGTGAGCGTCGACGGGTCGGTGCCGCGTCGCGCGGAAGCTCGTCTGCTGGTCTCGTCCGACGGATCGACATCCGGTTCGGTGAGCTTCGGCTGCGTGGAAGCCGATGTCGCCGCGCACGCCGAGGCCGTCCTCGAGAACGGCGAACCGCGCCTGGTGTCGTATGGCCTGAGCGACGAAGATGCGTTCGGTCTGGGGCTCACCTGTGGCGGAGCGATGGAGGTCTTCATCGAGCCGTGGACGGGTATCGCCGAAGAGATCGGCGGCCTGCCCGATCCCGCATTCACCGGAGTCCTAGCGACGATCATCTCAGGACCCGGGCGGGGGAGTCACGCGCTGTTCGACCGTGTCTCCGGCACCTGGACCGGGGACCTGGCGCCGTTCGAAGACGGTGATCTCGGCGGAGATGTCGAAGCGACGATGGCCGGCGAGAAGGCTCACATCGTGGACGTCCGAGAGTCCCGCGTCTACCTCGAGCCGGTGGTCACGGCCCCGAAGCTCCTCATCTATGGCGCCGGCCACACCGCGCAGGCACTCTGCGCCGCCGCGAGCGCCATCGGCTTCCGGGTGATCGTGGCTGACCACCGGCCCGGGCTTGCGGACTCCGATCAGTATCCAGATGCGGCCGAGGTGCTCGTCGGTTGGCCGGCCGACATCGTGCCGCTCGTGTCACCGGACGACCGTACCTATGCCGTCTGTCTCGCCCACAACGCCGAGGTCGAAGACGTGCTCCTCCCGTTGCTCGCCGACGCCGGCGCGTGCTACATCGGCGTACTCGGGAGCCGCCGCAATCACGCGGCCCGGAAGCAGCGTCTCGCCGAGGCAGGTATGCCGCCAGAGCACACCGAGCTCCTCCACGGACCGGTCGGGCTCGGAATCGGCGCACTCACCCCGGAAGAGATCGCTGTCTCCATCGCTGCCGAACTGGTCACGGTGCGTCGCAATCACCCTGTCACCTGAGGGGCCACCGTGCCGGACTCGTCGACGGGCCGTTGTGGCGCGCGCTAGTGCTCATTCCATCTAGAGTCCTTCATACGGATCGCCGCGCTCTGCGGTGGCCCACAGACTGATACAAGGAACACCGAAGGGAGAGCCAATGGCTCGGAACAGATGGACGTTCATGGTCGCTCTGATGATGGTGCTTGCGATGGTCGCAGCAGCATGCAGCAGTGACGACAGTGGCGACGATACGACGACGACGGCGGCGGCAGGGGGCGATGAGACGACGACGACGGCCGCCGCGATGGAAGAAGGCGAAGAGTTCAAGGTCGCGTTCGTCCACGTCGGACCGACGGCTGACAAGGGATGGTCCTGGGCACACGATCAGGGCGCTCAGTACCTCGAGGCCAACATGCCGGGCGTCGTCATCACGACGCTGGAGAGCATTCCAGAGGGCCCCGACTCGCAACGCGTGTTCGAGGATCTCGCAGCCGACGGAAACGAGCTGATCTTCGGCACGTCATTCGGCTACATGGATCCGATGCTCGCTGCAGCCGAGAACTTCCCGGACGTTGCGTTCATGCACGCGACCGGGTACAAGACCTCCGACAACATGGGCAACTACTTCGGCGCAGCCGAGGAAGGTCGCTACTTGTCGGGCATGGCCGCCGGTGCACGCAGCGAGACGGGCGAGATCGGGTACGTTGCAGCGTTCCCAATTCCTGAAGTGCTTCGCGGCATCAACGCGTTCACGCTCGGCGTCCGCGAGATCAACCCTGACGCCACCGTTCAGGTTGTCTGGACGTCGACGTGGTTCGATCCACCAACCGAGGGTGACGCAGCACAGGCGCTGCTCGACGCAGGCGTCGACGTGATTGCCATGCACCAGGACTCATCGGCACCGGGCCAGGCGGCAGAGGCCGCCGGCGCTGGTTGGGTCGGCTACAACACCGACATGTCCGAGTTTGCGCCCGAGGGTTGGCTCACGGCCGCCATCTGGGATTGGGGCCCGTACTACCTGGCCACCGCAGATGCGGTCAAGGCCGGCACCTGGGCGGCCGAGGCCTACTACGGCAACATGGCGGACGGCATGGTCGGCATTGCGCCGCTCGGTCCATCGGTCTCCGACGAGACGGCTGCGCTCATTGAGACGCGCATGGGCGAGATCATCGCCGGGACCTTCTCGGTCCTCCCGGATCCGATTGTGAACCAGGCTGGCACCGAGCAGCCGCTCGGTGACATCTTCAGCATGGACTACTTCGTCGAGGGAGTCATCGGTAGCCCAACCGGCTGATCGACGCTCCAACCAGTTGGTCCGAGGGCCCCGCATCTGCGGGGCCCTCGTGCATTGTGACCGGCTCTGATTGTCCGGCTAGGATGCCGGCATGCCGAACGCCGATCAGAGCAGCACGCCCCCAGCGGTAGAGCTTCGCAAGATCGACAAGTCGTTCTACGGCGTTCTCGCCAACGCCGACGTCGACTTCAACCTCGCCCCAGGCGAGGTGCACACACTCCTCGGGGAGAACGGCGCAGGCAAGTCGACCCTCTGTTCAGTTATGGCCGGCCTCTACCGGCCGGACTCCGGCGAGATGCTGATGGACGGGCAGCCGATCGTCCTGAAGTCGCCGAAGGCCGCACTCGCGGCTGGCATCGGCATGGTGTATCAGCACTTCCGCCTGGTATCGAATCTCACCGTGGCCGAGAACCTCGCTCTCGGGAATCCAGAGGTTGGTCTGCGTCTCTCGCAGAGCGAACTCGAGGCCGAGGCACGTGAACTCGGGGAGCGCTACGACTTCCCTGTCGACCCGACGGCTCGCATCTGGCAGCTCTCGGTCGGCCAACAGCAGCGGGTCGAGATCCTCAAACTCCTCTACCGCGACGTCCGCATCCTGATTCTCGATGAACCAACCGCCGTGCTCACCCCGCAGGAGGGGCAGGCGTTGTTCCGGGCCATGCGCACCCTGGCCGACGAAGGCCGCTCCCTGATCTTCGTCTCGCACAAACTCCACGAGGTGAAGCAAGTCTCCGACCGTGTCACGGTCCTCCGCGAAGGTCGGGTCGTCGGCAACGTCAACACCGCTGATGCCGAGCCGCGCGATCTTGCCCGCATGATGGTCGGCAAGGACCTCGTGCTCCCGACACGGGCGCCGAACGAGTCCATCGGGGACGCTGTTCTGGTGGTCGATGATCTGAAGGTCCGGGACGATCGTGGCCTCGACGCCGTCGATGGACTCTCGATCACGGTGAATGCCGGTGAAGTCGTCGGCATCGCGGGCGTCTCCGGCAACGGCCAACGCGAGCTTGCTCAGGGCATCGTCGGACTGATGAAGGTCACCGGCGGTTCCGTCCATCTCTCTGGGAAGGACATCACCGGCACGAGTCCCCTCAAGTCGATCAAGGCCGGCATCGCATACGTGCCGCAGAGCCGCCTCGGGATGGGGCTTGCTCCGGGTCTCGATACCGACGACAACCTCGCGTTGAAGCAGTTCCGGGAACCGCCCTACTCCAAGGGGCCCATGCTTTCTCCAAAGGCATTCAAGACCAAGGGCGCAGAGCTCATTGAGGAGTTCGATGTTCGTGGTGTGCGGCCTGGCTTGCCGATCCGGCTTCTCTCAGGCGGCAATCTCCAGAAGGCACTCATCGCCCGCGAAGTTACCCAGGATCACTGCGTGCTGATCGCACGCTCGCCGACCCGTGGACTCGATGTCGGCGCAACAGCGGTGGTCCGCGATCAGATCCTCGCTGAGCGGGATCGAGGCATCGCCGTCCTGCTCATCTCAGAAGACCTCGACGAGTTGCTCGCCCTGTCCGATCGCGTGCTCGTGATCTACGAGGGGAAGATCGTCGGTGAGATGCCGGCATCCGAAGCAACCGCCGAGCGCCTCGGGTTGCTCATGTCTGGACACACCGAGGAGCAGTCAGCATGAGCCGTCGCTTCATCGTTGAACCCCGCGGCCTTGCTCCATGGTGGCTCAAGCTGCTCATCCCGATTGGGTCCGTGATCGCAGCGATGCTCCTCGGGGCGGTGTTCCTCGCCATCACCGGCAACGACTGGGTCGAGGTCTACCAGAAGATGGCTGACGCAGCGTTCGGTTCCGGACGCGGATTCGCCGAGACGCTCGTCTCAGCCACCCCCCTCATCCTCACCGGGGTGGCTGCCGCCATCGCATTCAAGATGCTGGTCTGGAACATCGGTGGCGAGGGACAGCTGATCTTCGGTGCCATCCTTGCTGCAGGAGTCGGGATCTGGCTGGCTGACTCAACGCCACAGGTCATCGCAGTCGTTGCGGTCGTGATCGCCGGTGCAGTCGGTGGAGCCTTCTGGGCCTCGCTAGCAGCCGTTCCGAGGGTGTACCTCGGGACCAACGAGATCATCACGACGCTGATGCTGAACTTCATCGCCCTCAACCTGATGCAGTACCTCGTGCTCGGCAGCTCGAGCCCCTGGCGTGACCCCGAGGCGACGCAGTTCCCACAGGGCCGACCCATCCTCGACGCCGGCCGCATCCCAGAGTTCTTCCACCGCCTCGACTGGGGCCTGTTCATCGCCATCGGCGTTGCGGTGATCGCCTGGTTCGTAATCAGCAAGACGCGCAGCGGATTCGAGTACCGCATCGTCGGTGACTCGTTCGATGCCGCACGCTACGCGGGTATCAGGGTGCCGAAGAAGGTGCTCGGCACATTCCTCTTCTCTGGTGCTGCGGCCGGCCTTGCGGGATCCATCCTCGTCGCGGGCATCCTCGGAAAGATGGATCCTCGGTCCCTCGACCTCGGGCTCGGATTCACGGGCATCATCGTCGCCGCGTTGGCTCGCCTCAACCCGATCGCCATCATCCCGGTCGCCATCCTGATGGGTGCTCTCAACAATGCAGGCCCATCGCTCCAGTCGATCGGCGTGCCCTCAGCAACGGTCCAGATCCTCCAGGGTGCGATTCTTATCTTCGCCGTCGCAGGCGAGTTCCTGATCTCGAACCGGATTCACCGCCCCGACCCCATCGCTGGTGAGGCGAAGGCAGAGCCGGAGGCGAAGGCAGCATGAACGAATCCGTACTCATGCTCACGCTCATGGCCGGCATCGGCCTCGGCACGCCGCTCGTGTTCGGCACCGTCGGCGAAATCCTGACCGAGCGGTCGGGCATCCTCAACCTCGGCGTTCAGGGCATGATGCTGTTCGGCGCGGTTATGGGGTTCTGGGCCACGTTCGTGTCCGGCAGCCTGTGGCTCGGCGTGGTTGCCGCCCTCCTAGCCGGGGCCGCGATATCGCTGATCCATGCCTTCAATTCGATCACGCTGCGCGTGAGCCAGATCGTCTCGGGACTGGCCTTGACGATCTTCGGGACCGGCGTCGCCGTCTATATCGGCAAGGCCGGCTCGAGTCCGTTGATCGGCCAGCCGTCGAAGGCGGTGTTCGAGCCGATCTTCCCCGAGGCCATGGCCGACCTGCCGATTGTGGGGCCGCTCATCTTCGGTCACGACGCGCTCATCTACCTCTCCTGGATCATCGTCGCCGCAGCGAGTTACTACCTCTTCCATACGCGCCCCGGGCTGACGGTGCGGGCCGTTGGAGAGGACCCTGCAAGCGCCGAGGCTGCCGGCATCAACGTGTCGAGGGTCCGATATATTCACGTGGCCCTCGGCGGTGCCCTCGCCGGCCTCGGTGGCGCCTACTTCTCGCTTGCTCTGGTGCCATCGTGGCAGGACAACCCGATCGGGCAGGCCGGGTGGATAGCGATCGCCCTCGTGATCCTGGCATCGTGGCGTCCCTGGCGTGCACTCTGGGTCGCCTACCTGTTCGGGATCGCCGGACGCCTCAACTTCACGTTCCAGACACTCGAGATCAACGTGCCGGCCACCTTGCTCGACATGCTGCCGTTCTTGCTCGCGATCATCGCGATGATCGCTCTCACGAGCGGGAAGCGGGCGAAGTTCCTCGGAGCGCCGGCAGCTCTCGGCATCCCATACTTCCGGGAAGAGCGCTGACCCGAGCGTGTCCTGGATTCTGTTGACCAACGATGACGGTATCGACAGCCCCGCGCTCGTCCCGTTTGCTGACGCCCTGAGGAGACTCGGCACGGTCCGCGTTGTCGTGCCCGACCAGGAGCGGAGTTGGGTCGGCAAGGCGATCACCCGAATCGGTCCGATCGGCACGGCCAGAGTGGAACTGGACGGCGAAGCAGCCTGGACCTGTACCGGGTATCCCGCCGACGCCGTGCAGATCGGCATCCATGGACTCTTCGATGAACCACCGGCGCTGGTCGTGTCCGGCATCAACATCGGCTACAACCACGGCGCGGGCTTCCTGATGTCGTCGGGGACGATCGGTGCCGCCGTTGAGGGCTGGGTGTCCGGTGTTCCTTCGATTGCGGTGTCGACCGGTGCCAACGGAGACTGGTCGGCATGGAAGCGCCGTGCCCTCGACCCGGCGGCCGGAACGGACTGGGCACGCCTGGGCAACGTCGGTGCCGAACTCGTCGACGTCGTCGTGAACGCGGGTCTATCAGAACTGGCCGATGTGATCTCGATCAACGTTCCGTTCGACGCCACGCTCGACACACCGCGCCAGGTGACCACGATCGCACGGATCGGCTACGACCGCCTCTTCAGCGACGACGGCAACGGCGTCTACCGCCACGACTTCAGCGGCCGACTCATCGAGTTCGAACCGCTCGATGGCACGGACATCGAGGCGGGGAGAGACGGCCGAATCTCGATCGCCCCGATCCGTATGCCTACGGCCGCAACGGTTCCCGAGGACGTCCGGACCCGGATCGAAGGCTGACGGGCCCATCGGTGCGGGGGAGGGGTCCTCCGGCCCTGGTTTCGGCGCCGATACTCAACCATCGTGCGGGGCAGCACCGACGAGTGTGCAACGCGCGAGGAGAGGATCTATGGGCATTCGGATCAAGCGGGCAGCAGTCCTCGGAGCTGGGGTGATGGGCCAGGGCATTGCAGCCCATCTCGCCAACGCCGGAATACCTTCGTACCTGTTCGACATCGCTCCCGGAGAACTCACGGAGGCGGAGGTCGCGGCAGGACTCTCGCTGGAAGACCGCAAGGTCCGGAACCGAATCACCGATGCCGGCATCGTCGCCATGAAGAAGTCCAAACCGGCGCTGCTCTATCGCCCGGATCTCGCAGCGCTGGTAACCCCGTGCAACTACGAGGACGACCTCGACAAACTCGCCGAGTGCGACTGGATCGTCGAAGTCGTCGTCGAACGGATGGACATCAAACAGCGCGTCTTCGCCATGGTCGACGAACACCGGCGCCCCGGCAGCGTCGTGTCGTCGAACACGTCGGGCCTGTCCGCTGAGGCGATGGCGGAGGGACGCAGCGACGACTTCCGCGGCCACTTCATGGTCACCCACTTCTTCAATCCGGTCCGCTACATGCGCCTCCTCGAAATGGTCCCTATCGGCGACACCGATCCCGTTGTGTTTGCTGGCATGGCCGACTTTGGCGAGAACGTGCTCGGCAAGGGCGTCGTGTACTGCAAGGACACCCCGAACTTCATTGCAAACCGGATCGGGACGTTCGGCATGGCGTCGGTGTTCCACTGGATGACGGAGTACGGCCTGGGCGTTGCTGAAGTCGACGTCGTGTTCGGCCCCGCGATGGGTCGGCCGAAGTCTGCCGTGTTCCGCACCGTGGACATTGTGGGCCTCGACACGATGGCTCATGTGTTCGCGACAATTGGAGAGGGATGCCCCGACGACCCGTGGCGCGATCGGTTCGTGGTCCCGGATGAGATGCAGGCCCTGATCGCGGACGGCCGCCTCGGCGGCAAGACCGGCGCTGGGTTCTACAAGAAGGTGAGAGGGGAGCAGGGCAGCACAATCCTGAGCCTCGACCTGGACACACTCGACTATGTCGACGCGGGCAAACTCCGCCTGGCGTCGGTCGGCGCGGCCCGCAAACTCGAGGACGTCGGCGCGAAGATCGCAGCGATGACGGCATTCGACGACGACCACGGCCGCTTTGCGTGGAAGGTCACCGCCGAGTCGTGCATCTACGCCCTCGAACTCCTCGGCGAGATTGCCGACGACATCGTCAATGTAGATCGAGCGATGCGCTGGGGCTTCAACTATGAACTCGGGCCGTTCGAGACCTGGGATGCCATCGGTGTGGCCGAGTCCGTCGAGCGCATGCGTGCCGAGGGGATGGTCGTTCCCGAGGCCGTCGACCGATTGATCGAGGTCGGTGAGGGCTCCTGGTACGTCAAGCGTGACGGTGTCGTCTACTTCTGGGACGTCGATTCCGAGGAGTATCTCCCGGTCCCGGTCTCCGAGAATGCGATCTTCCTCACAACGCTTGCCGAAGAGGGGAAGATCCTTGCGGAGAGCGTTGGGGCGACGCTCTACGACATGGGCGACGGCGTCGGCTGCGTTGCGTTCCACACGAAGATGAACGCCATCGACAACACCATCCTTGAGGTCATCGCAACCGGCTGCGAAATGGTTGACGCCGGGGACCTCGTCGGCCTGGTCGTAGGCAACGAGGCGACCAACTTCTCGGTTGGAGCCAACGTCGGGCTCATCGGCATGCTTGCGATGTCCCAGGACTGGGACCAGATCGATGAGGCGGTGCGCGTCATTCAGGACACGTTCATGCGAATGAAGTACTGCGACGGCCCCGTGGTGGTCGCTCCGAGAGGTATGGCCCTCGGAGGCGGCTGCGAAGCCGTGATGCACGGTGACTCCGTTCGGGCGGCAGCCGAGTCCTACATCGGTCTCGTCGAATTGGGTGTCGGCGTGATTCCGGCGGGCGGCGGTTGTAAGGAGATGGCGTTCCGCTACTACGGGTCGGTGCCCGAGGGCGTGAAGGTCGACTTGTTCCCGTTCATGGAGAAGGCATTCATGACGGTTGGCACCGCGACTGTGGCGACAAGCGCCGAAGAAGCCAAGTCGTACGGGTTCCTCCGTCGGACCGACCGGATCACACTGAACCCCGATGCCGTCCTCGCCGACGCGAAGGCCGACGTCCTGGCGATGGTGCAGATGGGCTACAAACCGCCGATGCAGCGCACGGTGCCGGTACCCGGATCCACTGGAATCGCCGCACTCAAGGTGGGTGTCCACGGTATGCGCCAAGGCGGTTACCTGAGCGAGTACGACGAACACCTCGGCACGGTGCTGGCGACCGTGTTGTGCGGTGGCGACGTACCGGCAGGAACCATGCTCTCCGAGCAGGACTTCCTTGACCTGGAGCGAGAGGCATTCGTCGGCCTCTGCAAGGAGCAGAGAACCATCGATCGAATACTGCACATGCTGGAAACCGGCAAACCGTTGCGGAACTGAGAAGGAGGAGACGCATGAGCACAGGAGTGGTGGTCACCCACGCATACCGCACGGCAGTCGGGAAGTCTGGCCGCGGAACCCTGCGAGAGACGAGGCCGGACGAACTGCTCGGTCAATTGATTGAGCAGTTCATGAAACAGGTACCGGACCTGAACCCGACGATCGTTGACGACGTGATCGTGGGATGCGCGTTCCCCGAGGCGGAACAGGGCATGAACGTTGCCCGCATCGCGGCGCTGCGTGCCGGTCTGCCGGTCTCGGTACCGGGAATGACGTTGAACCGGTTCTGCAGCAGCGGCGTCCAGGCGCTCGCGACCGGAGCGGCACAGATCGCAGCCGGGTGGTCAGATATCGTGATCACCGGCGGCGTCGAGTCGATGTCGCTGGTCCCGATGGGAGGCCAGAAGCCTGCCCCAAACCCCACGCTGGTCGAGACGTTCCCCGCGTCCTACGACTCAATGGGAATCACGAGCGAGACGGTCGCTGAACGCTACGACGTGAGTCGCGAGGACCAGGACGCCTTTGCCGTCGAGTCCAATCGGCGGGCGATCGCCGCGATCGAGGAAGGCCGATTCAAGGATGAGATCATCCCGATCGAGGTCAGCCTCGGCGGGAAGTCGGTCATGTTCGACACCGATGAGGGTCCCCGCGCCAGCACCGTCGAGGGGCTGAGCAAGCTTCGGCCGGTCTTCAAGGTCAATGGTCGGTCGACGGCCGGGAACTCCTCGCAGACGTCAGATGGCGCCGCGATCGAAGTCCTGATGAGCCGCGAGGCGGCCGCTGAACTCGGGCTGACGCCCCTCGCCGAACTCGTCACCTATCAGGTGGCCGGTGTCCACCCGGACGAGATGGGGATTGGTCCGACCGTGGCGATTCCCAAGGCGCTCGAGGCTGCCGGCCTGGCGGTTTCCGACATTGGGTTGGTCGAACTCAATGAGGCATTTGCCAGCCAGGCGCTCTACTCGATCCGGAAGCTCGGCCTCGATCCTGCGATCGTCAACGTCAACGGCGGAGCGATCGCACTCGGGCACCCGCTCGGATGCACGGGAGCGAAGCTCACCGCCACCCTTCTCCACGAGATGGAGCGGCGCGACGTCGAGTACGGCATCGTGAGCATGTGCATCGGCGGCGGCATGGGTGCCGCAGCGATCTTCAAGAGAGACGTCTAGGTGTCCCCGGCCTGCTGAGCAAGGGAGGCAAGCGTGAAATTGAAGGTGTTCACCGTCGAGTCAAGCAATCGGAAACCCGGCTTCGACGACCTGGAAGCGAGCGTGAACGAGTGGCTGATCCGCCAGCCAGACATCGTCGTCGAGAACACCCACACGATCGCCCAGCCGAACGTCGGGTGGGGTCACCTGGCAATCGCCGTCTGGTACGCCGAGACGTAGGTTCCCACCACGTTCGATTCCTCCCCCTCAGTTTGATTCCTCCCCCAGGATTTCTCCCCTTCAGGGGGATGGCGGCGCCTGCCCTGCGGGCAGGTTGCGGAGGGGGTCTCTCGCGAGCACCGAACGGCGCCCAAAGAATCCGCAAGAATCCTCGAGATTCTTGTTGCCTAGTCGCGGTTTCTGTCACACCCGGCAGATAGGTTGCGGGTATGGATGCGACGACCGCCACCACCGAGACCCTCGAGCAGCAACTGCTCGAAGACGAGTCTGTCATCGCCCGCATCAGGAGCCGGCAGATGAAGGCGTTGCGGGAACTGGACCGGCGTCAGGTCGCCCTGCGTGACGGTCACCGGTCCCTCCAAGAATGGGCGGCCGGCAGGATCGACGTCGCCCCCGAGACCGCCCGTGAGCTGGTCGGCACCGCACGACGTCTCGAAGAACTCCCCGATATCAACGAGGCCGTCACGTGTGGCGAGATCGGGTTCGACCGGGCCGCCGCTATCAGCCGTCTCGCCAACCGAGACGACGCCCTCGACTTGTTGACTGAGACGGCGGGGCGGGACATCGAAGGTATCCGCATCCTCGCAGCGAAGCGGCGGCGCATGAGCCGTCTTGATGAGATGCAGGTGTTCGAGGAACGCTACGTGTCGATCCAACCGAACCTCGACGAATCCGCGTGGCGCATCTCCGGCCGGTTGCCCGGGTTTGCGGGCCGCACCGTCGTTCAAGCCCTCGAAACCAGAGGCGACGCATTCCCGTACGGACCCGACGTGACACCGTCACGCACCACACGCAACGCAGACGCACTGTGGTCGATCAGCCACGACACCGTCACCGGTGGTGACGGCGCCACGATCGACACGAGTACGCCGGTGTTGACCGTGTTTGTGGACGCTGCTGAGGCGGCACCGTCGAACGGCACGTCGGGTGTCACACTCGAGGCGGGTCCGCAGGTCGGACCGAACGCCGTCGAAGCAATCATGTGCACCGGTGCGGTCGAGGTCACCGCACACACCACGGACGGACAACCCCTCGCCATGGGGCGCCGCACCAGGGTGATCCCGCCCCGCCTGCGCCGGTTCGTCCTGCATCGCGACGGCGCCGTCTGCACCGTTGCAGGCTGCGTCTCCCGGTACCGCCTGCAGGTCCATCACATCACCCCGTGGTCCCAGAACGGCCGCACCGATCCGGAGAACCTGACCACCCTGTGCTGGTTCCACCACCAGATCGTCATCCACGGCCAAGGCTTCCGCATCGACCCTGCTTCGCCACCCCAACGCCGCAGACTCCAAAACCCCCAAATCCACGCACCCCCAGCCCGGTCGAACGCCGCCTAGACCGACCCAAACCTCCCGACCAATTCCTCCCCCTGAGGGGAAGGAATCGAAGAGGGGAAGGAATCGAAGAGGGGAAGGAGCAGGAAGGTGCTTCCGTCTTGCTCGTTGCTCGTTGCTCGTTGCTCGTTGCTCGTTGCTCGTTGCTCGTAGTTCGCAACTCGTGACCCCGAACCGTCGTACCCTTTCGGATTGTGAGCCAGCCTCCTGACAACCTTCGTCGGCGTATTGACCGCCTGCCTCGGGCCGAACGGCGGCGCCTTCATCGGCGTCTGACCGGAGCAGAACGCGCCGAGGATCCGAAGCGGCGGGCCCAGAACGTCGCCAAGGTCACGGAAGTCATCGACGCAGCTGAGAAGCGGATTGCCGCCCGCACGACGGCTGTCCCGAAGCGGATCGCCTATCCAGAAGAGCTGCCGATCACCTCTTGGCGGGACGAGATCCTCGAAGCGATCCGCGACCATCAGGTCGTCATTGTTGCCGGTGAGACCGGGTCCGGGAAGAGCACGCAGATCCCGAAGTTCTGCCTCGAACTCGGCCGAGGTATTGCCGGAACGATCGGCCACACGCAACCGCGCCGGATCGCGGCCAGGTCGATCGCTGATCGGATCGCCGAGGAGATTGGTGCGACGGTTGGCGAGGCGGTTGGATACGCCGTCCGCTTCTCCGACCAGACCGGAGACTCGACGCTGGTCAAGGTGATGACCGATGGCCTTCTGCTCGCGGAGATCCATCGAGATCGGCGTCTCGAACGGTACGACACGATCATCATCGATGAGGCGCACGAGCGGAGCCTCAACATCGACTTCCTCCTCGGGTACCTGAGGAATCTGCTTCCGAAGCGGCCAGACCTCAAGGTCATCATCACGTCCGCAACGATCGACACCGAGCGGTTCGCCCAACACTTCGACGATGCGCCCGTCATCGAGGTGTCCGGACGGACCTACCCGGTCGAGATCCGATACCGGCCGCTCGACGATCCCGATCAGCCGGAGCCGCGGGATCAGACGCAGGGCATCTGCGACGCGGTCAGAGAGTTGTACAGCGAGGGAAACGGAGACATCCTCGTCTTCTGTTCCGGCGAACGCGAGATCCGAGACGCCGCCGACGCCATCAATGATCTTGGTCTGCCGCACAGCGAAGTACTGCCCCTGTACGCTCGCCTCTCGGCGGCCGAACAGCATCGGGTGTTCCGTCCGCACACCGGCCGCCGGATCGTCCTCGCCACGAACGTAGCCGAGACGTCGCTCACAGTTCCCGGGATCCGCTACGTCGTGGATGCCGGGACGGCCCGCATCTCGCGCTACAGCCGCCGAACGAAGGTCCAGCGCCTTCCGATCGAGGCGATCTCTCAGGCGTCGGCCAACCAGCGCGCAGGGCGATGTGGCCGCCTCGGACCGGGTATCTGCATCCGCCTCTACGCGGAGGACGATTTCGATGCACGCCCGGAGTTCACCGAGCCAGAGATTCAGCGCACCAACTTGGCATCGGTGATCTTGCAGATGACGGCGCGGGATCTCGGTGCGATCGAGACGTTCCCGTTCCTCGACCCGCCGGACTCCCGATCGATTCGAGACGGCGTCGCGAGGCTCGTCGAATTGGGGGCCATTGGAGAAGACCACGAGACGGGACGGCAGCGGCTGACGAAGCTCGGGCGGCAACTCGCCGACCTGCCGATCGACCTCCGGCTCGCCCGGATGATCTTCGAAGCGAGCCGCACGGCGAGTCTTCGTGAGGTGCTCATCATCGCAGCAGCACACGCCATCCAGGATCCGCGGGAACGGCCGGCGGAGAAGCAGACCCAGGCAGACCAAGCGCACGCCAGGTTCCGAGACGAAGACTCCGACTTCTACAGCTGGCTCCACCTGTGGGAGTACCTCAGCGAGGAACGCAGGGCCCGCTCGTCAAGCCAATTCCGCCGGCTGTGCAAGAACGAGTACCTGAACTACCGGCGTATCAGAGAGTGGCAGGATCTCCACGCCCAACTCCGCGACGTCACGAAGGACCTCGGGTTCGTACCGAACCGCAGGCCTGCGGAGCGAGAAGTCGTTCATCGAACGCTCCTCACCGGCCTCCTGTCGAACATCGGGAAGAAGGACCCCGGATCGTTCGAATACCGTGGTGCCAGGAGCAGCCGCTTCAGCATCAACCCAGGATCGACGCTCTTCAAGCGATCGCCGGAGTGGGTGATGGCCGCCGAACTGGTCGAGACGACCCGGTTGTGGGCGCGCGGAGTGGCGGCCGTTCAGCCAGAGTGGATCGAGAGCGCTGCCAGCCACCTGGTGACCCGCTCGTACTCCGATCCGGAGTGGGACCCCGAGCGTGGGGCGGCGACGGCGAACGAAACGGTATCGCTGTACGGCCTCCCGCTGCAGACCGCCCGCCCTGTGCTCTACGGAAGGATCGACCAGGAAGCCGCCCGCCAACTGTTCATCCGCCACGCCCTGGTGGCGGGGGAGTGGGAGACACACCACCGGTTCGTCGAGCACAATGCGGCGGTTGTCGACGAGGTGCTCGATCTCGAGGCGCGGTATCGCCGAACCGACCTGCTCGTCGATGACGAGGTGGTGATCGACTTCTTCGACCGGCGCATCCCCGAAGACATCGTCTCCGTGAGGCACTTCGATCGCTGGTGGAAGGATGTTCGGCCGACTGACCCGCACCGCCTCGATCTCACCGTCGAGGATCTGCTCGAACCCGAAGTGGACACACCGGGCGAGGAGGCATTCCCCGAGGTCTGGCAGTACGGCGGTGTCTCGATGCCCCTCACGTATGAGTTCGAGCCCGGCACCGCGACCGACGGTCTGATCGTGGACGTCCCGATCGGCGGACTCGCGCGTGTCGACCCGGCTATCTTCGAATGGTCGGTTCCGGGATTGAGGGAAGACCTCGTCGTTGCCATGATGAGATCGCTGCCGAAGGCCATCCGCAAGCAGCTGGCGCCGATCCCGGAGACGGCCCGATCGGTTCTCGCATCCCACGACCCCACGGTTGAATCGCTGATGCCCTTCCTGAGGCGAGCGTTGACCAAGCGGGCGGGCGTCGCCATTCCGCTCGACGCGTTCGATCTGGAACGGATCCCCTCCCACCTGCGGCCGTCGTTTCGTGTAGTCGCAGACGATGGATCCATCCTGGCCGAGGGCTCGGATCTCTCGGCGCTCGGAGATCAGCTCCATACCGAAGCGAAGGCAGCGATGGCGACCTCCGGCCATGACGTCGAACGCACCGGTCTCACGGCGTGGGACATTGGTGACCTACCGCACACGGTCGAGGTCGAAGCGCCGGGCCGCCCGGTGACGGCCTATCCGGCGCTCGCCGACGAAGGCGCCTCGGTCGCCGTCCGTCTGTTTGCCACGGCGAGCGAACAGGCGCAGGCCATGTGGGACGGCACGCGGCGATTGATCGTGCTCGGTCTGCCCTCGCCGGGGAGGAGCCTCCGACCCCTCGTCACCGCGGACGGGAAGCGGGCGATTGCCGCAGGCCCCTACGGTTCGTTCGACGACTGGGCGGCCGACTGCCTCTCGTGCGCGGTGGATGATCTGCTCGTCGCTGCTGGAGGACCGGTGTGGGATGCTCCAGCGTTCGACCGTCTTGCCACTCAGATCGGTGCATCGTCGGCGGATCGGCTGGTCGCTGTGGCCTCCGACGCACTCGAGATCCTCGACGAACTCCGCGAGATTCGAAGGACGTTGGACGACGGGTCGGTCGAGCAGTATCACGATGCCACTGAGGACGTCGAGGGACAACTCGATCGCTTGATCTATCCGGGGTTCATCACTGCGGTTGGCATCGACCGCCTCCCTGATCTCCTCCGATACCTACGAGCCATCTCGCGGCGCCTCGAGGCGCTCCCGAACCGGGTGGAGCGGGATCGCGAGCTGATGGAACGTATCCGGGATCTAGAAACCGAACGCGACGACCTCTCGGACGCGGTCCCGGACTCGACGGATTTGATCGATGTGGCGTGGATGCTCCAGGAGCTTCGGGTGAGCGCGTTCGCCCAGACCATCGGCACCAAGGGCAAGGTGAGCGAGAAACGCATCATGGAAGCCCTCGCCCGAGCCGTCGCCCCATAGCCGCCGTCGAGTGCCCGGGCTGGGAGCCGCCGGTAGCCGGCAGCCGGTCGTGCGACGCTCACCTCTCCCTGTACGTCTCCCCAAATCGTAGATACACATCCACCCCATGGTCCTGCCGCTTGATCTCATCTGGGCGCAGTTCTCGGAGCGGTTTCGCCGGAGTTCCAACCGCCAGCGTCCACGGCGGTATCTCCTTGCCTTCCGGCAGGACCGAACCCGCAGCCAGCCAGGCGCCCTCCCCAAGCGTTGAGCCGTTGAGAGCCAGCGCGCCGATGCCGATGAGGCAGTGATCGCCGATGGTTGCGCCGTGGACCACGGCTGCATGGCCGACGGTCACGCGTCTCCCGATCGTCGTCGGGATTCCCAGATCCGCGTGCACGACGACGTTGTCCTGAAGGTTCGTCTCCTCGCCAATCACAATCTGGTCGAGTTCGGCTCGGAGCACCGCGCCGAACATGACGACGGCCAGCGCCCCAATCTCGACCGATCCGTACACACGGGCCGTCGGTGCCACGTACGCTGATGGATGTATCACGGGATTGGGGAAGTGGAGCGGTTCCATGTCCAGGAGCGTACCTTGGCCGCCGGAACGGGAATGCATCGCCGCACGGCGGCCTTGAACCGTAGCGAGCAACAGGATTGGATCAGGCGATGTCACAAGTACTCCAAGCACTGCCCACCGACGGCGAAGCGACCCGCGCGACCCTCCACGCCTATGCCCTCGCCGTTGCCGCGCTTCCCCGCGCTCATGCGCTTCCGCACCCGCTGTGGTGGCACATCTCGCTCAGTGTTCGTCCGGATGGCCTGGTGACCGACGCGATGGCTCTTCCAGATGGGGGTGCGGCGCAAGTTCGTATGGACCCGAGAACGAACATGGTCGTGTTCGAGACATCGGCGGGGGCAAGGCGTGCATTCCCGATGAACGCCGGGCTCACCGCGACCGAGATGGGCGACGCCCTGATCTCAGCGGCCGCCGAATTCGGCCTGTCCGGCGACTATGACCGGTCGAAGTTCGAGAACGACGACGCCCGGCCGTACGACGCGGGTGATGCGCTTGGGCTGTTCCAGGTCCTCGTGACGGCGGAGGGGATACTGGCGATCCATCGGAGCCGAATCGGTGGCAACACCGGCCCAGTCCAGCTCTGGCCCCACGGATTCGATGTGGCCTTCGAGTGGTTCGGGACCCGCATGGTCGCGACCAGCGACTTGGCCGAGTCCTCCGAGGTCCCCGCGCAGATCAACCTCGGCCTCTACCCGGCCGGTGACGCCTACTTCTACTCGAACCCGTGGCCGTTCGATGACGACAGGCTGTTTGCGATCGAACTGCCCGACGGCGCTGGGTGGCACACCGATGGCTGGGAAGGCTCCACGCTGGCCTACGCCGACGTCGCTGGTGCACCCGATGGCCCCGAACGGGTTCTCGCCTACGCCCGGGCCGTGTTCGACGCCGCTGCACCGGGTCTCACGGACTGAGGCAGGCTCTGGATGGGAGGTCCGCGGCAGCGACGCCCGGTCTGAATGCCGCCAGTTCGTCGCCCCCGGCTACGATCGCGGGCAGGAGGTTGCATGGCATTCCCCGAACCGTTCTTCCGCTGGCGCCCGCATCCATGGCACGGCCTTGACCCGGGGCCGGACGCGCCGGAGATCGTCACGGCGTTCATCGAGATCTCGCCATTCGACTTCGTCAAGTACGAGGTGGAGAAGCGGACGGGCTATCTGAAGGTTGACCGGCCGCAGCGGGGGAGTAGCTCACCGCCGACCCTCTACGGCCTCATTCCCAAAACGTTCTGTGCCGAGCGGGTCGCCAGCCTTTCTCCGGAGGTGACGGAAGCCGACCGAGATCCGCTCGACATCTGCGTCCTCTCCGAGCGAGCTATCGACCGGTCCGAGATCATGGTCAACGCCCAGGTGATCGGAGGTCTGCGGATGATCGACCGCGGTGAGGCAGACGACAAGATCGTCGCCGTCCTCGTCGATGACGCCGTCCTCGGGGGAGCGCGCGATCTCGCAGACATCCCTGGCGCCCTCATCGACCGGCTGGAGCACTACTTCCTCACGTACAAGACGATGCCGGGCGAAGAAGACAAGGTCCAGATCCCCGAGATCTACGGTCACGATCATGCCGTGCGCGTGGTTGCCGAGGCGATGGCCGACTACGACGACCACTACGGCGGCTAGCGCAGATCGGGGGATCCAGGCAGTGACGATCGACTCCAGCGAACGCGGGCTTACGACGGCCGAAGTCGCTGAGCGCGTCGACGCGGGCAGGGTCAACACCGTCGAGACCCGGGGCTCGCGTTCGGTTGCCGACATTCTGCGTTCGAACCTCCTGACCCGGTTCAACGCGATCATGTCGGTGATGCTCGTAATCGTGCTGATCTTCGGGCATCTCGCGGATGCGCTGTTCGGATTCGTGATGGTGGCGAACGCCATCATCGGGATCGTTCAAGAGCTCCGTGCAAAGCGCACGCTGGATCGACTGAGCGTGCTTGTCGCACCGAACGTCACCGTCGTTCGCGACGGCGCACCGTCTGAGATTCCAACCGACGACGTGGTCCTGGACGACGTCATCGAACTATCGTCAGGAGACCAGGTCCCAGCCGACGGCATCGTCCTTGTGTCCGGCAGCGTTCAGATCGATGAGTCGCTCGTCACTGGAGAAGCCGACCCGCTCCACAAGAACCCCGGGGATCCGGTCCTGTCCGGTTCATTCATCGTGGCCGGATCAGCGACGATCCGGGCGACCGCTGTGGGCAAGGACGCCTACGCACAGCACCTCGCAGCCGAGGCGAAGAAGTTTGCTCTCACCAAGAGTGCGCTTCAGCAGGGGATCGACCAGATCTTGCGTGTTGTCACGTGGCTGCTGATCCCGATCGGTGGCCTGTTGCTGTGGAGCCAGATGCAGACCGACCGATCGCTCGGCGAGGCCATGGTGTCAACGGTGGCAGGAGTGGTCGGCATGGTGCCGCAGGGACTCGTCCTGCTCGTATCGATGGCGTCGGCGGTAGCGGTCATTCGCCTCGGCAGGCGGAACGCGCTTGTGCAAGAGTTGCCGGCGGTTGAAACCCTCGCCCGCGTCGATATCGTGTGCGTTGACAAGACCGGCACGCTCACCACAGGAATCGTCCGGCATCGCGAGACGGTCTCCCTCACCGACCGGGATCCCGACGATCTGGCGGGAGCGGTTGCCGCAATCGCCTCCGCCGATCCCCATCCGAATCCAACGATGCAGGGGGTTGCGCAGGCCTATCCGGATGACCCTGGATGGGCCGTTGAACGTTTCGTTCCGTTCTCCTCGGAACGGAAGTTCTCGGCCGTGCGGTTCACCGACGGCTGCTCGTGGGTGATTGGAGCACCCGAAATCGTTGTGGGAGGTTCCGACCCGGCACTCCTCAACCGCCTCCGCCCGATTGCCGCGAGGGGTGAGCGGGTCCTGCTCGTCGCTGCAACCGATGCACCGCTTCCCGCCCACGATGGGGGTCTCCCGGACCGGCTCGAACCCATTGGGTATCTGACGTTCGCTGAAGAGATACGATCGGACGCAGCCGACACCGTTGCGTACTTCATCGAGCAGAATGTCGCTCCCAAGGTCATCTCGGGTGACGCGGCGCTGACCGTTGGTTCCATCGCAGGCGCAGTCGGGGTTCCCGGCGCGGACCATGCCGTCGACGCCCGCACGCTGCCGGAGGCCGACACCCGGGAGTTCGACGAGGCCATTGCCGCGGAATCTGTGTTCGGTCGGGTCGTGCCGGACCAGAAGCGCCACATGGTGAGCGCCATGCAGACCGCCGGGCACACCGTGGCAATGACCGGGGACGGTGTCAACGACGTGCTGGCACTCAAGGGCGCGGATATTGGGATTGCGATGGGCTCTGGAGCGCCAGCGACCCGGGCCGTCGCTCAGATCGTCCTGCTCGACAATCGCTTCTCATCCCTGCCCTACGTGGTTGCCGAGGGACGCCGGGTGATCGCCAACATGGAGCGGGTGGCGTCGCTGTTCGTGACGAAGACCGTCTACGCGGCAATTCTGGCGGTCGCTATCGGTTTCGCCGGATGGGCCTTCCCGCTGCTCCCGCGACACCTGACGCTGATCGGATCGCTCACGATCGGCATCCCGGCATTCTTCCTGTCATTCGAGGCCACGGACGAACCGGTGAGACCGGGCGCCTTCAGCAGGATCATGAGGTTCGCGGTGCCGTCTGGGATCGTCGCCGCCACGGCGGCGTATGGCGTCTACAGCGCAGCGCGGGCGATCGACGGCGACCTCACCATCGCGAGGAGCGCCACCACGATCACGATGGTTCTGGTCGGTATGTGGGTGCTGACGGAACTGGTCATCCCGCTCACTCCGACCCGCGCGGCGCTGGTGGCCGCGATGATCGCTGCGTTCGCCCTCGTGCTTGCCGTGCCGTTCGGGCGAGTTTTCTTCGATCTGGAGATCCCTCCGCTCGACATCGCCGCTGTGATCGCTGTCGTCACGGTCGTGTCGGCGGCTGTCCTCCATATCCTGCTTCGCGTGGTCGACCACCAACAAGGCCCCTGGGCACCATGGCTCGGCAGCGATGAGGAGGATGCGTGACGGCGGAACCGTCGACGACGCACCTGACCAGGAGCGAACGGTTCATCAAGAACATCGCGGGGCTTGCTGTTCGTCTCATCTACCGCAGCGTCGAGGTACGCCAGATTACGGCGGAGACCTCGAGCGGTCCACAACTCGCCGTCTCCAACCACTTCGGCGGCTTCTCGGATGCGCTCATCCAGGCGTACGCCCTTGATCGCGTGCCCCGATTCATCGCCCGTGACGTGATCTGGCGGTATCCGGTCGCCAAACAGTTGATGGAGTTCTTCCGCGCCATCCCCACACACAAGCCGGAGGACAAGGGTCCAGCAGGCAACGACCAGATGTTCCATTCGACTTACACCGCACTCGGCGAAGGCGATCTCGTGATGATCTTTCCCGAGGGCATCACCGTCGATGATCCGTCGATCGCGCGCGTGAAGACCGGCGTTGCCCGGATCGCTCTGGGAGCGCGAGCGTCCGGCGTTGAAGGGATCGAGATCATTCCGTCCGGGATCCACTACGACGACAAAGCGGCTTTCCGGTCGAAAGTGTGGGTCAATGTCGGTGCACCGCTCGATCTCGACGAGGAGATCGGTACCTATGCCGAGCCGGGTACGGCGCAGGACGCGTCGAATCGTGGTGCCGTCCGGGCGTTGACGGCAGATATCGAGGAGCGCCTCCGCCGATCGGCTCCCGACTACGCGGATTGGGAGGAGGAACGCGCCCTGACGTATGCGGCCGCAATCGCGCTTCGGTCGATTCCCGGTGCGTCAGCCGATGTGGACTACGGCGAAGAGTCGGCGCTCGCCAATCTTCTCTCACAGCGACCGGAGGTGACCAAGGGTGGCATCGCAGCAGCCGTGGACACCTACACCGCCGATCTTGAAGCCGTCGGCCTGAACGACCAGCAGATGGTGACCTCTCACCAGAGTCGGCGTTCCTTCTTCTGGAGGATCATCTGGAACCTCATCGTCGGTATTCTGTTGCTGCCATTCGCTCTCATCGGTCTCCTGCTCAACATCGGTCCGTTCGTGCTCCTGTGGCTGATTGGACGGGTCAAGATGGATCCGGCCATGGCCGCCACGGTGAAGCCGGCCTCAGCCATCTTCCTGTTCTTGATCACGTGGGGGATCGCCGGTTGGTCGGGTTGGACCTGGTTCGGCATCGAGGGCGTGGCCGCGGTGTTGCTCGTCATGCCGCTGTACCTGTTTGCCCTGTTCGCGTTGGTTGAACGCGGACGCCTCATCTGGCGGGCATGGAACGGCTGGTGGCGCTCGCACCGAACCGACCTCTACGAAGGCGTCCTGGACCACCGCCGAGCCGTCGTCCAAGCCGTCTCCGACGCCCTGTAGGCACGTCTGCGGCTTTCGCGCCGCGAGCCGCTGGCCGTGACTGGCGGCTTGCTCAACCTTCCGCGATCTTGGCGGCGCGTTCGATCTCGGACTCGCGGAGGCGAGCCTCGATGCTTCGCATCTGCTCGTCTGACACGTCCGTGAGCGCGTACGCGGTGCTGACGAAGCTTGCGAGGTCGGCCCGGTAGTCGTGGCCGAGTGCGTTGAAGGCGCCGGGAACGACGGTCGCTGCGTTCTTCGTATCGATGGCTGTCTGCCAAAACGTAACGGCGGGGACCCACCGCTGGGATCGTGAGACGTTCGGTGGGCGCTGATCCGGGGGGCCGAGCCATGAGGGCTCCTGGTACGCCACGTCGAGGCCGAAACGGGTCACCGGATCCTCGTGGTGGTCGAGGAAGAAGAAACGGATCGACGCTCGCTCGGTTTCAGGCAGGGCACGAAACTCCTCGATCGAGGCAAACCGTCCGAAGAGGGTGTCATCGATGTTGGATCCCCCTTCGTAGAGTTCCTTCCGCCACTTGCCCGCATATGGCGTGCCGGCCCAGAGCCCACGATCGATGCGGAGCTCGTCGAGGATCTTGGTACCGCCTCCGACGAAACCGCCCTGGCTCGTCTGCGCACCCAGACTCTCACCGTAGAGCACGACGCGGGGGCGATGATCGGGATCGCGCTGGGACAGGACGTCGTTGATGGCCTGCAGGAGCGCGGTGTGTTGCTCGATGGCGAGTGGAACCTTCCCGACGGAGAGCATGGAAGGCAGCGACCCGTACTGGATCGCGACCGAGGCGACATCTCCGCGTGCCAGGTACTCGCCCGCCTCGACCGGGATGTAGTTGAAGTAGCCCGTCCCGGCAGGGGAACCAACGATGAGGAGGGAGCGGTCGAAGGCCCCGGTGCGCAGCAACTCCTCGATCGCGAGGGCGACGCGATCCTCGACCGTGTCGGCTGAGGCAACGCCGACGTACACACGAATCGCATCCATCGCTCCGCTCTCGCCGAGGACTTCGTCGATCCTCTCCCCGGTCGAAGCCTCGATCACGAAGCGACGGCCCTGCAGACCGAGATCCTCGAAGGCGACCACGCTGTCGGGACTCCCGCTGACGGTCTCGGCTTCGGGTGGTTCCGCGTACCGGACCTCGGTGCGGCCATTCGAGGCTGAGATCTTGCTGAGGAGGCGGCCGAGGCCGATCCGGATGCCATACACGAGGCTCCCGCCGAGAACGGCGTGGGTCACGGGGAGCCATGCCACACCCGGGCCACCGACCCTGCGTCCGAGGAGCGACGCGGCGGCCTCGGCGGCCCTGCGCTCTGCCATGATCACGACTCCGGCACCGACCGCAACGCCTGTGCCGACCGCGAGGGTCCAGGCGACGTCTCCGGTCGCCGGGGGTTCGCGACCATCGACCTCGTACCGGCCGAGGCGATCGCTGAGGTAGATAAGGGACACCGCGTCGACTGCGGCCCCGGTTCCTGCAACTGCTGCACCTCGTGTCAACCGACCGCGTGCTGCGGCGGCGCCAACGGATCGGCGAGCGACGTCCATGGTGATGGCAGCGGCCGACGCATAGGAGCGGGTCTGTGCGGCGGTGACCGCCAGCGATCCCAGGCGCGAGTGCCGGAGCCTCGGGCCGGCGAGCACGGCAAACGCCGCTGACGTGATCCCTGCGATGGCGTCGGTGGCGACCGGGGCAGCGAGCGGTAGGCGTTGGATAACCTGTGTGTAGCCGCTACCGGCGACGTATCCGGAGGCGAACGACCCGGCAACGACGAGCGCCTGGTCGGTTCGCGGTCGTTCCATCAACGACGGCTGGTTCGACTCGATCGCCGCGGCCGCCCCGAGGGCGAGTCCGGTCTGGACGTGGGGCTTCTTCAGGAAGGCGGCCAGCGGTCGGAGTGGATTCATCATGGACGGTACCTCTGAGTTGGGGACGCTGGATGGAACACAGGAGTCATTCCGGACCGATCTGGTTGAGGATCGATGCCACGATCGTGAGGACGAGCGCTCCGGCGAGGGTTGCCAGGAAGCGTTCGCTCGAGAAGCCGATGTCGGCGTCCCGGGCAATCCAGATCGCAGCAGCCATCAGCCCGACATTGACGACGAGTGTAAACAGGCCGAGGGTCAGGACCCTGAGGGGGAGGGTGAGGAATGCGGCGATCGGCCGGATGATTGTGTTGACCAGTCCGATGCCGAGGCCGAAGACGAGCCACCACCACCACTCACCCGTGAAAGAGAGTCCGGGCACGAGCCACACCGTCAGCCACGCTGCGGCGCTGTTCAAGCCGATTCGGAGCAGGAGATGCATCTCCAGAACCCTACCCAGTTCACACGATTCGGCGTTCGGACGCCCACCGGGCTAGTTCGTGGCGGTTTGACAACTGCAGCTTGCGCAGAACGGCTGAAACGTGCGTCTCGACCGTCTTCACCGAGATCGAGAGCCGGGTCGCGACCTGCTTGTAGGCATAGCCGCGTGCGATCTGGCGGAGGACCTCTCGTTCGCGCGGCGTCAGCTGGTCGAGTTCGGGATCGGCCTCGACCGGTACCGTGTCTGAGAAGGCATCGAGCACGAAACCGGCGAGCTTCGGTGAGAACACTGCGTCGCCGGCAGCGATCCGTTCGATGGCGTCTGCGAGCGCCTCCGGGTCGATGGATTTTGTGACGTAGCCGCGCGCACCTGCCCGGATCATGGCGATGACGTCCTCCGGAGCGTCCGACACAGAGAGCGCGAGGAAGCGGATATCCGGGTTCGTTTCCAGCACATTGCCAACCACCGAGAGGCCACCTCCGCCCGGCATATGCACGTCGACCAGCACGACATCGGGTCGGTGCTTGCGGATTCCGTCCACGGCGGCATCGACGTCGGTGGACCATCCTGCGATGTCGAAGTGCTCGGAGAGTTCGGCACGTACGCCACTCAGGAAGAGTTCATGGTCGTCAACGAGGTAGATAGATGTCATCGGCTCCCCGATCGTAGATGGACTTCGGTGCCTTCGTCTGGCGTGGATATCACGATCGCCTCGCCACCGGACCGTGCCATACGGGCGGTGATCGATTCAGAGATGCCCCTCCGGTCATCGGGCACGGTCTGCGGGTCGAATCCGGAGCCCTGGTCGTTGATCCAGGCGTCAACGGCGTCGTCGGTGCACTCGACGTAGACCGAGATGGTTCGGGCTCCAGAGTGTTCGGCCGCGTTGGCCATCGCTTCGGATGCCGCGGCCACGAGCGGATTCGACGCGTCGTCGAGGGCACGGTCCCCGACCACGACGACCTCGACCGGCACATCGAAATCGACCTCGACCTTGGACGCGGCGGTGGCGATCGCTTCACCGACGGTTCCGGTGGGTTCAAGGCCGGTCGGTTCGAACAGCCATGTGCGGAGGTCGCGTTCCTGGGCACGGGCGAGGGTGATCATGCGTTGTGGGTCGTCGCTGCGCTGGATCATCGCGAGCGTCTGGAGGACCGAGTCGTGGAGATGCGCTGCCATGTCGGCGCGTTCCTGTTCCCGGATCCTCGCGCGGCGCTCGTCAGAGAGTTCCTCGAAGAGTCCCCAGACCCATGGCCCGAACAGAAGCATGAATCCGGCTGCGGTCAGGAGCACCGCGATGGCGGCCGGTCCGAGCGACTGGATGGAGTCCAGGGAGGCGAGCACGACCACGATCCCGACGGCCATGAGTGCCGCGCCAACGAAGATCTGTGTCTTGCTTCTGCCTCCGCCGTTCTCCGATGGGCGGGCGAGGCGAGAGAGCCGCTTCCTGGACGCGGCGCTCGACCGGTCCCAGATGAGTGCGGCCCCGAAGATGACCAGCGTTGCGGGCCACACGACCGGGCCGAACCAGAGCCCGAAGGCCTCGAGCGCGATCAGAGCGGCCATGAATCCCAATGCGAGCCCGACTTGCTGTCCGGTCGTTGCCGGTTGGTCAGCTTCGATCATCGAGCCGTGCTGCTTCTCGTCTGGCGTGACGATCCAACCGGCGAGGTAGCAGAGGATCCCGAACCCTCCCGCAAGCGTCAGCGAGAGGAACCCCGCGCGCACGTACACGGTCGGTATGCCAAGGCGAGCAGCGATCCCCGCCGCAAGCCCGGCGACGACGCGGTCGTCACTCGAACGCGTCAGACGGCCGCTGAGGACCTGGAGACGGTCCTGACGTCCCTGCTGATTGGATGTGGCGGTGTCGTCCATGCGATAGTGATGTTGTCACAGGCGCTCGTGAGCGACAACCCGTGACGACCCTGAGATCACCCTGAGACCTCAGGGTTCGACCAGGAACATCCCCAATAGCGCTGCCCGGCCGCTCGGCGCATCATGGTCCCATGAGCACATCAACCCAACCCCAGCACCACCCTCCGCTCCGGCGGCCGCTCAACGACCGTGCGTTCGCCGGTGTGGCCGCTGGCCTTGCCCAACGGTTCTCCGTCAACCCGGCGTGGTTCCGGGTCGGCTTCGTATTGCTCGCCCTCGCAGGCGGAGTCGGCTTCTTCCTCTACGCCCTTGGATGGCTCCTGATCCCGGACGAGGGCAGCGACCAGTCGATCGCCGAGGGCCTGGTCGAAGGGTTCGATGGCTCAAATACATCGATGGTGATCGGCGTGGTTCTGATCGGCATGGCGGCAGTCATCATTGTGTCGGGGTTCCAATTGATCTCGGGCAAATTCGTGGTGGCCGGGGTTCTCATGGTTATCGGTGTGCTCCTCTATCGAGGAGATCTGACCTCTTCGAAGACGCCGACCGAGCCCACCCCGGCGCCGAACGGCGGACCTGGGATCGACAACGACGCCGTCGATGATGTGAACGACACCGCTATCGATGAGGGCACTGAGACAGAGGTGGAGGATGCCAGCGATCCGGCGTTCGACGGGGATGCGGGAGAATCCTCAGAGGTCACGGAAGACGCCCCGGCGGTTGGAGCGGCGGCGATGGTGGCCGCACCCGCGACCGTCACCGCTCCGCTCGCTACCGCTCCTCAGCCGAAACCCCGTCCGCCGAAGCCGAAGTCGATCCTTGGTCAGTTGACGCTTGCCGCCATTCTGATCGTTCTGGGAGGACTCGCCCTCTTGGACGCAGCGGACGTTCTGTATCCAGAACCCGTCCACTACCTCGCAGCCGCCGTCGGTGTGATCGGGGGAGGATTGCTCATCGGCACCCTCTTCGGGCGCGCCCGCTGGCTGGTCTTCATCGCCCTCGCCCTCGCACCGGTCCTGTTCCTCGCCAGCTTCGTCTCGGAGTGGTCGTTCAGCGGCGAGGCCGGCGAGCGATACGTTCAGGTGCGGACGATTGATGATCTCGAGGCCGTCAACTACGAGTTCGACCACGCTGCCGGCGTCCTCGAACTCGACTTTCGTTGGTTCGAGCCACCTGCTGAGGGCTACCCGATCTCGGTCGACGCCCGGGTGAGCGCAGGCGAACTACGGATCTGGCTCCCTCGGGACGCTCGGGCGGTTGTGACCGGATCGGCCGGCCTCGGGTCGGTTGAGATCCTGGGCGACCAGAGCGCCGGAATCGGCGTCTCGAACACCGTCGAGATCTACGCGAATCAGCCCGGGACAATCTTCACGATCTACGCCAGAGCCGACTTCGGGTCGGTCGTCGTCGACGTTCCGCTCGAGAACGTCCCCGAACCCCTGTGGGAGGGATAGCACCATGTACCGTCACCGATTCGACGCCATCTCCTTCGTATTCGGGTTGCTGTTCGTCGGCATGGCGTTCCTCGCCCCGAACTACCACTGGTTCTCAAATGACATGGCGCGCTGGATTGTCCCGGGAGCGGTCCTGCTGCTCGGCGCGGGCCTTGCCATCACGGCAATCGCCACGAATCAGAAGACGAACCAGCCAGATGATCATTCCGCGGTATAGCCCTTCCGTGGCCTGAGGCCCCGGGGTACGCTGTGTCAAGCGTCCAGAGGGACACGTATGCCCGCACCGAAGCAATTCAAACCCGGCCCGACGACCTCACGGGAGTACACGACCGGGTTCAGTAGCTCCCGCATCAAGGGCCGTCACGCCGTTGTCCCACCGCCGCCGAAGCCAAGCATGGTTCCCGCCGAAGACGTCGAAGTCGATGTCGAAGAAGTGACCGTCGTCATGCGCGGACCGTCGAAGTACGAGCAGCGTTCGATGGGCGCCTACGTGGATCCCAGCGTCTCGATCGATCTCGATGCACTCGACGCCATCGGCGAACCGGTCGAAGCGGTTGAGCCGGTGCGTTCCCCGAGGATCGTATTCGGCGAGTGGCGGAGCGAATCAGATCTCGACGGCACGCACTACCACCGCAAGGACTCGCGCCTGATCTGATCAGGTTCCGGGTGCGACCGGGCAGTCCTCGGAATCCTGCAGGTTCAATTCGATCTTCGCCAACTCCGGATCGTCGATCACGAGCTGAACGTGCTCGTGGACGAGGTCGATATTGGCGATGCGACCGGGTTTCCCATCGTCGCGGAACTTCAGGTGGTACTCCGGTGGAATGAACCGGACGGAGACAACCTCTTCGATCTCCACCGAGGGCAGCAGTTCGACGAGCTTCGGCAGCAGTTCGACGGGGATGTCCGTGGTGGTGGTCTCCTTGATGACCTCGGCGAACTTGCCGAAGTTGAGGAGCAGCGAGGTTGGGTCGGTCTGCTCCATCGCGGCCTCGAGGACACAGCGCTGGCGCGACATACGAAAGTAGTCGCTGTCGGCGTGGCGGGTGCGGGCGTAGGCCAGTGCCTCGACCCCGTCCATGCGTTGCTGACCTTGCTCGATGACAAGGCGAGTGAGCGTTCCGTCGAGGAGGGGGTACTCGTCGTCGACGATCTGCTCCGGTACGTAGATATCAACGCCGCCGATCGCATCGATGATGTCGACAAACCCGTCGAGGTTCACGAGGGCGTAGTAGTGGATGGGGATGCCGAGGAACTCGGAGATCACGCCCTTCACGGCGTTCTCCGGCGGCTCGCCCGGTCCGGGGAATGCCTCGGGATGCCGCTCACCCTGGATCCAGAGTTCGTTGATCAACTCCGGATAGCAGTTGCAGTCCCAGATCCCGTGGCCCTCGGGGAGCGGGGCGTAGGTCCAGTTCCGCGGCACCTGGAACATGGCGGCTTCGCCGGTCTTCGGGTCGATGCTGACGGTGATCATCGTGTCGGTGCGGATGCCGGTGCGTCCCACCCCGAAGTCGCCGCCGAGCAACAGGATGTTCAGACGGTCCAGATCCTCCCACGGTGTCTCTTCGACCACAGTGGTGGTGGTTGACGACGTCGTCGACCCGGAGGCGTCGGTGCTATCAGTGGAGGCCGTGCCGGCGAGCGTCGTGGTGGTCGCAGATGCCTCGCCATCGTCGAAGACGGTTGTGATCAGGCTGTACTGGACGAGGTCGTAGTAGCCGAACACGATGTGGGGCATGAGCAGGAAGGCTCCGAGGGCGACCATCGCAGTGAGTCCGGCGACACGGCTAACCGATGAGCCCGTCGTCGATGCGGAGCGGTAGGCGTCGTCCGCAGCCCAGACCCGATATCCGAGAAGGGCGATGTTGACGATCATCAGCAGCACCATCGACGTCGGCTTGACGAAGGCGGTGAGGATGGAGACCTTGTCGTGGAAGAAGAACAGCAAGACGGCGAGGACCGCGACGTCGATGATGAAGAGGTTGCGTGCCTTCTTCCGGTCGCCGACGAGCAATTGCCCGAGGCCCGGGAGAAGGGCCGATGCACCTGCGGCGAGGAGCGGATGTGGCGAGCGTCGTTCGGATCGTTTGCCCGTCATACGCGCATGGTAGGAATCGTGCCCCAGTAGTAGTGGCAACGGTCGCGTCGGGATCGGAGGTACCGGGGTAACCTGCGGGAACCCGACGACGATCGCGAAACGCACCAGTGAACGACACCCCTCTCGACGACGGACCCGCCGACTCGTCCGAGCACGCGCGCCGCACCCGGTACGCGTACATGCGGAGCGACGGCACGCTCGACATCGTCCTCGGGAGTCTGGTCGCCGGCCTCGGCGCCTACGCCTATCAGTTCCTCGGGGGACGGAGTCTTGGAGAAGAGGCCTTCGCCCCGATTGCCGCGCTCTTGACGGCGCACTTCCTGGCGTTCGTCATCATCCTGCTGCCAATCGAGCAGTTCGTGATTCGCCGGATCACGCTCGGCTACCAGGGTTGGGTCGTCCCCATACGAGCCATCGCCTTGACGATCTCGACCGCGGCTGTGGCCGCAGTCGTCGTGTGGGCGTCGGCCGACACATACTTCGACGGCGACTCGTCATTCGTATGGTTCGTCATCGCGACCGTGGGCTTCCACTTCTTCTTCGTGGTCGGTCGAGGGTATCTCGCCGGGTACCGCCGCTTCCGCTCGTACGGATACGTCAGCGGTGCCGCATCGATGCTGCGACTGGCAATCGCGCTGCTCGTGGTGATCATCGGACCGACGGTGACGGGGTTCGCGTGGGCTCAGGTGCTTGGCCCGTTGGTGATCTTCTTCTGGCGCCCCTGGCGCACGCCGGAGGAGCGCCGGACCGGCTCGCGAGGCGAACTCGCCGACGAGCATGTTGAGCAAGTGGGGGAGAAAGGACTGCTGTCAGGCCTCGTCCTCTCATCGGCCGCCTCCCAGGCACTGCTGCTCGCTGGGCCACTGGTTGCCGGTGCACTTGGCGCCACGGCAGCCCAGTTCTCGATCACGTATGCCACACTCGTCCTGGCCCGTGCTCCGCTGACTCTCGGCTACAACCTGATTGCCAGGGTCCTGCCACCGTTCACCCAGATGGCCGCGCGAGGAGAGCGCCGCGAGTTGCGGTCGTGGGCCCGAGGCATGGGTATCGCTGGCGTGGCCCTCGCCATTGTGGGGGCGGGGATCGGGGCGATCCTCGGCCCGCCGATGGTCGCCGTGGCATTTGGCGACGGATTCCGACCGAGCGCGACCGTCGCGGCGCTTGCAGCAGCCGGTGTCGTCCTCGCCTCCGCGGGTCTGTTCATTGGCCAGATCCTCGTGGCGCGCGGACGGGCGGTCCGTCTTGCTGCCGCATGGTTCATAGCGGTTGCGGCCGCGGTGGTGGCGGTGATCGTCCCGATCTCCGATCCTGTGGTCCACGTGGTCGTAGCGTTCGTCGTTGGCGAAACCTTTGCCCTGGCGGCGCTCGTCACAGGCGCTCTCATGCGCGATCCGGAGGAGGGGGAGATCTCCCATGGGTACGCCGTGGCGAAGCGCTCCCTCGACATTGCGGTGGCGCTCATCGTCATGTTGCTGCTGGGCCCGGTGCTGTTGATCTCCGCGGTCGCCGTCAAGATCGACTCCCGCGGCCCTGCGTTCTTCCGTCAACTCCGGACCGGTCGGGACGGTGTGGACTTCTGGATGGTGAAACTGCGCACCATGGCGTTCGACCATGACGATGCTGTCTTCCATGAACACCTCGAACAGCTACAGGACCGCCAGGACGATGCGGAGTACACGATCAGGATCGACGACGATCCCCGAATCACCAGGGTCGGCGGTTTCTTGCGGCGATGGTCGCTCGACGAACTCCCGAACCTCTGGAACGTGCTCAAGGGATCCATGTCGCTCGTCGGTCCACGACCGCTCGTCCCGGAGGAGGCCGACCTTGTTGGCCTCGGCAACGCCCGCTTCCTGGTGAAGCCCGGCATCACGGGCTACGCCCAGGTGCACGGTCGCGACTCGATCTCGATCTCGGAACGGACAGCCCTCGACGATCAGTACGTCGAGATTCGCTCAATGAAGGTCGACATCAAGATCCTCTTCGAGACGTTCGGAACGGTGTTCCGCACCAAGGGCGAGGAGTCGCGGATCTGAGCGGATGGAATGGCGACGGGGTGCGGTAGCGTTCCACCCCCATGGATACCATCAGCACTCTGCTCAACGAAGGCGACCCGGTGATTGCGATCGTCGGCGCCACCGACAATCCCGAGAAGTATGGGAATCGCATCTACCGCGACCTCAAGGGGAAGGGTTTCCGGATCTATCCGGTGAATCCCACCAAGGACACGATCGAGGGTGACACCGCGTACGGCGATCTTGGAGACCTCCCGGAGACACCCGACATCGTCAATTTCGTGGTGCCGCCGCCTCGAACGCTCCGGCACCTGCAACGCGCCAAGGAACTTGGCTTGATGAATGCATGGATCCAGCCGGGCGCCGAGAATGCGGACGTTCTGGCGTATCTCGTCGACAACGACTTCGACTACCTTGCCAACGCTTGCATCATGGTCCAGTCACGACGTCACTCGGCAATCTGACCCTTTCGCCGGACCCCGCGAGCGCGGTACAATCCTGGTGGGGCTCGATCAGGGGGATCGACATGATCATTGAAGAGCTGCGCCATGCGGTGCGTTCTCTGCCGGGTGTGGCGTCAGTCGACGTGACGCCACAAGTTGGCGCGCCTCCCCTCGTACGAGTCTGGACCGACGGCACGGTGCCCGACGTCGACGTCCGACGCTCGGTCGAGCGATTGGTCTCCACCGGGGCGTTTGCCGGTGTCGGTTCCGATGCCGGCGCCACGGGAAGCGTTTTGGAGAGCCGTGACTACGACGATCTCCCGCCGACGGAGCCGATAGAGCCGGCGAAACGGCGAGGCGGTCTCGGACGTAGCCTCGTCGAGACGTTGCCGCATGCGTTTGCCGAGCGGGAACCCTCCCACCTCGCCACCGAAGAGCGTCAGCTTGAACGTCACGGGCGCTTTCTCAGACTGGCGATCGAGGAGACCTCCGAGGGCGTCGACATTCGCGCGATCGATGACCTCGGCAGTGAAGCCGAAGCAGTCGTCAAACCGGGCCCCGACGGCCTGACGATCGCGGTTGCATCAGCGGTTGCCCACCTGCGGGGATTCCCCGCGCCGTCCCGGGTCGCGACGAACACGCGTGATGTGGACGGCACCACGGTGGTGACCGTGCTCCTCGAACTCTCGACCGGGGAGAAGGCGGCAGGCGCCGCCATCGTCACCGGCGGACTCCCGTTCACCGTCGGGCGTGCCGTGGACAGCGCCCTCGCCGCCCTGTGAATACGTTTCGTTGCCCGGAGTGCAACGAGACCGAGGACCTCGCCGGGCGAAGAGCCAACGACATGATCACCGTCACCTGCGGATCATGCGGCACTTCTTGGACGAGGGATCTCGCACCGAAGTGCCCGAAATGTGGCGGAGACGACATGCAATCGGCGCCGCTTGCGATCGTCGAGAAGGGGAGGGGCACCCAACTCTCGGTCGTCGGAACCCGGATCGTGATGCTCTGCTCGGAGTGCGACGCCGAGTCGCTCGAGCGGTACCACCGCAACCGGCCGAATCCGCTGATGCCCGACGAACTCCCAACAATCGACCCAGAGGGCTAGCGACGCCAGTCGCCTCGCCGCGAAGGTCAGTGGCTCAACAGCATCCTGACGACGGTGGCTACCTGATGGCTGGTTGCGGGGTCGATCGGCCCAGACGGTGGTCAAGGCGCGCAGCGCTGACCGAACGGATGAGTTCGCACTGGACAGAGCTGGTGTCGTCGAGTCCTGTGACCGGGGTCGCCTCGACCTCGATGTGGAGCGACAGGCCCCTTCGTTCGGTGGTCGGCGGCACAACGATGACAAACGGAAACGCGGGTCCGAACGTGTCGGGCGCACCGAGAATCAGCGGTGGCCGGTGGGCGGATGGCTCGCTTGCGAATGGCTCGCCGAAGTCGACGAGCCACAGGGCGTCAGCCGATACCATCAGACACCGCGGTTGCATCGGCGTCAGCCGGACAGGCCTGCCAAGCGACAGGGTCGCTGCGCAGCCCTTCAAGTTCGGCCGCTACGCGGGAGGCAAACCGCTGGCAGCGAAAGCTCTGCGAAACTGCAGCACGCACCAACGGGATCCTGGCCCTCGACCTCGAAGATCTCGACCTCGCCCGAGAGCGAGCAGTCGTCATCGGCAAGGGCGGACACCGCGAGGTCGTTGTATGGGCATCCGGAACGGCGGGGCTGCTGCCGCGCTGCCTTATCGGCCGACGGCGCGGCCCAGTGTTCGTCACCAGTCGACAGCCCAACCTTGTGCCCGCCGATCGAGACCGATGCCCCGACACCGGGCGTGGGCGCCTGTCGTACCAGATTGCATGGAAGCTATTCAGCCGAGCCAGCGACGGCGCCACGCTCCATCAACTCCGTCACTCGACGCTCACCTACCTCGGCGAAGAAGGCGTCTCCACCGTCCTGCTCCAAGCCAAGAGCCGACACCAGGACCCTCGACCCTGGCTCGCTACTCGAGACCAGGTGTGCAAGTAGTCGCCGCTCTCACTGCCGAAGACGATCGGGGCCGCCGGCACTGAGGTGCGACGCCGTCTCTGCACGAAGACACTTGCCAGCGGTTGGTCGCCGACGCCAGCACCAGATCATCCTTCGGCCCGAGCTTCCTGCCAGCGTGACCGAGCTCGAGCCGAACGCAACGCGACGAGCAATGCTGGCCGAACGTTTGCGCCGGTCGGCGTCCCGGCGACGATCTGCCCTTTGACTGCCAACCGGTGCGACATCGCTCGTTCGGTTGGCTCCGCGATGGGGCGTCAATCGTTGTAGGAGCCGGACGTGTCTGACCCATATGCGCGCCACCGGCCGGTGGGCAGGGGAGCGCCGAGTGCCAACAGTGAATCGAGCAGGATTCGCGCGAGGTCGGCGGCGGTGGTCGAGCGAGCGTCATCGATCCAGACCACCGCAAACCCCGGTACGGACTCGAAGTCGAGATTCCATGACGCGGGCAGATCGGGCACAGCACGCCGGAAGGTCGCCTCGTCGAGCGGTTCGGGTGTCGTCCAGAGGATTTGGATCACAGTCGGGTCATGGGCGTGCCGTTTGCCGGGGACCAAGATGCTGTACGCCGCCGAGTATCCCGTCAGGATCTCTCGGTTGCGCCCGAACCGCTTCTTGACGGTCTCCCCCGGTTCAGGGAGCAGATTGATCGGGGACCCGTCGCTGCGGGTATTGAGACCGCGTGCGATCATATCGACGAGCACGTTTCGTTCGTCATCACCGAAATGGATGTCATCATCCGGAATGAGGGGCATGGCGGGGTCCTTTCTAGCCACGGTCGGCGGCTCACGACCTACATACTCGCATGCTCGCGATGCCGGGGGGCTGATCAGAACGTTCGCGCCGCAGCCGCGCCAACCCGCTCTGGATCCGGCATTTCTTCGAGCGGAGAGGGCTCCATGACATTCATGCCCACCTACGACCGTGGGCACGTGCTGCTCAAGCGTTGGATCCTGTCCATTCACCATGGGCGCCCATCAACGCGAATGCTGGTCGTGCTCGTATGTGCTGTCTACGTCTTGCATGCGGTCAGGTCTACAACGCGTTCGTTGTGTCGCACCTTCACTCCTGCCGACAGTATCAGTGGCAGGAGAGTGTCAGGGGCCATCATGCGATGCCCGGACCCCTGACCGCCGGGTCGCGCTTCGGCGGTCTACACCGGTTCCGGCACGCTGTGTTTGGTCGGGAGGCGCGTGATATAGACCACGAGTGCCGAAGCGAACACGATCAGGCCGATCTTGAGGAACATCGGTTCGACCACGAACACCACCGAGATCGTGAACGTGGCGACGATGGCGACGATGGCGACCGTCTTCGCCTTGATCGAGAATCCGAGACCGGCCCTCCAGTCTCGAACAATGCCGCCGAACAGGCGGTTGTTGACGAGCCAGTTATCGAACCGTTCCGACGACTTCGAGAAGAAGAAGGCTGCGAGCAGTACCGGTCCGACCGTTGGGATCAGAGGCACGGCGACGCCCACGAATGCGAGTCCCAGGAAGAGAAATCCGAGGACGACGAACAACGATCGGAGCACGCGGCTCTTGGCAATGGTCATTGGGACGGAAGCGTACCGGGGTCCTGCGCCGACAGCCCGTCGGATTGGCGGTACATTGAGACGATGGGATGGCTCGATTGGATCTTCGGCGGCGGCGCAGACGCCCTTCGTGTGTCTGGCGATCCGCAGAGTGGGAACGGTGCCTCGTCGTTCCATCTGTGGTGGGAGGTCCCATTCGGGGAACGCCTGACCAGCGTCGCAGCGACGCTCGAGATCGTCGATCCACCGACGGTGGACCGGCTCGTGTTCTGGGCGCTGCAGGTGTCCTTTGTGAAGCCGGGTGGGGGAGGGGCGCACCTCGGTCTCCAGCACCACCCGAGATTCCCGGCCTCGAGCGCCGCAAATTGGGGTGGCTACGCCCCGCCCGAGGAAGGGGGATTGTTGGAGGGATCACCGTCACCCCTGCCGTCGACGCCGAACGACCCGAACACGCGAGACTTCCTCTGGTACCCGAACCGGCCGTACCGACTCCTGATCGATCGGTCGCCCGAGCCGGCACCGGCGGGGTTGTCCACATGGCGCGGCAGTATTGAAGACCTGCACACCGGCGAGGTGTCCGTCGTTCGGGATCTCTACAGTCCGGGGGAGTTCCTCCGCGGTCCCGTCGTCTGGACCGAATCATTCGCCAGGTGTGACCACCCCTCGACTGCTGCCCGGTGGAGTGATCTGTTGGCGACGGGGGAGGAGGGGCAGTCGATCCCTGTTCGCACGGTCTCGGTGAACTACCAGGAACGTACGGCCGGAGGGTGTGACAACACCGACGTAACGGTCGAGGGGAGTGGATGGACGCAGCGGACCAATACGCCTCGCACCACACGATCCGGCGCACGCCTCTCACTTCCGCGTACGGTCTGATCCAACCCGGCGTTACCATGCCCGCTCCGGGCGTTTAGCTCAGTTGGGAGAGCGCTGCCCTTACAAGGCAGAGGTCGGCGGTTCGAGCCCGTCAACGCCCACGGTCGGGAGCCCTTGTGGTTGTTGGGTTTCCTAGGTCAGCCCCCTTCCTTGATCACGGTGTCGGTTGCGCCGCGACCACAATGCGTCCACATCACACGGGTCCCAGGGAGGGTCCAACGTGTCGGCTGCATTGCGGTCGAGGCCTTCGTAGAGGTGGCCGTAGACGTCGAGGACGGTCTTGACGCTGGTGTGTCCGAGCCTCGAGGCGATCACGGCGGGGTGGGCGCCTTCGGCGATGAGGAGGGCGACGTGGCTGTGGCGGAGGTCGTGGAACCGCATGGGTTGGCCGACCGAGTCGGCGACGGCTGGGAGCCAGAAGCGGCTCCGGAAGGTGTTGCGGCGGATGGCGCCGCCTTCAGGCGCGGTGAAGATCAGGCCGTCGGGTCCGGGCGGGTGGTCGGCGAGGTGTTGGTTGATGACGTGGGGGAGCCATGACGGCACGGTGACGGTGCGGCGGGCGGCGGCGGTCTTGGGTTGCCCGAAGCGGAGGTGGCCGCGGACTTCGGCGAGGGATCGTTCGATCCGGATGATGCGCTTGTCTGGCTGGTAGCGGTCGGTGTCGAGGGCGATGAGTTCCCCAATGCGGCAGCCCGTATACGCAGCGGTGATGACGAGGGCCGTGTATCTGGGGTGGATGGTGTCGGCGAGGCGGGTGATCTCTTCGGGTGAGAGGAACCGTTTCTCGGTCTGTTCGATCTTGGGCAGGGTGACGTCGCGGCAGGGGGTGCGGGCGATGAGGCCACCGTTGACGGCGTCGTTGAGGATCCGGCCCAGCAGTTGGTAGGCCTTGCGGATGGTGGCCGGGGCGTACCCGTCGGCGTCAAGGTCCGAAACCCACTCCTGGACGTCGAAGACACGGATGGCGCCGATCGGCATGTTGGCGAAGACGGGCAGGACGAGACTACGCAGATACGACTCGTCACGAGCCTTGGTCGAGTCGCGGCGGTTCACCCACCCGGCGGTCGCCTGCTCGGTGAACTCACCGAGTCGGATCCGTCCGGCCCTCGGGTCGATGTAGGTGCCGGCGAGTTTGCGGGCCTCGATGGTGGTGAGGAACCGTTCGGCGTCGATGCGGCGACCGAAGTTCTTCGAGTGCTGGCTGCCGGTCGGGTCGCGCCACCGGGCCTGCCACGACATGCGGCCGGTGCGGTGGACAACTCTACGGATCGACGCCACGAGCACCTCCTATCGCCGGATCGGGGATCGACCTCAACCACGACGATGCCGGATGACCCTCTCGCGAGAGTGTCAGCAGCCCTCCAACTCGACGGTCATCCACCAGAAACTCGACGTCGGCGGATTCGTGACCCGACGGTCCGAGAACGCTGTCCACGACAGGGATTGGAGGGTTCTTGACACTCTGGTGAGAGGGTTCTTGACACTCTGGTGAGAGGGTTGGCGTGTCTATTCCGTGGACATGGAGCACTCAACGCTCGTTCGCCTCAGTGGAGATTCCGTCGTCGATGACGGCCCCGTTGGTCCAGTTGGCGATTCATGGGCTGAACAATCCGTCCGAGCCCTATCTGGGTCGGCCAGGACCCAGGCACGGGAACACTCTCCGCATCCAACTCACACCAAGATGCCACGGCAATCCCACGATCGAGAACCCCCGGAACACAATCGGAGCACCGCCAATGCCATCCACGACCGCAACGATCCGAAGAACGGCCATGACACTGGCCGCCTCGTCGCGAACGCGCGCAGACACCCCCAAATCACACACGCACGTGCAACAAGTTGCTGGGTGTCTACATGTAGACAGGTGAGGTGGTGATGGATCTCGAACGTGGCGTGTTGGCCAGGATCGACCGCAAGCTGCTCGCCGGTCTCGGACAGAATGAGGCGTACCGAATGGTCCGGCTCCCGGTATCAGCAGCGAAGTGGTCGACGTGGAAGCGGTATTGCGAGTCTGCCGGGGTCTCGATGGGTCGCGCCGTCGTGGCGTTGATCGACCGGGAAGTGGTCAGCGTCTTCGGTGATCACACCGGCGACGACCTGCCGGTGTTGGCGGAGCAGGCCGAGGCGGAGCTGACCAGACGCCAGGAGCAGGTTGCCCGCCGAGAGGAGACCATGTCGGGAGTCGAGGAACGGCTTCGGAGCTGGAACGAACACCTGCGCAGGTGGGAGGGCGAGCTCGAGACCCGAGAACGGCGTGTCGAGTTCGCATCAAAGATGCCTGCTCGGCCTGGAGAGGCGTCGATCAAGGTCGGTCGCAACGAACGATGCCCGTGCGGATCAGGAATGAAGTACAAGCACTGCCATGGCCTTGCCGGCCGCCGAACACAATGAATGTCCTATGTGGGCCGATCTGTCAAGGTGTTTTTGGGTTGGGTGGACAGGACTGGGTTGGGCCACGACTTCTGGTGGCAGCCTCCTATGAGGTCACACCGCCCTGGCGGATGGGCGGGTGAGGTCGACAGTTCATCATGAGGACAACACCGCGTGCGGGTGCGTCAGCCAGCTACTGGGTCAGACCCACCCACGGATCTCTCATGCGGCTCGTGGGAGATGTTTGATGGTTTGTCGGGAGACGCAGCGTTTCAGGCAGCGCATGATCTCGCGGGTGGAGAGGCCTTGTGCTCGGCGGCGCCACACGTAGTTGCGGATCTCGGTGTCGTGATTGACCGCGACGATCAGATAGCGCTGCCCACGCTTGGAGGAGATCTCATCGATCCCGATCCGCCGCAACCCGTCGAGACGATCAACAACCGCTTCGACGTCATTGTTGACCCGGGTGATGATCGACCCGATCGTCCGCCACGCGACCCGTAGCAGTTGACACGTCGCCGTCTTCGATGTGCGCACCGCAAGCCACGCCACCATCGCATCGAAGTCACGGGTATGTCCCACGTCGTGTCGCGCCCACGGAACCTGAATGACGGTCGGACCGTGCACACGACACCGGACCCGTGGAGCATCGGCTTCAATGAACACCCGGGTTGTGCCCGCATCGAGGCCACGCCAACGTCGCCGACCCGCCCCGCGGTCACAGCCCGCAGACCGGCGGCCGCACCTGCCGCACCGACTACACGATCACTAGGCCGTAGCTGATCGAGATCCGTCTCCGCATCGCCCTGACATGACCTGTAGGTTCGCTGACATGGTCATCCTGCATCCTCTGGCGTCGCCGCATCGAGCGGGCGCATACCGGTGACAAGGATGTAGACGGAGATGAGGAGGACCCAGCCGGGGAAGACGAGCGACACCCACAGGCTCAACGAGAGTGTGACAAGTAGTACGGTTGCCGCAGCGTACGTCACGATGGCCAGCCACCGCGGCATCGTTCGGGTCCGGACCCAGATGGTTCCGAGAGAGATCATGAATACCGACGCCATGCGCATCCCGTACGTGTTGGTCGACCGATACATCAGGTCACGAGCGAAGCGGTAGACGTTGCTGTCGCCGATCTCGTCGGGACGAGTCCCGTATGACGCCAGCATTGCCGACGCGATGGCCGCCGAGACGAACATGAGGGCCACGAACAACAGTCCGCTCCCGAAGAACACGGTCGAGAAGAACTGGTCCTCACTCCTCCCGATTCGGTCGCGGACCACGCCCATGAACCACAGGAACGCGA
>CAWIHT010000008.1:0-311987 GCA_963836085.1 uncultured Actinomycetota bacterium
TCTGCACGTCATCGAGCAGACCGCAACCGGTTCCGGGGACTACGCAGGACTCACCTACGTGACCACGATCGAAGGCTCTGATTTCCCCTGGTCCCTGACGGGACGAATCGAACCCACGCCCTAACGCCGACACGAAGACCGCCGGTCACCAAGACACCCGTCACCGGGACGGCGGACCGAGACCAACCGAACTGCTCGTAACAGTTCAACCGGGCCCTCACCGCCTGACCGGGGCGTGCAACCCCACCCACATCATCGCAAACGCGACACACCCAGCCGGATATGGGCGGGTGTCTCCCAGTTGCGCCGGTCAACGGTCTACTTGGATGAGAGGGTTGACGAGTCCGACGATGCGAGGAGTTCCGATGATGCGCTCACGATCTCCACGTTGGGTCACTTCGCTCGCAGCGGTTGTGTTGCTCCTGGCGGGATGCGACGGCTCCGATGACGCCGCCGGAGACACGACGCCTGCGGAAACGCCTGAGGCTCCGATCGCTACTACGAGAATCGCTACGCCGTCCACTGTGACCACGACGGCAACGCAGTCGACCTCTTCGCGGACCGAGAACCTGGCCGCTCGATGTACTCGCCCACGTCGGCTGCGGCCTCAGGTAGTCGTCGGGTCGCACCGCGGCGACCGCCATACCGGCCTAGGTGAGCGTTCGGGTGGAGATGACCTTGCTGTACCAGGCGAGGCTGTCTTTCGGGATGCGCTCGCCGGTCTCGTGATTGACCCAAATGAGTCCGAAGCGTTGGCCGTAGCCGAGCGTCCACTCGAAGTTGTCGAGAATCGACCACACGAAGTAGCCCGTCACCGGAGCACCGAGTTCAATGGCGTTTGCGACGGCTTCGAGGTGTGACCACAGGTAGTCGATCCGACGGCGGTCGTGGATGCGCCCGTCCGGCCCCGGACCGTCCGAGTAGGAGGCGCCGTTCTCCGTGACGCGGATGTCCTTCGCTCCGTAGTCGTCGTGGACGCGCTTGAGGAACGTCGTGAGCGCCGCAGGGACAATCTCCCAACCCATCTCGGTGTAGCCCTCGGGCGCGTTCGGCCCCGGCTCCAGCCAGGTGGTCTCCTCCTCCTCGTGGCCAGCGGCGACCGCGAGAGCGGTGTAGTAGTTGACGCCGATGAAGTCGATCGGCACCGCGATCTGTTCGAGGTCCCCGGGGCAAACGAACGAAGGGGTCTCGCCTTCGAAGGCTCCGCGCTCCCGGTAGATGTCGAGCATGTCCTGCGGGTAGCCCTTCCCGAACACGGGATCGAAGAACCAGCGGTTCCGGAATCCATCGAAGTGCCGCTCGGCGGCCACATCGGCCGGGTCTGCGCTCGCAGGCGTGGAAGGTCGGCAGTCGAGGATGATGCCGACGTCGCTGTTGACCACGTTCGACCGGATCACCGGCACGGAACGACCATGGGCGAGGAGCAGGTGATGTCCCGCTGCGAGTGTCTCGGCAAGGTCGGTGTGGCCGGGGGCGAACTCGCCGAAGTAGTGGCCGAGGAACGACGCCACCCATGGTTCGTTGTGGGTCTCCCAGTGCTGTACCCGATCTCCGAGCGCGCTGCTGACGACATCCGCGTAGCGAACAAAGGCGTCGACGGTCTCGCGGTTCGCCCATCCGCCTTTGTCTTGAAGTGCCTGCGGCAACTCCCAGTGATAGAGCGTCACGTGGGGCGTGATCCCGTTCTCCAGGAGCTCGTCGACGAGACGGTCGTAGAAGGCGATTCCGCGCGGTTCAACCGGCCCGGTTCCGTCGGGGATGATCCGGGTCCACGCGGTGGTCATGCTGTAGGCGGGGATCCCGGCGGACACCATGAGCGCCACATCCTCGGGGTAGCGGTGGTAGTGGTCGCACGCGACGTCGCCGGTGTCGCCGTTGGCGATGCGTCCGGGTTCGCGAACGAAGCGGTCCCAGATTGACTCGCCCTTGCCGTCTTCGTCCCACGCGCCCTCGATCTGATAGGCCGACGCCGAGACGCCGAAGACGAAGTCGTCGGGGAACGTGGTCATGGCGACAGATCCCCGAGCGCGGCCACGACTCGGTCGACTTCCTCAAGTGTGTTGTAGTGCACGAACCCGATGCGGACGAGACCGCCCTGATCGGTCAATCCGAGACGGCTCATCACCTCGACGGCGTAGTAGTCGCCGGACCACACGAAGATGCCGAGATCCCCGAGCGTCGCGGCCACCGCGTCGGGGTGAACCCCCTCGACAGCGACGGCGAACGTCGGCGTCCGGCCGTCGGGCGTGTTCCGTCCGTAGAGACTCACCGCCGGCAGCGCCGCAATCCCTTCGAGGAATCGAGTAGACAACGTGCGTTCGTAGGCGCCGACGGTCTCCATGGCGGACAAGATGCGACCTCGTCTGGACGAACCGGCACCAAGCGAGGCGATGTAGTCAACGGCGGCAGCGACGCCGGCCAGGCTCTCGAAGCTCTGCGTCCCGGTCTCCCACTTCCCAGGCGGATCATCCGGGGCAGGACGGATCTTGTAGGCGGCCACTTCGGTGAGCGCCTCGGCACTGCCATAGAGGCATCCGGTGTGCGGTCCGAAGAACTTGTACGAAGAGGCTGCGAGGAAGTCAGTTCCGAGGTCCGCTACATCGAGTGGACCGTGAGGTGAGTAGTGCACCGCGTCCACGTAGGTCCTCGCTCCGACCGCGTGCGCCGTCTCGATGATGGGGCGGATGTCGGTGATGGTCCCGACGGCGTTCGACGCATGGGTCACCGCGACGAGGCGGGTTCGGGTATCGATGAGGTCGCCGAGGTTTGCGGTGTCCAGCCGGCATCCGTTGTCAGGGTCGAAGTCGATCCATCTGACGTCGGCGCCTGCGTCCCGGGCTGCGATCACCCAGGGCCAGACGTTCGCATCGTGGTCGAGGCGGGTCACCACGATGTTGTCGCCCGCCGCCCACGTTGCACCGAGCGCCCTGCTGACGGAGAGCGTCAGCGAGGTCATGTTCTGACCGAACGCGATCTCGTTCGGGGCTGCTCCGAACAGGTCGGCGATTGCCCGGCGCGCCTCCTCGGCGACGGCATCGGTCTCACGGGACGTCACGAACGGCCCGCCGTGGTTGCTGCCCCCGGCATACATGAAGCCCGCCATCGCATCGATGACGGACTTCGGTACCTGGGTCCCACCCGGCCCATCGAGATAGGCAGCCGGCCTCTCGCCAACCACTCGAGACAAAGCAGGGAATTGTGCGCGGATACTTGCGGTGTCAAGCGTCATGGAACCCTCCAGATGAGAGCCCGACGCTACTCAGCTACTCAGCTACTCCGCTACTCGGCTACTGCGAAGCAGTCACTTTTCGGTCAGCGGTCGGGTTCGCCGAATCGCCGGGAGGTTCCTCCGTTGCACCACGCCCATCCTGATGACCGTTCTGCGCTCCGGGTCGCCGACGAAACGGGCATCCGACTCTTCCAGGAGTCGCCGGAGGCGTTCGATCTGACTGCGGTGTCTCTCAATCTCGCGCTCGAGCATCAGAATCCGTCGAACCCCTTCGAGGTTCACACCGCGACTCGTGAGCTCCTGGATGATCCCCAGTCGCTCGATGTCGGCCTCGGAGTAGCGTCGCGTTCCACCGGGCGTCCGGTACGGCTCAATCAGGCCTCGGCGTTCATAGATGCGCAGCGTCTGCGGATGCATCCCCGACATCTCCGCAGCGACGGAGATGACGTATCGGGCTTCTTCGCTCTTCATCATGTCACCCCAAGGTGTTCTCGCGGGTTGTCCGGCAATCGCTCATCGCGGAAGGCCTCGAGGAGTTCCTGTTCCGTCTCCGACAGTTCCTTCGGAACGGTGACCCGGATGGTCACGAGGAGATCCCCGGTCGTGTTGGCCGTCTCGACTCCCTTGCCTGACACCTTCATCACCGTACCGCCCTGCGTCCCTGCAGGCACGCGGATCTTGGTGGTGCCATCGAGGGTTGGGACCTGGACCACGGCACCGAGGGCAGCCTCCGCAAACGTGACCGGCACATCCATTTTCAGGTCGCGCTTCCCCGCTCGTTCAAAGATCGGGTGTTCGGCGACATGCACGCGAACGAAGAGGTCGCCCGTCGGGCCGCCCGCGGAACCAGGCTCTCCTTTGCCAGTCACGCGGACCTTGGCGCCGTCAGAGATACCCATGGGAACCTTGACCTTCACCCTCCGCCCGTCGACCGGAACGGTCTTGGTGGCGCCCGAGAGTGCCTCGTGGAACGTCAGTGAGAGGTCTGCTTGCAGGTTGCGGCCAGCCGTCGGGCGGGGCTGATACTGCCGTCCGCCTCCCTGGCCGAACAGATCTCCGAGCCCTCCGAGGAGGTCCTGGAATCCGCCGCCGCCTCCGGCTGCCGCTCGGCCGCCGAAGATGTCTTCGACCCTCACGTACTGCTGGTGGCCGCCTGGGTCACCGACGAAGTAGCCCATCTCGCGGGCGTGGTCGTATTCCTTGCGCTGGTCGTCGTCCGAGAGCGTGTCGTACGCCTCGTTGACTTCCTTGAAGCGTGCTTCGGCAACGGCGTCGGCAGGATTGTTGTCCGGATGGAACTCGCGGGCGAGCTTCCGGAACGCCTTCTTGATCTCTTTGCCCGAAGCGGTCTTCGAGACACCGAGCGTGGCGTAGTAGTCCTTCTCGAGCCATTCCTTACGCATGCTTCACCGTCACAAGGGACGGCCGGATCACCCGACCGCGCATGACATAGCCGCGCCGAAGTTCGGCGTCGACGACGAGGTCGCCTTCGCCGTCGCCCGGTCCCGATACGGCCTCGTGGACCTTCGGGTCGAACGGCTCGCCGGCGGCCGGGATCAACTCGAATCCCTCACGGCCGAGCGTCTCAAGCAACTGCGCGCGCGTCGAGACCATGCCGTCGAGCGTGTTCTGCTCCGCCGGGGTCTGCGGTTCGAACGCGGTGGCTGCGTCGAAGGCGTCGAGGGTCGGGAGGAGGCTCTCGATGACGCGCTCGGGATGCGCGTTCGACGTTCTCGGCCTGGTCTCGTTCGACGCGACGACGGTAGTTGTCGAAATCGGCGGCGACGCGTTGCAGCATCTCGAGTTGCTCGCCGGCTTCCTGCCGGGCTTCGCTCAACTCTCGCAACAACAGCGCCTGTGCCTCGTCTGGATTCTCCGGCAGTTCCAGCCCGAGTTCATGCGCCGTAGGCCCCGCCTCAAGGATCGCAATGTCATCGAGAATCTCGACTTCGCCGCCCGCCTCCCCCGAAGGGGAGGGGACAGGCGACACGGGCTCATTGGGCTGGTGATCGGTGATTGGTGACTGGTGACGGTCCTCAGGCTTCGTCATCGTCCTCCACCACCTCGGCTTCGACGACCTCGTCGTCGCTCGTCTCAGCGTCGTCGGCTGCTGCAGTTGCACTTTCGGCAGCGGAGGCCTCGTAGATCTTCTGCCCGAGGATCTGCGAAGACGTGAGCAGTTCGTTCGTGGCGTTCTTCAGCGCCTCCGGGTCGGCAGCCTCGTCACCGAGCATCGTGCGGATCTCCGCGATCTTCTCGTCGAGCGGCTTGCGCTCGTCTTCGGTGAGTTTGTCACCGTGCTCGGCAAGTTGCTTGTCGATCTGATACGCCGTGTGGTCGGCCTGGTTCCGGGCTTCCGCCGCTTCCTTGCGTCGTTCGTCGTCGTTGGCGTGGGATTCCGCGTCCTTGACCATCTGCTCGATGTCGTCATCGGACAGCGCCGTGCCGCCCGTGATCGTCACCTGCTGGGTCTGACCCGTTCCCAGATCCTTCGCCGAGACCGAGACGATGCCGTTGGCGTCGATGTCGAACGTGACCTCGATCTGTGGGACGCCGCGCTGTGCCGGAGCGATGCCGGGGAGCTTGAAGCGGCCGAGGCTCTTGTTGTCGTTCGCCATGGCGCGCTCACCCTGGAGCACGTGAATCTCGACCTCGGGCTGGTTGTCGGCCGCCGTGGTGAAGATCTCCGACCGACGCGTCGGGATCGTGGTGTTGCGTTCGATCATCTTGGTCGACACGCCACCCTCGGTCTCAACGCCGAGCGTCAGAGGCGTGACGTCGAGGAGGAGGATCCCCTTCACGTCGCCGGTGAGCACCCCGGCCTGGAGAGCGGCACCGTCGGCGACGACCTCATCCGGGTTGACGCCCTTGTTCGGCTCTTTGCCGGCGAGCTCGTTCACGAGCTTCTGCACCGACGGCATACGGGTCGAGCCACCGACGAGGATGACCTGATCGATGTCGCTCATGGTCACGCCCGCGTCCTTGAGGGCTTCCTCGAACGGCATGCGAGTGCGCTCGACGAGGTCCTCGGTCATCTGGTCGAACTCTGAGCGGGTGAGCGTGCGGAGCAGGTGAATCGGGCCTTCGTTCGTCGCGGTGATGAACGGCAGGTTGATCTCGGTCTCCATGACCGAGGACAGATCGATCTTCGCCTTCTCGGCAGCTTCCTTGAGGCGCGTCATCGCCATCGGGTCCTTCGAAAGGTCAACACCGTTGTCGTTCTTGAATCCTTCGACGAGCCAGTTGATGATCTTGTCATCCCAGTCGTCTCCACCAAGCGTGGTGTCACCGTGGGTCGACTTCACCTCGAACACGCCCTCGCCGATCTCGAGCACCGACACGTCGAACGTGCCGCCACCAAGGTCGTAGACGAGAATGAGATGGTCGTCGTCGGTCTTGTCGAGTCCGTAGGCCAATGCGGCGGCGGTCGGCTCGTTGATGATGCGCAGGACCTCGAGTCCGGCGATCTGCCCGGCTTCCTTGGTGGCCTGGCGTTGGGCGTCGCCGAAGTAGGCGGGGACCGTGATCACCGCTTCGGTGACGGGTTCGCCGAGGAACGCTTCGGCGTCGCGCTTGAGCTTCATGAGGATGCGAGCGGCGATCTCTTGCGAGTTGTACGCCTTGCCGTCGACCTCGACGTCCCAGTCGGTGCCCATGTGGCGTTTGACCGACCGGACGGTCCGTTCCGGGTTGGTGATGGCTTGTCGCTTCGCCTGGTCGCCGACCAGGACCTCGCCGTTCTTTGCGAACGCGACAACCGAGGGTGTCGTGCGGTGGCCCTCAGCGTTGCTGATGATCTTTGGTTCTCCGCCCTCAAGCGTTGAGATGACGGAGTTGGTGGTTCCGAGGTCGATGCCTACGGCGCGTCCCATACGGGTGTGCTCCTTCGTTGTGGGTACCCGCCGGGTCGGCGGGGGATGTCTCTGAGTCGTTGCATGCAGTATAACTTGAGTCGGGTCGTATCAATTCCCGGTTCTTCCGTGGTTTCTGAGGAAGTCTCACGGGCGTATACCCCACGGGGGTATATTGTTGGGGTATGAAACCGGACGATGCCGAAGTTCATGACATCTTGACGAGGCTCCGCCGCGTCGAGGGCCAGATTCGCGGCATCCAGGGCATGCTCGAAAACGGGCGTGAGTGCTCCGACGTGATCACTCAGTTCTCGGCTTCGATGCGCGCCCTCGAACAAGCCGGATACCGGTACTTCGCCATGACCCTGGCCACCTGTGCGCTCGACCCTGAGAGCGCAGCGCTCGCGGGATACGACCCCGAGCGCCTCGAGAAGCTGTTCATGCAGCTGACGTGATCGGCGAGCGAATGAGCGAAGTCGTACTTGTCCAAGCACGCGACTGGCAGACCTGGAGCGAGGATCACGACGCCGTCATCATCGACGTTCGGGAACCGTTCGAGTGGGCCATGGGCACACTCCCCGGAGCCGAACTCATCGGCCTCGGCTCGCTGTTCGGGAAGCTCAACGAACTCGATCGCGATCGCTCAATCCTGTTCGTGTGCCGAACCGGGAACCGTTCCGGGGTCGCCGCTGAACTGTTCGTTCGCCACGGCTTCGACGAAGTCGCCAACCTCACCGGGGGCCTTGTAGCGCTCGGGTTGGCCTAAACCATCAACACTGTGTCTGGAAAAGAGGAGTGACCCCACAATGAAGAGCGGAACGATTCGCACACTGTCTGGCCTGGTTCTGGTACTCGCGGTGCTGGTTACCGCCTGTTCCTCCGGCAGTGACACTGCGACCATCGAGTTGGTCTCGCCAGAGCAAGCAGCTCAGGTGATTGAAGACGCCCCGTCCGGTCTCGTCGTCCTCGACATCCGGACCCCCGAGGAATTCAACGAGGCCCGCCTCGATGGGGCGATCAACATCGACTACTACGACACGACCTTTGCCGACCAACTCGACACGCTCGACAAGAACGACCCGTACGTCATGTACTGCCGCTCCGGGAACCGCTCGTCGGATGCCGTCAAGACGATGAAGGATCTCGGGTTCACCGAGGTCTACGAGATCGACGGCGGCATCGTCAACTGGTACGAGGCCGGCTACCCGATCGTCGAGTAGTCCGCAGCCCACGTCCGGCCCGTAGCTCGCACCTACTCGACCAGTGGCGTGTCAGGCGGCGTGAAGAACGAGAACAGGGGCAGGTAGGGAGTGGGGTCACCCGACCAGTTGAAGGCGGCGATCTGGCCGAGGCTGCGACGGCCGAACAAGGCTCGCGCGATCTCATAGGGATCGCCCCGGACGCTGATGCCCTCGTCACCACTTCCGAAGACCCGATCGAGCCCTGCGGTCTGGATCCGAAGTGCCGGGAGACCGGCGGTGTCGATCCGCGCGGTGATGGCGTTCGCCGCACGGAGGCAGAGTCGCAGCCCCTCGTCGCCAGCCGACACCCGGATCCCGAGCGTTCCCATCACATCGCAGTGGTGCATCACGACATCCATGACCATGGCCGACATTGCCGGGCCGGAGACGGTGAGCACCGCGTCGATCGTCGGTCCAAGTTCCAACCACTCCTGCTCAATCTCGGCAGGCGTGCGTCCTCGCCGTTCCTCGACCTGGCGCTGAGTCCACGGTTCCAAAGGGGCGCCCTCAATACGCCCGATGCTGTAGTCGGAGGCGACGCCCGTCACGTGGGCGAAGACGTCCAACACCGTCCAGAGGGGCGTGGCCGGTACCGGTGTCGCGAGGGCCTCGGAATCCAACCCGACCACGAGCACGCTCATCCGCTCTCGATGGGAGCGGTAGATACCCGGGAAGTCGAAGCTCACGGAACCGTCTCGAACCAGTCGAGTGTGATCGTGGAGAACTCATCGGCAGCCTCGAGCATCGGGACGTGGCCGACACCCTCCATCTCGACGTACGCCCAGTCGGGGCGCTGCTGAGCGGCCCACCGGGCCGAGTCGACCGAGACCAGGCGGTCCTCGGATCCGTGAATGAGCAGCGTCGGCGCACCAACGCGATGGATGAGACGAGCGAACCGGCGAGGTCGGAGCACGTACCGCGCAATCGACCGATCCGCTTCGAGGAACGCAGGGATCGCCCAGTCCCGGTCGCGCCGGGCGCGGTTCGCCTCGGTGAGCCGTTTCCTGGCCCAATCGGGTACGGTCTCGGCGTCCGCCGCGATCATGCGGAGCGTCTCCGTTGTCTCCTCCTCGGGAGAGTGGGCGGCGCGGTAGATCCGGAACGCGGGCACACCGATGCCGGGTACGAGCGGGCCGATCAGCTTCGTCAGCACCTCGAGGTCGGGTGGCCGGCGCCGGCTGACGGGAAGCGCCGGGTTGACGAGGACCAATCGATCGACGCGGTTCGCGTGTTCGACAGCGGTGATCATCGATATGAGACCACCCATCGAATTCCCGACCAGCGTTGCAGATTCGTAGTCGAGGAGTTGAATCACCTCGGACACGAGCCTGGCATTGTCCTCAACGCTCGGGCGCCGATCTCCCGGTTCCGAATCGCCGAAGCCGATGAGATCGACCGCGACGACGCGACCGCTCCCGGTCAAGAGAGGACCGGCGACATCCCAATTCTCGATCGAGCCACCGAGACCATGGACGAGCACGATCAGCGGCCCGTCTCCGCCGTATTCGGCGATCCGTACCGGGCCCCCGATGTCAACCGTTGCGGTGTTCACAGACACAACGCTACTGGCTTGGTCCGCTGAGGGCTTCGAGAAGATCTGGCGTCGTTGCGGGGTCATATCCCCCTTGGAGATAGAAGCGGCGGACACCGGCACCCGCCATCTCCGCGAACATCTCGCGAAGTCGGTCGTAGGTGGCGATCGGTGTCTTGCGCTTGTCGAAGTACGCGGCGAGTTCGTCTCTCGTCATGTCGCCCTCGGCGGCGAGCGAATCGAGGCGGTGTTCCAGATCAGCCTCGGTCGCCGCTCCGATGACCTGGCCTGCGCTGGACACGAACAGTGTCTCTGGGTCTCTGCCTGCCGATACGGCTGCCTCCCGTGCCCGATCGATCCTGAGAGCCAGGTCAGGTCCCGGGTACACGTTGAACTCATCCGCGTAGGTGCCGGCGAGGCGCGGCGTCTTGGATGCGCCGACGCCACCGACGAGGAGCTTCACCCGACCGGTTGGCTGCGGAGCGATCGGGAAGCGTTCGAGCGAGTAGTGCTTGCCCGCAAATCCAGTGGCTTCGCCGGACAGCATGGCTCTGGAGTAGGCGAGGGCCTCTTCAAGCATCTCGAACCGTTCGGTCATCGGCGGATACGGGAAGCCGAACACCTCATGCTCTCGATCCATCCAACCCGTGCCGATGCCGAGCGTGAAGCGACCTCCAGACATCCGGTCGATGGTGGTCGCCGTCTTCACGAGAACGGCCGGGTGTCGGAACGTGATGGGGGAGACGAGGACGACCAGCTCGATGTGATCGGTGTCGCGTGCGAGGCCGGCCAGTTGGATGAGCGCATCCGGCGCCGGCGTGGTCTTCGCCTTCTCCTCGTCCAGCGCCATCAGATAGTGATCGGGGAGGGCGATGGCCGCAAGGCCGCGTTCTTCAGAGAATCGTGCGGCCGCAAGCACGTCCTCGTAGAGACCGCTGGTCTGAATCGCGAACTCCATGAGAACCTCCGTTCGATGACTCCGGATCGGTCATGGTACGGCACGGCACAGAAGCGGCCTGTCGAGCGCGCCAGTACACGCGAGCGAGCCACCGGGTCGTACCCCGGTGGCTCGGCTGCGGTACGTCCTAGCCCTCCGTGATTGTGACGTCGGTCATCGACTTGAGGAGAAACCCGCTCTGACCTGCGTTGTTGTCGGTGTCGACAAAAGACATCAGCTCGCCAACGATGCGACCCAGCGCCCCACTCTGCTGTTCCGCAGCGAGGCGGTCCAACGCTGCGTAGGAATCGAGGCGATAGACCGTGAAGAACGAGCCGGCGTCCTTCTCGGACGAGTAGATAGAGGCGTAGGTGCCGACGTACTGGGTGCCGTCCGGCATGGCAGCCTTCCACGCGTCCTCGCTGTCGTTGAGCCGCTGTTGGTACTCGCCGGCCTTGCCGGCTTCGACGTCGTACCCGTAGACCTGAAGGAACTCCATCCTTGTCCTTTCGCCCTGGACTCGGCCCTCCGCAGAGCCGGAGCGCCGACGGCGCCCGCTTTGAACCTACGCGACGGAGGCGGCTGAGGAAAGGGGCTTCCCACTCAAGATGGCGGGGTTTCTTCCGATAGCGTCTCTATGGATGTTTGGAGCGCCCCACGGGGGTCCTCTTCGGCGAACCCGCTGCCGGGATCCGCTATTGACGGGGGTGGTCGATGACCTCCCTCTCGATCATCGTGCCCGCCTACAACGAGGCTCACCGGATCGAGCCGACGCTCGACTCGCTCGGGACGTTCGCCGCCGCGCGCTCTGAGGCGACGGAGATCATCGTTGTCGATGATGGGTCGTCCGACGACACCATTGCTGTGGTGAGCGCCAGTCGGTGTGCAAATCTCCGGGTGATCGCCACCGACCGCAACCGGGGCAAGGGCCACGCGGTCCGGGTTGGGATGCTCGCAGCGTCCGGGGAGCGGCGACTCTTCATGGACGCCGACAGTTCCGCGACGATTGCCGAGTTCGACAACCTCAACACAGAATTGGACCGCGTCGGAGGCTCCGGCGTGGCATTCGCATCGATTGCCGTTCCTGGAGCCGATGTGATCCGTCCCCAGAACGGCATCCGGCCTGCCGCCGGGCGCATGGGGAACCGCCTGATCCAGGCGATCGCACTCCCGGGCGTGAGCGACTCGCAGCGAGGATTCAAGCTGTTCTCGCAGGACGCCGCCGAGGCAATCTTTTCGCGAAGTGTCGTGAACGGATGGGGATTCGACGTGGAGGCTCTGGCCCTCGCGAGGCACCTCGGCTTCGATCTCGTCGAGGTTCCGATCAAATGGGCTCACATGGAGGAGAGCCGTGTGACCGCCTTCTCCTACCTCGTGACGCTCACGGAGGTTCTCGGCGTTCGATTCCGCCTGGCCCGCGGAGCCTACGATCGCAGCGAGGCTGAGTTCGAGCCGGCGTTGTGAGCGATCAGACAACGGTGACGCGGGGGAGCGCACCGGTCGGCGCCACCGACGACGGTGGCGATGCTCGATGGACCGGCCGTCTCCAGTTCTACGCCATCGGGGTCATCGCGGCGATCGCAGTCGCACTGTCCATCACAACACTGGCCGCCGCCGATTCGGCCTCCCCGGCCGCCCAGATCGGTGGCGACTATCCAGCGTTCTACGGCGCCGGTCGAATCGCGGCCGACGGCGACTGGGGCAACCTCTACGAGTTCGATCGCCAGGTCGAGGCGCAAGCCGGGCTGCATCCGGCCGATGAGGGTGACGTCGCCTGGTTCTTCGCCTACCCGCCGCAGGTTGCCTTCGCCTACCAACCATTGGCCGCCCTCGGCTACCACTGGTCCTACCTACTCCACACGGCCGCAATGGCCATGCTCCTCCTAGCGTCGGTGCTGTTGGCGCGGCCGATGATTCCGTGGCTCGAGGGTCGCGTCGTCGCGGCGTTCGCCATCGCCCTTCTGTTCTGGCCGATGTTCCGGGCGGTGACCGGCGGTTCCAACGCTGCCCTCACGGTGTTTCTGATCGTCGCGGCGTGGCGTCTGATCCACGGCAATGCGCCGATCGCTGCCGGCCTGGTCCTTGCGGGATTGCTCTACAAGCCCCAGTTCGCGCTCCCGTTGATCGGCCTCTTCCTGCTCGCGGGGTACTGGCGCGTCGCCATCGGCGGAGCGATCGGGGCCCTGATCTTCTACGCAACCGGCGCCGCCCTTCAGGGCTGGATCTGGGGAGCGGAGTGGCTTGATTCGGCTTCCAGCTTCGGGCGACTCGACGCCGAGGTGAACGGCCACTCCAGCATCTCGTTCATTGGAATGGCCGAGAACCTGTTTGGTGTTGGTGCCTCGCCCGCGGTCGTCGCCGCGTGGGCACTCGCCGGCGCAACCGCCGTGTTCCTCAGCTGGCTGTGGTGGAGGAATGGGGAAACCGATCTTTCAGGTCTGCTTGCCATCACGGTGCCGGCGATCCTGCTGATGTCTCCACACGCCATGTCACAGGACGGCGCCGTGGTCGTGATCACGGTGGCCATCGTCATGGGATTCTCGACATCGCGGGGATGGATGACATGGTTCCTGACCGTATGGGCCCTCGGCGCCTCTCAGATACTCATCCAGCAATTGGGGTTCTCTCCCGGCTTCGTGATGCTGCTGATCGTGTTCGGCGGTGCGTGGGTGTTCGTCCACCACCCCGAGCGCAGGGAGATGTTGCGGGGGCGACAGTCGAGCCTGGCCTAACCCCCGAGGGATCCAATGGATGGAACGTTGGGTCCGCAGTCAGCGCAACTGTTCGGCAGCAGCCGTGGCATGTCCGGGGAAGTCGAATGACCGGTCGAGCACCCAACGGAATGCGAGGCCATCGAGTGCCCCGAGTAGAACCTCCGCCGTCATCGTCGCCTCGACGGTGGTGGCGGCCGGATCCTCGCGTTGGATCGTTTCGGCAAAGCGCTCCACCCGTCGTACGTGGTGCCGGAGGAAACGCCGGGCGGAGGAGTTATCGTTGCTGCCCGACACGCCGATCTGGAGATAGATGCGTGCGAGTTCCGGCTGGTCGATGATGAATCGGATGTAGGCATCGACGAGGTCCTCGAGGGTGTCGGTGCCCGCACGTTCAGGATCCGGGTCGACGGCCCGAATGGCGTCGCGAGCGACGCGCATGATGGCCTGTTCCTTCGACGGGAAGAGGTTGTAGAACGATCCGGCCTGGACGCCGGCACGGTCGCAGATCGCCTTGAGGGTCGTGCCCTCGATGCCTTCCTCGGCGAGCAACTCGCGAGTCGCGTCGAGGATCCTCGTCTCGGTTCTGATTCCGGCCTGGTACCGGGCCATTCCGGCTCCTCCTTCACAATCGAGCATACCCCGATCTTGAGCGGCCGCTCCAAAATGGAGTGTATACTCAAATTGTCGGACGCCCGGCGGTCCGCCTCCGGAGACGTTCGTTGCCCGAACCGCAACGGCGACACGAGACGGGGAGTGAGCAATGAGCCACTACAAGAGCAACCTTCGAGATCTCCAGTTCAATCTCTTCGAGGCCTACGGCATCGACGAGTACCTCGGCACCGAACCGTTCGAGGAGTTCGACCACGACACCGCGATGGACATGCTTCGCGAGATGGATCGGCTCGCAACCGAAGATTTCGCCGAGAGTTTCGTCGAGGCCGATCGTACGAAGCTGAAGCTGGTCGACGGTAACGTCGAACTGCCCGCCGGCGTGAAGAAGAGCCTCGATGCCCTCCACGACGGTGGCTGGCATCTCATGGGAGTGACTCAGAGCCTCGGCGGCTTTGGAGCACCCGACGCATTGCGGTGGGCCGGCAGCGAACTGTTCGCCGGGGCCAACGCAGCCGTATACCTGTATGCCATTGGTGGCTTGATGGCCCGCGTCATCGAGGCTGTGGCAACGCCAGAGCAGTCCGAGCGTTTCGCGAAGCCGATGATCGAGCGGAACTGGGGCGCCACGATGGTGCTCACCGAGGCAGACGCCGGCTCAGACGTCGGTGCCGGGATCACCAAGGCGACGCATGTCGAGGGTGATAAGTGGCATATCGAAGGAGTGAAACGGTTCATCACGTCGGGTGACAACGACTACTACGAGAACATCGTTCACCTAGTCCTCGCCCGCCGGCCAGGGGGCGAACCGGGCACGAAGGGTCTCTCGATGTTCATCGTGCCCAAGTACCACGTGAACGACGACGGCTCGATCGGCGAACGCAACGGTGTGGTGACGACGAACCTCGAGGACAAGATGGGGATCCGCGGGTCCACGACGTGCGAGCTGACCTTCGGGATGGATGAACCCGCGGTCGGCTACCTCGTCGGTGACGTGCACGACGGCATCCGCCAGATGTTCCTGATCATCGAGGATGCCCGCATGTCGATCGGCGTCAAGGCGGCCGCCACGCTCTCGACCGGCTACCTCAACGCTCTCGAGTATGCGCAGGAACGGATCCAGTCGGCCGACCTCACGCAGAGTCGCGACAAGACAGCCCCACGTGTGCCCATCATCAAGCACCCCGCCGTTCGACGGATGCTGATGACCCAGAAGGTCCATGCTGAAGGCATGCGTGCGGTGGTGATGTACGCCGCGTGGTTGCTCGACATGGCGCACCTGAATCCCGATGAGCCGTACTACGCGAAGCTCAACGACCTCCTGCTCCCGCTCGTCAAGGGCTATTCGTCAGAGAAGGCGTATGAGCTGCTCGCGCAGTCGCTGCAGGTCTTTGGTGGGTCCGGCTACACGCGGGACTACCCGATCGAGCAGTACATTCGTGATGCCAAGATCGATACGATCTATGAGGGGACCACGGCCATTCAGGGCCTCGATCTCTTCTTCAGGAAGATTGCCCGCGACCAGGGCGTCACGCTGATGCGTCTCGGTCAGGACATCCTCGAAACCGTCAAGGGTGGCTCCGAGGAATTCGAGATTGAGCGAGAGTTGCTCGGCAGGGCTCTCGACGATCTTCAGGCGCATGTTGGCGCACTCGTCGGCTACTCGATGGCGGCGATGCAGGACCCGCCCGAGCTCTACAAGACCGGCCTCCACACGACTCCGCTTCTGGAGAGCGTCGCCGAAGTGGTCATGGGCTGGCTCATGATCCGCCACGCCGAGATCGCCATGGCGGCGCTGGATGGAGCCAGCGATGCCGACCGTGCCTTCTACGAAGGCAAGATCGCGTCGGCCCGCTACTTTGCCCAGACCGTGCTCCCGAAGACGAAGCTGCGCCGCGAACTGGCTGAGGCCGAGGACGGGAGTCTCATGAATCTGCCCGTGGAGTCGTTCTAGGCAGCGTGTGCGGTGTCGGGTGACGGTATGATCGGTGGTGCGGCGCGCACTGTATGGACAGGCGTCCCTACGCTCCCCGCATGAAACGTGCCGACGACGAAGAATGTCGGCCGACACGAAAGAGGTAACACGTGCCACTATTGGACATTTTCTTCGCGATGATCTGGTTCTTCCTGTTCGTCATGTGGATCTGGCTGCTCATCACGATCTTCGTTGACATCTTCCGGAGCCCGATGTCCGGTTGGGCGAAGGCAGGATGGGTCATCTTCGTGCTCCTGCTCCCGTTCCTCGGCGTGTTGGTCTACCTGATCGCCAACGGCAGCAAGATGCACGAGCGTCAGTATGAGTATGCGAAGGCTGCTCAGGACGCCCAGGACAGCTACATCAAGAGCGTCGCTGGTACCGAGAACACAGCCGACCAGTTGAAGACCCTCTCGGATCTTCACGACGCCGGCAAGCTCACCGATCAGGAATTCGCCGACCAGAAGGCCAAGCTTCTCGGCTGAGCCGAATGAATCGAACGAGGCGAGGGACCGGGCTCTGCCCGGTCCCTCTCTCTTTGGACGATCGTGGATCGTCTGCGTCTACGCTTGAACCATGAGCACCAACGACTTCTACGACCGAATCCTCGCCCTCCGGGCTCACCGGACCTACCTCGACGATCCCCTGACCGAGGGCGACCTCACCAAGCTACTCGAGGCCGCTCGCTGGACGGGGAGCAGCAAGAACTTGCAGAACTGGTCGTTCATCGTCGTGGACGGAGATCAGAAGGAGCGTCTTGCAGCCTGCGGAAGCTTCACCGGCCCGGTCAGGAATGCACCGGTCGTCATTGCGCTCGTCGAGGAGCCGGGAGGCAACGAGTTTGACACCGGCCGACTCGCGCAGAACCTGATGCTGGCCGCCGACGCGCTCGGGATCGCCTCCTGTCCAATCACGCTGCACCGCACCGACGAGGCGGCAACCGTCCTCGGACTGCCCGAGGGGGCACGATGCCGGTATGCCGTCACGCTCGGCTACCCGGCCGAGGACACTGCCCCGCGACCGCCTGGTGGACGGAAGCCGATGCAGGAAGTGGCGTTCCACAATCGTCACGGTGACGTCGGGTGAGCACCGGGTCGATCGGTGTCTTCGACTCGGGAGTCGGTGGACTCGGCGTCCTGTGCGAGATCCGATCGCTGCTCCCTCTCGCGAACCTGGTCTACGTCGCCGACCAGGGATTTGCCCCATACGGTGAACGAGGCCTCGGTGCGGTCCGAGAGCGCGCGTTCGCTGTCAGCACGTACCTGATCGAAGGCGGATCCACCACGGTGGTGGTCGCCTGCAACAGCGCATCTGCGGCAGCGCTGCATGAACTCAGAGAGCGGTTCCCGTCGACGTCCTTCGTCGGGATGGAGCCGGCTGTCAAGCCTGCCGCAGGTGTCACCAAGCGCGGAACCATCGGAGTTCTCGCCACGCAGGCGACGTTCCAGGGTGAACTCTTCGCATCGGTTGTCGATCGGCATGCCCGTGGCGTGTCGGTTGTCGCTCGGGCGTGCCCGGGTCTCGCCGCCGCCATCGAGGACGGGGGAGATATCGATGGCCTGGTCAACCGATACACCGCAGACGTCATCGGGCGGGGGGCCGACACGATCGTCCTGGGATGCACGCACTACTCCTTCGTTGCCGACCGGATCCGGGCCGCCGCCGGTCCCGGGGTGGAGGTCATCGACCCGGCCCCGGCCGTTGCGCTCCAGACAGTTCGTGTTCACGGTGACGGTGCCGAGGCGGCTTCTGGAGTGACCAGGTATCTCACGACGGGCACTGCCGATCGCTTCGCCGCGCAGATCAAGCGTCTCACAGGGGAGCGAGTCAATGTGGAGTCGGTCGACATCCCAACCGGCGCAGATCCGCGAATCACCGTGGTTCAAGGTGACATCACCCAGCAGCGCGTTGACGTGATCGTGAACGCGGCAAACGCCCGGCTCGCCCACGGCGGCGGTGTCGCCGCCGCCATCGCCGGAGCAGGCGGTCCGACGGTCGACGCTGAGTCGCAGGCCTGGGTGGCCAAGAACGGTCCTGTGCCACGCGGTGGCGCCGCCGTTACCACGGCGGGCGCCATGGCGGCCGAGCACGTCGTGCACGTGGTTGGTCCCGTCTACCGAGGGGACCCGGACGACGCACTCCATCTGGCGGAAGCCGCCCGAGCGGCGCTCGATGCATCGGCCCAACTCGGCGCCACCTCGGTTGCCATCCCCGCAATCTCAGCCGGCATCTACGGCTACCCCCTCGCGGATGCCTGTCGCATCATCGTCGGAACCGTCGGTGGCTGGTTGGACGCCGGAGGACCACTGGAGGATGTCCGCCTCGTCGCATTCGATGACGGTACGGCTGAGCAGTTCAGGCGGGCTCTGCGTTCCACCGACGAGTGATGGCTCTAACATCATGATCATGAAACCTTCGGTTGCCATTCTTGGAGTCGGCTCCATGGGCGAGATATTCGCCCTCGGTCTGCTGCGCGCGGGATGGGAACCCGACGATCTTGCTCTCGCGGTCAGGCGACCGGAGCGGGCGAGAGAGACCGAGTTCCATACCGGCGTTTCGACCACACTCGACGCCGCGGAGGCCGCAGCCGGAAAGCGTGTCGTCGTGGTCGCGGTCAAACCGAAGGACGTGCTGGGTCTTCTCGATCAGATCCGGGAAACGATCACCGCCGACCAGGTCGTTGTCTCACTTGCCGCAGGCGTCCCGACAACCACATTCGAGCGAGAGCTACCGGGCGTTCCGGTCATTCGGTCGATGCCCAATACACCGTCGGCTGTCGACGAGGGGATGACCGCATACTGCGGGGGCGTCGAAGTGGACCAGGCAGCGCTCGACGATGCTGCGGCCGTTCTCGGAGCCGTCGGAGAGACCATTCAGTTGTCGGAGGACCTCCTCGATGCCGTCACCGCCGTCTCCGGAACCGGACCGGCGTACGTCTTCCTGCTGGCGGAATCTATGACCGAAGCCGCGATTCGCGAGGGTCTACCGCACCATGCAGCAGAGAAGCTCGTTCACCAAACGCTCCGGGGCGCCGGGATGTTGCTTTCGGGATCGGAGAAGAGCGCCTTCCGGCTCCGCGGCGAAGTGACGTCCCCAGGCGGCACCACCGCGGCGGCGATGCATGTCCTCGAAGAGGGTGGCTTCCGGGCACTCATGGAAGACGCGATCCAGTCTGCGACGCGGCGCTCCCGCGAGCTCGGCGCCGCCGGATCCAACGAACCGGCCCCATGAACCTCGTCGGCCGCAGTCTGCTCGCCGTCACCAATCGCTCAACCGTTCGCACGATCTTCGCCGAGTCCTCGGCGGGGCGCCGCCTCTCGCTTCGGTTCGTAGCGGGGGAGACGCTCGAAGAAGCAGCCGCTGCCGCTGCGACACTGAACGAGGCGGGCGCCACCGTGTCGCTGGATCATCTCGGTGAGCACGTCACCGATGCGATCGAGGCTGCCGAGGCGAGGGATGACTACCTCCGGTGTCTCGATCGCATCCGGGACGACGGTCTCGACGCCAACATCTCCGTGAAGCTGACGCAACTCGGTCTCGGCGTGGACGATGAACTCGCGCTCGAGTCTCTCGAAGTGCTGGCCGACCGGGCGGCGGCCGGTGGAGCGACGGTGACGATCGACATGGAGGAATCCGAACTGGTCGAGAAGACGGTCGCCGCGTTCGAGTCGGTCCAGACCAGGCACGGGAACTTGGGCATAGCGGTCCAGAGCTATCTGTATCGCACACCGTTCGACCTCGATCGGATCGTTGCTCGCGGTGGGCACGTCCGCTTGTGTAAGGGTGCCTACGCGGAACCCACCGAGGTCGCCCATCAGGACGGCGATCGGGTCGACGCCGCCTTCGATGCTCTCACGAGAAGGCTCATGGCGACGCCGACCATCATGCCGGCCATCGCCACACACGACACCGACCGGATCGAACTCACAAAACGGCTGAGCGAACAGCGAAGCGAACCGTGGGAGTTTCAGATGCTCTACGGCGTCCGCACCAATCTGCAGGCTTCGCTGATCGAGGACGGCCACCCGCTGCGGGTCTACGTCCCCTATGGCACCGCCTGGTACCCCTATCTCACGCGCCGCATGGCCGAGCGCCCGGCGAACCTCGCGTTCTTCCTCCGCGCAGCGCTCGGGTCCTAGGCAACAGCCTCCGCCCGAGTAGGTACGATCTCCCTATGAAACGCCTGCTCCTCGCAATCAGCGCCCTCATCGTCCTCATCGCAGCCGCGTCACCCGTGGAGGTGGCGCCCGTCCTCGATGCGCAGGGCTACTTCGTCGAGACGGGTTCGAACGCGGACCCGAGCGCTGTGGAAGCTGCCGTGCAAGAGGCCCGGTTCGAAGGAGGGGACCTCTCGGTCGCCGTGTTGGCCGCCGAGCCGGCAGGCGGCGCCACCGTCTTCGCCGAGAACACCCTCGACGCGATGGGCGGCATCGGAACGGTCTACACCGTGGGCCCCGAGACGGTTGGGTGGGCGTCAGAAGGCGACATCTACACCCGTGAACAACTCGATGAAGCCACCGACGCATCGCTCGACGGCGGTTCCGACACCGAAGTCGTCGAACTCTTCGTGGCCACGCTCATCGATGAACCAGTCGGCGCGGCCGAACCGGGTGGCGGCGGTGGGCTCCCCTGGGGATGGATCATCCTGTTCGTCGTGGTCGCGGGTGGAGCGTTCCTCTACTGGCGGATGAAGCAATCCTCGAAGCGCAGTGAGGCGTCGGCCATCGAGTCGGCGCGGGCCGAGGTCAAGAAGCGCCTCGACGACGTCGCCAACGACATCATCGACCTCGAGGACGACGTCGCCGGGTCGTCGATCGCTGCAGTCCCGATGCTGTACAAGTCGGCGACTGAGGCGTACTCGAAGGCGCTCAACGACTACGAGCGGGCTGAATCGCCAGCCGAACTCATAACAACGGCCGAGGAGTTGGACCAGGCAATCTGGCAACTCGACAGCGTCGAGGCACTTCTCGACGGCAAGCCCGTTCCTCCCAAGCCGGTGAAGCCGAAACCCCAGGTACCGCCCCCGCAGCCGCCTTCCCGCCCTTCGTCGTCCGTCGGCCCGTCGGTCACCACACCACCGCGGGTACCGGACAGCACATATCGCCGCCCGAATCGTCGGAGTTCTTCGAACACGACGGCGATCCTCACCGGGATCCTGATGGGGTCGATGGGCTCGTCGCGGCGTTCATCCGGCCGATCCTCTGGTGGGATGTTCGGTGGGTCGTCGGGCGGTTCGAGCCGGTCCCGTTCGTCGAGTACTTCCCGAATGCGCGGAGGCGGCCGACGGAGGCGTTGACGCCGGTCCTAGAATCGAAAGAACCGTCGCACACAACCAAGAGGGGAGCCAACCGTGTTCAAGAAGTGGTGGGAGTACATCAAGTCGTGGTTCGGCGTGCAGTCCGACAAGATGATGGATCCCGAGATCGAGATTCAGATGGCGATCGATCAGGCGAACAAGAAGAACCAGGATCTCCGGAACCAGGCAGCGAACATCGTCGCGCACCGCACCCAACTCGAGAGCAAGATCGAGCGCGCGGCCGACGAGGTTGGTGAGACCCGTGAGATGGCGAAGCAGGCAATTCTCAAGGCGGAAGAGGCCAAGGCTGCCGGCGATGCTGCCGGTGTGACCAAGTGGACCAATATCGCCCAGGGGCAGGCCACCAAGCTGCAGGCTGCGGAGAACAATCTCACCTCGCTGAAGAGCCAGTACGAGGTGGCAATCACGCAGGCCGACAATGCGAAGGCCGCGGTGCAGGCAAACGCCGCCAGGTTGCAGGAGCTCACGGCAAAGCAGATGCAGCTGCTCGGAGCACTCGAGCAAGCGAAGATGCAGGAGTCGGTGAATGCCGCGGTTCAGTCGATGTCCGCGACAATGGACGACTCAATGCCTTCGCTCGAGGATGTGCAGAACAAGATCGAGAAACGCCAGGCCCAGGCTATGGGCCAGGCCGAGGTCTTCGACGTGACGCCAGAGGGCGGAGAGGTCGAGTTGCGCCAGGCGATGAACGAAGCGCAGGCCGATGCCAAGCTCGAGGAACTGAAGGCGGAGCTCGGACTGACCGATGACGGTGCCGCTACGCCGGCGCCGGAAGCCGAGGGTGAAGCCACCGAAACGACCGCATGACGTCATAACGGAATGGGTCCTCCACGCGTCTCCTAGCATATGGGCTTCGCGATGCCGGAGGATCTCTTCTTATGACCATGCTCGAGGCGCCGACGCGGACCGTCGTCACCGTCGACGGTAACGAAGCCGCGGCTTCTGTTGCCTATCGAACCAATGAAGTCCTGGCGATCTATCCGATCACGCCATCGTCACCGATGGGTGAATTGTCGGACGCCTGGGCGAATCAGCTGCGCCCGAACATCTGGGGGAACATCCCGGAGGTGATCGAGATGCAGAGCGAGGCCGGCGCCGCCGGAACCGCTCACGGCGCGATCCAAGGCGGGGCCCTCACATCGACGTTCACGGCGTCGCAGGGTCTTCTCTTGATGATCCCGAACATGTTCAAGATCGCAGGCGAGCTCACGCCCGCGGTCTTCCACGTTGCCGCGAGAACAGTCGCCACCCACGCGCTCTCGATCTTCGGCGATCACAGCGACGTCATGTCGACCCGCTCCACCGGGTGGGCGATGCTCGCATCGAACTCGGTGCAAGAAGCGCACGACATGGCAGCCATTGCCCAAATGGCGACGCTCGAGAGCCGGATCCCCTTCCTTCACTTCTTCGACGGCTTCCGCACATCACACGAAGTGAACATGATCGAGGAGCTCTCTGACGACGATCTCAGAGCCCTGATCCCCATCGACGGCGTACTCGCACACCGGCAGCGCCGGATGGACCCGGATCGTCCGGTCCTGCGAGGCACCGCTCAGAACCCGGATGTGTTCTTCCAGGCCCGTGAGGCGTGCAACCCGTACTACGACGCAATCCCCGACATCGTTCAGGGCGCCATGGACCGCTTCGCCGAGCGCACCGGCCGGAACTACCACCTGTTCGACTACGTCGGCGCACCCGACGCCACCGACGTCATCGTGATGATGGGGTCGGGTGTTGGAGCGGCCGAGGAGACCGTCAAGGCGCTCGTCGACCGCGGCGAGAAGGTCGGCCTCGTGAAGGTCCGGTTGTTCCGGGCGTTCTCCCCGGAGGCGCTGATCGCGGCGCTGCCGGCGACCGTTCAGAACATCGCAGTTCTCGACCGGACGAAGGAACCTGGCGCTGTTGGTGAGCCGCTGCTGCAGGACGTGATGATGTCGGTTGTCGAAGAGACGCAGGTGGGACGTACCTCGTGGTCCGTGATGCCACGGATCATCGGTGGACGCTACGGCCTCTCGTCCAAGGAGTTCACCCCGGCGATGGTGGCCGGAGTGTTCGACGAAGCCAGGAAGGACGACCCGAAGCGTCGCTTCACGGTCGGGATCGTCGACGATGTCACCGGCCTCTCCATCGATATCCCGGAAGACTTCACCACCGGGCGGCAGTCGCAGGTTCGCGCGGTGTTCTACGGTCTCGGGGCCGACGGTACCGTTGGCGCCAACAAGAACACGGTGAAGATCGTCGGCGAACACTCGGATCTTTTCGCTCAGGGGCACTTCGTATACGACTCGAAGAAGTCTGGGGCGATGACGACATCGCATGTCCGGTTCGATCCGGTACGCATCGACGCTACCTACGAGATCAGCGACGCCAACTTCGTCGCCTGCCACCAGTTCGAGTTCATCACCAAAGTCGATGTCCTTGTCAAGGCTTCGGAAGGTGCAACGTTCCTCCTCAACAGCCCGTACGGACCGGACGAGGTCTGGGGGCATCTGCCGGCCGAGGTGCAACAGCAGATCATCGACAAGAAACTCGAGTTCTACATGATCGACGCAACGGCCGTCGCCCGTTCCGCTGGGCTCGGTCAGCGCACGAACACGGTGCTCCAGACCTGCTTCTTCGCCCTGGCCGACCTCATGCCGCAGGAAGAGGCGATCTCGTCGATCAAGAAGGCGATCGAGAAGTCATACTCCAAGTTCGGCGAGGTCGTTGTCGACAGGAACAACGCAGCGGTCGACCTGGCGGTCGAGAATCTGCACAAGGTCGACTACCCGGGAGCCGCGACGTCCACCGTGAAGATGAAGCGGATGGTGCCGGCCGATGCGCCGGACTTCGTGCAGCGGGTCACCGCCATGATGCTCGAGGATCGCGGGAATCTCCTTCCGGTCTCTGCTCTGCCGGTCGACGGAACGTTCCCAACCGGAACGACCCAGTACGAGAAGCGCAGCATCGCCCTCGATATCCCGATCTTCGATCCGGAGATCTGTATCGAGTGCGCCAAGTGCGCGCTGGTCTGCCCGCATGCGGCGATCCGCCTGAAGGTGTTCGAGGAGTCGGCACTCGAGGGTGCCCCCGACACGTTCAAGTCGCGCGGTTTCCGGAGTCGCGAGCTTGCCGACCACATGATGACGATCCAAGTCGCACCGGACGACTGCACCGGTTGTGGTGTCTGCGTCGATGTGTGCCCGGCCAAGTCGAAAGAAGTGGTCAAGCACAAGGCGATCAACATGGAGCCGAAACTCGATCACCTCGACGCCGAGCGCGCGAACTGGGACTTCTTCGAGACCATCGAAGAGCCGGCGCGCGGTCTCTTCAAGGAAGAGAACGTCAAGGGGTCACAGATGCTCGAACCGCTGTTCGAGTTCTCCGGCGCTTGCTCAGGTTGCGGCGAGACACCGTATGTGAAGCTCGTCAGCCAGTTGGTCGGTGATCGCCTGATGGTGGCCAACGCCACCGGCTGCTCGTCGATCTACGGTGGGAACCTGCCGACGACGCCGTGGCGCACCAACGACGAAGGTCGCGGACCGGTGTGGGCGAACTCGCTGTTCGAAGACAATGCCGAGTTCGGTCTCGGAATGCGCCTGGCGCTCGACATGGAGGAATCCGAAGCGAGAAGGCTCGTTGGCGCACTCGCGTCGCAGATCGGTGAGGATCTCGCGACGGCACTGCTTGAAGCAGATCAGTCGGATCAGGTCGGCATCGAAGCTCAGCGTTCGCACGTGGCAGAGCTGATGACGAAGCTCGCCGGCATCGACAACGAAGAGGCGCGGCGACTCGAAGCAGTCTCCGGATCGCTGGTTCGCAAGTCGGTCTGGATCATGGGCGGTGATGGCTGGGCGTACGACATCGGATTCGGTGGTCTCGACCATGCCCTTGCTTCGGGCCGCAACGTGAACATCCTGGTGATGGACACTGAGGTCTACTCGAACACCGGCGGCCAGGCCTCGAAGGCCACGCCGCGCGGTGCGGTTGCCAAGTTCGCCTCCGGCGGCAAGATGACCGGGAAGAAGGACCTGGGCCAGATCGCCATGTCGTATGGCAACGTCTACGTTGCCCAGATTGCGATGGGGGCCAACAACCTCCAGACCGTCAAAGCCATCGCCGAGGCAGAGGCCTATCCCGGCCCGTCGCTGGTGATCGCCTACTCGACGTGCATCGCACACGGAATCGACATGGAGACGTCGATGAGCCACCAGAAGGATCTGGTGGACGCCGGCTACTGGCCGTTGTACCGCTACGACCCGCGTTTGGTCGAGGACGGCAAGCATCCGTTCCGTCTCGACGGACGGCCGCCATCGAAGCCGTTGATCGATGTCATTTCGAAGGAAGCCCGGTACGCCGTGCTCAAGCGGGTCAATCCGTCGCAGTACAGCGAACTGATGATGATGGCCCAGCAGGACGTCGATGATCGGTGGGCTCTGTACGAGGACTTCACCGAAATCGACAGGGTCAGTGCTGAGGAAGAGGAGGAAGAAGAATGAGCGTCGACCTCTCGTCGTCGTACCTGGGGTTCGATTTGAAGAACCCGATGGTGGCGTCCGCGTCTCCGATGACGGCCCGTCTCGACTCTCTGCTCGAACTCGAGGAGGCGGGGATCGCCGCAGTCGTTTTGCCGTCGGTATTCGAGGAGCAGATCGAGCATGAGGCGCTGGAGATGCAGCGCCTCATGGAACAGGGCGCCGATTCGTTCGCCGAGGCCCTGAGCGGCTACTTCCCGGAGTTCGACGACTACGCGACCCGGACCGAGTCCTATCTGAAGCATGTCACGCAAGCGAAGGAGAGTCTCTCGGTCCCGGTGATCGGGTCGCTCAACGGCACGACCAACGGCGGTTGGGTGAACTACGCCAGACGGATCGAAGAGGCCGGCGCCGATGCGTTGGAACTCAACGTCTACCTCATCCCGACGGATGCGGAAGTCACCGGAGCAGAGGTCGAGGATCGGTACCTCGATCTCGTGTGGGAGGTGCGGCAGCAGGTCAAGATTCCTCTCGCCGTGAAGGTCGGTCCGTACTTCTCCTCGACACCGAACATGGCTGCCCGGCTCAAGGAGGCCGGCGCCGACTCGCTCGTGCTGTTCAACCGGTTCTACCAGCCGGACATCGATCTCGATAGCCTCGAGATCGTGCCGAAGGTGAACCTATCGACGTCGGTGGCGCTCACGTTGCCGCTGCGTTGGATCGGGATGCTGAGTGGCAAGGTCGACGTCGATTTCGCGATCACGTCGGGGGTTCATACGTCCGAGGACGCGCTGAAGTCGCTCCTGGTCGGTGCTCATGCCGTCATGATGGCTTCTTCGCTGCTCAAGCAAGGAGCCGGGCATGTCGCGACGGTGCTCGATGAGATGCAGACGTGGCTCGAAGAGAACGACTACACGTCGGTGCGGCAGATGCAAGGTTCGATGAGCATGGGTTCGGCACCGAATCCGGACGCCTTCATCCGAGCCAACTACATGAAGATGCTCGTCACCTACTGGTCGCAGGGCGTCTAGCCCGCACCAGCCAGACGACAACTGAATCCGGCGATCGGGGGCCTGTGACCGGGCTCCCGATCTCATTCTCTACACTCCTCTTGGACCCACAGGAGGCATGTGTTGACGACCACCGAGACGCCGCCCGAGAGCGAAGAACAGCGAACGGGCTGGAGGGTCAAACCAAGCGTCATCCTCGCCTGGCTCGCCGGGCTCTCGGTCGTCGGGACGCTGGTCTTCTGGTGGCTGGGGTCCCTGCCGGAAGAGCCGGACTTCGAGATCGGTCGCACGGTCTTCGGGAACATCCCAGCGATCGGCGTTGCCCTCTTCTATGTGATGATCGCCACATTCCTTGCGGTGATGTTCTACCTCTTCGCCGACCGAGCAGCCAGTTGGGAGCGAGGTACGTGGGAATCCCGCTCCGGGATGTGGAAGCAGCGGATGATCCGCCTACGCGACGCCGTCTTCATGCGGACCGTGCTCGAGGATCGGCAGGCCGGGCTCATGCACTCGATGATCTACTGGGGCTTCGTCGTTCTGCTGATCGGGACGATCACACTCGAACTCGATCACCTGCTCCCAGCCGACCTGAAGTTCCTCCACGGTTGGTTCTACGAGGGCTACTCGGCCGTGCTGGATCTCGCTGCCGTCGTGTTCCTGATCGGCATTGTGTGGGCGGTCGTGCGCCGCTACGGACAGAAGCCATGGCGCCTGCGGACGAAGACCCGCCCCGAGGACGCCTGGATCCTGATCGTGCTCGCCTTCATCGGAATCTCCGGACTCCTGACCGAGGCGGCTCGGATCTCGCTCGCCGGCCGTCCGTCGTTCGAGATCTGGTCGTTCGTCGGGTACCCCCTCTCGTATCTCGTGCCGGAGGCGACAGCGTCCGGCTGGCATCAGGTCTTCTGGGTCTCCCATGCGGTGGCGTTCGTGGTCTTCCTCGTCGCGCTCCCGACGACCAAGCTCCGCCACGCGGTGACCTCGCCGACCAACCTCGCCCTCGCGCCGCGCACGCGGCCAAAGGGGGCGATGAGCCCCGTCCCGAACCTCATGGAGGCAGAGGACATCGAGACGATTGGCGCCTCCACCGTCGGCGAGTTCACCTGGAAGCAACTCTTCGACACGGACGCCTGCACCATCTGCGGGCGCTGCACCGACGTCTGCCCGGCGAACCAGACCGGGAAGGCGCTCGACCCACGCGAGATCGTGCTGAAGCTCGGACAGGTTGCAGCGCAGACCGCAGCCGATCCGATCTCTCCACCGGTGAGCGTCGACGCCGATCTCACCGTGTCGTCCGACCTCGTCTTCGAGCGCATCACGCCCGAGGAACTCTGGGCCTGTACGACATGTCGCGCCTGCGACCAGGTCTGCCCGGCCGGACTCGAGATCGTCGACAAGATCCTCGACATGCGCCGGTTCCTTTCGCTGATGGAGGCGGAGTTCCCCTCGGAACTCGGCAAGGCCTATGTGAGCCTCGAGAACTCATCAAACATCTACGGCATGGACCAGACGACCCGTGGCGACTGGGTCAAGGAACTGGACTTCGAGGTGAAGATTCTCGGAGAGCCGGGGGTGACGGCGGAGTATCTCTACTGGGTCGGGTGCGCCGGATCGTTCGACGACCGGAACCGGAAAGTGACGCTCTCGACGGCGAAGCTTCTGCACAGTGCAGGCGTCGACTTCGCGATCCTCGGGAAGAACGAGTTGTGCACCGGGGACCCGGCCCGCCGCACCGGCAACGAGTACGTCTTCCAAGGACTCGCTCTGCAGAACATCGAGACGCTGAACGATCTCGGTGTTACGAAGATCATCACGCAGTGCCCACACTGCTTCAACACGCTCAAGAACGAGTACCCGCAGTTCGGTGGTGAGTACGAGACCATGCATCACTCGGAACTCTTGATGCGCCTCGTCGAGGAAGGGAAGATCAAGCCGATCTCGAGCGACAAGACGGTGACGTTCCACGACCCGTGCTATCTCGGCCGCTACAACGACGGGTATGCGCCGCCCCGCGAGGTGATCGACGCGATCGGAACGCGTGTCGAGATGCCGCGAACCGAGGCCGACGCCTTCTGCTGCGGTGCTGGCGGCGGGAAGATGTGGTTCGAGGAAGACACCGGCAAGAAGGTCAACATCGAGCGGACCGAGGAGGCGATCGCCTGCGGCACCGATGTCGTCGCCACCGGATGTCCCTTCTGCTTCGTCATGGTGGATGACGGTGTCCGGGACCTCGGCGCAGAAGAGACGGTTGTGGTGAAGGACATCGCCATGCTCCTCGAGGAGAGCCTGCGGTCCGAGGGGTGAGCTCCGAGACCCTGCTCGTCGTCCTGGTCGCGGTGATCATGGTGATCGGCGTTGGGGGCACCGTCCTCCCGATCCTGCCCGGCCTGTGGCTGATCTGGGCGGCCGCGCTCGGATACGGGGTGTTCGCTGGGTTCGGCGTCGCCGGTTGGATCGCCATGACGGTGATCACCGCGCTGGCGGTCGCCGGCACCGCAGTCTCGTTCTACCTCCCGCAGCGTTCGGCGGCGTCGGTCGGTGTTCCCTGGTGGGGGCAGGTGTTCGCCCTCGTATGCGCGGTCGCCGGCTTCTTCCTCATCCCGGTCGTTGGGGCACCCGTCGGCTTCGTCGTGGGGATCCTGGCGGTCACCCTGCTCCGCAACCGCCACGTCCAGGGGGCGCTCACGGCGACGTGGGTCACGCTGAAGTCGATGCTGATGGCATCGGGACTCCAGTTCACGGCCGGCCTCGCCATGGTCGCTCTGTGGGTGATCTGGGCCTGGGCGGGGTAGGGGCCGCTAGCCCTTCACCGAACCTTGCGTCAGACCGGAGACGATTGCCTTCTGCGCGATGAGGAAGGTGAGCACGATCGGGAGCGCGCCGACGACCGCGCCTGCGGCGAGCTCCCCCCATTTCGAGGAGTACTCGGCGATCGTGTAGTTCTGCAAGCCGAGAATGTACGTGAGCTGCGACGTAGATCGGAGCAACGTTCGGGCCAGGAGGTACTCGGAGAAGGTGTTGACCACGGTGATGATGAAGATGACAGCGAGAATCGGCCGGGTAAGCGGCAGGATGATTCGCCAGAAGATGAGCGACGGGCCAGCGCCGTCGACCCTCGCCGCTTCGTCGAGCGACATTGGCACCGAGTCCATGAAGCCCTTGATAAGGAAGGTGTTGAACCCGATCGCCCCACCCAGGTAGACAAGGATGAGGCCGGCGTGCGTGTTGAGTCCGAGCGCAGGGAACACCACACCGACGCGCTGCAGGATCAGGAAGATCGCAATGAACATCAGATACTGAGGGAAGACCTGCACCAGCAGCAGGCTCAGGAGTCCGAGGCGCCGGCCCTTGAACCGGAAACGGCTGAACGCATAGGCTGCCATGGCCGCCAGCAGCAAGTTGAAGCTTGCAGCGAGGATCGAGATCTTCCACGAGTTCCACAACCACGTCATGAACGGGTTGAGGTCGGGATTCGAGAAGATCGTTCGGTAGCTGTCGAGCGTCGCTCCGTCCGGGATCAGCTTGGCGTTGGACAGGCTGTCGACCGGATTGACGGAGGCCGAGATGATCCAGACCACCGGGTAGAGGGCGAAGAAGACGACGATGAGAGCGACAACGTGCCGCCATCCGACTTCTCGAACCCAGCGCTTGAACGGCAAGGGGGGCAGCGTCTCTTTCGGTTGCTTGCCACGCCTGCGGGCAGTGCGTACCGAGGCGATGGCCGCGGCCGAGCGGACGCCCGCGGCCGTTCCGCCCACGACCGGCGTGATTGGGTCGGCGCGGTTGGTGCGGCCGATGTCAGAGTCCGCCATAGATGTCCTCCAGGCGCCGGGTGAATCGGAAGCCGATGCTCGAGATGATGACGAGGATCACGAAGATGAGAATGGTGATGGCGGTGCCGACCCCGTAGTTATTTCCACGGCCGGCGGAAACGGCGATGCCGAACGTGAAGGTGATCAGGATATCGGTCGCTCCCACGGGCACCGACGCGTCGAGGATCGGCGGACCACCTTGCGTGAGAAACTCGACGATGACGAAGTTGTTGAAGTTGAACGCGAACGATCCGATGAGGAGCGGCGCCAGCGAGACCATGAGCATCGGGAACGTGATCCGGCGGAATACTTGGTACGCGCTCGCGCCGTCAACACGAGCCGCTTCCTGCAACTCGGTGGGGATCGACGTGAGCGCGCCGGTCGAGATGAGGTACATGTAGGTGAAGCCGAGCCACGTGTTGACCAGGAGCAACGCGATCTTCGCCCATGTCGGGTTGGTGAGCCATGGGACCGGGTCGATGCCAAACGTTCCGAGCAGTCGGTTGATCTGACCGAATTGTTCGTTGAGGAGACCGCGCCAGATGAGGACGCTGAGGAACGCTGGGATGGCATAGGGAAGTATGTAGATCGATCGGTAGATCCCGGTTCCCCGCATCCTCTTGCTGTTGAACGTCAGGGCGAGCGCGAGCCCGAGTGTGAAGGTAAGCAAGACCGACCCGAGGGCGAAGATGATATTCCAGACGAGGACTCCCAAGATCGGCTGCCGGATCCTCGAATCGGTAAGGATGTCCCAGTAGTTCTCGAAGCCGATGACAACCCGCCAGCCGGGTTCGAGGACTGTGCCGTCCGCGCAGACGAAGCTGCCTTCGTCGTCGGGCGTACACACCTGATCCGTTGCCCGGTCGAACATCGTGTCGGTCTCCGGCTCGTACACGAAACGCTGGGCCCCCTGCACAACACGGATCCTGCTGGTGCCGATGGGGATCGCCTCGCCATTCGGAAGGTCGAGGGTCCAACTCTTCAGCTCGTTTGCCACGGCGAAGAGGCCCGCGCCGGAGAGGCGTACAAACGGGCCGATGCTCGCCGGAAGGCCGTCGTCGCCTTCGACGACGTCGTAGTCGGCGAGATCCACCGTGCCGTCTTCGGCCGGTTCGTCAGACGCAGGCCGCGGGATGCCCGCGATCAGTTCACCGGTGTCGTCATCGATGAGGAGGAACAGGAGGTCTCCCGTTCCCGGATCTTGATAGACGGCGAGTTCGAAGACCACTTCGGCAGCGTCGGGATCCAGGTACGGCTTCGATTCCAGGACCTCGATCGATTGGTCCTTCGTCAGCGTATGTCCGGTCGACCAGTTCGTGACCGACACGAAGGCGGTGAAGATGATCGGAATGACCATGAAGACGAGCAGGAACGTCAGTCCCGGCGTCAACCACCTCAGAGCGCCCGTTCCCGGCCAGACGTAGACCCAGTTGATGAGGACGATGAGGACGGCGAGGAACCCGGCAATCACCCAGTCGCCTTCGCCGATGAACACGATGAAGGCGTAGATGGCGAGGGCGTCGAGGAGCGCGAGCCCGGCCATCTTGAGCCAGAAGCCGAGGCCGAGCGACGAGGACCAGCGGTCCGATGGCTCGGTGCCCCTTCGTGGTCGCGTGTCGAGATCAGTCATCCGGCCGGCATCCTACTCGGTAGGGCCGTGGCGAGCCCGAACGCGAAGCGGGAGGGGCCACAGCCCCTCCCGCCGGCGTTCACGTGAGCGGGACGAGTCCCGCGCTCACTGCAGTTGATCAGCCCTCGACGGCTGCGCGAACCTGCTCGGCCGCGTTCGTCATTGCGGTGGCCGCATCGATTTGGAGATTGCGAACCCCGAGGATCTGCTCACCGAGCGGACCCCAGACGTTGTTCATCTCAGGGATGTTGGGCATCGGGAATCCGTCGGCCCCGGACAGCGCGAACGTCTCTGCGATCGGGTTGTCGGCCGCAACGGCTTCGAACGTGGTCTTGAAGACCGGGTTGCGCGGGTCTGCCTCGTAGAGGGCGAGCATCGCGTCGTCGGTGGCGATGTAGTCGAGGAGGAACGCTTCGGCGATGCCGACGTTCTCGCTGAACTGGTTGATGAACCAACCGCCGGCACCGAGGAACGGGCGCATGGCCTGCCCTTCCATGGTCGGAAGCTTGGCGACGCCGTAGGGAATACCGAGTTCGTCGAAGCCTGCAAGCTGCCAAGGACCACTCAGGAAGAACGGAGCCTTGCCGTCCTGGAACTGGGTCTGCGCATCGCCGCCGTTCACGTTCCCGACGTATCCGTCCGTGGCGAGCTGCTCGAGCACCGTCACGCCGGCAATTGCGCCCTCGTTGTCGAGGCCGACGTCCGTGACGTCATAACCGGTCGTGGGGTCGAAGGCGAAGATGTATCCGCCCTGGGCCGAAACGAATGCGTAGTTGTGGTACGGATCGGCGCCGTCGCCGCCGCCGGGGATGGCCCAGCAGTTCTCGATGTCGGAGAGCTCGTCACAGATCGCGGTGAGTTCTTCGATGGTTGTCGGCGGCTCGGGCACGAGGTCGGTGTTGTAGTACAACGCAACCGCTTCGCTCTGGTAGGGCAAGGCGTAGAGCTGGCCGTTGTAGTTGAACGACTGAAGGGCTACTGGGAACCACTCTTCGTCGCGCCCGCCGAGATCGATCGGTGCCGAGATGCCGCTTGCAGCCATCTCGCCGGTCCAGTCGTGTGCGCCAATGAAGATGTCCGGGCCTTCGCCGGCCGGGGCGGCCGTCGTGACCTGCTCGCGAAGATCGTCGTAGACGATTACGTCGATGACGAGGTTCACGTTGGTCTCTTCGAGCACCTTCGGGGCGAGCGTCTCGAGAATCGGGGCGCGCTTTTCGTCGGCCCAGATCACGAGATCGATGGCCTCCATGGCCTCGGTCGTTGTGGTCTCGGGCGCTGCCGTGGTTGTGGTCTCGGCGGCTTCGGTGGTTGTGGTTGTTGCCTCGGTGGTCGTTGTGCTCTCGTCGCCGGTGTCGTCACTGCTGCAAGCAGCGGCGACGAGGGCGAGTGCGAGTACGAGACCGACGAGGATTGTGAATCGACTCCTCATTCGGGAGTTCCTCCTTGTGGACGGAATTCGGGTCGCGGAGTGCGACCGTTGGGGAGTGTATGTCCCCCCTGTCAATAGTCCTGCAAAACGCTGCAATCTTGCAGCAAACTTGCAGGCATTTTGCAAGAATAGACGGCGATGCCGTACGCTTGCAACCGATGAGACCAAAACTCGCCGAAGTCGCCCAACTCGCTGAGGTCAGCGAAGCCACGGTGAGCCGCGTACTCAACGGTCGTCCCGGGGTGGCCGAGGAGACTCGCCGGCGGGTGCTCGATGTGATGGGTGATCTCGGGTATCGCGATGTCCCCTCGCTGGTCGGACGGTCCGAGGTCGTGGGGATTGTCACCCCTGAACTCGAGAATCCGGTGTTCGCGCTGTTCGCCCAGTCGTTGCAGTCGCACCTGGCGAGTCGGGGCATGCTCCCCGTCGTGTGCTCTGCCACGTCGGAGACCGTCAACGAGCAGGACTACCTCGACCATTTCGTGTCGACCCGCGCCGCTGGCGCCATCGTCGTCAACGGTCGCTATGCACAGCCAGAGATTGGCTACGGCTCCTACGTCGCCATGCGCGACGGCGGCCTTCCGTTGGTGCTCGTCAACGGCATCCACGATCCGAGTCCGCTACCGGCCATCGCCATCGACCTCAAGACCGCGACGTCTGCCGCCGTCCGACACCTTGTGACGCTTGGTCATCGGAGGATCGGCATGGTCGTCGGCCCGATCCGGTACTCGACTTCGATCGAGATGATCGAAGGCTGCCGCCTCGCGTCTGATCGACTCGGAGTGGCCTGTGACGAGACGATGATCTCTGAGACGGTCTTCACCTACGAGGGCGGTCAGGCGGGCAGCGCCCAACTCCTTGAAGAAGGAGCGACGGGGATCATTGCGGCGAACGATCTGATGGCAGCCGGTGTGATCGCTGCGGTCCGTGCGTGGGGCGGGTCGGTTCCGGAGGATGTCTCCGTCATCGGCTTCGACGGCACCCCCCCGATGTCGTACACGGCACCGCGCCTCACCACCATGCGCCAGCCGATCGATCGGATGTCGGCCGCAGCCACCGAACTGCTCGTGGACGCGATTGCCGGGAATGGTGTCAACCAGACGCAGCTCTTCGCTCCCGAGTTGTTGGTCGGCCGCTCGACCGGCCCGGTGAAGTCGGCGGTAGCCGCTCGGTAGTCGGCCCCGCCGTCCGACGGTACGATGCGGCCGATGAGAATCCTGTTCGCCTCGGCCGAATACGCTCCCTTCGTCAGCACGGGCGGGCTCGGAAACGCCGTTGCCGGTCTCGCCCAGGCGGTTGCGGCCGACCATGAGGTGTGCGTCGCGGTTCCCGGATACCAGGATGCCGACACACCCGGACGGAAGCTGGCTGGACGGCCATGGAGACGACATCGCGATGGGGATGTCGAGGTGCTGTTCTGGCTCGACGAGTCGTTCGACCGGCCGGGAATCTACGGTCCAGATAGCTCGTCGTCGTATGACGACAACTGGGAACGGTTCGCGCGGTTCTCGGTCGCCGTCTCCGAACTCGCCGCCGACTTCGACATCGTCCACCTTCACGACAGCCATGTCGGCGCTGTTGCGCTCAAGATCTCGGTTCCCTCGGTGTTCACCGCGCACAACGCTTCGTATCCGATGATCGGGCCCCTTGGACCTGCGATCGAGGTCCTGGGGCTCGGGCCAAAAGCCTCCGTGATGGGCGGTGACATGGAGTGGTTCGGTGAGGCGAACTTCCTGAAGGCCGGCATGGTGGGATCCACGCAGGCGACAACGGTGAGCCCCGGCCACGCCAGGGAGCTCGCCATTGACGAGACGTCGTTCGGACTCGGCGGACTGGTTCGCGGACTCTTCCGGCCGCTCCTCGGTGTCGTCAACGGCATCGACACGGATGAGTGGGACCCGGCCAGCGATCAAACCCTGCCCAAGCCATTCAGCGCTCGGGACCTGAGTGGTCGCTCAGCCTCCCGCCGGAAGCTGCTTCGGACCTACGGCCTCGACGACGGATTCATTCTCGGCAACGTCGGGAGGATGTCGGGTCAGAAGGGCCTCGGCCTCATTGACTACGACCTCGATGCTCTCGTCGAAGACGGCGTTCGGTTCGTTTTCATGGGGAACGGGGACATGGATCCGCTCGTCGACGGCTGGGTCGACCGCCATCCGACAGCCGTTGTCCATGTGCCGTTCGATCCGAAGGCGTCGCGCCTCGTCTTCGCCGGTTCGGACGCGTATGTGATGCCATCGCAGTACGAACCGTGCGGTCTCGGCCAGATCTACGCCATGCAGTACGGAGCACCGCCGATCGCCCACTTCACCGGCGGTCTCGAAGACACGGTCTTCGACATCGACGAAGACACGCGGAATGGAACGGGCTTCGTGTTCCGCTCGTTCGACCACCCCTCGTTGACGAAGACGATCCGCCGCGCGATGCGCTACCGATCTGCGATGCCCGACCTGTGGCGGGAGCTTCAGACCAACGGGATGACGCGGGACTGGTCGTGGAGCGCCCGGGCCGTCGAGTATGAGGAGATCTACGACTCGGTCGTGATCTGAACAGGCCGCCGTCGACCGGGGGTATGCCCCGAGTCAGATGCCGTAGCGGATCCGCCAGGCCTCGTAGAGGCGCTCTACTCCTTGGCGAGGTGAGGCATAGAACTCGTCTTGCGTCACGTCGACGTCAACGGGCCGTGTCGGTGCTTGCACCGTCGGCGTGCGAGCGGCGAACCGGCGGATCACCTCGGTGTGCGGCTTCAACGACCCGTCCGCTCTCACCATCCCGAAGAACCTCTCGTGGATGGCTTCGTCGCACGGCGGCGATTCCCACTGATCTTCGGTGTAGTCGGCGAAGCACCAGAGCATGGCACCTGTCGACCCTACGGTCAGTAGGTTCTCGAGCACCTCCTCGAGATAGTCCGCGAACGCCTCCTCGGATGCCATGAACTGAGACCGCGGCCTGCCGAACGCCGCCCACTCCCATGTCTTCGAGGGGTTGCCTGGCGCTTCGGTGCAGGCGCCGAACTCCTCCGCCATCGTGGGCTTGCCGCAGAGCGCAGAGGTGAGTGCGCACATGAACGGCACGAACTGTGTGTCGAGGTTGCCGTGGGACCAGTCGGAGTACATCGGGTACCCGTGCATCACGGCCAGGTCGACAGCGCCGAACACATCTCCGACCCACAGGCCGTTGTCCATCTGGAGGCTCTCGACGTGGAGGCCGCACGTGATCGGATGTTCCGGATCGATCGACCGGATGACCGATGCCATCTCCTCGACCCACGCCTTCCCGACCAGGTGGTCGGTCGGACGTGCGAAGTTGTCCGGTTCGTTCCCGAGATTCCAGATGCCGATTGCCGGGTGGTCCCGGTAGCGCTCGACCACGGTTCGCAGCAACAAGCGCTGGGCGTCGAGCACCAGAGGATCCTCGAAGGGACTCCGGACGGCGCAGTCGACGACCGCTCCGTCGCTGATCACCTGGTTGACGTACTCCGGCATCGGTTCATCCCGCAGCAGCATCCACGACGGCGCCCAATTCGGTCCGCTCATGTGGCCGGTGAAGAAGGTGACGTCGAGTTGGAGGCCGAGTGTCGATGCGACGTCGCACACCGTTCCGAGATGCTCGAGCGATGCTTCGTCGACCGTGTCCGGCGTCGGTTGCCAGTGCTCCCAGAGGAGGAAGATGCGGACCATCGTCATGCCGGCATCCGCGATGATCCCGAACTCCTCACGGACCTCGGCCTCGTCGAAGTCCGCCCACCAGGTCATCGCCTTGCGCCGTGGCCAGTAGTTGACACCGAGAACGAATGGACCGCCGATCATGCGCCGATCGTACGGAGCGCTTCCGAGTATCGGCTGCATTCGCCGCTCGGCCTCAGCTCCTCAGCTACTGAGAACCCAGATCGCTGCGGAGCGGGGCGGCATCGAGATGGCGGTTTGGTTCTCGCCGGGGGTGAGTTCGCCGGAACCCCAGGCGAGGTCGGCAGAGGCGAAACGAAGCTGATCTCGATTGATCGCGTGTGTCTCTCGCTCCCGCCCGACGTTTACGACGACGAGAAGACGGTCGTCACCGTCGGTGCGTTCGAACGCATACGACATGGAGCCATCACCATCATCCGGCGGCCAGACGATCCGGTAGTCGGCACCGCGGAGGGCCGGGTGGGTGTGGCGCAGAGCAATGAGTTCTCGAGTGGCGCTGAGGATGCGCTGGTTCCAGTGGTCTTCGTAGTCCCACGGGAACGACCGCCGACAGTCGGGGTCGACACCGCCCTCAAGCCCGATCTCCGACCCGTAGTAGATGCTCGGAGCGCCGGGGAACGTGAGAAGAAGGGCGAGGGAGAGAAGCACCGAGTCCTCGTCACCGGAGGCGATTGAGAGGATGCGTGCCGTGTCGTGGGAGTCGAGGAGGTTGAGGTTGGCGAGCGTTGCAGCTTCGGGGTAGTGGTTGAGGAGCCACTCGATCCGATGGCGGTATCCCGACCCGTCGAGGGCGGGAGCCACGCCGTAGTGCGGGTTGTCCATCATCGTCGATGCATCCAGACGGTCCCCCACGGCGAAGGCGATCGTGGCTGTGGTGAACGGGTAGTTCATCGTGCCGTCGAATCGAGTCCCGTCGTTGATGAAGGCGCTCGCCTCCGACCAGATCTCGCCGACGATGTAGAGGTCGGGGTTCACCGCGCGGGTGCGCTCCCTGAACTCTTCCCAGAACCCGGGCGTCTGGATCTCTTCAGGTACGTCGAGGCGCCAGCCGTCGATTCCCCGTTCGGCCCAGTACTCGCCGACACGCATGAGGTAGTCGCGGGCCTCGGCATTGTCGGTGTTGAACCTCGGCAGCGCTCGCATGCCCCACCAGGCGTCGTAGTTCGCCGGTTCATCCATGTCGTAGGGATTCAGGGGGAAGCCGCTGATGTGGAACCAGCCGACGTACGGGGACTGTTCCCCGTTCTCCAATACGTCGTGGAAGCGGAAGAAGCCGCGGCTGGAATGGTTGAAGACGCCGTCGAGGATCACGCGGATGCCGCGCTCGTGGCACGCCGCGAGGAGTTCGTCGAAGGCCTTGTCGGTGCCGAGGATCGGATCGACGCGGTAGTAGTCGTGCGTGTGATAGCGATGGTTCGAGGCCGATCGGAAGATCGGGTTGAAGTAGATTGCCGTGATGCCGAGGTCGGTGAGCCAATCGAGGTGCTCGGCGACGCCGAGGAGATCCCCGCCTTTGTAGCCATGGAAGGTCGGGGGAGAGTCCCAGGGCTCCAGATTGACCGGCTTGCGAACCCGTTCGGACTTTGCGAAACGGTCGGGGAAGATCTGGTAGAAGACGGCGTCCTGCACCCATGAGGGTCGGCTGCCGAGATCGGTTGATGCCGAACGATTGCTGAGGCACTGTGCGCAGGTGCTCGGATCGTGCTTGCGTGTCGTCGTCACGTGACTGGCCCTTCGAGATGTTTCCGACTGGGCCGGAATACTACGCGGACGACGAATTTCACGGCGGATCAGCCGGAGGCCGGATACGCGACGGCTTGGTCACCGGATGTCGAGGGGGATCTCCAGGCCTTCGGCGTAGCCGGGGGTCTCGTAGTAGACGAAGCGTCCGGTCTCGAGATCCCAGTCGGCGACGACCGGCACGTCCACGGTGCGGTCGTTCTCGCACGGCATGCCGCCGAGATGCATCGCAATGTCCTCCGGATACTCCTCGATGAAGCCTCCCACGAGCATCTGCTGGCCGGCACCCAATCCACAGCGATTCCAGTCGGTGACCTTCGCGACCCAACCGGAGATCTCGTCCATCTGCTGTGCGCTGCCGCGACCTTCCGAGAGAGCGATCAACCGGCGGGCGAGTTCGGTTGTCCCGACCTTGCACGGGACACACTGGCCGCACGAGCCGCGGGCGTTGAATGCCGCGTACGCCCCGATCGCCTGGACCGGGCAGATTGTGTTGTCGTAGAGCGTGAAGCCAGCCGAACCGAGACCACTCCCGATCGACTGAAGTCCCTCGTAGGACAGGGGAACGTCGAGGTGTTCGGCGCGGATCGGACGGTTCGAGACGCCGTTGGTGATCATCTTGATCGACCGACCGGTGGGCATGCCACCGCCGTAGACCTCGACCAGGTCACGCATTGGTGTACCGAGGGGCAGCTCCACGACGGTGTTGGTCGTGGTGTCGCCGCCGAGGGCGAAGATCATCGTGCCGGGAGACTGTTCGGTTCCGACTGACCGGAACCACTCAGCACCGTTGGCGAGAATCTTGGGGAGATGCGAGAGCGTCTCCGCGTTGTTGACCGACGTGGGATTCAGTGGCGATCCCTGGGTCTCGAAGAGTCCACGCATGTACGGCGGATAGAGGCGAGGTTTGGGATCGTTACCTTCGATGACTTCGAGCATCGCCTTCTCCTCACCGAAGAGATAGGCGTCCGGTCCGCGCACAATGGTGATCGGTACGTGCCCGATCATGCCGGCATCCACCATCTCGACCGCGGCCTGCTCCAGGCGATCGATCGCGGTGTGGTGCTTGTGCTTGATGGCGATGAAGGCCTGCTCCGCACCGGTCATCAGCCCGGCAATCGTGATGCCCTCGAGCAACTGGTACGGGTTGTTCTGGAGCATCCAGCGGTCCTTGAACGTTCCGGGTTCACCCTCGGAGACGTTGGCGACGACGAACTTACGATCGGCGTCGGATGCCGCGACCCCTCCGAGTTTGAATGCCGTCGGGAATCCGGCGCCGCCTCGCCCGCGCAGTCCGGACGCACGGATCTCGGCGATCGCGTCGGATGGTCCCATCCGGTCGAGCGCCTCGAGACCTTGACCTCCGCCGGCGGCGACGTAGTCGGCGAGACGCTGGAACGGCGCCTCCGGGAGCAGCCGGTGCTCGACCGTCATCGGGTTGGATTTGTGATGGGGGAAGGGCCTGCCATGGGCGGCATCTTACGCATCGACGCGGCCGCGTACCCGGCGAATCGCGACCGGAGCACCCCAAGACGTGCGGGAATGGACATAGTGTCCATTTAGTATGATAGAGTGTCGAATCCCACGACCGAATGAGGGACCCATGACGGACGACACTTCGACCCGACCAGTCCAGGGCTCGCGGCCCATCGCCGTGTCGGCGCGCGGCCTCTGCAAGAGCTTCGGGGATACGGAGGCAGTCGTCGATCTCAGTTTCGAGGCCAGGGCCGGAGAGGTGACCGGACTCCTCGGTCCGAACGGTGCCGGCAAGACGACGACGATCAAGATGCTGACCACGTTGTTGTCCATCGACGCAGGAACCGCGTCGATCGCAGGCATCGATGTGGCAACCAGGCCGGACGCCGTGCGGCGGGTGATTGGCCTTGCCGGCCAGTCGGCCGCGGTCGATGAGAAACTGACGGCCAGAGAGAATCTCCAACTCTTCGGCCGGCTCTACAAGATCCCGTCGGCAGAACGAGCCGAACGCATTGACTACCTCATCGATCGGTTCGAACTCACCGACTTCGCCGACCGCGTCGCCGAGACCTACTCCGGTGGGCAGCGGCGTCGGCTCGATGTCGTTGCGAGCCTGATTGCGTCTCCACCGGTGCTGTTCCTCGATGAACCGACTACCGGTCTCGATCCCCACACGCGCACAGAGTTGTGGGGTGAGATCCGTGAACTGGCGGAGAAGGGCACGGCCGTGGTGTTGACGACCCAGTATCTCGAGGAGGCCGATCGGCTCTCCGACTCGATCGTGATCATCGACGAGGGCGTGATGAAGGCATCGGGTACGAGCGCCGAATTGAAGCGAGACCTGCACCGAGACGTGCTCGAGGTGCATGTCGCCTCCCGAGATGACCTCCCCACGGCTGAGGCGTCGGTCGCCGGAGCCGGTCTGACGGTGGCCTCGGATCCCGAAGGGACGCGACTCCAAGTCCCGCTCACCGGCGGAGCCAGTCAGAGCCTGTCGCTCCTCCGGACGCTCGACGCCGATGGGGTCGAGGTCACCGACTTCCAATTGAGGAAGCCGACCCTCGATGACGTGTTCCTTGCGATGACCGGCAGCGGAGGTGACCGATGACGAACGAGGAGGCCGTATTCGCGGCAGCTCTCGAACCCGGTCTCGGACAGCGATTCCGCTGGGCCGTACAGGACACCGTGACCATGACCTGGCGAGATCTCCTGCGAACACGACGCCAGCCCGAGATGCTGTCGTTCGCGGTGGTCATGGGCGTGTTCTTCTTGCTGCTGTTCTACTGGGTGTTCGGTGGCGCCATCGCCGAAGGCACCGGTGTGGACTACATCCAGTATCTCGTGCCAGGCATCTTCGTGATCACGACGCTGACAGGCGCTCAGCAGACGGGGACCGGCCTCGCCGCGGACCTCGCCGAGGGAGTGACCGACCGCCTTCGGTCGATGCCGATGAGCCAGTTCGCCGTGCTCGGCGGGCGAACGATCGCGGACGCCATGCGCAACATCGTCGGTGTGCTGCTCGTGGCTGTGGTCGGGTATCTCCTCGGATTCCGGTTCGCGTCGCTCGGAGGAGCAATCGGCGCCATCGCTCTCTCCGTGGGCATCGGGTACGCGTTCTCCTGGATGAACGCAGCGATCGCGGCGCAGGTGAGGAGTGCCGAGATGGTCGGCATGCTCTCGATGTTCTGGCTGTTCCCCCTGATGCTTGCGAGCACCGTGTTCACTCCGGCCGAACAGATGCCCGGTTGGCTCCAGGGATTCGCCAAGTGGCAACCGATCTCGGTCGTTGGAGATGCGGCGAGGGACCTCTGCAACGGAATCCCTGCCGGGGATGCGGTCCTGTGGTCCATCGGCTGGATCGTTGTTCTGCTGGCGGTGTTTGTACCGATGTCCGTTGCGATCTACCGGAGGTCCTGATGTCTGCGACTTCAGAGGGCGGCGAGCCTCGAGACCGGATTCTGCACGCAACCTTCGAGTTGGTGGCCGAGGAAGGTCTTGGTGCCGTGACGATGACAGCGATCGCCGATCGTGCCGACGTCGCCCGCCAGACGCTCTACAACCACTTCACCGATGTCGAACAGATCGTTGTCGCCGGTATCGAGGAGTACACGCTGACCGGGTTCGCTCACTTGACAGAGCTGCTCGATGCCACCGCATCTGCCGGTGACAAGTTGGACCTGTTGACCCGGCACACGGTCGCTGGGACCCGACACGGTCATCCGGTTTCGGATATGAGGAGCGCGCTGTCGTCCGGAGCGCGCGCCCGCCTCGACGAACACGTGATGTCCGTCCGAGCGTTGATTGAGGCAATCATCGCCGAAGGCGCCGCAGACGGATCGTTTGACGATTCGATCGACCCCCACGTCTACGCCGTCCTGGTTGAGGGCCTGCTCCTGGCCGCCGAAGACCTGGCGGCTTCCTTCGACGATCCGGCGGAGGCCGCTTCGGTGACATCGACGGCGATCTTCAGGGTGTTGGGCGTCAAGTCCTTCCCCTCAGGGGAAGGTGGCAGCGCCTCCAGGCGCTGACGGAAGGGGTCTCTCGCGTGCGTGGAGACGCGGGGGCCCCGCCGCCCGTCGCTGCGCTCGGGTCACCTCCCCCCAACGAGGAGGAATCGCTGGTGACTCGCAACCACTCCCACGCACGCTGGTAGGACCCGAAAGGCCTATCGTCACGCCATGCGCATTGGATATCAGGGTGAACCCGGTTCGTACAGCTATCGGGCCGTTGGCGAACTATTCGCAGAGGGAGAGCCGATCGGACTGATCGGTTTCGCAGCAGCGTTCACCGCACTCGAAGACGGTGAGATCGATCGACTGGTCGTTCCGGTTGAGAATTCGACGACCGGATCGGTCCTTCCGGTCCTCGATCGCCTCCCGGGTGGAGGGGGCCACCAGCCCTTTGCGATCGTCGCGGAGCATCTCGTCGAGGTCCGTCATGCGATCCTCGGGCTGCCCGGTGCTTCGATTGACGCACTGACCGAGGTTCGGTCCCATCCTCAGGCGCTTGCCCAGGCGGAACGTCATCTGCTCGACATGGGCGTCGAGGTCGTGGCTCGTCCCGACACGGCCGGAGCCGTGAGGGAGGTTGTCGAGATCGGCGATCCGGCGGTCGCTGCGCTCGCACCGCCGGGATCGGCCGAGATCTACGGGCTCGAAATCCTCGAGAGCGACGTCATGGATCGGGCACACAACACCACGCGATTCGTCGTTCTCGCCCCTGGTGAACCCCAGGTCGACCCGACCGACGACAAGACCACGGTGCTGTTCACCACGTCGCACACTCCCGGTGCCCTGGCCCTCGTTCTTGCAGAACTCGGCCTCAGAGGAGCGAACCTGACGAGGATCGAATCCCGCCCGTCGAACGAGGCATGGTCCTACCGATTCTTCGTCGATCTGATCCATGATCCGGGACCCGAGGGCCTTGCCAGAGTCATCGAACCGCCTCCCGCCACGTGCGCCGATCTCTGGGTGCTCGGAAGCTACGTTCGGGCAGCCGGATAGCTCAGGCTTCGAATCGTCGGGTTGCGTCGACGCGAAGGTCCGCGTCGCCGCGGTGCTCTGCAACTACCGTTGCGGCCAGGAGGCAAGGCCAATGGCGACCAGCACTACCAGCTTCGGCGCGAGCAAGCGGGAGAGTCACGACTCATCTGCCTATTACGCCCGCCGTATGGTGCGCATGCCGGTCTCGAGCGATGTCGGTGAAGTCCGCGATGCTCCAGCCAACGTGCTCGACAAGGTCTTCATCCAGTCGTCCGAGTCGATGGACCAGCTTCCGAACGACTGTGTCGCCCTCATGGTCACCTCTCCGCCCTACAACGTTGGCAAGGACTACGACGAGGACCTCGACCTCGAGGAATACCTAAGTCTGCTTCGCAGCGTCTTCACGGAGACGTATCGGGTGATCGAACCCGGTGGCCGTGTGGCGGTCAACGTGGCCAACCTCGGTCGGAAGCCCTACTTGCCACTCAACCACCTCGTCGGCGTTCTCCTGACCGAAGTTGGCTTCCTCCTACGGGGGGAGATCATCTGGCAGAAGGCCAAGGCTGCAGGCGGATCCACGGCCTGGGGGTCGTGGCAGTCAGCGAAGAACCCGACCCTGCGCGACGTCCACGAGTATGTGCTGGTGGCCTCGAAGGCCTCATTTCGGCGCGAGCGGGCAGGCACCGACACGATCTCCAAAGAGACCTTCCTGGAAGCCACGATGTCGGTGTGGGACATCCTCCCCGAATCCGCCCGTCGCGTGGGTCATCCCGCACCTTTCCCGACGGAGCTTCCGCGTCGCCTCATCGAGCTCTACACCTTCGAGGGTGACCTTGTGCTCGATCCGTTCCTCGGATCAGGCTCGACGGCGATCGCAGCGGTGCAGACGGGGCGCCACTACGTCGGCTACGACACCGACGCCGACTACGCAGCTCTCGCTGAGAAACGCATCGCCTCGGAACGGGCCGGACACCGGACGACGTCGCGGTGAAAGCGGCGGCTCCCGGAGCCGACGCACCGATGGAGCGAGCGATCCTCGCTACGGTGCCGTTCCTCGCTCTTGGTCTCGTTGCCTCGTTGCCGCTGTTGTTTGTCCAGTGGTCGGCGCCGCCGCTCGGACTCGTCCTTGTCCACCTGACCGCCCTGGTGCTCCTCGGCCTCGCCGCCTCGCTCCGATTGGCGCCGCTCGCCGGCGCAGATTGGTTCCGAGGGCAGACATGGGGACCGCACCGGCGGTTGCTGGCATCCGGCGTCTCCATCGTGTTCCTGGCGACTGGCCTCGTCGGCCTCGTGGCGATCGCGTCTTCAGCCGCGATGCGGTATCCGCCATCGCTCCAGTTTCTGCAGTTGCTTTCGGCTCTCGACATCGCATGGGCAGGCGCCGCGCTCGTCGTCGGTGTCTATCGGGCGTGGCGCATGCAGGCTGCGATTGCGGCCGGGTTGATGCTCACCGTGATTTGCATCTGGTCGATCTGGTGGTACCTGGAAGCCGTCGGCTTCGGACCCAACGGCGAGTGGATCGTCGACGCCTCGTACCTGATGCAGCGCGTCCTGCCGTTTGACATTGCAGCGGCCGTGATGGCCATCGGGGCACTCCTGTATGGGACCCACCGTCAGGCGATCGAACAGGCCAGACCCCAGTCGTAAGTCGCGAATTCGACATCGGTCATGGACCTGAACACCCAATCGGCATCATCGGCCGGGAGCCATCCGGCGATCGCGCGGGCGAGATCGCGGCGTCGGGCCGGGAGCCAGGTCGGCATTCGCCCCGGGCGGACGAAGTCTCCGCCGTACCAAAGGAAGAGGCGCGACAACCGCAGGACTCCGGCATCTCGATCGACCGTGGCGCCGCCTGCGGTGAGGAACGAGCGCATCTGGTCGTCGAGTTGGGTCGCGACGGTGTCATCGAACGGTTCGTACCGCAGTGTCGGACACGACGCCGAGCCACACACGAGGGCGGCATGAATCCTCGGATCCTTGAGGCGCCGAATCTTCCCGTGCTCGATATCGTTGAGGGACAACGATTCTCCGCCGACCATCGCCCACGGCGTGTCGAACGCCCCCGGGATACGAAGGACCGTTGGTTCACCGGCCTCGACAGCGTCGGCCGCGAGAGCGAGTGCCCCGGCGTTGTAGAGGTTGAGCCAGAACGCCAGTGCACCGTCGGTGGAGAGGGAGTCGGGATCAACCTCTTCCATCTGGTTCCTGAAGCCGGAGAGCGTGGACCGTTCAGCCGGGAGGACGCCGACCCCGTCGGAGCGCAGTGCATCGAGAACTGTGGCGTAGTCGACGGAGCGGACCCACAGATCGCCGGATGGCCTTGGGCGCCGCACGCGGCGGGCACGCGCGATCGACCATGCGACGGCGAGTGGGTTCGGCTGGTCGGTCATTGCGGACGCTCCGGGGAGTGCTCTCTCCGGTCAACGATCGATCGGCCTCGTCTGTTCCCAACGACGGCTGCGCCGCTACTTCGGTTGGTAGATGTCGGACACGAAGGCTTGGTACCGATCGGTCACGTTCGCGCGGCGCACTTTGAAGGTGGGGGTAAGCCCCCCGTCCTCCACGCTGAGGTCTTCGGGGAGGATCCTGAACGTCTTGATCGCTTCAGCCCGAGACACCGTGCTGTTGGCATCGTCGATCGCAGACTGGATCGCCGCCGTGAGGTCGGGATCGGTCAGCAGATCCTTGAGATTCGCTGATGCCTTTCCGTTTGCGGATGCCCAATCGGGCAGGGCTTGCTCGTCGATCGAGACGAGGGCGGAGATGAACGGCTGGGCCTCTCCGATGACCACGACCTGGCTCACGAGCGGGTGGGCGCGGATTCGATCCTCGAGGACGGCCGGGGCAACGTTCTTGCCTCCGGCAGTGACGATGATCTCTTTCTTGCGACCGGTGATCCAGAGGAACCCGTCGGCGTCGATCTCACCGATGTCCCCGGTGTGGAACCATCCGTCCGGCTCAAGCGCCTCTTCGGTGGCGAGTTCGTCGTTCCAGTATCCGGAGAAGATCTGGCCACCCTTGATCATCACTTCGCCATCGTCGGCGATCGCGATTGACGTACCGAAGAACGGCTGCCCGACCGATCCTATTTTCATTGCATCCGGGGTGTTCTGGGTAGACCCGGCGGTCGTCTCCGTGAGACCGTACCCCTCCAGGACGTTCATGCCGACCCCCCGGAAGAAATGCCCGAGGCGGGTTCCCAACGGAGCGCCGCCGGAGAAGGCGTATTTCAAGTCGCTCCCGAACCGTGCACGGAGCCTGGCGTAGACGAGCCGATCGAACACAGCGTGCTGGATGCGCGTCCACACTCCCGGTCCGCCGGAATCGAGGCTCGTCGAATACCGGATGGCGACCTCGGCGGCGCGGTCGAAGATGCGACCCTTGCCCTCGGAGTCGGCCCGCTGCTTCGCTACGTTGTAGATCTTTTCGAAGACCCGTGGAACGGAGAAGATCCAGGTGGGTTTCGCCATGGAGAGTTCCTCGACGAGTTGGGGAACGCCGGACGAGTAGTAGATGGTGACTCCGGTCGAGATGCAGGCCACCTCGACGAGGCGAGCCCAGATGTGTGCCAGGGGTAGGAACATCAGTTGCCGCTGGCTGTCGTTGAACACCTGCGGCGCCATCGCCTCGAGTTGGCGCGACTCCCAGATGAAGTTGCCGTGAGTCAGCATGCATCCCTTCGGCATTCCGGTTGTCCCCGAGGTGTAGACGAGCGATGCCAGATCGTCCTGGGAGATGGCTGCGATCCTACGTTTGACCTCACCGCGGGATGCGTCCGTCGCGAGGGCCTTCAGCGCGCCCAGCGCCCCGTCCTCGATCACGAACGTGGTTGTGCACTCGGGGAGACGTTCGGAGACGGCTTCGAAGATGGCGCGATGCGCGACCGTCTCGCAGATGATCATCTTGGTTCCGGAGTCTCCAACGATCCATTCGACCTGGTCTGCCGACGAGGTTTCATAGATGGTGACCGTGGCGCATCCCGAAGCCCAGATTGCGTAGTCGATAACCGTGAATTCCCACCGGGTCGCCGAGAAGAGCGAGATCCGACTGCCCGGTTCCAGGCCGAGAGAGGCGATGCCGGCGGCAACCTCCATCACTTGAGCGACGAACGCAGTGGTGTCCATCGTTGCGAAACCTTCACCATCTCGATAGGCGAGGGCGGCACGATCTGGTGCGGCAGCAGAGCGGGAGAGCAGCGCTGCTACGACGTTGTCGGCAGCCGGAACGGGGATCGTGCGGGGAGCGCTGAACGACTTGATGGTGCCTACCTCGGTTGTTTCGCTGGCGTAGCAAGGGTATCGACCGTCGAGACAACCCACATCCGAGCGACGCCGTCCGCGTTGGCTCAGATGAGTCCGTTCGCGCACCTGCCGGAGGGTCGCTTCGCGCGTGTCTGCGCCTAGCGGGTGGGCGCTTTGCCCTTGTAGAGACGAAGGAATGTGAACCCGGCGACACCGGCGATGATCGATCCGATGAAGATGCCGATCTTTGCCTCGTCGGTGAACAGATGACCCTCGGCGCTGCTGCGGAAGGCAAGCTCGGAGATGAACAGGGACACGGTGAACCCGATGCCGGCGAGGAAGCCGAGGCCGACGATGTGGCCGAAGGTCGTGTGGCGCGGGAGTTGTCCGAGCTTGAGCCTGATCGCAATCCATGCGGCGAGCGCAACGCCGACGGGCTTGCCGATGGCGAGGCCGACGGAGACGCCGAGGGCGATCGGACTCAGCACGGCTTCTACGACATCGACTCCGACGAAGCGGACGCCTGCGTTCGCAAGAGCGAAGAGCGGGACGATCAGGAACGACGACCATGGGTGGAGGGCGTGTTCCCACCGCTCCAGTGGCGAGACCGACTCGCGAGAGATCGCTGCGAGCGCCAATGCGTCCTGGTCGAGCCGTGCATGGGCCTGGGGGGATGCCTGATCTCGATCGAAGCGCTCGAGGATCCACCCGGCCTTCCGCCTGAAGTCCTTGTCGCTGTAGTAGGCCCTCGCCGGGACGAGCAGTCCGAGGATGACGCCGGCGATCGTGGCGTGCACGCCGGACTCGAGGAACGCGAACCAGGCGAGGATCGCGAGTGGGAGATAGATGATTCCGGCCCGGATGCCAGCCTGACGCGCAACGACGATAACCAGGAGGGTTGCCACCGCAACCGCCATCCAGACGAACGAGAGGTCTTCGGTATAGAAGATCGCGATCACGACGATCGCTCCGATGTCGTCCACAATCGCGAGCGCCAGGAGGAAAAGCTTCGCTCCGATCGGAACGCGGCTTCCGAGAAGGGCGATCACGCCGACGGAGAAAGCGATGTCGGTCGCCATCGGGATACCCCAGCCGGAGAGGGCATCGGCCGGGCCGCTCGACCAGACAAATGCCACGTAGATGAGGGCGGGAACGACCATGCCACCAAGAGCGGCCATGGCCGGAAGCGCTGCCTTCTTCACCGAGTTGAGTTCTCCGACCACCAACTCACGCTTGATTTCGAGGCCGACGACGAAGAAGAAGATCGCCATCAGTCCGTCGTTGACGAAGTGCTTCAGCGACTCGTCGAAGTGGAACGCACCGATCTCGATCGTGATGTGGGTTTCCCAGAACTCGAAGTAGGAGTCACCCCATGCCGAGTTCGCCCAGATGAGGGCGGCGACGGTTGCAGCGAGCAGCACGAATGCGCCAGACGCCTCGGTCGCCATGAACCCGAGCGCCGGCCGGACAAAGCGGCGCTGGAGTGGCCCGTCTGCGTGGATCCACGTACGGTGAAGAGGTTCGGTGTCGTTGTCCATGCGTCAAGGCAGGCTAGTGGTGTCTGGTCGGTTCACCTTCGCCGCGGCCGGGTACCATCCCACCACTTCTCGGGAAGGGTCCGGTGCTCCTCGACGCCATCAGAATCATCATTGGTCTCGTCGCTCTGATTTACGCGGCCGACCGCCTCGTGAAGTCCGCCGTGCGCATCTCTCGCGCATTCGGCGTCTCGGTAGTGCTCATCGGTGCCGTCATCGTCGGCTTCGGCACGTCGGTTCCCGAGTTCGTTGTGTCCGCGATCGCTGCGCTCGAAGGCGAGCTCGATCTGGCCGTCGCGAATGTGCTCAGTTCGAACACCTCGAACCTCACATTGGTGCTCGGATCCGCGGCGCTGCTGACGCCGATCGTCGCGAGGCGAAGGATCATCAAGCGCGAGGGCGCGCTGATGTTCGCCGCCGTTGGGGTCCTCACCGCCTTCCTCGCAAACTCCTGGCTCAGTGCGTGGGAGGGGTTTGTGCTGCTGGGTCTCCTCTGCATCGCGATCTGGCTGATGATTCGCTGGTCGAGCGAAGATCCGGATGCGGTCATGGTTCAGGTCAGGGATGCCGGTGACGTCGAGGACGACGCTCCAAAGGGCCGGCATGAGTGGCGACGAGAAGTCGGCAAGGAGATCCTCATCGGCGTGGCGGCACTCCTCGTGACCGTGATTGCTGCGGACTCCCTGCTTGACGGTGTCGTCGGATTCGGGGAGTACTTCGGTCTCTCCGCTGTGTTCCTCGGACTCATCACGGGCGTCGGCACCAGCCTTCCCGAACTGGCGGCCGGTATCTCCGCCGCTCGGCACAAGGAACCGGAACTCGTCCTCGGCAATGTGTTGGGATCGAACATCTTCAATTCGCTCGGTGTCATCGGTCTCGCAGCGGTCCTTGGGCCCGGCGCCCTCACCGAGATCACGATCGTGCCGCTCGCACTCATGGTCGTCTCCGCTCTGATCGCCGGCGTCTTCTCATTCACCGGCCAGAGGATCAGCCGAAACGAAGGGGCCATCCTCCTCGCCGCCTTCGTCGCATACGCGGTCTACGCGTTCGTCTGATTGAGGACGGGTCTTCGTCTCCACCGCCGATCAGGTGGGGGAGACGCGATCGAGCGGCTGCTTGGTCGCAGAGGGGGCGGCCTGGGGGTGGGATCAAACAGATGCGGCTTGACGCGTTCTGGTGTGTTCTTCAGGTGTGAGGTGGTCTCCACGCGGGCAGCCCTCTCCGCTGCGCTCCGGCCTGCCGGCCGGTGCTCGCGCCTCTCCCACTGCGTGGGAGAGGCGAAGACGGGTCTACGCGAACCTCCGTGTGGCCGGGTGGGGTGGTGCGTGGATTCTTGGGTTGAGGAGTCGTCTTCGTTGGGGCGGTGAGGTGGGGTCGATGCGGTGGCCGTGGCCGTGGATCACGACCTGGTGGTGGAACCAGCACAGGGTGGTGAGGTTCTCGGGGTCGGTCCGGCCGTTGTGGGACCACGGAATCATGTGGTGGATCTGCAGGCGGTACCGGCTGGTGCAGCCGGAGATGGTGCATCGTGTGGCGTCGCGGTGCAGGATGAACCGTCGGAGGCGGGGTGGGATGACCCGGGTGCGGCGTCCGAGGGCGAGGGGTTGCCCGTCTGTGGTGCGTGCGGTGACTTCAACGGTGCCGCTACAGAGGATTGCTTCGACGGCGTTCGCTCCGACCCGCGGTCCGGCTTCGAGTGTGACACCGGTCGTGGCGTTCGACGCTGCGGCTTCGGTGGCGTCGACAAATACCGTCAGCACCGGTGATGAGGCGTCAACGGTGGCGCCGTCACCACCACTGACGGCGTCGTGGCTGATCGACCACAACGCATCGGCGTTGCGCGTCGTGCGTGACGGTGTGACACTCGACCCGTACGGGAAGCTGTCGCCCCGGGTCTCGAGAGCTTCGACGACGGTGCGGCCTGCGAAGCCGGGCAACTGTCCGGATAGACGCCATGCTGATTCGTCGAGGTTCGGTTGGATCGAGACGTAGCGCTCTTCGAACGATTGGATCTCGTCGAGACGTGTCATCCTGCGTCGTTTCGCCGTCAGGGCCCGGATCCCGTCGATGTCATACCCGGCCGCCTCGCTCAACAGGTCGAGGCGTTGTCGCGGCCCGCGAGGCGCGACACCGCGACGGCGCGGTCGAAACCGATCACACCCGTGGCGACCGCTTCGTCGACATCGGGGAGGTCTTGGAGGCGCCGCGCGGTGGATACGAGGACACGGGCGGTCTCGGGGGCGACGTCCATCCGGCCGGCCGCCCATTCTTGGAGGGATCGGTGACCGTCCCGCATCGCGACCTGTCGGCGGTCGAGTTCACGCAGGAGGGACATCTGTGTCGCTCGGGCTCGGGCGACGATCACTTCGTTGTCGAGCAGCTTCTGCTCGATCGCTGCGGTGGCGAGATCGTGGTATCCCATACCGACAACGTATCAAACCGCTGTGACAGAAACCGGGCCTGGGCAAGAAGAATCTGGCGACTGGCGACTGGCGACTTCGCTACCCACCCGGGACCAGGGTCTGCGTGGCCTCCGCGGCGGCTTCGATCTGGGGGCGGGTCCAGCTCATGGGGGAGTACTCGCCGCTGAGCCAGAGGGGGATCATGTCGTCATAGTGGGGGTGGTCGGCGTGGCCGGACTGTCCGGTCGTGTGGGTCGCCAGCGACCGGGACAGGTCGCCGAGGTCGACGAGCATCCGCATGGACGGCAGCCAGGTGGTCTCGAAACCCTCGAATGCCGTCCAACCGGTCGCGTTGACGAGGTCCGCGCCGCCCGAGGTCTCATATGGACCGCGATTGAAGCGGTCTTCGATGAGGCCGATCCCGGAATCCCCGAGCGTCTGGTTCCGGAAGATCGACAGGTGCAGGTCACCCCATCGCCAGTCCTCTGGGTTGTCGCCGAACCATTCGTCCAGGTCGCCGTAGCCGGCGGCAAGGGCCTTCGACAGCATCATGTCTCTGTCCTCAACCTCGGACGTCGTCTTGTCGTCCCAGAACGGATCGGTCGGATCCTCGAGCATGGCACCGACGACCGTGTACCACCGTCCCGCCCCGCTCGGCCAGTAGTCCTCGGGCAGGTCGTCGTGGAACGTGTATTCGAGCAGGCGAGCCCAGACAGCATTGAATGCCGCTGCGGCACTGGAATCGGCCTGGTTCCCGAGATCCCATGTGGAGAGCACGTCCTTGAGCGACGAATCAAGCGCCGTGAGATACGGCACAACCGTCTGCGCGTTGAGGCTGAATGAGTCGAACTGAATCGAGCCGTGTTCCGCGAGGCCGATCCCGCTGTTGGATCCCACGAGATCGACGATCCTCCTGGCCCGGTAGCCGTGGTTCCAGTCGTAGGTGATGTGATAGGGATAGGTGTCGTCGACGACGGCGTTGTTCGCCGTGACGATGTAGCCGCTCTCCGGGTTGTACGACCGAGGCAGTTCATCGAACGGTATGTATCCGGTCCATTCGTAGTCATCGGTCCAACCGGGGGCGGGCAGCGTCCCGTCGCCGCCGGCCCGAATCGGGATGAACCCGGGCGACTGGTAGCCGATGTTCCCCGAGGTGTCGGCGTAGATGAAGTTCTGGGCCGGTACGGTGAACGTCGAGAGCGCAGCACGGAAGTCATCCCAGTTCTTCGCCATGTCGAGGCCGATGAACGCCTGGACGATTCCGGGGTTCGACTCGAGCGCCGTCCACCGCAGTGCGATCGCATAGGGTTCCGGAGTGGCGACACCCGAATCGGCGAAGTCGTCCAAGGCCTCATACGAGCCGGAAATGACGGGCCCGTGGCGCGTCGCCTTGACTTCGATCGTGACGGGGTCGCCGCCGGCGACGGCGATGGTCTCCTCGTGGACATCCATGTCGACCCACGCCCCGTTGACCTCGTACTGATTCGGGTTGTCGGGGTTCACCTTCTCGACGTAGAGGTCCTGGACGTCGGGTCCGAGGTTCGTGACACCCCACGCGATGTTTGCGTTGTGGCCGATGATCACTCCGGGAACCCCCGCAAACGAGAAGCCGGCGACTTCGAAGGGGCAGGCGGCAGACACGTCGGTGCAGTGGAGGCCGTTCTGGAACCAGATCGACGGCATCTGGATCGCGAGGTGAGGGTCGTTGGCGAGGATCGGCGATCCGGTTGACGAACGGTCACCTGAGATGACCCAAGAGTTGGAGCCAATCCCGGCCTCCGGAGCGGACGCTCCGAGGGCGGCGAGGAGGTTGATGTTCTCCTGGGCAGACGACAACGCCGAACGGAGCGCGGGGGTCGATCGGAGCGAGGCAGCCATCGTTGTCACCAGGTCGGCGTCGTTCTCGTTGGCCGGGACGATGTACGGATTGATGTCGCCGGGGTATGGAGGGAAGAGTTGGGCAACCTGTGAGTCGGTGAGCGTGCCGAGCAGGATCGCTCGTTCGATCTCGGAGTCCATGTTGCCGCGTAGGTCCCACGCCATGGCGATACCCCAACTGAGGGTGTCGACCGGAGTCCACATCTCGGGGGTGTAGGAGTGGTTCGTGAATTCGAGGACCGTGTACTCGAAGCTGAGGTCGGCAGGGGATTGGGTCGCGATGTAGGCGTTCACGCCGTCTGCATAGGCATCCATGATCGCCCGCATGTCTGGTGGGGCTGCCTCGTACTGGGCTTCGGCGATCTCATGCCAACCGAGGGTGCGGAGGAACGTGTCCGTCTCGACTTGTGATTCGCCGAACATCTCGGAAAGGCGCCCGGCACCAATGTGACGCCAGAAGTCCATCTGCCAGAACCGCTCTTGGGCGTGGACGTAGCCCTGGGCCATGAACACGTCGTGTGTGCTGGACGCATAGATATGGGGGATGCCCATGTCGTCGCGGATGACCTCAACAGTCGAGTCGAGGCCGGCGATCGCTACCTCGCCGTCGACGTCGGGGAACGCCCGGCGCACCGACACGCGCATGAAGAGCGCCACGCCAACGATCACCACGATGAGGAATGCGGCGATCGCAATGAGGAGGACCTTCCACCACGTGCGCGACCGCTTCTGCCCGTCGCTCGGCGCTGCTGCGTCAGTCATAGATTCGAGGGTACCGTTTCGGCTCGGACCGCGCTGCCGTACCATGGGGTCATGGACAACCAGACCGATGCGAAACCAACGCCCGACGTCGAAGAGCCGATCACTCCCCAGGTCGTCGATCCCGTAGTCGCCGACGAACCGGAGGACGAGGGCACGTTCGTGAGTGAACCCTCGAAACTGATCCGGATCGCCTCGATGACACGAGCGATGCTCGAAGAAGTGCGAGCGTCCGGCATGGATGATGTGGGGCGTCAGCGACTGCTCGACGTCTACCACCGTTCGATCGACGAACTGCGTGACGTGCTCTCCGACGACCTCAAGGAAGAACTCGATGCGATCTTCGTTCCACTCGAGAGTGACACGCCGACCGAACCGGAGATCCGGGTGGCGCAAGCCCAGTTGATCGGGTGGCTCGAGGGCCTCTTCCAGGGGATCCAGGCATCCCTGTGGACCCAGCAGATGTCGGCTCAGGCGCAACTCGAACAGATGCGGCGCCGGCACGCCCTGGAGCCACCGGCCGCCGACGAGCAGACGGGGCTGTACCTCTAGCGGCGGTTCGGTCGGCGCACCGGAGTCAATCGCTACGATGCGACGATCGACTGAAGGGATGGGGCATCGTGCACGAGGACGCCGCGCTGCCGATCACTGCGGTGATGATTCACCGATACCACGTGAACCTCACGGACCAGACGGTCCGGTTCGAATCGGTCCCAGCCAAGGATCTCGAGGACGCCCTCGGCGGGATAGCTCGTGCCACGAAGCTGCTCGTCGACGTCGAGGTCGACGACCCGTACGCGCCGTCCGTACCTCTGGTGATGAACCTCGGCCTGTTGAGCGGCACCCGGGTGATGACCGGTCTGCGCACGTACTTCCACGGCTACTCGCCGCTCAAGGTGTCGGACAGCGGCTCGCCCGGTCTCATGTGGAGCGCAGGGAGCGGCCACTTCGGGACCAAGCTCCGTGGCCTCGGCATCGACGAGGTGATCTTCACCGGACGGGCCGAACGGCCGACGCTGATCCACCTCACGCCGGGATCCGATGAAGGACCGGTCCGGTTCGCGTTCCTCGATGCCTCCGATCTCGCAGGACACACGATCAACGATCGTATTCAGGCGCTCCACGGACGCTATCCCGGGGCGCACTTCGCATCCATCGGACCCGCGGCCGAGCACTACGAGACCATGCGCTACGCCGCCATCGGTTTGTCGACGGACAACCAGTTGGAGAGCGGCGATCCCAAACAGCGGTTCTGTGGGCGGGGTGGATACGGCGGCGTGATGGCCTCGAAGAATCTGTGGGCGATCGCTGCCGACGGTCCCGATCCTGCCCGCGAACGTGGCCTGCGCGACATCAATCGCGAGATCAACCTGGGGCCGGGGAGTGCGAGGTATCGGGATCTCGAACACGACCGCGGCGGGACATGGCGGACACTGAAGTGGATGCATGAAGAGCAGGCGCTTCCGGAATTCAACTTTGCTCCGACCGGCACCGATGCCGGCACGACGCTCTACCGGGCGTCGGTCGAGGATGGGCCGTACGAGGTCAGGGCGGAGGGGTGCTACCTCTGCGGTATTCGCTGCCACAAGAATGTCTATGAGGAGGAGCCAGATGGTGAGACGGGGCGTTTCCGTGCGAAGGTGGACTACGAACCGATCGCCCTGCTCTCCTCGAACCTCGGCATCTACGATCCTGACGCAGCTCTCTCTCTGATTCACCTCTCCGACGAATTGGGGATGGATTCAATCTCGCTCGGCGTGACCCTTGGGTACGTCATGGAGTACAACCGGCGCCACGACGGCGATCTGCTCGGCGGCCTTGCCTACGGTGACGTGGACGGGGTGATGGCAGCGATTCAGGCGGTGTCCGACGGACTCCTGCCCGACCTCGGCGGTGGCGTGAAGCGTCTGTCCGACCGGCTGAACGAGGCGGGGTACGCCATGCACTCGAAGGGGATCGAGTATCCCGCATACGAGCCTCATATCAACCCTGGGTTCCCGTGGGCCCTGGCCGGCGGGCACATGTCGATGCGGACGTTCATGCTCTATGCCATGGAACGGCAGACGGATCTCGACTATTGGGTCGATGCCATCACGGAGACCGGTCCCCTGTATCTGATCGACGATTTCACCGGTCTGTGCAAGTTCGCGAACGCCAGCCCTGAGTTCGAGGCCGACGCGGTCCGCACTACGACGGGACTCGACATCACCGGTGATGACCTCCGAGGTGCAGCAATGCGAACCCAGTTGCGCGGCTATGCGAACGAGCGGCGCCGTGGCTTCGAGGTCGACGACTACCGCCTTCCGGCCGAGGCCCACGGACCGATGGGGGAGTCCGATCTCGAGCCGTTCAATACCAGGGAGTTCTTCGAGGAGCTCCGCCGGCGGGTGACCGAGCGGATGGGCCGCGAAGCGGCCGACGCCGGATTCCCGTCGGCGTGACAACGCGGAGCTGAGTAACGTCGGCAGCGATGACACTGCTTTCATTCGCAAACGATCTCGACCTCAACGATCCGATCATGCTTCTGGCGATGTCGGGCTGGGTCGACGCTGCGTCGGTCGGCACGGACGCAGCAGATCGAATCTCCGACGGTGGCGATGTGATCGCTTCTTTCGAGGCCGACGCCCTGTTCGACTACCGATCGTCGCGGCCAACGCTGCATTTCTCCACCGGCAAACTCAACGAGACGATCTGGCCTCGTCTGGAGCTCATTCACCGAACGGTGGACGGCGTTGATCTGCTCTTCGCCGTGGGGAACGAGCCCGATTTCCGCTGGAAGGAACTGATCCGGGAGTTCGTGGGTTTGACCGAGCGCTACGGCGTCAAGAAGTTCGTGACCCTCGGTGCCGTACCGGCACCGGTGCCGCACACGCGTCCGGTACGGGTCGTGTGCACGACGTCGGACGAGGCTTTGCTGCGCGAAGGCGATGAGGTGCTGCCGGATGATCTCGTAGTACCCGGCGCCGCCGTCAGCGTCTTGCGCCAGGGTGTTGCGGATGCCGGCATCCCAGCAATCGGCTACTGGGCGCAAGTGCCGCACTATCTGCAGGCTCCGTTCCACCCCGGCGTGCTGAGCCTCATCGAACGAGTGGGAGGACAGGTGGGCGTACGCTTCCCCATTGGCGATTTGGCTTTGGAGGCATCGACCCAACTCGAACAGATCGACTCCGACCTCAGCGAACGCGACGACGCGCGCCAATACGTTGAGCGACTGGAGCAGATGCAGGAGGACGGCCCTGAACTCGTCTCGCCGCTTCAGGTCCTGCCGGCCGACGAGATCGGCGCCGAAGTGGAGAAGTACCTCCGGACCACCTCGGACGACGACGAGCGGTAGCTGTCCTTCGGGGCTCAGGAACGGTGGGAATCGGCTGGTAGCCGGCTTCAGCTCCCGATAATCCCAACGAAGAGGGTCAGGATCGCCAGAACGGCGGTCACCGCAATCATCGCCCAGACCGACCAGGTGAGGCCCTTGATCGACTTCACGGTGTCGTTGAGTGCCGACACGAGGTCATCGAGTCGGGGATCCACGCTGCCCGGTGAAGCCTGCGTCGCTGGAGCGACGCGGGTGCGCTGCGCTGGCGGGGGTGTCGATGCCGGTGCAGGCGGCGGAGGCGGTGTGGCAGCGGGGGCCGGCCTCGTCGCTGCGCCAGGAGAACCGGCCGCTGGGGCCTTCGAGCCGGCGGTGGCGATCGGCGTGAGTTGTACTTCCGTGCCCTCGGTGGGGTGACCAAGGCGGACGGTCGTCGGACCCTTGATGTCCAGGAACTGGATGCGGGCGCTGTTGTAGAACGTTCCGTTCCGGCTCGAGGCATCCTGCAGGACCCACTGGGAGCCGTCGTACTTCACGACGGCGTGGCGCCGTGAGATACCGGGTCGAGCGACCCGGATGGTCGCCGAGGGATCCGCGCCGATGACGGCCGTGGTTCCGGCAGGAACGGTGACTACTTCACCGGTGGCAGCGACCCTCAGGTCCATGATTCCCCATTTGTACGCGCTAGCTGAAGACAGAAATGTAGTGGTGCCATGAGTGTTGTATCAAAAGACTCCGCGGTCGACTCAGGAGAGCGGCAGCGAGGCGCGGACGGTCGTTCCCGTCTCCGGTTCAGATTCGATCGAGATCTGTCCCCCGGCCCGCGTAGATCGCTCTCTCAGATTGGTCAGACCGAGCCCCCACGCAACGGTGGCTGGATCGAATCCGATCCCGTTGTCCGAGATGAGGAGGGCCAGTCGGTCATCGCCGCCGTGAAGCTCGATCGTGACTCGACTGGCCTCCGAGTGGCGGAGCGAGTTGCTCAGCGACTCTCGGATGAGTTGCATCGCATCCTCGATGACACGGCGGGGAAGGGTGTCGAGGGTTCCGGTGTAGGTGACTTGGACCTCGGTGTCGTGGGGCCCGGCGAGGCGGGTAACGAGTTCTCGTATCTCGGATCGCAAGGTCCGTTCGTCGCCGCCTGGCGTTCCGAGGTCGAAGATGAACCCACGGAGCGATGTGATCGTTTGATCGAGGCTCTCGACGTCCTGTTCGAGCGCCCTGCGAACTTCGGGGTCGACGACTTTGAGTGCCTGCCCCTGGAGTGAGAGGCCCACAGCGAAAAGGTTCTGGATGATGGCGTCGTGAAGGTCGCGGGCGATCCGTTCGCGGTCCTCAGCAACGGCGAGGCTCTGAAGCCTCCGCTGGAGGCGAACGGTTCGAATGGCGGTTCCCGCAATCATTGCGAGTGCTTCGACCAGGGCCTCGTCCTCTTCGGTGAAGCCACCCTCCTTATCGGTGAGGTAGAGGTTGCCGAAGAGGTTTGGCCCGGCTCGTACGGGGACGCCGAGGAACGGACCCATTGCCGGATGATGGGATGGCATGCCTACCGAATCCGGGTGATCGCCGATGTGGTTCAACCGAAGGGTCTTGCCTTCGCGGGAGATGAGGCCGAGGACACCGCGTCCCTGAGGCGGTCCGCCGATCGCGTCGGCGTCGGTGGGATCGAGACCGGCGTGTACAAAATCAACGAGGCCGCCGTGTTGGCCCACCACGCCGAGGGCACCATGAGGTGCGCCGGTCAGGTCCATGGCGATCTCAACGGTCGTTGCGAGGATCGCCTGAAGATCGGTCTGGCCGGCTACCGCTGCGGCTCCCTCGACCAGGTCGCGGAGCCGTGCTGGAGTGAACTGTCTCAACACCACGGCAGAAGGCTACTCGGTCCAGAACCAAGGCATTCGGTGCTCCGTCAAGCCCGCGAATGGAGTACCTTGCGGGGGTGCCACGAAAGAAGAAACCGGCCGGATCGCTCCGTGTCGTGCTCGTAGACGACCACGAGGTCGTTCGACGCGGTCTCCGGTCGCTCATCGACTCGTACGACGACCTCTCCGTGGTCGGCGAAGCGGGGACCGCCAAAGAGGGAGTTCGGCGAGTTGGGTATGACGTTCCGGACGTCGTGGTCATGGATGTTCGCCTCCCCGACGGGTCCGGTGTCGAGGCATGTCGTGAAATTGTCGACCGGTGGCCAGACGTTGGCGTGCTGATACTGACGTCCTTTGCCGACGAAGAAGCGTTGATGTCGGCGATCATGGCCGGTGCCGCCGGCTACGTCCTCAAACGTATCGACGCTGAGGCGCTGATCGACAGTATCCGGCGCGTTGGCGCAGGAGAAACGCTGCTCGACCCCGCCATGGCGGAGCCACTGTTCGACCGGTTGCGCGGGCACACGGTGGACGACCCGCTCATCCGGAGGCTGTCTCCCCAGGAGAGGCGGATCCTCGACCTGATCGCCGACGGTATGACCAATCGGCAGATCGCGGAGGAGATGTTCCTCGCGGAGAAGACGGTCAAGAACTACGTTTCGAACCTTCTTGCCAAGATGGAGATGTCACGTCGGAGTGAGGCTGCCGCGTATGCCGCACACGTTGCGACGAAACACGAACACCAGTACCCGCCGGAGGAGTGGACGCAATGACCATCTGCCCTCTGGAGGCCGAATCCTCGGGGGCGTGAGATGAGAGTTGTCGACGTCATGACGGCCGACGTGGTTGTCGCGCAACCCGAGTGGTCGCTGAAGCAGGCGGCGCGGGCGATGATCGAGGCCGGCGTATCTGGACTCCCGGTGGAGGGACCAGACGGGTCGGTGGTCGGCATCATCACCGAAGCCGACTTCATCGAGACCGAAGCCGGGCGGACTGCCGGGAGACAGCGGTTGTTCGACGCCGTATTTGGCGAGAAGCGCACCCGCCTTCCGTCGACAGTCGAGGCTGCCATGACCAAGTACCCGATCATGGTCGACCGGAACGCCACCATCGCAGAAGCGGCTCGCCTGATGGCCGACCGCAAGGTGAAGCGGCTGCCGGTGGTAGATCCCGATGGCCGACTCGAAGGCATCGTGAGTCGTGCCGACATCCTGGTTGCGTTCGCCAGGGATGATCAGGCGATCGCGGATGATGTTGAGCGGGGGGTGATTCGCAGAATCCTCATGCTCGAGTCGCGCGACGTGTCCGTGCACGTGACCGAAGGCGTCGTTGAGCTCTCCGGCCAGGTCCCGAATCGCTCCGATGCACGCCTGCTCGAGGAACTCGTCGGGCGGATCGAAGGGGTCATCCGTTGCGAGAGCGACCTCGTGTGGTCGTTCGACGACGTCGCGGCCGGCCCGACGCCGTAGCGCTCGGGGCGGGTCGCAGGCCCGGTCGGGAACAATCTTGCCACCACCGACGTTTGTAACGCGCAAGCCGAGAGGTGGAGCGACGACATGATTTCTGTAGTTGACGAACTGTATTTCGATGCCGAAGAGGCATGGCATGAACACGCCGCTTGTGCGACCCAGCCGGCAGAGGTGTTCTTCCCCCCGAGTGATGTTCCCGGGGCCGCCAGCAGAGCGAAGACCATCTGCGCCGGGTGTCCGGTGCAGGAGGAGTGCCTCAGCTTTGCTCTGGAGACGGCGCAGCCCGAGGGCGTGTGGGGAGGCATGGACGCCGGTGAGCGTCGTCGTCTCCGCCGCCGCACACGAGACCGCAAACGACGCAGAGCCTCCTAGCGGCAAGCTGTCGGTCTACTCGGGACAGTCGAGGTCAGTGTCTCGCGGTTCGGGCAGCGGTTCCAGGACCACAACGGCAGTCTCACCGGACCGGAGCGCGGCATAGCCGTCGAGGTTCGCGTCGATCTCGCGCCACCGGTCCCAGAGTCGCGATCGCTCTTCGCCTGTTGTCACTCGCCCTCTTACGTGGCGTCTTCCGTCGGGGAGAGAGACGGTCGCCTCCGGCTGCGCCTGGAGGTTGAGCCACCATGCCGGCTCGTCGTCGGCCCAGCCGTTCATCGCCATGGTGACCAGGTTCGGTCCGTCCTCGAAGTACGCCAGGATCACACTTCGTTCTTGACCGCTGAGCCGCCCGATGGTGGTGAGCCGCATCATGCCGTAGCGAGTGGCTTTGGGACGCCGCAGCCCGAAGCGGCCACCCGTGACGCGATACAAGCCGCGGTGGATGGACCACGCGCTGCGAACGAACCACCTCGGCGGCACCTTCGCCTTCTGTGAGAGATCGTCCGACATCGAGTGTCCCCTGACTGCGGTTCCGCTACTCCCGAAGTGGTCCTGTGCCGAGCATTGTCATCGGTTTGATGCTCTCGGCGCAAGAACCACTCACGACGTGCATTGCGCCAACTCAGCGGGTGACCCACTGCTCCGTTCGTCCCTCCCAGCCGGACATAGCTACCCACGTGCTCCACTGAGGAACACTGCAATCGGCCTGCGACCGGCATTCCCGCTCCTGCCGTAGCGATTGTTCGTCGGCGGATTGTTGCGTCCCTTGGCCGGGCCACGACTGCCGGGGGTCCTACGCGGGTGGGGAGACTGAGATGTGGATGTGGTCTTGGTGTACCCGGTCGGTGAACGAGCGGCACTTGAACTCCGAGACGGATGCTCCGGCGGAATCCGCTTCGGACCCCTCTGCCGGTTCCGAGTTCTCGAATCTCCACGGACTCCCGATCGACGAAACGTCATCCCTGGTGCACCACTCGGCGACGATTCTGTGTGTGGTGGAAGCCCCGGCTCTGTCGTCGATGACGCGTGCATCTGCGATCCGATACAGGTCGACGGCATGTCCCGACGTGTGCCGGCTCATGGTGTCGGTTCCGAACACGTTGTACGGATGCCCGGACGTGAGGGTCAGGACGTGGTACTTCCACTCATCGCCCAGGTCCAGCATGAGACGCAGCAGATCATTGGAGATCCACCCTCGATAGATGTCCCACCGCGCCGAGTCGCTGAGGATGATGTTGGGATGATCAACCACGCTGCTTGCCAGGCTTGAGAGGTCGGCCGGCCGGGCCGTCAGATCACCTCCCGCAGACGCGAGTTCGTCGAATACCCACTCACCGTCGCTTCGCATCAAGCGGATATCCATCGTGCGGGTCACCGTGTCGCTGGGCTCATCGTCGTCGCCGTACTGTTGTCGGACGACCACCATGACGGACATCCGATCATCGGTGAGGCCGCCAAGCTGCGGGTACACGACCGTCGCCCGAGACCAGAGACCACCGTGGACGGCAGGTTGAACGGCCTCAATCAGTTCCGGGATCTGGTCGTCGGCGGTGACCACTTCCGCCGCAAGCTGTGTGCCAGATGTATCGGGATCGTACGTCAGGAGCCGTTGCGCGATCTGTCCGGCAACCGTCTTGGCGCCGGCGTATGGCTCCGACTCGGGTGCCACATACAGGTCCGACACCGGTGGCAGCGGAGCCGGAAGCGGCACTGTCGTCGTGGTCGTCGTGGTCGTCGTCGTGGTTGTGGTGGTTGGGGGTGGCGCCGGTTCCTCGGTGGCGTTGGCCGTGGTGTCCGTGTCGTTCTCAAGAGTCGCCGAGAGAACAACGACTTCCCCGGGCGCGGGGCTCAGTTCGCCGCTCTGGGTGGCATCCTCTCGCACGGATTGCACCGAGCACGCTGAGACGAGCAAGGTGGCCAGCGCCGCTGCGACGATGAGAGTGCGTATCACGGGTGCCGTTCTCCACATGCAGTTGAGAGTCGCTGCTCACTCCGCACGATGGAATGAGTAGCTCGGATTCATGGTATCCGAGACTGAGTATTCGCGACGTGGTGGAATTCGTCGACGAACACTGACTAGCCCCGATCTCCTCACCGGATTGGGTGTCGACGGATTCTGGGCCATTTGGGGGCCTTGTTGGCTTGTGTTCGTGGCGGTGCGCAGCGTCTCGGTGAAGGCTCCCGGCTGTTCGATGACCGGGTAGTGGCTGCTGTCGGGGATGAGGGCGAGTCGAGCATCGGGATTGAGTCGCTGGGCCAGCATGGCGGCTTTGGGCACGATGAAGTCTTCAGCGCCGTCCACGATCAAGGTCGGGCAGTCGATGTTGCCCAGGTCGTCTTGAATGATCACATTCTGTTTGATGATCTGCAGCGGTTCGGACAGTCGCGTCGGGCGGTCGTCGCCGTGGGGTTTACGATGGTCGCATGACCCGGAGATTGACCGTGGGTGTGGTCATCGTGCTGCTGATCGCCGCATGTACAGACAGTGGGTCGTCGGACGAGGCCACCAACTCCTCGACCTCGTTGCCCACGACCTCCACAACGACGACGGTCCCACCGTCGACGACGCAGCCTCCCGCAACGACCTCGACCACCAAGGCTCCTTCCGGGCCCGGCTACGGAGGTGTGGCGATCATCGCCGATGACCAATGGCCCCCGACCCTGAACCCGTGGGCCGAGGGTGGAGACAACTCCATCGTCTCGATCGTCGCCCAAGCCTGGATGACGGGGGCATGGGACGTCGACGCCACGACCTTGGAGATCATCCCCGAGGTCGTGACCGAGATCCCTCGAACCTCGAACGGTGGAGTCGTCGTGAACGACGACGGCACGATGACCGTGAAGTACTTGATACGGGACGAGGCCGTGTGGGACGACGGCACCCCCATATCGGGCGCAGACTTCGCCTTCACCCTCGAGCAGTCACTCGCATACGAGGCCGACCAGGAGTACCGCTCGGACTACACCGACGCGGACATCGTCTTGACCGACGTTGGCGAAAAGACCTTCGCGATGACCCTCCGGCTCCCGACCATCAACTACGAGGCGCTCTTCCAATGGCTGCTGCCGCACCACGCCATCGACGAGACAGCCTTCCCCGACGACTGGCCCGACGCACGGTGGCCATCCGGCGGCCCGTTCATGATCGACACCGTCGAACCAAGCGAACGGATCACGCTGGTACGCAACGACAACTACTGGAAGACCGACGCCACGACCGGCATGCAACTCCCGTATCTCGACGGAGTCGAGTTCGTCTTCATGCCAGAGACCGAGACAATCGTGAGCGCCTTCGCGAATCGGGAGGTCGATGTCATCCAGCCGCCACCCTGGATCGAGGGAACCGTCGAGCCGCTCATGGCACTCGAAGAGGACGGCGCTGACGTCCAGGTCCGATCGGGGCCGGTGTGGGAGCATGTCAACTTCCAGTTCGGGCCGGGGCGGACTGCGCTGTCCGAGAACTCATGCAACGACAACCTGGCATTGCGGCGCGCTGTCATGCACACGATCGACCGTGATCTTGCCGTCGACACCTACTACCAGGGCTACAACCAGCCGCTCACTTCCTATGTCGACGCCTACTCCCCGACACTGTCACGCCACGCATGGGATCGCTACCCCCACGACCCGGATGCTGCACAAGACCTCTACCAGCAGGCAGTCGCCGAGACGGGCGTCGACTGCTCCGTAGTGTTCTCGACGACATCGAACGGCGACATGCGGGTCGCTATCGCCGACATGTACGTCGATATGTTCTCAGAGGCAGGGATCCCATTCGAGTTGGAGTTGATGGACTCTGCGCTCTTCTTCGGCGAGGTCCTCGACAACGGAACGTGGGACCTTGGGCAATGGGCCTGGGTCGGATCGTCGGGGCTCTCCGGCCTGGTTGCCGCCCACGACCTCTTCGACCCGAACAGCCCACCACCCGACGGGTCGAACTACTACCGGTGGGGTACGGCGGACTCATCGGTTCGAGATGAGCACACCGAACGATTCGCCGAGGTCGTCGAGGAGATGAACTCGACGGTCGACGACTCCGAGATCACGATGCTCATCGCCGAAGCGGAAGAGATCCTGGCTGCCCAGGCAGTCATTCTTCCGCTCCATGCCCGATTGACGGTCGGGGCCGTCTGGGCCGACGAGATCGGCGGATACGCGTACAACCCGTCATGGGCAGGCCACACCTGGAACATCGAAGCCTGGTATCGGACCGACCGATAGGCGGGACGATCACACCGCTCTCGTCGGGACAGACCGGTGCCGAGGACCGCCCATCCTGACCGCTCGGATCGTCGGATGTCGACGATCGCTTCGCTGTCGAGGGTGTCGCGATTTGTGCGGATGACCAGCCGAGCGTCGGCCGCGGTGCGGTCGCTACGATCCCCGGCATGAAGACCAAGAAATATGATGAGCAACTCGGCGATCTCGAAGTCGAACTCGCCAAGCTTCAGGCATGGATCAAGGAGAAGGGCCTGCGCGTCGTCGTGATCTTCGAAGGTCGCGACGCGGCAGGCAAGGGCGGGACGATCAAGACCATCACGCGACGTCTCAATCCCCGCGTCGTCCGCACGGTCGCCCTCCCGGTGCCGACCGATCGACAGAAGTCGGAGTGGTTCTTGCAGCGGTATGTGCCGCACCTTCCCGCGGCCGGAGAAATGGTCCTGTTCGATCGGTCGTGGTACAACCGCCTGAACGTCGAGAAGGTCATGGGGTTCTGCACCGACGAGCAGTACGAACGTTTTCTGGCGCTGTGTCCGTCGTTCGAGGAGACGCTCGTCGACGACGGCATCATCCTGATCAAGTACTGGCTGCACACCAGCGACGAGGAGCAGGAGCGCCGGTTCCAGGCCAGGAATACGGACCCGAAGAGGCGCTGGAAGCTCAGCCCTATGGATCTCACGGCCCGGTCGCGCTGGGTCGACTACTCGAAGCAACGAGACGTGACGTTCGAGCACACGAGCACCAAGTGGGCGCCGTGGCACCTCGCCAACCTCGAAGACAAGAAGGCCGGGCGTCTCAATATCATCAGCCATCTGCTCAGCCGGATCCCGTACGAGGATCTCACGCCGCCGCCGCTCGAACTCCCCGAACGGCAGCCTGCCGGCGACTATGTGGATCCCGATTGGAGCGCTCTGGAGATCCCCAGGACGTTCGAGTAGCGCCCACCGCTGGTTGTCTCATCCTGAAGGTCGTTGCACAACGGGTGTTCTGCCATACACTCATGGCCACTTGGACTGACGGGGATTCTCTTGCGCCGCATACTCATAGCCGTTGCGATCGCCATACCGGTGCTCTTCGTGCTGGCCGTCGCCGGTGCATACGTGTACGACGAAGTCATGCATCCGGAGCGGGTTTCGCGCAACGTCTCGATCGCGGGCATCGACGTATCCGGGTACTCCACGGAAGACGCGACCGCCGCGGTCCAAGCCTACGAACAGCTTCTCGTCGAGACTCCAGCACCGTTCGTCGTGGACAGTGTCGACGTCGTCCTCGATCCTGCCGACGCCGGACTCGCTGTCGACGAGCAGGCCGTGGTCGACGAAGCCCTCGCCCAACGGCGAGAAGGCGGGTTCTTCTCGGACTTCATCGGATGGGTGGGAGCCCGGTGGGATCCAATCGAGATCGAAGTGCCGACGACCGTCGACAACGAGATGATCGAAGTTGTGTTCCACGAGTGGGACCGCTCGGTCGTCGACTACCCCGCCTACGAAGGTGCCGTGCTCGTGGAGAACAACGTCGCCGTGCCGGAGTATCCGCGACCCGGCGCTCTGATCGACCGGCCGCCGTCGTTCACCGTCGTCGCAGCTTCACTTGATACGCTCGACCGGATCCCTGCTGCACTCCCGCTCACCGACCTTGCGCCGGTCGTGACGGATGCACAGGTCGACGAAGCCGTAGCCCGAGCCAACGACCTCATCGGTGAGCCCGTCATGCTGTGGCGCGAAGGATTCAACAGTCGGCTGATGTACACGTCAGCGGGTCTCGCATCGGCACTGCGCACCGAGGTCATCGTGAACTCTCCGGCCACCATCGTCGTCGAACTTGATGAACAGACTCTGCAGCAGCTTGCCGTCGACGACGTCGAGCGATTCGCGACCCCGCCGGTCGATGCCACCTTCCTGTTCGACAAGGAGACCGCCGAGATCACCATCGTGCCGTCAGAGCCCGGAACCGTTGTAGACCTCGCGATACTCCCAGATGTGGTCATCGATGCCGCGCTCGATACCGGAGCCGCACGCATGCCGATCATGCTCGGCGACACGCCGGCCCTCACGACGGAGATGGCCGAGGCGATGGGGCCATTCGAGGAGGAGTCGACCTTCACGACGCGCCACCCGTGCTGCGCGAACCGCGTCACCAACATCCAGTTGCTCGCCGACGAGATCGACGGGTCGATCGTGATGCCGGGAGAGACCTTCTCGATCAACGACACCGCAGGGAAGCGCACTACGGCCGAAGGCTACGTCCGGGCCGGGGCGATCATCGGTGGCGAGGTCTACTGCTGCGACAGCCCGGTGAACGTCGGCGGCGGAACAAGTCAGTTCGCCACGACCTTCTACAACGCCGTGTTCTTCGGATGCTACGAAGACGTCGAGCATCAGCCGCACAGCCTCTATTTCTCGCGCTATCCGTACGTGCGCGAGGCAACGCTCGGGTTCCCGGCGCCGGATGTGAAGTTCCGCAACGACTCCGAAGCTCCCGTATTCATCGACACGTCGTATACGGGTGGTTCGATCACCGTCACGTTCTATGGGAACAACGGTGGGCGGACGTGTACCTCGGAACGCTCCGGGAATACGATCACCCGCGTGATGACGCATCCGGATGGCAGCACCACCACCCAGTCGTGGACGTGGAACTACAAGCAGCCGAAGCCCAAGGAAACCACCACCACGACGAAGCCGCCGAGCACGACGACCACGACCGAGGGCGAAACGACGACCACCACGGAAGCGCCCACGACAACGACCACCGAGGCGCCCACGACGACGACCACCACCGAGGCGCCCACGACGACGACTGAGCCGCCGCCCGACGAGGGCGGCTAGGCCGAGTCGCCAGTCCTCCCCCTCTTCCTTCCCTTCAGGGGAAGGTGGCAGTCCCAAAGCGCCTGCGCAGTGGGGGTGACGGAAGGGGTCTCTCGAGATCGTGGAGAGGTAGAGATCCTCGCGATGCTCCGCGAGTCGCACGTCGAATCCGTGGCAAGGTGGCGACCCCCTCCGTCCCTCGCTGCGCTCGGGCCACCTCCTCTGGAGGGGGAGGAATGTTTCTCGGCTGCCCGGCTACTCACTCACCGGATAGAACTTCCGCCGCGCCCACAGGGCTACGTAGACAAGGCCTACGAGGGCGGGGACTTCGATGAGAGGGCCTACGACGCCGGCGAGGGCCTGGCCTGAGGCGATGCCGAAGACGCCAATGGAGACGGCGATGGCGAGCTCGAAGTTGTTGCCGGCGGCCGTGAACGCCACGGCGGTGTTGCGCGGATAGGTGAAGTTCAGGCGCAGGCCGAGAGCGAACGACGTCGTCCACATGATTCCGAAGTAGGCGAGCAAGGGGAGAGCGATCCGGACGACGTCCCACGGGTTCGAGGTGATGGCCTCACCCTGATAGGCGAAGAGCAGGACGACCGTGAAGAGCAGACCCCAGAGGGCGACCGGGCTCAACTTCGGGAGGAACGTGTGCTCATACCAGTCGACGCCGTGTGTCCGCTCGCCCCAGAGGCGGGTCAGGTAGCCGGCCACCAGCGGGATTCCGAGGAAGATGAGCACCGCTTGGGCGATCTCCCACATCGAGATCGCCACCTCCTCCTGACCCAATCCGAGCCAGCCGGGTAGGACCTGAAGGTAGAAGTAGCCCAACAACGCATAGGCGACGATCTGGAACACGGAATTGAGTGCAACAAGCACCGCAGCAACCTCCCGATCCCCGCATGCAAGGTCGTTCCAGATGAGCACCATGGCGATGCACCTGGCCAACCCGACGATGATCAGGCCTGTGCGATAGGCCGGGAGGTCCGGCAGGAGAATCCATGCCAGGGCGAACATCAGCAGCGGCCCGACGACCCAATTCAGGAACAGCGACGTTGCCAGCAGCGTCCGGTCGGTCGCGACCTCATCGAGACGCGAGTACCGGACTTTGGCCAGCACCGGGTACATCATCAGCAGCAGCCCGATCGCGATCGGCAACGAAACGGTGCCGATCTTGAGAGCGTCGAGCGCGTCGTTGAGTTGCGGGAGGAGCCGTCCGAGCGCCAGGCCCAGCAGCATCGCCAAGCCGATCCACAGCGGGAGGAACCGATCGAGCCGGGACAGCCCTCCGAGAACGGCGGTCTCGTCCTTCACGGTTTCCTCGTGTCCGGGGCCATGCCCGCTACGACTCGGTGATCTCTACCGAATTGATCGTTACCGGCTCGAATGGCCGGTCCTGCGGCCCGGTGGGGTTCTGTGCGATCGTGTCGACGACGTCCAGGCCATCGGTGACCTCGCCGAAGATGGTGTAGGCGTTCGGGAGACCGACGTTGTCGTGGCAGATGAAGAACTGTGAGCCGTTCGTATTCGGGCCGGCGTTCGCCATCGCCAGGGTTCCGCGGCTGTAGGTCGTCTTGTCGTGGAACTCATCGCGGAAACGGTATCCGGGTCCACCGGTGCCGGTACCGGTCGGATCCCCACCCTGGATCATGAACCCGGGGATCGTCCGGTGGAAGATGACGCCGTCGTAGAAGCCGTCGCGAGCGAGGAAGACGAAGTTGTTGACGGCCTGCGGCGCATCGGCGGCGTAGAACTCGACTGTGATTTCGCCGGCGCTGGTGTCGATCTTCGCGGTGTACGTCTTCGAGAGATCAATCGTCAACTCGGGCGGTGCGTCGTATTGGGCGGCCATCGCGGCTCCTCCGGTCGGGTGCTGAGGGGGCAACCCTAGGGAGATCTGGTTCTTGACCGCGGACCGGACGCCAGCGGTTTCGCTGTCCGAGGCGGCTAGAAGCGGCGGCGGCGGCGCTTGCGTTCGGATCCCGCCTTGAAGGGAGCCAACTCTTCGGGAGGCTGCCATGCGAACAGATCAGAGACCCGCTCGTCGTTCGAGAACATCTTGATGATCGGAACGTTCAGGCCGGCGCGGCGCTGAATCCCGAGTACCTCGTTGACCTGGTCCCATTCGACGAGCGTGACGACGAGGCCGTCTTCTCCGGCCCGGGCTGTTCGGCCAGAGCGATGCAGGTAGGTCTTGGGATCGTCCGGTGGGTCGTAGTGCAAGACGATGTCCACACCGTCGATGTGGAGGCCGCGGGCTGCGACGTTGGTGGCAACCAGCGCTGTGGCCTTGCCCTCGCGGAAGCGGGTGAGCGACTGCTCGCGCTTCTGCTGGGGGAGGTCGCCGTGGATGGCTGCAGCCGGTACCCCGAGATCCCGGAGCTTCTTCGTGAGGTCGTCGGCCTGCCACTTGGTTCGGGTGAACATGAGCGTCCGATCGGCCGAACGGCTGAGGGCGGCTGCCATCTTGGGCTTGTCGAGGTGGTGCACTTTGAGAAAGCGGTGCTTCATCGTGTCGACCATCTCGGTGTCGGACTCGACCTCGTGGCTCACCGGTTCGTTCATGTAGCGGTTGACCAGCTCCTGAACCTGCGAGTCGAGCGTTGCCGAGTACAGGTAGGTCTGGTGAACGTCCGGTACGGCCGCCATGATCTTGCGGACCTGCGGCATGAACCCCATGTCGGCCATCTGGTCGGCCTCGTCGAGGCAGACGACCGCGATGTCGTCGAGGCGTGCCTTGCGGCGCTCCATGAGGTCGATCAAGCGTCCCGGTGTTGCAATCAACAATTCGACGCCTGCATCGAGCGCATCGATCTGGTCCGTCATCGAGGCACCGCCGTAGACGGTGACGAGGCTGAAACCGCGGGCTTCGACGAGGGGTTTGAGGTCCCGGGTCAGCTGCATGGCCAGTTCCCGCGTCGGAACAAGCACCAGCGCCTTGGGGTGGAACGGCTCTGCGCGTTCGAGGCCCTCAACGATGGGGAGGCCGAAGGCGAGCGTCTTCCCTGAGCCGGTCTTTGCCTTGCCGAGCACGTCGACACCGGCAAGACCGTCGGGGATCGTCATGACTTGAATCGGGAACGGTTCGTGGATACCCGCGTCCGCCAGCACGGCGACAAGCTCGGGAGCTATCCCGAGATCGGAGAAGGTCGTGTCAGTGGCGAGTTCGTTGGTCATGAAGAGGTTGGCCGAATCCGGCCACTCCCAACGGTAGCGCTGGAACGGCAGTACCCCCTGCATCGTATCGGTAGCCTGTTGGCGAGACGAGACGGGAAGGAACGTCACAATGCCATGCGGATGCTGTTTGGTTGCCACGGTCGGATCGATCGTTCCGCGTCTGACGCTGCTGTTTGTGTGGCTCTTCACCGACCTCGTCGACCGGGCGTTCGATGGGTGGATCGCCCCGCTGGTCGGTCTGCTGCTACTCCCGTTCACGACGCTCGCGTTTGTCTTCATGTGGGCACCGGGGAGCGGCGTCACCGGATTCGGCTGGGTGGTGATGGTGATCGCATTCCTCGTCGACCTGTCGTCGTACGCAGGCGGGGCGTACGGGCGTGGCCGAAAGGCGCAGGTAGTCGCCTGATCTCCGATCAGACGCCTTGGGTTCTGTTCAGCGCCGAGGGTCCGCGCTTCAGCCGAGGACGCGACGCATGAGGCTCTGTCTCGCCGCAGCGCGCTTGCCGGCACCAACCCCGACGGCGAACGCGATGCCTGCCATGCCGGCTGCTCCGACCGCAGCGGTCGTGCGCTTCACGACGGTCTTGCGGGTTCGGCTGAACTCCACGATCGGCCAGCCCCGGTGATAGGCGATGGCCTCGAGGGCCCGGTCCGGGTTCACGGCGACGGGATGGCCGACGATCTCGAGCATTGGCAGGTCGCCGGCCGAATCCGTATAGGCGTATGAGAGCCGGAGGTCGTACCCGCGCTCTTCGGCAACCTTGGTGATGGCGATCGCCTTGCCTTCGCCGTAACAGAAGGGCTCCGCGAGTTCCCCGGTGTAGATGCCGTTCTCGATGGCTGCGACAGTGCCGATGCCCCCGGTGAGTCCGATGGCCGTTGCGAAGTCGCCGACGATCTCGATCGGTGAAGCCGACACGATGAACGTGTCGCGATCGGCGGCATGATGAAGGTCGAGCAGGCCGCGTGCCTCACGACGCACGTCACTCTCGAGTCGTGGGATGATCTGATCGCCGAGTTCGGCCATCCGATCGACCGGCACCCCCTCGATCGCCTGGAGGACGCGGTTCTTCACGGCCTCGGTCTTCTCATCGGATGCCCCGGCGAAGAGGAACGTCGCAGCATTCGTCGCGTCGCCGAGGAGTTCGCGTTTCGACACCATCCCGGCCCGATAGGCCGCCATGCCGAGGGCGAAGACGGAGGAACCGCCGATGATCGTCCGATCGAGATCGAAGAACGCGGCGCCGCGAGGCGGGGTCGGCGTGCTCATCTGGCCGCCTCCAGGCCGACCGCCGGGATGGCGAACAGATCCGCGGCTCCCGCCTTCACCGAGGGGAGCCACCCTGCCGCACGTGGCAGAATGTGGTGAGCGTAGAACACGGCCGTGTCGATTTTCGCTTCGATCCATTCGTCGCGGTCCTCACCTGCTGCAGCGATGGCGAGGCGGGCGAGATAGGCCCCTCCCGCGACGGTGCCGAACATGTCGAGGTACGGTGTGGCGCCGGCCAGGCGGTCGTTCGGATCCTCGCACGCATTGAGCCAGTCGGTGGCCTCCCGCAGCGCGGCGATGGCGGCCGCCAGCGGTTCGCGGATCGAATCGAGACGGGGCTCGTCTGCCGCCTCGAGGGTTCCGTCGAGTGCAGTCATCTCGTCGAGATACGACCGAACCACCGCGCCGTCGTCCATTGGGAGTTTCCTCATCACAAGGTCGATGGCCTGGATCCCGTTCGTTCCCTCGTAGATGGGTGTGATCCGAGCGTCGCGGTAGTGCTGAGGTGCTCCGGACTCCTCGACGTACCCCATGCCGCCGTGCACCTGGATGGCAATCGACGTCATCGCGACGCCAACATCGGTGCACCACGCCTTCGCAACGGGGGTGAGAAGAGCGACCCGGGCGGATGCGGCCTTCCTTCCGTCCTCGTCGGTGTCGCGATGGGCGCGTTCTCCGGCAGCGGCCGTGTCATAGAGAAGTCCCCGGCAGGCTTCGTTGGAGGCCTTCATGGTCATCAGCATCCTGCGAACGTCCGGATGGTCGATGATCGGGGAGACCTCTGTCTTCGGCGTGCCGATCGCTCGGCCCTGTGTGCGCTCCTGCGCGTACGCCACGGCCTGCTGATACGCCCGCTCAGAGATCCCGAGGCCCTCGAGGCCGACCTCGCGCCGCGCCTGGTTCATCATCGCAAACATGTAGCGCATGCCCTGATTCGGTTCACCAACGAGGTAACCGACGGACTGGTCGAATGAGAGCACGCAGGTCGGGCTGCCATGAATTCCGAGCTTGTGCTCGATGGAGACGGTCTCCACATGGTTCGACGAACCGACCGAGCCATCGGAACCGACGAGCATCTTCGGAACCACGAAGAGCGAGATGCCCCTGGTGCCGGGCGGTGCATCCGGGAGTCGTGCAAGCACGAGGTGAACGATGTTGTCGGTGAGGTCGTGGTCGCCCCACGTGATGAAGATCTTCGAACCGCTCACGAGGTACGTTCCGTTGTCGGATGGGACGGCCTTCGCTCGGAGGGCACCGACATCGGACCCGGCCTCGGACTCGGTGAGGACCATGGTGCCGGTCCATTCGGCGGTCACAAGGTTCTCGAGGTAGACCTCCCGCACGGCGTCGTCGGCGTGATCGCGAATCACGGTGATGGCCGAACCGGTGAGCATGGGGTTCAGGGAGAACGCGAGATTGGCGGCGACGAACATCTCGCTGATGGCGAAGCCCACCGTCTCGGGGAAGCCGTGTCCTCCGTACTCGGGGGGTCCGGCAACTGCACTCCAACCGGCATCGACGTACTTGCCCCATGCGTCCTTGAAGGCGTCCGGTGTGATCACCTGGCCTTCGACCAGGGTGCATCCGATCTCGTCGCCGGCCCGGTTGGTGGGGGCGACGACCTCGGCCATGAAGCGGCCTGCCTCGTCGAGGGCGCCATCGACCGTGTCGGGATCGACGTGCTCGAACCCGGGGAGTTGAATCAGGGAGTTGAGATCGGCGATGTGACGGAGATTGAACTTGATGTCGCGCAGCGGGGGTGTGAAATCAACCATGCCGCGAGGATAGGCGACGGGACCAGGGCCGGAAAGGGAGGCGGCTAGGCGTCCGCGCCGATCGGCTGGAGGTCTTCGTTTTCGGACAGTTCATCCGAGGAGAGCAGCGTGCGGACGTCGAGGGCGAAGTCCATGACTCGCGTGTCGACCCACATGGCGTTCTCGCTCAACCATGAGTCGATGAACTCCACGGTTTGGAGGGTGGGTGTCGCTTGGTCAGTTCGTTCGGCGTTCATCGCTTCCCGTTCACTCGCTTATCAAAGGGTACGCCGTAGGCTCTCGTACTCCTCATACATCGACCAGAGGAGCCACATGCTCAAGCGTCATCTTGTCGTCGTGCTTGCGATGGCAGCCCTACTGCTCGCTGCGTGCTCATCGGGAGACGATTCAGCGTCCGACGACAATGCAACAACCGACTCCGCCGGAGGATTCATGGTTCAGGACGGCGATCTCCTCGAAGTGCACTACGTCGGCACGCTCGACGACGGTTCGACCTTCGATTCGTCACGTGAACGAGACACTCCGTTCACCTTCACCGTTGGCACCGAACAGGTCATCGGAGGGTTCGACGAGGCCGTGCGCGGCCTCAAGGTCGGCGATTCCCGCGTCGTGCGAATCCTCCCTGCCGACGCCTACGGTGAGCGGGACGAAGCACTCGTCGTCGAGTTGCCGTACGGAGCCGAACAGGCCGATGTCGCTGTTGGTGACGAGGTCGTCCTCAACACCGGCCAACCGGCCGTTGTGCTCGAGGTCAAAGAGGGAACGGTCGTGCTCGACGCGAACCACAAATTCGCCGGTCAGGCCTTGACCTTCGACATCGAGATCCTGTCGATCACCCGCCCGTAGGGCAGGGTCCCGGGCCGGAGATCACACGCTTTCCCGATGCAACGGCCGGGTGAGGCACGTGGGGCCACCCTCGCACGGAAGGCAGAGTTCGTCGGCCTGAAACAGCGTCACATCGCACCCGGCCTCTTCCATGATCTCGACCGTTCGCGGGAATCCGTCGATCGCGAGGCAGCGCCGCGGCCCCACGGCCAGGACATTGAGATTGAGACCGGCGCTTGACGCGAACTCGTCGTCCGGGACGTGGAGGAGTTGATACCTCATCTCTTCCATGCGCTGGTAGAGCGCCGTCGGCACAAGGGGTGCTCGCACGAGCGCGAGGTCGACATCGAGTGGGTTCACCACGGAGAGCAGGTGGAGGCAGGCGTCCGGGCCGTTCCCATATGGCAGGTCGTAGGCCTCGACGCTGATGCCATGCGCATCCACGATCGCACGGAGTTGATCGATCCCGGCCTGGTTGGTGCGGAACCCCCGCCCGACCGCCAGCGTCCGTGCATCGAGCCAGCAACAGTCGCCACCTTCGATGATGCCCGGCGCTTCGATCGTTCCGAGGACCGGCATCAGACCCTCGTAGAACGCCCGGTGGAGTTCGGCTTCATCCCTTCGGGCCGGCTTGCCGGGGCGGAGGATGATCACCCCGGCCGGGATGACGAACGATGGGTCGTACGTGAATACCGAGTCCGCGAGACCGTCGGTCTCGTCGTCGGCGAACCAGCGGATCTGGACGCCGGCGGCCTCGAGCAGTTCTGTGAACGCCTCGTACTGCGAGCCCAACGCACCTGCGTTGATCGGCTTCGCGTAGTGCCACTCGTCGGCGCTGGCCGTCAGGATCGCTCCCGGCCGTCGCATGGCCACCTGCTTGAGATCGCCGACCATCGAGTCGACGCCGAAGTCGGGCCGCTCTTCGCTCTCAGAATCCATCGATGTCACGATCCTCTCGCTGGTGGTCGGACTCGCCGGTCCATAGGTGTCGGAACTCGTCGCTCGATTCAAGCAACTCGTCCGCGGTGCCCTGCGCCGCCACAATTCCGTCCTGCATGACGACGACCAGGTCGGCTCGTTGGAGTGCCGGTCTCCGGTGGGAGACGACGAGGGCGGTGGCTCCTGATCCGTCGGCGAACAGGCGATCCCAGAGGAGTTGCTCGGTCTCGACGTCGAGCGCGCTCGACAGGTCGTCGAAGACGAGCAGTTCGGGCCGCCGTACCAGCATGCGGGCGGCCGCTGAGCGTTGGACCTGGCCGCCGGAAAGCCGCACCCCGCGCGGGCCGACCATGGTCTCGAGGCCTTCCGGCATGCTCTCGACGTCGGACTCCATCGTGGCCGTGTGGATCGCCTCAGCGACCTCGGCATCGCTTGCGTCGAGTCCGAGCCTGAGGTTCTCATCCAGCGTGAGCGAGAACAAGCGCGGCACCTGCGGTGTGTACGCGGTGCGAGGCGGCTTCATGAAGTCGGCCGGATCGGCGACCGGCTCCCCGTTCCACGAGATGGAACCGCCATCAACCGGGAGCAGTCCGAGCACCGAGCGCAGCAGCGTCGTCTTGCCCGAGCCGATACGTCCGGTGAGGACCACGAACTGCCCCGGGTAGACCTCGAGGTCGATCGAGTTGATGCCGGCACCCGACGACGGGTACCGGTAGCTGAGATTGCGCGCGGAGACGAGCGGGGCGCCGTCCGGTTCCCGCACGGTGGTCCGGTAGGAGCCGGGTCGGACCGCTGGTGGCGGTGCGCCGAAGAGGTCGCGAGGGGCCACGACGTCTTGCCACGTTGAACCGCGCATCAGCGAGATCATCCGATCAGCCGAGACGCCCGCCTGCTTGACGCGCGCGAGGAACAGCCCAACGAAGTAGGCCGAGTCGGTGACCATCGCCAGGAGGTAGACGAAGAGGCTGAACTCTCCGACCGTGAGCCCCGCTGAACCGTCGGTGGAGAGCGAACCAGCCGTCAGGATCAGGATCAATCCGGTACCGATGCTGACCGTGTTGTGGAACACCGCTTCGAGCCCCGCGCTGAACGTGCGGTCCCGCACCATCATCTTGCGGCGCACAGCGTTCAGTTCGTCGAAGTGCTCGAGCATCGTGGACTCCGCGCCGGCGACCTTTACCGACTGCACCGAACCGAATGTCTCGCCGAGGAAACCGGTGATGGCCTCCGTCGACTCGCGTGCGGCCGTTCGATATCGCCGGATCGTCGAACCGGTGCGGCTCACGACCAGGATGATGATCGCCACCGGAGCGAACACGACCATCGTGATGACCGGATCGATCGCGAAGAGCAGGATCACCGCGACGAGGGCGGACAGCATCGATCCGATGAAGTCGACGGTGAAGTCCATGGCTTCGACCGTGTGGTCCACGTCGTCGCGGAAGCGCGAGACGACCTCACCGGGTGTCTCCTCGAGGGGGCGTGCCCCGGGCAGCGAGAAGATCCAGGAGAGCATCGACCCGCGCATCGATGCGCCGGCACGGAATAGGATTTCGGAGTGCTGGCGCATCGCTGCGAAAACGATCATGATGCGCGCGAAGACGTACGCCCACAGGGCCAGAAGGATCGTGGGCAGGTTCCACCCCGCGGCCTCGCCGGTGAGATCGTCGAAGAACGCAGCGACGACCAACCCGACGAAGATCGGCATCGTCCAGATCGTGATCCACAACAGGACGCTGATCGAGTACCGAATCGGCTGATTGCGGATGAGCGCGAGGATCATGCGCATGATCGGAGCCTGTGATCGGGTGGTCATGCGAGCACCTCCTCCATGCCGGTGGCGAGGAGTTGCGAGAACCGGGATTCCGGGTCGGCGGCAAGTGTCGAACGCTCACCGAACTCGGCCACCTGGCCGTCGTCGAGGATCAGGATGTCGTCGGCGCGGGTGACCGTCCCGAGACGGTGGGCGATGACGATGCCGGTCCGACCCGCGAGCAGGTGATCCACGGCGCGTTCGATCAACGCCTCGGTCGCGGGGTCGAGCCGCGACGATGCCTCGTCGAGCACGACAACGCCCGGATCCTCGAGGAAGATCCGCGTGAAGGCGAGGAGTTGCGCCTGGCCGGCTGAGAGGCCGCCGCTCCCCGAATCGAGCAGCGTGTCGAGGCCGTTCGGCATTGATGCCAGCCACGGATCGAGTTCGAGCCGGTGGATGGCGTCGAGAATCTGTTCTTCCGGGATGTCGTCGTTGAAGAACGTCAGGTTGTCGCGGATCGAGGCGCGGAACAACTGCACATCCTGGGTGACCATGCCGACGCGTTTGCGGAAGTCGGCGACGTGGGCGTCCCACGTGGCGACACCACCGAGGCGCACGGTCCCGGCCTGCGGCTCGTAGAGGCGGGTAACGAGGCGGGCAATCGTCGACTTGCCGCTCCCGGTGCGGCCGAGGAGGCCGACGACCCGTCCGGCTCCGACTTCGAAGCTCACGTCGTTGAGGACGATCGCGTTGGTCTCGCCAGCCGTCGCGTCGTCGTATGAGAAGCTCACGTCGTCGAATGCGACGCTGAGGGCGCCCGAGCCGATTGACTGGCTTCCCTCGGCCTTGAGCTTGGTCTCGGCTGTCATCAGTTCGTCCACACGGGCGATTGCTGCTCCGGCCTTCTGGAGGTCTTCCATTTGTGCGCGGATCTGCTCCATCGGGTGGCGGGTCATCTCGACGTAGTGGAACACGAGGTAGACCGAGCCGATCGTCAACGTGCCGACACCGAACAACCACGAGCCGAGGACGAAGACGATGGATGTCGAGAGCCCGTAGAGGACGATGGTCGTGCTCCACATCGTCGCCCATCCCATCCAACTGCGGATCGTCTGGGGGAGCCACTTCTGCTGAATCTCGGTGAAGCGTCCCTCCATGTAGGGGCCTGCGCCGTTGGCGGCGATGTCCTCCGTGCCTTCCACGACCTCCCCGACGAACCCGAAGGCTTCGGCCGCGGTTGCGCGGACGGCCTTCCACCACGGAACGGCGATGCGATGGAACGCGCTCATCGCACCGACGGCGAGCAGCGTGAAAGCTGTGACCGTCAGCCCGACGATCCAGCTCTCCAACCACAGCATCACGAGGATGCCGATCACGAGGCCGCCGTTCCCGACGACCTTGATCATCATCGCCGAGAAGAAGTTGGACAACGAGGTCACGTCGCCATCGATGCGCTCGATCAGTTCGCCCGAAGAGTGGCCCTTGTGGAAGCCCATGTCGAGACGGATGACGTGGCTCGTCAGATCACCCCGGAGATGGTTCGTTGCCGACCAGCCGACATCCTCGGCGAGGTACGTCGCCCAGATCGCAAGGGCTTGCTGAGCCACGGCGACCAGCATGAAGGTGATCGCGATCGGGATGAGCGCGCTCGCGTTGCGCCCATCGATCGCTCCGTCGATGAACTGCTTGATCAGTTGCGGGTTCAGAAGCTGGAGCCCGATGGTTGCGAACAGCACGAAGCTGAGCAGCACGACGCGTGGTCGCAACGGCTTCAGGTAGTTGGTGAGGAGGTTGAAATACGCTCTTACAGGAATCATCTCGTGTCCTAGGTCGTCCGGCGGGGGCCACAGCGGCCATCAAAAAAGCCGCCCGAAGGGCGGCTCACTCGCTTCACGCTGCTGCCGGGTCAGAACCGGAAACGGGCGCGCGCGAGGGCCGCCTGGGGGCTGTTCGGCAGTGTCTTCCGGTACATCCGCACCCGCTCCTCGCTCGACGCCACGGTCAATTGACCGCCTGACACCCAGAACTCTCGCGCGACGCCCCCGATGTGTCAAGCCTCGAATGTCACGGCGTCCGCCTGCCACGACGGTCAAGGTGTGGACGCGATCGGCCGACATCAATGAGATGGCATCGACGAACTGCGCCGCGTGCGGGGCCAACCTCGCCGACTCGGGGGCTCGCTTCTGCAGTTCCTGCGGCGTTCCAATCGCCGTTGATCCGGTTTCCGCGGAGACGGCGGCTGCACCCGAGATCGTTGACACCCCTGACGAGGAAGTCGAGCCTGCCTCCAAACCGGATACCCCCGCCGAGCCGAGCTCGGAAGCCGGGGCTCCGGGTGACGCCGCCGTGCCTCTTGCCGATCGGCCACTCCGACGCACGATGACCGACGAGCAATGGAGGTACACCACTTGGGGTGCCGTCGCAGCCGGGGCCGTGGCCATCGTCGCACTCATCGCCGTCGTCTTCGGACTCCTGTCGCGAGCCGAGGATGCTTCGGCCGCGTCGAGTGCGCGCAGCGTCGCCACCACGACCACAACCTCAACGATCCCGACAGCAGACGGACCGACGGCCGCTGCGCCCATCACCGAAGCGGTGACGATCGAATCTCCACGCATGGGGAACCCCGTCTGGTACCGCCTGGGACCGACGGCGGTGATTCTGACCCTCACCATGAACGAGTGCGATCGCATCGATGGGATGCTGCGTGCGAGTGGCGAGATTCGGAACAACTCGCCGATCGGGCAGGTGCTCGACTACCGCTTCAGTGTCGAGATGACGCGGCCGGTGGTCGGAACGGCGCTCGCATCGCTCGAAGCGACCATCGACGGACTCGAATCGGGGGAGACGGTCGAGTGGTTCGTGGAGACACCCTCGACCAAGTCCGTGAGCCTGCGGTGCGACATTCCGATGCTGACGGTCGCACCGTTCGTAGGCAACTAGCGAATCGGCCCGTTCTCAGCCAAGGACGCGCACGACGAAGAGCGCCGCGATCAACGCGAACGAGTTCGTAGCGATGTGTGCCATCCAGGGAGCAACCGTGCTGTTCGCACGGAGTCGCAACCACAAGAATCCGAATCCGGCGAGCGCGGTGCCCGCCACACTCCCGATGGCTGCGATCACGATCCCTGGGATTCCCTCAAGCATCCCTCCGGCCGGATTGGTCTCGAGCGTGTTGATGGTCGGCAGGATGTGCCACAGACCGAAGAGCAGGTTGGTCACCAGGGCAGCCCACAGCGGAGCCCACCGACGGACGAACATGCCGAACAACACGCCACGGAACAGCGTCTCCTCGTAGAACGCCGTCGCAATGGGGATCCGAATCAACGCGTCGAATAGGATGACCGTCGTTGATCGTTCGATGACTCGGTCGTCATAGAAGAACTCTCTCGTTGCCGGGATGGCGACTCCAACGACGACGCCAAGGCCGATGACACCCATCACGATGCCGCCGACGGCCAGTCCTCTGGGTATGCGGTCCTTGCAGTAGCCGAGGTCGGGCACCGTGACCCCTGCATGGCGGGCAATGACGAGGGCGACGAAGAGGATCCCGAGATTGAACGGGATGTGCCACCAGGGATTCAGGACGGCGTTGGCGATGATGTTCGCGTAGCCCGTGAGGGCGACGATCGCCACAATGTGCCAGATGTGCATGCCCCGTTGGTGGGTGGGCCTGCGCAGCCACATCGACGGCCGCCACATCCGATCCCACTCCGACCGGGTCCACGCCGCAGTCGGGTCTGTGCCATTGTCCGGCACTGCTCCATTCGAGGAGTCGGGCTGATCGTGTTCGGGGTCGGCCATGGACCAGAACCATACCGGCGGGTTCACGCGGTGACGCTACCCTGACGCCCATGGCACTCCTCGACGCGTTCAAGCAACAGGTGTTGAGCCTCGGCAGGAGCGAGGCCCGCTCGAAGGCGCGGCCTCTGCTTGTCGATGACGAGTCCTTCGAACGATCCGCCGCCGGATTGGACCGTCGCACATCCGAGGGCTTCGTGTTGTTCTGGCTGCTGTCGGACCGTGCTCTCTATCTCGTAGCCGGCGGCGTGGACGGGGACTGGGCGTTCAGGGTCCCGTATGACTGCATCTCAGAGGTAGCGCTTGACTTCGATGAGAACGCTGAGACCCTTCCCTGGTACATCCGTCTCGCCCTGAATCCCGACCCGGAAGGTGTCGTCACCACTCTCGGTGAGTCGATCGATCCCGGGAATCCGCTCGCAGCTCCGTTCCCGCGAGTCGTCGAGGACGACGAGTACGACCGTCTGACGAGGGGAGAGATCGTCCCCCTCACGGGCTTCGCTGCCGTGCCACAGAAGTTCCGCGCCTCCCTCGCGATCCAACTTGCCGCCGCCGGCGCGATGCTCCACCTCCACGGCGAGGACCGGGCAGAGGCGCAGCGGAAGCTGAGAGCGCGGATGCAGAAGGTGAAGCGCGGGGGGAGTAGCGGAGGAGCCGAGTAGCGAGGGAGCTTCCAGCTTCCAGCTGCCAGATCCGATCCTCCTGTCCGGGTCTCCACGCCGTTGCGGTTCTCAACTGCTATCGGACGATTCCAGGGCATGCGTCATCGGGTCTTCGAGGCGTGGGCTGTCGGATCCCAGGTGTGGCGTTCGGACGCAATCGTGCCGGCGTGGCGTGCCCCGATATGGAGACACCTAGGGTGGAGGCGTTGACACTTCGAGGAGGGATAGGATGGAGATGCAGTACCGACGCCTGGGGAATGCCGGGCTCAAGACCAGTGTGTTCTCGTACGGGTCATGGCTCACGTTCGGGAGTCAGCAGGAGAGGGACGACAGTCTCGAGTGCATGAGCGCCGCGTACGATGCGGGTGTCAACTTCTTCGACAATGCCGAGGTCTATGCCGGTGGGAAGGCGGAGACCGTGATGGGCGAGGCGCTGCAGGAGTTTGGGTGGCCCCGTCACACGTACCTCGTATCGACGAAGTACTTCTGGGGAATCCACCGGGACGTCCCGAACGCCTTCTTCACGCTCAACCGCAAGTACCTGATGGAGGCGATCGACACGTCACTCGAGCGTCTCCAACTCGACTACGTCGATCTTGTCTACTGCCACCGCCCCGACCCTGAGACTCCGATCGAGGAGACGGTGTGGGCCATGTCCGACATCGTGGCTTCTGGCAAGGCGTTGTACTGGGGCACCTCGGAGTGGTCTGCCCAGGAGATCAGGGCGGCTTGGGAGATTGCCGAGCGGCATCACTTGCGCAAGCCGGTGGTCGAACAACCGGAGTACAACCTGTTCAACCGCGCCAAGGTCGAGACCGAGTACGCCCGTCTCTACGAGGACATCGGGCTTGGGCTGACGACCTGGAGTCCGCTCGCTTCGGGCCTGCTGACCGGCAAGTATCAGGGTGGAATCCCGGAAGGCAGTCGCGGTGAGAGCGTCGAGTTCCTCCGCGAGTTCATCACCGATCCGACCAATCTCGCCAAGGTCGACGAGTTCCTCACTGTTGCACACGGTATCGGTTGCACTCCGAGTCAGTTGGCGTTGGCGTGGACCGCCTCGAATCCGAACGTCAGCTCGGTGATCCTTGGTGCACGGCATGTCGGCCAACTCAGCGAGAATCTTGAAGCTCTCGAGGTCATGGATGTCTTGACCGACGAGCAGAAGACCGCGATCGACGAGATCTTTGTGTAGCCAGCGGGGAGCCGGATCCGCGTATCTCGCGACCGTGGGGTCGCGGCCAAGCGTTGGGCGCCAATCGCCTTGGCCTGGTCGTCCTTCTCGATGGGGGGCGTGCGGCTCTCGTTGACGTCACTGCCGGCAAGCACTCCGCCGACGTCGGCAGATGTGGGTGGCTTGATCGGTCTCGTCAGATTTCGTCGAGGGTGAGCGTGTACAGCCGTTCTTCGAGCTTCCCGATCATCCGGTAGATCGTCCACAGGTTGTTCGCTTCCATGACCCGGAACGGGGTCACCCCGACATTGGCCACGATCTCGTCCTTGGCGCGCCGCATCCGTGCTGCGCGAAGGAGCCGCTTCTCGCCGTCCTCCCGCTCGAGAAACGACTCCAGCCACTCGGATCCGATCGAGTCGATCTCCTGGATCGTGAAGCCTGACCGACGAACCGACTCTTCGAAGATCTCGACGGAGAGCCGCTCGGGCACGGTCGCGAGGTCGGCGCAGATACGGGCCTTCTCGGCGGGCTCGAGTAGTGGTGTCCCGAACACCTGATGGATGAGCATCGAACCCGCAGGGACCAACACCCGGCGGCACTCGACGAGCGCCCCGTCGAGGTCCTCAACGTGGGTCATCATGTCCTTCGAGAACACGACGTCGACCGTGTCGTCGCCGAGGGGGATCTCGTTGATCGTTCCCCGATGGATCTCGACGAAGGCGCCGTGAGGATGGTCCGCAATCGCTCGTTGGCCGTCGTCGAGATTCTCCTGGACGGGATCGACAACGATGACGCGGCAACCGAACCGTCCGGCCATGGCAAGTCCGTCGGTGGCGTCCCTCCCGCCGATGTCCAACACCACGGTCTTGTTCCCGACTCCGAGGGTGGAGAGGGTGTCGAGCATCGACCTCTTCGGCCGCGGGTTCAGACTCCGGTCGGTCAAGGCCATGGCCTCGTCCCACTCCACGTCCCAATCGTCGTACATCTGCCCCACGGTCAGTGGTGCGGTCCATTCATCCGTCACGCCGAGCGGCCCTTCGTGTGCCGTATGTACAAGTCAGGTTTGTAGCGTATCCCGCGAGACCGTGGGGATACGAGATCACCGCTGAACGTCGAGCCTCGAGCCGCCGCACGCGGGCAACCGGACAACACCGGCAGGCTGGGCGAGCGGCTACTCGACTACTGGTTCGAATCTCGCCGTGAAGTGCCTCAGCCACGGGGCCTGTTCCACGATCCGGTAGCCGCGAATGTCCTCTCCACCCGCGGCGACGTCGATGACGACTTCAGCCACGTAGTCGATGTGGCTCTGGGTGTAGGTGCGGCGGGGGATCGCGAGACGGACGAGCTCCATCGGCGCAGCCTGGTCCGGTGAACCGTCCGGTCCGGGGCGGCCGAACATCACCGTGCCGATCTCAACGCCTCGCACACCTCCGTTGCGATACAACTCGACGGCGAGCGCCTGGGCCGGATACTCGTGAGCCGGGATGTGGGGGAGGAGCGCCTTCGCATCGAGATAGACGGCGTGGCCGCCGGCTGGTTGCACGATCGGCACTCCGGCGTCAGCGACTCGGTCGGCGAGGTACTCCGTCGATCGGATTCGGTAGCGCAGGTAGTCCTCGTCAACGACTTCCTCCAGGCCTTGGGCCAGCGCTTCCAGGTCGTATCCGGCGAGTCCACCGTATGTCGGAAAGCCTTCGGTCAGAATCAGGAGATTCCTGGCCTGCAGGGAGAGGTCGTGGTTGTTGAGCGCCAGGAACCCACCGATGTTGACCAAGCCATCCTTCTTCGCCGACATCGTGCATCCGTCGGCGAGGGAGAACATCTCCTGGGCGATCTCCTTCGGCGTCCGGTCGGCGTAGCCCTCTTCGCGGAGCTTGATGAACCAGGCGTTCTCGGCGAACCGGCAGGCATCGAGGAACATGGGGATGCCGTAGGTATCGCATACGGCTCGAACCTCACGCAGGTTCTGCATCGAGACGGGCTGGCCACCTCCCGAGTTGTTCGTGACCGTCATCATCACGAGCGGGATGCGTTCGGCGCCCACTTCCTTGATGGTGGCGCGGAGCGCGTCGACGTCCATGTTGCCCTTGAACGGCAGGATTTCCGATGGGCTGGACGGTTCGACGAGGTCGAGTGCCTCACCGCCCTGGTACTCGACGTTGGCCCGCGTCGTGTCGAAGTGCGTGTTGTTCGGAACGACGTCCCCTTCTGAAATCATCACGGTGAAGAGGATCTTCTCAGCGGCACGTCCCTGATGGGTTGGGATGACCTCGGTGTAGCCCGTGAGGTCCTTCACCGCCCGTTCAAACCGGTAGAAGCTCCGGCTGCCGGCATACGACTCGTCACCGCGCATCATCCCGGCCCACTGTTCGGAGGACATGGCGCCCGTTCCCGAATCGGTGAGCAGGTCGATGATCACCTGATCGGCGTGGAGTCCGAAGAGGTTGTAGCCGGCGCTCTGCAGGGCCTCTTCGCGTTCGTCGACCGTCGGCAGGTCGATGGCCTGGATCGTGTGGATGCGGAATGGCTCGATGATGGGGCGGGACGTCATGGGATCCTTTCGATCGCCTCCGTGATTGTCGCAGCCGCGGGCGGCGTTTGAGTCGGTAGGCTGCTGGGTCATGGAACTCCTCGGCGATCTCGACGTTCATCTCTTCAACGAAGGCACGCAGACCCACGTCTACGACCACCTCGGGGCGCAGGTGCTTCCAGACGGCAGTGCCCACTTCGCCGTGTGGGCGCCGAGCGCCCGCGACGTCTCCGTCGTAGGCGACTTCAACGGCTGGGACGTATCGGCGAACCCGATGTTCCCAACCGGGTCCGGTATTTGGAAGGCCCATGTCCCAACGGTGCACCAGGGCAACACGTACAAGTACGCGATTACCACGGCATCCGGAGACCGGATCGAGAAAGCCGATCCGATCGCCTTCCTCGCCGAGGTCCCACCCAAGACCGCTTCGGTCGTGTGGAACCTCGACTACGAATGGGGCGATGAGGCATGGATGTCAACGCGTGGGGCGCGCCAGGCCCCCGACGCTCCCATCTCCATCTACGAACTCCACTCAGGGTCGTGGCAACGGGCGGAGAACGGAGACTCCTACTCCTACCGGGAGTTGGCGGCACCGCTTGCCGACTACATGGTCGAGATGGGATACACCCACGTCGAGTTCATGCCACTGGCCGAGCATCCGTACTACCCGTCGTGGGGATACCAGGTGACCGGATACTTCTCACCGACGAGTCGGTTCGGCACACCGCAGGACCTCATGTACCTCATCGACTACCTCCATCAGGCTGGGATCGGGGTGATCATCGACTGGGTCCCCTCACACTTCGCCACCGATGCCCACGGCCTCTCCCAGTTCGACGGCACGGCGCTGTACGAGCATGCCGACCCGCGACAGGGATTCCATCCCGACTGGGGGAGTTTCATCTTCAACTACGGCCGGAACGAGGTCCGCTCGTTCCTCGTCTCGTCCGCGAATTTCTGGCTCGATCGATATCACGCCGACGGTCTACGGGTCGATGGTGTCGCTTCGATGCTGTACCGCGACTACTCACGCGAGGACGGTGAGTGGGAGCCGAATGTGCTGGGTGGCAACGAGAACCTCGAGGCGATCTCGCTCCTCAAGCAGGTCAACGCCGTCGCGTACGGTGAACACCCCGGCATTGCCATGATCGCCGAGGAGTCGACGGCTTTCCCCGGCGTGTCCCGTCCGGTCGATGCCGGCGGACTTGGCTTCGGATACAAGTGGGACATGGGGTGGATGCACGACACCCTCGAGTACTTCGCTCACGAACCGGTGCACCGGTCGTTCCACCAGAACGACCTGACGTTCCGGATGCTCTACGCATATGACGAGAACTTCGTGCTCACCCTGTCACACGATGAGGTCGTCCACGGCAAGGGGTCCCTGATCAACAAGATGCCGGGGGACGAGTGGCAGCAGTTCGCGAACCTGCGCGCGCTCTACGGATACCAGTACGGGCTCCCCGCCAAGAAGTGTCTGTTCATGGGCGGAGAGTTCGCCCAGCGGTCGGAGTGGTCGGTCGACCGGCAACTCGAATGGTTCGTTCTCGAGCACGACAACCATGCCGGGATGCAGCGGTGGGTGAAAGATCTCAACACCCTCTATCGGGCCGAGCCGGCCCTTTCCATTGACGACTACAGCCCCGACGGATTTGAGTGGATCGACGCCGGCGATGCCGGGGCGAGCGTCTTCAGCCTCCTCCGCAAGGGCGGCGGCCGACCCGTTCTGGTGGCGATGAACCTGACCCCCGTCTTGCGGCCCGGCTATCGGATCGGGGTTCCCGTCGACGGGGCATGGGACGTGCTGCTGAACAGCGACGATGAGGTCTACTGGGGCTCCGGCGCCGGAACTCGTGGAGCGGTCGAAGCCACCGATGAGCCAATGCACGGGCGTGCGCACTCCGTGGCAATCGACCTGCCGCCGCTCGGGGTGGTCTTCGTGGCTCCGGCCGACGTTCGTTGACTTCACCTCCGCGACGTGAACCCAGCCGCTCCGGGAAAGGGCCTAGTGGCGTTCGGCGCGCGGCGGCGCGGCCGTATGGATGACGGCTTCCACATTTCGCGAACCGCAATCGACGCAGCGGTACACGACATCGTCGGGGGGTCCGCCACCGGTGGCGCCCAGGAGCTGGCTCCCGCACACCCGGCATGCGTCGAGCGAGCGGTGCTGGTTCGTCCCGCATCCCGGGCAGTCGAGCCACTCGTCGTCCGGGAATTCGGTGCGGCCCCAGTTCGCCTTCGTGATCACGAAGTCGTCTTCCTTGTGTTCGATCGGGAACGGCGGTGGGGGCCCATCGAGCGGGGCGAGATCGACCGCACGCCCGTTCTCGGGTATCGCTGAGCCGTCGATGGCGAGGGTGAACAGGGCGATGCCCTGCGCCTCGGCAATGCTGATGGCTCCCGGCGTGAATCCGGCGGTTGAGAAGATCATTCGGGTGCGGTTGTCGGGTTCCGAGGCGAGCACGGCCAGAACGGTTCGCTGGTTGAGTTCGTGGTCGGGCACACGGACGAAGGCGACCATACCTTCGGAACGCAACTCCACGCTCTGAGATCCCCGTTCGGCGATCTCGACCGGGGGTTCGCCCACGTGGAACATCCACAGGTATGCCGCCTGGTAGGCCTGATCGAGTGTGAGCGGAGGAACCGGGTTTTGGCGCATCGCTCGGCCTTTCCAGAGTACGTACCGAAGTTGTATCGGCAGATCAGCCCAATTCCTCAAGGGCCGAACGCGGAATTGAGTGCTCCCAGTCGGCGAGCAGCGTCCGGAGTGCCGCGACGAAGGCGAGTGGCTGGTCGAGGATGAGGTGATGGTGGGCTTCGGGGATCGAGACAAATGGCAGATTCCGGCCCGTCAACTCGTACATGTAGGCGGCCGTGTCGTCGGGGACGATCGTGCTGTACTCGCCACGGAAGAGCGCGATACGGCATCGCACTGAGGTGAACTGATCCTTGAATGAGACGAGGGCCTGCTTGAACAGATGCGGATCGAACTTCCACGTCCACCCGAGATCGGTCTCGTGGACGGACAGGGCGCCGACGTGGTCGACGATGAAGTCGTTCTCGCATGGCTGCGGCGGCACGAGGCGGAAGTGCCGCAGGGCTGTCGCCTTGTCCGGGTAGGTGCCGGGCGATCGGAACGCCCGGCCCCGTGCCCCTTCCTTGGACTCGGGATCGGGTCGGCGGACGGGCGTATCCACGATCACGGCTCCTGCGAGTTGGTCCCCGTGCGCCGAGGCGAGTTCGAGAGTGATACCGCCGCCGAGCGAGTGGCCGACCACCACGGGCGGGCCCGGAAAGCCAGCGGCTTCGACAACGGCGAGGATCTCAGCGGCCCACAGCTTGTGGTCGTAGTGGGGCCGGCGCCCGCTGTCGCCGTGACCGGACAGGTCGATGGCCACGGCATGCCAGTCCCCGGTGAACATCGGAGCGATGAACGACCACCAGTGAGCGTGGGCCGCGCCTCCATGGACGAATACAAGACCAGGCTTGCCGCGCGACCCCCAATCGAGGTAGTGGATATCGGTGCCGGCGACCCGGATCCGGTGGTTGTGATAGGGCGTTGTGACAGCGCGCACGAACCATGAAGGGGCAGCGGGCTCAGCCATCAACGACCTCATGCGGGAGTGTGAACCATCGCAAGTGCTCGAAGTCGTCGTTGAACACTTCCGCCTCGGTCTCGGCGCCGAGCGGCAAAGCGTCGTCGAGAATCGATCTCGCTTCGGCGAGGTAGTCGGAGAGCACATGATCGGCGTCTTGGCTCGGGCGGTGGTCGAACTGCATGACGCCGGTCGAGTAGTCGATCTCGCTCAGGCTGAGCGGGGCCTCTCCCCGGCCGTCGCGGTGCTCCCAGAGACCCGATGCGGCTTCAAACCGGTAGTACGGGAGGAGGCGCCAGCCTTCGTTGGCGATCAGATGCACCGCCTCGACAATGAAGTCGAAGACGAGTTCGGAGATGAAGTAGTTGAAGTTGACGCGAACCCAGCCGGGCTTGATCCCCTCACAGCCGCGTGTGATTTCGCGCTCGAACTCGCTCGAGGTCTCGAGGTCGATGTCGAGCAGGCGGTGGCCATAGGGGCCGGCGCACGAGCATCCGCCCCTTGATTGGATCCCGAAGAGATCGTTGAGGAGTGCGACGACGTAGTTGTGGTGGAGGTACCGGTCGTCGTGGTGGATGACGAAGGAGACGATCGAGAGGCGTTCCGCTTCGGGGTTGCCGAGCAGTTTGATGTTTGGGTTCGTGTTCCACGAGTTGATGGCCCTCGTGATGAACGACTCTTCGAGGTCCCTGATCCGTTCTGAACCGACGGCGTGTTTGAGTTGGAAGACGAGTCCGGCGCGAATCGACTCGACGATTGCCGGGGTGCCCCCTTCCTCTCTCGTCTCGATGTCGTCGACGTATCGATGCTCGTTTGGGTTGACGAATGCGACCGTCCCGCCGCCGGGTACCGCCGGGACCTGGTTCGTGAACAACCCCTTGCGCGCAACGAGCACTCCCGGCGTCCCCGGTCCTCCGATCATCTTGTGAGGGGAGAAGAACACGGCGTCCTTGTATGCGGCAGGGTCGTCCTCGGGGCTCATGTCGATGGACACGTATGGGGCCGCGGCTGCGAAATCCCAGAACGAAAGGGCGTCGTGCTCGTGAAGCAGCCGGGAGACGGCCCGGGTGTCGGTGATGATTCCAGTGACGTTTGATGCCGCGGAGAAACTACCGATCTTCAGCGGTCGATCTCGGTACTCCTCGAGGGCCTGTTCGAGTTGGGCAAGGTCGATATGACCATCGGCGTCCTCTTCGATGCGCACCACGTCGGCGATCGACTCTCTCCAGGGCAGCTCGTTCGAGTGATGCTCGAATGGTCCGATGAACACGACCGGCCGCTCGGAGACCGGGATGTGCTCGGTGAGGTGGTACTGCGAATCGAGCTTGCAGGGGATCCGGAGACCCAGAACGGACACGAGGCGGTCGATGGCTCCCGTGGCACCCGATCCGGCGAACACCACCGCATGGTCGTCGGTTGCGTTCACGCAGGACCGAATCATGTCCCGGGCTTCCTCCCGGAACCGCGTCGTCTGGAGTCCGGTCCCCGACGACTCGGTGTGGGTGTTGGCGTAGAGCGGCAGAACGACCTCTCGCAGGTAGTCCTCGATGAACGACAGCGACCGGCCGGAAGCGGTGTAGTCCGCGTAGGTCACGCGGCGAGGTCCGAACGGTCCTGGCACGGTGAAGTCCGAACCGATCACCGACGTGCGAATGGTCTCGACCAAATCCATGATCAGAACAGTAGAGCGCCACGCCACGCATCGAGACCCAAGCGAGCCGATTCGACCTCCTGCTGGTAGCTGGCAGCTGGCAGCTGCAGCCGGGCCCGGCCCGACACAGCCCGCAACGCCCGACCATAAGTAGCACGATCTGTCACCAAGTACCACGATTCACAAGCATGGTGTGCAATACCGGTCGGGACCGTGGAAACCCTTTGGGACCTTCGACCCTGACCGGGTGACTTCGGTCCCTAGAGGTAAATCAGAGACGGGGTTAACAATCCATCAACAAGCGATCCGCGGGCACGTGGACGTCACCGGACCGGGGACCGGAATAGGCGACGAAGTGGCCACCTGACGAGGATCTTCCATTGATGGGAGTTTCCGCGTGGCCAGAGTCGAACTCGATATCACCAGAAGGCAATTCTTCGGTGCCGGACTTGCCGGCGCAGCCGCCATCGGGGCAGGCACTTCACCGCTCGCGATGCGCTACCCCGACCCACCCTGGTTTGCCACGGGTGAGGTGTCTACCACCTACAACTACTGCGACATGTGTCCGTGGAAGTGCGGCATCGCTGTTCAGAGTGTCGACGGCAAGGTCATCAAGGTCGACGGCAATGTGAACGACCCGAAGAGCCGCGGCATGCTCTGCGGACGGGGCCAAGGCGGCGTTTCGTTCATGTACGACCCGGATCGCCTCCAGTCCCCGATGATCCGAACCGGTGAGCGCGGCGAAGGCAAGTTCCGCGAGGTGACGTGGGAAGAGGCGCTCGACTACACCGCCGAGAAGATCCTTGCGATCAAGGAGCAGTACGGGCCGGAGTCCCTTGCGATCTTCGGACACACCACCGGCGACTTCTGGTTCACCGACTACTTCGCTCAGGCATGGGGAACCCCGAACGCCGGAAAGCCGTCGTCATCGTTGTGCCTGAGTCCCCGCGACGAAGCCTGCAACCTCACCCTCGGGTATCCGGTGGGCGGTCACGAACCGATGGACTGGGACGAGATCGAGTGCGTCACCTTCATCGGCAGCCATGTCGGCGAGGACAGCAGAAACACGGTCATGCAGGACTTCATCGAGGCCCGCAACCGCGGTGCCCAGATCATCGTCGTCGACCCGCGGTTCTCGACGGCAGCAGCGAAGGCCGACCACTGGCTGCCGATCAAGCCCGGCACCGACACCGCCCTGCTGCTCGCCTGGGCAAACGTGCTGATCGAGGAGAACCTCTTCGACCGCGAGTACATCGACCAGTACGCCGTCGGCTACGACGAACTGGAAGCCCACGTCAAGGATCTTACGCCGGAGTGGGCGGCGGCGATTACCGAACTGCCCGCCGACCAGATCCGCGAAACGGCGCGGATCATGGGCCAACGGCACCCGAAGGCCGCGATCATGCCGGGCCGTCACACCACCTGGTACGGCAACGACTCGCAGCGCATGCGGACGGTGTTCATCATCAACTCGTTGCTCGGTGCCTACGGACGGCACGGCGGCATGTACTTCGACAAGTCGCCGTTCATCGACAGCTACCCCCATCCGCCGTTCGCAGTCACCGGGAGCGCCGGTGGCTGTTCCGCCGAACCAGGCGAGGTCAGCGACGAGTTGCCCCTCGGGCCGTCGGGCAAGGCTCGTGCTGACGGTGCGCGCGAGACCTTCTTGCGAGGTGCCACGGCGATGCAGGAGTTGATCGACCCGATGATCAACGACGACCCCTACCGGATCGCCGGCCTGATCGTCTACGGCGTCAACCTCCTCAACTCAATTCCGATGCCTGCCCGCACGATCGAGGCCCTCAAGAAGCTGGACTTCATCCTGGCGGTCGACGTTCTGCCGCAAGAGCACATCGCCTGGGCCGACGTGGTATTCCCCGAGGCGACGTTCCTTGAGCGCTATGACGAACTCTCCACGGTGCCGTACAAGACGCCGTTCATTCAGATGCGCGAGCCCGCCGTCGCTCCGCTGTACGACACCATGCCGGGATGGCAGATGGCGAGGGAACTCGGCCTCCGAGTCGGCCTGGATGCCTACTTCAAGTGGGAGACCATCGAGGAGTATCTCAACACCCGCTTGCGGTCGGTCGGCTCCAACCTCGAGAAGATGCACGACGCCGGCGGCGTGATCATCCAGGAGGGCAAGCCCTACCTCGAGGACTTCGGCGACGAGTCGCCGTTCCGCACGCCATCCGGGAAGATTGAGTTGTTCTCGGAGGAACTTGCCGAAGCCGGCTTCGACCCGATCCCGGTGTTCGAACCGACCGAGGAGCCACCGGACGGATACTTCCGGCTTCTCTACGGACGAGTACCGGTCCACACGTTCGCGAAGACCCAGAACACGCCGGCGCTGAGCGACGTCTATCCCGAGAACGAACTCTGGATCAACGAGGACGAAGCCGCCGCCCTGGGCTACTCGAACGGCGACAGGGTCTGGCTCGAGAACGAGGCTGGTGATCGAACCGGCCCGATCCCGGTGAAGGCCACCCAGCGAATCCGGAAGGACGCCGTGTTCATGGCGCACGGTTTCGGACAGCAGTCGGAAGGCCTCACCAACGCCAACGGGCGTGGGGCGAGCGACACCAAGATGATGAGCCGCTACAAACTCGATCCGATCAGCGGTGGGGCGGGGATGCGCATCAACTTCGTCCGACTGGTCGAGGGAGGCTGACATGACTTCTGCATTCCTCCTCGACATGAGCCGGTGCATCGGGTGCGAGGCCTGCGTGGTCGCCTGCAAGACCGGCAACGAACTGCCCATCGGACGCCAGTACATCGAACTGATCGAGCACACGGCGGGTACCTTCCCGAACCTCACGGGCGGCTTCCAGAACCAGCGCTGCTACCACTGCTCAGACGCCACCTGCGTGGCCGTCTGTCCGACCGGCGCCCTGTTCAAGGACGATGGGCTGACCCGTCTCAACCGCGATGCCTGCTCGGGCTGTGGCTACTGCGTCCAATCCTGCCCCTACGAGGTGCCGAAGATGTCCGATGGGCGTGCGAGCAAGTGTGATGCCTGCGCCTCCAATGTCGGCGGCGGCGGCTCACCGTGGTGCGTGACCACGTGTCCCGGCAAGGCGCTCAAGTACGGCGACCGTGACGAGATCCTCGCAGAGGCGCACGAGCGAGTCGATGACATCAAGGCTCGGTACCCGAACGCACAGGTCTACGGCGAGACACAGGCCGGCGGACTCGGCCTCATCCTGGTCCTGCCGGATGATCCGGAGACGCTCAACATCCCGGCCAACCCGCCTCCGACTCCCGCTTCCGCCAACTTGTGGAAGAACTGGGTGCAGCCGATCTCGATGGGTTCGACGGCAGTCGCCGTCGCCGGCCTCGGGGTGCTCGGTGTGATCGCCAGGCGGAACCACATTGCAGAGATGAACGAAATCGAAGGTTCAGAGGACGCAACCGTCGCTGCCGGCGACGGGGCCGAAGGGAGCGATGATGCCTGACACCAACGGAGACCAACTTCTCCGCTACCGGCGCGGCCAGCGCATCATCCACGCGGTGATGGCAGGCTCGTTCCTGATCCTGCTCTTCACCGGCCTGGCGCTCGTGTGGAGCCCGCTGGCCTTCATTGCAGCCGGTGGATGGTCTCGCTACCTGCACCGGATCGCTGCAATCGGGTTCATGTCCGTTCCGATCCTCTACATCGTGTTCGACCGTGCCGGCGCCAAGGAGATCGTGACCGAGTCGTTCAAGTACGACAGCGACGATGTGGCGTGGTTCAAGAAGATGTACCGCTACGTCCTCGGCCGTACGGCCGAGATGCCACCGCAGGGACGGCTCAACGCCGGGCAGAAGCTGCACCACTCTGCGGTGATGATCTTCTCGGCCTCGATCGTGGTCACCGGGATCATCATGTGGGGTTTCAAGAGCAGCCTCAGCGCTTCGATGCTCTCGTGGACGGCGATGATCCACGATCTCTCGATGCTCGCCCTGGCGCTGCTGCTCGTCGGCCACATCTTCTTCACCTACGTCTACAAAGCCTGGTCATCAATGGCCACGGGATACGTGCCCAAGGAGGACATGGAGCTCGAACACAGCAAATGGGTCGAGGAGCTCGAGCATGAAGGTGCCGAGACTACCCCGGCATGACAAGCGGAGATAGCAAGGAGTCCGGCGTGAGCCGGCTTGGGAGCCACACGGCTCTCGAACAATGAAAGGAAAACCATGAAGAACATGCGTTTCATATCGCTGATCGGGCTGTTGCTCGCTCTCGCGATGATTGCTGCGGCATGCAGCAGTGATGATGCAGCCGATGACACGACGACGACCACGGCAGCGCCGGAGACGACCACCACGACCACCGTGGCGGCCTTCGACCTCGTGGCAGCCGCCGACGAGTACCTGTCGGCGATCCCCGAGGGCTTCCTTGCCATCGGTGATGTCCAGGTGTTCAAGGACGGCGTTGAGGCCAGCGACGCGCTCGTCGTCGACGTGCGTGAGACGAGTGAGTACGAAGAGGGGCACATCCCAGGTGCTGTGAGTATCCCGATTCGTACCGTCACCCAGAACCTTGACAAGATCCCCATGGATCGTCAGGTCTACATCTATTGCGCATCCGGCTTCCGGGCAGCTCAGACGCTGTCGGCACTCGGTCTGCTCGGTTATGACAACGTCCTGTCCTACAGGCCCGGCTGGAACGGTTGGACCGAGGCGGGCGAAGAAGTCAGCACGGAAGAAGTGATGGCTGAGGTCGTCGGCGCACCGGACGTTGCTCCGGAGATGCTTGCCGCGGTGGATGCCTACATGTCGACGATCCCCGAGGGCTTCAACTCGGCCGGCGATGCCGCCAAGTTCCTCGAGGCGGCGGACGCTGGCGCGGCCGTCGTCGACGTCCGGACTGCCGATGAGTACGCGGCCGGCCATGTCGAGGGTGCGACCAACGTTGACATCCGCAGCCTCGCCAAGGAGATCGACATGGTCCCGACCGACTCCAATACGCTGGCGTATTGCGGTTCCGGTCACCGGGCAGCCATGTCCCTCCCGGCGCTCAGCGTTCTCGAGCGGGCGAGCAGCAAGGCCTACGGCGGCAGTTACACGTCGCTGGTTGAAGCTGGCGCCCCCGTCGCCGTTCCGTAAGCAACCCGACGGACATTCGTCCGTATCAAACAGAAGGAGGGAGCGGCGAGAGCCGCTCCCTCCCTTGTGTTCAGCTACTCGGCTCGACGGAAGAGCTACGCGGCAGGGCGGCAGACTTTGCAGGCCCGGTAGCCGTCGGCCCGGGCCGCCGCCTCCGTACGGAACTCGACGCGGTGTTGGTCGGTGATCCGCTTCGCATGTCGGCAGGTGGGGAAGCAGTAGATGCCGGTGGTGTCGCTGCCGACGAGGCGCACCCCCCGCTGCGCCGAAGTCTCGATGGCGTCCGGGTCGAGTCCCTCATGTTCGAGCAGCGTCCGCTTCATTGGCGAGCCGTAGGCGTAGTTGCCGATCCGGCCATCGGTGCGGACCACCCGATGACAGGGGATCAACACCGGGACCGGGTTGCGGCCGAGGGCGGTGCCGACCGCCCGGACTGCCCCCGGACTCCCGATCTCCCGTGCGATCCAGCCGTACGGGCGGATCTCGCCGGGGGGAATCTCTGCGCACTTCTCCAGAACCTTGCGTTGGAACTCTCCGATCGACGAAAGGTCGACGGGGAGTCTTCCGAGGCGGCCGGTCTCAATCGCCCGGTCGAGGTGTTTCGCCAGCGACGGGGGTGGTGCCTCGACAGGGAAGGCCCCACGGGGGTGCCGTTCTTTGAACGCCTCGGGTGTGCCGACGGCGTCCACCGGCACGAACGCCGTGATCCCCCGTCCGTTCCATGCCACGTACGCCGGTCCGGTCGGGCCTTCGATCTCGGTGAACTCATCCGCGAGGTCGGCGCCGCGCATCACTCGATCGAGCACATCACTCGGGGCGCTGTGCTTCAGCGCTGCGAGTTCCTCGGCGATCGTCTCTTCGCTGGTCATGTGGCCTCCTCTTCGATCAGGGTTCGGAGTCGTGCGAGTCCGCGTCGCACGTCGGAGCGGACGGTGCTCTCCGTCCTGTCGGTCGACGCGGCGATCTCCGCGTACGGCAGGCCAACCACGTGATGCAGGACGACGGCGGTTCGCTGCGGCGCAGGGAGAGCGGCGAGGCGATCTCTCCACGCTTCGAGGCTCACCGCATTCACGGCTTCGGCTGCGGCGTCTCCATGCGTGTCGACGCGGTCGAAGGTCAGGTGCGCCTCCGGGTGGCGTGCGGCGGTGCGGGCCCGGTTCCGGCAGAGATTGAGTGCGATCGTCCAGACCCACGGCCTCAACTGAAGACTGCGAATCCGGTCTGCCTCATAGGTACCAAGCGCCCGATACACCCGGACGAACGTCTCCTGGGTCACGTCCTCGGCGTCGTGCCGGTTGCGGGTGAACTGGAGCACCCCGGAGAACACGCCGTCCTGCATCGCCCGTACGAGATCCGGGAATGCCCCATCTCGGTCGGATGCGAGTCGCTGCGGCAAGCGGTCGAGGGTTGTGGTCATCTCAAGTGCAAGAACCCCGAGGGCCGACGAAGCGTTGCACTCACGATTCGGCGAGGAGTTCGGCGAGGAGGAGCAGGACCCGCTGATCGATCTCGTCCCTGATCGGGCGCACCTGCTCGGGAGGTAGCCCGGCCGGATCGGGGACATCCCAGTCGAGGTAGCGCTTGCCCGGATAGATCGGGCATGCGTCCCCGCACCCCATGGTGATGACCACATCCGACTCCAGGACCGCTGCGTCTCTGAGGCGTTGCGGTTGCTCGCCACTGATGTCGATGCCGAGTTCCCTCATCACCTCGACGGCCGACGGATTGACTCGGTCACCGGGCGCCGACCCTGCGCTGTGCACCGCAACCCGCCCGGCGCCGTGATAGGAGAGCAATCCTGCCGCCATCTGGGACCGCCCGGCGTTGTGCACACACACGAAGAGGACGGTTGGTTGCTCCATGACTCCTCCCGAATGAGTCCGACTCGCATCGAGAGTAGACCTGGAGTCCCGCGTGCGTGGCCCGAATCGCGCGGAGAATTCGTCTCCTACGCCGAGGGTCGGGAAGACAACTTCAGGCCGATGTTCGGCAACCGGGGTGTCGCCCAGTTGCGCGGGTTGATGGTCTATCTGGGTATGAGGTCCGACGGGCCCGATGATGTGATGGAGTACTGATGATGCGCACACGATTCCTGCTCTTGTTGATTCCGTTCACCGTGGTCATATTGCTCTTGGCTGCGTGCGGCGAATCAGCCGACGACGCTGCCGACACGACGCTCGCTGCGCCCACAACAGCGGCGGACGCGACCACTACGACGGCGGTCACGACGACAACAGCGGCCACCACCACGACGACGCAACCGCCAACGACCACGACGACTGAGCCGGAGAGCGCGTTCGCTGCTCCGGAGGTCTATGAGCAGGTCGCTCTGGACTACTGCTCGCAGTGGCCCGATGTCGAATCGATGCTGACCGATGACGCCAACTACGCCGAGGTCACTGGCGATCGCTTGACCGTCCCCGAAAGAAACGGATTCTCCAAGGGTGTCAGTGACGACGTTGTCGTTGGCCGTGACGCCGTCGCCGCCGCGGTCTCCGGTGCGGAGGGCGTCATCGTGGAGTGCGGCGCCCCGGCCGTCGTGTCAGGCGATTGGGTCGCGCTTCCGGTCTCGTCGGCATCTGAGGATGGCTCCGGTACCGTGGCAATCTGGGCGCTGCGAATCGTCCGCGGCCACGTCCAGTGGCACTTCGCCTACGGGACCCCAGCCACCGACCCTCCTCCGCCCGGCGAAATCCCGAACGCGGCCCTCGTTGCCGAGGCTCGAGAGTTCTGCGCCATCATCGAAGGCACCGACTACGTCCGAAGCGCCGAGGACTTCCTCGGAGCGATGACCGACGACCCGGCGGTGCACAACAACGCCGAAGGTCTGTACTGGACCGGAATCGATGAGGTCGATTCCATGATGGAGAGCTACCCGAAGTCCGACCAGATCTGGTGCGGCGACGAGATCATCACCAATGGAGACTGGTCTGCTGAACCCATCACGATCGACAACCCGCCGTACAACCTCAGGAATGTCGGCATCATGGTCCGCCACCATGTCGAAGGCCAGATCCACTCCGAGTTCCCCCACTTCACCCGGGAGTCGGGCGAAATAGCCTGGGGTCTCCCCCTCGAAGACCTCGAAGGCTGAACGCCATGACCCAACCCCTCAACGCCGCCGCGCACCCGACGACCGGGGTGTCGCCCACCGGCAGCGGCCGCTGGTCCATCCGGGTGAGAGAAGCCCGACGATGTGAAGGAGCCTGATGATGCGTACTCGATTCCTGCTCTTGTGGATCTCGCTCCCCGTGGCCGTCTTGGGTGTGTCGGGATGCGGCGCCTCAGGCGACGACGCTGCGGACACGACCCTCGCATCGACCACAACGGCGACCGAGACGACTCCTACGACGGCGGCGACTACGACGACCCAGCCTCCGACGACGACTGTGTTGGCGACCGCTCAGCCAACTACGACCTGGACCAGCGATGCCGTTGTGACGGCGGTGGACAACGGGGTGGTCTACCACACGGATGCGGAGGGTGATTGGACGGCCGACGTGTTCTATCCCGTCGGGGACGGTCCCTGGCCTCTGGTCGTGGTGCTCCCACCTCAGATGAGCGTCGACTACGTCGGCAAGGCGTTGGCGGAGCGCGGCGTGGTAGCCGTCGTAGCCGACTCGTGGACAATCAAGGGATGGGTGGACCCGGCGCCTCATCTGCATGGGGAGATGGATCGGGCTGCGTGTGTCGTGGGCTGGGCGCAGGCGCACGCCGCCGACTACAACGCCGACCCGGAGTCGACAACTGTTGACGGATACTCCGGGGGCGCCATGGCGGCTGCGTGGGCAGGACTCGGTCTGGCCGACGACTCTATGTGCGACTATCCGATCTCGACGCTTCCGGTCGGGTTGGTGTTTGGCGAGAGCCAGTTCCTGTTCCAACACGAACGCTGGGACGATTCGTTCGCCTCCGGTGATCCCGAGCCGCTCGCAACACTGGACGGCTTCTTCAATGCTGACCGGTGGAACGTGTCGCCCGATCTTCAGGTGGCGCTCTGGTCGGCCGTCTATCCGATCGCCGAGACCCGCGCGGTTGAGAACCCGCCGAATGCCGATTCGTGGATGTGGTTGCGAGAAGCGGCGACCCCTGTTGTGGACGACCTCACATTGCTCGGCGCACTCGACGATGAACGGATTGCCTTTGTAGACAACGCTCTGCTCATGGAACAACGAATGCAACAAGCAGGCGTCAGTGTCCAGAACGACGTCTACGACATTGGGCACCTCTACACCGAGGAGGTCTACGACCTCATCATGTCAATCCAACCCTGACAGCACCCACCTCAGCCCTCCAAGCCAGTCATGGGCGGGGTTTCGGACGGTCGTGTGTGACGTTTGGCACTTATCGGGGGTTGCGGACATATACAGGGTGAGAGTGCGTCTCGTGTCCTCGCGGGAGGAATCGTGGAGACCGATCGTCGGGTATTTGAGCGGATGTTCAGCGACTACTACGACGACGTTGTCCGCTACTGCCTCCGACGTGCGAGTCGAGAGGATGCGTTGGATGCGGCCGCTGAGACGTTTCTGGTGGCGTGGCGGCGCCGCGAAGCGATCCCCGAGGGTTCTGAGTTGCCCTGGTTGTATGGCGTCGCACGGCGCGTCCTGGCGAACCAGCGGCGTTCGGTGGGCCGTCGTGATGCGGCGATGGCCCGGTTGCAGGTCGTGTCTTCGGCTTCGGGCAACGAGCCGGAGCCGCAGGTCCTTCGGAGTCAGGACGCTGACGATGTCGTGGCGGCTCTTGGGCGTCTCAAGGATGCTGATCGTGAAGTGATCCTCCTGGCTGGTTGGGAGGAACTGGACCGTGAGGAGCTGGCTTCGGCGTGTGGCTGTACCGCGAACGCGGTGACGAAGCGCCTCAATCGTGCGCTTGACCGGTTGGGGCGCGAGTTGGGTGCGGTGGAGCGGAGCCGGGGAGGGTTCTTTGGCCGGAGGAGGGTGGCGAGATGACTGAGCGTGATGATCTTCTGCGTCGGGTCGCCGGGGTAGATCCGTACCCAAGCGACCAGCCGTTGCCAAGCGACATCTCCGACTCGCGTCCTCCGGTTGCGATCCTGATCCAGGGTGGAGACGACGTCGATCGTGTGTCGCCACACGAACGAGCGAGGACCACCCGTTGGTGGCGCGGCCCAGCAGTTGCAGTGGCTGCTCTCGTGGTGGCGCTTCTTGTCGCGATTCCGATCCTTCTGATCGACGGCTCAGATGACCCTGTCGCGAATACGACAACTGCACCAGCCTCGACCACGGCTCCGACGACACCCGACGAGCCCGCCAACGCGATGCTCGTCACTCCTGAGATCGGCGCCACCTGGACGCTGGTCGCGACCGTCGATGACTGGCTGACCGAACCTTCCCTCGTCGACGGTGAACTGTTCGCGATCCGCCGGGGGCTCGACAGCAATGCGGAGCCCAACTCGGAGGGGATTCTCGAGGGGATGGTTGTGGGCTTCGGCGGCGAGGATGACGGCTCTCCACCCGACTACTGGAGATCTGTTGACGGCGTGGCCTGGACCCGCACCGATGAAGGCGGACCCCCACCCTCGGGAGACGCCGCAGTCGCGGGCGCGAGCGTGTCCGTGGAACGGGTCATCTCCGAGGGCGAAGGCGGCACACGGGTCGACAACGTTGTCATGGCGACCAGTAGCGGTGCCTTGCCGCGTGCGATCAACCTGCGACCCTTCCAAAACGACTGGATGCCCCGTGTCATGATGGGGGATCTGGGCTGGGTCGTCTTCTCGCCAGCGCTGGAAGTCGGGCTCGCTGGGAACGGCAGCCAAGGGCCTCGAATCGGGAACCTCGGGCTGTGGTACTCCCCTGACACCGAGACGTGGTTTGAAGTGACCGACCGGGGACCACTCGCCGACAACTATGGCGACGTCGGCCCGATCGACTATTCGGCGAAGGGATCGTCGTCCGCGACGACGACATCCTGGTCTTCGCCGCCACGGCTGAGGACGTCGGTTGGGGGATCGTCAGCCAACTCGAGACAGAGATCTGGCGACTCGAACTATCGCCGGGAGAACCCGCCGAAGCATTTGACTTTGCCACACAGAGCCTGTGCGACTGGTTCTCTCCCGCAGACATCGATGCAATCGTCACATCGACGTACGAAGAGCTTGGCGTACCACTTGACCCCAGGGACGAGATGGAGCAGCGGGAAGGCCAGAACTCCGACTGCTACTGGGCTTGGCCGGTAGTGACGCTCTCGGAACGGCATGAACCTGTCGACTGGGCCGGGACGACCGGCGCCCAGCATCCAGCGCTCGACGACAGCGTTGTCGTCTCGATCCACGAGCCAGGCTTCTACGGGTTGATGACCGGACTCGATGCCCTCCTCAGGGTCGACGGCCATCCAGAACCGCTGTGGTTCGGTCACGCAACACCGGAATCCGTCAGCGGCGACGTCGAAACCATCAACACACTCGGCCTCAGCATCGCCAACAAGATGCTCAAGAAAATGGGATGGATTGAGTAGCTACTTGGTCGAAGTGCACCCGCCCATATCGGCACGCTGGACAAGGACGAGGAGTCCCACACATGCAACCGTTCACCCTCCGCATCCTGCTCTCGTTCACCTTGGTCGCGTTGCTGGCTGCGTGCAGCGGATCGAGCGGCGAGGCTGCGGATACGACCGTCGGTCCGGCGACCACCGCTGCCCCGACGACAACGACCGTCGCTCCAACCACAACCACAACTGCACCGACAACCACGACTACATCTGCGCCGATGGCGACGACCACGACCATTCCTGATGCGGCGTTCACGGAGACGGAGGGCTTCACCTATCTGACGATCGACGGGGAGGCGCTCGAGGGGGACATCTATGTGCCGGAGGGCGAAGGGCCTTGGCCCGTCGTTGTCATGTTCCACGGCTACTCATGGGTCGGCAAGGACGATTCCGAAATCACCGTGGTCGCCGAGGCGGCAGCAGCAGCGGGGATGCGAGTGTTCGTACCGGACTGGCCGATGGTGACTGATGTATTCATGCCGGAGTTCTTTGACCCTGTCACTGCGATCGCCAACTGTGCGGTCGCGTATGCCCAACCGGACCCAGATGATTCCGTACCGATCGTCGTCTACGGATTCTCTGCGGGAGCCGTGCCGGCATCCTTTGCGGCGCTCAGCCCGGCCAGCGAACCGATCCCCGGTTGCGTCGCCGTGAATCCGCCGGCACCGATCACCGGAGCGGTTCTCGGCGATAGTGAGTACTTCCTGCGCTCAACGCTCTTCGACCCGGCGTTCGATGCCGATCAGGAAGCGATGCAGGCCGGGATTGCGGAGATGGTCGATCCGAGCCACTGGCCGCCCGACATGGAGACACGGTTCTTCCTTTGGGCCGTCGATTGTGGCCCCGCCTTACGGACGTTTGACGATCCGTGGGACGAGACCGGGTGGCTGGCACAGCGAGACCCCGACGGATCGATTCGAGACGACCTCGACCGTCTCGGCCAACTCGACGACGGAGTCATCAGCGCCATCGACGAAGCAGAGTTGTTGGGACTCCGTCTCGAAGAAGCGGGCATCGAAGTGAACGTCGAGCGCCATCCAGGTGGACACACCAGCCTCGACAAGGTGCCCGAACTCGTCGACTACCTCACACAAGCGGCCGGTATCAGCTGAGAGAACAGCCCACACACCCCCGCCCATGTCGGCACCACTACCTGCCTCGGCCTGTCGCGCATACCCCCGAACACGGGCGGCCCGAACGGGATGTGGAGTACGAACACACCATCTCTCAGGGTGGCGCGTGGGGGTGGGGCCTTCTGGTTCTTGTCATAAGAATCGTTTGGTGAGACCTTGTAGAGGTTGAGGACTGGGAGGACCGGATTGGTTGCCTCGACGGAGCAGGCCACTGTCGCATTCAGCGAGTTCTTCTCGGAGACCGAGCCGATCCTGCGTCACGCGCTCGGTGCGAGTTGCGGTCCCGAGGTCGGCCGTGAGGCGGCCGCGGATGCGTTCGAGTACGCGTGGCGTCATTGGGATCGGGTCTCGTCGATGGAGTATCCGGTCGGGTACCTGTTTCGGGTTGGGCGCAGCGCCGCGAAGAAGTACCGGAGGACACCCGTCGTTCCAGATCCGCCGGACGAGGCGTCTCTGCCGTGGGTTGAACCTGGTCTTGTCCCTGAGCTTCGGCGACTGTCGGATCGGCAACGAACCGCCGTCGTACTGCGGCACAGCTTCGGCTACACCTATGACGAGATCAGCCGCGTGATGGGCGTGTCGATTCCGACGGTCCAGAAGCATGTTGAGCGGGCGCTCGCAAAGCTTCGTCACACGCTGGAGGTGGCGTCATGACGCAGGACGTGATCCGACAACTCGAAGCGTACGGTGCGTATGCCGATGCAGTTGCTCCTGCGATCTCGACCGATGAACTCGACCACCGCAGCGCTGGACGCGTCCCGGCCCGCACACCGCAGCGCCGAGCGTTCCCGAATTGGGTGGTCGCTGTTGGCGCAGCGGCCGCCGTGTTCATCCTGATCGGCGGAGTTCTGTGGTTGATCGGTGGCTCTCGCACAGATGTGATCGAGGAGCCGACGCCGGTGTCCACGACACCGCCGACGCCCACGGCTCCGACACCGAGCCCCGAGCTTGCCCCGGTCATCACCATCGACGCCGGCCAGGTCAACTATCCGCTTGCGAGTGACCAGACGAGTGGAGTCGCCGTTTCAAACGGCATGCTGTGGGCGTCGACTGGGTCTGGCATCGTCCGCTGGGATCTGGAACGCAAGAGTGCACAGTTGTTCACGTCCGCCGACGGTCTCCCGTACTCCTCTGGCCGCATCGCGGCCGCGCCGGACGGAACGGTGTGGGCGTTCAACTGGAACCAGGACCTCGCTGTGTTCGACGGAACCCGCTGGGCAGAACCGGACGGCTACGACCAGATCAACATTGTGGGCCTGCGATGCCGGGGCGATGATGGGTGCCTGAACCCGAGCACGGCGATGGCCGTCGGACCCGACGGTCTCCTCTCAATAGCCGTCGGGCCGGAGACGCTGCTCCAGTACGACGGCATCGACTGGAGCGTCCACCCCGAGACTCCAGCCGAGACACACGGCGTTGGCGCCTCTGCCTGGGCGATAGATATTGCCGTGGCGTCGGACGGCACGAATTGGATAGCTTCATCGGAGGAATTGCTGGCATACGACGGAGACTCGTGGGATCGATTCACGATGGACGATGGCCTCCCATCCGGGATGATCAGTTCCGTAGCTGTGGCCCCGAACGGCAATGTCTGGGTCGGAATGACAGACGAACTCGAGGGGAATCCGTCGGGTGGGGTCGCCCGGTTCGACGGCGACACGTGGACCATCTTCGACGAGACCGACGGGTTGCACGACAACAACGTCGTTGCGTTGACCGTCGGGCCGGACGGCACCGTGTGGACCGTCCACAGCAACACAACACCCCTGGGTGTTGCGGAGGAGCCTGCCACGGGCGGTGTCTCACGCTTCGACGACGCAACTTGGTCGTCAACATCAATCACCAACGTAGGCATACCCTTCGGCTGGGGTGGCGCCGCAGTCGACGACACGGGAACGCTCTGGATCACGTCCCGCTGGGGTGTCATCGGATTCGATGGAACAGACGCGACGGTGCTGCGATTCCCGGCAGGAACGAGATCGCCAATCAACGCCCTTCCGTCCACACTGCCGTCTCAGATACTCCCAGCCAGCGAAGACCCGTTCGAGTGGCGACGGGACTCGGTCAGCAGCGAAACCGCTGAGGCAATCGGTGTACAAGAACTGGTCAAGGGGAGCGGTTGCTACGGAGGCGGTGGCGAGCAGCGTCCGACCGCAGTCCTCGAGTTCAATGGCGGCAGCATCGAGTTCTCGCTGGGCCGCCGGCCAACCCCAAACATCGTCGTCACGGATGCGGCTGGCACCGTCACCCCGGTCGGGAACCCGTTCGGTGAGCTTGCGTGGCTGTGCAGCGTCGCAACCACCGACACGCGCATTCTCGCCGTCGGATCCGGCGTGTCATGGAGTGACGACGGCATCACATGGCACGGCATCGAGGCCTTCGGGCAATACGCAGGCTCGAACAATGACGGATCGAACCTCATGTGGGCCGCCGCGGGACCGGGGGGCTACTTGGTCTTTGGAGGCGAGGGTATTGGAGGCGAGGGTGCTCTCTGGTTCTCCGAGGACCTCCAGACATGGTACGAGACGCCTCTCGAGGGAGACGAGTTCACCGGCACATCAGTTTGGGGGTGGGATGGGCCGACCGGCGTTGTTGTCGGCGAGGAGATCGTCATCACCATGTTCGACGAACGGTGGATCGGCACACGGAGGGACGGGTGATCACATGGAGTGGAGAGGATTCATGAACATGAAGGGGAACACCGGTGCCGGCGTTGCAGTCCTTCTGCTGGCTGTGTTGGTGTTGGCTGCGTGTAACGGATCGAGCGACGAGGCTGCGGATACGACCGTCGCTACGACCACTACCGCTGCTCCGACAACGACGACCGTCGCTCCGGCAACCACGACGACGGCGGCACAGGCCATAACCGATGGAGACCTCGCGGCCGGGTGGTTGGTCGTGGAAGATCCGGCTGTGTTCGGTGGCGCGGGGAGACAGGCAATGCGGGACGTGGCCGCATCCGCCGATGTGTTGGTGGCTGTTGGAGCGGCACAGGGAGACAAGGCCGTCGACGTTGGCAGCACCGACGCTGCGGTGTGGGTTTCGTCCGATGGAGTCGAGTGGACCCGGGTTGGTGCCGACTCCGTCTTCCGGGAATCGGCAGCACAATCCATGTTGGCGGTGATCGTCGGCGGGCCTGGATTCGTTGCGGTGGGGACCGCTGAGATCCTCCATCAGGACCAGCCTGCCGTATGGCTCTCCCAAGACGGGTACTCGTGGGACCCGGTGGATGACTCCTCCGGTGCCTTCGACACACACTCGTTCTCCCAGATGCGGGACGTAGTGGTCGGGGGCCCCGGCCTTGTCGCCGTCGGCCACTCGGGAGCGCCTGACCTTTGGGATGCCGCCGTCTGGGTTTCACCAGACGGCACCGTGTGGACAAGGGTGACCGACGACTCCTTCGAGGGTGACAATGACGAGTTCATGGCGGGCATCGCGACACTCGACGACGGTCGCATCGTCGCCGTCGGCAACGATGGAACGAACCGGGTGCCATCGGTCTGGACATCGAGCGATGGCGTCTCGTGGCAGCAGATCGACGAGTTCGGGACCGTGGACGAAGGCAGCAGGATGACTGCCGTTGCTGTCTGGGACGGAGGCCTCGTTGCCGTAGGTCCTGATGAATCCGGCGACGACTTGGATGCAGCAGTCTGGGTGTCACCCGACGGGAACGTGTGGGACCGTGTCGAAGACACGGCACTCGGCGGTCCCGGGGATCAAGTCATGTCCGGGGTCGCAGAGATCGACGGTGAGATCATCGCAGTGGGATATGAACGCCTGACTGATCGCGACGCAGTCGTCTGGCGGTCAAGCGACGGGTTGACCTGGACGCGCAGCCCCGAGGGATCGCTCGCCACCACCGGCTTCCAGGAGATGTTCTCGATCACAGCCGCAGACGACCACCTCGTCGCCGTCGGGTACTCCGGAGAGATCGGCGAATGGGACGCAGCAGTATGGCGTCAATCACGCTGAGCCCGAAAGGTGCCCCGTACCTCACCCCTCGACACAAGCCATCGAGGACGCAACACCCCTACAACGACCTACCGCGCACCACCAGCTCATGTCGGCACCCATGAGCACGTTCGAGCGACGCATGGAGACGGGAATGCCAAATCAGTCGATCAGATTCGCTCTATCCGGTTGAGGCAACAGCGAAGGGAGCGAAACCGGTTGAGGCTCGCTCCCTTCCGTCGTGGTTCTAGGTGCACCCGGCCATCTTGCTGGTGTCACTCGTGTCTCACAATCCTGCAGCACGTCTCACCAACGCGCGCGAGTACGACCCTGGGGGGGGGAGGACGTGGTTGGCTCGAGTCGGGAGTGGGAGGTTTCGGTCGGTCTAGGCGGCGCTGGTCCGGGCGGGGGTGCGTGGATTCTTGGGTTTCGGAGTCTGCGGCGTTGGGGTGGTGAGGTGGGGTCGATGCGGTGGCCTTGGCCGTGGATCACGACTTGGTGGTGGAACCAGCAGAGGGTGGTGAGGTTCTCCGGGTCGGTCAGGCCGCCCTCAAACCACGGATCAATATGATGGATCTGGAGGCGATACCTCGACGTGCAGCCTGCAACGGTGCAGCGTCTCCCGTCCCGGTGCAGGATCGACCGTCGCAACCGTGGTGGGATCGTCCTGGTGCGGCGTCCCAACGCAAGGGGTCGCCCGTCTGCGGTTCTGGCGGTGACTTCGGTGAAGCCGGTGCACAGGATTGCTTCGACCGCGTTCGGCCCGACCCTGGGTCCGGCTTCCAAGGTGACACCGGTCGTGCCGTTCGACGCTGCGGCTTCGGTAGCGTCGACAAACACGGTCAGCACCGGAGATGATGTGTCGATGGTGGCGCCGTCACCACCCGAGACGGCGTCGTGGCTGATCGACCACAACGCATCCGCGTTGCGCGTCGTGCGAGACGGTGCCGCTCCCTGTCCGTAGGGGAACTCGTCGCCGCGGGTCTCGAGGGCTTCGACCACGGTGCGGCCCGCAAACCCGGGCAGACGTCCCGTAAGTGTCCAGCAGGTTTCGTCAAGGTTCGGTTGGATCGAGACGTAGCGTTCCTCGAACGCCTGGATCTCATCAAGGCGCGTCATCCGGCGCCGCTTCGCGGCCAACTGCCGGATCCCGTCGATGTCATGGCCGGCTGCTTCGCTCAACAGATCGAGGGCGTCGTCACGGTCTGCGAGGCGGGCAATGGCGGCTGCCCGGTCGAAACCGATCACACCCGAAGCGACCGCTTCGTCGACATCGGGGAGGTTGTCGAGGCGTCGTGCGGTGTTGACGAGGACCTTCGCGGTTTCGGGTGCGACGTCGATTCTGCCGGTGACCCATTCTTGGAGGGACCGATGACCGTCACGCATCGCGACCTGCCGCCGATCGAGTTCCCGAAGCGCCTGCATCTGCTCGGCTCTGGCCCGGGCGATGATCGACTCATCGTCGAGCAGTTGCTGCTCGAGGGTCTCGGTGGTGGCGGTCGTCGTATCCATACCCGCAACCTATCTGCCGGCTGTGACAGAAACCGGTGCTGGGCAGGAGGAATCTCAAGACTTCTTGCGATTCTTTGGGCGCCGTTCGGTGCTCGCGAGAGACCCCCTCCGCAACCTGCCCGCAGGGCAGGCGCCGCCATCCCCCTGAAGGGGAGGAATCGAAGAGCTGGGAATCGGACTCTCGCCTGCGCAGCAGGCGCAACCTCTCCGACTCTGTCGGAGAGGCGGCGACTGGCGACTGCAACTCCCCGCTACCTTCTGACCCATGGATCGGTCTACACGGAACGGGGTCGCGTTTGCGCTGCTCGCTGCGGTCTTCTGGGGCTTCAGCGGGGCGATCGCGGCGGACGCGTTCGCTGCGGTGTCGCCGGCCCGTGTCGCCGAGATGCGGGCGCTGGTCACGTCCCTCTTCTTCATTCCGTTCGCCCTCTACCGCGGAGCGCTCGCTCCCAAGGGCGGGCTTGCATGGTTCGCACTGCTGGGGGTGAACCTCGCCATCGTGAACGTGACGTTCTACTGGGCGATCGACCGACTCGGCGTGGGGCCGGGAGCGACAATCCAGTTCCTCGCTCCGATCTTCGTTCTGATCTGGATGGTGGTCGTCCAGAAGCGGAGCGTCTCGCCAACCGTATGGATCGCGGCCGTGATCGCCGTGACCGGTGTGTTCTTCATCACTGAGGCGTGGAACCTCGAAGGCGGCGATTGGGTCGGTGTGGGGTGGGGTCTCGTCTCGGCGGTCGCCTTCGCTTCGTATCTGATCTACGGCGAGTTCCTCGGAAGGCGCTACTCGTCGATCACGATCGTCACGTGGGGGTTCATCTTCGCCTCGGTCATCTGGTTGATCGTCCAGCCACTCTGGACCTTCCCTTCCGATCTCTCGGCCAAGGTGTGGGCAGAACTGATCTGGGTCGGGATCGTCGGCACCGCACTCCCATTCCTGTTCGGGTTCTCGGCCCTCCGGCGTGCAGCGTCGGGAATCGTCGGAGTCATCTCGACCACCGAACCCGTCTTCGCTGCGGCCGCCGCCTGGATTCTGCTCGGCCAGTACCTGAGTGTGATCCAGATGGTCGGCGGTGCGATGGTGATTGGGGCGGCGGCCGCGATCCAGCGATGGGGGACGGCCGATGTGGAGGGGCCGCTCGAGCCTGCGCGGTAGGTCGTGTCCTAGTGGTAGCGTCACGGGCATGAGAGTCTTCAGGCGCATCCTTTTCGGCCTCGTTCTGCTGAACGTCCTGCTCGTCGCTGCCGCGCTGGTGGCGAAGCGAATGCTTCCGGCGTACGGCGACGATGACTCCGACGTCTTCGCCGCAGTGGCGGCGATGGACGGTGCCGAGATCGTCAACCGATCTGACTCGTTCCGGGCCGGATCGGGCACTGCCGTCATGGGCGGTATGACGATCGATCTGACCGACGCGGATGTCGGAACGTCGGCGACGCTCGAACTGACGGCGGTTGCCGGCGGGATCGACGTAACGGTGCCCGAAGGTTGGCGTGTGGAGATGACATCCTCACTCTTCGCCGGCGGCGCTGAGAACCTGACCGACCCGGACGCGGCAGCCGATGATGCACCGCTGCTGCTGGTCGACGCACGGGCCTACTTCGGCGGCATTGCGGTCCGCACCGCTTCCTGACCGGTCAGTCGGCCGGCAGATCCGATTCCCCACCCGACGGCTCCATCGACGCGTTGACGACGCCCGCAAACGTTGAGATCGCAGTTGAGCGACCCCCCTCGGCGATGAGGCGATCGAGGATGGACCTCGCCTCGTCGGTTCTCCCGATCTCCCGGAGGGCAATGGCCCGGTAGGCCAGGATCATCGCCGTGACGTCGTCGGCGTTGACGGTGCCCGTGCTGATCTCGACCGTGTCGTTGAATCTCCCGACGGCGTTGAGGAGTTCTACGAGCGAGAGGGTGACGTGGGTCGTGCGATCCACCATCCGTAGCACCTCGATGGCGGCGTCGTGATCGTCCGCAGCTTGCTCGAGTTCAGCGACGGTGAGTGCGATCGAAACGCGCATGATGGGAAGTGACACCGCTACGCCGGGGGCAATCGGGACAACGATGCCGGCGTTCGGAAGGTACTTCTTGATGAACGGATCATCTCGCGGCTCGAAGCCGGCAGCCACTGCGCGGTGCAGGAGTTCCGCTGCGTAGGTCCGCCGCACCGAGAGTGAGAGGAGGCCGGCGACAACATCAGCCGTGCTGCGGTATTGGGGGTGTCGTCCTGCGGCCATGTCCACAGCGTGCGGGTCGCCCGTCACCAACGCCGCGCGCATCGCCTTCTCGCCCGACTTCGCAAACCAGCCAGGTTCGACTCCGGACGCAAGCTCGGCGTACTCCTCCGGTCCCGGGAATTCCCAGGTGACGTCATCCCATTCCAGCGGATCTTGTCCTCCAGTGCGGAATCCAAATGCGTTCGTCGCCGGGTCGTACCACCACGTGCCGTCGCTGTAGACCATGGCGTGGCGTCGTCTTCGGGCGCTTGCGCCGAACGACCAGGTCATGGCCCCTCGCTTTCTCGGATGCGTCGCAGCACCCTATCGCGCGGCGGTCCGGTAGCCTCCGACCATGGCCGTGGATCTCGCTGGCACCGTTACCTACCTCAAGGACCATGCCGTCGAGCATGGATTCCACGTTCACGACGAACGGCACTTTGTCGAGACCTACACGCTCCGGCAGGCGTGGGAGGTGGACCTCCATCCGGCCGAAGCTTGTGAGGGTCCGCTCGACCTCCACATGGCGATCGACCTCGACCCGCGAGTCGTCCTGGACCTCGAAGACCTGTTGATGGAGTCCCCGGATACCCCGGAGGACCCGGACGGGCGGTTCTCCGCCCCGTTCATCTTCAACTGGGGGCTTCCATCGCTGGAGAACCCGCCTGATTTGATCGTGCTTTCCGCGGAACTCGCGGGCATTGGCGGGATCGATCTGCCGATCGAAGTTTCGGCGGTGGACAGCTTCGGGGCGCTCTCCGACGGTCAGGAGCGTCGGCTCTCGGTGGTAGCGGCGGTCGAACTGTCGATCGTCGATCTCATGTTCCGCCAGGACAGCCTGTGTGAGACGCTCGATCGTGTGCATGCCGTCAGCATGTACGTGGTGGAGCAGGCGCCCGACTGGATCGGCTAGTCGGCCGATGATGTCGGGTCGGGAGCGTCAGTAGATCCGTTGGTCATGGCAGCCTCTCCTGGATCAGTGTGCCGGTTCACCCACTTGGTGATCGGTGCGCTCATCTCGGCCGGCCGGTCGCCCCAGTCGTAGACCACAACGGTGCCTGCTGCCGCATCGTGGAGGGCTCGTCGCGTCGGACTCGTGAAGATGCCCAGGAAGCCGAGAGGAACGAGCAACGAGACGGGGAAGACCAGCGTTCGGATGAAGGCGTTCTTTCCGGCAATCGTTGTGCCCTGTCGGTCCACAACACTGATACCCACGATCCCCATGCCGATGGTTCGACCGGCGAGAGCGAATCCGACCCAGAAGTAGATGAACGCCCATGAGGTGAACAGGAGCACTCCAACCACTGTCTGTTCCCACGATCGATTCACGTCAGCGTGGAAGATGAAGTCGAGGACGAAGGCCACACCAAATCCGAAGAGAATGAAGACCAGCCAGACGATGATCGAGTCGAGGACGAATGCACCGAGTCGGGAGACCGGGCCGGCATAGTGACCCGTGACCTCTCCCCGCCCGTCCTTGTCTGCGTCATCGGTCTTGAGCGACAGGGCCGGCGGAGCGACGGGTCGATCGGAGGGGTCGCGCCCGATGAGACGATAGGTGAAGCGGCCGAGGATCTGGTCCAAGGAGACGATCTGTCGTCGTACGACGTCCATGGCCGAGCCCGCGAGCGCTCCCGTGCTCTCTTGAACGATCTCCGGGATACCGGCCCGGTCGGTGAGGGCCTTGACGTCGACGCGATCCATGAGATGGTTCACGTCGATCCGGTCCATCAGGTGATTGACGTCCACCCGGTCGAGGAGTTGGTTGACGTCCACGCGATCCATGAGATGGTTCACGTCGACGCGGTCGAGCAGGGCATCGACATCAACGCGATCCATCAGTTCGTTGACGTCGACCCGGTCAAGGAGTTCGTTGATGTCCACGCGCTCCATGAGCGCGTTGACATCGATCTGCTCGACGATCTTCTCGGGATCGACGATGTCGACGACCGCGCCGGTGACGCCCGAGGAGATCCGACTGAGGAAGCCATCCTTCTTCGTATCGTCGCCGTCCCGCGCCGCCGCAGCGGCGATGAGGAGAACGAGGAGAGGGACCTGGCGATCGCGCATGCAGCGACGATATCACGCCGGGTAGTCCGGAACCGTAAGGGGGGTCGGTGGTGAGACCACCGACCCCCCTCTGCTCAAGCTGCGTGAGTATGGGCTACTCGTAGGCGATGGCGGCGAGCACGTTCATTCGCGACGCCTTCCACGATGGGTAGATGGCAGCGATGATGCCTGCCACGCCGGCCAGCAGGACCAGTACGACGATCTGGCCGACCGGCACGGCGAACGAACCGAGGCCCTGATCGGCGAGTGCCTGCACCACGGCCCACCCGAGGAACAGGCCGACTCCGACGCCCATGATGGCGCCGAACAGGGCGATGATGACCGCCTCCCACCGGATCATGCGGCGCACCTGGCGCTGCACCATGCCGACGGCTCGAAGCAGACCGATCTCCCTGGTCCGTTCGATGATCGAGAGCGCCAGCGTGTTCGTGATGCCGAGCACCGCAATGATGATTGCGAGGAAGAGCAGGCCCGTGAAGAGAACGAGTATCTGGTCGATCTGCGACTCGGTCTCCGCGACCAGTTCGCTCTTGCTCTGTACCTTCACGTTCGGATAGTCGGCTGCCACACCATCGATGGCGGTGCGGGCGACGTCGAGATCGACTCCGTCTGCCCGGTTGGCGAAGACGAAGAAGTCGGTTGGGTTGTTGAAGCCGATGGCGTAGGTCTCCTCCGAAATGACGTAGTTGCCGAAGTTCGTGGAGCTCACCGTTCCGACGATCTCAATCGGCCCCCCGGGGTCCTGAGGGAAGACGATCGAAATCGAGTCGCCGACGACCCAGGACTTCTCCTCCATGAGTGTCTCGGCGACGAGGATCCCATTGGTCGCAGCAAGCGCCCCGTAGGCGCCATCCGAGACCTCGAAGTTGGTCACCGAGTCGACCGTAGCGGGATCGACCGCCACCACTGCGGTGTTTTCGCCGTCGACGGTAGCGTTCCCGAGCTTCAAGCCCGACACGACCCCGATCTCCGGCAGCGAACTGACTACTTCGGTGAACGCTGGGCTCACACCGACGGCGAAGTTGGTCGACTGAACTGTGAAATCGGCGGGCAGCGTGTCCGTGAGCGACTCCGCCACCGACGACTTGATCGATGCACCGAAGACGGCGACGAACACAACCAGGGCGACGCCGATCATCAGCGCCGACGCCGTTGAGGCGGTGCGGCGCGGCTTGCGGATTGTGTTGTCTTGTGCGAGTCGGCCGGCGACGCCAAACAGCTTCGGGAGCGGCCACCCGATCACCTTGGCGATCGGGCCGGCGGCCAGGGGCGCCAGGACCGAGATGCCGACGAAGAATACGAGCGCGCCGATGCCGACGAACCAGAGATCCTGGTCGGTGGAGCCGAACAGCCCGATGAACAGGCCGACGAGACCGAGGGCGAGGATGATCGTTCCCCAGATCGCCCGGACTTGGAGTGACCGGCGCGGTGTGCGCGCAGCTTCTTCGTTCATCGCAGCGACCGGGGGTACCCGTGCAGCTTTGCGGGCCGGGAGAAGTGCGGAGACCATGGTCACGATAAGACCGACGAGCATCCCGACGATGATTGTGCGTGGGAGTACCGTCAACGGACCGTCCGGCATGTTGAATCCGGCAGCGTTCATGATCGACGCAAGGCCCATCGCCAGCAGCACACCGACACCGATGCCGATGATCGAGCCGATCAACCCCACGAGGAGCGCTTCGACGATCACCAGCCATGTGACCTGGCGACCGGTCGCTCCGACGGCACGGAACAGCGCCAGTTCCTTCGTGCGCTGGGCAACGATGATCCGGAACGTGTTGCTGATGATGAATGCACCAACGAACACCGCGATGGCGGCGAATGCCAAAAGGGCCGTGTTCAGGAAACCGAGCCCTTCTGAGATGGCGTCGGACTGCTCTTCGTTCGACTGTTCGGCAGTGATGACCTCGATATCGCCGTTGACGGTCGTTGACACGCTCGCGGCGAGTTCCTCCGGTGAGACGCCTGCGTCGCCCGCTACTGCGATCTCGCTGAATTGGCCCTCGAGGTCGAAGATTCGCTGTGCCTCGGAGAGTTCGAAGAGAGCCAGCGTGGCTCCCGCGAGGCTGTCGCTCTCGCCGAAACTGACGATGCCGACGATCTCGAAGTCCTCGGGTGCCCCGATGGTGAGAATCGTGATCGTGTCCCCGACCGCGAGGTCATTCATGTTGGCAGAGTTGGCGTCGATGGCGACCTCACCCGGCGCTACCGGTCCCCGGCCTGCGCCATCTTTGATGGTTACCGGACTCAGGGCAGGGTCGTCGCCCCATGAGAATCCGAGCGTTGGCGGTCCTTGGCCGCCGATGGCCTCACCTTGCTTGTCGACGAGTTGGGCGAACCCTGCCACACCGCCCTCAGCGACGCGGACGCCACGGGCGGCGAGGACGGCGTCGAGGGTTTCCTCCGGAATCGAGCCGAACTCGGTGTTCTGGAATGTGTCGCCGGTCTCCGGTGGTGCCGGTCGTACGAACACATCCACGCCGGTAGCGGTGGTCTCGAGAAGCTTGTCGAAACGGGCACTGATCGTGTCGGTGAAGACGAAGCTCGCGGCAACGAACGCGACGCCGATGACAATCGCGAGCGCGGTCAGCGTGAGCCTCATCTTGTTGGCGAAAACGCCCTTGACGGCTGCGCGGAACATGCTCAGCCCCCCAAGTGCTTCATCTGATCGAGAATGGTCTCCGGGGTCGGATCAACCATCTCGTCCACGATGTCACCGTCGTCCAGGAAGATGATCCGATCGGCGTAGCTGGCCGCGACGGGATCATGCGTCACCATGACGATCGTCTGATCGAACTCGCGAACAGCGCGCCGCATGAAGTCGAGGAGTTCGCCACTGGCGACGGAGTCGAGGTTTCCGCTCGGCTCGTCTGCGAACACGATCTCCGGCTTCGACACGAGGGCGCGAGCGGCGGCCACGCGCTGCTGCTGGCCACCGGAGAGTTCGCTTGGCCGGTGATCGAGGCGGTCGCTGAGGCCGACGGCGTCGACGACCTGGTCGAACCAATCCTGGTCAGGCTTCGCTCCAGCGATGGAGAGCGGGAGCAGGATGTTCTCCTTGGCGTTGAGGGTCGGGATGAGGTTGAACGCTTGGAAGACGAAGCCGACCTCTTCTCGACGCAAGATCGTGAGGTCACGGTCCTTGAGGGAGCCGAGTTCTGTCTCACCGATGAAGACTTCGCCGGCGGTGAGGTCGTCCAGACCGGCGAGTGTGTGAAGCAGCGTCGACTTCCCGGATCCGGACGGACCCATGATGGCGGTGAAGTGACCGCGCTGAAAGTCGGCAGAGATGCCGTCGAGCGCATGGATCTCGGCGTCACCCTGGCCGTAGATCTTCGTACCGTTGCGGATGCGAGCGGCGATGTCGCTTGATGGCATGGTATCGAGCATCAGAACCCCTTGTGGTTGGTTGTGGACTACTGAAAGGTACGCGCTGGGCGGCTGTTGTGCATCGGCCGTTGGAGGGGTTGTCGATCATCCGTTCGGATGAGAGATCCCTGAGTCCATCCAGGGGTTCGGAGCGTCAGGCGTCGGGGTTCTCGCCCGGCCGTACGAGGCCTGACTCGTATGCTACGACGACCGCTTGGACCCTATCCCGCAGGTCGAGTTTGGTGAGGATGTGGGAGACATGGGTCTTCACGGTCGCCTCCGAGACGTACAGGGCCTCTGCAATCTCGGCGTTCGAGAGCCCGGCGGCGAGGCTTCTGAGGACTTCAGTCTCGCGTTCGGTGAGGTCATCCATCCCATCCGGGTGTGTCTCAGGCGCTGGCCGCGCTGCGAACTCCTCGATGAGCCTTCGTGTCACGGACGGTGCGAGGAGCGCATCGCCGTCGGCGACGACGCGGATGGCGTGGATCAGGTCGTCGGGCGGCGCGTCCTTGAGGAGGAACCCACTCGCGCCCGCCCGTATCGCCGCATACACGTACTCGTCAAGGTCGAACGTGGTCAGGATGAGGACGCTCGGGGCGGGTTCCAGCCCTCCACCGACGAGCTTTCGTGTCGCGTCGATGCCGTCCATGACCGGCATGCGCACGTCCATGAGGATCACGTCCGGCCGGAGTCGCCGGCCTGCCTCGATGGCTTCTTTGCCGTCGGCGGCCTCGCCGACGACGGTCAGATCTGCTTCCGACTCGAGGATCATCCGGAGCCCTGATCGAATGAGCGCCTGATCGTCGACGATGAGAATGCGGATGGACGTCATGTTGTGTCGCACGGGATTGTGGCGGAGACTCGGAAGCCGCCCCCTGGGACGGGTCCGGCAGCGAACGTTCCATTGAGCATCGCGGTTCGCTCTTGCATGCCGATCAGGCCGTGACCCGTGATGGATCCGCCAAGCGAACTCGAGGCTCCTCGGCCATCGTCGGAGACGACGATCTCGACTCCGTCGGGCCGGTAGGAGACTCCGACGACGGCGGTCACGCCGGGGCCCGCATGTTTCAGGGCATTGGTGAGCGCCTCCTGGACGATGCGATAGGCGTTCACGTCCATCCCGGGAGGGATATCCCTCCGATCGCCATCGATGTCGAGCACGACATCGAGGCCGGCCTCGCGCATCTGATCGGCAAGGCTATCGAGTTGATCCAGGCCGGGCTGTGGCGATCGACTCGCTGGCTCGTCGGTGCGCAGAACCCCGAGGAGGCGCCTCAACTCGACGAGGCCTTCATGCCCGGCTCGTTCAGCCTCCCCTGCCGCCCGTGTCGCTTCCTCGTCGTCGGTGCCGATGAGCCTGCGGGCGGCGGATGCTTGGATCGTTGCGACCGTCATTTCGTGTGCGACCACGTCGTGCAGTTCTCGTGCGATTCTGACCCGCTCCTGTTGGACGGCCTCCGCCTTGTCGAACTCGAGTTGTGTGGTGCGCACGGCGAGTTCCGATTCGGACTCGCGGCGTTCCCTCGACTCGAGGCCGAGGAGGAACGGGAAACTTGTGAAGATGAACACCACGATCGGCGTGCCGAACGAGACCTGACCGGCGAAGACACCAGAGACCGTGAAAGCCGTCATCAGGCCGATCGCTGTCCATCCCGTGATCAGGGCGCGCCGCCGCGGAATCTCGGACCCGACCGCATGGAAGACGAAGAGCAACCCGAAGATCGCGATCGTGGACGGGTAGTCCAGGTTTCGGTCGATGAAGAACCCGACCGATGCCACCACGAGCGCAGTCGTGGGGAACCGTCGGCGGAAGGCCACCGGGATGGTCTGGACAAGGATCAACACGGCTGCGAGCGGGTCAGGCTCGCGCCAACCCATCGCCCGGGTCGTGTCGAGGTCGATCTCGGCGAAGTCGACGAACGACCCGATCGTCAACGTCACTGAGAGGAGAGCGTCGACGGCCCAGGGCGGAATCTTTCTTGAGGTGCTGGTCACACGGCGATGGTATCCCGTGCGTGTCGCCCGTCACATCATCCGCATGGGGGATTTGGCCTCATCCCGGAGATGGACATCGATGATGGTTCAGCAGATCACACGCTGGGGCCCCGGGGGGTGACAACCCCGGGGCCCTCTCGATTGCGGCTCAGCCGCAGGTCTTACGCGGCGATCGGGCAGTCGTCGTTCTGTGAGGGCTCGAGGAGAACAACGCGATCTCCGATGACGGCCGGCGTCGATCCGTGGATTCGTGCCCCGGTGAGCACGAAGATGCGGGCAACAAAGGACCGTATCGATCCAGGATTCGGTGGCGAAGCCCGATTGGCGCCACCTTGGCCACGAGCGTCCCGGACCTCCTCGACGAAGGCGTCCATCCGTGGCTTGATGAGTGCGTGTTGGTGGTACATCAGTTCCCTCCAGAGTCTTCGATGTAGGACTGGAGAACGGCGGTCGTCTCCGGGACGATGTCTTCCCGGAGCGCGTACTCCTTGTCGTGTCCGATTTGAACCTTCACGAGGCCAGCGCTGCGCAGGAGCATCATGTGGTGGTGCAGGGTCGACTTTGACACGTCGAGCTCCGTCGCGAGTTCATGGAGCGCCGCGGGACCGCGTGAGAGTCGCCTCAAGATGCGGAGGCGCCGCTCATCGCCGAGTGCCTTGTAGGTCTTCACGAGCCACTGCGGCGGCGCATCGGGGTCGGCCCCCATGTACTCGTCAGCAACCGGGTAGGCCATGACAAGGTGTTCGTCTGTCTCGGTGAAGAAGATCCAGGGGCGCCCGACGATTGACGGGATGAGCAGGATGGGTCGCTGGTAGCCCTGGCTCTCAATCGAGATGCCGTTGGTGGCTAGTTCGACGAATCGCTCTGATGAGAGGCGCTGCGCCATGGCTTGCTTCGCTGCGAGGTCGCGTTCGAGGATCGGCCGGAATTCCCGCTCGCGCTCGGCGAAAGCCTCGTTCTGGACCGCTCGGAGTGTCGTGGCGATGAGGTCCTGCGTTGTTGCCGGGGAGACTTCGAACAGCAGTCGGATGCTGTCGGACCACCGCTTCTGGTCTGCGAACAGGGGCTCCGCGAGCAGAGCCTCGAGTGCCTCGGTGCTGCCTTCGGCCGCGCGCCTGCCGAGTTGGATGAGGCGTTCGTCGTTCTCGCCTTTCTGGATGACAAGGTGCCGGCGGAGCGCGACCGGATCCATGGTCGCGACGCGTTCGATGTAATCGTCGACGGTGCTTCCGTTGGGAAGATCGTCGAGGGCCGCCATCGCTCCGATCCACACGTTCCCCGAACCGATGCGCTCGATCCGTTCGCGGGTGGCAGGGGAGAGCGAGGCTGCGTAGTCGAAGAACCACGCCTCGCCGAGGCCGTACTCGTCGAGCGGCCGGCCGATCTCCTCGTTGTCGTCGAGGAGCCAGAGCGAGATCAGGAGGTCGGTGGCTCCATGGAGTTCAACATCGACAACGGGGCCGGTGGCCCGGGGGGTCGTGAAGTCGTGGACTCTGGGATTGGTCGGCATCGGAGCTCCCGGGAAAAGTCGTTGGTATGTGAGGTTCCCGTACCGTTCGAACTATATCGAACGGTACGAGAACCGTCAAGGACCTTTCCGCGCGGGCCTACCGTGATGCCAGCGTCGGCGTGACCACGCGGCCGTCGCTGAGCGATATCTCGACGATATCGCCGGCGCCAACGCGTCGGAGTGCCGTGATCAGTTCGTCCATGGTGAGTACGTCGGTCCCGTCTACGGCCGTGATCACATCACCAACGACGATGCCTGCTACGTCCGCCGCCGAACCGGAGGAGACTTCCCGAACATCCACGCCGACCGGTGCCGAACCGCCGTCGGTGGTCGCGTCGTATGCCGTCTCGCCGCTGATTCCCAGGAGCGCATGCGATACCGAACCCGTGGCGATGATCTCCGATGTGACTCGCTCTACGATCTCGACCGGCGTTGCGAACCCGATGCCTTCGACGCCGATGGCGGAGACACCGACGGCCGTCGTGATACCGATCAACGCGCCGTCGGCGTCGACGAGCGAGCCGCCGCTGGATCCGCTGGTGATCGGGGCGTCGGTCTGCAGCATCCCGTACAGGATCGTCTCGGGTCCCGTCTGGACTTCCCGTCCGAGAGCCGAGAGCACGCCAACGGACAGCGACGGGCCGCCTTCGAGACCGAGCGGACTCCCGACTGCGATCGCCGGGGTGCCGATCGTCAGGCCGTCCGTCGATCCGAGAGCGATGGGTGTCAGGTCATCGGCCGAGATCCTCAGAACGGCGAGATCCGTGAGTGGATCCGTGCCGATGAGATCTGCGTCATAGATCCGACCATCGGACAGGATCACGCGGGCGGCTGTGCCGCCTGCCACGACGTGGTCATTCGTGGCGATATTCCCGTCGGTGTCGAGCACGACACCGGAACCCGACCCGGAGACGGTGAACGTTCCGCCCATGTCGGAACCGACTTCGACCGTGACGATGCTCGGAATCACGGTGGCGCCGACGGCGGCGGTGTCTGCAGTCGTCGTCGCGGAAGCTGGCTGCGCAATGATCACTCGTTCGGGGCGCGCCTGCTGTACGACGAGCGGTGCGGGTTCGTCCTGCAGAGACTCGGCAATGAGCCCGCCAGCAAATCCTGCAGCGACGACGGCCGCGGCTACCGGCAGGGCGAGCCAACGCCGACGCTTGCGCGGCTGTGGAGCCGGTGCGGTCGGGCGTATGCCGGAACTCGTGGTCACGATCGAGTACGTCGGTCGGTTGGGAGGTGGCTCGTGGTAGGTCATGTTGATCCATTCATCGCGTGTTCGTACATCTCACTATCAGGAACGAAACAGGTGATCAGATGTTCCTGAGAATCGGATGAGAACGACCAAGCGGCCCCGGATGACGGTCAGGCGGTGAGACGAGAACGGATCGAGTTCGTCGCTTCTCCGACGAGGATTCCAAGCGCGGAGCCTCCCACAACATCCAGCGGGAGGTGTGCTCCCGCGTAGATGCGGGTGATGCCGACGATGATGGCAGACGCCTGGAGCGCGAGTTTCGTTGCGGGTGATCGACCGTCACCAATGACCGTGGCGATCGTGCTCGCCACCGCGGCGTGACCCGACACGTAGCCGAGGCTCCCGTCGGTCTGTGTGGCGAGCCGCAGATTCGTGTCCCGGTCATGGTCGTAGGGACGCCCTCGGCCCACGGCCTTCTTGACTCCCTTGGCGAGGAGCCAGGTGGTGAAGCCGGCTGCGGCGTACGCCACCGACGGGTCGAACCCGCGAGTGCGCAGGAAGGACCAACCCGCAAGAGCAAATGGGGCGGTGAGGCTCCCGGCCTGCATCGGGAGCCACACGGCTGGCGCCACTTCATCCGGGGCGTTGTTGATGGACTGATAGACCCGGCGTTCCCAATCCGGCAGACCCCGCTCGGCGACGACCCCGGACGCGATCAGTGCGGCGGCCGCACCGCCGACACGCGACACCTTGCCAGCGTTCATGCGGGAGCTCCTTCTTCCGGGTCCATAGAATCGCGATTCAACTGCGGACGCAGACGTCTCACTCGATCGAGGGGAGGTGTTGTTTGGCCCGTGGTCCGTGCGATCTCTGCCCGGATCTTCGCGGCCAGGTCATCATCACTCCCGGCAAGCGCTGCCTTCGTGGCCCCGCTGAGCGCCGGACCCTGCACGCGTCGTGTTGCGGAGGCCACGGCGTCTGGGCCGAGCACCGAGACTGCGCACGCGACCGATCGTTGTGGACCGACGAGGAGAGCACTCGAGGTGATCAGTTCCGCCACATCGTTGTCCAGGAGGAGCTTCGATGCAGCGAGTTCGCTGAATCCGAAGTCGATGATCCACGGTTGGTTCATGTCGTCGAGGAACACGTTGGCAAGGCGGAGGTCGCGGTGAGCGATGCCGGACGTGTGGAGGATGGCGATCTGTTTCCATACCCCGGTGAGCACATCGTCGGTGAGTTCCTCTGCGTCGACGGAGTCGAGTGAGCGGCCGTCGATGGCTCGTTGGGCCAACAGCATCGAGTAGTCCTCGTCTCCGATTCGGCCGACGGCGACGAGTTCCGGCGTGCGAACTCCCGCTGCGGTCGCGCTGAGCGACAGCAGCGCCTCGTGCTCGACGGCTCGGCGGAGGCTGGAGAATCCGGGTTCGTCACCGATGTTCGTGAACCGGAACTTGCGATATACGCGAAACAGGATGTCGGCGCTGCGTTCGTCGGTGCTGAGGGTCTTCACGAAGATCCGGTCCCCGTCGACGGTCGTGACGAAGTAGGGGGTGGACCCGCGGGCGTCGACGTTGGCGGTGCTGATCTTCTTCGGCGCGATTCCGGAGCGGCGCAGGGTCTCGACGACTTCCAGTCCCGTCGGCTGGCGGCTCGGCGATCCGAAGGCGAAGAGGACGCCAGCTCCGGCGGCTGCGCCAAGCGAGAGTGCGAGCACGAGTTCGGCGGGAAGGTTCGATCCGAGAACGAGTCGGACGATGACCATCAGACCGAGTGATGCCCAGGCCACACGCTCCCATCGGCGGGTCATCCACGGCGCAGCGGCGCCGATCGCTGCCGCTATGGCGCCGACGTAGGGGTAGTACGCAGTCTCGGCGACGATCACGAGATCGTCCGTTGAGCGAGCGAATGCGTCACCGAGGATCGCGATGAGCCACTGGATGACCAGCCAGGTGGAGACCGCGCCAAGCACCGCTGCGAGCACGACGGTGGCGAGGCGACGGAACTCGCGACGCCAGATGAACGTGGTGACCAGAATCACCGGGACCAGAAGAACAATCGCGGTCAGGACCAATCCGGCAATCTCGGCCTCGGCGTTGGATGTGTTCTCAGTGATCTTGCGGATGTCGAGCCCAAGACCACCGAATACGTCAGGGAAGATGAGCACGACGAAGAACGTTCCGGTCGCCACGAGGAATGCGGTGACGAACCGGAGCGCATCCGTCGGCGAACGAACGGTCTCGTCCACTTCGGGTACGTTGATTTCTACGGTCTGACTCATCGGCCTCGACTCGTTGTGACGGACTCGCGATCCTACCGGTGGGTCATTCCTCCGCCGGTCGGTTCGTTCGGTCGCCTTCGCGAGCGACCCAGCGGTCGACCAGCACTGCGGCGGTGAGGGCGACGACGGCGCCGAGGGCGACCCCGGCCACGACGTCGGTGAACCAGTGCGCCCGGAGGTAGACCCGGCTCGCTGCCATCAATGTGGCCCACGACGCTGCAGCGCCGAACCAGTGCCACCGCCTCTTGACGATCGGAGCGAAGAGGAAGACGAGACCGAGTGCGACAACGGCTGCGGTCGCCGAGTGTCCCGAGGGAAAGGACGCACCGGTCGTCGCGACCAGAGAGTCAGGTGGCCGGGGCCGGTTGTAGAGAGCCTTGGAGATCCAGACGAGCGCATACACGAGTCCGACCGAAGCAGCCCAGAACACAAGCGCATGCCACCGCCGACGGAGAAGCAGCAGCGCCCCGATGGCGATCTCGAACGGGACCATCACCCAGGCGCTGCCGACGACGCGCAGCGTGTCTGCGACGTCCACGGCCGGCTGCCACTCGAGTCGGATCGCCAGTTCCCGAAACCATTCGTCGATGGGTTGCACGAGGTCGTGGAGGCCAGGGATGCCGATCATGATGAAGACGGCAGCGGCGATCGACCCCACAGCGACCGCCCACCGAGTCGCCGCCGACGGGCTGCCTACAAGTTGAATGCCCGATGCCACATCGGGACTGTAGATCCCGCGCCGCTCGAGGAGCGGAATGGCAGAATTGCCGGTCCCCAGTCGGACTCCTCCCCTTCAGTCCGATTCCTCCCCTTTGAGGGGGTGGTAGCAGCGCCTCCGTGGCGCTGATGGAGGGGGTCTCTCTCTTGTATGGAACGGCGGCCAGCGAGTCCACGAGATTCCTTGAGATTCTTGTTGCTCAGCAGCGGTTTCTGTCACACCTGGTAGATAGGTTGCGGGTATGGGATACCACGATCTCACCACCGCAACGATCGAGCAGCGACTCCTCGATCTTGAGTCTGGAATCGCCAGCCAACGCGGCGAACAGATGTCGCCTGTTGCGTGAACTCGACCGCCGCCAGGTCGCGCTCCGTGACGGTCACCGATCCCTCCAAGAATGGGCGGCCGGAAGACTCGACGTCGCCTCCGAGACCGCCCGGATCCTCGTCACCACCGCCCGGCGCCTCCAAGACCTCCCCGACATCGACGAAGCGGTCGCTATGCGGTGAGATCGGTTTCGACCGCGCCGTCGCGGTGTCCCGCCTCGCGAGCCGCGACCACAGCCCTCGACCTGTTGAGCGAAGCGGCCGGGTATGACATCGACGGGATCCGGGCCCTGACGGCGAAACGACGCAGGATGACACGTCTCGACGAGATCCAGTCGTTCGAAGAGCGCTACGTGTCGATCCAACCGAACCTCGACGAATCAGCATGGCGCCTCATCCGGACAGCTTGCCCGGCTTCGCGGGCCGCACCATCGTCGAAGCCCTCGAAACCCGAGGCGACAGCTTCCCGTACGGGTCGAGTGTCACACCGTCACGCACAACGCGCAACGCCGATGCGTTGTGGTCGATCAGCCACGACGCCGTCTGTGGTGGTGACGGCGCCACCGTCGACGCCTCATCACCGGTGCTGACGGTGTTCGTCGACGCCACCGAAGCCGCAGCAACGAACGCAACCACCGGTATCACATTGGAAGCCGGACCGAGGGTCGGACCGAACGCCGTCGAAGCAATCCTCTGTAGCGGCACCGTTGAAGTCACCGCACAGAACCGCAGACGGGCAACCCCTCGCCCTCGGACGCCGCACCCGGGTCATCCCATCCCGCCTCCGACGGTTCATCCTGCACCGCGACGCCACACGATGCACCATCTCCGGCTGCACCAGCCGATACCGCCTGCAGATCCACCACATGATTCCGTGGTCCCACAACGGCCGGACCGACCCCGAGAACCTCACCACCCTGTGCTGGTTCCACCACCAGGTCGTGATCCACGGCCACGGCCACCGCATCGACCCCACCTCCCCACCCCAACGAAGACGACTCCTCAACCCACACATCCACGCACCACCCCACCCGGCCACACGGAGGTTCGCGTAGACCCGTCTTCGCCTCTCCCACGCAGTGGGAGAGGCGCGAGCACCGGCCGCCAGGCCGGAGCGCAGCGGAGAGGGCTGCCCGCGTGGAGACCACCTCACACCTGAAGAACACACCAGAACGCGTCAGACCTCATCTACCCGATCCAATCCCCAAAGCCGCCCCCTCTGCGACCAAGCAGCCGCTCGATCGCGTCTGCCCCACCTGACGGCGGTGGAGACGAAGACCCCACTTCGCGTCGCCCTCCGTCAGGTGGGGGAGGGGCGGCGCGAGCTTCGTCCGGGAGGGAGAGGACTCCGGGAGCCACCACTCGACGATGAGGCCAGGCGCGCTCTCCAACCGGTGACCGGTGACCGGTGACCGGCAGCCCGAACGCGAAGAGGGGGCGCCGAACACGGTGCCCCCTCTCGTTCGTCAGTGTTCGCTCACATCAGCTGCAGCCGGTGGTGTCTCCGCACGTGAGGCAGACGTAGCACGAGCCGCTGCGCACGGTCATGTGACCGCACGTCGAGCAAGCAGGTGCATCACCCATGAGGTCACCGAGCGACGCCTCAGCAGCCGTTGTGGCGGCCGCAGCAGCCGTCCCCGGTCCGTCCGAGATGACGGCCGCGGCACGGGCACGGGCAGGCGCAGGCGCAGGCGCAGACGCTGCCTCCGGCATCGTGCTGGTGTCGTCATCGACGAACTTCGCTGCAGCGACCTGGGCGTCGATGTCGGTCTCCATCGCGGCGTCGGTCAAGTCGAGCTGGGTGCCGGCGTCGACCGCAATGCCCTTTGGGGGCTCTGGAAGCTCACCGGATCGGTCCGGTGGCACCTGGACGAGTTCGTCGCGAGCGAGATACTCGACGCCAAGCGCACGGAAGACGTAGTCGATGATCGAGTTCGACATCTTGATGTTCGGATGTCCCTCGACAAAGCCCCGCGGTTCGAACGTCTGGAACGTGAACGTGTCGACGAACTCCTCGAGCGGGACGCCGTACTGCAGTCCCTTGGAGACAGCGATGGCGAAGCAACTCAGCACGCCGCGCAGCGTCGCTCCTTCCTTGGCGAGGTCGATGAAGAGCTCACCAAGTGTGCCGTCTTCGTATTCGCCGGTACGGAGGAACACCTTGTGTCCGCCGACGCGGGCTTCCTGTGTGAAGCCGGTCCTCCGGGAGGGGAGCAGGAACCGCGGTCGGGAGATGTTGTCGTAGGCCTCCGTTGGGGAGAGGCCGGGGCTGAACATGCCGGCGTGGATCATCACCTCGCGAATGATGGTCTCGGTGACCGCTTCCGGTTCATCCTCGATTGCAAGGTCGTCGGTGGTCGACTGCAACGGTTGGGACGCCTTCGAGCCGTCCCGATAGAGCGCCATCGCCTTGAGACCGAGTTCCCACGAGAGACGGTACGAGTCCTCGATATCCTCAATCGAGACCTCGGCTGGCATGTTGATGGTCTTCGAGATGGCGCCAGAGATGAACGGCTGAGCTGCGGCCATCATCTTGATGTGACCGCTGTAGTCGATGAACCGCTCGCCGTAGCGACCGTTGCGGTTGGCGGTGTCGAAGACGGGGAGATGCTCATCGAGCAGGCCCGGCGCACCTTCGATCGTCTGACGACCGCAGACGTAGTCGTTCGCATCGCGGATCTGCTCATCCGTGAAGCCGAGTTCGTGGAGCATCGAGAACCCGAGACCGTTGTACTGCTCGGGTGTGAAGCCGAGATTCTGCATCGTCTCCTCGCCGAGCGTCCACTGATTGAACGCAAAGCCGATCTCAAAGACCGATGGCAGAACGGCCTCGATCCGGTCGATGTCCTGTGCGGTGAATCCCTTCGTCATCAACGTGGCTGCGTTGATGTGCGGCGCCCGCTGGATGCTCATCGTCCCGATGACGTAGTCGATGATCTGCTGGGCCCGCTCCTCGGTGTATCCGAGGCGCGCAAGTGCAGGAGCGATCGAGCGATTGGCGATCTTGAAATAGCCGCCGCCGGCCAGCTTCTTGAACTTCACGAGCGCGAAATCCGGCTCGACGCCAGTCGTGTCGCAGTCCATCAGCAGTCCGATGGTGCCGGTCGGCGCGAGGACGGTGGCCTGGGCGTTGCGATAGCCGTACTTCTCGCCGAGTTCGACGGCCGTGTCCCAGGCTTCGCGGGCCTCGGCAACCATCTCCGGTGGTCCGAATGCCGGGTCGATGCCCGTGACGAAGTGGCTTACGCCGTCGTAGTCGCCCTGGTCGGCGTTGTAGGCGGCGCGGCGATGGTTGCGCATGACGCGCAGCATCGACTCCCGGTTCTGCTCGAACTTGGGGAACGGTCCAAGAACACCCGCCATCTCAGCCGACGTGGCGTACGCGTCACCGGTGAGGATCGCGGTCAAGGAACCGGCGATGGCGCGACCCTCGTCTGAGTCATACGGGATGCCAATCCGCATCAGGAGTGATCCGAGGTTGGCGTAGCCGAGGCCGAGGGTCCGGTAGTCGTAGGAACCCTGAGCGATCTCCTTGGCGGGGAACTGAGCCATCGTCACCGAGATCTCGAGCACGATCGTCCAGAGACGAATGGCGTGCCGGTACGCGTCGAGGTCGAACACGCCTCTCGCGTCGTCGTAGAACTGCCCGAGGTTCAGCGACGCGAGGTTGCACGCCGTGTTGTCGAGGAACATGTACTCCGAGCACGGATTCGAAGCGCGAATCTCGCCCTCGGCCGGTGACGTATGCCACTCGTTGACCGTGGTGTGGAACTGCACGCCGGGATCGGCACTCGCCCATGCGGCTTCGGCGATCTGGCGCCAGAGGTCACGGGCACGAACCGTCTTCATCGAACTGCCGTCGGTGCGGCTGGTCAGATCCCAGTCGGCATCGTCGATGACGGCGTCGACGAACTCGTTCGTGAGCCGCACCGAGTTGTTCGAGTTCTGACCTGACACGGTGGCGTAGGCATCACCGTTGAAGTCGGATGAGTAGCCAGCGGCGACCAGCGCCCTGACCTTGTCTTCCTCTTTCGCCTTCCAAGCGATGAACGTCTCGATATCCGGATGGTCGATGTCGACGATGACCATCTTGGCGGCGCGTCGTGTGGTCCCTCCGGACTTGATGGCACCTGCGGCACGGTCGCCAACCTTGAGGAAACTCATGAGGCCGGAGGACTTGCCGCCACCGGAGAGCGGTTCACCTTCGCCGCGGATATGGGAGAAGTTCGCGCCTGCGCCGGCACCCATCTTGAACAGGCGTGCTTCGCGGACCCACAGGTCCATGATGCCGCCCGGGTTCACGAGGTCGTCGTCGACGCTCATGATGAAGCACGCGTGGGGGGCGGGGCGACTGTACGAGTCGGGGGCTTCGACGTTCTCGCCGGTCTCGGGGTCGATGTACCAGAAGCCCTGAGCCACGCCTTCGATGCCGTAGCGGTGGTTGAGGCCTGTGTTGAACCACTGTGGAGAATTCGGTGCTGCCATCTGGTGAAGGAGCATGAAGGCGACTTCGTCCTCGAACGTCTGTGCATCGTCGGGTGATGCGAAGTAGCCGTTCTCTTCACCCCACCAGCGCCATGTGGACGCCAGACGATCAATCACCTGTCGGGCGGACGTCTCCGGACCGAGGACCGCGTTGCCGTCGTCGTCGAGGAGGGGGTTGCCGTCGCTATCTTGCTGAGGAACGCCGGCCTTTCTGAGATATTTCGACACCAGGATGTCGGCAGCGACCTGTGACCAGGTGGCAGGGACTTCGGCGTCCTCCATCTCGAAAACGATCGAACCGTCGGGGTTGGTGATGCGGGAGTCCCTCCGAACCCACTCCACCGTTTCATATGGATCGACCCCAGCGGTTGTGAACCGCCGTTCGACATGGAGCCCTTCCGTCATTGTTCCTCCTCAAGCGGCGCCACCACTGACGCACGATATCCACAGATCTATACACACCCACTAGATGTTGGGGTGGGATAGCGGCCTACCCCCTACATCTAGCACGGTTTCACGAGTGTAATTACACGCGTGCCATCCGTCAAACACCCCGCGTTTTGGCCCGATTTGCGCCGAAAACGGGTCGTCGCACCCCCCAATCAGGCGGCGTTTCCCAGTTCTAGAGGTCCGAATGGCCAACGGCAAGTCCTATCGGCATGAGGTTTTCGCGGAGCCTCGATTGTTTTCGCGAGGCACCCTAGGAGCCGTCGACCGACCGTTCAGAGCGGGCGGTCAGCGTGGCGGCGACCTCCGCGATGTCGCCCGGCGCTGTCTTCGAGGCCTTCCAGTAGCACCAACCGGTGGGGAGGAAGAAGAGCTGGAACGCCGAGAGGCCGACCGCCCAATTGAACGGCGGGGGCACGGCGCGTTCGATCGCGGAGGCAGCCGACGCTGTGAGCGCCGCACCGGCCGAGCGGCCGACACCGTTGACGAAGTTGCCGAGGCCGAAGACGGTGCCGCGATGCTCCGGCAGGTTGACGTCGGAGATGAGGGCGAACCAGTTGGGGGAGTCGGCCGACGTCAGGGCGATCGCTGCAATCGCCGACAAGAACGCGAGGGCTGCCCACGGATTGGTGGCGATGCTCAAGAGGACCTCGCCGAGCAGCGTCAGCGTCCCCGCGCCTTCCGTGACATCAAGGCCGCGCAACGGCACCCAGAAGAAGACGAGGAACATGGGGACGGCCCCGAGGATGCCGACCGCGCTGAGCAGCGCCCGGCCCCGAGGCGTTCTGCGTTGGAGCCGATCGCCAAGATGCCCGAACAGAATCGAGAACAGGGCACCGATGGTGAACATCGCAGCGAAGAGCCCACCGACCTTGGTCCCGGTGGCTTCGCCGTAGCCCTCGGCAATCACCTTCTCCTGGTACAGGAGCGGAATCCAGAGGAGCGATCCGTACGCGAACTGCGCAGTGAGTCCCTGGAGGATCAGCCATCGGTTCGTCTTGCGATGAAGCAATTCCGGAATCTGCGCCCGGTCGATCCGATACTCGTAGTCGCCGCCTGAGGCGTACAGCTCCGCGAGTTCAGGTTCCCGGAAGCCGCGCGGTGCTTCGTAGGTGGTCAGGTACAACAGGGCGAACACCAGACCCGCGATCGAGATGACGACAAGCGGTAGCCGGAAACTATCCGCTCCCAACTGCGAGGCGAGTAGACCGCCCACGAGGCTGCCAATGCCCTGGGAGAGGCCCCAGAAGCTCATCGCGAGCCCCCGTCGTTTCGGCCCAACAAAGTCGGAGATCACGGAGAAGCCGACCGATGCGATCGCTCCCAAACCGACCGCCGCGACCACCTGCCAGAGCAGCAGCATCGAGAAGGTGGTGGCCGTCGCCGATAGGAGCGTGGCCCCCGACCAGATGATCGTCCCCCAGAACAGCAGTGGCTTGCGATTGCTGGCGTCGCCGGCATAGCCCCACCCCACCGCTGTGATCGCAGTGATGAGGATCGTTGCTCCGGTGAGGATCCCGATGGCACCGGACGACGTGTCGAGGGCATCGGAGATCGGTAGCACCATCGACGGGATCATGAAGATCGCCGCGTTGTCGAGCGATGCAAGCACCACGAACACGATGATCGTGTACGTGATGTGGAGGGGATTCCCCCACCACGGGGGGCGGGCACGCTGCATGGATGCCATTGTGCCCGCTCCCTGGTGGACGGAATCAATCGGTGGTCGTGCCGTCCCCATCGACCGGTGTGGAATCCGCCGGCGGGACCGGAGTGTCGGTCGCCGGGGGGATCGTCGCAGGCGGTGCGTTCGCTGGGGGTGCCGGTGCCGGAGCCGGCTCCGCGCCCTTCCCGAATGGTGCCCACGCAGCCATGATCAGGCCAAGCAGGATCCCGAGCAGCGGGAGAATCCACAGCCAATCACTGCTCAGCGGAATGACGCCGAAGAGGAAGAGCGTGATACCGAGGAAGAGGCCAAACAGGAAACCGGTGGTGATCCCGAGGATCGGATGGCCTTTCATCACTTTGCCCCCTTCTTCGATCCGGCAGCGAGCACTCCAGCCCCCATTACAACGGTGCCCGCCGCGGCGACGAGCGCCGCCGGGCCGGGATCGCCGTCGAGTTGAACGGTCACGATCACTTCACAGTCGGCGTCGCCCTGTTGATGCGACGCGGTGACCTGGATCTCTCCGGCGCCTGCTGGGACCCAACTCGGTACGGAGTAGCTGTAGGTGCCTTCAGCCGACACCTCTGCTGACTCTCCACCCCATGTTGCGACCTGCCAGGTGTTGAACGGCGTCGAGACAGCAACGCCACCTTCGAACGGGACCGGGCTGTCGAACGGCTCGGCACCCTCCTTGAGCGTGCCGGCATATCGAATGGTCTCCTCTCTCGGGACCAGGAACACGTCCGACCTCGGCCGCTCAGCGACCAGGGTCTTGTCCGATGTCTTCGACGGGAACTCGGCGTAGCCGGTGCAGTCTCCTCGTACGACCTCGGCGCGTGCCGGGGCTGCGAGCAGCAGCGCCAGCATCATCCCGAGCATTAACACGGTCAGGCTGAGCGCCGTATTCCTCCGGAAGCGGGTGGTCATGCTTCCCCTCTCGATCGGTAGTGGTACACGGCAACTCTACGGAACGCGGGCGCCGACGGGCGGTAATCTCGCAACGATGGCTGAGACGCAGCAAGCCGCCTGGCGGCCTGACGACGAGACGATCCGCAACGCCAACCTGACCGCGGTGATGCGAGAGTTGGGCGTCGCCAACTATGCGGAGCTGCATCGCTGGTCGGTCGATGACCGTTCCGCGTTCTGGCAAATGGTGCTCGACCGCCTCGGAATCGTCTTCGACGTGCCCCCAGATCAGATCCTGGTCGGGACACCTTGTGAGCCAACGTGGCTTCCCGGCGCCCGGATGAACATCGTCGACTCATGTTTCACCGCGCCCGAGGACAAGATCGCCGTCGTGTACCGACGGGAGGGGTCGAACCAACGGATGTCCTACGGAGAGTTGCGGAACCTCGTCGATCGTTTCGCAGCCGGGCTGGCCAACCACGGAGTTACGGCGGGTGATCGCGTGGCGATCGCGATGCCGATGACGATCGAATCTGTTGTCGCCTACCTGGGGATCACCGCCGCCGGGGCCACCGTGGTCTCGATCGCCGACTCGTTTGCGCCTCACGAGATCGCAACCCGGCTCGCAATGACGGCGCCGATGCTGGTCGTTACCCAGGATCGACTCACACGTGCCGGTCGCGAGCATCCGATGTATCTGAAGGTCGCCGACGCCGGTGCTCCACCGTGCGTTGTCGTCGACACGGGGAGCGGCATCCCGATACGGGACGGGGACACCTCGTGGGATGCGCTCATCGGCGAGGTCGGGACGTTCGAACCGGTTCCGTGCGCCCCTGACGGCCATGTGAACATCCTGTTCTCCTCAGGGACGACCGGGGAGCCGAAGGCGATTCCGTGGACACACCTCACCGCCATCAAGTCGGCGATGGACGGCTACTTCCATCACGACATCCATCGGGATGATCTCGTCGCCTGGCCGACCAACCTCGGCTGGATGCTCGGTCCTTGGCTGATCTTCGCGACGCTCGTCAACGATGCCGCCATGGCGCTCTACGACGATGCACCGACCGGTCGCGGCTTTGTTGAGTTCGTCAGTGACACCAGCGTGACCGTGCTCGGCTTCGTGCCGTCCATCGTCGCCGCGTGGCGCTCTCGTCGTCTTCTCGACGGGGCCGACTGGTCGAGTGTCCGGGTGCTGTCGTCGTCAGGGGAGGCGTCGGTGCCCGAGGACTGCGCCTGGCTGATGGAGGCCGCGGGCGGTGTTCCGGTCATTGAGTACTGCGGAGGGACGGAGATCGGCGGTGGATACATCTCGGGGACCGTGATCCAAGACGCCATCCCGGCACTGTTCACCACGCCGACGCTCGGCCTCGACGTACGCATCCTCGATGACGAGGACCAGCCTTCGGACAATGGCGAGATGTACATCGTCCCGCCATCATTCGGCCTCTCGCAGGAGCTACTGGGCCGTGACCACGACGAGGTCTACTACGCGGGAGTCCCGGAGACCGACGTTGTGCTTCGGCGCCATGGAGATCATATGGAGCGCTTGCCGAACGGCTACTACCGGGCGCTCGGCCGGGTCGACGACACGATGAACCTCGGAGGCGTGAAGATCTCGTCTGCCGAACTCGAGCGGGTGGTCGGGGCCATCGACGGGGTCGTCGAGGTCGCCGCCGTTGCCGTCTCGCCCGCCGGCGGCGGACCGAGTCGCCTCATCATCTACGCGGTCCCGGCTCCTGATCTCGCCGTTGATCCAGAGGCCTGGAAAGAGGAGATGCAGTACAGGATCCGAACGGAACTCAACCCGCTCTTCAGGATCCACGAGGTGGTGCTCGTCGATGTGCTGCCCCGTACGGCGTCTGCGAAAGTGATGCGTCGCGAACTCAGGGCGAGGCACGAATGAAGCCGGTCTTCGTAGTCCAGAACGAATCCGATTGCCCGGCGGCGTATCTCGGCGATGCCCTCGATCGACGCGGTCTCGAGTGGAGGATCGTCCGTCTTCACGAGGGTGACGCGTTGCCCGATCCGGCAGATGCGGCGGGAGTGGCGGCCATGGGTGGCGCGATGGGGTCGTACGACGAGGAGGCGCACCCGTTCCTCATCGCAGAGAAACGCTTCTTGGCCGAGTGCACGGCAGCTGGCGTGCCGGTGCTCGGGATCTGCCTCGGATGCCAGTTGCTCGCAGACGCCCTCGGAGGCCGCGCCTACCTCGCGGATTCTGCCGAGGTGACGTTCGCTCCGATTGCACCGACGATCGCAGGGGAGCGAGACCCCATCGTCGCAGCCTTTGAACAACGTCCGGTGATCCGCTTCCATCGCGACACGTTCGACATCCCGCCAGGAGCCACGCTGCTTGCGTCGGCAGGCGGTTTTGCCCAGGCGTTTCGGTGTGGGTCGGCGATCGGTATCCAACCGCACCCGGAGGTGACGGCGGCCATCCTCGCCGACTGGCTCGCAGACGGAGAGGCTCGCCAGATGGCAATCGACGCAAGAACAGACCCCGACGACCTCGTTGAGGCTTTCAGCGCGGCCGTGATCGAAGTCGAAGCGACGGCTGCCGCCATCTTCGACGCATGGATCGGCGAAGTCATCGCACCGAGGACGGCGAACGATTCCCGCACGACTCAGCTGAAACCTGGCGAACAAGGGCGTTCGTACCGCTGAAACCCCCAGGCCGCACATTCGCAGCCCGGCAGTTCGATGGACCGCGTCCGAATGAAGGTCACATTTCCGGGGTCTGATGCGTCATAGTGGTTGGGAAAGGAACCGACCGTGACGCACCGGGTCGCAGCGAGAGTTGACCACAGCAGCACGAAGCTGATCACCGAGTTGTATCCGCAGCTGCGAGCGTTTGCGTCGGTCGTCGCTCCGGCCCATGAGGATCCGAATGACCTCATCCAGGAGGCCCTGGTGCGTGCGCTGCGCGGCGGGCCGCTTTCCAGGTTGGAGCACCCGAAGGCGTATCTGAAGAAGGCGATCTATCACCTGGCCATCTCGGCGCGCCGGCATTGGGTTGCCGAGCAACGGGGCCTGGTTCGGATCGCCGCAGAGGTCGACACGGTGGAGGAGCCGTGGCAGGTGGCTGAACTGTTGCGGCTCCCGCCCAAGGAACGCGCGGTCCTCTATCTGCACATCGTTGAGGGTCTGCCGTACGAAGAGGTCGGGCGGCTGTTGGACTGCACGGAGGTGTCCGCCCGGAAGGCGGCGTCCCGGGGCAAGCACCGGCTCCGCCGTTTGCTCGTCGAGGAGGGCGATGATGCTTCAGCTTGAACACGCGCTCGAACTGCTGGCTGATCGTGCCGAGCCGCTACCGATCGATGTGCTGGTCCATCGTCTCGAGATGCGACTCATCGTCGAGGGATCCTCTCTTGACGCCGCGGTGAGTGTGGAGACCGTCGATCTGGAACAGCCACCGGGTCTCGGCGGTTCCCTTCCACACCGACGTCGATGGCACGGACCGGCGCTCGCAGTGGGGTTCGCCGCCGCTGCGTTCGTCTTGATCGGCGGTGTCGTGTGGCTCTTGGGTCATGGTGGTTCGGAGGTCGTTGAGGAACCGATGCCGACGACGACCACGACATCTGCGAGTGTTCCGGACGTGCTCGTTCCGGTCGCTGTGAACGCTCTACCCGACTCGTCTGCTCCAGCTCCGATCGACGAGATATCCGGGGTTTCCGTCGCAGACGGTTCCCTGTGGGTGGCGACCGACGGGGGCATGGTCCGGTGGGATATCGAGGACCGCAGTGCTGAGGTATTCACGCCGGACAGCGGTCTCCCGCTCGTCGAAGGCGGTCTCGGCACTGTTGTTGTCGCACCGGATGGGGAGATCTGGGCATCCTCGTGGACCCAGGACGTCGTGATGTTCGACGGTGCCCGCTGGACCGAACCCCACGGCTACGACCAGGTCGATATCGTCAATCCACGGTGCGTCGCTGGCGAGGAATGCCGGAACCCGATCACCGCGATGGCCATCGGGCCCGACAACCTCGTGTCGCTTGCCGTCGGGCCGGAGACGCTGCTGCAGTTCGATGGCACCGCCTGGAATGTCACCCCTGTCTCTGATGTCGAGACCCACGGCGATGGTGCCGACGCGTGGGCAACCGACATTGCCGTCGCATCGGACGGGACTCTGTGGATCGCTTCGTGGGAGGAGTTGCTCAGGTACGACGGAACTCGCTGGGACCGGTTCGCGGCCGCGGATGGCCTTCCGGCCGGCGCGATCAACTCGGTTGCCGTGGCTCCGAACGGTGACATCTGGGTTGGGACCACCGACGATTCTGAGGGTGAAGCAGCCGGTGGCGTCGCCCGGTTCGACGGCGACGACTGGAACACTTTCGATGAAGGCGACGGCCTGTATGCGAACGCGGTGACCGCCATGACCGTCGGGCCGGACGGCATCGTGTGGACCGTCCACGCCGGGACCGACGCCCCGGCCACCAGCACGGAACGCGCTACCGGCGGGCTCTCGCGATTCGACGGCGAGACCTGGTCACCAACCGCGATCGCGAACGTCGGGGCGGGGTTCGGATGGGGCGGCGCCGCGGTCGATGATTCAGGAACGCTCTGGGTTTCGTCTCGGTGGGGTGTCGTCGGTATTGGCGGTGCCGAAGCGGTCGTGCTTCGGGTCGATGAGACCGCACGACCGACGATTGACGTAGCGCACACGGTCATCGAAGGTGACGAGGACATCCTGGCAACGACGGTTGCGAAGGCTGCCGCTCCCATCGCAACCTGTCCCGCGGGTTCCGATCCCGACCGTCCCGGACCGGTGGATCAGGCACGCCCACCCCTTGGCTCCTACTTCCTCCTCTCGGCATTCGATCGTCAGTCCGGTCGTGTGGTTGCCGTCGCCCGGAGCGAGGGCGGTGTGGAGACGTGGACGTTCGACGTGTGCTCCAACACCTGGATGCTGATGCGTCAACCCGATTTCCATCGGACGGCAGATCCCGCCGAACCTCGGTCCATCCTTGTCTATGACGCCGATTCCGACCGCGTCGTCGCCATCGGCGCTTCCGTCAACGCATACGATGTCGACACGGACACGTGGGAGCGATACGGCGACGCGCCGTTCGACGGCGATCTTTCGAGAACGCGCGCTGTCTACGACCCCGTGTCAGGACTGGTCGTCGTTCGCGACATCGTGTCCTCGGAGCTGTGGGCCTACGACGTCGACACCGACGCGTGGACGTCGATCCGGCAGGGACCGATATCGCCACCCGGGTCCGGTGACGTGCTCGACGGTTCCGGCTCGGGGCATCGCTACGACCAGCTCCACGCCTACGACGCGAGCGCCGACCGGATCATGCTCTACGTGTCCGACAGCTTCTCCGGGCCCGGTGTTTGGGACGGTGCGGGCACCGAAATGACGTGGACCTACGATCTTCGGGCGGGCGAATGGACGGTTGAAGACACGGCGACACCAGAGTTGCACGTCGGCGGCTACTACGTACTTCCCGGCAAGGCCGCCTATGACGAGACGACGCGGCGAACCGTCATTACCGGCGATGGTGTGGTCGGCGCCTACGACTCGGCGCGGCACGAGTGGGAGATTCTCCGGGAGAGTCCGAGCGAACCCAGCGCCTACGGAAGCGGATCGGGGCCACACCATCGGTTTGACGATCAAGTCATGTACGACCCGACGAACGACCGGATCGTCGTCATCGGCGGCTACGCCCGGATGCGCGAGGAGGAACCATTCTGGGTGGACATGGACGATGTATGGGCCTTCGAAACCGCCACCGGAACGTGGGTCGAGCTGCTCGCTTCGTCGAATCCGTGATCTCATCCCGAAGCCGGTATGAACTGGCAGGCGAAAGGAGGATTCGCCATGTCCGCTCAACACCCTCTGACCCCTCGGCTCGGCCATCTGGTACTCGTGATGAGCCTGGTCGGGTTCGTCCTCGCCGGGTGCGGAGGCGACGGCTCGGTTGATTCCACCACAACCGCGGCGGCACCGACAACGAACGTGGCAGCGCCAAGCCCGGCTTTGGCCGGTGGCCGAGTACCGGTTTCCGGAACCGGCAACTGCGATTGCGACTTCCCGTCGGCGCAGGAGGAGGGCGAGGTGCTGGTCCTCACCGGGACCTGCACCTGCATCGCCCACACGTCCGATTCTCGCGTGAGCGGCCGAGAGGAACTCCCGATGACCCTCTCCGTGTTTTCGGGCTTCGATCCCGAGGTGCATTGGTTCGAGTACAACGACGCCACCTTCACCAACGAAGAGGGAGGGTCCTGGAGCGGCGGGGAAGGCTTCGGTAGCGAGTTCTTCGATCAGAACGGGGATTTGAAGACCACCGGATACACGCGATACGTCGGCGAGGGCGCGTACGAAGGGCTCGTCTATGAGTACTTCTACGCCCAGTCGAATGACTTCGGCCCCGAGAGTGACCCGCACGAGAGTTATCGCATATCTGGGTGGATCGAGCACGCATATCCAGAAACCGACGGCTGACCGAAACCCGCACATGCTGGAAAGCGTCCGCGTCTTCGTCGTTGGATCGCGGAAGCGGGCGGCGAGCGCCCGGCAGCGCGGCGATTCTGCCTCTCGGCCGGACCCATGACCCCGAGCACGCAGCTACTCAGGGTGGTGTTCCTACAATGTGACGGGTGACACAAGGGAGGTGCGCGGTGCCGGGTCGGGTCTATGAGGCGCTGCGTGATCGCATGGTCGGTGTGACCGGCGTCGTCATGCTCATCGGAGCGGCAGAGACCGGGAAGACCACACTCGCCAAACTCCTGATCCTGGACGCACTCGACGCCGGCCTCTCGGTCGCCTTTGTCGACGGAGACGTTGCCTCGACCATTGCCGGACCGCCCGCCTGCGTCGGCCTCAAGTACATCGAGACGCCGGCGGATCTCGATCCTGCAGTCCCGCCAGCGGAGATGCGATTCGTCGGATCGATATCGCCCCAAGGTGTCGTTCTTCCCCACGTTGTGGCCGTGGCCAGGCTTGTCGAAGCCGCTCGCAGCCAGGCCGACCTCGTCATCGTCGATACGACCAGCGTTGTTGGCGGTGTGGTTGGTCAGACCCTCAAGTATCACCTGTGGGAATTGACCCAACCGGACCTCGGCATTGCCCTCCAGCGCGGCGAGGAACTCGAGCCGATTATCGGCATGCTCCGGAGATTTCTCTCGGCGAAGATCACAACGGCCGAACCCCCGAACGACGCAACACCGCCATCGCCGACCGAGCGTCAGATGCGTCAGTCCGATGCATTCCGTCAAGCACTCGCCGCACCGCTCCCGCGGTGGCGTGTACAGACCACCGTATTCGCACCGACGCTTCCGGAGGAATTCGACCTCGATCGCCTCGATGGGATGCTCGTCGGTGTGCAGGATGACGAGGGCCGCTGCCTGGGCCTCGGCGTCGTGGAGTCCACCGGCGGTGTACTGCGCGTCGCGACGCACCTTGGCGAGGAGATGCGGGGGCTCAGGCTTGGATCATTGCGGGTTGATCTCGAGACGTTCACGACCCAGCGCGTGCGGCTTCGCCAACTGATCTTCGGGATCTAGACCGTCGACCGGCGCCGCCGCGTTGTATCGGCGGTCCCGGCGGGATTCCATGAGCGGATGGTCCGAGGAACCCTCGCAGGCTGTCCCCGCACTTCCCCGAACGAGGGTGAGCTGCTCCGGCCCCTTGGACCATCCATAGTCGACCCTACGGATTGCGCAAACCCGCTTCAACCCCTCAGAATGCGCTTTCAAGGGAGATTTCCGCGCTCTGGTGGCACGTTCTTTGGCACTCTTCGCCATAGGTGGCAGACGAGCAGCGACTTCTCCACATATCCACCGCCATCCACAGGTGCTTGTGCACAACGCGGTATGGACAAGTTTCTGAACGTCTTCTTTCGCGGTCTCAGGAAGACCCGGAGATGCCGTCGTACAAGTCGAGCAGGCGATCGGCCGTCGCCGACCATGAGAAGCGATTTGCGTACTCGATGGCGCCCTCCGACAACTGAGCCCGAAAGCCCGGGTGATCGAGGATGGCGGCCGCCGCAGCTGCAAACGCGAGCGGATTGTGCTCGTTGATCAGCAAGCCAGAAATCGACGAGCCCACCACATAGGGGAGTCCGCCGACGCGGCTCGCGACAACGGGGAGACCCGACGCCTGCGCCTCGGCTGCAACCAGACCGAACGACTCGGACCGTGACGGCATCACCAGCAGATCGGCAGCGCGGTAGTAGTCCACGAGCATGTCGTGCGGTTGCGGTTGGATGAATGAGACTCGGTCGTCCACGCCGATCGCGTGCGCCCGTTCGCGGAGTCGATCGACCTCCCGGGTGCCGTCGTTGCCGCTCGGGCCGCCGACGATCATGAGGCGGACCGGGCCATCGCCGGCGGCGACCGTGTCGGGGAGGTGCGGGAGCATCTCGATCGCGATGTCGGGGCCCTTGTGGGCCTGGATCCGTCCGACAAACAACATGATCGGTTCCTCGCCAACACCGATCTTCCGCCTGGCTTCGGTTCGGTCGCCAGGCGTGAACAGCGTGTGATCGATGCCGGGTTCCGATACGCAGAGACGCTCTGGGCTCGCCCGATAGTGATCGATCAGGTCGTCGAATTCGTACGGTGTCGACGCCAAGACGCAATCCGAGAGCGCGATCACGCCATCCTCGGCGCGGAGCCTGGCGGTACTCGACGGCGACTCATCGTCCCGCCGAGCGGCGTCCTTCACTCGCCCGAGCGTGTGGAACGAGTTTGCAAGCGGGAGGCCGTGGGCTTCTTTGACCAGGACCCCTGCCCATCCGGACAGCCAGTAGTGGGAGTGCACGATGTCGAAGGTGCCGTCGCCGGTGGCGGCGACGACACCTTCCCCGAACTCGGCCACGTGTGGCACCAATGCTTCGATCGACATCGGTTGAGGCGGGCCCGCGTCGATGTGGACGACCCGGTAGCCGTCGCGGACTTCAACCGTGTCCGGTTGGTCCGGGTCGGTTCGCCTCGTGAACACATGCGCCTCGACACCGCGGGACGCCATCGTGCACGCAAGCTCGTTGACATACACGTTCATCCCCCCGGCATTCCCGACCCCAGGCTGCAGGAGCGGTGAGGTGTGCATGGCGAGGTAGGCAACGCGCCTGATCATGCAAACGATCCTTCAATCACCGACAGAGGACGCTCGACGCCACCGAGGTGATACTTGTAGCGCTCATCGCCCTTGAGGAAGTCGAATCTCGACAGACCGTCTGTGATCGATCGTTCGATCATTGAAGCGAGGAGCACGATGCCCGGAGCGGCGCCGATGAGTTCCGGTTCGTATGCCGAGTTGTAGAGGTAGTAGGCGTCGTCCTGTGCGAAGCCGAACGCCGCCGCCACGGGACGTCCCTCAACGCTCAAGAGGTCGATGGTTGCTGCCGCTTCGGTGAGCAGCGTCTTGAAGAACACCTCCGCCTGCTCGGTCATGAACATGCCCTTCTCGCCATCGGCCTTGCGGTGCATGCCGACGAAAGCTGCGAACGCTTCCGGATCGCCTCTGCGCTCGTAGTCCGCTGCCCCAACGAGGTCCACGAACCGGCGCTGCTTGCGGCGCACCTCGTGGCGGTGCTTCTTCGAGAGCGACGAAAGCCATGCTTGGTAGTCGCCGGGCAGGTCGACGGTGAGCGCCGCGGCATGCTTGCTGGTCGTGAACCGTGCGGACTGGCCCGCGAGCGATCGTTCGAGCGGTTCGATGGCCTCGGCGGGCAGGCTATCGAACGAGAACCGGTGTCCGGCGTACCGTCGAGAAATCAGAGCGATGCAGGCGTCGATCGAGTGCCCGAGCGGCGAGTGATAGTCCGTGAGGTCCGCTTCTCCCTGGAACCGGATCGTGTCTCCGTCGACCCAGATCGGCATCGCCCCATCCGGGGAGGAGACGACGAGCGTCGCGGCTCCCGGCGGCGCCGCGACCGAGGCCCACGCTGTGAGGAACGAGGGGAGAGGGAACGGGCCGGTGAAAGGGACGAGCGGTCCGAGCGCGAGAGCAGGGAGTTCCCAGGTGCGTGCGAATTCAGCGTTCACCAGCTACTCCCTGGTGAGGTGGCCAACGGGGACACCCCCGCCGAGAACCGGGGGTGACGCCTCGGCAGCAAGGGCCGCTCGCATCGCGTCCGGCACCAAGCCCAGATCGTCGGCGGCGGCGATCACCGCGGCCACGGCGACGTCGCTTCCACCAGCTCTGGCCTTGGCGGCGATGCCGACTCCGTGACGACCGATACCGACCTGTCCCTCGGCTCCGACTTTGACCGGTCCTCCCCACCAACGAGCGAGGTGGCCGTCGGCCCGAGCATTGTCGGCAACGAGCGCCGGAAAGCGGGAGATGGCGTCGGCCGCACGTTCGAATCGATCGGCTGAGCTCAGTTGGACGAAGGAGTGTGCGAGGCCGCGGACGGAGCCGCGCAACGTGGGAGCACCGCAGCCGTCCACGCCGACGGGCTCAGGACTGATGCCTGTCGCCTCGGCGATGAGTTCGACGATCCGGCGCTGGAGGGGGTGACCTGGTTCGAGATAGGTCTCGATCGGCCATCCCTGGACGACACAGGCCGCGAGCATCGCGGCGTGTTTGCCAGAGCAGTTGTGGAAGATGCGCCTCGGGGCGTCGACACCTCTTCGGATCTGGAGATCCCTCGCTCCCAGCGAGAGTGGCCAGACGGCAGGGCACCGGAGTGCGCTCTCGTCGAGTCCTGCGCCGTCGAGTATCGACCGCACGATCGCCAGATGAGCCGGCCAACCGCTGTGGCTCGAGCTGGCGACGGCGATGTGCTCCGGTGGGAGATCGATCCCGGCTTCAAGGGCGACCGTCGCTTGGATCGGCTTGACGGCTGAGCGGTAGAACAGCGGCCGGTCGGGGTCTCCGGAACGGTAGAGCTCGTGGCCGGCGGAGTCGACAGCACATACGGCGACATCATGGAGCGATTCGGTGAGTCCGGTACGGACCGTCAGGAACCGCACAGCGGCTACTGCTCGTCGAAGAGGTCGGTCGCGTCCACGAGACCTTCGCGGTAGCGCCGCGTGATCTCCGCGTTGATCTGGTCGTGAACGTCGTATACCGAGCGGCGTTGGCTCGAGATCTCGCTCTCGGCTTCGGTGAGTGCGGCCTGGATCTCCTCGAGTTCGTCATCCTCGAGGCTCGGGAGGTGTGCGAGGAAATCATCACCCAATACCCGGTCGATAGACCGGTTGCCGTTGCCGCCGAGGTCCGGGAGTGTCAACGGGAGATCTCTGGGGATCGAGTTGCGGCTCGGCCCGTCGATACCGTCGGCGAGAATCTGCGGGAGTGCCTCGATCAGGGAACGGGTCTCTTCACCGGAGCGTCGCCGGATCTCGAATGAGAGAAGGTCCATGCGCCCGTGGAGCATCCTCCGATAGAACGAGAATTCGGTGTCGAGGTCGTCGAGAACAGTGCGGCGCTTTCTCAGTTCGTCCATAGAAATCGATCCGAGATCCTGGACGTACGCCGGATCGGAAATCAGGTCGATGCGTCTCCTGCGACGTTCCACGTGTGCGACTCCCCGTGTGTGTCTCGCGTCAGGGACAGTAGTGGCGCACGGTCGGGTACGGATTGATCGCGACGTTGTTCGGCCGAATCTCAAAGTGCAGATGCGGCGACGTGTAGCGGGCGTTTCCGCTGTTCCCGAGATAGCCGATGACGGTCCCTGCCTTGACGTTCTGTCCTGAAGAGATGTTCGTCGGGTGTTTCTCGAGGTGCGTGTAGTAGTAGGTGGTGCCGCCAGCGTAGAGGTGCGTGGACAGCCCGCCGAGGCTGTTCGACGAGAACTTCACTCTCCCGTCGACGACCGCGACGAGCGGTGTATTGCGAGAGTTGAACATGTCGACGCCCTTGTGCCTGCGGCCGCCGGATCGCGGGAAACCCCACGAATCGATGAACGATGCGCCGCCTTGCACCGGGCAGTAGAAGCCGGGAGTCGCAGCCGGCGGAAGCCCCGCTGCCGTTCCGGACTTCGCGTTCGCCGCAGCCACATCGCGAGCCTTCTTGAGGGCAACGGCCGCCTGGAGTTCGCGGCGTTCCTTCGCGAGGTTGTCGATCGCCCGTTGCTCGGCTGCCGAAGCGTTGTTGTAGGTGTCTTTCGCTTCGTCGGAGAGCGCGGCTTGGCGGTCGACGAGTTCGGCCGCCTTCGCTTCGAGGACTTCGACCTCGGCCCTGCTATCGACCAGCTCGAGTTTCAGCCGGTCCATCTCTCTTGATACGGCCTGGAGTCGGTCGAGGTCGGCGATGTCGCGAGATGCAGCGCGGTCCATGAGCTGCTGCGACGTGAGGAGGTCCTGGATCGAGCCCGCTTCGAACGCTGCCGTGACGAGCCCGCGACCTCCCGACGTATATGCCTCAAGAACGAGCTCCTGCGCTGTCTCCTTGAGGCCTTCGACATCGCCTTCGTACGTTGAGATCTTGCTCTCGAGGAGGCCAATCGTGTAGATCAGGTTGTCGAGCTGGCTGGTCACCTTGTCGAGTTCGAGCAACGCCTCTTCGAGTTCGTCCTGCGCCGCTTTCCACTTCGCGTAGGCAGCGGACGTGGCGTCCTGGGCTCGATCGACCTGGTCCTCGGCGCGATCGACGTCGCCCTCGGTCTGTGCAGACGCGCCGATCGGGACGACCGCCAACAAGGCGACGATGAGAAGGAGAATCAAGCCGCGATAGTCGCGATGCATTGACATAGAGAAGTCAGGCTAGTGCGTGCTTCCAGGAACGGACAGTCCCTTGATCAGCCGAGGGCGATAAGGGCGAGCCAGAAGAGGGGTGCGGCGAGCCACAAACCGTCGAGCGGACTGAGCTGTCCCGGGAGCCGAACAGTGTGCACGATCGTGCCGGCGCGGATCATCGACCCCAGCACTCGACCGGCGATGAGCCCCGCGGCAACGGCGACCGCAGCCACCAGGCCCGCCGCGATGTCGATGTCGTCGGTGAGCAGTCCCGCCAGCAATCCCGCGATGAGGGCTCCGACGAGCGTGCCGACGTTCGGGTCGATCGTCTGACCACCGTAGATCGAGGTCACGAGTGCGGCGATGATGGCGAGGGCGACAATCAGGAGATAGGAGAGGCCGATCGAAGTCGACATCATGCGGAGCATGACGAGTGCGCCCGCCCCTGCGCCGGCAATCATCGACACCGACGCGGTCATGGCAATCGACTCGACGCCTCTCCACCGGGATTCGAAGATCGGCCAGAAGATGGCGATGGCAATGGCGGCGGCGAATCCACCGGCGAAGCCCTCGTATCCCCATGCGTACGTCGCTGCAGCGGCAAGCACCGGAGCGAAGAGCGTCGCGTAGAGGTTGATCGAACCGGCGCGTGTGGCGTCGGTATCGGCGAGGTCCCAGAGCCACGCGAGGGCGGCGCCGACGGTGATCACAACAAACCACTCGAGGGGGACCCATGCCGAGACGAGGAGTGCGGCGAGGACGATTACGGAGAGGATGCTTTCGGCGGGATCGGCCGTGACCGCTCGTTGGGGGCTTGGAGCAGCGTAGGTTCCGCCGGAGACCGGCGGGATGATCGCCATCTCATCATCGGCGCCGACCGCGGCGTCGCGTTCGACGGGGTCACCGTTCACCCAAACGCCGGCGGTCTTGAGGCCGTTGGCGAACGCTGGACCGTAGGTCTCCGAGGCGCGGTCGAGTATCTCCCCAACCGTTCCTTCGTCGACGACAACCTCGTCGGTGCCGGCGATCTCTCTGAAGCGTGCGAACAATCGAAGTGTTGGCATCGGCGGACAGGCTAGTCGTGTATGCGACACGGCCGAGGACCGCCCGGTCCGACGCGACCTACGCGAAAGGGTCGAGGCCTCTGAGGGCCTCGATTGTGGCGGCCGGTTCGAGCGCCGAGAGCGAAAGGAGGGGACTCCGATTGGTACCGATCGACCGCCCGGCACGGCTGGATCCCCCTCGCGTCGCGATGCCGGCGAAGGTGATCGCACGAATGCCGGGTTCGTCATCCGAAAGGATTGAGATCGTCTCGGCGGGCGTGGCTCCGGTGTCCAGCGCCGCCGCTAGGAGGTTCGTCACTCCGACGGTGATGTGTCCGGTCGACGGATCGACCAGGGTGGATGCGGGGAACCACTCCGCCTGGATGGTGAACGGAACCGTGCCGGCGACGCACGCGCGGAGCGACGAAGCGAGACCGGTGGCATCGGTGGCATCAGGAGGGAGTGCCAGGACCACACCCACGGAGTGCAGGACTGCCGCCTTGGCCGCGCTCACGGCCGCAACGACCGGTGCGACGTCCGCTGCGCGCGACACGGGAATCATCGGCACAACATCGTGATGAATCCCGCGAGTTGCGTTCGCAGCCTCTACCACGGCATGTGCAGCATCCCCATCTCCAGCAGTCAGTCGCACGATTTCGATCCGAGCCGCTGGTTCCATCGTCGCGTGGAACGTCGCCGCTTTCGACGCGTCCGAAGCGATGCTCCCGTCGAACTCGGCCACCACCGGCATCGGAGCATCGCCGGCCTTCATGGTTCGGACCAACACCCCGGCGAGGTCTTCGAGCAACGACGCCGGAACGACCAGACGGCCGACCATCCAACCGTGCTTGTCGGTCCGGAGCGCTCGGTACGCCTCGACGGCACGGTCGACCTCCGGAGCCGACTCGCTGAGCAGCGATGCATCGTCGATGAGACCGCCGAGCAGACCGCGCCGCGCGTCCGGTATCAGCATCGTCATGGGGTGCGGCCTCCGCAGAGTACGGCTATGGGTGATCGGTGGTCCGGCATGGAGCGGCATCGTACGGGCCTGGCTGCTGTTGCACCACGGTGGTGGGATCTGGGCCATACTCCGAGTGGAATCCTCTGTCGCTCTGCGAGAGGCCGATGACGAACGCAGTACCAGCGCACCCGTCCGCCGACTGGGCGAATCGTGTCGAGATTGTTGAGGTCGGTGCTCGGGACGGCCTGCAGAACGAAGTCACCGTGCTCGAGACCGGAGCCAAGGTCGATCTCATCGAGCGTGCGGTCAACGCGGGATCTCGTCGGATCGAAGTCGCCTCGTTCGTCCACCCGGCGCGAGTCCCCCAGATGGCCGATGCCGAGTCGGTGGTCTCCGCGCTCGGGTCGAGTCCGGCCGGCGTCTCGTACATCGGTCTCGTTCTGAACCGCCGGGGCCTCGACCGGGCGGTCCTGACGACGGTTGATGAGATCAACTTCGTCGTCGGAGCCTCGAAGGGTTTCAACGAGGCGAATGCCGGTGTCTCGCCCGATGTGACGATGAGCGAGATCGAGTCGATGATCCCGGACGCAGGGGATCGGAGGACGACGGTGACGATCTCGGTCGCGTTCGGCTGCCCGTACGAGGGTGAGGTGCCGCTAGCCGATGTGGTGCGCCTCGCCGAGTTGGCAGCGAACGCCGGCGCAGACGAGATCGCCCTCGGAGACACGATTGGTGTGGCGGCCCCCCGCCAGGTCGTCGACGTGATCGCCGCGGTCCGCGAAGTCGCCGACGTTCCACTCCGCCTCCACTTCCACGACACCCGCAATACCGCCGTCGCCAACGTCGTCGCTGCGTACGCTGCCGGGATCGGCACCTTCGACGCGTCGGTCGGCGGTGCCGGTGGGTGCCCGTTCGCTCCAAAGGCCACCGGGAACGTCGCGACCGAAGACCTGCTCTACCTGTTCGACCGGGTGGGCGTCGAGACGGGAATCGGGTCGGCCGAGACCATCGATACCGCCCGATGGCTCGCGACGAAACTCGGGCGGGAGTTGCCGGGAGCCGTAACGTGTGCGGGTTGGTGGCCTCCTATTCCTTCCCCATAGGGGAAGGTGGCAGCGCCCCCCAGGGCGCTGACGGAAGGGGTCTCTCGATTGCGTGGAGAGGTGGGGAACCCCAGGACGCTCAGCGAGTATCACCGCAGATTCGAAGCACGCGAGGGACCCCCTCCGTCGCCCAGGGGGCGACACCTCCCCCTGAGGGTGTTCTGTCGCGGTGTGTTGCGACATGTGCATCAGCGGTGCAGCCTTGTTGGTGGTGTCGTAAGCCATAACAAGGAGCACCGCTGATGAGTGTCCATGATGGTCATGTCGAGTATCGGATGCGTCTGGTTGCCGTGATCGAGGCGTCGGGGAACAAGCGTGCGGCGTGTGCGGCGGCTGGGATCCATCCGTCGTCGTTCTATCGGTGGCGGAGACAGCCCGGCCCGGCCGTGCGGCGTGTGTCGTGGGCCGAGCAGCGTCTTGTTGAACGGATCGTCGCCACAGCGTTGGCGTATCCGTCTGCGGGACCGGTCACGGTCGCGGATCATCTCGCCGATAGTGGCGTGTCCGTGTCGGCGTCGAAGGTATGGAGGACCCTGGTCAAGCATCGTCTGAACACCAAGACGTTGCGATACGCCCTGTTGAGACAGCACCGGGCCCCCGCATCGATCAAGGTCGCAGCCCAACGCGACCGATACGTCGGCCGCCTCGACGCCAACGCAACCCGGTGACCTTGTCCAGTTCGACTGTTTCCACGTCGGATCGTTCAAAGAGACGCGTCTCGGCGCCGGGAAACAACACACCGGCCAGATCTGGCAATACACCGCCATCGACGTCGCATCGTCATGGCTGTGGGCCGAACTCCACGCCACCCGACACAACCCCACCGGTGCACTCACGTCACAACTCGCCCACCGCGTCGCCAACGACCTCACCACATTCGGATGGGACTGGCACGCTGCAACGACCGACAACGGCAACGAATACCGAGCCCAACTGTTCCGTGACACCCTCGAAGGCCTCGGCGTTGAGCACCGATACATCAAAGCCGGCCGACCCCAAACCAACGGGAAAGTCGAACGGGTCCAACGCACCCTCCTCGAAGAGCTCTACCAACCCGCCCTCCTTGGATACACCGAACCATCCATCACCGGCCTCCGCAAAGACCTCAACAACTACATCACCTGGTACAACCACACCCGCAAACACCACGGACGCTGGAACCAAGGACAACCACCCGCCACAATCATGACCCCCAACCCCAAACTCCACCCATGAACCCCACCCGTCGCACAATCGCGAAACAGGACACCTGAGGGGGGAGGAATGCTCAGAGCGCCTGAACTTGGCTCTCGCTCACTACGATCCTGGCATGACGCTTCCTATCTCCTTTCTCTCTGATTTCGGGCGTACTGACGAATTCGTCGGCGTTGTCCATGGCGTGATTGCTCGGATCGCGCCTGGCGCTCAGGTGATCGACGTCGGTCACGACTTCGCTGCCGGCGACGTTCACGGTGCGGCGTTGGCACTCATGCGGTCGATTCAGTATCTGCCGGACGGCGTGGCGCTCGCAGTCGTGGACCCGGGTGTCGGCACGAGCCGACGAGCTATCGCGGCCCGAACACCGTGGGGCTACTTCGTCGGTCCGGACAACGGTCTGCTTGCCCCGGCCGTTGCCATCGTGGGCGGCGCCGACCTGATCGTGTCGATCGAGGACCCGCGGTTCCGCCTGCCTGCGGAGGGCGAGACGTTCCACGGGCGCGACGTGTTCGGGCCGGCTGCTGCCGTGCTCGCGGCCGGTGACGCTGCGATCGAAGATCTCGGACCGGTCGTCGATCCGGCCACGGTCTCCCCGATGATGATTCCGCTCGTCGAACCGGATGGGGTCGGTGGGGTGCTCGGTGAGGTGCTGTGGATCGACCACTTCGGCAATGCGCAGACCAACGTGAGTCCTGCAGATCTGCGGTCGCTCAGACTGGAGCCGGGAGACCAGGTGATGATGACGATCGCCGGCGTGGATCGGTCACTGGCATGGTGCACCGCATACGGCGACGTCGGCGCCGGAGAAGGCCTGCTTCACGTCGACTCGTACGGTCAGATTGCAATTGCGGTCCGGGGCGGCCGGGCGGACGAGGTGTATCCGCTCACCGTGCGCACCGCCGTCGCCTTCCGTGGATCGGGCCCGACCCGGGTATCGATCACGCCGGCCGGTGCCGACGAGTCGTGAGCTTCAGGGCGTGAGCCCCGTCGCGATCAGCTTCACCACGAACGCCCCGACGATGAGGGCGAGCAGACCGATGACAACGATCGCGGTGAACGGGCGCATGCGGTGACAATACCGCTACGGGTCGCCGAGGTGTGCTGGTAGGACGCTGCCGGGTGGGAATGCGCACGTCGCAGCCGGTAGTCTGGAATCGATGAAGAAGCACATCCCAGATGCAACCGTTTCTCGCCTGCCGGTGTATCTCCGCTGCCTGGCGATGCGGGCTGGTACCGGAACCTGCTCCTCGGAGGATCTCGCGAGAACGGCCGGCGTCAACGCCGCCCAGGTTCGCAAGGACCTCTCGTTCCTCGGCGCACGCGGAACCCGCGGCGTCGGATACGACGTGGATGCACTCCGGGAGGAGATCCGCGGTGCATTGGGACTGACCCATGACTTTCCGGTCGTCATCGTCGGGGCGGGGAATCTCGGGCGTGCGCTCGCAAACTATCGGGGCTTCGGCGAGTGGGGCTTCTCGATCGCTGCAATTCTCGATGTCGACGCTCGCCGAATCGGCAGCACGATCAGCGGAACCGTGGTCGAGCCGATGTCCGATCTCGAGGTCCTGGTCGACGAACGCAACATCGAGATCGGGATCATCGCAACGCCGCACGATCAGGCACAGCTGGTCGCGGAACGCCTGACCGCAGCCGGCATCCGTTCGATTCTGAACTTCGCCCCAACCGTCATCAACGTCGACCTGGCAGAGGTGCGCGTCGTCGACCTCTCGAGCGAACTCCAGATCCTCGCCTATCACCTACAGGAACGAGCCGCCGAGGGAACCAAGTAGGCGCTACGAGTCAGACCGTCCTGCCAGCTTGCTTGCCGACGTCAGCAGCGACGGGAGGCGGCCGTCGCTCTCACTGAGCGGGATCCACGTTCCGACGCCCGAGTCGGTGACCGTTGCCCCCGGCTGAGTCTCGAGGATCGACCGAATCGTCGGAAGGATCGGACCGAGTGCCGCACGGAGTGCGTCCGGACCTTCAGAACAATCCCAGGCCCAGGAGACCATGTCGGCGTCGAATGAGGGTTCCCCGGTGGTGAAGGTGGGACGGTTGAGCGCCCACGCCCGCCGACCCCGGAACCACTTCGCTGGGGATTCGATCACCCAGATACCGAGTGGCACCGGGAGGGCGCGTGCCGCAACCGTCACCATGACCTCGTCGCTGATGTCATCACCGCCGCGCCGCTCGAGGAATCTCGGAAGCCGGGCCGCGACGATCCGCCCTTCGTGGAGACCAGTCACGCCCCAGAAGCGTGCCTGGCCCGGCGTGGTTGAGCGCAATTCGATATCGGTGAGGCCGACATCGGTGGCCGTCGCAAGTCGAGTCTCCCACCACCGTCGGTCGTTGCCGGGTTGCTCAATCTCTGACCCGTCCGGCCGGCGCATCGGTGGAGGTGGCGCCATCTCCACGCCGTATCCCATCGACCAGGATGCTCCCGTGAACTGGGCAGTCATCGGCTAGCTGGAGGGAGTGTCGCGCTCGTATCGATCGAGGGCCATGACAAACATCACGAACAGGATGAATGCCCCCAACGCGAGAGCGATTGCCGGTACCCGGATCTGGAAGGCGTTCAACCCTTCGAGATTCGCCGGGCGAATTCCCCGCGGCGCGTAGACAACGAAGAGGATGCCGCTGAGCGTGAGCCACCCGAAGACGGCGCTTGCGGTGACCAGGAATGCGAGGTGCTTGCCGAGGTTCGTGGAGAGGATCAGCCAACCCGCTCCTATGAAGACGACGACTGATCCGACGGTGAAGAAGATCCCTCTCATCAACTGCGAGAAGTCGGTGACCTCTCCGGTATCCGGATCGCGACGGTTGAAGACGGCGCCAACGACGTCCTGAACGCCTTCTCTCACGAACGGGATCATCGCAAGGAACAGGACAATCATGGCAATGAGGCCCAGGATCTCGAGTGTTCCCAGGCCGTTCTCGGAGCGGACGATCCGGCGGACGGCGGCGGCAGGTCGCGTCATCACATGGTCCTCTCGTAGAGGGCGATGAGTTCGATGTCGGCCTCGCTGAGCGACGCTCCGAATCCCGGCATTCGGCCGGTGCCGAGACCGTTGACTCCGTAGGGCTGTGAGGCGTTGGTGCCCTCGATGATGAAGTCGACCTGATCGTCGAAGTTAGGGAACTGAATGATCGAACGGCCATCGGTGATCGCAGGTCCCCAGGCACCGCTCCCGGCACCGACCTCGAACGGTGCTCCGGCGCTGTAGCCGCCGGTGTGGCAGCGAGCGCAGTATCCGTTGAAGAGTCCAACGGCACGCTCGGCATCGCTGGTGCTGACGCTCGTACCGGAGAGTCCGCTCATCGCTGAGGCAGCCTCATCGAAGTCGACGAGCCAGAGTTGCTCGTCGGCGGAGGATTGCAGGAAGCCCATGCCGGAGTCCAGGTCGGCGAGGAACTGGTCCTGCCGCTCTGCGGTCACGCGAATGAGAAGCAGATCCGATTCGACAGCACTGAGCAAGACCATTGCCTCGTCGAGGTCCGGCACGGCCTGACCATCTTCGTTGGTGTTGGTGAAGGCCGTCGCCGGGTCGAAGGCGATCTCATAGACCTGCTGCTCGACCTGGATCGTGCCGCGTAGTTCGGTCAACGTTTCGAGGGCGATCGACGCGATCTCGGTGAGCCTGGGTTCGGCTGTATCGGAGAGACCGTCGCGGTCGGTGTCGGATGCCGGGCTGTCGCACGTCGCAAGGACCGCAGCCGCGGATTCCTCGGTGCACGTGGCCGGGCTACCGAGCAGTGCACGAGTCTCGTTCCCGAGGTCGCCGGCTGCCGTCAACTGGCTTGGGGCAAGCAGCACATCATCGATCTCTGCTTGCTGCAGATCGATCCGTCCCTGTGTGGCGTCTGCGCCGCTCGCAATCCGATTCACGGCGCTCGATACCGTTGGATCGGTCTTCGCCACTACATCGACCTGCGGCACCTGGATCGAGGCGAGAAAGTCCACCACCTGGTCGACTTCCTGGATCGTCATGGCGCCGCCGCCTTCGAGTCCGCTTGCCGGCATTGGTGTACCGGATCGGCCGTAGACGATGAGGTCGACGATCTCCTCCCGGTCGAATCGATACAGCACATCATTCAACGAGGGAACCTGCCAGGAGGTATCGACACCGCTCCTGGGCTCGGTGAAGGCCGCCGCGCCGCCGCCGCCATCTGGTCCATGGCACGATGTGCACTCGAACACGGTGTACCAGTGCTCGCCCTCTTCGATGGCCAGTTCCTCGAGGTTCTCGGCCGCTTCGGCCTGGCGGTTCGACTCGTTGAAGGCGTAGGCGGGGATGATCAGGGCCAGTGTCGCTGCGGCGAAGACGGCGGCCCTCAACACCCTGGTGGTGCGCACGTTCTCGAGTTCGGGGTCGGACATATACGGGGTGCGGTTCGGCACCGGCGCCTCGTCGACGGTGGAGCGAGAGCGCCGGCTGTTGAGGAAGAGGTACGCCATCCACGCAAGGAGGGAGACGACCACAACCACGAGCACGATCGATCCGATACCGAAGCTGTCGGTCGCGGCAGCCGGTTCGGTGTCTTCGCCGGCAGCGAGGATGATGTGGAGCGCGGCGTTCAGCATGGCAGCCTCATACACAGAACGGTCCTTGGGGATACTCGGCCGTCAATTCCTTCGAACGCGGGGTCTGCACGACTGTGCCGGTCTCGACGATCAGATCACCCCCACCGTTGATGGAGACGCCGAAGCGGTCCATGTTTCGGGGTGCGGGACCGGAGTTGTACTCGCCGTGAATGTTGTAGCGGGACCCATGGCATGGGCATTCGAAGCCCTGCGACGGAACGCATTCTGGCACCCGACATCCCAGGTGGACGCATCGCTGCCAGAGCGCCATCACCCCAACTCCGTCGCTCTCGCCGCCGGCCACCACGAACGGGACGCCTTCATATGACGAGCCAGGGAGTTTGGACATCTCGAAGGGAACAAGCCACGCCTGTGCCGCCGGCACGAAGGTCGGCACGACCGTGCTGCCTTCGGTCAGCGCAGCTTTCAGCTCGTCGACGTTGCCGACGTTGATGGGCGTTCCGAAGCCGCCCTTTAGTTTCGGCCACACATAGGCAAGAGCGCCGAGGGCGAACTGGGCGAGGAACAGCCCGAACACGAGGTAGAGCGCACGGTTGAGGAACTTGCGGCGGGTTACGCCGTATTCAGCGGGGGTGAGTTCCTTCTTGTCGGTGAGCGGATCGACCGGAGGATCGGTCGACTCCTCGGTCATGATCGCGACCGTGGTCGGTGCGCCGGCGTCGGCGCCGCTCGCATCCGACCCGACGATGACGACCGGCGCCTTCGGCGGATCCGCCGGAGCCGAACCCGAGAGCTCGTCCTCCGTGATCGGTCCCGCGGACGGGCCGCGCCGGATCGCAATCGCGAAGATCCCGAGGGCGGTGAGCGCCCCGATTCCGATGATGCCGACGATGAAGATGGTGGTTGCGCTCATATCCGGGTCCTCATTCCAGGAGCGACTTGAGATCGTCGAAGAAGATGCCGTCTTCCCACGGGAACGTGAAGTTGAAGCCGGGACCCCTGAAGAACGAGCCGAGAATCGTCAGGACGGCAGCAGCCATGATGAAGAACGTGAAGAGCATGATTGCGAACTTGCGGTGGGACGGCCGCACCGACGGGTTCTTGTCGATGTAGGGAATGATGGCGATTGCAATGGCACCGAACGTCGGGATGATGATGCCGGCGATCTGCGGGTCGAAGTAGGAGAGCAGCTCCTGCAGGCCGAGGAAGTACCACGGCGCCTTCGAAGGGTTCGGTTGCTCGTTGAAGTTGGCGAACTCGAGGAGGGGGGCATCGAGGAAGATCGCCAGCGTGATCAGCAGCGTGAGGACGACGAGCAGCGCCACGAACTCGATTGCGAGCAGGTGTGGCCACACGTTCACCCGATCGGTCGGCGCCGACCGGATGCGCTGCACATCACCCGCCCGGATCACCGTGAGGAGACGTTCCGACGTGGCTCCGTTGAGATCGGCCTCACTCTGGGTAGCGATGTCATCTTCGACCACAGCTACGGCGGTCGCTGTGGCGACGGGAGCGGGTGCGGCGGCAGGGGTCGGCGGAGGCTCCGCAGGCGCCATATCAGTTGCTGGGGGCACCGATACCGGCTCCGGGGGCTGGTCGGCCGCCGGAGCCTCGCCCTTCATCTCGCTGAGGATCTCGTCGACCGGGCGGCCTTCCTTCTTCGCTCGGGCCTCAGCGGAGCGGCGCAGGATATTTTCGGGAATTTGTGCCACAGCGACTCCCTACAGCGGCCCGGAGATTCCGCCGTCCTTGCGGACGCGCCAGAAATGAACGGCCATGAACAGCGTGATGATGAACGGGAGGAACAAGACGTGGAGGACGTACCAGCGCAGAAGCGTGTCGGGGGTGATCTGCACGCCGCCAATCAGAGCGAAGCTCACTTGCTCGCCGAAGACCGGGGCATATCTCCCCATCGTGGTTCCAACCGTGACGGCCCAGAGTGCCAACTGGTCCCAGGGGAGCAGATAGCCGGTGAACGACATCAGCAGCGTGAGGAGCAAGAGGATCACGCCAACGATCCAGTTGAACTCGCGCGGCGGCTTGTACGCACCGTGATAGAACACCCGCGCCATGTGGAGGAACACGGTCAAGACCATGAGGTGGGCGCCCCACCGGTGCATGTTGCGCACCAACTGTCCGAAGGCGACGTCGGTATTCAGCGCCTCGAGATCGAAGTAAGCCTGAGGTGACGTCGGCGAGTAGTAGAACATCAAGAAGATGCCCGTGATCGTGAGCACGATGAAGAGGAAGAAGCTCAGACCGCCAAGGCACAGGGTGTAGGAGAGACGGACGCCGTGCCGCTTCACCTTCACCGGGTGGAGGTGGTAGAGCACGTTGTTCATCACGACGTAGGACCGGTTGCGCGGCGTGTCCTGGTTGTCGACGCGCATCGGTGAGCCGGGCCTGAAGATCGAGGTCCAGACCTGACTCTCGCGAATGTGGTCGAGCACGCCGGTCACGGCGCTGCCGATGCTCTTCCCGTTGCCCTTGTCGTCCGTCACGTGTTCCCTCTCCCGGGGCCCTGGCTGCCCGAAGTGTCGTGCATGGTCGGAGCCGCCCTCATCCGGGTCCTTCTCGCATCGGGCGGCCAAATGACGAGATCGGAGTCGGTTTGTCCTTCTTGACCTTCCGGGTGTGCTGCTGCCAGTAGACCATTGTTCCTGCGATAAGGATGAGCATCGCGACGGGGTATCCACCGATGATCATCTGTTGGAAGGTGGAGTACGAGATCGACACCTCGTTCCCGAGAACGAGAGCCGGCGGAATCGTGACAAGCGTCTTCTGAGGGGTCCACTCGAGCGGTCCTTGTGTGAGGGCCACGATCTGGTTCGGAATGATGGCGAACACGAAGAGTGCCATTGCCGTGAACAGGAAGGCGCCGATAGCTGCCCGAGCCCATGTGAGCTGGCGCCCGTACACGAAGCCAAGCGTGGCACCGCCGAGAATCAAGAACACCCCACCAGCGGCGACGAGTTGCCCGATGGTGGCGGGGACCCAACCGCGTGGGACGAGCGGCCACAGTTCGTTGCCGACGACATCGGTGGTCGGAGACTCGGCTGCATGCACGAACAAAGAAGCGGCAATCACGGTGATGATGCCGATCGCAATCGCCGTCAGACCGGCGGCGAGCTTCTGTCGATCCGTCACTACGTCCTCCTCCACACGGCGGCGATTCTATGCCGAACAAGTTCGCCGCGCATGCAAAAGCAGTTCTCGGGCCAGCGGGTGACCGCGCGATCGCCGAAATCCGGGGTTCGGAGGCACCCCGAGTCGCAGCTCCGGCCTGTGAACCGAGACGTCTCCGGCTAGGCTTTCGGCCGCCCACGGGAGAGACGGGCCTGCAATGGCGACGGAGGACAGCGGAATCGTGAACGCGGACGAGTCAGCACCGAGCGGCGCGCGGTCAGGCGTCGAAGGAATCGTGCGATGGCACCTCGTGTCCGCAACCGTGTTCCTCGTTCTCGCGGTCGTTGTCGGTTCGGTCGCCGCTCTGCAACTGGTCTTCCCCGACATCGGCGCCCGAATCGCTTTCCTCTCGTACGGTCGTCTCGCCCCGACCGCGACCCACCTCTTCCTCTACGGATGGCTCGGCCTCGGATTCCTCGCAGCGGTGTACTTCGTGCTTCCTCGAATCTCCGGGCGCTCGGTCAAGGGATCGGCCCTTGCACCGATCTCGCTCTTCCTGATCGTGGCAGGGGTCGCTTCCGGTGCCGTTGGCATCGTCGCGGGCCTCGGCGACGGGCGGCCATATCTCGCGGCGCCGCTGTTTGCAGAACTGCTGTTGTTCGTGGGTCTGATTCTCTCAACGGTCACCGTGACCCGAACCATTGCCCAGGACGTGGGGCAACTGGTGCCGGCGCAGTGGTATCTGCTCGGATCCTCCTGGTGGGCTGCGCTGCTGATCGCGTTCTCGCTCATCCCCGGCCTCCCGGGCGCCGCGGGTGCGATGCAGATCGGTCTGCTCCGTGCGGGTCTCGCGGGCTTCTGGTTCGTCGCTGCCGGCGTCGGCTTCCTCTACTACCTCGTCCCCAAACTCACCGGACAGACTTCGTTCGACGGGACGCCGCTCTCGGCTCTCGGGTTCTGGTCGCTTGCATTCGTCTGGGCATCGACGGCTCCCGTCCTCTACATCTACGGTCCGATTCCTGGATGGCTGCAGAGTGTCGGTGTTGCGTTCTCGATCGCTCTGTTCGTCCCCGTTGCGTTGATCAGCCGCGACCTTTCGATCCTCATGCGGGGTCGCGTCCGGTTGATCGAGGACCGGATCACGTTTTCATTCGCTGCCGTCGGGATGCTGCTGTTCGTCCTGGTGCCGATCCACAATCTTGTTCAGGCGCTGCGCACGTCGAGTTCCGTCGTCGGTCTCACCGAATGGACCGCTGCAGGCGATCTGCTGCTCTTCGGTGGCGCGCTCACGTTCTGGATCTTCGCCTTTGCGTCATACGCGACCGGGGCCGGGTCGAACCGTCGCGGGTTGGCCAGGTGGCACCTTGCACTCTCGGTGACCGGTCTCGCCGTCGCCATCGGTGCCATGTGGACCGCAGGCGCAGCCACCGGCCTCACCTGGGCGGCAGGCGTCAACGCCGCAGAACCCACCTCGTTCGGCGACGGATGGTCGGTGACCGCCCGGATGCTGGAACCGTTCTTCGCGTTCCGTGCGGTCGGTCTCGTCACGTTCGGAGCCGCCCAACTGATCTTCGCAACCATGATCGCCACGGCGTCCTGGCGCATCATGATCGCGTCGCCGGAGATCGAAGACGAGGCGTTCGATCTCCAACTGACCGGCAAAGGGGCAACGATCTCGTGCCCGGTGCTACGCGGGGGCATCGTCGGTGCCTTCGCTGTGGTGGCGGTGGTGATGGTGCTCGTACCGGCCCTCGACTCGACGGTCACGTCGGAGACGATCCTCGCCGAGACCGTTCGATCCTATCCAGACGGGTCGGCAGTCGCTGTCGGCCGAGCGGTGTACGTTCGCGAAGGCTGCGTCGCCTGTCATACCCAATCGGTGCGTCCCAATGTCCCGGACGTCGGTCTCGGGGCGGTGAGCGTTGCCGGTGACTACGTGAACGAAGCCCCGGCGCTGATCGGGACGCAGCGACGTGGCCCCGACCTCATGCACATCGGCAGCCGGATCGAGAACCCGGGCGGCCTCGGAGCACACCTCGACGATCCACGCGGCGACCGTGCATGGTCGATCATGCCGTCGTACCGATATCTGACCCAGGGCGATCTCGACGCCCTCTCCGAGTACCTGCTCTCACTGAGGTAGCGATGGAAGACAACCTCCAACAACTCGAAGCAACGTACGGAGCGCCAGCCTCGCTCTTCGAGCGCTCGGCCGCCGCGCGTGCCAAAGCCTCAGGGTCGACCACGGAAGCCGTCGTTGCGATGTGGGTTGGCGAAGAAGACACACCGGGTGAAGATGCTCCGGCAGAAGAGTCGCCAGTCACCAGTCACCAGTCGCCAGTCGAGGACGCCCCGGCGCCGGCGGCCGGCGCCCTTTCGGGGGCGGCGTTGTTGGCGGCTGTTGCCGAGGCTCGAGGGATGCCGGAGTCGCTCATCGAACGCTCGGCCAAAGCCCGCGCCAGCGCAACCGGCGGATCAATTGAAGACGTCCTCCAGGAGTGGGCAACCGAAGAAGGACTCGGATCGTCTGTGCCAACTACTGGCGGCGAGTCCCCAACCCCTCCCCCTCAAGGTGAGGTGGCAGCGTCCCGAGGAGCTGACGGAGAGGGTCTCACCCCTCCGTCGTCGGGAGGTCTCTCGGGCGCCGCGCTCCTTGCTGCTGTTGCTGAGGCTCGGGGAATGCCGGAATCGCTCGTCGAGCGCTCGGCGTCAGCCCGCGCCAAGACCGCAGGCGTCGACGTCGACGCGGTCCTGCGCGACTGGGCCGAAGAAGAAGGATTAGAGGTCACCGCTGCTGAGACTCCTGCTCCGATTCCTCCCCCCAGGGGGAGGAGGCAGCGGCAGTGCCGGAAGGCCCTGCCGGTGACGGGGGGGATCTCTCGCTTTCTGGTCCGGCGTTGTTGTCTGCGGTTGCCGCGGCGCGCAAGATGCCGGAGTCGTTGGTTGAGCGTTCGGCGAAGGCTCGTGCGAAGCAGACCGGCGGCACGTCGGAAGAGGTGTTGTTGGAGTGGGCCGCTGAGGAAGGCGTTGACGTGTCAGCGTCTGGGTCGCCGGCGGAGAAGTCCCCAGTCGCCAGTCCCCAGTCGCCAGTCGAAGATGCTCCTGCGGCGGCGCCGGCCGGTTCGCTTTCTGGTCCGGCGTTGTTGTCTGCGGTTGCCGCGGCGCGCAAGATGCCGGAGTCGTTGGTTGAGCGTTCGGCGAAGGCTCGTGCGAAGCAGACCGGCGGCACGTCCGAAGAGGTGTTGTTGGAGTGGGCCGCTGAGGAAGGCGTTGACGTGTCAGCGTCTGGGTCGCCGGCGGAGAAGTCCCCAGTCGCCAGTCCCCAGTCGCCAGTCGAAGATGCTCCTGCGGCGGCGCCGGCCGGTTCGCTTTCTGGTCCGGCGTTGTTGTCTGCGGTTGCCGCGGCGCGCAAGATGCCGGAGTCGTTGGTTGAGCGTTCGGCGAAGGCTCGTGCGAAGCAGACCGGCGGCACGTCCGAAGACGTGTTGCTGGAATGGGCCGACGAAGAGGGGTTGGATACGGGTGGCGGCGCCGCCGACTTCGTGCCTGCTACCGATGAGCCCGAAGACTTCGAAGAGATCTCGGACGCTGCTGCGGCCGACGCCGGTCCACCGGCGAAGGCCGTGATCCCGTCGCCGCCCGAACCCGAACCGGTCGAGGAGCCGGAACCGGAAGAACCAGCATCGCCCCGAACCCGCTACCCGGCATGGCTCGCTGCGGTGCTCGTCGTGATCCCACTGCTTGCCGTGCTCTACCTCGTCGTGGTCCCCAACCAGCCGACCTGCGGGAGCGCCGGTCAACTCGCGATCGACCCCGCGACGGGCGTCGCGGTTGGCTGCGACGGGGGCGAGTACGGCGTCGACGGTGTGAGCAACTTCTCGATCGGGGCGACCGTCTACGAAGAGGCCTGCGCGGTCTGTCACGGAGCGGATGGTGGTGGCGGCGCAGGACCCGCAATGGCGGGTGGCGCCGTGCTCGAGGCTTTCCCCGCGCCGTTGTGCTCTACCCAGATCGAGTGGATCGCGCTCGGCTCATCGGACTGGCCGGACGCGACCTACGGCGCGAACGACACGCCGGTCGCTGGCGGCATGCCAGGATTCGAGGGACAACTCACCGAGCTTGAGATCGCTCAGGTCACCCTCTACGAACGAGTGGAGTTCGGCGGCCTCGAGATCGACGCCGCTGAGACCGAGTGCGGACTCGGGACCGAACTCGGGTCCGAAGAGGGCTGACCCACCCCGGTCAGTGTTCGGAAGCAGACGCCGAGACCTAGCCTCTCCCGCATGTCATCTTCACCCCAGGTGCTCGTCGTCGGTGGCGGACCCGGAGGCGCCTCGGCGGCCTTCTGGCTCGCACGGCGTGGCGTGGATGTGCTCCTGGTCGAGAAGAAGCGCTACCCCAGGGAGAAGGCCTGCGGCGATGGCCTCACGCCGAGGGCCGTGCGCCAACTCGTCGACATGGGTTTCGACTTCGATCGCCCGGATATCCACCGCGTCGTTGGCCTGCGCTCGTACGCCGGGGACATCATGCTCGAGATGCCATGGCCGGAACACTCCGTCTACCCGAACTGGGGAGCAACCTTGCGCCGGTCCGATCTCGATGGCCGCGTCGCTGCGCTGGCCGAGACTGCAGGTGCCACGGTCCTTCAGGGGGTCGAGGCAGTCGCCGTCGTCGATGACGGAGACCTCGCCGCCGTCGAGTTGAGGCGGAAGGGTGAGGATGCCGAAGTGATCCACCCCGACTTCGTGGTCGTCGCCGACGGGTCTCTCTCGCGGTTCGGTCGGCACCTCGGCGCAGAACGGAGACGCGACTATCCGTTCGGCCTCGCGGTGCGCGGCTACTGGGAGAGCCCCCGGTCGCAGGATGGATTCATCGAGAGCCAACTCGATATTCGTGATCGTGAGGGACGTGCCATGCCCGGATACGGGTGGGTGTTCCCAATGGGAGATGGCACCATCAACATCGGTGCGGGTCTGGTCTCCACCTTCAAGGGATGGAAAGACATCAACACCAGCCGCATCCTCGAGGCGTACCTGTCCGAACTCCCCGAACACTGGCAGGTCGGCCCTGACCCGATCGCCCGCCCAATTGGAGGGAAGCTCCCGATGGCCCTCTCGGTTGGGCCGAAATCCGGCAAGAACTGGCTCCTTGTCGGAGATGCAGCCGGAGCCGTCAACCCCTTCAACGGGGAAGGTATCGACTACGCATACGAGACCGGACGCCTCGCCGCCGGGTTCATTGCCGATGCACTCGCCACCGGCGATGGCGACGCGCTGGCGGGATACGCAGAGGCTCTCGACGCCGAGTACGCGAGCTATCACCGCGTCGCTCGCATCTTCACGTCGGTCATCGGGAACCCGACGGTGATGAAGACGCTCACGACCGTCGGCATGAGGTCGCGTCCGCTCATGGAATGGGCGTTGAAGGTCATGGCGAACCTCCTCGAACCCGAGGAACAGGGAATGACGGAGAAGGTCTACGTGGCGATCGAGCGCGCCATCGAGATGCCGGGTGTGCGTCGGATCAAGGCCTGATCAGGACCGCCGCTGATGCACTGCGGCGAACACGAGCCGCCAAGCCACGAGGGCGGCGCCGTTGACGGCGATCGTGACCAGGATGAAGGTCGGCGAGACCACGAGGTCGAGGATCAGCCCCCTGAGGAAGCCGGCGACCGGCGCAGCGATCGCCCACGCCAGCGCAACCCGCCACACGGCGGACCATCGCGTGATCGTCCGCGTGCCGAACGCGCCGAACCAGGGTGCGACCACCCCCCACGCCACCAACACCCCTGTCGTGGTGACAACCAGCCGCAACGTCTCGTCGAGCGTCGAGTGAGACGCGAACCCGATGATGGTCAGCACCACGAGCACGAGAACGTCGCCCGGCACGACCCATCTCAGCAACGACCGATCCGCGAATTGAGGCATCCCCGGAGGGTAGGGGAGTGCCGCCAGTCGCCAGTCGCCAACTCGAACGCCCGACGGGCCTCATCCTCGCGATCCATGCTCCCAGAGCCCCCTCCGCTGCGCTCCGGACTGGCGGTCGGTGCTCGCGCCTGCCCCACTTCGTGGGAGAGGCGAGGACTGGCGACTGGTGTCTGGCGACCGGCGACCTGAACGCGGTTTGGCAAGTGGCACGAGACCCGTAGACTCTCCGACCACACATGGATCTCGTCGCGTATCTCCCGATCGCCTTGATGTTCCTCCTCGGACTTGGTTTCGCGGTGGTGTCTCTTCTGCTGTCCTGGAAGCTCGCTCCAAACAACCCGACGCCGGAGAAGCTCGCCCCGTACGAGTGCGGCATCGTCCCCCTCCAGGATCCGGTGGAACGCTTCCCCGTGAAGTTCTATCTCGTTGCCATGTTGTTCGTGATCTTCGACGTGGAGATCATCTTCCTGTTTGCCTGGGCAGTGCGGATGGACGAGTTCGGCTGGGCCGGAATTGCCGCTGTCGGACTGTTCATGATTCTCCTGATCGAGACGCTCGGCTACGTATGGAAGCGTGGGGCGCTTGACTGGAATGTGGCGTCCCGGGCCCGCTACCGCAAGGTGGTGGCGCCGGACATCTCGGTCGAGGAGGCTGCCTAGTGGCAGGTGAGACCAGCAACCCGAACTTCCTCCTCACGACGATGGAGAAGGGCGTCAACTGGACCCGCACTCGATCGATGTGGCCCGCGACCTTCGGACTCGCCTGCTGCGCCATCGAGATGATGGCGACCGGCGCCGCCCACAACGACCTGTCCCGGTTCGGTATGGAGGTCTTCCGAGCCTCGCCTCGCCAGGCCGATCTGATGATCGTCGCGGGAAGGGTCTCGCAGAAGATGGCGCCGGTGCTCCGCCAGGTCTACGACCAGATGGCCGAGCCGAAGTGGGTGATCTCGATGGGAGCCTGCGCCTCCACCGGCGGCATGTTCAACAACTACGCCCTCGTGCAGGGCGTTGACGAGATCGTCCCGGTTGACGTCTACGTGCCCGGTTGTCCTCCTGGCCCGCAGTCGCTGATTCATGGAATTCTGACCCTGCAGTCCAAGATCATGTCCGGCGAAATCAAGCGTTCGACGGGGATTGTCTGATGAGCGAAGAAACGACACCCCGGGAAGAACCGCAAGCGGCAGACGCGGAAGGCATGGTTGAGGACACTCCCGTTCGCGACCTGCCGGATGATCCGATCCTCGCTCCGCTCGCCGAGGCATTCCCCACCGCGACGTTCACGTCGTTCCAGCCGCGAAGCGGCACGCGCCAGGACACGGTGACGGTCCCGCGCGACGATCTGGTCACATTCGTGGAAGCGGTGAGGGACGCCGGTTTCGAGACCTTCGTCGATGTCTGCGGCGTCGACCACCTCAACCGAGATCCGCGCTACGACGTCGTCATCAACCTGCTCTCAATGCAGCACACCCAGCGGCTGATCATCAAGGTCGGCCTCACCGGAGACGACCCAACGATCCCGTCGATCACGTCGATCTACGCCGGGGCCAACTTCTACGAGCGTGAGACCTGGGATCTGTTCGGCATCGTGTTCGAAGGCCACACCGACCTCACCAGGATCTTGCTCCCCGATGAGTGGAGCGGGCATCCACTGCGCAAGAACTACAACGTCGGCTCGGTGCCGGTGCAGTTCAAGGGATCGCACAAAACGTCATGACCGATACGTCGCACACCGAAGAAGACACCGCGGCTTCGACGCCAGACGCTCCGGCTGCCGGAGCCGCTGATGAATCGGCCGCGGCCGAACGCCTGCGGGAGCACGACATCTGGGTTGCCGGCACCGAGGAACCCGAGTGGATTGCCAATGCGACCGACGAGGGGGCGCAGGAGATGCTGCCCCGGGATCTCGATCCTGCCCTCGCGGTTCAGCGGGGCGTTGTGGTCGATGACGACTACGTCGAGGACGAGACGATCGTTGACGACGAGCGGCAGATCATCAACATGGGCCCGCAGCATCCCGCTACGCACGGCGTGCTCCGGCTGCACATGGAACTCGAGGGCGAGACGATCCGGCGAGTGAAGCCCATCATCGGCTATCTCCACACCGGCATGGAGAAGACCGCCGAGACCCTGCCGTACATGTCGGGTGGCACGAACGTCACCCGCATGGACTACCTGTCGCCCCTCAACAATGAGCTGTGCTACTCCCTGGTCGTCGAGCAACTCCTCGACGTCGATATCCCACCACGGGCACAGGCGATTCGAGTTCTGATGACCGAACTCAACCGCATCTCGAGCCACCTCATCTGGCTCGCGACGTTCGGCATGGACATCGGGGCCCTCTCGATGATGATCTATGGCTTCCGCGAGCGTGAGTCGGTTCTCGACTTCTTCGAGAAGGTCACCGGACTCCGGATGAACCACAACTACATCCGACCCGGTGGCGTCGCTGCCGATCTCCCGCCGGGATGGGAAGACGACGTCGAGGGGATCTTCGACATCGTCCGCGCCGGTCTCGACGACTATCAGGATCTGCTCAACGGCAACCCGATCTTCCTCGACCGGACCCAGGGTGTCGGCGTCATCACTCCGGCCGAGGCTCAGCAGTACGGGGCGACCGGGCCGATCGCCAGGGCCGCCGGCGTGAACTTCGACCTCCGCAAGGCGTTTCCGTACAGCGGGATCGAGCAATACGAGTTCGACGTCCCGCTTGGCAAGCACGGCGACGTCTTCGACCGATACCTCGTGAGGACGGAGGAGATTCGACAGTCCATCCGCATCGTCGAACAGGTCCTCGAGACGATGCCGGCCGGCGACTACCGCACCGACGATCGCAAGGTCACCCCGCCGCCCCGCAAGCGCATCGACGAGTCCATGGAAGCGCTCATCCACCACTTCAAGCTCTTCACCGAAGGCTTCAAGGTTCCGGTCGGCGAGGCATACCAAGCCGTCGAGTCACCACGCGGTGAACTCGGCATGTATCTCGTCTCGAACGGCAGTGCCAAGCCGTGGCGCCTCCATGTGCGAACACCGTCGTTCGCGACCGTGCAGGCCCTGCCGGTCATGCTCACCGACCTCATCGTCGCTGATGTGATCGCGACGCTCGCGTCGCTCGATCCGGTACTCGGAGATGTGGACCGATGATCAGTCACTGGAGTCACGAGAACCAGCAGCGGGCGCAGCGGGTCCTCGAGCGCTACCCCGAGAAGCGGTCGGCCGCAATGCCGCTGCTCTACATCGCAGCCCACGAGCACGGGTACGTCACCGACGACGCCATGCGCGAAGTGGCCGAACTGACGGGACTCACCCCTGCGCAGATTCAGGCGGTCGCGTCCTTCTACACGATGTACAAACGCGATCCGGTCGGGCAGTACCTCGTCTCGGTATGCACTTCGATCTCGTGCTACCTCCGGGGCGCCGATGCGGTCCTTGCCGCGATCGAGGACGAGACCGGGGTGCTCGACGGTGAGACGACGCCCGACGGATTGGTCTCTGTTGAACACGTCGAGTGTTCAGGGGCCTGTGGCGGCGCACCTGCCGTGTCGGTCAACTGGGAACTCGTCGAAGGCCTCGAACCGGACAAGGCCCGCGAGTTGATCACATGGCTGCGCGAAGCGAAGCCCGAGGTTGTCCTCGGTGACGAGATGCAGATGCTGTTTGGCGGCCAGGAGTCGTTCGACTGGGGTCCCAAGGAGATCGAGGGCGCCATCGCTCCGCTCCCGGCGTTCGACCCCTACGGAACCGCAAAGGGCGACCAATGACTTCCAAGATCTTGCTCGCACGCATGGAAGCTCATCCGGCGGACTCGAACACGTTGGCCCGGTACCTCGATACGGGCGGGTACGAGGCGCTGCGCAAGGCGCTCAAGAAGATGAAGCCCGAAGACGTCGCAGCCGAGGTCAAGGCCTCGAACATCCGCGGACGCGGGGGAGCGTCGTTCCCGACCGGTGTCAAGTGGGGATTCCTGCCGCCGGACACGCGGCCGCGCTATCTCGTCATCAACGGCGATGAGTCCGAGCCGGGCACGTTCAAAGACCGGATGCTCCTCGAACGCGACCCCCACCAACTCGTCGAAGGGATCGCGGTCTCCGCATACGCCCTCGACGTCCACCAGGCCTTCGTCTACATCCGCGGCGAGTACCCAAAACCGGCTCGCAGGCTCCAACGTGCGATCGACGAGGCCTACCAAGAGGGATACCTGGGGACGGACATCCTCGGATCCGGATTCGACCTGGACATCACCGTTCACCTCGGTGGCGGCGCCTACATCTGCGGAGAGGAGACGGCGCTGCTGTCGAGCCTCGAAGGCCGTCGCGGAGAGCCGAGGCTCAAGCCGCCGTTCCCCGCGATCGAAGGCCTGTATGCGAAGCCGACGATCGTCAACAACGTCGAGACGATCTCGAACGTCCCGTGGATCGTTACGAATGGCGGCGCGAAGTACGCGGCGATCGGCCCCGAGACCTCATCCGGCACACGCGTCATGTCGCTCTCCGGACACCTCAAGAAGCCGGGCGACTATGAGATCGTCGCGGGGCTCACCTGGCGCGATTTGATCTACGACGTTGGCGGGGGCATCCGGGACGACCGGGAGCTCAAGGCATGGGTGCCGGGAGGCGCGTCTGCACCGTGGTTCGTTCCGGCAGAACACCTCGACACGCCGGTGACGATCGACGACATCGCGAAGCAGGGTTCGATGATCGGATCCGGAGCAGTGATCGTCATGGACGACTCAACCAACGTAGTTGGCGCCGCCCACCGCCTCGTCCGCTTCTTCTCCCACGAGTCGTGTGGCCAGTGCACCCCATGCCGAGAAGGCACCACCTGGCTCGAGCAAATCCTCGACCGGATCCTCAACGGCTACGGCCGGCCCGAGGACATCGGACTCCTGCTCGACGTCTCCGACAACATCAGCCCCGGGCTCTCGTGGCCGCCGGCCATGACAACCATTTGTCCGCTCGGTCCGTCGGCAACGGCCCCGGTCGTGTCGATCATGCGGTACTTCCGTGACGAGGTCGAAGCCATGATTCCGGCGCCGATCGGCGCCACCGCGGGATCCTCCGATGGAACGCGAGGGGAGGCCGCCGGTGACTGACGATCGCAGCTTCGTGACCATCAACCTCGATGGCGTCGACGTGGAAGTCGAGGCGGGACAGCCGCTCATCGATGCGGCGCAGAAGGCAGGGACCTACATCCCTCGCTTCTGTTACCACCCGCGCATGAACGCGGCGGGTCTCTGCCGTGCCTGTCTCGTCGAGGTGGAAGGTCCCCGTGGCACGGCACTCGTCCCCTCGTGCACGCTGCCGGTCGGCGAAGGCATGGTCGTCCACACCAAGTCGGATGTCGCCAAGAAGGCCCAGGAAGGCGTTCTGGAGTTCCTGCTCATCAACCATCCGCTCGACTGCCCCGTCTGTGACAAGGGCGGCGAGTGCCCCCTGCAAGACCAGGCATTCGCCTACGGCCCCGGGGAGTCGCGGTTCGTCGAGGAGAAGCGCCACTACGAGAAGCCGATCGAGATCTCGGACCTCATCCTCCTCGACCGTGAACGATGCATTCTGTGCGCCCGGTGTACCCGATTCTCAGATGAGATCTCAGGCGACCCCCTGATTGAGTTCAAAGACCGCGGCAACTACGTTCAGGTGATCACCTTCCCGAACGAGCCGTTCGCCTCGTACTTCTCCGGGAACACGGTCCAGATCTGCCCCGTCGGTGCGCTCACCGCAAAGCCCTACCGATTCAAAGCTCGCCCGTGGGATATCGATGGCGTTGAGTCGGTCTCGCTGGTCGATTCGGTCCACTCCAGGATCTCGATCCAGACCAGCCACAACGAGATCATCCGGATCTACGGCGTCGACAATGATGCGACCAACCACGGCTGGCTGTCGGACAAGGACCGGTTCGTGCACAACCACGTGCAGTCCGGGGAGCGCGTCACGACACCGTTGATCAGGGAGAACGGCGAACTGACCGCCGCCTCGTGGGCTGATGCCCTTGGCCTGGTCAGCGAACGCCTCGCGTCGTATGACGCCAACACAGTCGGCGGCCTCGGAGGAGCGCGGTCGACGAACGAAGACGCATACGCCTTCTCGAAGTTCATGCGCTCCGTCGTCGGGACACCGCACCTCGACGCGCAACTCGCAGACGGACTCGATCCGGCGTTCGCCACGTCGGTGGTCTCTCGTGCCGCCATCAACGATCTCGAGTCGGCAAAGACGATCCTGCTGTGGGGTCCGGACCTCAAGGAGGAACTCCCGGTTCTCTACCTCCGGGTTCGGCGAGCCGCCACAGAGCTCGGAGCGAACCTCGTCGTCGTGCATCCGCGACGCACCGGCCTCGATGACGTTGCCGCAGAAATCATCCGGTACAAGCCGGGCACCGGACCCGAGGTGCTCCGCAAGCTCATCGCAGGCGATAGCGAGTTCGAGAGTGCTCGCACCATCCTCTCGGAGGGTCCGGTTGTTGCCCTCGTTGGACGCACCGGTCTCACCGAAGATCCCGACACAGCCGAAGCTGTTGCCGCATTCGCACTTGAACTGCCGGAGGCCAAGGTCCTTCCGCTCATGCGGAGAGGCAACGTCTACGGAGCCCTCGACATGGGCGTCGCCCCGGCCCTGCTCCCAGGGCGGGTCGCTATCGACGACGCCGATGGTCGAGCAGCCCTTGAATCGGCATGGGGACCGATCCCCGACGGTCCCGGCCTGAACTCAACCGGCATCCTGCACGGCCTTGCCGAGGGGCAACTCCGTGCGCTCGTGCTCAATGGGTCCGACCCCGTTCGCGACCATCCGATTCCATCCATGGCCGCCGCCGCGCTCGAGAACGCCGAATTCGTTGTGGCATTCGAGATGTTCATCTCGGACTCGTCGGCCCACGCCGACGTGGTATTCCCGGTTGCCGGACTCGGTGAGGTCGAAGGAACCGCGACGAACCTCGAAGGCCGCATCCAGAAGATGAATCGGATCATCACACCTGCCGGGGAATCCCGTCCGGTGTGGTCGATCATGAACGATCTCGCGCTCACCATGGGTTCCGACCTGGGACTGACATCCGCTGAGGCGGTCTCGGTGGAGATCGCCGCCGTGGCCCCCGCCTACGCCGGCGTCACGTGGGACGCGCTGTCGTGGGGCCCCGGGAGAGAAGGCATCGTCCTGCCAGGAGCCGACGGAACCCAGCCGATCCAATACGTTCCAACCGACCGGGGTGTCCCGGTGATCGCCGGCCATCGCATCCTCCACACGTCGAGGGTGCTCTACGACGACGGCGTGATCGTCCGACACAGCGACGGGATCGCCGGCCTTGCTCAGCGGGCGGCCGCCTATCTCCATCCGCGTGACGCCTCCATGCTGGCCGTGGCCGATGGGGACGAAGTCGTGGTTCAACTCGACGGAGCCGTTCAACTCCCCGTCGTCATCGATCCGGACCTCACCGAGGGGACCATCTACGTTCCATTCAACCTCGCAGCGACCGCCGGACTCGGCGCGGTCGGAACGCTGCGCATCGACGCCGTGCGAGGGGGTGACGCCTGATGGAGGACTTCATCGTCGCCGGCGTCAAGGTGCTCATCGCATTCGCCTTCCTGTTCGGAGTTGTCCTGCTCTTGGTCTGGGCCGAACGCCGGATCGTGGCGTTCATGCAGAACCGCATCGGGCCGAACCGTGCAGGACCAATCGGCATCCTGCAGACGCTCGCCGACGGCGTGAAGCTGATGTTCAAGGAGTCGATGACGCCGGACCGAGCCGAGGTCGTGCTCTACCTCGCAGCACCGGTCATGGCGCTGCTCCCGGCGCTCCTGATCTTCCTCGTCATCCCCGTTGGTGCGCCGATCACCATCGGTGACACCACCTACACGCTGCAGGTCACCGACCTCAACGTCGGCATTCTCTACATCCTGGCCTTGTCGTCGATGGCGGTCTACGCCATCACGTTCGCAGGGTGGTCCTCGGGATCGAAGTACCCGCTGCTTGGTTCGGTCCGTGCGTCGGCCCAGATGATCTCGTACGAGGCAGCGATGGGACTTGCCATCGTCCCGGTCATCATGTTCAACGGTACGACCTCACTGGCGGGGATCGTCGAAGCCCAAGGCGGCACGTACTTCGGTTTCATCCCCGCATGGAACATTGTGCTGCTGCCATCGTTTGTCGTGTTCTTGATCGCGGCATTCGCCGAGACGAACCGTGCCCCATTCGACCTGGTCGAGGCCGAGCAGGAGATCGTCGGTGGATTCCACACCGAGTATTCGGGTCTCCGGTTCGCCCTGTTCTTCCTCGCCGAGTACATCAACATGTTCACGATGTCCGCCCTCACCGTGACCCTGTTCCTCGGCGGATGGCAAGGGCCGGTCTTCGGGCCGACCTTCCTGGTCTGGCTCCTGCCGGTGTTCTGGTTCCTGCTCAAGACCGCCGTCGTGCTCTTCTTCTTCATCTGGGTGAGGGGCACCCTGCCCCGGATGAGATACGACCAATTGATGGCCTTCGGATGGAAGCGTCTCATCCCCGTCTCACTGGCTTGGATCATCCTGGCCATGGTGGCGGTCGGCGTACGACGATTCGGGTTGCCATGGGCATGAGGGAGGTGTTGCGATGAGCTGGTTTGCCGATCTCCTCGGTCCGTGGCGCGGGTTCACCGTGACGTTCCGTCAGATCTTCAAGCCGAAGGTGACGGTCCAGTACCCGAAGGTGAAGCGAGTGAAGCCGCAGCGGTTCCACGGCCGTCATGTGCTGAACCGCTACCCGGACGGCATGGAGAAGTGCATCGGATGCGAACTGTGCGCTGGGGTCTGCCCAGCCCGCTGCATCTACGTGCGCGGCGCCGACAACCCGCCAGACGACCCGGTGAGTCCCGGGGAGCGGTTCGGGTTCGTCTACGAGATCAACATGCTGCGCTGCATCTTCTGCGCCATGTGTGTCGAGGCGTGTCCGACCGAAGCGATCACGATGACGCACCTGTTCGAGATGTCGGTCACGGATCGGGAGGAAGGGATCTTCACCAAGGATGGCCTCCTCGTGGAGCCGGACGGCACACCGAACCATCCGCTGCCGGACACGCCGCTCATCGACATCAACGAACTGAAGCTCGGCGACGGGTGGATGCGAGCAACCTCGCCGTCCGGTCGCGCCGCGTTCGAAGGCATCGAGGCCTGGAGCCCGAGTGCACGGATGGGTGGCCTCGCCCCCGCAGAACCAGCGCAAGAAGATCGCCAGTCTCCAGACTCCAGTTCCCAGATGGAAGCTGAGGAGGAGTCGTCATGACGTTCCTCCCAGCGACCGGCGACTCGATCACCGGAGGTGATCGATGACTGAGGTCCTTCTCTTCGGATTGTTCGCGGCCGTGGCGCTGGCCGGTGCCGTGGTGATGCTCACGGCCAGGAACCCGGTCTACTCCGCGATGGGCCTGCTCGTCGTGATGCTCTCGATATCGGTCTTCTACGTCATGCTCAACGCCCACTTCGTGGCCGCCGTTCAGTTGCTCGTCTACGCCGGTGCCGTCATGACGCTGTTCCTGTTCGTGATCATGATGATCGGGGTCGACACGAAGGAAGACAACGCCGAGACGATCCCGTTCCAGCGATGGATCACGTTCGTCGTCGCGGGCGGTCTTGCGGCCGTGATCATCCTCGCCGGCCGTCAGGCATGGATCACCGGCAGCGCGGTCTTCGGAACCCCCGACCTCAACGGAACCATCGAGAACGTCGCGGACTCCCTGTTCGGCAACTGGACGATCGCCTTCCTCTCCACCGTCTTCCTCCTCACGATTGCTGCCCTCGGTACGATCGCCCTGGCCTTGTTTGGGCCGACCGCGGTCGGGTCCGCCGAGACGGAGGAGGGCGCATGACCGTCACCGTCGCCTGGTACATGGTCTTCGCCGCTGTGCTGTTCTCCATGGGTGCCGCCGGTGTGTTGCTGCGGCGCAACGCGCTCGTGATGTTCATGTCGATCGAGTTGATGCTGAACTCCGTCAACCTCACGTTCGTCGCAGCGGGGAGCGAGATGGGCCTGATCGAAGGCCAGGTTGCTGCCCTGTTCGTCATGGTGGTGGCCGCAGCGGAGGTAACCGTCGGCCTTGCCATCCTCGTCGCCGTGTTCCGCCGCAGGAGTACTGCGAACGTTGACGCCCTTTCGGAGCTGAAGGGATGAGCGCGTGATCGACTACCTCTGGCTCCTCGTTGCGCTCCCGTTCCTCGGGGCAGCAACGCTGATCTTGTTCGGGAAGCGCATCGGCGAGCCCGCCTCGGGTTGGCTGGCTTCAGCCCTTGTCGCCGTTCCGTTCGTGATCGCCGCCATCCTCACGGTGCCGTTCCTCAACGCAGCTGAGCCGGAGACGGTGTTTCTCTTCGAGTGGATCCCCATGGTCGGCGCGAACGCGTCGCTCCTCTGGGACCCCCTGTCGGCGTTGATGACGCTCATCGTCACCGGTGTGGGTTCGCTGATCCACCTCTACTCGGTCGGCTACATGCACGGGGACGAGCGCTACCCCCGATTCTTCGGGTACATGAACCTGTTCATCGGTTCGATGCTGACCCTCGTGCTCGCCGACAACTTCGGGCTGATGTTCGTCGGATGGGAACTCGTTGGGCTGTCCTCCTACCTGCTGATCAGCTTCTGGTTCACGAAGCCCTCGGCCGCCGCAGCGGGCAAGAAGGCATTCATCGTCAACCGCATCGGTGACTGGGGCTTCCTCGTCGGTCTGATGCTCATCTTCGCCGCGTTCGGGACGCTCGACTTCGGCGTCGTGTTCGGCGAGGCGCACGGATTGCTGAGCGTCGGAATGGCGACGGCGATCACCCTGCTGCTCTTCGTCGGAGCGACCGGCAAGTCGGCGCAGATCCCGCTCTACATCTGGCTCCCCGATGCGATGGAGGGCCCGACACCGGTGTCCGCCCTCATCCATGCCGCCACGATGGTCACCGCGGGCGTCTACATGATTGCCCGATCTGCCGCCCTCTTTGAACTCGCTCCGGTCACGCTCGCGGTCGTGGCAAGCGTCGGTGCAGCCACGGCGCTGCTGGCGGCAACGATTGCCATAGGTCAGCGGGATATCAAGAGAGTGCTCGCCTATTCAACGATCAGCCAACTCGGGTACATGATCATGGCGGTCGGCCTCACCGCCTTCACTGCAGGGATCTTCCACCTCATGACTCACGCGTTCTTCAAGGCGCTGCTCTTCCTCGGGGCCGGATCGGTGATCCACGCCATGTCCAACGAGCAGGACATGTGGAAGATGGGCGGCCTCCGCAAGTACATGCGGGTCACGTTCGTGACGATGGCGTTCGGTTGGCTCGCGATCAGCGGCCTGTTCCCGCTCGCCGGGTTCTGGTCCAAGGATGAGATCCTCGGTGCGGCATTCGCAAAGGGTGGATTCTTCCTGATCCTGTGGCTCGTCGGAATCGTGACGGCACTCATCACGGCGTTCTACATGACCCGCCTGATAATCCTCACGTTCTTCGGCGAGAAGCGCTGGGACGAGGACGCGCATCCGCACGAGTCGCCATGGACGATGACGGTTCCTCTGATCGTCCTTGCGGTGCTCTCCGCAGGGGCAGGCCTGCTCAACACGCCGGTGCGCCTCACCCTCGAACACTTCCTCGAGCCGTCGTTTGAGGGGATCCACCAGGTTCACCCGCCGGGGGGCTTCACGCTCTGGGGCCTGGCGCTCGCTTCGCTCGTCGTGGTGATCATCGGCATCACCCTCGCCTACCACCGCTACGGACGCGGCACGCTTCCGAACGAAGAGGGCGGCTACTGGGCGGCTGCGCTTGACGGCTATGGGGTCGACGCCTTCTACGGAGCGGTCATCGTCGCCCCCGGCAAGGCCATCGCAACCTGGCTCGCCATGGTTCTCGACCTGAAGGTTGTTGACGGTGCGGTCAATGGCCTCGGCTCCGCTGTGCGTTCATTTGGGTCGACGATGCGGGTGCTGCAGACCGGGCGGGTTCGGTCCTATGCCGTCGGCATCGTCGCAGGGAGCCTCGGCGTCGTCCTCTGGCTCCTCTGGCAGGGAGGTGCGTTCTGATGACGCTGACCCTCCTCATTCTGCTGCCGCTGCTCGGTGCCATCGCCGTGGCTGTGCTTCCGAAGCGACGTACCGAACTGGTCTTCCCCGTTGCGATTGGCGTGAGCATGCTCCCGCTCGCCGCGTCTCTGTGGATCCTGGTCAACTTCGTCACGGGTGACCCGCTCTTCCAGTTCACCGAAGACTACGTCCTGTCTGAGACGTTCGGTTTCGGGTGGCGCCTTGGCATCGACGGTATCTCGCTGTTCATGGTCGTATTGACCGGCATCCTGATGCCGATGGCGCTCGCCGCGTCGAAGTCGGTGACCGAGCGGCCCAAGCAGTTCATGGTGGCGATGCTGGTGCTCGAGACCGGTCTGATGGGCGTGTTCCTGTCGCTCGACCTTCTGTTGTTCTTCGCCTTCTTCGAGATCGTGCTCGTTCCGATGTATCTCCTCATCGGGATCTGGGGATCGGACAACCGTCTCTACGCCGCGATCAAGTTCGTCTTGTTCACGGCATTCGGCTCGATCTTCTTGCTTGCCGGGATCATCGTGCTGGCGCTCCTCGCCGGCGACTCGGTCGGGACGGCGACCTCGTTCGACTTCCGCACCATGCTCTCGCTCGATATCTCCTCGACGACCCAGATGTGGCTCTTCCTGGCGTTCGGCATTGCATTCGCGATCAAAGTCCCGATCTTCCCGTTCCACACCTGGCTGCCGGACGCCCACACCCAGGCGCCGACCGCGGGTTCGGTCATCCTTGCCGGCGTCCTCCTGAAGATGGGCGCCTACGGCTTCCTCCGTTTCAACCTGACGTTGTTCCCGGAGGCATCGGTGGACCTCGCGGTCTACGTCGGAATCCTCGGGGTGATCGGCATCATCTACGGTGCCGCCGTTGCGATCGTCCAACCCGACATCAAGCGACTCGTGGCGTATTCGTCGGTCAGCCACATGGGTTTCGTGATGCTCGGCATCTTCGCCCTCACGAGCCAGGGCCTCTCCGGCGCCGTGTTCGTCATGATCAGTCACGGTCTGACGACCGGTGCGCTGTTCCTCCTCATCGGCATGATCTACGACCGCCGCCACACCCGGCTGATCTCCGAGTACGGAGGCCTCGCCAAGGTGATGCCGGTCTACGCGGGCATCTTCCTCTTCATGGCATTCGCCTCGGTCGGTCTGCCCGGCCTGTCGGGCTTCGTCGGCGAGTTCGGCGTTCTCCTCGGCAGCTACCTGACCCTCCCCGCGCTCACCATCATCGCCGGGTCGGGCGTCATCCTCGCTGCCGTCTACATGCTGTGGGCATATGAGCGGGTATTCACCGGACCGATCACCAACCCCAAGAACGAGGTCCTCTCGGATCTCGGGTTCCGAGAACTCGCGATCCTTGTCCCGCTGATCGTGTTCATCATCGGCATCGGGATCTATCCCAAGCCGGTGTTCGACCGCATCGAGCCTTCGGTCGAGATCATCCTCGACCGGATCGAGGCGACGACCGACTACGAAGTCCCCCAGTACGGCCGTGTTGATGAGGTGGTTGATCCGGCCGACGTCCACAGCGAGTCCGTCGGACACGAAACCGATGAAGCCGAAGACGGCGACCACAGCGAAGAGGAGGGCTCGGAATGAACAATGCCTCGTTCCTCGCCGTCGCGCCCGAAGCGGTGCTCCTCCTCGGAGCACTGATCGTCATCATCCTCGGTGTGATGCTCGAACGGCCACGCCGGGAGTGGGGATTCGTAGCCGCCCTCTCCTTCGTGGTTGCGATGGTCGTGTCGGTCCTCCAATGGCGGGCCGTCGATGAGTTGATCGCGGAAGGAAGCAGTCTGCTGTTCTTCAGTGCACGCGATATTCCGGTGCTCCGGGTTCCGATGGTGGTGATGGACCACTACTCGGCGTTCGCCGGAATCGTGATCTTCACGGTTGGCCTGCTTGGTCTCGGCGCCGTTTGGACGCTCGTCCAGCGGGTCAAGACTCGCGGCGTCGAGCTTGTATCTCTCATCCTGCTCGCCTTCGCCGGACTCCACATGATGGCCATGTCGGCGAACATCGTCCTGCTGTTCCTCGGTCTCGAGACCGCGTCGATCGCGTTCTATGTCGTCGCCGGATTCACGCGTCAGCGCGAGGAGGCCGACGAGGCTGCGGTGAAGTACTTCCTCCTTGGCTCGCTCGCATCCGCCATCTTCGTCTACGGCGCCGCAATGCTCTTCGCCGCGACCGGTTCGACGTCGTTCTATGGCGCGGGTGGCATGAAGAGCTTCCTCGCCGGCACCATCATCGGCGAACCGGGAGTTCTGCTCCTCGGCATCGGACTCGTGATCGTGGGTCTCGCGTTCAAGGTCTCGGCGGCGCCGTTCCACCAGTGGGCGCCAGACGTGTACCAGGGAGCACCAACCGGAGCCGTCGGCCTGATGGCTGCAGGGGTCAAGGTCGCTGGCTTCGCTGCGCTCGGCCGCATTCTCGTGGGAGCGTTGCCGACGCAGATCGACGAGTGGGCTCCGATCCTGGCAATCATTGCCGGGCTCTCGATGATCATCGGTACGGCAGTGAGCGCCGTTCAGACTGATGTCAAGCGCATCCTGGCCTACTCGGGTGTAGCCCAGGCCGGGTACATCATGATGGCCTTCGTTGCCGGTTCCGAGGGCATCGGTTCGATGTGGTTCTACGTCTCGATGTACGCGCTCACGCTCGTCGGAGCATTCGCGATCGTCGCCATCGTGTCGAGGACGACGCCGGGCCGGTCCGATCTGGATGATTGGGCCGGGTTGGCGCAGCGATCTCCTGAGTTGGCCTGGTCAATGCTGGTGCTGTTGCTCTCAATGGGCGGTATCCCCTTCATGGCCGGCTTCGTGGCGAAGGTGTCGGTCTTCACGGTCGCAGCCGACTCCGGGTACCTCTGGCTCACGATCCTCGCCCTGCTGACCACCGTCGTGGGCCTGTACGTCTACTTCCGGATCGCCGCCAAGATGTTCTTTGGCGCACTGCAGGACGACGAGCAAGCCCTCGAAGTCTCCACTGTCGCACGGCTTGTGATCGCCGTGGTTGTGGTGAGCCAGATCGTCATCGGCGTGAACCCGTGGCCGCTGCTCGATCTCGCCCGTGAAGCACTTCCGTTCTGACCGTGGACCCGGAAGGGTCCGCTACCGCGTCCTCACGGGCTTCGCGCTTCTTGTCGCCATGGCGCCGTTGCTCGGCGCGGTCGCGCCCTCGGTCGTCACGACCGATCTGTTCATCGTCTCGGAAGACGAGCCGATCGCCGAAGACGTCTACGTCGCTGCGACGTCGGGCCGCATCGAAGGAGACATCGACGGTGACCTCGTGATCACGGCCGGGAGCCTCTCGATCTCCGGGACCGTCGCCGGTGACGTGCTCGCTCTCACGTCGGGGACGGTCCGTATCGAACCCGGAGGCCGCATCGAGGGCTCGCTCCGAACGGTCACTCCGCAGGTCGTGGTCGACGGAACGGTTGTCAACGATGTCTTCGTGACCGGTCTCGGCGTCGACGTGGGGCCAACCGGTGTTGTCGGCCGGGACCTCATCATGTTCGGCGGCACGCTGAAGATCGACGGTTCGGTGGAACGCGACGTGCGCGGTCGGCTGCTCGACACCTCGGTCTCCGGTACCGTCGGACGCGACATCGACGTGAGCGTCCAGCGCCTGACCGTGGAGGCAGGGGCGAAGGTTGATGGCGACGTCTTGTATCGCTCACCTTCCGAGGCCTCGATCGCCCCGGGAACGGTCGACGGGCAGGTCGTGCAGTTGCCTGCTCAGTCCAACTTCATATTCGGAGTCATCCTCGCGATCGCCAATGTCCTCGGACTCCTCGCGTTCATCGTGTGCGGCATCCTTCTGCTGTGGCTGTTCCGCGGCACCGGGGCCGCCGCAGTCGAGGCCATCGAACGCCACCCGGTCAAGACGCTGCTGATTGGACTGCTGGCCCTCGTTGTCGCTCCGGTCCTTGTGCTGCTTCTCGGCGTCACCCTGGTCGGGCTGCCGCTTGCTGCGCTGCTACTGGCCGCGATGCTGCTCGGCCTCGTCTTCGGACCCGTGCCTGCGGTCGCCGCTGGCGGAGATCTCCTGTTGCGTCGCAAAGGTGGGCTCTTCGGTGGGTTCCTTATCGGAGCTGTGCTGTGGAGGCTCGGCATCTGGCTGATCCCGATGGTCGGGGTGGTCCTGTATCTCGCCGGCCTCATCTGGGGGGTCGGCGGCTGGGTCCTGGGTGCATGGCGGGTCCGTGCGGACCGCCCCATCGAGCGCGACGCACTGCCGCCCGCTCTGACGGTGAAGGACGATGACGTGCCGGACGGGTGGGAGTATCCGCTGCCGCCGAAAGAGTCGCCAGTCCAAGAGGATTCCTCCCCCTCAGATTCCTCCCCCTCAGGGGGAGGTGGCAGCGGCGATGCAACCATCGCCGCTGACGGAGGGGGTCTCTCGCCTTCAGCGCTCGACGATGAACCTGTTGACGTGATCGAAGTAGACGAGACACCGAAACGCACGGAGCCCGACGAGCCAGACGACGACCCATCGGCCGGCACCGACGACTGGGGTCTTCCGAATCGCTAGCGGGCCGGATAGACGACGGCGTCGTCGATCGAGAGCGTCACACGATCGCCCCGACTGAGGTTGGGGCGGGCCCCAACCCGGCATTGCACGGTTCCCCCGTCTGGGCGTTCGATGACGAGCATCTGATCGTGACCGAAGTACTCCAGGTCGATCACCGTCGAGTCGCCGTTCGGATCGGGCAGCGGCACGATCCACTCCGGGCGGACCATCACCTTGACCGGTCCGCGCTCGACGGTCTCCGATTGGATGTCTCCCAGTGCGGTCCCGACCTTCCCGCCTGTCTCCGCCACACCGTCGAGGAAGACGCTGTCACCGAGGAACGATGCCGTCCACGGGTCGATTGGTCGCGAGTACACGTCCGTCGGCGTGCCGGCCTGCATGATTGCCCCGTCGCGCATCACAGCGACCACATCGGCGATCGAGAGCGCCTCCTCCTGGTCGTGGGTCACGAACACCGCCGTGGCGCCGGCATCGATCAGGATCTGGCGGACCTCGCGGCGCATCCGGTCGCGTTGGGGTGCGTCCAGATTGGAGAACGGCTCGTCCATCAGCACGACTTCCGGGCTTGGTGCGAGCGCTCGTGCCAGAGCGACCCGCTGCTGCTCGCCGCCGGAGAGTTCGTGGGGCATGCGGCTGCCGAAGCCTGCCAAGCCGACGAGATCGAGCACCGCTTCAACGCGAGAGGGCGCGTCCGCGCCGTTCAATCCATAGGCGATGTTGCGATCCACGGTCATGTGCGGGAATAGGGCGTACTCCTGGAAGACCATCCCCACCCGCCGCTTCTCGGGAGCGACGTCCGCGTTGCGGCCGAACACCACCCGATCCCCGATGCGCACCGTCCCGGCATCCGGTGACTCGAACCCGGCGATGGCGCGCAGGGCGGTCGTCTTGCCGCAGCCCGACGGTCCGAGGAGGCTCACGATCGCCCCCCGGTCCACCGCCAAGTCGAAGCCGCTCAGCGCGTTGGCGCCGTCGTAGGACTTCGTGAGGCCCAGGCACGTGATGGCAGGGGTCGTCGTCATGCCGGAGCGTCCTTCTGGCGCACCACGAGCAGGAACATCGGAATGGCGGAGATCGCAAGGAGCACGAGCGCCGAGGCCGCCGCCTGAGCGAACAGCAACTCATTGCCGGCGGACCAGATGTCAACGGCGAGCGTGTCGAAACCGGTGGGACGCAGCAGCAGCGTCGCCGGCAGTTCCTTCATCGTCGTGAGGAACACCAAGGCACCGCCGGCGAGGAGACCCGGACGGATCAGGGGGACGGTCACCGAACGCAAGGTCGCCCACGGGCCGCGTCCGAGCCCCCGGGCTGCCTCCTCGACCGCCGGGTCGACTTGAAGGAGCGACGCCTTTGCCGAACCGGTCGCCTGGGCAAGGAACACGGTGGCGTACACCACCACCAGCACGGTCAAGGATTGATAGAAGGGTCCGAGATAGCGAACCGAGAAGAACACCACGGCGATAGCGACCGTGATGTGGGGGAGCGAGAACGCCACGAAGACCGATCGCTCGAGCCACACCGACGCGCGGCTGCGGTATCGAACGGCGAGTACGACCACGGGGATCGCCGCGGCCATGGCAACCAACGCAGCGAGCGACGATCCGAGCAGCGAACCCCTGACGGCGCTCCAGTCGATCATCGAGGCGATCGCGACTCCGTTGCCGTCGGCTACCCACGAGATGAGGACGAGGACCGGCAGTATGAGACCCGCAACGACGATCGCACCGAGGGCGAAGGTCGCCACGGCTCGCTCCGCTGGGCTCAAGTGCCGAAGTGTCGCCGTCCGCTTCGGCCGATGGGAGAAGTACGTCGCCGATCCGCGGTTGCGGCCCTCCGCCCAGATGATGATGAGGGCAATGCCGATCAGGGCGAGAGATAGGACCGCTGCCGGAGTCCGGTCGAGACGGCCCGCGTACTGGGCGTAGATGACGCGGGTGAACGCATCGAACCTCATCAGCGAGACGGCTCCGAAGTCCGAGAGGGTGTAGAGGGCCACGAGCAAGGCCCCGGCCCCGATCGCCGGTCGGAGTTGCGGGAGGGTGATCGTTCGGAAGACGCGCCGCTGCGACGCTCCGAGACCGCGTGCTGCGTCCTCCAGCGCCGGATCGACACGACGGAGTGCTGCCGCCACGATGAGGAACACATAGGGGAACGTCGACAGGGTGAGTGCCAGCCAGGCGCCTGGGAGGCCATCGAGGACCGGCTGTGCAACACCGGTGACTCGGGCGAAGACTCCACGCGGGCCGGATGCCGACAGGAACGACAACGCGATGACGTATGACGGAATCACGAGTGGCATCGCCACCAAGACACCCCACACCGTCCGTCCGCGAAGGTCGGTTCGAACGGTGATCCAGGCGGCGCCGACTCCGATCACAATCGCAGCAAGTGTGACGAGGGCCGTGAGCAACGCCGACCGTGCAAGGAGTTCAAGCGTCCTCCGCGAGAAGAGGACCGAGGCAGCGTCGCCCGACGCACCAAGCACCCGCACGACGAGAGCGCCGATCGGGAGGGCAATGGGGATCAGGATCAGCACGGCGGCCACCCACCACCACGCCGAGGGACGGCGCCCGATCGAGAGCGACGGTGTCCGTCCCGGTCCGGCCGAAGGGATTCCCTCCACCCGGCCCGCCGGTGAGGCTGGAACAGCGGGCGAGGTCACAAGAGTCCGGCCTCTGCGACGAGGTCGGTGGCCACGTCAAGCATCGGAGCGAGGTCCGAGAGGTTGATCGCCGGCGTGGGGATCGAGTCGATGGGGGGAAGGTCGCCCGACGGCACGACACCCGGAACGAGTGGATACTCGAACGTCTCCTGGGCGAAGTACTCCTGCGCCTCGACCGACAGCAGATAGGCGACGAACGCCTCTGCCGTCGTCGGGGCGTCGGCCGAAGCCAAGATCCCCACCCCGGCCGGCATGACGAGCGAACCAGCACATGCCTCTGTGAAGAACGCGTTGGCGACCGATGCCGCCGGGTCTTCGGCCAGGAGTCGCAGCGCGTAGTAGTGGTTGACGAGACCGGTCTCGACTTGACCGTCGGCCACGGCGGATACGATCGTGGAGTTCTTCGGGAACGTCGGAGACTGGTTCGCCTTCATCGCTTCCAGCCAGGAGAGGGTCGATGCTTCCCCATCGATGAGGATCTTGGCGGCGACGAAGGAGAGGAACGATCCGTTGGTTGGCGCGATGCCGACTCGACCGGCCCATTGCTCGTCCGTCAGTCCGTCCTCCGTCGGCGGCAGGTCGCCGGGTGAGGTCGTCGAGGGGTCGTAGACGACGCTGCGGGCGCGACCCGAGACACCGACCCAGAGTCCGTCTCGGTCGGAGAACTCATCAGGCACGCGGTCGAGCAACTCGGCACCCAGTGGGGAGAACAACCCGGCCAACGCGACCGATCCCAACGACGCAGGATCCTGGGCGAGGAACACCGATGCGGGGGAGCGGTCACCTTCTTCGAGGATCGTCGCAGCCAGTTCGGCGGAGTCGCCATATCGGACCGACACCTCGATCCCGGACTCGTCCTCGAACCGCTCGATGAGCGGCCCGACCAACTCCTCCGAGCGGCCCGAGTAGACCGTGAGCGCTGTCTCTTCCGCCGAAGCCGCCGAGGAGCAGGCGGCAGCGATGAGTGCGATCGCGAGCAGCATTGAGACGAGGCGTGACATCGGACTCCAGTGGGTTCATTGGACTTCGGCGATGAACCCTATTCGCACTATCGCCATAGGGGAAATAGAGAGCCCGGCCAACTCCGACAGCGCGACGGCAGTGGCCGTCCCATCGAGGTTTCGTGGCTCAACCCGCGACGAGGAGCGGGATCAGGCGTTCCTCATCGGTGAGGGCGCCGTGGTTGCCGACCATGCGGTCGTCGGAACGCTTGTGGAGGAGGAGCACGCCGTCGTCGGCGATGAGAACACCATCGGGGGAGCGTCCGTCGAACGAAGGGTGACGTGGTCCCGGCCCCCACCACTCGGCCATGTCCTCGATGGGAATCCAGGTCGCCGGCAGTTCTGCCTCGAGTGACGCCCCATCTCCGAGGACGAACATGGCTCGACCATCGCCGTAGAACACGCGGCCGTCGTGGAGGTTCCGCGGAATCTTGAACTGGCGATCCTTCGGGAAGTCGACGTGACCGTGGTCGGCCGTCCCGATCAAGGCGGCTCCCTCGGGCAGCCGAGCAGTGACCTGCTCCCAGACCCAGGCCACCGTTTTGAGAGCTTCGGCGTACTCGTCGGAGTCCTGGCCGTAGACGTGCGCCGCGAAGTCGACGTGCGGGAGGTAGGTGAAGATCAGACGCCGCGGTTCCGCCGCAACCTGGACGGTCGCGTCGGCCACTTCGTCGAGCGTGAACGCCGGTTCGATCCGGCACCCCCGGTAGAGGGCCTTCGAGAGCGGCGTGCCGGTGAAGTTGCCCGGCTGAACCGTGATCGGCTCGATCCCGGCGGCGTTCAGCCGCTCCCACAGGTTTGGCGCTGGGAGGAGCGACGAGGTGTCGTAGGCAACCGGGTCCCCCCACAGCGTGGTCCACTTGATGGTGTTGACGACCCGGTCGAGTTCGGGGATCCAGGACTGGTATCCGAGGAGACCATGCTGCGATGGTGAGAGCGCGGTGGCGACGCTTGCCAGGCTCACCGTCGTGGTGGCAGGGAACGGAGCGTCGATGCTCGACCGGAGAGCGCTCTTGAGCGGCGCCGCCGACGGATGGCCGAGCTGGAGGCTTCCGAGGCCGTCGAACAAGAAAAGCACATAGGTCGAGGCGTCAGGGATCTCGGCGGCCGGCGCCGGGTGGAGGCGAGAGAATTCGGACGAACCGGTCAGCCGGAACTCGAGCTCCGACACGAGATTCGGGAGCGAACCACCGGTGTAGTCGGGTACGGTGATCGAAGGCATGGTCGGACGGTACCCGACGGCGCGCCGTTTGGTTGCGGTGGTCCAACGGCACATCTGCGAGGCGGCCTCGGCCAGGACACCGGTTGATTTGGACCGCCCCACCAACCCGATAGACTTCCGCCGTCGGAGGGCCCGGAGCGGGGCCAGGCGAAAACTTCGAGAGGGCGTCCACACGTGCGCAATGAATACTTCGGCGACTACACAACGGTCGCCGTATTCCTGCTTGCCGGTGTCGTTCTCGTGGGTGCCGCGGTCATTGTTGCCAACCTGGTCGCCCCTCGCCGTCCCAGCCTGCTGAAGAGCACGGCCTACGAGTCGGGTATTGAGCCGATCGGCGGTGGTTGGAACCAGAGCCACATCCGGTACTACGTGTTTGCCCTGCTGTTCCTCGTCTTCGACGTCGAGGCCGTCTTCATTTTCCCGTGGGCCGTATCAACGGACTACTTCAAGGCCATCGGCAACGGTGCGCTCTTCTTCTTCGAAATGGTCGCCTTCGTCGTCATCCTCTTCTTTGGCCTGATCTATGCGATCCGCAAGGGCGTGCTGCGATGGGAGTAGTGGAGAAGTTCGGCGGCATCAAGCCCGTCTCGTGGCTGCTCAACTGGTCACGCAAGTACTCTCTCTGGTACTTCCAGTTCGGGCTCGCATGCTGTGCCATCGAGGTGATGGCTGTGTCGAGTCCGAGATACGACTTCATGCGCTTCGGCATCGTGCCACTTCCCGCCTCTCCGCGCCAGGCTGACCTGATGGTCGTCGCGGGAACGGTCACCGACAAGATGGCACCCGCTGTGAAGCGCCTCTACGAGCAGATGCCGGAACCCAAGTACATCATCTCGATGGGATCCTGCGCCAACACCGGAGGGCCCTACTGGGACTCGTACTCGGTGCTCAAGGGTGTCGACCAGGTGATGCCGGTCGATGTGTACGTCCCGGGTTGCCCGCCCCGGCCCGAGGCGCTACTCGAGGGCATCGTCATGCTGCAAGAACAGATCACGAACGAAGACCCGCGCGAGGTATGGAGCAAGGTTGATGAACGACCAACCTGATTCCACCGACCCCCTCGACGCCTACGCCACCGGCCTCGCTGAGCGCCTGGGCGGGCGCGCCGTTGTCGAACACGACACCGTTCGCATCTACATCGACCGCAACGACTGGGTCGAGACCCTGCGGCGTGCCAGGGACGAGGAAGGCCTGTCGTTCTTCTCGTGGCTCGCCGGGATCGACTGGTCCAAGGACGTCGAAGTCGGTGACACCGTCGAGGATCCCGACGACCTGGAAGAACGCTTCGAAGTGATGTGCCGGCTCTCATCGATCGCGAACGCCGACGGTGCACAATTCGTGGCCTCGCTGCCGAAGGACGACCCGGTCATCGACTCGCTCACGGACATCTTCGGTGGAGCCGAATGGCACGAGCGGGAAACGCATGACATGTTCGGCATCGAGTTCGCCGACAACCCCAACTTGACGCCGATCTACCTGCCCGAGGGGTTCATCGGCCACCCGCTCCTCAAGTCCTACCCGCTGCTCGCCCGAGAAGTGAAGCCGTGGCCTGGCGACGTAGACGTGGAAGCTTTGCCGGTTGACGAGGATGAGGGGTCAGACGCGTGAGCTTCTTCATCCCAGGCGTTGGCTGCGAGCTGCGAGCTGCGAGCTGCGAGCCCGGAGCCCCCTCCGCTGCGCTCCGGCCTGGCGGCCGGTGCTCGCGCCTCCCCCACTTCGTGGGAGAGGCGAAGAAGGGGGGTCTCGTATGACTTCTGAGTACGAGGCGCTCATGCATCGGTCTGAGGTTGCGGTCTCGGTTGAGCTGCAGACACAGGACATGACGCTCAATATCGGTCCGCAGCACCCGTCCACCCATGGCGTTCTACGCCTGGTTGCGAACGTGGACGGAGAACGGATCTCCAGTGTCGAGCCGGCGATCGGCTACATGCACCGGGGATATGAGAAGCTCGCCGAGGTGCGCACCTACGCGCAGATGACCGCACTCGTCAACCGCATCGACTGGGTGTCCGGGTTTGCCAGCGAGGTCCCGTTCATCATCGGTGTCGAGAAGCTCACCGGCATCGAACCGACGCCCCGAGCCCAATGGATCAGGCTCATCCTCTCCGAACTGTTCCGGATCTCATCGCATATCGTGTTCACGTCCTCCTATCCCCTCGAGTTGGGCGGTGTGACGCCGCTGTTCCACGCACTGCGCGAACGCGAACGCGTTCTCGAACTCATCGAGGCGATGACCGGCGGACGCTTCCACCCGAACTTCAATCGCGTCGGAGGCATCAAGCCGGCGGCCGGGGGAGGGAAGACCCAGAAACAGGTCTCGATGGACATCCCCGAAGGCTGGCTCGAGGACGTCAAGGCCGCGATGCAACGGGTGCTCAAGGCCACCGAAGACAGCGACACGCTCGTCACCGGCAACGAACTGATCAAGAAGCGAACGGTCGGCGTTGGCTGTATCCCAGGGGACAAGGCAATCGAGTACGGACTCTCGGGGCCGAACCTCCGGGCCTCCGGCGTCGCCTACGACCTGCGGAAGCACGAATTCAACCTGCCGTACGACGAGGTCGACTTCGATGTGATCACCGGCCAGGACGGCGACTGCTACGACCGCTACTGGGTCCGCCTCCAGGAGATCCGCGAGTCGGTGAAGATCGTCCTTCAGGCCATCGACAAGATCCCGCCGGGACCGCTGCGGTCGAAGGCGCCCCGGGTCCTCAAGGTGCCCAAGGGGCAGGTCTACGTCCGCGGTGAGAACCCGAAGGGCGAGTTCGGTTACTACATCATCTCCGAAGGCGGTCAAAAGCCGTACCGGTTGAAGATCCGATCGACCTCGTTCTCGAACCTCTCGATCCTGCCGTGGGTCCTCAAGGGCGCCCTGATCCCCGACCTCGTCGCGATCATGGGCAGCCTCGACTTCGTGCTCGGAGATGTGGATCGATGATCACCGGGTACTTCTGGGTTGATCTGCTCATCAAGGTCGTTCTCGTGCTTGCCGTCATGATCGGGTTGGCGCTGGTGGCGATCTATGCGGAGCTGAAGGTCATGGCCCACATGCAGAACCGGATCGGGCCCTACTACGCGGGTGGCCGCTGGGGATGGGCCCAGCCGTTCGCCGACGCCCTCAAGTTCATCCAGAAGGAGGACCTCGTCCCCGCGGGGGCCGATTCCTTGATCTTCAAGTCGGCGCCGTACATCGTCGTGGCTTCCACGGTGGCGACGTTTGTCGTGATCCCGTTCAGCCCCAGCCTCGTGGCGCGAAATCTCGACCTCGGTGTGTACTTCCTCCTCGCGATCTCCTCGCTCACCACCCTTGGCGTGCTCATGGCCGGATGGTCATCGGCGAACAAGTACTCGCTCATGGGTGGCCTGCGCGCCGGTGCGCAGCTCATCGCATACGAGCTTCCGCTGGTGCTGACGGTGGTCGCCGTGGTCGTTCAGGCGGGGACCATGTCACTCGTCGGTATCGTCGAGGCCCAGGCCGCACCGATTGAGATCGGTGGGATCTCGATCAGCCTCCCGTTCCTCCTCAAAGGGCAGATCGTCGGGTTCATCATCTTCGTCGTGGCAGCGGTCGCGGAACTCTCCCGCATCCCGTTCGATATGCCGATCGCCGAATCGGAACTCACGATGGGCTACCTGACGGAGTACTCGTCGCTGCGATTCACGATGTTCTTCCTCGGCGAGTATGCCGCGATGATCTCGATGTCGGCGATCGCCGCCACGCTCTTCCTCGGCGGCTACTGGATGCCGTTCGTGCCTGACTCGGTGCTCACGTTCGTCGGGCCGTTCATCCTCGTCGCCAAGATCGCGATACTGGTGTTCTTCATGCTCTGGATTCGCTCGACCTGGCCGCGTCTGCGTGAGGATCAACTCCAGGATCTTGCCTGGCGCTGGTTGATCCCGCTCTCGCTCGCCAACATTCTCGTGATCGCCTTCTTCAAGGTGGTGGTGTTCTGATGACGCAGCCAGAGAACAAGAGCGTCCGATTCCCCTTCACCGGTCTGTGGAAGGGCATGTGGTTCACGCTCAAGGAGCTGTTCAAGCCCGTACCGACCGTCATGTACCCGCAGGTCCAGGAGATCCCGGTGCCACGGGCGCGAGGCGTCATCGCTCTCGACCCTGAGGCCTGCACGGTCTGCATGCTGTGTTCCCGTGAGTGTCCCGACTGGTGCATCTATATCGAAGGTCACAAAGAGGCCCAACCACCCGCCAAGCCAGGAGGCCGGGCGAGAACGAAGAACGAACTCGACCTGTTCGAGATCGACTACTCGCTCTGCATGTACTGCGGCATCTGCGTGGAGGTCTGCCCATTCGATGCGCTGTTCTGGAGCCCCGAGTACGAGTACAGCAGCCATGAGGTTGCCGACCTCATTCACGGAAAGACCCGCCTGAAAGACTGGCTCAAGACCGTTCCGGAGCCGCCGGCACTGGAGCCGCAAGAATGACCGTCTCCTTCACCGACTGGATCACAGAGACGGCGAACTGGGTCTTCCTCCTGATCGCGATCCCGACGGTTGCCGCCGCCTTCTTCGTCGTGACGGCCAAGAACGTTGTGCGGGCGGTCCTTTCACTCGTGGTCACCCTGGCGGGAACCGCAGCGCTGTTCCTGATGCTTGGCGCGGAATTCGTTGGCTGGACCGTCGTCCTCGTCTACATCGGCGCCGTCGTGATCCTGTTCCTCATGGGGATCATGATCACCCAATCGCCGTTGACCAGGAGCACCAACCTCAGTCAGCCGATGTCGACCCGCACGCCGGCGATCCTCCTCTCGGTGGTCCTGTTCGGTGTCATCGCCTGGGCATCGATCGTCTCCTTCGGTGCCGAGGCCATCCCGCTCCCCGACGAGGCGACCAGGACGGCCTCGATCGGCGAGGCACTGTTCACGAACTGGGTCATCCCATTCGAGGCGGTGTCGTTCGTGCTGCTTGCGGCCCTCATCGGAGGCATCACGCTCGCACGCCGGGACCCATCCGAGGAGGGTGACGCATGACCATCGTGCAGTTCGTCCTCCTCGGCGCAGCGCTCTTCTCCCTCGGGCTCTATGGCGTGCTGACCCGCCGGAACGCGGTCCTCGTGCTCGCATCAGTCGAAGTCATGCTCGCTGCCGTCAACGTGAACCTCGTGGCGTTCGACGTATTCCTCGGCGACGCTTCGAGCACCGGCCAGGTGATGGCGCTGTTCATCATCGCCCTCGCTGCGGCCGAGGTTGGGATCGGTATCGCGATCGTGCTCATGATCTTCCGGAACCGGCGCTCCGCGGACGTCGACGAGCTGGACACGATGAGGAACTGATGATCGCCGCACTGACCCCATTCCTCGCCAGCTTCGCCTTCTTCTCCGAAGACGAAGTGCATGAAGTGCATGCCGGTGATGGTGGCTGGCTCGCTGAATGGTCGTGGCTCATCGTGGTCGTCCCACTCGTCATCACCTTCCTCATCGTCTTCTTCGGCAAGCGCTCACCCCTCAAGGGGTGGGGGATGGCCACCTTCGGCATGGCGTTCGTCGCTGTCTACGGCGCTGCCCTTGCCTGGGTGAACCTGCAAGAGGGCATCCTGTACGAGGGGGCCGTCGAGATCGGACAGATCGGCGCGTTCACCCTCGAGTGGGGCTGGGTCGTCGACGGGTTGTCGATCATGATGTATTTCCTCGTTGGCGTCATCGGATTCCTCGTATTCACGTACGCCAACGGCTACATGAAGGGCGATATCCGGTACACCTGGTTCTTCTCGTCGTTCTCACTCTTCGCCGGCGGCATGCTCGTGCTCGTCTCGGCGCCGAACCTCATCCAGTTGATCGTGGGATGGGAACTCGTCGGCGTGTCGTCGTATCTCCTGATCGCCCACTACTGGGAGGACTTCGAGAACGTCGACGCCGGCAACAAGGCATTCATGGTCAACAAGGTCGCAGACGCCGGGCTGTTCATCGGGGCGATCATCATGGCCCTGTCGGCAGGATCGTTCCAGTTCTCAGAGATCTTCGAGTCGATGACCGGCGGGAACTCGACCCTCGCCCAGTTCGGATTCTGGGCCGGACTCGCGTTGTTCATCGGAGCGATGGGTAAGAGCGCCCAGTTCCCGTTCCACGTCTGGCTCCCCGATGCCATGGCCGGCCCGACACCGGTGTCGGCGCTCATGCACGCTGCGACCATGGTGACGGCCGGCATCTACCTCGTTGCTCGCCTGTTCCCGTTCTACCAACTTCCTGAGTACGGCGGCGGCGTCTCATGGATCATCACCATCATCGGTGCGATCACGCTGTTGTTCATGGGGTTGCTCGCCCTCGTTCAGAACGACATCAAGAAGGTGCTGGCCTACTCCACCGTCAGCCAGTTGGGCTACATGATGGCGGCCATGGGAGTCGGGGCATACACCGCCGGGTTGTTCCATCTGTTCACGCACGCCTTCTTCAAGTCACTGCTCTTCCTCGGGGCCGGTTCGGTGATCCACGCGGTTCACTCGAACAACATGTCGGATATGGGTGGCCTCCGGAAGTATCTGCCGGCCACGTTCTGGACGTTCATGATCGGCACCGCTGCGCTGGTCGGCATCTTCCCGTTCGCCGGCTTCTGGTCGAAGGACGAGATCATCGCGTCGGCCTACTACAACGCAACCGAGGACCCGACGGCCGCTGCATGGTTCATGGTCGTGCTATCGATCGCGGGTGCGTTCATCACCGCCTTCTACATGGCCCGCGCTGTCTCACTGACCTTCTTCGGGAAGTACCAAGGACACGGAGAGCCGCACGAGTCTCCGAAGATCATGACCGTTCCGCTTGCAATCCTCGCGGCGTTCGCAGCGGTGACCGGCCTCCTCAACGTCCCCGGACTCACGCATGTATTCACGGACTGGGTGACGGTGCGGGCGTTCCCGATCGTCGAACACCACTTCGAGGCCCCAAGCTGGGGGCTGATCGCCATCGTGACTCCCGTGGTGCTCGTCGCCCTCGCGATCGGCTTCTCCCTTTACCGGCCGAAGGAGACTCAGGCCGAGCGGGACGAGTTCAGCATCCCGGTGCTCTATCCGCTCCTCGAGAACAAGTACTACATCGACGACTTCTACATGGACGGCATCGTTCGGCCGACCATGGGCCCCCTCGCCGACGGGACGCTCTGGGTCGACCAGAACGTGGTCGACGCTGTTCCGAACTTGGTCGCAGGCGGGGCCAAACACACCGCGGACGCGGTGAACACCTTCGATCAGCGTGCGGTCGACGGTGTGTTCAACACGTTGAGTGCGAGTATCGGTGCCGCCGGCGGCCTCCTGCGCAAGACGTTCACCGGACGAGTCCAGCAGTACGCAGCAATCAGTTTTGCCGGTGTGGTCATCCTCGCCGTGCTGTTCATGATCTTCTGATAGGAGGAGCAACGAAATGGAGTGGTTCGACAGCGGCTGGGGTCTGAGCCTCATTGTCTTCCTGCCGCTGGTTGGCGCGTTGATCCTGGCAGCGATCCCGCGTTCGGCCGAAGCAGGAATGAAATGGGTGGCCCTCGTAACGGCGCTCGGAACCTTCGCGCTCGCCATCCTCCTTGCGGTGCGATTTGACTACGGCGCCGCGGCACAGATGCAGTTCGGCACCGATCTGCCGTGGATCGAAGCGATCAACGCCCGATTCCACATCGGTATCGACGGAATCTCGCTGCCGCTGGTGGTGCTCTCCACGTTCATCACGACCCTCGTGGTGGTCTACTCGTGGAACCACTGGCCGGAACCGCACAACCCGAAGCTGCTGCTGATCCTCACGATGATCCTGGCAACGGGCATGACCGGGACATTCGTCGCCCTTGACCTCGTTCTGTTCTTCGTGTTTTTCGAGGTGGTCCTGCTCCCGATGTACTTCATGATCGGGATCTGGGGTGACACCAGCATGCGGGTCGTGCCGGTGGTGCATTGGGAGATCGAATTGCGGCTCTACGCGTCGATCAAGTTCTTCCTCTTCACGCTGTTCGGCTCGGCGTTCATGCTGCTCGGCTTCCTGGCGCTGTACTTCAAGTCTGGCGATGTGGGGGCACGAACGTTCGACATTCTTGAACTCTCGTCCCTCGGCCAGGCCGGCCTGTTCGCCGGGTCGTTCGCCTTCTGGGTCTTCGCCGCGATGTTTGTTGGATTCGCCGTCAAGGTGCCGATGTGGCCACTCCACACGTGGCTTCCCGACGCCCATACCGCAGCACCCACGATCGGCTCGGTCATCCTGGCCGCCATCCTCCTGAAGCTCGGCACGTACGGCTTCATCCGGATCTCGATCCCGATCCTGCCGGAGGAGGCCAAGAACTGGGCGTGGTTCATCGGGGTCCTCGCGGTGATCGGCATCATCTACGGGTCGCTGGCGTGTCTTGCTCAGAACGACATGAAGCGACTCATCGCCTACTCGTCGGTCGGCCACATGGGCTTCGTCATGCTCGGCGTCGCGACGCTGAACGAGATCGGGATCAACGCGGCGATCATCGGCATGGTCGCCCACGGTCTGATCACCGGCTTGCTGTTCTTCATCGCCGGTTCGATGGCCCATCGATACCACACGCGGGACATGACTCGCCTCGGTGGCCAGATGATGCTGATGCCGAAGATGGGTGTCCTGCTCGGCTTCGCAGCGATGGCGTCGCTCGGCCTGCCGGCCCTCGCAGGGTTCTGGGGTGAGTTCATGTCGCTTCTCGCTGCGTTCAATCCGCTGCCCGGATTGAGCGTCGGACTGTTCCGCACGCTCATGGTGATCGCAGCCGTTGGGACGGTGCTGACCGCCGGGTACATGCTGTGGATGCTGCGCAGTGTCGACTTCGGTGAGCCTGCCCCCGAGTGGGCGGACCATGATTTCCACGACGTGGACACGTACGAGTGGCTGGCTTGGGCGCCGCTCGTGGTGATGACGATTGCCATCGGTGTCTACCCGGCGATCGTCTTCGGCGCCACGAACGATGCCGTCATCAATCTGGTCGCAAAGGCCTTCGGAGGCTGATGACGTGATCGACTACCACGCGATTCTTCCCGAGATCATCCTGGCGGTGACGGTTCTGGCCGTCCTCGCCACGGATCTCGTGACTCGTGAGAAGTTCTACGGGGCGATCGTTGGATTGGTCGGTCTCTTCGCGTCGTTCGTCCCGCTGTTCACGCTTGCGATATGCGACGACCTCTCGTTCTGCACCGGGACGCTGCCGAGAGAGCTCTTCGGCGGGTCCTATGTGGTTGATCAGTACGCGCTCGTGCTCAAAGGGCTGTTCCTCGCGTCAGCGTTCGTAGTCATTCTGCTCTCGGTGGCCTATCTCGAATCGGACCGGTACTACGAAGGCGAGTACTACTTCTTGTTGCTGTCGGCCGTGCTCGGTGCCGTCGTGATGGCATCGTCACGTGACTTCATCACGATGATCGTCGGCCTCGAACTCGTCTCGGGACCGGGGTTCCTGCTCGCCGGCTGGAGGAAGGCCGACGAGAAGTCGAACGAGGCGGCCCTGAAGTTCTTCATCATCGGCGTTGTCGCGTTCGCGCTCCTGGTGATGGGGGTGAGCTTGCTCTACGGAATCAGCGGAACCCAACTCTTCTCGGAACTTGCCGTGGTGCCGCAGTCGATCGCAGACGAACCGGTCTTCGTGCTCGGCATGCTGTTCGTGTTCCTCGGCTTCGCCTTCAAGATCTCGGCCGTGCCGTTCCACGTGTGGACGCCGGACGTCTACGAAGGCTCGCCGACGCCGGTCACCGCGTGGCTGTCGGTCGGCTCGAAGGGCGCCGGCTTCGTCGGAGTGCTCACCGTCGCCTACCTGGCGTTCCCCGACCAGTCGGCGGTGTGGGGTCCGCTGCTGTGGCTCCTCGCAGCGCTCTCGATGACGCTTGGGAACCTCGTCGCCATCAAGCAGACCAACATCGTTCGTCTACTCGGCTACTCGTCGATCGCCCAGGCCGGATTCATGCTGGCGCCGTTCGGCGCGGCCGCGGCTGCCGGCGCCGATCTCCAGGAGGCGTTCGCCGCAACCGTTGCCTACCTCCTCATCTACGCCGTGATGAACCTCGGCGCGTTCGGAGTCGTGATCGCGGTTGGGGCACGCGTGAAGTCCTACGAACTCGCCGACTGGGGCGGCATGTATCGATGGGCGCCTGCCCTGGCGGTTCTGCTGTCGTTGTTCTTCATGTCGCTCGCCGGGATCCCGCCGCTCGCCGGCTGGTTCGCGAAGCTGGCGATGTTCAGCGCCACCATCAGTGTGGAGTCACCGTGGGGTTACTCGATCGCGATCATCGCCGCTGTCAACGCGGTCGTTGCGTTCGTCTACTACTCGAAGGTCGTCAAGTCGGTCATGTTCGATCCGGTGCCGGACTTGATCGACCCGGATCGGCTTGGCGGGATGAAGCTCGCCCCGACCCTCGGCTTCGCCCTCGGCGTGACGACCGTGTTGGTCCTCGTTCTTGGCGTGTTCCCCGGCGTCATTGCCAACCTCTCGAAGTTCACCGCCGAAGTCCTCGCAACCGGCTTCTGACCCGTTCTTGCGTAGATAGTGGAAGCCGGCTTCCACTATCTACGCAAGAACGGAGAGGCGTAGGATCCTGGGCGTGCTCGCCGACCGACTCCGAACCCGCATCCGTGCCGATGGCCCCATGCCGTTCGAGGATTTCATGGCGGCCTGCCTCTACGACCCGGACGACGGCTTCTTCGCGACCGGGCCGCTGCGCTCGACGAAGGACGGCGACTTCCTGACCAGCCCGGAGGTGAGTCCGTGGTTCGGCCGCATGCTCGGGCGTTTCGTGGCGGGAGAGCAGGGGAGAACGGGGGTTGACCCGTTCGTCGTTGCCGAGGTCGGGGCAGGGTCGGGGTCGTTGCTGAGGGAGGTCGCCAGTGACCAGGCACGGGTCGCCAGTCACCAGTCACCAGTCGCCAGTCAGGACGGCGGGTTTCCGTATGAGTTCCATGCGGTTGAGGCTTCGCCGGCGGCTCGGGGGGCGCTTGGGGACCTGCTTGGTGGTGGCCGGGTGCATGACTCGATGGATGGTCTGCCAGAGCCGTTCGACGGGGTGATTCTCGCGAACGAACTCCTCGACAACCTGCCGGTGGCGCTGGCTATCCGGTCCGGAGATGGATGGATCGAGCGGTGGGTTGGAGCGACCGATGATCGGTTCGGCCTCGTGACCAACCCGGCGAGGCCCGAGGTTATCGCCTGGTGCGACGCGTATGCGGGTGCCGTGCCAGAGGGAGGGATGGTCGAAGTGCAACTCGCGGCAACGGCCTGGGTCCGTGATGCACTTCGACGGATTGGTCGCGGGACGTTGCTGATTATCGACTACGGCGGTACGGCCGAAGAGCTCGAACCAAGACGGACACGGGGGACGCTCCGAACCTACCGCAGCCACCACCTCGGACCGGACCCGTTGCTCGAACCGGGGGCAACCGACGTGACGGTCGACGTCAACTTCACGGCCATGGCCGCAGCCGCTGTTGCATGCGGAGCGCAGGTCGAGATCCATCGCCAGGATGATTTCCTCGCCGACCTCGGGCTCCGAGGGATCATCAGCGAACTGCGGCACCGTGAGCGCGACCTCGCACGATCGGGTGACGCGATGGAGCGCCTCATTGTCCGCTCCGAAGCGACCGACGCTGAGACCCTGCTCCACCCGAGAGGCCTCGGCGACTTCCGTGTGCTCGTCGCCCGAACTCCCCGAATCGCTCCCTAATTGCTGCAGGGCGGATGTACGCTCATCGGTATGACGAATAGCTTGAAGACGGTTGCCTTGCTCGCTCTCCTCGGTGGCGTATTCGTTGCCATTGGCTGGCTGATCGGCGGACAGCAGATGGCCCTGATCGCCCTCGGGATCGCGGTCGTCATGAACTTCGGGATGTACTGGTTCTCCGACAGACTTGCGATCGCCGCAGCGAGGGCGAAGCCGGTTGAAGAGCATGAGATGCCCGAGGTGTACGGGATGGTGCGGTCCCTGGCCCAGCGGATGAACATCCCGGAGCCGAAGATCTACTTCATGGAGGCACCGCAGCCCAACGCGTTCGCCACGGGTCGCAACCCCAAGCACGCGTCCATCGCCGTGACTCGCGGCATCGTCGAGATGATGTCGTACCAGGAACTCGAGACGATCCTTGCCCACGAACTCTCACACGTGAAGAACCGCGACATCCTCATCGGAACGATCGCTGCCACCATCGGAGCAGCGATGTCGTTCTTCGCTCGGATTGCCTTCTGGGGTTCGATGGGTCGACGCAACGACAACGGAGCGATCGGCGCCATCGCTGGTATCGCAGCGATCATCATCGCACCCCTTGTGGCCGTGATCATTCGTATGGCGATCAGCCGCGCCCGCGAGTTCGAGGCCGACCGGACGGGGGCGCTGACCACCGGCGCTCCGCTGGTGCTGGCGAGTGCCCTGCGCAAGCTGGACGCCGGCACCGCCAGGATCCCCATGGATGTCGGTGCCTCGGCGTCGACGCTTTTCATCGCCGATCCGTACCGGGCGATGTCCGCGAGACAGCGGCAGCAGCTCAAGTTCAGCCGGATGTTCTCGACCCATCCGCCGATTCCCGAGCGCATTGCGCGCCTTGAAGAGATGGCGTCCGGGATCCGCTGATCCCTCCAGGTACACATGGGGCCGAGGCGGGGTAACCTACGGCGCCGTTGACCTGCGCGCTTCGGCGTGCGTTCGACTTGCTGGGATGCCCGAGCGGCCAAAGGGAGCAGACTGTAAATCTGCCGGCTATCGCCTACGGAGGTTCAAATCCTTCTCCCAGCACGAGCGAAGGTATTCTTCGCGAGCTGCCTCACCTCAGCGACCGAGCAGAGTGGCGGAGGAGAGACAGCTGCATAGCCGCATGAGGCCAAGCCTCCTTAGCTCAGTGGTAGAGCACTTCCATGGTAAGGAAGGGGTCCCGGGTTCGAATCCCGGAGGAGGCTCGACCCGGTCGACCGTGACCGGACTATCCCGTCTCGGCGGGAACCAACATAGGGCGGCGTAGCTCAGACGGTGAGAGCGCTCGACTCATAATCGAGAGGTCGGCGGTTCGAGTCCGCCCGCCGCTACGCCAGGCAGACAGACACCACCCAGCACCAAGGAGACGCTGATGGCGAAGGCGAAGTTTGAGCGGTCGAAGCCGCATGTGAATATTGGGACCATGGGTCATATTGATCATGGGAAGACGACGTTGACGGCTGCGATTACGAAGGTGTTGGCGGAGTCTGGTGAGGGTGCGACGGAGTTCACGGCGTTTGATGATATTGATAAGGCGCCTGAGGAGCGTGAGCGTGGGATCACGATCGCGATTGCTCATGTGGAGTATGAGACGGCGAATCGTCATTATGCGCATGTTGATATGCCGGGGCATGCTGATTATGTGAAGAACATGATTACGGGTGCTGCGCAGATTGATGGTGCGGTGTTGGTGGTGTCGGCGGCTGATGGTCCGATGCCGCAGACGCGTGAGCATGTGTTGTTGGCGCGTCAGGTGGGTGTGCCGTACATCGTTGTGTATATGAATAAGACGGATCAGGTTGATGATGAGGAGTTGTTGGATCTGGTCGAGTTGGAGGTTCGGGATTTGTTGACGGAGTATGAGTTCCCTGGGGACGATATTCCGGTTGTGCGTGGTTCTGCGTTGAAGGCTTTGGAGGGTGATGAGGCCGAGGCTTCCTCGATTGTCGAGTTGATGGAGGCGGTTGATTCGTATATTCCTGAGCCGCCTCGTGATACGGAGAAGCCGTTCTCGATGCCGATTGAGGATGTGTTCTCGATTACGGGTCGTGGGACGGTGGTGACGGGTCGTGTTGAGCAGGGGACGCTCAATGTTGGTGAGCAGGTTGAGATTGTTGGTTTGCGTGAGATGCAGACGACGACGGTGACGGGTGTGGAGATGTTCCGCAAGCTTCTTGATGAGGCGTTGGCGGGGGACAATGTTGGTCTCTTGTTGCGTGGTATTGGGAAGGATGATGTGGAGCGTGGTCAGGTGATTGCGAAGCCTGGTTCGATTACGCCGCATACTGATTTCGAGGCGCAGGTGTATGTGTTGACGAAGGATGAGGGTGGGCGTCATAACCCGTTCTTTGATGGGTATCGGCCGCAGTTCTATTTCCGTACGACGGATGTGACGGGTTCGGTGTCGTTGCCTGAGGGTACGGAGATGGTGATGCCGGGTGATAACACGGAGATGACGGTGGTGTTGGGGAAGTCGATCGCGATGGATGAGGGTCTGCGTTTCGCGATTCGTGAGGGTGGTCGCACGGTGGGTGCTGGCCGCGTCACCAAGATCATCAAATAGAAGACGTAGCTTCCAGTCTCCAGCTTCCAGCTTCCAGCCCGATTCGGGCTCGCAGCTGGTAGCTGGAAGCCGGTAGCTCATTAGGAGCAAAGCGACTCATGGCAAGTGACAAACGGCCGCCGATCAACCTCGCGTGCGAGGAATGCAAGCGGCGGAACTATGTGACGACGAAGAGCAAGTCCAACACCAGGGAGCGCCTGGAGTTGAAGAAGTACTGCCGTTGGTGCCGTGAGCACACGCCACACAAAGAGACGCGGTAGCACGCTTCCTCACCGAAGCGGGATTGGGCCGGCCGTGTGGCCGGCTCTTCTCGCGTCCGGGCCTTCGCCGATTGCGGAAGGAACCACCCGGATGCCGAATCTGCCGAGGCTACGCTTGCACGCCATGACTCCCGGAGACTTGGAAGGCAGCGTTATCGGTCCGATCGCGCACCGCGTCGACCGCGAGCGCATCGCTGCGTTCGTGGAAGCGACCGGCGATCGTGCCGATCGATGGGTCGATCACGCCCCACCCGGATACGCCGCTTCGCTCCTCTTCTCGGTGGCAGGCGTCCTGCTGAACGACGTCCGTATCCGTCCGTACCTCGCGACCCTGATCCACGTCGACCAGCAGTTCATCTATCACGCTCCTTTCGACGTTGGCTCTGAGATCGAGATGACGGGGACGGTCGAGCGGGTGCGCGAGCGTGGCGGCGCCTTCTTCGTGACGTTCGCCGCGACCGGGGTCTCGGACGGAGACCTTCTCCTCGAGTCGCGATCGACGTTCCTCATGTCGGACCAAGCGGCGGCTGAGTCGACCGTCGACCGAACCGAACCGGCCGTGGACGAGAGAGGTCCGAACGAGACCGCCGCACCTGCGCTATCGGTCGACGCGGGCCGGGCCACTTCCATGGTCAAGTCGGCCAGCAGAAGCGACCTCGTTCGCTATGCAGCCGCAACGAGAGACTTCAATCCGCTGCACTGGGATCACGCCGTCGCTCGAAGCGCGGGACTCGACGGAGTCGTCGTCCACGGTCTGTTGATGCTCTCATGGATGGCACAGCAGGCTTCTGCGTACGCACCCGGATCAGCCCCCATCGCCACGATCAAGGTCCGCTTCCGCAGCGCCCTCGGCCCTGCCGTACCGGCGACGGTCGGAGCCACCGCGACCGATTCGGAACCGAACAGCAGCGAGGTCAAGCTCGCTCTGAAGCTCAGCGCAGACGGTGCAGATGTGGTCACGGGGAACGCGACGGTTCGCCTTGCGGAGGTAACCCGATGACGCAACGAGAGGTCGAACGGTTCAACGACGAAGAGCTTGTGAATCTCGCCAGTCAGGGAGACCAGGCGGCGTTCAGCGAGCTCGTCAGGATCCACCAGCACGAGGTGTACACGTTGGCCGTTCGCATGGTTGCCGACCGAGAACTCGCTCACGATGTGGCGCAGGAAGCGTTCGTTCGCGCCTGGCGGGCCATCGGACGGTTCCGCGGCGACGCCAAGTTCTCGACGTGGATGCATCGCATCACCGTGAACGCGGCGTTCACCCATCGCGACCGAAGGAAACGCACCGCCGCCGATCCGCTCGACGTCGTGTACCGCGAACCAGAATCAGAGTCGCTCAGCCCCGAACGCGGAGGCGAGAGCGCTGCGATCCGGGGGCCGCTCGGCGATGCCCTCACGGCATTGCCAGAGTCGCTTCGGTCGGTGGTCATCCTCAAAGATGTATACGAGTGGAGTCACGTCGAAATCGCTGAGCACCTTGACATCACGGTAACCGCGGCGAAGGTGCGGCTCCACCGAGCACGCAAGTCGCTCAGGGTGGCGCTCTGGCGACACCAGGACGAGGAGGTCGCATGAACACCCGTTGCACCGTTGTTCGGATGCGGCTCCCCAGCGTCGACTCGATCGACGACCTGGGTGAGCGCCTCGCCGGTCACGTCAAGTCCTGCCTTCGGTGTCAGGCCGAAGCTGCCCGGTATCGCACGCTGCGCCGTCGCCTCGGCGCGCTCTCCCGAGACTTGGCGACCGCGCCGGCCACGCTGGTTCCTTCGGTGGTCGCCCGTATCGAGATCGACGAGGCCGAGACCTCGGCGGACCTCCGCATCGGGTTACGCCGTGCCGCGGTCGCCGTGTCCGCGGCCGCCGGAGCAGCCGTCGCTGCCACCGCGGGGACGATCATCGTGGTCGGACTCCGCCGGTCGCATCACGCTGCGTAGACGCCGACCGACTCGCTTCAAGCCGCTGTCGGCACGAACCATCGATGTCTCATTCCCCACCATCTGGCCCGCAACGCTGACCGACGGGTACGATGAAGGCATAACGAGGCATTGTGCTTTGCCGCTTCTGCTCCATATACTCTCGGCTCGGGCCTGAACCGGCCGGAGGGGTGTAGCTCCAATTGGCAGAGCGCCGGTCTCCAAAACCGGAAGTTGTGGGTTCGAGTCCCGCCACCCCTGCCCACTCAGGAGGAGTGCAGTTGAACCGCGAGATGCGTCGCCTTCAGGCGAAAGAGGACGAGCGCGCTAAGAAGAAGCGTCGTGAAGCCAACCAACCGAAGAAGAAGAAGCGCGTCGGTTTCCGGCAATACCTCCGCGAGGTACGGCAGGAACTGAAGAAGGTCGCATGGCCTTCTCGCGAGGAACTCACCACGTACACCGTGGTGGTGTTCGCTGTTACCGCCGTCATCACCCTGTTCGTCTTCGGACTCGACTGGGCGTTCTCGAAGGGCATCTTGTACTTCCTGGAGAACATGACGTAATGAGCGAAGCAACACAGGACATCCTCGACGACCAGGATGAGACGGCAGCGGAGGCGGTTGAGCAGAAACCGCTCAGCCCGTACGACCTGCCGGGTGGCTGGTATGTCATCCACTCCTACTCCGGCTACGAGAACAAGGTCAAGGCGAACCTCGAGACCCGCGTCAAGTCGATGCACCTCGAGGACAAGATCTTTGACGTCGCCATTCCGATGGAGGACGTGGTCGAATACAAGGGCGGAAAGAAAGTCACCGTCCAGCGCAAGAAGTTTCCCGGGTACGTGCTCGTGCGCATGTATCTGGACGACGACTCGTGGTACGCCGTGCGCAACACCCCGAGCGTCACCGGGTTCGTCGGATCCCAAACCAAACCGACACCACTGTCTCGTCGCGAGGTTGAGCGCATCCTCGGCGTCGAAAAGGAAGAGGGCAAGAAAGAGAAGCCCACGTTCAAGCCGGCCTGGGAGGTCGGCGAGACCGTCCGGGTGGTCGAAGGGCCTTTCGCCGACTTCAACGGTGTCATCGAAGACATCAATGTGGACCAGTCCAAGGTACGGGTCCTCGTCGACATCTTCGGTCGTGAAACTCCGGTCGAACTCAACTTCGACCAGATCGTCAAGTACTAAACCCCGAGCGAGGTTCCCTGATGGGTCGCAAGAAACTGATGACCATGTTGAAGCTGCAGATCCCTGCCGGACAGGCCAGTCCTGCCCCGCCGGTCGGCCCTGCACTCGGTCAGCATGGCGTGAACATCATGGACTTCGTCCAGGCGTACAACAACGCCACGGCGAGTCAGGCAGGGACGATCGTCCCCGTGGAGATTTCGATCTACGAAGATCGCAGCTTCACGTTCGTCACCAAGACGCCACCGGCGGCCGTCTTGCTGCGTCAGGCCGCACGACTCGAGAAGGGTTCACCCGAACCGCACAAGGAGAAGGTCGGCAGCGTCACCCGTGATCAGATCCGCGAGATCGCGGAGATCAAGATGCCCGACCTGAACTCCAACGACATCGAAGGCGCCATGAAGGTCGTCGAGGGCACCGCCCGTTCGATGGGAATCACCGTCGACGGCTGACGCCGACGACATCCACTGAGTACCTGGTACTCACGACGTGGGAGGGGTTCATCGCCCCGTCTGCACCACAAGGAGCAACGATGAAGCAGACCAAGAACCGCAAGAACATCGCCAATAGCGGCTACGACAAGCAACAGACGCACGACCCCGCCGAGGCCATTGCTCTTGTTCGCAACCTCTCGTTCGCCAAGTTCGACGAGTCCGTCGATCTGGTGTTTGAGTTGGGTATCGACCCCAGGCAGGCCGATCAGATCGTGCGTGGGACCGTCAGCCTCCCGAACGGAACCGGCAAGGATGTCAAGGTTGCCGTCTTCGCCGAATCCGATCAGGCCCGCGAAGCGGAAGAGGCCGGGGCCGACATCATCGGTGGTGCGGAACTCGCCGAAGCGATGCAGTCCGGCAGCCAAGCGCTCGACTTCGACGTCGTGATCGCGGTGCCTTCGATGATGTCCGTGGTCGGCAAACTCGGTCCGGTGCTCGGCCCCCGCGGTCTGATGCCGAACCCGAAGAGCGGCACCGTGACCCAGGACGTCGGCAAGACCGTCGCCGCGTTCAAGGCTGGCCGGGTCGAGTACCGCAATGATCGCTACGGCAACGTCCACCTCCCGATCGGCCGCGTGTCGTTCGAGCCTGAGGCGCTCGTCGAGAACCTGGCCGCCGCGTCCGACGAGATCTTCCGCGCCCGTCCTGCGTCGACCAAGGGTCGGTTCGTGCTTGGAACTTCGGTGTCGTCGACCATGGGTCCCGGTGTGAAGATCGACTTCGGTCTGCTCGAAGACCTCGTCAAAGAGCGGCGTTAGGGAAGCGCCGGTCACCGGGCGACCCTGCGATTCGGCGGCGATCCGCACAAACCAGTTGCTCCCTGGGGTTCTGTCCGCGATACTCCATAGCACATAGCGGGGGATGCTTGGAGCATCCGTTGCTGGGGCGAACCACCACCGCTCCTGCCCTGGATCCCAACCACCCTAAACACCCGACCGGTCGGTCCCTACCCCGGCCAGTCATTGGGTGGAGACGAGTAGATGGCTTCCTGGCCCGCCGTCTGCCCGAATCCTCGAGAGTGGGGTCTTTCAAGGACCCGAGCCTCCCGCATGAAGCAAGTACCCGGCCCTCAGCCGGGTGCTTGCGCGGCGAAGAGCCACCAGCCTCCAGCTACCAGCAAGGACCGTCTCGGGCTGGTAGCTGCACCATGGGGCTGAAGGGCTCGGTAGTCTCACTCCTATGGATGCCACCATCACCAAACTCGTTCATGCGTGCCTGCTCGTTGAGGTCGATGGGTCTCGGATTCTCATCGACCCTGGGATGTTCTCGTGGCAGGACGATCGGATCGACCCTGCGATGGTCGAGGGGGTTGATCGGGTTCTGATCACTCACGAACACGCCGATCATGTCTCGGTGGAGTTCCTGCGCGCTGCGCTCGAACGTTCGAACGGTGCAGAGGTTGAGACGACCCCTGCGCTCAAGGCCATTCTCGCCAAGGAAGGGATCGAGGCGGTCACGGAGGGGACGCCGCAGTTCGCGGCACCCCACGAACGGATTCCGATGGGGCCCGGTCCGCAGAACGTCGGGTTCCACGTCGCCGGGGCGTTGAGTCATCCGGGGGACAGCCACAGCTTCGTCGAGACAATGCCGATCCTCGCGATGCCGTTTGCGGCGCCCTGGGGTTCGCTGACCAACGGCGCGGATCGGGCGCGTCTGGTGCGGCCTCGGTATGTGATCCCGATTCACGACTGGTTCCTCAGCGAACCGGGCCGAACCTTCATGTACCGATTGGCGAAGATGGCGCTCGACGAGGACGACATCGAGTTGGTGCACCTCGGCGACTTCGAGACCGTCACGTTGAGCGTCTGAGTCTGTGATAGCGCCTGGCCGCCCGTGCCGATAGGCTGGCCCGCCGTTGCACAGGCCCAAGGTTGAACGTGGCACGGCTCGACGCTGACGACGGGTTTGGCGGTTTGGGTCCGGTCGTCGGTCGCTTCCTGCGCTGGATACCGACCTGGGTCCTCATTCTGATCGCCGGTGTATGGATCCTCCCAACGGCCGGTGCCTTGATTGCGTCGCTGCGTCCGTGGGCGTTCGGTCGCTGGGCGGGGTGGTGGTCGAATCTCTTTGACCCGTCGACGTGGACGCTGGAGCCCGATCGGATCGCGCTCGATTCATCGGCGAACAACTCGTTGTTGAGACCTTGGCGAACTCGTTTGCGATCGCCGTCCCATCAACGCTGATCCCGCTGCTGATCGGATCGGCGGCCGCGTATGCGCTCGTGTGGTTGCCGTTCCGAGGGAGCGCCTTCCTGTTCTTCGGGATCGTGGCGCTCATCGCGGTCCCGGTCTACGGCGTGTTGATCCCGATCCTCCAGGCCTTCGTGGCGGGCGTACACCTGACTCTGCCGTTCATCGACAAGACCGTCACACTGGTGCCCGCCTTGGGCCTCGCGGGTTCGATCCCCGGGGTATGGAGCATCCACGTCGGCACGCAACTCCCGTTCGCGGTCTTGTTGCTCGTCTTCGCCGCTGCACGGGTACCCCGGTCGTTGATCGACGCGGCGCGACTCGACGGCGCGTCCCATGCCCAGATCTACTGGCGTGTCGTGATGCCGCCGATCACTCCGACCCTGGCGGCCCTCGGCGTGTTGCTGTTCCTGTGCGCCTGGAACGACTCCGTAGTTGCGTTGACGATCATTGGAGGGAATGGAGTGAACTTCCCTGCCACCGTCCGGTTCACCTCGATCGGCAGCGCATCAGACGGGCCCGTGATCATGGCAATGATCTTTGTTCATTCATCCGTCGCTCTCGCCGTCTTCTTCGGCCTCCAGCGCTCCTTCCTGCGCGGTCTTCTGACCGGCGTCGACGAGACCCGCCCGCCTTCGAGGTCCGCGCGCGCATCCGGATCGCGGTATCCGATTTGGAGGCCGCGCCTACGGTTCGAACGTGAGCCCTTCACCAATTCGAGCCGTCGTCTTCGATATCGGGGACGACGTCGACCGACGAGCCCGACGGCGCGAACAGCGACCAAGGTGGCGTCTCTCGCTCGCCGACGTCGAGGGTGAGCATTTCCTTCATCTGGTCGTGGGGATCGTCTGACACCGCTCGGCGCCGGCCACATTGCGCTACGACACGGCCCCTCCTACGCTTCAACCAACACAACCTCAACCTTGGCCCGAGACCGTCGGTAGGTGTAAGTCCGCATTGCGGCGCCGACGTAGGTCGTCCTCACACGAGGGCTCCCTGTCTCATGCCGGGAGCCCGTTCTTTGTTTCGGGCCCCGGTGACCTCAAGGACGGGGGCGTGCGGAAGTAAGCCCGTAGAGGAGGACGACGAATGCCAAGACCAGAGAAGGTCCAGGCTGTCGCCGACATCAAAGAGCGCTTGGACGGAGCACAGGCTGTGTTCCTCGCCGAGTACGCCGGGCTTTCGGTTCAGGAGCAGCAAACGCTGCGCAGGGAACTGCGTGCCAACGGAGCGGAATTCAAGGTCGTGAAGATGACCCTGGCCCGCCTCGCCGCAGCCGACTTGGAGATCGACGATTTCGACGCTCTCCTGCTCGGTCCCACCGGTTTGACGTTTGCCGACGGTGATCCCGTCGCAGCCGCCAAGACGCTTCGCGACTTCGCGAGGGCGCACGAGGTGCTGATCGTCAAGGGTGGTCTTCTCGGTCGGGAGTTCCTGACCCCAGAGCGGATCGCCGAACTCGCGGACATCGAACCCCGCGAAGTGCTGCTGGCCAAGATCGCTGGTGCCTTCGAAGCACCGATGGCGAAGATGGCCGGCTTGCTTGCCGCCCTGCCGCGCAACGCGGCAACCGCGATGCAGCAATTGCTCGAGAAGAAGGAAGCCGAGCAGCCCACTGCCGGTGACCAAGCCAGCTCCGAACAGGAGCCCGCAGACGAGGCCGCCGAAGAGGTAGCCGTCGCTGAAGCCGAAGAGGCCGTCGTCGAGGTAGCCGCCGATGAGGAGGCTGTCGTCGAAGAGGTCGCAGAGGTCGAGGTGGCTGCCGAAGAGGTGGTCGTCGCTGAAGCCGAAGAGGCCGTCGTCGAGGTAGCCGCCGATGAGGAGGCTGTCGTCGAAGAGGTCGCAGAGGTCGAAGCCGAAGCGGACGCCGTTGCGGCGGATGGCGACGAGCAAGAAGCCGAAACAACCGAAAGCAATGATGAGGCGCCGGTCGCCGAAGCATCTGAAGAAGATGCCGGCACCGAGTCCGAAGACACCGATGAGGCGGCCGATGACGCCGCCGAGGAGGAATAGAACATGGCCAAGATGACGAGCGAGGAACTGCTCGGTGTCTTCGAGGAGATGAGTGTCCTCGAGCTGTCCGAGTTCCTCAAAGCATTTGAGGAGAAGTTCGACGTGACCGCCGCGGCACCCATGGCAATGGCCATGGCCCCTGCTGCCGGTGAAGGCGAAGCCGCCGCCGAGGAAGAGAAGGACGATTTCGATGTCGTTCTCGTCGGCGTTGGCGACAAGAAGATCCAGGTGATCAAAGAAGTCCGTGGCCTCACCAGCCTCGGCCTCAAGGAAGCCAAGGCCCTGGTCGACGGCTTCCCGGCTCCTGTCCTGGAAGGTGTTGACAAGGAGACCGCCGAGAAGGCCAAGGAGGCACTCGAGGGTGCCGGCGCCACGATCGAGCTCAAGTAGTCGATCGACTCAGCAACTGAGTAGCAGAGGAAGCCGTCGGGAATCCCGGCGGCTTCCTCGCGTCCGGTCCTTCTGGTGACTGGTGACTGGTGACTCCTTCCATCCTTGACGCGCCGTGCGATTCCTTGGTATGTTGCACCTGCCAATTGAACGTTCTTCCACGACTCTCCGAAGGCAGAGGCGGGATAGCTGTGCGCTATCCCGAATTTGTGCTATTCTCAGTCGTTCCGTAGCCCTGCCCACAGCTCCCGCTGACCGCATCCATACCAGGAGGATCCTCCCTTGGCCCGTGCGCGCTCTTCCCGACTCTCCTTCGCCAAGCTGCCCGAAGTCCAACCGCTCCCCGATCTGCTCGCCGTTCAGCGCGAGTCGTTTGATGGTTTCATCGAACGCGGATTGCGTCAGATCTTCGAAGAGATCTCTCCCATCGAGGATTTCACCGGCAACCTTGCTCTCGAACTGACCGATCATCGCTTCGGCGATCCGACGGAATCGATCGAGGAAGCCAAGGACCGCGATAGCAACTACTCCAAGCCGCTGTTCGTCACGGCTCGCTTCCTCAACCGCGAAACCGGTGAGATCAAGGAACAGCAAGTGTTCCTCGGCGACTTCCCGATGATGACCGACAACGGCACGTTCATCATCAACGGCACAGAGCGTGTCGTCGTGAGTCAACTCGTGCGGAGTCCCGGCGTCTACTTTGACGTCACACTCGACAAGACCTCGGACAAGGACATCTTCTCGGCGAAGGTGATCCCCGGCCGCGGTGCGTGGCTCGAATTCGACGTCGACAAGAAGGGCACCGTCGGCGTGCGCGTCGACCGCAAGCGCCGCCAGTTCGTCACGACGTTCATTCGGGCGCTCGGTCTCGCCGAGACCGACGAGGACATCCTCGCCCTCTTCGACGGTTCCGAACTGATCCGCGAAACGCTCGCCAAGGACCCGACGTCCACGAAGGACGAGGCCCTCCTCGACCTCTACCGGAAGCTTCGTCCTGGCGAGTTGACGACGGTTGAGTCGGCCCGCGGTCTCATCAACACGTTGTTCAACAACCCGAAGCGCTACGACCTCACGCGGGTCGGTCGCTACAAGCTGAATCAGAAGCTCGGCCATCCGCAGATCGACATCGACTCGTATGTCCAGAGCGAAGACGGCTTGCTCTCGGACGACGACATCCTCGACACGATCCGCTATCTCATGGCGCTGCACAACCGTGAGGCCGGTTTCCACACCGACGATATCGACAACTTCCAGAACCGTCGGGTGCGCACGGTCGGCGAACTGATCCAGAATCAGATCCGGGTCGGGCTCAGTCGCCTCGAGCGTGTCGTTCGCGAGCGGATGACCACGCAGGATCCTGAGGCGATCACGCCGCAGACGTTGATCAACATTCGTCCGGTGGTTGCTTCAATCAAGGAGTTCTTCGGCACGAGTCAGCTGAGCCAGTTCATGGACCAGCCAAACCCGCTTGCCAGCCTCACCCACCGTCGACGCCTCTCGGCACTCGGACCGGGTGGCCTCTCCAGGGAACGCGCCGGGTTCGAGGTGCGAGACGTTCACCCGTCCCACTACGGACGGATGTGCCCGATCGAGACCCCCGAAGGTCCGAACATCGGTCTCATCGGCTCGCTGGCGTCGTACGCCAAGGTGAACCGCTTCGGCTTCATCGAGTCACCGTACCGCCAGGTCAAGAACGGCAAGGTCACCAACAAGATCGACTACCTGACCGCCTCTGAAGAAGAGGGTCACGTTATTGCACAGGCGAACGCACCGCTCGACAAGGACGGCACCTTCGTCAACGATCGCATCCTCGTCCGCAAGACGGGTGGCGAGGTCGACTCGGTGCCGGCGCAAGAGGTCGACTACATGGACGTCTCGCCGAAGCAGCTTGTTTCGGTCTCGACGGCGCTCATCCCGTTCCTCGAGCACGACGACGCCAACCGTGCGCTCATGGGTTCAAACATGCAGCGCCAGGCAGTTCCGCTCGTCACCACCGATGCACCGCTCGTCGGTACCGGCATCGAGGGTCGATCTGCAGTCGACTCCGGCGACGTCATCGTCAGCCCGGTCGACGGGGAAGTCGTGACCGTCACCGGCGACGAGATCGTTGTCAAGGAGAAGGGTGCCAACAAGAAGCACACCTTCAACCTCCTCAAGTTCGAGCGGTCCAACCAGGGCACGTCGATCAACCAGAAGCCGATTGTCGCCGAGGGTGACACGGTGAAGGTCGGCGACGTCTTGGCAGACGGACCTTCAACCGAGGACGGTGAACTCGCACTCGGTCGCAACCTCCTGGTGGCCTTCATGCCGTGGAATGGCCACAACTACGAGGACGCCATCATCCTCTCCGAGCGCCTCGTGAAAGACGACGTTCTGACGTCGATCCACATCGAGGAGCACGAGATCGAAGCCCGCGACACCAAGCTCGGTGCCGAGGAGATCACTCGGGACATCCCGAATGTGGCAGAAGAAGTGCTGCAGGACCTGGACGACCGGGGCATCATCCGCATTGGTGCCGATGTCGATCCCGGCGACTACCTCGTCGGCAAGATCACGCCGAAGGGTGAGACGGAGTTGACACCGGAAGAGCGCTTGCTCCGTGCCATCTTCGGAGAGAAGGCACGCGAAGTTCGCGATGTCTCGCTGAAGGTCCCGCACGGCGAGACCGGCAAGGCGATCGCAGTGAAGGAGTTCCGTCGCGACGAGGGTCACGACCTTCCGCCCGGCATGAACGAACTGGTCCGGGTCTACGTCGCGAAACAGCGCAAGATCTCGGAAGGTGACAAGCTCGCCGGACGCCACGGGAACAAGGGCGTCATCGCCAAGATCCTCCCCGAGGACGACATGCCGTTCCTCCCGGACGGCACCCCCGTCGACATCATCCTGTCGCCGCTCGGTGTGCCTTCGCGGATGAACCTGGGCCAGGTGCTCGAAGTGCACCTCGGCTGGGCAGCATCACGCGGCTGGAACGCATTCGATGATCTCGAGAGTCCCGCATCCGGCGGAGCCCCGGCCTGGACGAAGATCGCCACCCCGGTGTTCGACGGCGCACGTGAGGACGAGATCCTCAAGCTGCTGGAGAACACGGTTCCGAACCGCGACGGCGACACCATGGTCGACGGCGTGGGCAAGGCGACGCTGTTCGACGGCCGTACTGGTGAGCCGTTCGACTCTCCCATCACGGTCGGCTACATGTACATCTTGAAGCTGGTCCACCTGGTGGATGACAAGATCCACGCACGGTCGACCGGTCCCTACTCGATGATCACGCAGCAGCCGCTCGGCGGCAAGGCCCAGTTCGGTGGGCAGCGGTTCGGTGAGATGGAGGTTTGGGCGCTCGAGGCCTATGGCGCGGCGTACGCCCTCCAGGAAGTGTTGACGATCAAGTCCGACGACGTCCGTGGACGCGTCAAGGTCTACGAGGCCATCGTCAAGGGCGAGAACATCCCCGAACCGGGAATCCCGGAATCGTTCAAGGTGCTGGTGAAGGAAATGCAGAGTCTCTGCCTCAACGTCGAGATGCTCTCGGCCGGTGAGGAAGTTGAGTTCAAGGAACTCGAAGAGGACGTATTCCGCACTGCTGCATCGCTTGGTATTGATATCTCTCGGCCTGAGAAGGCCGAGACCAACGTCTGAGGCCGACGGGAGAAGATGTGACACAACTTTTCGATGAACTGAAGATCAGCCTTGCGGCGTCGGATCAGATCCGAGCCTGGTCGTATGGCGAAGTGAAGAAGCCGGAGACGATCAACTATCGGACGCTGAAGCCCGAGAAGGAAGGCCTCTTCGACGAGCGCATCTTCGGGCCGACACGTGACTGGGAGTGCTACTGCGGCAAGTACAAGCGCGTCCGCTTCCGCGGCATCGTCTGCGAACGATGCGGAGTGGAAGTCACCCGCGCCAAGGTGCGTCGCGAGCGGATGGGTCACATCGAACTCGCCGCCCCGGTCACCCACATTTGGTACTTCAAGGGCGTGCCGAGCCGCCTCGGGTATCTGCTCGACATGTCTCCCAAGGAACTCGAGAAGGTCATCTACTTCGCCGCCTACCTCATCACGCACGTCGATGAGGAGAAGCGACATGCTGATCTTGCCGACCTGGAAGACGCAACTCGTCACGAACTCGAACTGATTCGCGAAGAAGTCGCGGAGTGGAAAGAGGCCCGACTCGAGCGTCTCGAGCAAGAGCTCACGCAGATGGAAGAGGCCGGAGCGAAGACGCAAGAAGTCAACGCACGCCGCCGCGAAGTCGAACGTGAGATCAAGGACCGCGAAGAGCGCTCCAACGTCGAGGAGGAACTGCTCCAGGAAGCCTTCGACACGTTCAAGACGATGAAGCCCAAGCAGCTGATCGAGTCCGAGCAGCTCTGGCGCGAGATCATCGACCGCTACGGCGACTACTACAGCGGAGGCATGGGAGCCGAGAACGTCAAGGATCTCATTGGTCGGATGGATCTCGACGAAGAGATGGAGCGGCTGAAGACCGATCTCGACGCAACGTCGCAGCAGCGCAAGCAGCGTGCGATGAAGCGCATGAAGGTCGTCAAGCCGTTCGCGGAGGGCACCAACGATCCGAAGAGCATGATCGTCGAGGTCGTGCCGGTGATTCCGCCGGATCTGCGACCGATGGTCCAACTCGATGGTGGCCGTTTCGCCACATCGGACCTCAACGATCTGTACCGCCGCGTCATCAACCGCAACAATCGCCTGAAGCGACTGATCGACCTCGGTGCACCCGAGATCATCGTCAACAACGAGAAGCGGATGCTTCAGGAGGCGGTTGACGCCCTCTTCGACAACGGTCGTCGTGGTCGTGCGGTGACAGGACCGGGCAACCGCGCACTCAAGTCGCTGTCCGACATGCTGAAGGGCAAGCAGGGCCGGTTCCGTCAGAACCTGCTCGGCAAGCGCGTGGACTACTCGGGCCGTTCGGTCATCGTGGTTGGTCCGCAGTTGCGGCTCCACCAGTGTGGACTCCCGAAGATCATGGCGCTCGAGTTGTTCAAGCCGTTCGTCATGAAGCGTCTCGTCGACATTGGCGAAGCCCAGAACATCAAGGCAGCCAAGCGCATGGTCGAACGGCGTCGCAGTCAGGTGTGGAATGTGCTCGGTGAGGTCATCGAGGAGCATCCGGTGCTCCTGAACCGTGCGCCGACGCTCCACCGTCTCGGCATTCAGGCCTTCGAACCTGTTCTGGTCGAGGGCAAGGCAATCCAGCTTCATCCGCTGGTATGTGAGGCGTTCAACGCTGACTTCGACGGCGATCAGATGGCGGTTCACCTGCCGTTGTCGGCAGAAGCGCAAGCCGAAGCCCGCATTCTGATGCTGTCGTCGAACAACGTGCGTTCACCTGCGTCCGGACGCCCGATCGTGACACCGTCACAGGACATGATCATCGGTGTCTTCTATCTCTCCGAAGGTGCGGACGATGCAAAGGGTGCCGGTCGTGCGTTCTCCCACATCGACGAGGCCCGCATGGCCTACGAAGTTGGCGACTTGTCGCTGCACGCTCCGATCAAGCTTCGCGTCGGCTGGCTCGCGGGTGATCCCGCAGTTCACGCCGATCTGAAGCGCTCGCTCGGCGCTCTGATCGCGGAAGAGCCGGTTGACCCGGACGGCCTCACGGAGACGACGCTCGGACGAGCGATCCTCAACGAGGCGTTCCCGCCGGGGTTCCCGTACGTGAACGCACCGGTCCTCAAGTCTGACGTCCGAACCCTGATCGACGAGATCATCCGGAAATACGACAAGCCGGAAGTAGCCGACACGCTCGATGCGATCAAGACCCTGGGCTTCACGTTCGCGACGAAGGCCGGCTTGACCATCGGCCTTGAGGACGTGAAGACGCCACCCGAGAAGGCCGCCATCCTCCAGAGCTTCGAAGAACGCGCTGAGAAGATGGAAGGCCTGTATCAAAAGGGTGTCATCACCGACGCCGAGCGCCAGCAGGAGCTCATCGAGATCTGGACGGAAGCGACCGACCGGGTCAAGGACGCCATGTCCGCGACCCTGATGGCCGAGAAGTTCAACCCGATGGACATGATGGTCCGCTCGGGTGCCCGAGGGAACATCATGCAGTTGCGGCAGATCGCCGGCATGCGTGGTCTCGTTGCCAATCCAAAGGGCGACATCATCCCGCAACCGATCAAGTCGAACTTCCGCGAGGGCCTCTCGGTGCTCGAGTACTTCATCTCGACCCACGGTGCTCGGAAGGGCCTTGCCGATACGGCGCTCCGTACGGCTGACTCCGGCTACCTCACGCGGCGTCTGGTCGATGTCTCCCAGGAGATCATCATCCACGACGAGCCGACCGAGGATCCCGGCATTGTGATCAAGACACGGCAGGCCGACGGCTCCGCGGTGCGGCATCTCCAGAACCACCTGTTCGGACGCATGCTGGCCGAAGATGTCAAGGAAGGCCGGAAGATCATCGAATTGCCGGACGGTCGGAAGCTCAAGAAGGGCTTCATCATCGACCGTGACGCCGTCATCGGACTTGAAGAGACTGATGATGTCAAGGAAGTCCGGGTCCGGTCGCCGCTGACCGACGAATCCCGCTACGGGATCAGCCAGGATTCCTACGGTATCGACCTCGCCACGGGCGTCATGGTCGAACCGGGGACCGCAGTTGGCATCATGGCGGCCCAGTCGATCGGCGAACCGGGTACGCAGCTGACGATGCGTACGTTCCACACCGGCGGTGTCGCTGGTGAGGACATCACGCACGGTCTCCCTCGCGTAGTCGAGCTGTTCGAAGCTCGTACCCCGAAGGGGAAGGCGATCCTGGCGGACGCCGGCGGTGCCATCAAGTTCGAGACCGACGAAGACACGAACACCCGCTACGTAGTGGTTGTCACTGGTGATGACGAGGTGCGGTATGCACTGCCCCGTCGTGCACGTCTCCGTGTCTCCGAGGGTGACATCATCGAGCCCGGTACGCAGCTGACCGAGGGGCCGCTCGATCCGAAGGAAGTCCTCGAAGTCCAGGGCATCCGTGCCTGTCAGCGCTATCTCGTGGACCAGGTCCAGGAGGTATACCGCTCGCAGGGTGTCGATATTCACGACAAGCACATCGAGTTGGTCGTGCGGCAGATGCTCCGCAGGGTCCGCGTCGCCAATCCGGGTGACTCACACTACCTGCCGAACGAACTGGTCGACCAGAAGGAGTTCCGCCGGATCAACCGGGAACTCGTCGAGGACGGCAAAGCCCCGGCTGAGGGTCGTCCCGAGCTGATGGGTATCACGAAGGCGTCGCTGGCGACGGATTCGTGGCTGTCGGCAGCTTCGTTCCAGGAGACGACGAGGGTTCTCACCGAGGCGGCGCTCCAATCACGTTCCGATTTCATGCGGGGCTTGAAGGAGAACGTCATCATCGGCAAGCTGATCCCGTCGGGGACCGGTTCGGACTACTACCAGGCGATCGAGCCGATGCTGCCGGACGCCAACGTGGTCACGGCGCTTGGTCTCTTCGGTGAAGAGCCGCCCGAGTCTGCCGACGAGGGGCTGCCGGCCGATCCGGCCGAGTGGCTCGCTTCGCTCGGTGGCACGTCGGATCTGGAAGATGAGTTGGTGGTCGAACTCGACGAATAGTCGGGCGGACGACCCAATCGAACACGAGGAGGCGGCCCACGGGGCCGCCTCCTTTGCCTACGGCGCCCCTATCGTTGATCCGTGCTCACGTTCCGCCTGCTCGGCATCCCCGTCTCAGTCCACGTCTCATTCCTCCTCATCGCGTTCTTCGGCCTCGGCGCCTATTCGGGGTGGGAGATCGCAGCGTGGACCGCTGCGGTGTTCGTTGCGGTGCTGCTGCACGAATCGGGCCACGCCTTCACCGCGCGAGCGTTCGGCGGCGTCTCGGTGAGCATCACCCTGTTCGCCCTCGGCGGGTACACGTCGTGGGCGTCACCGCGCACCATCGGCCCGGGGCGTCAGTTCCTGATCTCGGCTGCCGGTTCCGCGGTGGGGATCGCAGCAGGCCTGTCGGTGATCGGACTCTCGCGGGCCGGTGCGCTCGACACGTTGCCGGATCTAGCAATCGTGTTCCTCGAGAGTTTCGTGTGGGCCGGCCTGGTGTGGGGTGTCCTCAACTGGATCCCGATCCTGCCGCTCGACGGCGGGCACATGCTCCAACACGCCCTCGAGATGGTTGTCCCTTCGAGAGCCACCGGGATCGCGAAGGTGGTCTCGGTGATTGCCGGCGTCGCGGCCATCGGCGCAGCGTTCCACTACGGGCAGACCTTCCTCGCGATCTTCGTCGGGGTGATCACGCTGATGGGCCTCCGTTCGAGCGGCGGAGGGGAGCCCAACCAGGCACCCGCCGCCGAACCCCGACCGATCGTCTCCGACCAGCAACCCGAAGAGGAACCCCCGGCGTTTCCGATCTGAGCGGTCGACGGTCGAGATCTGTCCCCCTGGACAGCCTTCGGTAGCTGGTAGCTGGCAGTTGCCAGCTTGAGCGCAGCCGACTACGAATCCGGCGCTTCGGTGTGCGCCGTGTGGGCCGCGGCGCCGGCAGCGATGTACGCAACGGCATCGTCGCTCCCGAGTGTGCGGCCGACCCGCGACACACGGTCGGAATCCCCGGCCCGGAATTCCTCGATGAAAGCGGCGATCCGCGCCACGGCGGCGTCGAGATCGGGTACGGCCTCGCCGGGGAGAACCGCGAGGACGTTGTTGTCGGTCGACCCGGCTTCGGTCTGTTCCACGAACGCGATCGGTATCGCGTGAACCGTCGTGCCGGTTGGCAGATCTCGATCGGTGAGGACGAAGCAGTCCACGGCGTCACCGTCGGGTGCAAGTGTGTCGGGAACGAAACCGTAGGGGAAGGGATAGGCCGCTCCCACGCGCTCGGTGCGCTCGACCGAGAGCGTCACTTCGTCGTAGTGGTGCTTGATATCCGATCCGGCTTCGTTCTCGACGAAGACGGTGATGAGGCTGCTCGGCTGGGGCATGTGACCCTCACGGGCTGGCGGACGTTCAGCGGCGAGCGTACACCCCGTGACGCGGGCGCGATTCCGCCCGTTTCGCGACCTCTCGTGAATCGACGGCGGGCTGTCTTCACCGACAAAGCTCGCGCCGGTTGGACATCTTCGGGGTAGCGTGGTTGGCGGAGGGCGGTCGAACCAGTCCCGCGGTGCACACCATGACGCAGAGTGTTTCTGGAGATGATCTTGCCAAGGTGATCGAGTCCGCACGGCGGCTCGGTGTCGAGGTGAATGAGTCCGAGGCTTCCGAATGGCTCGCGGCGATCGACGTGGCACGAGCCGAGGCCGAGGTTGAGTTCGACCGTAGGTCAGGGGTCTATGGGCACCGGGTCACGATGCTGGACTTCGATCCTGCTGACCTCGCCTACTTTCGTCGTGTCGCGGACATCGTGGGATTCGAGGACGAACCCGATGTCGATACTGCTCTGGCGCTGTCCGGTTCGGCGGCGCAGTCGAGGGTCCAGACCTATCCGGGGGATTGCGACTACTTCGAGAGAGTCAATGTCCGCGCCCCCACGAGATCGCAGGCGGAGCGGCGATTCGCTGAAGTGTTCCGGGCGAAGGCGCTGGCGACCCTCGGATCGGCGTTCTACCGTTTGACGGAGGTCAAGTTCGGGAGCTACCCGTTCGACGTCACCCACCGGGGCCGCCGACAGGCGAAGGGATCTGCCATCTCCTGGTCGCCTCAGGAGATAGAAGAAGGAAGGATCGTCGTTGAGACGGTCGATGGCGACGCCGTCGAGATCTTGTGGGATTGGTGCGCCGAGCACCCCGGGTGGTGCAAGCTCGACTGGATCGTCGCGGATCCGATCCGTGGGAACGTCGCCAACGCCTCCAGCATGCTCGACGTCACGTGGGAGGCACCCGACGGTTCGATTGTCGCTCTCGATGGCTTCATCGACTCGTATTTCCAGGAGGTGTACCTCGAAGCGGAGTCGTTGCCGGTGTTCTCGAAGATTGCCAGTCATGTGTCCCCGGACGCCCTCGATGCGTACGTCGAGGCGCTCGAAGGGGAGGTTCACAAGTATCTCGCGAAGGAACCGAAGAACTATGGCAAGGCAGCCAAGCGGATGTACAACGTCTTCCGGTACAGCGGGGCCTATGCCGAGGCGGCCTACATTCGGGAACTGTTCGACGAACCGACGGCTGCCCTGTATCAGATTCACGCCGTGGTACGGGCCCTGGACGAAGCGATGGAGTCCGGATCGGCGATCTCGGTCGAGTCCGTGATCGCCGAACTCGATGACACGATCGTTACCGTCGTCGACCTCCTCGAGGGCGAGGAAGAGACCGAGATCGTGGAGAGCCTGCTCGAACTGCGCGATGCGATGCAGTCGGGCGACGACGAAGATCGATCGATCCACGTCGAGGGGAGCAGACAGCGTCTCCTCAACCTCGTCAACAGCTTCTTCTACGAGAAGCTGAGCGGCATGCCCGAGATCAGGCGATACATGGACGAATTGGCCTGACCTCGGCGCGGGGACCGGACGCGGGAATGCCGTGTGGCGTGGCGGTTCGGGGGTTTTCGCGCCTTGCGCAGTAGAGCATCGTGTCCCTATACTTGCGAATCCGGTTTCCCGCCGGAGTCCGCGCTTACCCTGAGGCGTTCACCTGAACGCTGTTGTGAGCGAAGCGACTCACAGTAGGGATCGGCGACGCCACGCTGTGTGGCGGCGCCGATTTTCGTTCGTCAGAGCCCCGATTCCGAGCCCCTCGGGTTGGGGTGCGCCGAGAAGAGAGAGACGGTACCCCACGTGCCGACCGTACAGCAGCTGGTCCGACAGGGCCGGACGCCGAAGCCGAAGAAGTCCAAGACCGTTGGTCTTGCAGGTTCGCCGCAACGTCGCGGCGTCTGCACTCGCGTCTACACCGTGACACCGAAGAAGCCGAACTCGGCGCTTCGCAAGGTCGCCCGTATCCGCCTCACCTCCGGAGCCGAAATCACCGCCTACATCCCGGGTGAAGGACACAACCTCCAGGAGCACTCGATTGTGCTCGTGCGTGGTGGTCGTGTGAAGGACCTTCCGGGTGTTCGGTACAAGGTCATTCGTGGAGCGCTCGATGCCGCAGGCGTCGACGGCCGCGAGCAAGCGCGTTCCAAGTACGGCACGAAGAAGGAGTCCTAGGCATGCGTCGAGCACCAGCCGAGGTTCGCAAGCTCGATCCAGACCCGGTCTACCGGTCCGTTCTGGTCACTCAGGTCATCAACAAGGTGCTCTGGAGAGGCAAGAAGGGCGCCGCCCGCCGCATCGTCTACGGGTCGATGGAGATTGTTGAGCAACGCACGGGGTCCGAACCCCTGTCGATCCTCAAGCGAGCGGTGGACAACATCCGTCCGTCGGTCGAGGTCCGGTCACGCCGCGTCGGCGGATCGTCCTATCAGGTCCCCGTCGAGGTCCGGCCACGACGCGGGCAGACACTCGCCGTCCGCTGGCTCGTGGAATTCGCCCGCAAGCGCAGAGAGCCCACGATGGCCCAGCGTCTCGCCGGCGAGATCCTCGATGCATCCAACCGCACCGGGGCAGCCGTGAAGCGACGCGAAGACGTTCACAAGATGGCGGAGTCCAACAAGGCCTTCGCACACTACCGCTGGTAGTTCAGGAGCACCGACACCTCATGGCACGCACTATCAACCTCGAGAAGATCCGAAACATCGGGATCATGGCCCACATCGACGCGGGCAAGACCACGGTCACGGAGCGGATCCTCTACTACACCGGACGCACCTACAAGCTGGGTGAGGTCCACGAGGGCGCGGCCGTCATGGACTGGATGGAGCAGGAGCAGGAACGTGGCATCACGATCACGTCGGCAGCGACCACCTGCGCTTGGGACGATCACGTCATCAACATCATTGATACGCCGGGTCACGTCGATTTCACCGTCGAAGTCGAGCGTTCGCTCCGGGTTCTCGATGGCGCCGTTGCCGTGTTCGATGCCGTATCCGGCGTCGAACCGCAGTCGGAGACCGTCTGGCGTCAGGCCGATAAGTACGGCGTACCCCGCATCTGCTTCATCAACAAGATGGACCGGATCGGAGCCGACTTCTACGCAGCCAAGCAGTCGATCGTTGATCGGCTCGGTGGCAACCCCGTCACGATCCAGATCCCGATGGGGGCCGAGTCCGACTTCCACGGGGTCATCGATCTCGTCGAGATGAACGCGATCGTCTGGCACGACGAGGATGGCAAGGAGCGCGAGGTCGTCGAGATTCCCGATGAGTACCGCGAGGTCGCAAACGAGTGGCATCACAAGATGCTCGACATCGTCGCTGCCGAGGATGAGGCGTTGCTCGAGAAGTACCTGTCGGACCACGACCTCGACCCGGAGGAGATCCGACTGGTGATACGCAAGGGCACGATCAATCGTGACTTCGTCCCGGTGCTGCTCGGTTCTGCGTTCAAGAACAAGGGCGTTCAGCCGCTGCTCGACGCCGTCGTTGCCTATCTTCCGTCGCCGCTCGACCTGCCGCCAACCGAGGGTTTCAAGCCGCGCCACGAGGACGACGTTCTCTACCGTGAGAGCTCGGACGACGAACCGTTCTCGGCGTTGGCGTTCAAGATCATGACCGACCCGTATGTCGGCAAGCTCACGTACTTCCGGGTCTATTCCGGGACCGCGAGCAAGGGCGACGCGGTTCTCAATGCGACCGACGGCAAGAAGGAACGGTTCGGCCGTCTCCTCCGGATGCACGCTTCCAAGCAGGTAGACGTCGATGAGATTCACACGGGTGACATCGTCGCCGCCGTCGGCATGAAGCACACCAAGACAGGTGACACGCTCTGTGCTACGAACGCTCCGATCCAGTTGGAGACGATGACGTTCCCGGACCCGGTGATCTCGGTCGCGATCGAGCCGAAGACCAAAGCCGATCAGGACAAGCTCGGTGAGGCCCTTGCCAAGCTCGCAGAGGAAGACCCGACGTTCCAGGTCAGCGGTGACGAGGAGACCGGGCAGACGATCATCGAGGGGATGGGCGAACTGCACCTCGAGATCATCGTCGACCGCCTGTTGCGTGAGTTCAAGGTCGAAGCGAACGTTGGTCGACCGCAGGTCGCCTACCGCGAGACGATCAAGAAGGCCGTCAACAAGGTCGACGCCAAGTTCAAGCGTCAGACCGGTGGCTCCGGCATGTACGGCCACGTCGTCATCAACCTCGAGCCGCTTGCCCCCGGCAGCGGATTCGAGTTCGAGGACAAGGTCAAGGGCGGGAACGTTCCCCGTGAATACATCCCTGCCGTCGAACGGGGCATGCGAGAGTCGCTCGATTCGGGAATCCTCGCCGGGTACCCGCTCGTCGACCTGCGAGCCTCGCTCATCGACGGATCAAGTCACAATGTCGATTCGAATGAGATGGCGTTCCGAATTGCAGGGTCAATGGCTCTCAAGGACGCTGCCAAGCGAGCCGGCGTCAAGCTTCTCGAGCCCGTCATGGAACTCGAGATCGTCACCCCGGATGAATACATGGGTGATGTCATCGGCGACCTGTCCTCCCGTCGCGGGAAGGTCGAATCGATGGACCAGCGCGGACACGGACGGGTCGTCAAGGCCCTGGTGCCCCTCGCAGAGATGTTCGGCTATGCGACGGACCTGAGGTCACGGACCCAGGGACGAGCTAACTACTCGATGCAATTCCACTCATATCAAGAAGTTCCGACCGCCGCCGCGCAAGAAATCGTGGCCAAGGTCAGAGGCGAATAGAAGGAGACGCTGATGGCGAAGGCGAAGTTTGAGCGGTCGAAGCCGCATGTGAATATTGGGACCATGGGTCATATTGATCATGGGAAGACGACGTTGACGGCTGCGATTACGAAGGTGTTGGCGGAGTCTGGTGAGGGTGCGACGGAGTTCACGGCGTTTGATGATATTGATAAGGCGCCTGAGGAGCGTGAGCGTGGGATCACGATCGCGATTGCTCATGTGGAGTATGAGACGGCGAATCGTCATTATGCGCATGTTGATATGCCGGGGCATGCTGATTATGTGAAGAACATGATTACGGGTGCTGCGCAGATTGATGGTGCGGTGTTGGTGGTGTCGGCGGCTGATGGTCCGATGCCGCAGACGCGTGAGCATGTGTTGTTGGCGCGTCAGGTGGGTGTGCCGTACATCGTTGTGTATATGAATAAGACGGATCAGGTTGATGATGAGGAGTTGTTGGATCTGGTCGAGTTGGAGGTTCGGGATTTGTTGACGGAGTATGAGTTCCCTGGGGACGATATTCCGGTTGTGCGTGGTTCTGCGTTGAAGGCTTTGGAGGGTGATGAGGCCGAGGCTTCCTCGATTGTCGAGTTGATGGAGGCGGTTGATTCGTATATTCCTGAGCCGCCTCGTGATACGGAGAAGCCGTTCTCGATGCCGATTGAGGATGTGTTCTCGATTACGGGTCGTGGGACGGTGGTGACGGGTCGTGTTGAGCAGGGGACGCTCAATGTTGGTGAGCAGGTTGAGATTGTTGGTTTGCGTGAGATGCAGACGACGACGGTGACGGGTGTGGAGATGTTCCGCAAGCTTCTTGATGAGGCGTTGGCGGGGGACAATGTTGGTCTCTTGTTGCGTGGTATTGGGAAGGATGATGTGGAGCGTGGTCAGGTGATTGCGAAGCCTGGTTCGATTACGCCGCATACTGATTTCGAGGCGCAGGTGTATGTGTTGACGAAGGATGAGGGTGGGCGTCATAACCCGTTCTTTGATGGGTATCGGCCGCAGTTCTATTTCCGTACGACGGATGTGACGGGTTCGGTGTCGTTGCCTGAGGGTACGGAGATGGTGATGCCGGGTGATAACACGGAGATGACGGTGGTGTTGGGGAAGTCGATCGCGATGGATGAGGGTCTGCGTTTCGCGATTCGTGAGGGTGGTCGCACGGTGGGTGCTGGCCGCGTCACCAAGATCATCAAATAGAAGAAGTAAGGAAGCCCCCCTCCGCCCCGGAGGGGCACCTCCCCCCACCTTCGGCGGGGGGAGGGAGAAGGAGCAAGAGCCAAGTACCGAGACCTTCGGGACTCGGGACCGCTAGCTGAGGAGAGTTCAGAACATGGCAGACGAGCATCGGATCAGAATCCGACTCAAGGCATACGACCATTCGGTCGTCGACGAGTCGGCCCGCAAGATCGCGGAGACCGTGATCCGTACACAAGCAAAGATCAAAGGTCCGGTGCCACTGCCGACCCGTATTCATCGGTACTGCGTCATCCGCGGCCCGCACGTCGACAAGACGAGCCGGGAGCACTTCGAGATGCGCATCCACAAGCGTCTGATCGACATCCTCGAGCCGACCCCGAAGACCGTCGATTCGCTCATGCGTCTCGACCTTCCGGCCGGCGTTGAAGTGGAGATCAAGACGTGAAGGCAATCATTGGTGAGAAGCTGGGCATGACCCAGGTCTTCGACGACGAGAACCGGGCGATCCCCGTGACCGTCATCAAGGCTGGTCCCGTCCACGTGACACAAATCAAACGTCCGGAGACCGACGGCTACGCCGCGATTCAGATCGCCTACCGCGAGATGTCGGCCAACAAGGCCAACCGCGCCCAGGTCGGACACTTCGCCAAGGCGGGGGTTGCGCCGCACCGGCACCTCGTCGAACTGCGCGTCGACGACCCGGATGCCTACGAACTCGGCCAGGAGATCACGATCGCCGACGTGCTCGAAGTCGGGCAACGTGCCGATGCGACCGGCATCTCCAAGGGCAAGGGATTCGCCGGCGTGATGAAGCGGCACGGCATGAAGGGCCAAGGCGCCAGCCACGGTGTTCACAAGGTCCACCGCGCTCCGGGTGCTATCGGCGCATGCGCCACACCGGCCCGGGTGTTCAAGGGCAAGCGGATGCCGGGTCGCATGGGTGGAGACCAAACCACGGTGCTGAACCTGGACGTCGTTCAGATCGATGCCGGCCGCAATGTGCTGCTGCTCAAGGGGGCCGTACCCGGTCCCAAGGGCGCCGTTGTGGTTGTGCGAGAGGCGGTGAAGAAGCGTGGCTGATCAACTGACAGCAGAATTGTTCACGGCGGACGGAGAGCAGACCGGCGAGGTCGAACTCAACCCGGACATCTTCGGGATCGAGCCGAACCGCGACGTGATGCACCAGGTCGTGACGGCGCAACTCGCTGCCGCACGTGCCGGCACGCATTCCACCAAGACCCGCTCTGAAGTACGCGGCGGTGGAAAGAAACCATGGCGTCAGAAGGGACTCGGTCGTGCTCGTCACGGATCGATCCGCTCGCCACAGTGGATCGGCGGTGGTGTGGCCCATGGCCCCAAGCCGCGCGACTACTCGCAGCGGACGCCCAAGAAGATGAAGCGTCTCGCGTTGCGTAGCGCACTCTCGGCGAGAGCCGGAGAGGGCCAGATCAAGGTCGTCGAAGACTTCAGCGTCTGGGACACTCCCAAGACGAAGAACGCCACGGCGCTGCTCACGGCAATGGGCGTCACCGGCAAGGTGCTGCTGCTCGCTGAGGATCATGAACACACGGCCATCAAGTCGTTCCGCAATATCGACGGCGTGATCGCGTCGAACCTCGGCCAGGCCAACACCTACGACGTGCTGTGGGCCGAGACGATCATCATGTCGAAGGGCACCCTGGACCTCGGTCAGAGCGTCCCGCGGGGCACCGACGAGCATGCGGAAGGCGTCGCCAGCCGCCAGATGCCGGTCACCGGTGAAGCTGCCGAAGCAGCTGTTGTCGAACCCGACACAGCCGAGGAGGTGGCTTCGTGAAGAACCCACGGGACATCATCTTCGAGCCGATCGTGTCGGAGAAGTCGTATGACCTCATCGACGCAACGAACACCTACACGTTCGTTGTCGACTGGCGCGCCAACAAGACCGAGATCAAGCAAGCGATCGCGTCGATCTTCGACGTGACGGTGCTCTCGGTGAACACCATCAACCGCAAGGGCAAGCTCAAGCGAACCGGCTACGTGCTCGGCAAGCGCAAGGACACCAAGCGTGCCCTGGTCAAGCTCGCCGACGGCGACAAGATCGACATCTTCGAGGTATAGCGATATGGGTGTAAAGAAACTCAAGCCAACCTCGCCGGGCCGCCGGTTCCAAACCGTCTCCGACTTCGAGACCATCACGAAGTCGAAGCCGGAGAAGAGCCTCCTGGCGAAGCAGAAGCGATCATCGGGTCGCAATGCCAACGGGCGTATCACGTCGCGTCACCGCGGCGGTGGACACAAGCGGCGTTATCGCGTCATCGACTTCCGACGCACCAAGGACGGGATTCCTGCCAAGGTCGCCGCGATCGAGTACGACCCGAACCGGAATGCCCGCATTGCGTTGCTCCACTACGTCGATGGGGAGAAGCGATACATTCTCGCCCCCGTGAAGGTCGAAGTGGGCGACATGCTCGAGTCCGGATCGTCAGCGGACATCCGGCCGGGGAACGCCATGCCATTGCGTAACATCCCGACGGGTACCGTCGTGCACGCAGTCGAGCTTCGGCCCGGCGGCGGTGCCAAGATGGGCCGATCAGCCGGCGCAGCGATCCAGCTGATGTCGAAGGAAGGCAAGTACGCGCTCGTCCGGCTCCCGTCCGGTGAGATGCGTCGGGTCCTCCTCGACTGCCGTGCGACCATCGGCCAGGTGGGCAACACCGACGCCGAACTCGTCAAGATCGGCAAGGCGGGACGCAGCCGCTGGAAGGGCAAGCGCCCACAATCACGCGGTGTCGTCATGAACCCGGTGGACCACCCTCTTGGTGGTGGCGAGGGCCGCAGCTCGGGTGGCCGTCACCCGGTGAGCCCATGGGGCAAGCCCGAGGGGCGCACCCGCAAGAAGAACAAAGCCAGCGACAAATACATCGTTCGCAGGCGAAGCAAGAAGGGTCGGAGGTAGACCATGGCGAGGAGCCTGAAGAAGGGGCCGTTCGTCGATGAACACCTCCTCCGAAAAGTCGAAGCCGCGAACGACAGCAACGACAAGCGAGTCATCCGCACGTGGAGTCGGCGATCGACGATTACGCCGGAGATGGTGACACTCACCATCGCCGTGCATGACGGTCGCAAGCACGTCCCGGTGTACATCAGCGAGTCGATGGTCGGTCACAAGCTCGGCGAGTTCGCCCCGACCCGGACGTTCCGGGGACATGCCGGGAGCGAGAAAGCTGCGAGGAAGCGATGAAGGCCAACGCGAAAGCCAGACACGTTCGACAGTCGCCGTACAAGGTACGACGAGTCTTGGATCTCGTGCGGGGTCTCCCCGTGGACGAAGCGCGCGTTGTGTTGACACACACGCCTCGCCGTGCCGCAGATCCGATTCTCAAGTGCTTGGACTCGGCCGTTGCGAACGCAGAGCACAACCTGGCGGCCGACGCCGACGAACTCTTCGTCGCCGAGGCCTATGCCGACGAGGGCCCGACCCTCAAGCGATGGCGCCCACGCGCCAGGGGTCGTGCAACGCGGATTCGCAAGCGTACGAGCCACATCACCATCGTCGTTGCCGACTCGGAGGAGGTCGCCTAATGGGACAGAAGATTCACCCCTACGGCCTGCGTCTCGGGATCGTCACCGACTGGAAGTCCCGCTGGTACAGCGAGAAGGACTATGCGTCGCAGGTCCTCGAAGATCAGAAGATCCGCACGTACCTGCGCGACGAACTGACCCGCGGTGCCGTCTCCCGGATCGACATCGAACGAATCGGCGACAAGAAGGTCCAGGTCGACATCCACACGGGACGCCCCGGCGTGGTCATCGGTCGCGGCGGTTCGGAAGCCGAGCGGCTCCGCTCCGGTCTCGAGGATCTCACCAACCGAATGGTCAAGTTCAACGTGATCGAGGTTTCGAACCCCGAACTCGACGCCACCTTGCTCGCACGGAGCATTGCCGACCAGCTCGAAGGCCGCGTTGCCTTCCGTCGTGCCATGAAGCGCACCGTGACGACCGCCATGAAGGCAGGAGCCGAGGGCGTTCGCGTCCAGGCTCAGGGTCGCCTCGGCGGTGCCGACATGGGCCGGCGCGAGTGGTACCTCGAAGGCCGCGTTCCGCTTCACACACTCCGTGCCGACATCGACTTCGGTCGTGCGACCGCTCGGACCACCGTCGGCGCCATCGGCGTCAAGGTGTGGGTGTATCGCGGAGACCTGCTCACGAGCGCCGTGGCCCGCAACGAGAAGATCGCAGCCGAGGCCCGGCTCGCAGCGGGCGGGCCGGCGCAGCGTCGCCGACGTTCTGCTCGATCCCGCGCCGAAGCGGCAGCGGGCGAGACCGGCGGCAAGCGACTCATCGAGGCCGGCGGAGGCAAGCGTGTCACGGAGGCCGGCGACGGCAAGAAGGGCGGAAAGCGCCTGATCGAGGCCGGTGGAGGCAAGCGCCCCACGACCACGACAGCAGATGCGGCCGCAGAATTCGAAGCAGCCAAGGCTGAGGTCGAGGATGTGATCGAGGCGGTCGTCGCCGAAGAGGTCGTCGAAGCCGCTGCCGCCGTCGAGGTCGCGGAAGCGCTCGCCGAGGTTGAGATCGCAGAGGCGATCGTCGAGGCCGAGGTTGCCGAAGTCGTCGCAGAAGAGAAGGTCGCGGAAGCAATCGCCGATGCTGAGATTGCCGAAGCCGTGGCCGAAGAGAAGATTGCCGAAGCAACGACCGAGGAAGAGGTGGTTGAGGCCATCGTCGAACTTGAGGTTGCTGAGGCGGTGGCAGAGGCCGAGATCGTAGAAGCGGTCGTCGAAGCCGAAGTTGCCGAGGAGATTGCCGAAGAGAAGATCGCCGAGGCGGTCGCAGAGGTCGAGGTCGTTGAGGCCCTCGCCGCCGAAGAGGTACTCGAAACCGTTGAAGAGGCGGTTGTGCTCGAAGAAGCGGTTGAAGCGCTCGAAGTGGAGGAGACCCCCACGGTCGAAACCACTGAGACCATAGAGACTCAGAAGGTCGACGACAGCTCTGGCGACTCCTCCGAAGGAGATGACGCCTGATGTTGATGCCGAAACGCACCAAGTACCGAAAGGTCCAGAAGGGCCGAATGACCGGCAAGGCGAAGGGCGGGTCCAAGGTCTCATTCGGCGAGTTCGGTCTCCAGGCTCAGGAGCCTGGGTGGATCACCGCTCGCCAGATCGAGGCAGCCCGTATCGCCATGACCCGAAAGATCAAGCGTGGCGGGAAGGTCTGGATCACGATCTTTCCGGACAAGCCGATCACGGAGAAGCCGGCTGAGACCCGCATGGGTTCCGGCAAAGGAAACCCCGAATACTGGGTCGCCGTGGTCAAGCCGGGGCGAGTCATGTTCGAGATGGCCGGTGTTGATGAGGAGTTGGCTCGCGAAGCCATGCGCCTCGCCGCACACAAGCTGCCGTTGAAGACGAAGTTCGTCAGGCGGGAGGACGTATGAAGACCGTCGACCTGCGGAAGCTGAACTACGCCGAGCTGCAAGAACAGCTCGACGAGTCCAAAGAGGAACTGTTCAACCTCCGGTTCCAAATCGTCACGAACCAACTCGATAACACAGCTCGAATCAAGGCAGTGCGACGCCAAGTTGCACGCATCAAGACGATGATGCGCGAACAAGAGATCGCTGCCTGGGAAACTCAGAAAGAGGAGGCGTAGATGGAACGGGGACGCCGCAAAACACGCGTCGGGGTCGTCGTTTCGGACGCTCGAGACAAGACGGTCACCGTCGAAGTCCGTGACTCCAAACGCCACCCCAAGTACGGCAAGACTGTGCCGGTGCGCAAGCGATTCCACGCCCACGACGAGGCGAACGACGCCAATGTCGGTGACACGGTGAAGATCGTTGAGACCCGCCCGCTCTCGAAGACGAAGCACTGGCGCGTCGCAGAGGTCGTGGAGCGTGCACGATGATTCAGCAAGAGTCCAGGCTCAGAGTCGCCGACAACACGGGTGCAAAAGAGGTTCTGGTCATCCGCGTACTGGGTGGATCCGGTAGGCGGTACGGCAGCCTCGGCGATACCGTCGTTTGTACGGTGAAGGACGCCACACCCGGTGGAACCGTGAAGAAGGGTGAGGTCGTCAAAGCCGTGGTCGTGCGGACCAAGAAGGAGAACCGTCGTTCCGACGGGACCTACATCCGCTTCGATGACAACGCCTGCGTGATCATCAACGACCAGCAGCAGCCGCGAGGCACCCGGATCTTTGGTCCGGTCGGCCGTGAGCTGCGCGACAAGAAGTTCATGCGGATCGTATCGCTGGCACCGGAGGTGCTGTGATGAAGCTGAAGAAGGGCGACACGGTGCAGGTCATCACCGGCAAGGATGCCGGCACCGAGTCGAAGATCGCCAAGGTCTTCCCGTCGCGCAACAAGATCATCGTCGAAGGTGTCGCCACCGCGAAGCGGAGCCAGCGTGCCACCGGGCAGACGATGCAGGGCGGAATCATCGACAAGGACATGCCGATCGACGCATCGAATGTCATGATCGTCTGCTCCGAGTGCGGACCGACCCGCATTGGCGCCGGATTCGACGAGGACGGCCGGAAGTACCGCCTCTGTCGCAAGTGTGGAGGTGAGCTCTGATGGCACCTCGCCTCAAAGAGAAGTACGACAGCGAAATTGCAGCTCAGCTCAAGGACACCCTCGAGCTCGAGAACGCAATGCAGGTTCCGCGTCTCCTGAAGATCGTGGTGAACATGGGCGTCGGCGACGCCGCCCAGGACGCCAAGCTCATGGACGGGGCCGTCGAGGACCTTCGGATTATCACCGGCCAGCAGCCGAAGGTGACGATGGCACGCAAGTCCATCTCGAACTTCAAGCTGCGCGAGGGCGTTCCGGTCGGTGCATCGGTGACGCTCCGCGGCGCTCGGATGTGGGAGTTCCTCGATCGGGTCATCGCTACAGCGATCCCGAGGATCCGAGACTTTCGCGGCATGAGCCCCACCGGGTTCGATGGCCGTGGGAACTACACCTTCGGTGTCACCGAACAGCTGATCTTCCCGGAGATCGACTACGACAAGGTCGCCAAAGTCCGCGGCATGGACATCACGTTCGTGACCACGGCAGCAACCGACGAGCAAGGCAGGGCGCTACTCGATGCCTTCGGGTTCCCGTTCAGCCGTCAACAGGCAGGTGTGTGATGGCGAAGACATCGAAGATCGCCAAGAACAACAAACGGAAAGCAATCGTCAACCAGTACGCCGAAAGGCGTGCCGAGTTGGTCAAGGTCATCAAGGACCCCGATGCTTCCTATGAGGACAAGCGCGAGGCGTATCAGAAGATCGCCAAGATGCCGCGTGACGCAAGCGCAACCCGCTACCGCAACCGGTGTGGCGTCACGGGTCGTCCCCGCGGCTACTTCCGCAAGTTCGGGATGTCGCGTTCGTCGCTGCGTGAACTCGCCCACGAAGGTGAGCTCCCCGGTGTGAGAAAGGCTTCGTGGTAATCATGCAGTCTGATCCCATTGCCGACATGCTCACCCGGATCCGCAACGCAAATCTCGCGCTGCATCCGGAGACGAGAATGCCGTCCTCGAAGTTGAAAGAAGAGATCGCCCGCATCCTCTCAGAAGAGGGATACATCGACGGGTACAAGGTCGACGACGCTCGCGTCGGGAAAGAACTCACGGTCACGCTCCGTTACGGCAGCGACCGTCAGCCGATCCTCGAGGGCCTTCAGCGCATCTCGAAGCCAGGCCGCCGTGTCTACTCAGGCGCCACCGACGTGCGTCGCGTACGAGGTGGCATCGGTGTCGCCATCGTCTCGACGTCCGATGGTGTCATGACCGACCGTGATGCTCGCCGGCGCAACGTCGGTGGCGAAGTGCTCTGCGAGGTTTGGTGACATGAGCCGCATTGGAAAAGCACCAATCGAGTTGCCCGCCGGCGTTGAGACTGCGTACGAGGACGACGTGGTTGTCGTGAAGGGCCCGAAGGGGTCCCTCAGCCAGGACCTTGATCCACGCATCAGTGTGTCGGTCGAGGACGGCGTTCTCACGGTGAGCCGCAGCAGCGATGAACGTGAGGTCCGCGCCCTGCACGGTCTGAGCCGTGCATTGATCGCGAACATGGTGATTGGGGTATCCACTGGATACTCCAAGGAACTCCAGGCCGTCGGGGTCGGGTATCGCGGCGCACTGAAGGGGAGCACACTCGAACTGCAGGTTGGATACTCACACCCCGTGACGATCGAGGCTCCTGAAGGCATCACCTTCGAGGTTCCCGAACCGACGAAGTTCATCATCAGCGGGATCGACAAGCAACTCGTCGGCCAGGTCGCCGCCAACATTCGCGCCGTGAGGCCGCCTGAGCCCTACAAGGGCAAAGGCATCCGCTACGCCGACGAGTACGTTCGCCGTAAGGCCGGGAAAGCAGGGGCTGCCTGATGAGAGGTTCACGCACAGACGCTCGCCGGCGCCGCCACTTCCGGGTCCGCAAGAAGGTGCACGGCACCGCAACGCGGCCCCGACTCGCGGTGTTCCGCAGCAATCGCTACATCTACGCACAAATCATCGACGACGACCAGGGTGTCACCGTGGCTTCGGCCTCTTCACGAGAGGGCAAGCTCGCGAAGAAGACGCTCAACGTCGAGACCGCGACCGAGGTCGGGAAGCTGGTTGGCTCCCGCGCCAAAGACGCAGGGATCGACGAGGTGGTCTTCGACCGCGGTGGGTTCGCCTACCACGGGCGCGTCAAGGCGCTGGCCGACGGAGCCCGCACGTCCGGGCTGGAGTTCTAGGAGCGCTATGACGACACGAGACAACAAAGACCGAAGAGACCGCAGGGATCGCAGGGACCGCCGTGAACGCCGCGAGCCGGAGTTCGACGAGCGCGTCATTGCGATCAACCGTGTGGCCAAGGTCGTCAAGGGTGGTCGCCGATTCTCATTCACGGCCCTCGTGACGGTGGGGAACGGCAAAGGCAAGGTCGGGATCGGATACGGCAAAGCCAAAGAAGTCCCGATGGCCATCCAGAAGGGCATGGAGATCGCACGGAAGAACATGTTCGACGTGCCGATGGCCGGCCAGACGATCATCCACGAGGTGATCGGCCAACAGAGCGCATCCCGCGTTCTGCTCAAGCCGGCAGCTCCGGGTACCGGCGTCATTGCCGGTGGAGCCGTCCGCCAGATTCTGGAGGCCGCCGGTATCAGCGACGTGCTCTCCAAGTCCCTCGGATCACCGACGCATGTGAACGTCGCGAAAGCGACGGTCAACGCCCTCCAGGCACAGCAGCGTCCCGACGTGGTCGCCAAGGCCAGAGGGAAGCGTCCGGAAGAACTGTTCCCGCCCGCGTTGCTCGCGGCGTACCGGTCGGCTGAACTCATGAAGACGCAAGGCGGAAGCTGATGGCCGGCACACTCAAGATCACATTGGTGCGCAGCACAATCGGCGAGAAGCCGAAGACCCGCGCAACCGTAGAAAGTCTCGGGCTGCGCAAGATCAATAGCACGACCTTGCGTCCCGACACACCGGACGTGCGCGGCATGGTGTTCCGTGCGAAGCACCTCCTCGAAGTGGAGGAAGTCTGATGAAACTGCACCATCTCCGACCCGCAGAAGGGTCGAAGAAGCGCAAGATCCGCGTCGGACGCGGCGAGTCCGGCCGGCGGGGCAAGACCGCAGGCCGCGGCACGAAGGGTCTGAAGGCACGGAGCAAGGTCCGCCGCGGGTTCGAGGGTGGCCAGATGCCCCTTCAGCGGCGCATGCCAAAGCTTCGCGGCTTCCGGAACCCGAACCGCGTCGAGTACACGGTGATCAACGTCGAGCGTCTCAACGAGTTCGACGCCGGATCGACCGTGACCGCAGACGACCTGCGGGCTATGGGCCTGGTGAAGCATCGCGGCAAGGTGAAAGTCCTCGGTGAGGGCGACATCGACCGCGCGCTGACCATCAAGGCGCACGCCTTCAGCCTCGGAGCCGTCGAGAAGATCAAGGCCGCGGGAGGCTCGGTAGAGGTCATCGAGGACTAGTCGTCCCCCGATCCTGACTACCGTGCCCATCGCAGGCAAGAGGAGCACCCGAACCACATGCTGACCGCCTTCAGGAACGCGTTCCGGATTCATGATCTGCGGAACAAGATCCTCTTCACGCTGTTCATCTTCGTCCTCTACCGCTTCGGGACCACCGTCCCGGTGCCCGGTGTGGACTTGGACGCCATCAAGGAATTCACCGATGCCGCGACGACCTCCGGGTTCGTCGGCCTGCTGAACCTGTTCTCCGGTGGCGCGCTGACGCGTCTATCCGTGTTTGCTCTGGGGATCATGCCGTACATCACGGCGTCGATCATCCTGCAGCTTCTCGCCGTCGTGATTCCGAAGCTTCAAGCCCTCCAAGAGGAGGGGGAGAGCGGACGGAAGGTCATCACGCAGTGGACCCGGTACCTCACGGTCATCCTGGCCCTGCTGCAGTCGACCGGTTTCTCGTTCCTGTTCCACTCCGGTCAGCTGACCGGGGGCATCGACCTGATCCCGGACTACACACCTCGTAACGTCATCATCATCGTCATCACCATGACGGCCGGTACGGCACTGCTCATGTGGTTCGGTGAGTTGATCACGCAGCGAGGCATCGGCAACGGCATGTCGCTCCTGATCTTCATCTCGATCATCTCGCAGATTCCGTCCCAGTTGGCGATCCTGAACGCCAACTCGGCGACCTATCAGTTCATCGTGATTGTTGCTGTGATGGTGCTCCTCACCGTCGGGATCATCTACATCGAGCAGGGACAGCGCCGAATCCCGGTGCAGTTCTCCAAGCGGGTCCGTGGCCGGAAGGTCATGGGGGGTCAGTCCACCTATATCCCGCTGAAGGTGAACATGGCGGGCGTGATCCCGGTCATCTTTGCCACGTCGATCATGTACTTCCCTGCCCTCATCGCCTCGGTGCTGCCGCCGGAAGGCTGGGGCGCGACGGTCAGGGATTGGATCGACGTCAACCTGCTGTCGTCGAGCGGCGGAGGGTTCTCACCGAGCCTCTGGTATATCTTCGTGCTGGCGCTGCTCGTGGTGTTCTTCACCTACTTCTATACGGCGATCCAGTTCGACCCCGAGCGCCAGGCCGACATGATTCAGCGCCAGGGCGGCTTCATCCCGGGTATTCGTCCGGGACGAGCGACCGTCAACTACCTGCAGTATGTCTTGAGCCGGATCACCCTTCCGGGTGCCCTGTACCTGGCTGTCGTGACGGTCTTGCCGTCCATCCTCGGATACATCTGGAACGTCCCGGTTGGTCTTTCGGGTGTGTCGATCATCATCGTGGCCGGTGTCGCACTCGAGACCACGAAGCAGATCGAGTCCCAGTTGATGATGCGGAACTACGAAGGTTTCCTCAGCTAGAAGCTGAGGAAACCAGTCGCCGGTCGCCGGTCCCGAGTCGGGACGAGCGGCCGCCAGCTTCCAGCTTCGATCCGGAATCGCTCGACCGAACCTCTCAGGCCTGTGCTCGTCCGTGTCTTCCTGGCGCCTGGTGACTGGTGACCGGCGACTCAACCCGGCCACGAATCTGCTGTGCCCGGCGACCGGTAATCTGAGGATCTCTTCAACCAGGAGCTACACATGGGTAGACATCTTTTGTTTCTTGGGCCGCCCGGGGGTGGCAAGGGGACGCAGGCCAAGTTGGTCACGCGGGCACTCGGCATTCCGCACGTCTCGAGCGGTGACATGCTTCGCGAAGCGCTCGCTTCCGGGAGCGAACTCGGGAACCGTGCTTCGGAATATATGGCAGCCGGTGACCTCGTGCCGGATGACCTCGTGGTAGCGCTCGTCAAGGAGCGCCTCTCGCGGGAGGACGCGGCCGGCGGATATCTGCTCGACGGATTCCCTCGCAACCTTCGCCAAGCCGAGATCCTGACCGAAGCCGTCGGAGATGGTGCTCTCAGAACGGTTATCTACCTCTCGGTTGATGACGACGAGGTCGTCGGTCGACTCCTCAAGCGCGCCGAAATCGAGGGTCGGACCGACGACAACGACGAGACGATCCGACACCGTCTCGAAGTATTCCACGCGGAGACCGAACCGCTGATCGCCTACTACGGCGACCGCGTCCGGCGCGTCGACGGGTCGGGTTCGATCGAGGACATCTACTGCCGTGTAGCCACAGAACTGGCTTCCTGATGGTCGGAGCGAAGATCATTTCGAAGAAGAAGCCGGATGACTTCGCGAAGATGGAGATTGCCGGACAGTGCGTCGCCGCGATGCACCAGGTCGTCAGGGAGGCCGCCGTCGCCGGGATCACGACGAGGGAACTCGACGCGCTCGCCGCTGAGGTCTGTCGCGAACGGGGATGCCGGCCCTCGTTCCTCGGCTATCACGGATTCCCTGCGACGATCTGTGCCTCCCCGAATTCTGCGATCGTCCACGGCATCCCTGACGGCTACACCCTCCGCAACGGCGATGTGCTCTCGATCGACGCTGGCGCCATCTACGAGGGTTGGCACGGAGATGCTGCGTTCACGATGACCATCGGCGATGTTCCGGATGAGGTCGGACGACTGCTCGAGGTCACCGAAGAGGCGTTGTGGAACGGGCTGAAGCTGGCCCGGCACGGGAACCGTCTTGGCGACATCGGCGCCGCGATCGAGGAGACCGCCAAGCCCTACGGCTACGGCGTTGTGCGCGAGTACATCGGACACGGGATCGGCCGCCAGATGCATGAGGCGCCGAACGTCCCCAACTACGGCGTCGCAGGCAAGGGGCTGAAGCTCAAGACCGGCATGGCGCTCGCGATCGAACCGATGTTCAACCTCGGTACGGCCGAGACCGTTGTGCTCGATGACGGCTGGACGGTCGTCACCGCCGACGGGGCCCTCTCTGCGCATTTCGAGCACACGGTTCTGATCACCGAAGACGGCCCGGTCGTTTCCACGCTGCCTGAGCCTCTCCACCTCTAGATCCTGCGGCGCCCGCTCGACCCGGGGGAAGGCCAGGCTCGCGGTCAGAGTTCGCCGCCGTGCCCGTAGTCGCGAATGACGTCGTCGGCCGACTCGGTCGACTCGTAGGCTTCCTCCTGCATCCGACTCCCCGGTCGCGAAACGAGGTAGAGCACAGCGACGAGGATGGGGAGGAGGAGAATCCCAATCGTCCAGCCGATCTTGGCCCCAATCCCATTGGGCCCACGCCACAGGTCGACCAGGGCCCAGACGCCCAGGATCAAGGATGCGATACCAGAGATGAGGAGGAGCAGGTTCGTCAGGTCCATGAGGTTCTCCTTTGGTGCTCCATCGTGTTCGGGTCCGATGCTACCGGGTGCCCAGTCGGGTGGTTGGCATGAGGATCCAGCAGCGCGCTGAACAGCCCCCGGGGCACCGCCCAGATCACATGTCCTTGGCGGGTCTACTATTCCTTCCATGGGAAGTCTCGGGACCGGTGAAATCGTCGTGATCGTGCTGGTCGCGCTCATCATCTTCGGTCCGCATCGCATCCCCGAGATCTCGCGGAAGGCCGGCCAGCTCCTCGCCCAGGCGCGAGAGATGTCGCGATCGGTCACGGACTCGTTTGGGGACGAACTCAACGACATTACCGCGCCGATCAAGGATCTCAAGAGCGAGTACGACTCCACCATGGGGGAGATGAAGAGCGCCGCTTCATCGGTTGCCGGTATGTCCATCGAGATCCCGGAGGTCAGCCTCAACCCGAAGGACCTCCTGAAGAGCAAACCGGCAGAAGCGGCGGTCACCGAGACGGTGGACGAGAAGCCGGATGCGGCCGCCGCAGAAGCAGTCGTCGAGGACAGCACCGGTCCCCCGGCGGTGGCCGCGGTCGTTGAGGATGCCGCCAGCGAAAGCGTCGAGGCTGCGGTCGTCGAATCCGATCAGGCCGGGACCACGGCTACGGAAGCGACGCTTGACGAAGAGGCGTCGTGACCAGCCAGCAGCCGAGCATGCCGCTGATGGCTCACCTCCAAGAGCTCCGCTCGCGTGTCGTGAAGTCGGTGGCGGCGATAGCGGTCGGAACGGTCATTGCCTTCATCTTCAATGAACAGATTCTCGACCTCCTCGCAAGGCCCTATCAGCTGGCGGTGCCGGACGGGCAACTGGCGTTCTTCAAGCCCACCGAAGCCTTCTCGACCGTCATGCGTTTGAGCTTGTTCGGAGGGACGATTCTCGCGTCCCCGGTGATCATCTATCAGGCATGGCGGTTCATCTCTCCTGCGCTCAATCCGAACGAGAAGCGATGGGCGTACCCGGTCACGTCGGTGTTCGTGCTGCTCTTCGTCGTCGGCATCGGTGTCGGCTACGTCGCGCTCGAACGAGGCCTTGGCTTCCTGCTCGAATTCGGCGGCGACGCGCTGACGCCGATCATCGGCGCCGACTTCTACCTGAAGTTCGCGATGCGGTTCATCCTCGCGTTCGGATTGGCCTTCGAGTTCCCGGTGTTCCTGTTTGGTGCCGCCGCCATCGGTGCGGTCTCGAGCAAGTCGCTGAGGAGCAATCGCCGGTGGGCGGTCCTCATCATCCTCATCGCGGCCGCCTTCATCACGCCATCCGGCGATCCGATGACGTTGATGCTCCTGTCGGTTCCGCTGTACATCCTTTACGAACTGACGATCCTTGCGATCCGGATCATCCTGCGACGCTGACCGGTCGGCCGCCGTTCGGTCGGCGAATTCGACATCGACTCTCGATAATCGATTAGAGTCCTCGGCGTGCTCGAGGCAGGGCGCCCGGTCCCGAGTTGGAGGCCGGGGAGCGATCTGATTAGAGTGCCGACGTGCAGTCCTGCATATCTGTGCGGGCCTGCACGAATGTGCAGAAGCGACCGATTCGATCAGGCGATCGGCCTCGCAGGAGGATCGATCAAGGCAGCTTCGGAGACCCACCCAGACCGGGTAGGCAGATGGGAGATTGTTGATGACCAGCAAGAAGAACCCAGACCAAGAGACCCTGGGGCAGAAGGCGGAACGGCAGTTCGTCGTCAGCCGCCGAGGTGTACTTGCCGGCGGTGCCGGACTCGGATTGGCCTCGCTCCTCGCGGCCTGCGGCGCCGACGACTCCAGCGACACGACGGCAGCCGGCGGCGGCGAAGTCGCAGACGACTCGCCGCTGCTCGGAAGCAACGAGACGAACATGCAGGGCAAGACCGTCGAGATGGGCCTCGCGACGTTGGCCGGTTGGCCGCCGAGCCAGATCCCGGTCGACCTCTACCCGGAGTTCGCCGCATACGTCAAGGACAAGTACGGCTACGACACCACGGTCACCCAGACCGCGGCACCGTTCGCCGAGTTGTATCAGAAGATCGCGCCGTCCCTGGCGGCCGGTTCGCAGGAGTACAACGTCATCGTTTCCGACAGCCAGTGGCTCGGCGCCCTTTCGGAGCCGGGCTGGATCGTCAACGGCGATGTCATCATGGAAGCGAACCCGGAGCTCGACATCGAGCCATATTCGGACCTCGTCAGCGAGACCTACCAGGTCTACCCGGACGGGTCCGGCATTCGGTGGGGTTTCCCGCAGATGCCGGACACGCAGGGCATCTTCATGCGCCTCGACTGGCTCCAGGACCCGGACAACCAGGCAGCCTTCGAAGCCGAGTACGGATGGCCGATGCCGACGACGTACGACGAGGTCGCACCGTTGACCATCGTTCAGTACGAGGATCTGTTCGCCTTCTTCACGAAGCCGGACGAGGGCATCTACGGACTCGCTGCGCAGTACTCGAAGGAGTACGACTTCTTCTCGTGTGCGTATCACCCATTCGCCTACGCGACCGGTGACATCTGGAATCCTGAGACCTTCGAGATGGTCGGCGTGCTCAACACGCCGGAGCATGCTGAGGCGCTCGAGTACTTCGTGAGCCTCATGAAGTACCAGCCGCCAGGGGCCGAAGCCTTTGGGATCGGTTCCCTCATCGACCTGTTCAACCAGGGCCAGGTCTTCGCCGCACTCCAGTGGAACGCGGTCGGCCTCTTCATGGAGGGGGCCGAGGGCGAGCTGGCAGGCAAGACGCTGGTCGGCCGTCATCCGCTCATGCCGGAAGGCGACTCCATCGGCGCCATGGGTGGTCAGCCGTGGGTGGTCAACGCCTACAACGACGACGACCACATGCGCTGCTCGATCGACTTCCTGAAGTGGTGGTACCTGCCCGAGACGCAAGAGAAGTTCATTGCACAGGGTGGTCTGCCGTGGTCGGCCGAAGGCGTGAACGCCGACGGCTTCGAGGAGAGCAACGCCTATGCCCGGGCCTTCAAGGAGATGCTCGGCGACGGGAAGTCACGCGACTTCTGGCACTTGCCGGAGTACGCGGAACTCCTGGCGATTCAGCAGGAGGCCTACAACGGCTTCGCCGCAGGGCAGTACTCGGACGCACAGCGTGTGCTCGACTACATCGCCGTGAAGCAGCAAGAGGTGATGATCGAGGCCGGACGGTGCGACGTCCCGATCCCCGATGACCTGCAAGGAATCACACCAGCCTAGGTTGAATGGTGGCAGCGGGTTGGGCCCGAGAGCGGGCCCAACCCCACCCACCGATTCTCACGAGTCAGATATGAAGCCAACGAATCCCAAGAGTGATCGCTGTTCGTGTCCGCCGGTGGTGCTGGCGCGATGACCGCAACTGCCGTCAAGACGAGCGATCCAGAGCGGTCGAAGTGGATGGGAGTCGGGCTCCTCGTGCCCGTGCTGCTCTTCTTCCTCGTCCTGAACGTCATTCCGACGTTCTGGTTGATCGGCCTGGGGTTCTACAAGTACACGCTCGGTCGCGGTGATCCGACGTTCATCGGGATCGACAACTTCACCGCCATCATCGACAGCCCCGAGATGTGGGGCGCATTCAGCCGAACGATCATCTACACGGTCATCGTCGTCGGCATCGAGGTCGTACTCGGCGTGGCCCTTGGTTTCCTCTTCTGGGGCAGCGCCAAGATGCCGGGTCGTCGCCTGGCCCTCACCCTCCTCTTCACCCCCATGGTCATGGCCCCGGTCGCAACCGGCATCTTCTGGAAGCTGATCTACGAGCCGACGTTCGGCATCATCAACGCGGCCATCAAGGGGCTCGGTGGGTCACCGATCGACTTCCTCACCAACATCAACTACGCGTTCAGTGCCGTCGTGTTCGTCGACGTTTGGATGTGGACACCGTTCATGATCATGATGACGCTCGCGGCGCTCGGCTCCGTGCCGCCGGCCGAACTCGAGGCGGCCGAGGTTGACCGGCTGTCCCTGTGGTATCGCGTCCGCCACGTGATCCTTCCCCACGCCAAGTTCATCTTGATGCTCGGCATCCTGCTCCGAACGATCGATGCGTTCAAGACCACCGACCTCGTGTGGACGATGACGGGCGGTGGCCCCGGGAACAAGACCGAGTTCATCGGTGTGTCCCTCTACCGTCAGGCGTTCAACAGTCTCGACCTTGGCGGTTCGTCGGCGGTTGCCGTCGTACTGCTGATCATTGCGATCGCCTTCACCTCGATCTACCTGTATGTCCTCAACTGGAGCAAGAGGCGCTAATGGCCATGGCAACCGCACAGAAGAGCAAAGCAAAGAGCACGATCTACTACATCGTGCTGTGGGCCGTTGCGATCCTGTTCTTCCTCCCCGTGCTGTGGATTGCGATGACGGCGCTGAAGTCGACTACGGACATCCTGGCCACGCCGCCGAAGCTCATCTTCCAGCCGGTGATGGATCACATCAAGCGGGTGCTCGAGGACCCGGCGACGCTGCCCTACTTCTTCAACAGCGTCTGGCTCTCGGTCGGGTCGGTGATCGTCGCCGTCGGGGTCTCGTTCCCGGCCGCCTACGCGTTCTCCCGGTGGAAGTTCCCGTTCACCGACTTCCTGATGTTCCTGCTTCTGTCGACCCGGATGATCCCGGCAGCCGCTGCGATCATCCCGATGTTCCAGATGTTCAACGCCTTCGGTCTCCGTGGCCGGTTCGGCATGTTCATTCTCTATACGAGCTTCAGCATCCCGTTCTCGGTGTGGATCCTGAAGGGCTTCATCGACGGCGTCTCGGAGCGGTTCGACGAGACCGCGATCGTGAGCGGAGCCGGGCGCATGCACGTGATGTTCAAGGTGGTGCTGCCACAGGTGAAGCCGGGCATCATCGCGGCGTTCATCTTCAACTTGATCTTCGTGTGGAACGAGTACCTCTTCAACTTCGTGATCGGGAATGCGGATACGCAGAACATCCCGTTCGGGCTCTCCGTGGGGCTCCTGGATGCCGGCGGCAACGTCGACTGGGGATTCGTGGCGGCGATGTCGAGCATGTACGTGATCCTCCCCATGGTCATCATCTTCTTCTTCCAGAAGTACCTGCTGGTCGGCATGACCTTCGGTACGGTGCGAGGTGACGTGTGAAACCTGATCTCTTCACCCAGCGGGTCCAGCTCACCTGGATCTTCATTCTCGGGCTGATGTTCGTCGGTATCGGTCAGCGATTCAGCTTCCGGGTGTATCAGGTTGCCATCGTGATCATGATCATCGCGGGTCTGAGCCAGATCGCTATCGGGAACGTGCCGCCGACGGCGTCGCGGGCTCACTTCTTCAAGTTCCTCGCGGTCTTCGCCGCCGTCATCGTCGTGATCTTCGGATTCTCGATTTGGGTGGTTCCCTATCTCGTACAACTCGGAAGATGAGCAGCGCCGTGTCTCTCGTTGAATACCAATCCATCTCCAAAGCCTTCGGCGACAATGTCGTTCTGAGCGACCTCAACTTTGCCGTCGACGAGGGCGAATTCTCCGTGGTGTTCGGCCAATCGCTGTCCGGCAAGTCGGTGTTGTTGCGCATTCTCCTCGGCCTCGATCACCCGGACGCAGGCACGGTTCTCCTGCGGGGCGTCGACACCTCAGACACGAAGCCAGGCGCACGGAAGATCGGCTACGTCCCCCAGTCGTTCGCCCTGTTCCCCAACAAGACCGTTCGGGACAACATCGCCTACACGCTCACCGTCCAGCACGACTCCAAGGACACCATCACGGAGGCCGTGGAGCGTGTTGCCGGCTTGCTCGACATCTCGGAACTCCTCGATCGCACGCCGGATCAGTTGAGCGGCGGCCAGAAGCAACGTGTCGCGATCGCTCGTGGCCTGGCCCTCAAGACGGACCTCTACGTGCTCGACGATCCGCTTGTCGGTCTCGACTTCAAGCTGCGTGAGAAGCTGATCGACGACCTCCGCGAGACGCGAGAGGCACTTGGTGTCACGTTCCTCTATGCGACTGCCGATGCAACCGAGGCGCTGGCGCTGGCGAGCAAGGTTGGCGTGCTCGCCGACGGGATCGTCCAGGAGTACGGTCCGCCGATGGACGTGTATCGGAAGCCGGAGCGCTTCGCCACGATGGCAACCCTGTGCTTCCCCCCGAGCAACCAACTGTCGGCGAAGGTCAGTGAGGGTCAGATCGAGACTCCGTGGGGTTCCGTGCCGGCCGCGATCAATGGCGCGCAGAACGGCGCAGACGCCGTGTCGGCTCTGGTCCGACCCGAGCGTGTCGGCCTCCGTGCCTCCCCCAACGGCAACTCGGTGGACGGTGAAGCCATCGTCATGCTGCGCGAGGACCTCGGCGCCGAAGAAATCGTCTACCTCGAGTCAGCGGGCCAGAAGTTCACGTCTCTCGTCCGCGCGGACTCTGCCGATCTCGAAGAACTCACGCTCGGAGCGAAGGTCCAGTTCACGATCCCGGCAGACGCCATCGTGCTCTTCGCCGACGGCCAGCGTGCCGGTCAGGGCCGATCATGAGGCTGACGGGAGGCTCGCATGGCTGACATTCGATTGGAAGGTCTTCGCAAGGAGTTCGATGACGGCGCAGTCATCGCCGTACGCGACCTGGACTTGACCTTCAAGGACGGCACGACCACCTGCCTTCTCGGGCCGTCCGGTTGTGGCAAGACCACGCTGATGCGGATCATTGCCGGACTCGACCAGCCGACGAGCGGCCGGGTCTACTTCGGTGACAAGGACGTCACCGAAGTCAAGACACGCAACCGCGACCTCGGCATGGTCTTCCAGTATCCCGTGGTGTACCAGGGAGCCACCGTGCGAGACAACATTGCACTCCCGCTGCGCGGTGAGGACCTCACCGATGCCGAGAAGAACGAGCGAGTCGACGAGCTGATCTCGCTCATCGGACTCGACGCCGTCGCAGACAGTGACGTCACAGGACTCGACAGCGGCAACCGGCAGAAGGTCGCGGTCGCCCGGGCCGTCTCACGCTACGCACCGATCATCCTCTTCGACGAGCCGATCACCAACGTCGATCCCGACATGAAACTCCAGGTGAAACGGACGCTGCGCGAACTCTTCAGCCGCCTCAACCAGACCATCATCTATGTGACGCACGATCAGACCGAAGCCATGACGCTTGCCGACGAGATCGCACTCATGAACGACGGGGCGATCGACCAAATGGCACCTCCTCGCGATCTCTACAATGACTCTGCGTCGCGGTTCAGTGGCTGGTTCCTTGGGAACCCTGGCATGGATTTCGTGACGGTCGACGGCAATCGCGAACTCGCGCAAGCGATCGTCGGGGGGCCGCTCTCGGACAGTGTCGCCACGGTCGGATTCCGGCCCGAGTTCGTGAAGGTGGACAACGCCGACGGGTCGTCGGGTGTGCTCGCCACGGTGAAGCACTCGGCGGTCGCCACCGGCGGGCAGGTCTTGGTCAACTTGCAGTCCGGCGACGTCGCCGTGAAGGCGAAGCTCCCTTGGGACACGACCCTCGATGTCAGTCCAGGCACCACGGTGCGGTGGTCGGTCCCGGCAGAACGCCTCAATCTGTTCGACGCGAACGACTCCGCGGTTGCCGCGGCCCCATCCGACTCCTGATCGAGAACGAACATGGGATATGAGGCTTCGGGAATTCCCACCTCCCTCTCTTCGACGCTGGTTCGTGTCGTCACCGGCCATGTGGTCTCATCGAGTTCGATGGTCAGCCGGGCCTACCTGGCCGACTCGTGGCGGGGAATCGTCGTGACGGCCCCAGAAGGCACCCATTGGCTCGCCTGCACGTTCGATGCCCTTGCCCCCGACGAGGAAAGCCTGCTGATTCGCGGAGAGGCGCAAAGCGGGCTGCCGCGTGCGTATGCCAGGGCGACGCTCACGAAGGTCGTCGTCGGTTGGTCCGGCAGCGGGGGTCCGACCGACGAACCGATTGAGATCACGGTTGCCAACCCCTCCGTCGTCCAGCACCCGGAGGGCGCCCCGATCGGAGTGGTGGCGCTCGATCGAAGCCGCGACTTCGCGCAGCACCTGGAGGCCGGAACGGGTCCGTGGCTTCATATTCTGTCGAACACCGACCGTGCCCCAGAGCGGCTTGATGTCGAGACCTTGCTCGAAACCGGAGACGGCTCCACCTGGCCCGTCAACCGCGCGGCGTGGCCGTCACCGCTGTCTGGCGGCGACTTCCTTGGACAGCCGGGAGCCATGGCTCTTGATGTCGCTCTCACCGACGAAGACGCCGGCTCGCCTGCATTCGGGAGCGGAGACGATGGGCGCGTGATGCTGGGCGTTGTTCGTCCGGTTGGACCGAACGTAGCGATGCTCCTGCCGACCCGCCTCATCGCAGAGACCGTCGCCCACGCTCAGGCGGGCGACGGTCTCCGCTAGGACCTCGGTCGGCGTCCGCTAGCTGCGATAGGCCTCGCGGCCGACTCCCTGAATCGGGATACCCTGGGCAGCCATGACCTCGTTCTGGAGCGAGTACATGTCGGCAGCCGCCTCGTCGATGTGCCGGGTGAAGGCGACCGAACCCTTGAGGATCGGTTCGAGCAGCTCCTTCTCCTGAACACGGGCTGCCGGGTACTCGTGCTCGACGATGAGCGGCGTGGTCGCCACATCGAAGTCGAGCAGCTCACGCGCCGCAAGCTGATGGTCCAGCCAGTCCACCGTGCGGTTCTGCAGATAGGCGAGTGGATCGTGGCGCGCCGTCCCGGGAAGCTCATGCTCGGCGAGCACGGTCTGGATCTTCCACGCATTCAGGTGGTCGGCGGCGTTGTCGGAGATTTCGCCGTCGATCCAGTCGCCGCGCTGAACGGTCTGCCCGCCGTATCCCCATCCGGCGACGCCCTTCGAGTCGATGACCTGACCCTTGACGTGCATGCCACCGATAAGGAACGGGTAGCCCTCGTCCTTCAGGTACTGGAACATCGAGCGGGTGTCCTGGCCCATCAGGACCGAGTGGGACGGGTCGTAGTGGATGCGGAACTGGTCGCCGACGCCGTGCTTCTCGGCGATCTGATAGAGCGCAATCCAGAGTGCGGGGGTGTAGCCAATGTTGTTGTGGAAATTGTCGCTGGGGGTCCATCCCGGCATCGGGCATTGCTCGACCCGGTACTGGAGGCCGCGAGCCTTCGCTTCCTTCAGCAGCGGGATGAAGCTCTCTTCGTAGTCGAGGAGGTTCTGATCCATCGAGAGGCTCTGGTTGCGTCCGATGAAGCCGCACACGGCCGGCACGCCGAGGAGCGCCGCGGCGTCCATGACCCGGATCATGAACGCATGCTTCTTGGCGCGAAGCGCCGGGTCCTGGTTCAGCATGTCGTCGAAGTAGGCGATGTCGGCGATGGTTACGCCGGTTGTGTCGATCGCCGCTTGGACGCGTGCGGCTCGAGATTCAGTGAACGGGTCACGGAGATCGAGCGTGTTGGCCACCGGATCGAGCATCGCCTCCGGCGGCACATCGGCGACCGACGGGTGGAGGGCTGCGGACAGCTCAATGCAGTCTGCATCGAGATCCGACGCGAAATCCAGCCACTCCTCGATGGCGAGGTCCGGGTCCGGGTCGCGCTGTTCGCGGGGCGTAAGCTCCTGAAGCGCGGCCGTGAGCACGCCGATCGGCATGTAGGTCGGATCGAAATCCATGGGCTCGGTCATAGGTTCAAGCTCCTTCTGCTTGGGATCCGGGAACGGTCACGGGGGAGTGCTCGCGGGCAGAGTCGATCGCCGCCTGCAAAACACGCTGGGTCTGGAGGGCGTCTGCGAAGTCCGGCATGGGCACCAGGGGCTCGCCCCCACCAATCACGGTGAGGATGTCACTGGCCTGGTTGACGAACGCGTGCTCGTATCCGAGGCCGTGGCTGTCGGGCCACCAGGCGTCGGCATACGGGTGACCGTCACCGCCTCGGGTGACATCGATCGTGGCCCAACCTTGGGTCGCACCATCGCCGTCGAGGTTGTAGTAGCCGAGTTCGTTCATGCGCTCGAAGTCGAACCGGAGAGCGCCCTTCTCGCCATGGATCTCCCAGCGATTCGCGTTGTGATAGCCGGTCGCCAGTCGCGTTGCCTCGAAGCTCGCAAGTCCGCCCCCGCTCATCCGTCCGAGGAACATCACGGCGTCGTCGACGGTGCTCCGACCCATGCCGGCTGAGGTTGAGGCGCCCGCTCCCGCGATCTCGCCTCCTGCGCCGCCTTCGAGCAGCGCTCGCTCCTCGATGAACGTGTGCTCGATCGAGCCTTCGACCGAGACGATCTCCTCGCCGGTGACGAACCGCACCGCGTCGATGATGTGGGCGTTCAGATCTCCGTGGGCTCCCGATCCGGCAACGTCTCCTTGGAAGCGCCACAGGAGTGGTGTGTCGGGCCCGCCCCAGCTCTGCAGATAGGCGGCCCGCACGTGATAGATCTGGCCGAGGGCTCCCGACGCGACGATGCGATGGGCGAGTGCGACGGCCGGGACCCGCCGGTAGTTGTACCAGACGAACGTGCGTCCGGATGATGCGGCCGCCGCTGCAGCCATCGCTTCGGCGTCTGCGAGCGTTCCCGCGAGCGGCTTCTCGCACGCCACATGCTTGCCGGCGCCGAGCGCCGCGATGGCCGCTTCAGCGTGGGCACTGTTGGGCGTGGCGATGTCGACGAGGTCGATGTCGCTGCTCGTCACCGTGCCGAGCCAGTCCGTGCTGGCGTTCTTCCAGCCCCAGGTTTCGGCGAATGTGGCGGTCTCCTCGGGGTTTCTTGCGACGATCGTATGCAGGGACGCTGCGGGATCGGTGTCGAAGAACCTGCCGACCTGTCCCCATGCGTTGGCATGGGCACGGCCCATGAACTTGGACCCGATCAGGGCCACATTGACCTTGTTGCTCACGTGCTCTCCTTCACTTGGTACGTATTGCGGTCGAGCAGCCCTCGTACTCCTCGATGAGCGCAACGTTGGCTTGCGAATGCGAAGCAGGGTCGAACGTGTAGCTCAGCCACTCCTTCACCAGGCGCCGCGCCAGCTCCGCTCCGATGACTCGCTTGCCGAGGGTCAGGACCTGGCAGTTGTTCGACAGAACGGACCGTTCGACGCTGTAGCTGTCGTGGGCGACGGTGGCCCACACGCCGTCGACCTGGTTGGCGCTGATCGCCATTCCGATCCCGGTTCCACAGATCAGGAGCGCACGGTCGACATCACCATTGGCGACGAGTTCAGCGGCCTGGTGGGCGACGTTCGGATACATGGCTGGATCGTCGTCTGACTCGTTGACGCCCACATCGATGATCTCGACCACACGCTCGTCTTGCTCGAGGTCCTGCTTGATCAGATCCTTGTACGGCAGGCCAACGGCATCGGCTCCGACCGCGACGTTCCATCGCTGTTCGGTCATCGTTGAGGCGCTCCAATCGGTCAGATTCGTATCCTCGGCGACACTAGCCCGCAGCGACGATGTGGGCCAGTTCGACGAATCCGGCTGCGGTCCATGCGGCCCGGCCGACAAAGAGTCCGTCGATGCTTGGCTCGGCGATCAGGCCCGGTGCGCTCGCGATGTCCACGCTCCCGCCGTACAGCAGCGGCACTTGTGCACCGCTTGTGCCATATCGCTCACCCAGGAAACCCCGCAGGACAGCGTGCATCGCCTCGGCCTGCTCGGCCGTCGCCGGGGTGCTGCCCTCGCCGATGGCCCAGACCGGTTCGTACGCCACCATCGTGGCCGCAACGGTCTCGGCGTCGAGGCCGGATAGCGCTGTCTCGAGTTGTCGGGTCACGAATGCCACCTCGGTGCCCGCGTTCCGATCTTCGGCCGACTCGCCGACGCAGATCAGCGGCGTCAGTCCGCTCCGCAGGGCTCCTTTGACCCGTGCGGCAACGGTTTCGTCGGTCTCTCCGAACATGGCTCGCCGTTCGGCGTGGCCGATGCAGACGAGCGAAGCACCGATCTCAACGAGCATTGGAGCGGAGACCTCACCGGTGAAGGCACCAGTGTCGGCCCAGTGGACGTTCTGCGCGCCGACCTCGACTCCGACCGGTGCCAACGTCGCCGCCACCGACTCGATGAGCGGGTAGGCCGGCAACACGAAAGCATTGACTTTGCCGATGAACCCCGGGGCGGCTGTTGCGAGTGCCTCCGCGTAGTTCGAAGCCTCGGCGCGGTTCTTCGTCATCTTCCATCCGGTTCCGATCCATGGAAGGTCGCGAGAACGTGTGATTGCCATGGTCCTCCTCCGTTGTGGATACGATCATTCCGGTCGCGGTCTGAGGCCACATTGTGGCGCGTATCATACGTTCGCCCGGACCGGGTTCCCCCAGGCGAGTTGAGGTACAGCGATGGCACACGTTCACAACGCACCCAAGGAGTTCTATCTGGAAGCGCTCGACGGCTTCCTGACCGCCTACTCCCGGTATGTGGAACGGGTTCCAGATGCCTCGGGCGTCATGCGTCGCGGCGGCGCGGTGCCGGGACATGTCAGCGTCGTCATCGGCGGCGGTAGCGGCCACTACCCGGCCTTCATGGGTGTGGTCGGCGCCGGCCTCGCCCACGGAGCGGTCGTCGGTGACATTTTCACATCACCGTCCACCGAGCAGGTCTACCGGGTTGGCCAAGCGCTCGACGGGGGAGCCGGCGTGCTGTTCAGTTTCGGCAACTACGCAGGCGACGTGATGAACTTCGGCGCCGCTCAGGAGCGTCTGCGGCGAGAGGGTATTGACTGCCGGACCGTGCTGGTGACCGACGACGTCGCGTCGGCCACCATCGACGAGCGAGAGAAGCGGCGCGGGGTCGCAGGCGACTTTGCCGTGTTCAAGGTGGCGGGGGCAGCGGCGGATCGAGGCGACAGCCTGGACGATGTGGAACGGATCGCCATTCGAGCCAACGACCTCACGGCGAGCTTCGGCGTCGCCTTCGCCGGGTGCACCTTCCCCGGTCAGGATGAGCCCCTGTTCACGGTCGCACCGGGAACGATGGATCTCGGACTCGGGATCCACGGTGAGCCCGGGATCGAGACCGTGGACGCAATGTCCGCCAACGAGTTGGCTGCCGTCCTCGTCGAGCCGCTTCTGGCCGAGCGGCCAGAGGGCATGTCGCGCGCCGCGGTGGTCGTCAACGGCCTTGGTGCGACGAAGTACGAGGAACTTTTCGTCCTCTACGCCGGCATCGCCAGACTCCTGACGGACGCCGGTGTTGAGATGGTGCTTCCCGAGGTCGGCGAACTCGTGACCAGTCTCGACATGGCCGGCTGCTCGCTCTCCATCACCTGGCTGGACGATGAACTCGAAGAGCTCTGGTGCGCTCCCGCGGACTCGCCTGCCTTCCGACGGGACTCCGGTGCCGTCGTAGCTGTGGAAGCAGGTACGACGAGCGCTGCCAGCCCAGTGGCGGCTGCCGACACTGCCGGGATCGAGGCGGCGAACGCTGTCGATGAGCCGGTCGGCCCCGAAGCACTCGAAGCGGCCGCTGCAATGAGGGCCATTCTTGGCGCTCTCCGAGACACGGTGATTGCGCACGAGGACGAGTGGGGGCGGCTCGACGCCGTCGCCGGTGATGGCGATCACGGCGTTGGCATGACCCGTGGCATCAAGGGTGCCGTCGACGGCGCCGATGCATCCTCCGGCGGTCCGAGTGCGGTGTTGATGTCAGCCGCCGATGCGTTTGCGGACCGGGCGGGCGGTTCCAGCGGTGCTCTCTGGGGAGCGTTCCTCGGAGGGATCGCTGCCGAGCTTCCGAACGATCGTGCCGCAACTGCAGCCGAGGTCGCCAATGCGATGGCGGCTGGTGCCGATGCCTTGCAGCGCCTTGGAAAGTGCGAGATCGACGACAAGACGATGTACGACGCGCTCCGTCCGTTCACCGACGAGTTGAACGCTCGCGTTGCCGCCGGCGAGCGCCTCGTCGATGCGTGGGCAGGTGCGGCGGATGTCGCCACCCAACGGGCCGCGGCGACCGCCGACCTGCTCCCGAAGCTCGGTCGTGCGCGGCCGCTCGGCGAGCGCAGTCTCGGAACCCCGGACCCTGGAGCCACCTCTATGGCGGTGTGCCTGACGACCGCTGGCGGCGTGATCGCCGAACTCGATGCAGAGAACGATGGCTAGGTGTGCTCTTCGGTGAGGTCGTCGCGGCAGAGGCTCGCCGGCAAGCATGGAGTCGCGAGAAGGAGTGGGCGTGTCCCGCTCCTTCTCGCGCTGCGGTCAGTTCCAGCGCTTCGCGTACTCGGCCTTCATGAAGGCGAGACCGTCGGCGGCGAGCTTCTCTTCGGTCTCGTACATGCGGCGCCAAATCTTCGTTGCCGCCGTCAACTCGGGTAGCGCGAGCCCGAACGCCTCAATCGTCAGCCAGCCGTCGTACCCGATCTCGTGAAGCGTGTCGAAGGTGGCCTGCCAATTGACGGTCCCGCTGCCCGGTGTGCTGCGGTCATTCTCGGAGATGTGGACGTGGACGATGCGATCGCCGGCCGCGCGCACTCCTTGGGCGGTGTCCTTCTCTTCGATGTTGGCGTGAAAGGTGTCGTACAGAAGTCTGGCATTGGGGTGATCGACGTCCCGGGCGAACCGAGCCGCATCGGCTTGTGCGTTGAGCAGATAGACCTCGAATCGGTTCAGCGCTTCGAGTGCGAGGACAATGTCCGCCTCGGACGCGTACTCAGCAGCAGCACGGATCGTCTCGACACCCCACTTCCACTCATCGTCGGTCGGCCCCTGCCCGCTGAACGTACCAAGTGCGGCGTAGAGCGGGCCAACCAGCGTGGTCACGCCTGCAGCCGCACACGAGTCGATGGTGTTCCTGAGGTAGTCCAGGGCCTTCTGTCGAACCACCGGATCGTCGCTAATGGGGTTGGCGTCCTCGTTCATGACCGTCACAGCGGTGCGTTCGAGGCCGAGGTCGTCCAGCCGCCCTCCCCACGAGGAGTAGTCGATGTCGAAGTCGAAGATCGGAATCTCGACGCCGTCGAATCCGTCCGCTTTGAGGACTTCGAGAACGGGGACAACCTCCTCATTCATGTCCGCAGTCCACAGCAGCAGGTTCATTCCGAATTTCACGACGTCTCCTCTTCTGGCGCTGCAGATACTGCAGACGATTGTGCCACAACACGTCGGCGATCGATGCTCCCGCCGTAGTCGGCCCGCGTCACCACGGAGCGCGCAGCGTCAAACGGTGCTGCTAATCCAGCCTTCAATGCGCCCCTAGAAGACCCAGACGAGGAGAACGGTGATGAGCATGGCGATGAGTGCGAGGAACCAGGTCTGCCATGGTGCGATGGCGAACGGTTGGAGCCCGTTGAACGTCCACCCCGGTCGGAGAAGGAGACGCTCGACGCCGTTCTGCTCGTAATCGGGTGCGGCGTTCGGGGTTGGCATCGTGGTGGTGAGGCTAACCGAACGACCGGGTTGGAGCGGCTCTCCGAACGGCAACCGACGGCAGATGTCGGAACAGCCTTGGGGAGCGGATGAGCTGTCCACAGCGCCGGATGTCGGCGGAGCCACCGTCGGTTGCAGCCGAAGTCGCACGAGGATTGCGCCGACGAAGGCTCGGCAGTCTCCGTCTCCGTTCGGGATTTGTCCCTGGACTGGGCACGGCTCGGTCCGGTTCTCGTCAGGTCGATCTGAGGGCAACGGCTGAGACCCCAAGCGATGCTCGGGGTCTCAGCTATCTGAATATCACCTGGCGATGGGTCCCACCTACGCCGAGGCGAACCCCCGCTACGCCTTGCTACGGGCGGTCTTGCGGGCTACGGGTATCGCGAATCCCGTGCAGTGGCACTTGGGGACCGTGCAGGTGTTGCGGATGTGGTGTTCCCGTTTGGGGTGACCGCATCCGCTGCAACGTTGCCGCTCGGCGCCAGCGACACGAGGCTGGGAGGCCCTCAGCGAGAACGCTCTTTCGCGACGCTCACTGCAAGGTCGCGACCGTCGAGGTCGGTGCCGTTGAGCGCCGAGATCGCCGAGTCGGCGCCTTCCTGTGTCTCCATCTCGACGAAGCCGAAGCCGCGTGATCTTCCGGTATCGCGGTCGTTGATGACCTGGGCCGTCTTCACATCGCCGTGCTGAGCGAAGAGGGTCTCCAGGTCGGCCGTTGTGGTGTTGAACGTCAGGTTGCCAACGTAGAGGTTGCTGGACATGCGGGTACTCCTTGAGAAGCGTCGGGCCGCCGGGGGCTGACGCCCCGCCAGAGGTGCGTTCCGAGCCGGGCGCAGTGCGCCGACGAGAAACTGCAGGTCCTGCGGTAGTCCCGCCGGACGGATGTGGCGGGACCGGCGCTGTACGCGTGGTACGTACGCAGTCGACCGAACCGTAGCAGTCGAAGCACGCCAGCGGCTCCGAACTTTACGTCGATCGGCAGCTCTGCGTTCAGGTCCGCACCCGTTTGGGGGAACCGCGCCCATACGGGGGCGTCTTCAGGCGGAGGTGGCCGGCCGACTACATCGTTCTTCGCGGTGTCTCTTGCATGAATCGGTCGAGGCCGGCTCGGTCTGTGATTCCTGCGTCCGAGCCGAGGCCGGTTGCGACCAGCGAACCGCTCGCGACGCCGATCTCCATCGCACCGACCGGGTCGAGTCCTTCGGAGAGACCCACGATGAAGCCTCCGGAGAATGCATCCCCACACCCGGTCGTGTCGACGACGTTGATGTCATAGGCGGGAACCCGAACCTCCTCGCCGCCGGCAGGTGCGTAGCTTGCACCCTCCGCTCCGAGGGTGACGACGGTTGCTCCGACACCATGATCGAGAAGCCAGGCAAGAGCATCGGCTTGATCGGCCTGGCCAGAGACCATGAGCACGTCGTCTTCGTTGGGGAGGAAGTAGTCGAGGTGGGGGAGTACCGGCCCGAACAGGCGGCCGAAGTCGGCGTCCGGCATGCCGAGCATGTCGAGCGTGGTGACTGCGCCCGCGGCCTGCGCCCGCCGGAGGACCTCGGCGGTCGGTTCGCCGTCAAAGGCGTCGAGGAGGCACGTGCCGCCGACGTGGACGTAGTCGGCTCCCTCGACAATGTCCCAGTCGATGTGGTCGAGCGAGAAGAGGGCGTTCGCACCCTTCACATGAAGGGCCGGCCGCTCTCCGTTCGGGCGGATCGGGAGCATGGTTGCCGACGTTGGGGTAGACGGAACGACGCTCAGGCCGGAGGTGTCAACGCCTTCGATCGACATCTTGTGCGTCAGCCAGGCGCCAAGTTCATCGTCACCGACGGCGCCGATCGTCGTGACGCCGAGCCCCAACCGGGCCATGTCGATCGCGGTCCCTGCCGCGGTGCCGGCGACCGTCATGCGGATCTCGTCGAGCAGCGCGATCCCCTGACCCTCCGGGACGGCAGGGACGGGTCGTCCCAGGATGTCGACGATGTGAATGCCGATCGTGACTGCGCGGGGACTGGTTTCGGTCATGACGCTCATCCTCTCATCGTGTCGAACACTTCGAGCCCAGCAACCTGGGAACATGTGTGCACATATGCACACATGTGCACGGTAATCGGAGTGGCTCCGTGATGCCAACGCGTCGGGGCGGGCCCGAAACCCGCCGATCCCTTGACCCCCACGGGGATCTATCGGTTCGGACCGCGGGCCCTGACCATCTTGGATGGGCGATTCGGCTTGTGTAGGGTGCCCGGGAGTTCAGCTATCGGAGGTCCATTCGTGAAGAAGCTCATCAATGATCCCGGCGCGGTCGTGACCGATGCACTCGCGGGAGTGGCCGCAGTGCATGCCGATACGCTCACCGTCTATCGGGACCCCGACTACGTGACCCGAGCCGATGCCCCGATTGCCGGCAAAGTCGCAATCGTGTCCGGCGGCGGTGCCGGCCATGAGCCGCTCCATACCGGCTTCGTGGGACCCGGAATGCTGGATGCCGCCGCCCCCGGAGCGATCTTCACCTCGCCGTCGGTGGCTCAGGTCTACGAAGCGGCGATGGCCGTAGCGACCGACGCCGGCGTGCTGTTCGTCGTCAAGAACTACACCGGCGATCGGCTGAACTTCATGATGGCCGCCGAGATGGTCGCCGCCACTGGGATTCCGACCGAGTCCGTGCTCGTCAACGATGACGTCGCGGTCGAGGACAGCACTCACACGGCGGGCCGTCGCGGCACGGGAGCGACGCTCTTCGTTGAGAAGTTGGCGGGCGCCGCAGCCGAGGCCGGTGCCTCACTCGAAGAGGTGACGAGAATCGCAACGAAAGTCGTCGCGAACGCACGGAGCATGGGTCTTGCCCTGACGTCGTCGATCGTCCCTCACGTCGGCACTCCGAACTTCGACATCGGCGACGACGAAGTGGAGATGGGCGTCGGCATCCACGGCGAACCCGGCCGCAACCGCACCCCGCTCGTACCGGCATCGGAGTTGGTCGCAACGCTCTCCGATGCGGTGAGATCCGACCTTCCCTTCGAGTCCGGCGACCGGGTGTTGGCGCTCACGAACGGACTCGGAGGCACGCCGCTGATCGAGTTGTACGTCGTGGCCGGTGAATTGGCGTCCTACTGCGAGGCACAGGGCATCACGATCGAACGTTCGCTGGTGGGGTCGTACATCACGTCGCTCGAGATGGCCGGATGCACGATCACGCTCGTCAAGGCCGACGATGAATTGCTGGAGCTGTGGGACGCACCGGTGAACACCGCGGCCCTTCGCTGGTAGCTGAAAGCGGGATCCAAGACCAGACAGGAGTCCGATCGTGACTATGAGTATCGAAACAGCGCGAGCCTGGCTCGGCTACTACGGCGAAGGCATCGACGAGCGGGTCGACGAACTGAACCGCCTCGACGCGGCGCTCGGAGACGGCGACTGTGGGGCGAGCCTGCAGCGAGGCACGTTGGCGGTGACGGAATCTCTCGCAGCGGTCGACACCGACTCGCTCGGCGAACTCTTTCGGTCTGTCGGAATGACCCTCGTCTCGGCGATGGGTGGGACCAGCGGGCCGCTCATCGGGACGCTCTTCCTCCGGATGGGAGTCAGCTTCGGCGATGTCAGCGAACTCGACACCGCTGCCCTCGCTGCGGGCATGCGCAGCGGCGTCGAAGGTGTCATGTCCATGGGGCAGTCAGCGCCAGGCGACAAGACCATGATTGACAGCCTGCTTCCCGGCGTGGAGGCCCTTGAGGCGAACACCTCAGGGCCGATGTCGGTAGCTACCGCTGCTTCGGCCGTCGCGGCACGGGAGGGCGCAGCAGCCACCGCCGATCTTGCCGCTCGCCGCGGGCGAGCAAGCTACGTCGGCGACGGGGGCCTTGGGAACGTCGACCCCGGCGCGGTCGGCATGGCGATCCTGTTCGAGGCGCTCGATCGAGCCGTCAACGACTGACGTCTCTCCACCGGTGATGCGGCCCCGTCCAGGGGCCGTTCGCCCCTTGTCTAGAGTCCGTGGTGGTTGGAAGATGGGATGTCTGCAGCGGCTCCGTTGACATCGACGGTGCGCTACGTTCGGAGGATCCGCTCACACGAGGGAGTAGACGATGGCCGTGGAGGTTCGCAAAGTAGTGCTCGAGAGCGTCGGTGACGCGTCCGGACTGGCCGCACTGATCGACGAAGGGGTGTTCGACGCCGACGGCGTGGTAGCGGTTGTCGGGAAGACCGAAGGAAACGGGGGGGTCAACGACTTCACCCGGATTCTCGCCGATCAGGCCTTCCGCAAAGTGCTGATGGAGAAGGGCACCCGACCCGTCGAAGTGGTCGACGAAATCCCGATGGTCTGGTCCGGAGGAACCGACGGCATCCTCACACCGCACGCAACCATCTTCGCAAAGGTCGCGGACGACGGCCCGGCCTCGGACGAACCGCGCCTTGCTGTGGGATACGCGATGAGCGACGTCATCTTGCCCGAGGACATCGGCCGGCCGGCCATGGTCGCAAAGGTTGCCGAAGGCGTACTCCGCGCGATGAAAGAAGCGGGGATTGAAGATCCTGCGGACGTTCACTACGTGCAGACGAAGACACCGCTGCTGGTCATGGAGACCATCAACGATGCCAAGGCACGCGGGCACACGGTCTACACCGAGGATCCCCTCGAGTCGATGAACATCTCGAACGGCACGTCGGGCCTCGGCATCGCCGTCGCCCTCGGCGAGATCGATATGCCGACCGCCGAGCAGATCGGTCACGATCTCAGTCTCTTCTCCTCAGTGGCGTCGTGCTCCTCTGGTGTTGAACTCGACCGGGCACAGACGGTCGTGGTTGGCAACGTTCGCGGTGCCGGAGGGCGCTATCGCATCGGCCATGATGTGATGAACGACGCACTCGACCAGGAGGGCGTCTACCGGGCGATCCGTTCCGCCGGCCTCGATCTGCCGGAACGGGCCCGCTCCGAGGACCTCGACGGCAAGGTCGTCAACGTTTTCGTCAAGTGCGAAGCCGACCCCACCTCTCGTCTCCGCGGACGGCGTCAGGTCTCGCTCGACGACTCCGATGTGCACCACCATCGCCACATCAAGGCGGCGGTCGGCGGAGTTGTGGCTGCAGCCATTGACGATGCTGCCGTATTCGTCTCCGTGGCGGCGGTGCACCAGGGTCCCAGCGGAGGCGGTCCAGTCGCGGCAATCGTTGACGTCGGCTAGATCCATATGACCGCCAGCGCGGTCCAGGCTCGTCCCGCTCCGGTGCCCGTCCGGGTGCCGGCTGCGGCGAGCATTGCCGTGCGTCCTCTGCTGGAGTCCGCAGACGCTCACGGGGAGGTCCTCGGTGTGTCGAGCCACGCCGTCTGGATCCGCACCGGTGGCCATGTGGTGGTGGTGTCGACCCGCGATGCCACTCGGCTGCCGAACGGCATTGAGATCGTGGCGTTGGCAGCGGCCGAGCCGTTTGGATCGATCGAACACCGGGAGCGGGTCACGGTCGGCCCTGCGTCGATCGTGTTCGAACGTTTGACTGTCGAGGTCGTCCGCTGGTGGGATCCCCGACCGATCCTCGCTCCGATGACCTCGCGTGCGCTCTCCGCGAGGGTTCGCAGTCTGCCGTCATCGGTCCCCGAAATCGAGACACAGCGTCTGCGGTTCGCGTTGTCGACGGAGTCTCCATCGGCGCTCTGCTCAGCTGCAGCCGCCCTTCTGGGCCGCGGTCCCGGTCTGACGCCGGAGGGCGATGACTACCTCGCCGGTGCGCTCGCGGCGACCCGCACGCTTGGCGCGTCGCTCGGCGCCGGGGGAGCGCTGGTCATGCTCGACGATGCAGCTGCCCAGCTGGCCGCAGCCGCGAGAACCCGCACCACGGCCTTCTCGGCCGCGCTCATCTGCTGCGCATTGCGCGGCGAAGTGGCCGCACCGGCCGCCGCATTCCTTCGAGCGCTTGCCGGTCGCGGCGATGTGCGCGGAGCCCATCGGAACCTGCTGTCGGTGGGGCACAGTTCCGGGCCTGCCCTGGCCGCGGGCATCGTGCTCGGCGCCGAATCGCTCGACCAACTCCATGCCATACCCAACGGAGGTTTCCAATGATTGCCCGGGTTGAGATCTATCCCGGCCGCTACCACGACTCGGTCCGCCTCATGCAGGCCAGCAAGGCGCTGCAGAACGTCGATGGTGTCGCTGACGCCCTTGTTGCGATGGCCACCGAACTCAACCTGAGTCTGCTGGCCGACATGGGATTCGAGCCCGACACAGCGGCCGACGCCGGTCCGAACGACCTTATCGTCGCGCTTCGGGCCGACGGCGAGGACGCCATTGCCGCTGCTCAGCGGGCGCTCGACGACGCACTGACCCACAAGGTCACACCATCCGGTGGGTTGGACGCTCCGGATCCGAAGACCGCGGGGTCCGCCGCAGCCGCCGGCGGTGCCAACGTCGTCTTGCTGTCCGTGCCCGGCGAGCACGCATTCGTCGAAGCCATGGAGGCGCTGGAAACCGGACGCCATGTGATGATCTTCAGCGACAACGTCCCAATCGAGCAGGAGATCACACTCAAACAGTACGGCGCCGACCACGGACTGCTCGTGATGGGACCCGACTGCGGGACCACGATCATCAACGGCGTTGGCCTCGGATTTGCCAATGCCGTGCAACCGGGGTCGGTGAGCATGGTGGGGGCGTCCGGCACGGGCATCCAACAGATGTGCGCACTCCTCGACGATGCGGGGATCGGTGTGCGTCACGCATTGGGGACCGGAAGCCACGACCTCTCAGAGGCGGTTGGCGCTGCCGCAACCCTGCAAGCGCTCGACGCCCTCGAAGAGGATCCGGCGACCGACCTCATCGTCGTCATCTCGAAACCGCCTGCCGACCCGGTCGCCGAGAAGGTCCGACGCGCCGCAGACGCGTGCACCAAGCCGGTCGTGGTCACGTTCATGGGCGAGACCACGCTCGAAGACGGTGCCGGCGAGGTGCTCCGCTCACTCGGGAGACCCCCGGCCGAGTACGGCTCCTGGCCCGCACCGAACCACGAGCACCGTCCCGGGTTCGTGCGCGGACTGTTCTCCGGTGGGACACTCAGTTCGGAGGCTCAGTTCGTCGCTGCGCCCGTCCTCGGAGAGATCGGGAGCCATGACGGGGATGAGGGACACGCCTTCATCGACTACGGAGATGACGAATACACCCAGGGTCGCGCCCATCCGATGATCGATCAGACCGTGCGCCTCGAACGGCTCGCAGCGGCCGCCGAGGACCAAGCCGTTGGGGTGATCCTGATGGACGTGGTGCTCGGCTACGGAGCCAACGCCGACCCGGCCCCCGAACTCGCACCCCTCATCGAGCGGGCGGTAGAACAGGGCGCAGCGGTCGTCGTTTCACTGTGCGGAACTCGCGGCGATCCACAAGGCCGGGACGCTCAAGCGGAGATCCTCAACCGGGCCGGAGCATCGGTCTACCTCTCGAACGCGGCGGCAGCCCGTGAAGCGGCCCGCCTTGCGACCACAAGGAGTCCAGCATGAGCGACCTCAGCCATCTCCTCGATGCCGAACCGATCGTGGCGACCGCCGGCACCGACATGCTTGCCGATTCCATCGAGCAACAGGGTTCGGCCGTGAGCCGCGCCGACTGGCGGCCGCCCGCGCCCGGCACGGAGGAAGCACTCGCGATCCTCGCTGCCGACGGACGCAATCGAGAAGCAAACGAGACGGCGGTTGCGAGGATGCTGGCGGTCCGGCCCCAACTCGTAGACGTCACGGTCGCTCGAGACGTGTTCCCCGACATGACCGACCGGACGTTCTATCACGCAGGCCCGCCGATTACGTGGGAGCGCGCCAGCGGTCCGATGCGGGGGGCGATCATCGGGGCCATGATCTATGAGGGATTGGCGACCGATCCGGCGGATGCCGAGGCACAGGCTTCGCGCGGCGAGGTCGACCTGTCACCGTGCCACCATCACGGGGCCGTCGGTCCCATGGCAGGAGTCACCTCTCCTTCGATGCCCGTCGCCGTTGTCGACGACAAGGTCGGGAGCGGTGTCGCCTATTCGACGCTCAACGAAGGCCTGGGCAAAGTGTTGCGATATGGAGCGTTCGCCCCGGAGACCATTGAACGATTGCGGTGGATGGATTCGGTGCTTGGGCCCGTACTCCATGCCGTGCTGCTGCGGCGGGGCCCGATCGATCTGCAATCGCTGATCGCTCAAGCACTTCAGATGGGCGATGACGGTCACAACCGGAATCGCGCCGTGACGTCGCTGTTCCTTCGCGAACTCGGGGGGGCGCTCGTGAACGGCGCCGACGCTCCGGTAGAACAACGCGCCGAGGTGTTCCGGTTCATCGACGGCAACGACCACTTCATGCTCAACCTGGTGATGGCCGCAGGAAAGCTCGGCTCGGACGCTGCATCGGGCGTGCCGGCATCCAGCCTGGTGACGGTGATGGCCCGCAACGGCACCGACTTCGGAATACGGCTGTCGGGAACCGGGGACCAGTGGTTCATTGCCCCGGCGCCTCCGGTCGACGGCCTCTACCTCGGCTCGTTCACTGAGGACGACGCCAGTCCCGACATCGGCGACTCGACCATTACCGAGACGGTCGGGCTTGGCGGTTTTGCCATGGCGGCCGCACCCGCGATCGTGGGGTTTGTCGGAGGAACGGCGAGCGGTGCCGTCCGAAGGACCCTCGCGATGTACGAGATCACGGTGGCGGAGCACCCGATGTATCAGATTCCGATGCTCGAATTCCGGGGTACACCGGTCGGCATCGACGCGGCCAGGGTCGTACGCACCGGGGTGCAGCCGCAGATCAACACGGGCGTCGCTGGCAAGATCCCCGGAACCGGGATGGTCGGCGCGGGCCTGGTCGAGGCGCCCATGGAGTGCTTCACGCAAGCCGTGATGGCGCTGGCGGCGGAGGTGCGCTGAGGGGGTTGAAGCAGGAGTTTGAACAGGCCGCTCGTCGGGCGTACCCGGCCCGACGCTCGGCGCAGAAGATGTAAGATCCTGGAATCGGTTCGTAGGAGGCTGTCTTGGTCATTGCCCACGAGTTCGACTACCGACGACCCGCGTCGCTTGCAGAGGCAATCGGCGCTCTCTCCGAGCATCGAGGCTCGGTCCGCGTCCTCGCAGGAGGCACCGACCTCGTTGCTTGGCTCCGCGACGACGCCGTGGCCCCCGACCTCGTGGTCGACATCAAGGACGTGCCCGGCCTGGGTGACATCTCCCTCGAAGGCCATGTGCTCAGCATCGGATCACTCGTCACTTTCACCGAACTGATGGAGTCGGAACTCGTGGCGGAACACATCCCGCTGCTTGCCGAGATGGCAGAGACCGTGGCCTCGACCGGCATCCGCAATCGGGCAACCATGGTCGGCAATATCTGTTCCGCCGTGCCCTCCTGCGATACCGGACCGGTGTTGCTCGTGTTCGATACCACGGTCCACGTTGCCGGCCCAGCGGGCGAACGGTCGATCGGCATCAACGACTGGTTCGTGGGCCTCAGACAGACCGCGCTCGCCGATGACGAAGTCGTCACGCGGGTGACGATCAACCTGCACGACCACGGTGGCGTCTACGTCAAGTTGATGCGATATGCGGGTGAGGATCTCGCCCAGGCGGCTGTTGCCATTGCGGCGTATCCCGATCACGAATATCGCGTAGCGTTCGGTGCGGTAGCCCCGACCCCGATCCGGTCGCCGAGGATCGAGGGAGCCCTCAACGGGAAGGCCCTCGACGCAGCGCTGGTCGCGGAGGTTGTGGCAATGGTTGATGGCGAGATCAGCCCCATCACCGACATGCGTGCGTCGGCGGAGTACCGCACCCGTATGACTGAGGTGATGTTGGAGAGAGGATTGTGGGCGGCGACGGAACGGCTTGTCGGGACCGGACCCGGCTATGGCGTGCGACTGATCTGAAGGGACGGCGATGCAACTGAAGATCAAGGTCAATGGCGAGGACTGGACCGTGGAAGCTGCTCCGGCGGATGTGTTGCTCGACGTGCTCCGGGAGAAGCTCGGTGTCAAGAGCCCCAAGATCGGGTGTGAGCGGGGCGACTGCGGCTCCTGCACGATCGTTCTCGACGATCGGACCGTGCGAAGTTGTCTCGTGCTCGCCGTCGAGGCCGATGGCCACGAGGTCACAACGGTCGAGGGCCTCAACTACGAGGGGCTCAGCGAACTCCAGGACCTGATGGTCGGCAACAACTCGTTCCAGTGCGGCTTCTGTGCGCCGGGCATCGTGCTCGCCGCAACCGAACTCCTCGGACACAATCCGAACCCGACCAGGCACGACGTCCAGGAAGCCCTCGCCGGGAATCTGTGCCGGTGCACCGGCTATGAACCGATCATCGAAGCGGTCCTGAGCGCCGGCAAGGGGGACCCCTCGTGACGACGATCTATCCCTTCGAAGCGGAAGCCCCGAGTGAGAACCTCACCACGGTCGGGAAGCCGGCGGTCCGGATTGACGGCCTCGACAAGATCAGCGGTGCCGCCCAGTTCGTCGACGACATCGACTTCGGACCCGGCCTCCTCTATGCCGCCATCGTCGAGAGCCCCCACGCCTACGCCCGCATCATCTCGATCGACACGTCCGAGGCCGAGGCGGCGGACGGTGTCGTACGCATCGCCACGGGCAAGGACTTCCCGTACAAGTTCGGCATGTACATGGAAGACCGCTACATCTTCGCCCAGGACTACGTCCGGTTCGTCGGCGAGCAGGTTGCAGGCGTCATCGCCAGGAGTCACCGGCAAGCCGTACGGGCAGCGAAGCTGATCAAGGTCGAGTACGAGGTGCTCCAGCCGCTCCTCGACCCGAAGTCAGCCGTGGCCGATGGTGCCGACCTCATCCATCCCGATCTCGCCGACTACACCCACGTCCCATGGTTCTTCCCCGAGGCAGACACCAACATCGCCCATTGGAGGAAGATCCGCAAGGGAGACACGGCGAAGGCATTCGCCGAGGCGGATTTCGTGCTCGAAGACACCTACACCGTGCCGCGCTACGCGCACTGCGCCATCGAACCGCACGTGACGGTCAGCCGACTCGACCAGGCCGGCCGGCTCACCGTGTGGACCGCCTCACAATCGCCGCATACGCAGCGGCATCTGTTCGCGGAGGCCCTTGCACCGCTTGGCTTCACCCACAAGGACGTCCGCGTCATCACGCCCTATGTCGGTGGTGGCTTCGGAGGCAAGGCCGGTGTCTCGATGGAGATCCTCGGCGCCGCGATGGCAACCATGGTCAAGGGTCGCCCCGTGAAGCTTCGCTGGACTCGGGAGCAGGAGTTCTACAACACCTACCAGCGGCAGGGCGTCGTCGCCGAACTCAAGGTTGGCGTCATGAACGACGGCACGATCACCGCCGTCGAACACAAGCTGTATTGGGATGCCGGCGCCTATGTCGAGTACGGGGCCAACGTGGTCAACGCCGCCGGGCTATCGGCGACCGGGCCGTATCGGGTCCCGAACATCACGAACGACTCACTCTGCATCTACACCAACCTCCCGCCCGGTGGCCCCTACCGGGGCTTCGGATACTCCGAGTTCCACTTCGGACTCGAGTCCCACATGGATCGGATCGCGGAAGCGATCGGCATGGATGCCGTCGAGTTCCGCAAGAAGAACGCCATCGTCGAAGGGGACGAACTGGCATACGGCGCGTCCATGAACCCGTCCGGCATGCTTGAAGCTATCGAGAAGACCGCCGCGGCGATCGATTGGGGCGTTGACGAGGAGTCCGATAATCCGAACACCGTGATCGGCAAGGGCATAGCGCTGTTCTGGAAGGCGCCGGCCATGCCGCCGAACGCGTCCTCGGCCTCGTTCCTCAAGTTCAACGAGGACGGGTCCATCAACATCACCGTGTCGGGCATGGAGCTTGGCCAGGGATATCTCACGGTGATGGCCCAGATCGCCGGCGAGGTGCTGTCGGTTCCAGTCGACAAGATCCGCGTCGAGACGCCGGACACCGACAGGAACCCGTACGAATGGCAGACGGTCGCCTCCCACGTCACGTGGAGTTCCGGCCTCGCCGTCGAGAAGGCCGCCATCGAGGCGCGCACGAAGATCTTCGACGTCATCCATCAGGTCTACGGGTTCGAGGATGACTCGCTGTATCTCGAAGATGAAGCGGTCAAGTGCAAGACCGACCCGACCTTCTCGAAGCCGCTGCGCGACTTCGTCATCGACGGCATCCAGACCGAGGAAGGCACGTGGCGAGGCGGTCCCATCATCGCCAGCGGCAAGTTCATGCCCGAGTTCACGAACGCGAACAGCGACCCCGCAACCGGCCAGGGTGGCCACCCGAATGTCCACTACACGGTCGGTGCCACCGGCGTGGTCCTGGAGATCGACAAGCAGACCGGACGGATCTGGGTGCGCAAGGCCGCGCTTGCTGTGGATGCGGGGCGAGCGATCAACCCGGACCTCGTCAAAGGTCAGATCACCGGCGGCCTTGTCCAAGGCCTGGCGACGGTTCTGTTCGAGGACATGCGCTTCGATGAAGGCGGGAAGATGATGAACCCGACCTTCACCGACTACAAGATCCCGACCGCATTCGACATCCCGGACGAGATCATCCCGATCATCGTCGAAGTGCCGCAACCAGACGGGCCGTTCGGTGCCAGGGGCGTCGGGGAGCACACGATGATCGCTGCCGCCCCCGTGATCGCGAACGCCGTGTACAACGCGCTCGGTGTGCGCATCAAATCGATGCCCATCACCCAGGAGAAGGTCTCCATGGCGTGTTTCGAGAAGTCCAAGTCGGATCGCAAGCAGGAGGAGTAGAACACCGATGTCCGTCGATCTAGAGAAGATCCTTCGGCCGATACCGTCGCCGATGGAACCCTACGAACCGAAGTACATGCTGCTCGCCAGCGGCGAAGCTGCGGTCGTGCGCGAGGTCGCTCGGGATGAAATCCCCGACCTCCTGAAGTACGTCGAACCGCTCCTCCACGTCGAGCGCGACTTCTACGACGTGGTCGCCTCGCGGGTGTACGCGGAACTGTTGGGCCACTACCAGTTCCGATTCCAGGATCAGTATGTGCTTGCGGTCCAGATCGACGGCGAACTCGCGGCGATCGTCAACGGGCGACAGGTGACACCGAACCTTGGCCTCTCGCTCCACACCCTCGCGTTCCGGCGTGGCCTGCGCGTCGGAGCGCATGCCTTCGCGGCGAAGATGGAGTACCACTTCGACCAACTCGGGCACGACGAGGTGTTGATCGTTGCCGAGTCACCGATCGGCTTCCGCCGCTGGATGATCGAGTACAAGCTCGAGAAGCGGTTCGAGGTTCCCCATGAACTCGGCGGAGTCCCGTCCTGGGCACTGACGCGTGAATTGTTCGACGCTGCACGGGCCAGCCTCATCGTCGGCCGGCGGCCGGTTCCGCCTGAGATGCTTGAGAAGGCGATGGCCGGCATCCTGCCGCCGTCCGATCCACCGACCCCGGCTCTCGACCCACTCGCAGCAACGCGTGCGAAGTCCGATCCAACGGCGACCGCGCTGATGATCGAACGGTGGGAGATGGAGGGGAGGTCAGAGGATGCGTGATGTCTACGTAGTGGGTATCGGCATCACCACCTTTACCCGTCTGGAGTATGCGCTCTCGGAGATCGCGTCGTACGCGTCGATGATGGCGCTCAAGGACGCCGGTGTCACCGAGGTTGACGACGTCTACGTGGCCAACATGGGCGGTCCTCGCGTGAACCACCAGACGGCGCTTGCGAGCGCTGTCGTCGACAGCCTCAGCCTCACCCCGGCCGGAGCGGCTGCGATCGAGAACGGTCCGGCATCCGGCGGATCGGCGATCAAGGCCGGGTTCCAGGCCGTCGCGTCGGGGATGGATGATCTCGTGCTCGTCGCCGGTGTGGAGCGGATGCGGGAGGTCAACAACCTTGAAGCTACCGACTTCGTCGCAACGCTGACACATCCGATCGCTGAGTACATCTACGGCGTGACGCTCCCGGCCCATGCCGCAATGTTCACCCGTCTCTACATGGAGAAGTACGGGGTGACCGAACGCCACCTCGCCATGGTTGGCGTGAAGAACCAGAACGCGGCGCTCCACAATGAGTGGGCGCATCTCCAACAGGAGATCAGCCTCGAGGGCATCCTCGATTCCCCAGAAGCGATGACCAACAACCCGTACGTCGCCGAACCGCTCCGGTTCTTCGACGCTTGCCCCGTCTCTGACGGTGGTGCGGCCTTGATCCTGGCCTCGAAGGAGAAGGCAGAAGAACTTGGGAGACCGATGATTCGGATCACCGGTGTGGGTCAGGCCACGGACACGCACGCCGTGTTCGAGCGCGAGGAGCCGACCGATCTGCTGGCGGTTCGCAAAGCTGCCGGAGACGCATTCGCGATGGCGGGCATCACGCCCCAGGACGTCGATGTCGCCGAACTGCATGACGCGTTCACGATCCTCGAGATTGCCGAGAGTGAGGAGGTCGGCTTCTTCCCGAAGGGCGAAGGCCATATTGCCCTCGAGAACGGCGAGACGGCGCTCGGCGGGACGATTCCGATCAACGTCGGAGGCGGTCTCAAGGGCCGGGGCCATCCGGTCGGTGCGACCGGCGTAGCCCAAGCATGGGAGATCGTCACGCAATTGCGTGGCGACGGCGGAACCCGGCAGGTGGAGGGCGCCAAGACCGGCTTCACCTGCAACTTCGGCGGATTCGGCAACAACGTCGTGTGCTTGACGTTTGAGAGGGAGGACTGATGGCTCGCGAGATCTACGCATACCGGTGTCGCCTGTGCGACACGATGCACTACCCGTTCCGGATGGTGTGTTCGGGCTGCAAGCAGAACGACTTCTTTGAGTTCGACACCGTGCCCCTGCCGAAGGCCGGCACCCTGCTGACCTTCACGCGGGTGTACAACCTGCCCGCCCAGTACGAGGTCGCTACGCTCGGCCTCGGCATCGTTGAGTTGGAGAATGGGATGCGGATGCTCGGTCAGTTGGATATCGATGATCCGACGATTGGCATGGCCGTGCAGGGCAGTGTCGAGGTCGTGCGCGAAGAGCCGTACGACAACTTCTACGGGATGGTGTTCCGAGCGGCATGAGGCGCGCACGGCCTGTGGAAGGCGCCCGGGACCGACGACTCGCCATGAGCAGCTTGCAGGCTCGCGGTGTAGCTGATCGATATCGGGTGAGTGAGACATGACCGTTGTGACCGGACCTCCGGCCACCAGTCATATCCGGATGATGAGTCCGTTGGGCAAGTATGAGAGCCGCCCGGTAGCGGGTGGCTCTCATTGTTTGTGGGAGAGGGAGAGCATATGGAGTTGACGATTCAGAAGAAGGTGGTGCTGGGTCTGCAGCACACCATCGCGATGTTCGGAGCCACCGTTCTGGTGCCGCTGCTGACAGGACTCGACCCATCGGTCGCGCTCCTCGCAGCCGGTATCGGCACGTTGCTGTTCCACCTCGTGACCAAGCAGATGGTCCCGGTCTTCCTGGGATCGTCGTTCGCGTTCATCCCGGCGATTCTGCTCGCCGCCGAGGACGGGTATTCGTGGGAGGCGATCGGTGCCGGCATCATCGGTGCCGCGGTCATCTATCTCGCGATGTCGATCGTCGTGACGTTTGTCGGTCACGCCGTGATCACGCGGATCTTCCCGCCGATCGTCACCGGTCCGGTCATCATCGTCATCGGCATCACGCTGGCACCGGTTGCCATCGGCATGGCCGAGGGCGCCTGGTGGTTGGCCATCATCACGCTGATCGCAGCGATCATCGCTGCGATCTTCTTCCGTGGCCTGTTCCAGATGCTGCCGATCCTCACCGGAGCGATCGTCGGCTTCGCCGTCGGCGCGATCTTCCTGGAGGGGTTCACATGGGATCTCGTCAGCGAAGCAGCGTGGGTCGGCTTGCCTGACTTCACGTGGGGCCTTGGCGATATCCAGTGGGGCGCGATCGCGATCATCGCACCAATTGCGTTCGTCACGATGATCGAGCATGTCGGCGATATCGTCGCCAACGGTGGCGTCGTGAACAAGAACTTCCTGGATGAGCCCGGGCTGAATCGGACGCTGCTCGGAGACGGTATCGCGACCGCGATGGCCGGTCTCATGGGCGGTCCGCCGAACACGACGTATTCGGAGAACACCGGCGTGCTGGCGATCACCAAGGTCTACGACCCGTTCATCATTCGGATCGGGGCCGTGTTCGCTATCGCGCTTGCATTGATCCCGAAACTGGCTGCGCTGCTACGCACGGTCCCGACTCCGGTGCTCGGTGGACTCTCGATCATCCTCTTCGGCATGATCGCCTCCGTCGGCCTGCGGACACTCGTTGAGAACCAGGTCGACTTCAAGAAGGGCCGGAACATGCTGGTCGTCGGTCTGATCCTCGTCTTCGGGCTGGGGCTCAGTGGCCTGACATCGCCCCTCACAATCGGTGATGTACAGATCTCGGGCCTCGCGCTCGCCGCCGTCATCGGCGTCGTCGCGAACCTGATCCTGCCTGCCGATCGCGAAGAGGTTGCACCGGCGCTGTCCTCGGATGCCTACAGGGATGCGGACTCCGATACCCCGGAGAGCTGACACACAGACACGACACCAACAACAACGAGAGGGAGCCGGCCCGGCCGGCTCCCTCTCTTCCGTTCTGGTGTTTGGCGCGTAGTGTTGGCAGGAATTCACTACTGACATTGGACTCTGCACAAGTTCGGACCTCCGGTCGACGATAGAGTGAAGAGACATCTGTTCATCTGGATCGTGAAGGGGAATCAGACCATGATCAAGAAGCCCGCCCGTGTGGTGTTCGTTGCCATTGCGGCATTTGCCTTGCTCGCTGCCGCGTGCTCGAGCGCTTCCGACACGGTTGCCGAGAATCTGACCGAGCAGCTCATAGAGGCCGGTGCCGACGGCGAAGTCGACATCGACGTGTCCGGCGATGGTGAGGACATGACGATCAACATCGAGTCTGAAGACGGCGATGTCTCGATGAACGTGACCGGCGATGGCGACGAACAGACGATTGAGATGGAGTCGGAGGACGGGTCGATCACCATTGGCGCCGGCAGCGAGATACCGGAAAGCCTCACGATCCCGGTCCCCGACGGCGGCGACGTCACCACCTCCGTCGAGATGGAAGAGGGAGTCATGGTTGTGGTCACGTACCCGGAGGGCGACTACGACGCCATCGTCTCTTTCTATGACGACTGGACGGCGGGGACCGGCGAGGACTTCGACAAGCAGACGATGTCGCTCGATACCGGTGGAGCGGACCAGCGGTCCACGATGTGGATTGGATCGAGCAGTGAGACGTTCGTCTCGGTTGGGGACTGCTTCGACGTCTACGCCGAGGAGAGCAGTGGCGAGGAATTCAACGCGGTCTGCGTGAACATCAACCAGGCCGGGTAGCCAATCCGCACCTACGAATCTCCGGTGTACGTCCACCGGTCGACGACGTTGCCGTGGCGGTCCTGAAGGATCGCGGTGTCTCCGCTGTTCGACCACACCGACCGGTCGGCACACCAGAACACGGAGTCGTCTCTGTCTTGGCCGCAACCGGTTCTGACGGTGACGTGGTCGCCCGGTTCGAGGCGTATGTCGAAGAAGACATACCGGTTCTGTGACGACTCATCGCGCAGCGTCCACCCGGTGAGGTCGAGGGTGGCCTGCCCTTCGTTCCCGATCGTCACGTACTCGCTGTTGAGGACCTCATCGTCGGGACCCGGCGGGTTGTAGAGAACCTCGATGATCGTCGCTCCGGCCGGAGGGGCCGGTCCGCATGCATCGGGGCCCCACATGCCGTAGCCGGCCGCCGCTGCGAGGTCGCCGATCTCGACGAAGGCGGGGTTGTAGTCGTGCCCGCTCTGGAGGACCACGGCGTTGCCATTGGCGAGGGTGCGTCCGTTGATGTTGTCTCCGTCGACGTATACGAAGCGGAGCAGCCGGCCGTACCGATCCGTGTCGCCGTCGGATCCCGAGACGAGGACCAGATCGCCCTCGCCGAGGAGGCCGATCAGCGCCTCCCGTGACTCGTCTCCGAAGCACTCGTCGCGCTCAGGGGCATTGATCCCGACCAGCCGAACTTCTTCGGTGCGGCCGTCGAGGTCCACCTCGATCGAATCACCGTCGAACACGTACTGCAACGTAGCCTCGGCGCCAGCCGGAGGAGGGGTGAGGGGAGATGAGGGAGCAGTGGTCTCAGTGACTACCGCGTTCGATGGGGCTGGGGAGTCGGCGCACGCCGAGGCAGCGAGCAGGAGCACGAGCGATGCGATACCGGTCCGAGGCATGGCCGGAACGGTACCGCGAGCAACGCCCTGAGTGACGGTGGCACGCCGAGCTACGGGCACCGTGCCGAGCTACCTCATCGGACCCGGTGCGACTTGCCGTTAGCCGACGGGCCTCCCTACAATCCTCTCAGCGGCCCGGCTTCGGGCTGCGTTTTCCTATGCAAAGACGTCGTTGATATCGACGGGTCCGGGTTCTGCTCGGCCGCCGTTGGTGTAGAGGTCACCTTTCGCTGCGGACACTCCGGTGTCTGCCTCGGTGACGCACGGATGCGACGTTCGTCAGAATCGAACCGAGGCAGGATCACCACTGATGAAAGTATCAGCATCCGCCAAAAAGATGTGCGAAAAGTGTCGGATCATCCGGCGCAACGGCCGCGTCTGGGTGATCTGCGAGAACCCGCGACACAAGCAGCGTCAGGGGTAGCGCACACATGGCACGAATCGCTGGAGTAGACCTCCCGAGAGAGAAGCGGGTCGAAATCGGCCTGACGTACATCTTCGGGGTTGGCAAGACCCGATCTCAGCAGATCCTGGATCAGCTCGAGATCTCACATGACACGAAAGTACGCGATCTGACCGACTCTGAAGTCGTCAAGATCCGTCAATTCATCGACAGCAACTATCTCGTCGAAGGTGACCTTCGTCGCGAAGTGGCTCAGAATATCAAGCGCAAGGTCGAGATCGGCAGCTACCAGGGAATCCGTCACCGTCGCGGTCTCCCCGTGCGCGGCCAGCGCACGCACACGAATGCTCGTACCCGCAAGGGTCGCCGTGCACCGGTCGCAGGCAAGAAGAAGGTCACCAAGTAATGGCCCAGCAATCACCACGGCCACGCCGCAAAGCCCGCCGGACCATCACGCACGGTCAGGCCCATATCAGGGCGAGTTTCAACAACACGATCATCACGATCACCGATCAGAAGGGTGAGGTCGTCGGATGGTCATCCGGCGGATCCGTCGGCTTCAAGGGCTCACGCAAGTCGACGCCCTACGCCGCACAGGTCGCAGCCGAGCAAGCCGCCCGCAAGGTCGGCGAGATGGGAATTCGCAAGCTCGACGTCATCGTCCGCGGCTCCGGCTCCGGAAGAGAAACTGCGATTCGCACGCTTCAGAACATGGGCATCGAGGTCACCGGGATCAAAGACGTCACACCGGTGCCGTTCAATGGATGCCGTCCGAAGAAGCGGAGGATGCGCTAGATGGCTCGCTACACCGGACCGAGGACCAAGGTCAGCCGCAGGGCTCGCCAGCTCCTCGATGAGAACAAGGCGAAGTATTTCGACCGGCGGCCGTATCCGCCGGGCGATCACGGTCGGGGCCGCATCCGCGAGTCCCAGTACCTCGTCCAGCTCCGCGAGAAGCAGAAGCTGAAGTTCATCTACGGCGTGCTCGAGAAGCAGTTCCGCCGCTACTACAAGGAAGCTGCGCGCCAGACTGGCATCACGGGTACCGTCCTCCTCCAGATCCTCGAGAGCCGACTCGACAACGTCGTGTACCGCTCCGGGCTGGCGTCGACTCGCCCACAGGCCCGTCAGCTCGTCAACCACGGGCATTTCCTGGTCAATGACAAGCGGGTCGATATCCCGTCATACCAGGTGCGGAAGGACGACGTTGTCTCCGTCAAGGAGCGCAGCCTCGAGATCCTTCCGATCATGATTGCCGTCGACACCGGTGACCGCACGGTCCCGGAGTGGATGGACGTCAACGTCGAGGAACGCACGATCACGATCAAGGATCTGCCCAGCAGGGAACAGATCGATACCCAAATCCAGGAACAGCTCGTCGTCGAGTTGTACTCGAAGTAGAAGCACCCGAATCCGAAAGGGGAGTCTCTCCGTGCTGATCACGCAGCGGCCCACCATCGAAGAAGAAAGCGTCAACGAAACTCGTTCACGGTTCATCGTTGAACCGCTCGAGCCGGGTTTCGGCTACACGCTCGGAAACACAATGCGGCGAACGCTGCTGTCCCGGGTACCGGGTGCGGCGATCACGTCGGTACGCATCGAAGGCGTCCAGCATGAGTTCTCGACGATCGAAGGCGTTGTCGAAGACGTCGTCGACTTCATCTTGAACCTCAAGCAGGTCGTACTTCGCATCGACGCCGAAGGCCCGCAAACCCTCTACCTGTCCGCTCAGGGCAAGGGTGAGGTCACGGCTGGTGACATCCAGGCGCCGGCCGGGGTCGAGGTCGTCAACACCGACCTTCACCTCGCGACGCTGTCAGCCTCCGCGAAGCTCGAGGTCGAGATGGGCGCTGGGCGTGGCGTGGGCTACCGCAGCGCCGAGAAGAACAAGACCAGCGAAGCGATTGGCGTCATGCCGATCGACTCGATCTACTCGCCCGTGCGCAAGGTTGCGTACCGCGTGGAGAGCACGCAGGTCGGTCAGATGACCGACTTCGACAAGCTCATCCTCGACGTCGAGACCGATGGTTCGATCACCCCCTCCGAAGGGATCTCGTCCTCCGGCGGAACGCTGAGGAACCTGTTCGATCTGTTCTCGGACATGGACGACTACGACCCGCTCGAGCTCGATGAGATCATCCAGCCCGAGGCAGCCGGGCAAGAGCATCTCGATCTTCCGATCGAAGCGCTCGACCTGTCCGAGCGTCCGCGCAACTGCTTGCGGCGTGCCCAGGTCCAGACGGTCGGTGAGCTCATCGAGAAGAGCGAAGAGGACTTGCTCAACATCACCAACTTCGGGCAGAAGTCGCTCGAAGAGGTTGTTGCGAAACTCGACGAACTCGGCTTCTCGCTCCGTTCGATCGCAGACTCCGAGTCCACAGAAAGCGTTGTCTGATGCCACAACCGAAGAAGGGGAAACGCCTCGGCGGAAGCGCCTCACATCAGCGCAAGATCCTCGCGAATCTGACGGTCCAGCTCATCGTGCATGAGAAGCTGACGACGACCCATACCAAGGCGAAGGATCTCCGGCCCTATGCGGAGAAGATCATCACGAAGGCCCGCCGTGGCGACCTTCACGCCCGTCGCATGGTGCTCGCCAAGATCGGCGACAACGATGCCGTTACGAAGCTGTTCGATGATGTTGCTCCGCGCTACGCGGATCGGCCGGGCGGGTATACACGGATCACGAAGCTCGGCCCACGTCGTGGTGACGCATCCGAGATGGCGGTTATTGAGCTCGTTTGAGCTACCAGCTGCCAGCAAGACTCGAGAAGACGTCCCGGCTTCGGTCGGGGCGTTTTCGCGTCTCGGTGTGACCGGTAGCCTCCATCCGATGAGCACGATTGAATCCCTGCTGTTACACGCCACTGACATCGCCCCCGGTCCGGTGGTGGGGCGGGCGCTGGAGCTCTCTGAGGCCGGGGACCCGACCAATCGGGACCGATTCGACCCGGGGCACTTCACTGCTTCCGGCTTCGTACTCTCACCAGATGGGTCATCGCTGCTGCTCGTCCACCACCGGCGCCTCGACCGATGGCTCCAGCCGGGCGGTCACATCGACCCCGAGGACCCGTCGCCGATCGTTGCTGCGGCGCGTGAAGTGGAGGAGGAGACGGGCGTAGCGACCAGACCGATCGCCACCCATCTGATCGATCTTGACATCCACTCCATCCCGGCGCGGGATCCCGAACCCGGACACGAGCACTTCGACTTGCGGTTCGCGTTCCGAGCGCTCGACACCCGACTGATCGCCGACGACGAAGTGAACGACGCCATCTGGGTGCCGTGGGCGGACCTAGCGACCTACAACGTCGACGAGTCCGTGCTGCGGGGCGCCGCCGCACTGCGGATGGCATGCTCATGACCGGTCACCGGTAGTCTGGCTCCTCCCGACCGAAGGTAGGCGATGGGCGTCGTCCTCAATCGACTTCTCCAAACGATCCGGTTCGACCGCGACGCGTTCGTCTGGATGGGATTCAACGACCGGGCGACCGGCGACGCGCTCATCATCGTCGCGGTCACCCAGGTGCTATTCCTGATTGCAGGTGGGACACCGCTCTTCGGACTCATGACGGGCGTCGTTGGTCTGCTCTCCACGATCATCTCGACGGTCATGTTCTGGCTGATCTACAGCGGTCTTGTGTACGCGGCCGCCGTGCATCTCTTCCGGGGAGACGGCCACTATCCGATCTATCTCCGAATCGCCGGGTTCGCGTTCCCCACACTGCTGCTCACGATTGCGAGCACGCAGATCCTCGGAGACGGACTGATGGGGACCCTCGTCGGCTCGCTCTGGTTCCTGCTCGTCGTCGCCTACGGGACGCACTACGTTTCGGATCTGCCACTCGATCGCTCCATCGTTGTCGCTGTGCTCGCTTGGGCCGGGTGGATCGTCGTATCGACGATCCTCGGCGGCTTCAGCCTGTTCTAGGAGCCCCTGCCGGATGCCGACCTACCGGATGGACATCGCCTACGACGGAACGGACTTCCACGGCTATGCACGCCAGGACAACGTGCGGACCGTTCAGGGCGATCTGGAAGCCGCCCTCTTCCGTCGAACCGGGCCGATCAAGACGGTCGTGGCCGGCCGCACCGATCGTGGCGTGCATGCGTCCGACCAGGTGGTCAGCTTCGCGGTCGACGAGCCCGTCGATGTGGGCGCGTTGCAGCGGAGTTTGAACCGGCAACTCGCTCCCGAGGTCGCGGTGTACGCGATCCGCGAGGTGCCGGACGACTTCCATGCCCGTTTCTCCGCAACTGGGCGGCGCTATCGGTATCGCATCTGGAACGGCCCGGTGCTCGATCCGCTCTCGGCCCGTACCTCCTGGCATGTGGCAGGTCCGCTCGATGTTCCTGCAATGGATCGGGCAGTCGGAGGCCTCGTGGGGACCCACGACTTCGCGTCGTTCTGTCGGCAGCATCAGGGTCGATCGACGATGCGCGAACTGCGAGAGGCTACGTGGGAGCGCGCTGGCGACTTCGTCGAACTGTCGGTCGCTGCGAACGCCTTCTGTCACCAGATGGTTCGTTCGATCGTGGCGATCTCCGTTGAAGTGGGGAGCGGGGCATTCGAGCCGTCGGAGGTGTGGGAGATCCTCAAGGCGGGCGATCGGTCGGTCGCCAAAGGATGCGCCCCACCGTGGGGTCTCACCCTCGTCTCGGTCGAGTACGGCAACGCGAACAGAGCCTGATCGGTTCCGGTTGGCCTTATGTTCGGTTACCCGATACCATTCAGACTCGCTCCCGGGCCCCCGGGAGTATTTCGTGCCGTCTGAGGACTCCCGATGAAAGCCAAGCTGCAAAGAACATTCACGCCCACGCCAGCCGATGTCGACCGCACCTGGTACGTCGTCGACGCCGAGGGGATCCCTCTTGGGCGTCTCGCCTCAGAGATCGCTCAGATCCTGCGTGGCAAGCACAAGCCGACCTACGCCCCGCACATGGACATGGGTGACTACGTCATCGTCGTCAATGCCGGCAAGGTCAGCGTCAGCGGAAACAAGGAGACCGACAAGGTCTACCACCGCCACTCCGGTTTCCCGGGTGGTCTCCGCACCGACAATCTCGCGTACGTACGCGCCGAGCATCCCGAGCGGATCGTTCAGGGTGCCGTCAAGGGGATGATCCCGAAGAACCGACTCGGCCGCCAGACGCTCTCGAAGCTCAAGGTCTACGCCGGGCCCGATCATCCGCACGAAGCTCAGAAGCCACAACCGCTCACCCTCACGTACGGAAAGGCTGAAGCCTGATGACACAACCGATTGCTCAGGCGACCGGCCGCCGGAAGACGTCTGTCGCCAGAGTGCGGCTTCTCGACGGAACCGGACAATTCACGCTCAACGGCAAGAGCCTCGACGACTACTTCCCGGAGCCGTCCCATCGTCTTCGGATCGTCGAACCTCTGAAGCTCACGGAACTCGAAGGTCGCTACGACATCATGGCCACGCTCGAGGGCGGTGGCACAACCGGACAGAGCGACGCGCTTCGCCTCGGTATCTCTCGCGCACTCGTCGAGATCGACCCGGAACTTCGACCGGTACTCAAGAAGGCCGGCTTCCTTCGTCGTGACGACCGCAAGGTCGAGCGCAAGAAGTACGGTCTCCGCAAGGCCCGTCGCGCTCCGCAGTTCACAAAGCGCTAGCCCGGGCCCCGTGCCTGCCCGCTCTCGACTGCAACGGGGGATGACGCCATGACTGAGAGACACCTCTTCGGAACCGATGGCGTCCGTGGCGTCGCCAACGAAGCCCTCACTCCTGAGATAGCGTTCGATCTTGCTCGCGCGGCGGGAGAAGACCGCGACGGCCACGTTGTGATCGGACGCGACACGCGGCGCTCAGGCCCGATGCTTTCCGCTGCCCTCATGGCGGGATTCAACTCGGTCGGCGTCGACACGATCGACCTCGGGATTATTCCGGTCGGCGCCGTTTCGCGCCTCATTCGGGACTCCGGGGCCACGTGTGGCGTGATGGTGAGTGCTTCGCACAACCCGGCCGCAGACAACGGCATCAAGTTCTTCGGCTCCAACGGCACGAAACTCTCCGACGCCGACGAAGCCGCGATCGAAACCCGCTACTTCACCGGGGCGCCCTGGCATCGCAGTGTTGGGGCAAAGGTTGGGATCCAGACCGTGATGTCCGACTCGGTGGATCGCTACATCGACAGGATCGTGCAACCGGTCGAGTACTCGATGCGCGGCCTCGAATTCATCGTCGACACCGCGAATGGGGCCGCCTTCCTCGCCGCTCCGGCCTTGTTCGAGCGTGTTGGGGCCACGGTGGAGATCATCAACGCAGACCCCGACGGGATGAACATCAACCGGGGATGCGGGGCAACGCACCCCGAGGCGCTCGTTGGAGATGCTCGCGGACGGGTCGGCCTTTCGTTCGATGGCGATGCCGATCGGCTCATCGCTGTTGATGAGGACGGCGTCGTTGCCGACGGCGACGTCATCATGGCGATCTTCGCCCGATGGATGAAGGAGCGGGGCCGCCTCAAGAACAACACCGTTGTAGCGACGGTGATGTCGAATCTTGGGTTCCGCAAGGCGATGGAACGCCTCGGCATTTCTGTCATCGAGACGGCCGTGGGCGATCGCTACGTCCTGGAAGCGATGCGTATCTCGCAGGCCGTCGTCGGCGGTGAGCAGTCGGGCCACGTCCTGCTCGAGGATCGAGCGACGGGCGACGGCCTCCGCACCGCGCTCCGCCTCATGGAGGTCATGGCGTCGACCGGCAAGGAGTTGAGAGAACTCCGCACGGTCATGGAGGCCTACCCCCAGGTCCTCGAGAACGTGGTCGTGAAGGACCGGGCCTACGAAGACAATACGGTGATCGCTGCGTCGATTGCCGAGGCCGAACGGGCCCTCGCCGGGCGCGGTCGGCTCCTCGTGCGACCCTCGGGTACCGAACCCCTGGTGCGCGTGATGGTCGAAGCACCGTCCGCCGCCGAAGCCGCGGATGTCGCGGGAATGGTCGCGAGGACGGTCAAGGCCGAACTGGCATAGTCCGGTCGCCGGTCGCCGTCTCAGCTATTCCGCTACTCGGCTACTCTCTGGGCCACAACCGAACGACCGACCGGAGACCATCCAAGCGCCTGCCCTCGCTGATACGCGAGGTGACGAGGAAGAGGGATTATCGAACAGTCGGCGGGTGCCCTCTCGGCCGCTCACGGTCGTTACGGGGTCGGGGAAATCCCGGGAGTGATCCCGGGGACAAACCCCTCCCGAGTGAGCCAGGACCGTGTCCTGGAGCGCCCTCCGGTCGCCAACCTCAAGGAGGACGCGCGCGTGTGCGGAATCATGGGCTATGTCGGCCCTCGCGAAGCAGCACCCATCATCATGGATGGACTCAGACGTCTCGAGTATCGGGGCTACGACTCGGCCGGGGTCGCTGTAGCCAACGGCTCGATCGATGTCCGGAAGGCCGAAGGCAAGATCGTCAACCTTGAGGCGCTCCTCGAAGGGGACCCGCTCGTCGGGACGGTCGGCATTGGGCACACCCGGTGGGCAACACACGGTGAACCGAGCGACCTCAACGCCCACCCCCACACCGATCCGAGCGGCGAGTTCGTCGTCGTCCACAACGGGATCATCGAGAACTTCCAGTTACTACGGGAGGATCTCGAAGCCGGCGGCGCAGTCCTGACATCCGAAACCGACACGGAGATCCTCGCCCACCTGATCGCCGAGGAGTATGACGGCGATCTCGCTGCCGCTGTTCGCCGTGCGGTTGAGCGGGCGGAGGGTGCGTACGCCCTGGTCGTCATGACCAAGCGCGAACCGCGCGCGATCGTCGCCGTGCGCAAGATCAGCCCGCTTGTGGTCGGCCTCGGAGACGGGGAGACCTATCTCGCGTCGGACATTCCGGCATTGCTCCACCGCACCCGAGACTTCCTGATCATCGAAGACGATGAACTCGTCACGATCACAGAGGACGGCGCCGTCGTCGAGACGATTTCCGGCGACGCAGTTGATCGCGACCCCGTCCACATCGACTGGGATGCGGAGCAAGCCGAGAAGGGCGGCTTCGATCACTTCATGCTCAAAGAGATCAACGAGCAGCCGACCGTGATCACCGAGACGCTTGGTGGTCGGCTCAGCGAGGAGAGCGAGATCTGGCTCGAGCATGTCGAGTTCGACGACGACTTCGCCAGGGAGATCGAGACGATCTGGATCACGGCTTGTGGCACCGCCTACCACGCAGGCCTCGTGGGCCGCGAGATCTTCCAACGTGTTCTGCGGATCCCGACGATGGTGGAGTACGCCCACGAGATGCGGTATGCCGACCCGATGGTCAAGAAAGGCGACCTCACGATCGCCATTTCCCAGTCGGGTGAGACGGCAGACACCCTGGCCGCAGCGCGGCTCGCGGCGGATCGCGGCACCCGCATGTTGGCGCTCACGAACGTCGTCGGCTCCACACTCAGCCGCTACGCCGACGACATCCTCTACACCCGTGCGGGACCCGAGATCTCCGTGGCGTCGACGAAGGCGTACCTCGGCATGCTCATCGGCCAGTACCTGCTGGCGCTCCGCCTCGGACGCGCTCGAGGCTCAATCAGTCGCAACCAGGCGGCTCACATTGCCCACGGCCTGGCGAACCTACCGGCGCAGGTCGAGGCGATACTCGATGACGACGCTTCGATCGTCGAGGCGGCGGGCGCCATCGTCGACGCGGACGACATCTATTTCATCGGTCGTGGCCTCGACTACGCGGTCGCGATGGAGGGATCGCTCAAACTCAAAGAGATCTCCTATCTGCATAGTGAGGCGATGCCGGCGGGCGAACTGAAACACGGGACCCTCGCGCTCATCACGGAGGACGTTCCGGTGGTCGTCGTGATCACACAGCGTGCAACCTATGACAAGACGATCTCGGCCGTCCAGGAGGTCAAAGCACGCGGCGGCAAGATCATCGCTGTGGCCTACGACACCGACCTCCAAATCGGGAAGTTCGCCGACATCGTGTTGCGGATCCCCGAGACCGATGACCTCCTCGCTCCCGTCAACGCGGCCGTTCCCCTGCAACTGTTGGCCTACCACGTGGCGCGGCTCCGCGGACACGACATCGACCAGCCGCGTAACCTCGCGAAGTCGGTCACCGTCGAATAGACAGACGACTACACGGACGACCAGCACCGGGAGCAAACGCATGGATATCATCGGTCTCGGGGTTGATCTTGCCGAAGTCGGGCGCGTTCGCGACCTCCTTGCCCGATACGGCGAGGCATTCCGTGAACGGTGCTTCACCGACCACGAGTGGGAGTACGCCCACCGCTTCAGTGACCCGGCCGGGCGCCTGTCCGCGCGATTCGCCGGCAAGGAAGCCGTCATGAAGAGCCTCGGGACCGGTTGGCGGCGTCTCCGTTGGACCGATATCGAGATCACCGGAGGTGGACGTCCGCGGGCGGTGCTGACCGGGAGGGCAGCAATCCGGGCCGAGATGCTCGGCGTATCCGAGGTCTTGGTCACCGTGACCCACACGCGAGATCAGGCCGTGGTGATGGCGATAGCCGTGGGGGGCGAGCCCTGAGCTACGAGCTACGAGCAGGAACAAAGCGAAGCGGCCGCTCAGAAGAGCGGCCGCTTCTTATGGTCGGACCCGTCCCGGGGAGGGGTTATCTGCAGAGTGCGGAGATAGGCGACGATGATCTGCAGACCACAATCCGGTGCCGATGAGAAATCACCCGGAGGTGATGTGTCCACTCCCATCGAGGTGCCGGACCGATATACGGGACCGACCGGTTCTACAAGTGTTGCGTGTGGTGTCGCACCCCTCCTGGCTCACGGTCGGACGTTGCATCATCCGACCACATCGTTTCCGCACCATGAGGGTACGGGTCAGATCGGATTGCCCCTAGGGTCGAATGACCCGGTTCTCAAATACCCCGGAGCGCATCGTGATCACCCGGTAGTCGTTACCCTTGCGGCCATGCGTCCCTCCTGGATCGAGATTGACCTCGACGCCATCGAGTCGAATGTCCGCGTGATCCGCTCAGCGGTCTACCCGGCGGCGGTCTGTGCCGTCGTCAAGGCAGACGGCTACGGCCACGGTGCCGTCCCCGCCGCGCACGCCGCGGTCGCCGGAGGGGCAACGTGGCTGGCCGTTGCCCTGGTGTCCGAAGGCGTTCAGCTTCGCGAAGCCGGAATCGCCATTCCGATCCTCGTTCTGTCAGAGCCGCTCAAAGAAGAACTCAACACGGTGGTGGAGTGGTCGCTCACGCCGACCACCTACCGCGGTGAGTTCATTGACGCCGTCGCAGAGACCGCCGCTCGTGAAGACGCAACACCGTATCCCGTCCATCTCAAGGTCGACACGGGGATGCACCGTGTCGGCGCCGACCCGGCAACGGCAATTCAACTCGCTCGTCGCATCGACGCCGACGACCGTTTGGTACTCGAAGGCATCGCCACCCATTTCCCGGTAGCTGAGTCCGATGCCGACTACACGGGTCGCCAGGTGGCGGCCCTCAACCAGCTTCACGATCTCCTCCGCAGCGAGGGGATCGACATTGACTACGTCCATGCCGCAAACACGGCAGGCGGACTTCAACACCCCAGCGCCCGATTCGACTTCGTACGGGTCGGCCTCGGCATCTACGGCCTCCGGCCGGCTCCCGAGACCGGCAGCGATCTCCCCCTCACCCCGGCGATGCGTGTCGTCTCCGCCGTCACGTTCGTCCAGCGATTGCCTGCCGGGGCACGCCCGTCCTACGGTCGGGTCCGTCCGCTCGATAGACCCTCGACGGTTGCGACCGTGCCCCTCGGGTACGCCGACGGCATCCCGCGGCGGCTCTCCGATCTCGGTGGCGAGGTGCTGATACGAGGGAAGCGATACCCGTACGCCGGCACCGTGACGATGGATCAAGTCGTCATCGATGTCGGTGATGACCCGGTCGACATCGGTGATGAGGTCGTGTTCATCGGTCGACAGGGAGACGAGGAAGTGACGGCGACCGAGTGGGCCGATTTGCTCTCGACGATCAACTACGAAGTGGTGTGCCAGTTCGGTCCACGCCTACCGCGTCGGTATTTCAGGGCAGACGCCTGATGCCTCTGCCGACGATCACAGCGGTCCCGGGCGTTGCCGTCGGTCACTACACGGACGAGGTCGCTGCGACCGGCGTTACCGTGTTGACCTTCCCGGAACCCAACGTCGCCGTGGTCGACGTGCGCGGTGGGGCCCCGGGCACGCGGGAGACCGATGCGCTCGGTCCGGCGATCAAGCCGGTGACGGTCAACGCCCTGATGTTCGCCGGCGGTTCGGCATTCGGTCTCGCTGCTGCGGCCGGCGTCTCGGCTGAGCTCGAGCGGGAAGGGCGCGGCGCGCCGACTCCCGCTGGACCGGTTCCGATCGTGCCGTCGGCCATCGTCTTCGACCTGATGACCGGAAACCCCCCTGGGCGGCCAGGACCGGATGAAGGCGCGGCTGCGTACCTCGCCCGCTCATCGGAGCCGGTCGCTCTCGGACGCGTCGGCGCGGGATCCGGAACCACCGTCGGCGCATGGCGCGGCTTGGCGTCCATTCAGTTCGCAGGCGTCGGTTCGGCCGCGGTGAAGGTCGGCGAGGCAACCGTTGGTGCCCTTGTTGTGCTCAACGCGGCGGGCGATATCTTCAACCTCGAAGGGGAGTCGCTGACCGGCGGAGAGCACGCTGCGGTTGCACCGCCGGTTGGTCCGGCACCGGGAGACAACACGACGCTCGTGTGTGTCGCGACCGATGCCGGGATCGCGGACCGCAATGAACTCCGCCGGGTCGCCATCCGCTCGCATGACGCCATTGGGGCCTGCATCCGACCGACCCATACCCGCTACGACGGCGATTCAACGTTCGTGGTGTCGTTCGGATCGAAGTCCGCAGACATCGATACCGTGCAACAGGCCGCCTTCGTGGTGGTTGGGCGGGCAATCGAATCCGCGCTCCTCGAGTCCAGGGGTGACGCATGAGCGCCGAGGGTGCCGCCGCAATGGACGCACTCCGAGTTGCCGCCCTCGGCTGTACGGCATGCCGGCTCGCCGACGCGAGGACGCAGGTCGTCTTCGGCGACGGGGACCCGCAGGCCGATGTCGTATTCGTCGGCGAAGCTCCCGGCCAGCGCGAGGACGAGCAGGGCATCCCGTTCGTTGGGCCCTCAGGAAAACTCCTCGATCGTCTGCTGGGCGAGATCGGCCTCGAGCGTTCGGATGTCTACATCGCGAACGTCGTGAAGTGCCGTCCTCCGAAGAATCGAGATCCGCGTCCCGATGAGATCGAGGCATGCAAGGGATACCTGAGAGAGCAACTGAGCCTTCTCGACCCCAAGGTCGTCGTCACCCTCGGCAACTTCTCGTCCAAGCTGCTCCTGCACACCGAGACCGGTATCACGCGGTTGCGCGGTACCGCGTACGAGTGGTGGGGTCGCTACCTCGTGCCGACGTTTCACCCGGCCGCGGCGCTGCGGGGCTCTGCCCAGGTTCTCGAGGACATGAGATTCGACTTCGGGCTCATCCGGGACGCCCTCGCCGGTAATCTCCCAACGCACACCGACGAGGCCGAGACCGACGTCGGGCCCGCGCCGAACGATGACCCAGAGCAACTCGGACTCTTTGGCGGATGAAACACGCATGATCACCACACGAACCGACTCCCCCGCAGAGACACTGGCGCTCGGGCGCCGACTGGCCGCGGTCCTGATCCCGGGTGACGTCGTCCTGCTCGGCGGACGCCTCGGGACGGGCAAGACCCTGCTCACGAGCGGCATCGCAGAAGGGCTCGGGATCCCCGACCAGGTTGCGAGCCCGACGTTCGTTATCGCGCGCGTCTATCGAGACGGGTTCCTTCCGCTCGTGCACGCGGACGTGTACCGCCTCGGATCGATTCTCGAATTCGAGGATCTCGATCTCGAAGAGACCGCGTCGTCCGGAGTTCTGGTCATCGAGTGGGGAGAGGCGATTGAGGAGGCGGTGTCTCCCGACCGCCTGGTGATCGAGATCGAGATCGACGGAGAAACGGGACGCCAGTTCCGGTTCATCCCCAACGGCTCCTGGGTTGACCGTTCCCTGGAGGGGATCGCATGAAGATCCTCGCCATCGAGACGGCGACGCCGGCTTCGTCGGTTGCGCTCGGAGATGGAGCTTCGCTGGCGGCGCTGAGCGTCCGGGTGGACCGCCGCGGCCACGTCGGCTTCCTGATGCCGGCTATCGACTTCTGCTTCGAACAGGCCGGGTGGGAACGCAGCGACATCGACGCCGTTGCCGTTGACGTGGGCCCCGGTCCGTTCACCGGAATTCGGGCCGGGATCGCCACTGCTCAAGCGTTTGCTGCCGGCGTCGGTGCCCCTCTCGTTGCCGTCTCATCGCTGACGGTTCAGGCGCTTCGCGCTGCCACGGGGCACCGACGCATCTGGTCGGTAGTCGATATGCGACGCCAGCAGGTAGCGGTCGCTGCGTACCGGCCCCTGCCCGGCGGGGTCGCCCCTGACGGACTGCCGGAGGTGCTCGGATTCGAGGAGTTCCGTGCCGTGCTCGATACGCAGGAGTCGGATACGCTGGTGGTCGGAGATTGGCAGGCGCTGCCGGACACCATGTGGGGAGGCCTGCATCGTGTTCGTCGGGGCCGACCACGGTATCCCGCTGCCGACGTGATGCTGGAGATTGCAGCGATCCGCGTCGCCCACGGAGAGTTCGTATCGGCCGAGGATGTGCGGCCGGCCTACATGCGCGAGCCCGACGTGCAGATCAACTGGAAGATGTTCCGATCCGAGGGACTGTGGCCGTGATCATCCGAGCCATGTCGCGCAGCGACGTACCCACGGTCGCCACGCTCGAGCGGGACATCTACCCGCAACCGTGGTCGGCCAGGGTGTTCTTCGACGAACTCGGTCACGCCAATCGGTCATACGTTGTGGCCACAGAGGACGACGGCATCAGCGGCTACGGCGGCCTCATGTTGGTGGAGGCAGACGCCCACATCACGACCCTTGGCGTCGCCCCTGGGAGCCGCCGCCGGAAGCTCGGAACGCGGATCCTGCTCTCACTCGTCGAGCGTGCCATCGGCCGGGGTGCACGCCACCTGACGCTTGAGGTGCGCGCGACGAATACGGACGCGCAGCAACTGTACGAACGCTTCGGGTTCGCCCCGGTCGGCAAGCGCAAGGGCTACTACGCCGGGGAGGATGCGATCGTCATGTGGGCGCTCGACGTCGACGCTGAGGAGTACAGCATCCGCCTCGACGCGATCAGATCGGGACTGGAAGGGGAGTCGGCATGAGCGATCCACTCGTACTCGGGATCGAGACGAGCTGTGACGAGACCGGCGTCGCCGTGCTCGAGGGCTTCGACGTCCGGTCATTCGTTCTCGCATCGCAGACCGAGGAGCATGCTCGCTTCGGCGGTGTCGTACCCGAGGTCGCGGCCCGTGCGCACGTCGAGGCCATCCGACCTCTGGTCCATCAGGCAGTCGCAGCAGCCGGCATTCACCCCGATCAACTCGATGCGATCGCTGCGACTCAGGGCCCTGGGCTGATCGGTGCCTTGATGGTGGGGTTCGCGTTCGCCAAGTCGCTCGCGTGGACGCTCGAGAAACCGTTCTACGGCATCGATCACATGGAAGGCCACCTCTATGCGCCGCGCCTCGAATTCCCCGAGTACGAGCCACCGGCGATCGTTCTCCTCGCTTCCGGCGGCCACAGCCAAATCGTCCACGTCCGCGAGTGGGGTGAGTACGAGACGCTCGGTACCACGATCGACGATGCAGCAGGCGAAGCATTCGACAAACTCGCGCGTTTCGTTGGACTGGGCTACCCAGGGGGTCCGGCCATCGACGCCGAGGCAGAAGACGGCGACCCGAAGGCGGTCGCCTTCCCCCGGGCGCTGAGGGATCGGCCGTTCGACTTCTCGTTCTCGGGTCTCAAGACGTCGGTCGTCACGTACCTCGAGAAGGCCAGGGACGACGAGTCGCTTCCTTCGAGGCCAGATGTCGCGGCGTCGATCCAGGAGGCGATCGTCGATGTGCTCGTCGAGAAGACGTTCAATGCGGTCGAAGAGACCGGCGTCACATCGGTTGGCGGTGGCGGCGGCGTGCTGGCCAACCGCCGGCTTCGAGTCCGACTCCGTGAAGAGGCCGCCCGACGTGAAGTCGATCTGTTCATCCCATCGATCCGGATGTGCACCGACAACGGCGCCATGATCGCCGCGGTAGCCGTCGACCGCTTGCGGGATGGCACCCCTCCCGACGATCTTGGCAGCGACGTCGACTCCAGCATGCGATTGGGTTCGTGAACAAGGGAATCCGGCTCGGCCGGATCGGGGGTGTCGAGATCGTCGTCGATCTCTCGCTGCTCGTCGTCACGGTTGCCATCATCTGGATTCTCTTTGTCGACATCGGCGGTGCCTATCCCGACACCGACACCGCGGTTGCCACACTCATCGCCCTGCTCGCCGGTGTCTTCCTCGTTGGATCCGTTCTCGCCCATGAAGGCAGCCACGCAATCGTTGCACAGCGACGGGGATTGCACGTGCGGCGTATACAGCTTCTCGCGTTCGGCGGCTACACGCTCATTGATGGCAAGTCGGATCAGCCGTCCGACGAGCTTGCCATCGCGGCATCCGGACCCATCGTCTCACTGCTCATGGCCGGGATTCTCTGGCTCGTCGCAGAAATCGCCTCCGGCATGCCGGAAGCCCAGGATGCGATTCGCTTCCTGGCGTTCGTCAACCTCTTCATCGCGGCGTTCAACCTTCTCCCAGGGTTTCCGATGGACGGTGGGCGGGTGCTTCGTGCGCTCGTGTGGCAGGTCAACGGAAGCCGCATCCGTGCGACGGAAGTCGCGATTCAGGCCGGTCGCATCTTTGGCTGGATCGTCATCGGGATCGCGGTCGGCTTCGCTCTCGTGACATTGAGTCCGTGGGCGCTGCTCGCCGGCGCGCTCGGGTGGTACGTCCTGCGCAGCGCCGAGGGCGCGGGTCGTCGGGAACTCCTGATCACGAAGGTGGACGGATTGGTCGCGAGCGACGTGATGCGAGCGACGCCCGATCCGGTCCCGGGTGACATGTTCGTGGGTCGGGTGATCGACCTCTATCAGATCGGCGCCCGACTGCGGTCGCTGCCCGTCGAGGTCGATGGGCGGATCCGCGGTGTGCTGGGGGAGGCGGAGATTGATCACCTCTCGCCGGCGCGCCGGGTCTCGAGTCGTGCATCGACGGTCATGGCGAAGATCGGACCGGGGGACGTGGTCGACGCTCGCATGCCGCTTGATGCCATGGTTCACCGGCCTGCAGGCAAGACCGGTCGCCTCGTCGTCGTGCAGGACGGACGCGTGGTCGGGATCATCGAGGGTGCGGACCTCGGACGGGTCATGGAGGACGCCTGACGGCCGGTACCTCAGGTTGCAGCATCTTCCACTCCAAAACCCGAGTCGGATCGACGCAGATTTCTTGATGTTCTTCGAAAAATCCTGGCAGTCGGGAGCAAAGAGTGCCAGATTGGTGTTATGCTTGGCACTCGCAGTAACCGACTGCTAAACCTGAAGGAGGAGTCGGATGAATTTGAAGCCTCTCGGCGACAGGATCGTCGTGAAGCCGCAGGATGAGGAAGAGTCTCGCACAGCGAGCGGCCTCGTCATCCCGGATACCGCCAAGGAGAAGCCACAGCTCGGCGAAGTGCTCGCTGTGGGACCGGGTGAAGTCAAGGACGGGGAACGGATCCCCATGGATGTCAGCGTCGGCGACGTCGTCTTCTACTCGAAGTACGGCGGCACCGAGGTCAAGGTCGAGGGTGAGGATTATCTGATCCTGTCCTCTCGCGACGTGCTCGCCGTACTCGCTTAGGAGGAATACCCAATGGCAGCAAAAGAACTGAGATTCAATGAGGAGGCCCGCCGTGGCCTTCAGGCGGGCGTCGACAAGCTCGCCGACACCGTCAAGGTGACGCTTGGCCCGAAGGGCCGCAACGTCGTCCTCGAGAAGAAGTGGGGAGCCCCCACGATCACGAACGACGGCGTGACGATCGCCAAGGAGATCGAGCTGGACGACGCCTATGAGAACATGGGTGCGCAGCTCGCCAAGGAAGTCGCGAACAAGACCAACGACGTCGCCGGTGACGGCACCACGACGGCAACGGTCCTTGCTCAGGCAATGGTCCAGGACGGGCTGCGCCTCGTCGCCGCGGGCGCGAACCCGATGGAGATGAAGGTCGGCATCGAAGAGGCCGTCGCACGGGTCGTTGACAACATCGCCGACGCAGCGACTCCGGTCTCCAGTGACGACAAGGGCGCGATTGCCTACGTCGCCGCGAACTCCGCAGCGGACAAGGTCATCGGCGATCGCATTGCTGACGCCATGCACAAGGTCGGGAACGAGGGTGTCATCACCGTCGAGGACAGCCAGACGTTCGGCGTCGAGCTCGAGTTCACCGAGGGTATGCAGTTCGACAAGGGCTACATCTCCCCCTACTTCATCACCGATCCCGACCGGCAGGAAGCGGTTCTCGAAGACCCGTATGTGCTGATCGCGAACTCCAAGATCGGTTCGGTCCAGGACATGCTTCCGATTCTCGAGAAGGTCATGCAGTCGGGCAAGCCGCTGCTGATCATCGCCGAAGACGTCGAAGGTGAAGCGCTCGCGACGCTCGTCGTGAACAAGATCCGGGGAACGTTCCTCTCGGTGGCCGTCAAGGCTCCCGGATTCGGCGAACGTCGCAAGGCTCAGCTCCAGGACATCGCCGTGCTCACGGGCGGAACCGTCATCTCGGAAGAGGTCGGTCTCAAGCTCGATGGCGTCACGATGGATCTGTTGGGCAAGGCCCGCAAGGTCGTCATCACGAAGGACGCCACCACGGTCGTCGAAGGCGCCGGCAGCCATGCCGACGTCGAGGCCCGTGTGAAGCAGATTCGCATGGAGATCGAGAACTCGGATTCTGACTGGGACCGTGAGAAGCTCTCCGAGCGTCTCGCGAAGCTCTCCGGCGGCGTGGCGATCATCAAGGTCGGCGCAGCAACCGAGGTCGAACTCAACGAGAAGAAGCATCGGATCGAGGACGCCATCCAGGCGACCCGCGCCGCTGTTGAAGAGGGCATCGTCCCCGGTGGTGGCGTTGCGCTGCTCCGATCCGGCGCTGCCATCGACAAGCTCCGCGGCGGCACCGACGACGTGAAGGCTGGTCGCCAGATCGTCAAGCGGGCCCTCGAAGCACCGCTCCGTCAGATCTCGGTGAACGCCGGGTATGAAGGCGGCGTCGTCGTCAACAAGGTGCTCAACGAGTGCACCGGCAACGAGGGCTTCAACGCTGCGTCCGGCGAATACACCGACCTCATCGAGGCCGGCATCATCGATCCGGCGAAGGTGACTCGTTCGACGCTGCAGAACGCGGCTTCGATCGCTGCACTGCTCGTCACGACCGAGGCGCTCGTCGCTGAACAGAAGGAAGACGCACCAGCGATGCCTGCCGGTGGCCACGGCCACGATGGCGGCATGGGTGGAATGGACTTCTAGAAGAGCTACCAGCTGCCGGCTACCGGCCGGCAGCCATCAGCTTGCGCAGAAGGGCGGCCCTCCGGGGCCGCCCTTCTCACGTCTTGGCCCCTTGTGGTATTCCGCCCCTTCAGGGGGAGGTGTCGCCCTCGGGGCGACGGAGGGGGTCTCCACGTCTCTATGAAACTGCGGTGATACCCGCGGAGCATCCCGGGAGCCTCCACCATGCTTCGAGACCGAGAGACCCCTTCCGTCCCCTGCACCGCAGCCCTGCAGAGCAGGTCTGCGCTGCAGGCGCCACCTTCCCCTGAGGGGAAGGAATTGAAGAGGGAAAGCAACAGGATCAGGTCCGGGTACCGTCTTGCTGGTGGCTGGCTACTTCCCGCTCAGGATGCCGTCGGCGAGGAGTTGCTGCTTGATCTGCGGCCATTCGCTCTCGAGAACGCTCCACGCCGAGTGGTCGATCCACACGTCGCCAACGCGGACCTCGTCGCGAAGCAGTCCGTCGTAGTTGAATCCCAGTCGCTTCGCGATGCGATCCGAGCGCTCGTTGCCGGCGGCGATGCGCAGGATCAGCTTGTGGTACTCGAGTTCCTCGAAACCAACCTTCATCGCACGGGCCGTCGCCTCGGTCCCGATGCCCTCGCCCGTGAGATCCGACCGCACCCAGTATCCGATCTCGCCGGTCCGGTTCGGTGCCGATGTAGGCCACACCGACACGTTTCCGACATGGAGATCCGGTTCCTCTGGGTAGCGGATGGCGAAGTCGAAAGCACGGCCGTCGTTCCACGCCGAAGCCGACTCGCGGACGAAGCGTTGAGCGACCGACCGGTCGTAGCCGATCGCCCACGGGAGCCACTGAAGGAGTTCAGGGAGCGACGCCCGGATGGCGTCGTGCATGGGCGATACGTCCCTGCGACGGAACGGCCGGAGGATCAAACGTGGTGTGTGCCGTGGGCGGCTACTGATACGCGGCGCCATCGAACGCAGCCTATCGACTTATGCTCTGGAGATGGATCTCTGGACCCAACTGGCGGCTCTTCCACCCGTGGCTTCACCGCCCGATGCCCGCTACGCGGTCCTGGTCCCGATCTATACGGACGCAGACGGCACCGACCGGATCATCTTCACCCGCCGGCCCGAGCACATGCGAACCCACCCGGGCGACGTCGTCTTCCCCGGCGGCGGCCGGGAGGAGGGGGAGGATCCGATCGCTACCGCGATGCGGGAGGCGTGGGAAGAGATTCGACTCCCACCAGACAATGTCGTCGAGATCATCGGCGGCCTCACTCCGGTGACGACCCGGAGCCGAACGCGCTTGATCGTCCCGGTTGTAGCTCGGATCGATCGACCCGAGAAACTGATCCCGGACCCCGCGGAGGTCCACAGCATCATCGAACCGCCGATCGATCACTTGCTCGACGAGACGCGGTGGACCACCCAGGATTGGTACGAACACGAACTGTGGTTCTATGAGTTCGAAGAAGGAACCCTGTGGGGAGCGACCGCCTTCATGGTGCAAGAGTTGTTGAAGTACCTCCGGTAGGAGAGCGGCGAGCGACGAGCTGCGAGCCACGAGCAAGCGTGAAAAGGACGAGAACGTGAACGACGGCGAACCAGTCGAGGCCGAAGCACCCGCCGTTGCGGCGCCGGATCGGGCTCGTAGCTCGCAGCTCGCAGCTCGTGACTCGTATCACATGTCTCCTGATGAGTTTCGTCGGTATGGGCATCAGGTTGTTGAGTGGGTCGCCGACTACCTCGAAACGGTCGCCGATCGGCCCGTCGTGTCGACGGTCGAGCCCGGATCAATCCGAGCGAAGCTCCCGGTGTCGGCGCCCGAACGGCCGGAGCCCTTCGACGCCGTGCTGCGAGATCTCGACGACATCGTGATGCCCGGCATCACCCATTGGCAGTCGCCCGGCTGGTTCGGGTACTGGCCGGCGAACACGTCCCCACCCTCGATCCTGGGCGAGCTCGTGTCTGCCGGTCTCGGTGTGCAGGGCATGCTGTGGGCGACGAGCCCCGCCGCGACCGAGGTGGAGGAGGTCGTCGCCGACTGGCTCGTTGATCTGCTCGGCTTGCCCGAGGGGTGGAAGACCACCGGCCCGGGCGGTGGGGTGATCCAGATGAGTGCCTCGGACTCGACGCACACGGCGCTGGTCGTGGCCCGGGAGCGCGTTGACGGTGAAGTCGGCCGGATGGTGGCATACGCGTCCGAACAAGCACACTCCTCGATCGAGAAGGGTGCCCGGGTCGCGGGATTCGGCCACACCCGATTCGTCGCGGTCGACGAAGACTATGCGATGCGGCCGGAGGCGTTGGAGGCCGCAATCGAGGCCGATTTGGTCGCCGATCTCATCCCTGTTGTCGTCGTGTCCACCGTTGGGACGACCGGAACCGCGGCGGTTGATCCGGTCCGAGCCATCGGTGAACTCGCCCACTTCTACGGGCTCTGGCACCACGTCGATGCCGCGTACGCCGGTACTGCCATGATCTGCCCCGAATTCCGTCATCACCAGGATGGTCTCGAACTGGTCGACTCCTACGTGTTCAACCCGCACAAGTGGATGTTCACCAACTTCGATTGCTCGCTGTTCTACGTCGCCGACCGGAAACCGCTGCTCGAAGCACTGAGCATTCTGCCGCCCTATCTGTTGAACAAGGCGACGGAATCCGGCCAGGTCATCGACTACCGCGATTGGCATGTGCCGTTGGGACGCCGCTTCCGGTCGCTGAAGCTCTGGTTCGTGATGCGTACCTATGGCGCCGAGGGCCTGCGATACCACGTCCGCGAACACGTGGCACTGGCGTCCTGGCTCGCCGAACAGATTGAGGAGCACCCGCGCCTGGAGTTGGTTGCGCCGACCCCGTTCGGGCTCGTTTCGTTCCGGCACGTCGACGGTGATTCCGCAACCGATGCGCTCGCTGAGGAGATCAACAGCGCAGGGTGGGCGTACCTCACCCCCTCAAAGCTCGACGGCAGAAGCTTCATCCGAGCCTCAATCGGCCAAACGAACACAAACGCCGAGCACGTCAACCGGTTGTGGACCCTGATTGAGGACTCCATCTAGGTCGCCAGTCTGCGCTGTAGCCGAGCAGCGGTTGAGGGTCTGGCGCTCGCGGTCCCATAGGTGCAATACACTTCTGGCATGGAACCGCTGATCACCCCTCAGGAATCCGGACGGCTCGATCTGGTCGCGGAGGATCCGGCAGAGTTGCTCATGGAGCGGGCCGGGCTTGGCGTTGCGCTCGTTGCCGTCGAGATGGGGATCGGCTACGGGGACCGCGTCACGATCCTCGCCGGTCGTGGCAACAATGGCGGCGACGGCTATGTCGCGGCCAAGCACCTCGCCCGCCGTGGCGTCGGTGTGACCATCCACCCGTTTGGATATCCCCGGGGTGATGCTTCGCCGGCGCGAATGGCTGCACTCGCAGCCGTGCGGGCGGGTGCCAGGATCGCGAGGCCCGGCGAGCCTGAGCGTTCCGACCTGATCGTCGATGCTGTGTTCGGCGTCGGTTTCCGAGGAACACTTCCTGCCGATGTCGTGCCGTGGACACTGTTCGACACGCCGCTCCTTGCCGTCGATGTGCCCTCCGGCCTCGACGCGGCATCGGGGACCGTTGAGGGCGCTGCGTTCTATGCCGACGTCACCGTCACGTTCCAGGCTGCCAAGACCGGCCACGTGCTCGGAGAAGGGCCCGAAAGGACTGGCGAACTGATCGTCTTCGACATCGGTCTTGGCGAGCCCCGACCCGAGATGATGCTGTGTGAGGACATCGACGCGCCGACGCCGGTCAGGATGCGCCACGCCCACAAGTGGTCCGTCGGCTCGGTGGCGGTGGTTGGAGGGTCTCCCGGCATCACCGGCGCCGCGATGCTGACAGCTCAAGCAGCGCTCGCTGCCGGCGCCGGTGCCGCCGCTGTGGTGTGCCCCGGCGCACTGCAGACGACCTACGCCGCGATGGACCCGGGCGTCATGAACGTCGGTGTCGGCGCCGGAAGCTGGTTCGAACCGGACGACGCCGCCGCCGTGGTCGAGGCCGCCGGCCGCTACGACGTCCTTGCGGTTGGACCCGGCCTCGGCCCGGTTGACGAAGCGTTCGTCGTCGGCCTCCTCGAGCAATGGGATGGTCCGATCGTTCTCGATGCCGACGGCCTAAACGCGATCTCGGGAGCCGCCGCCCTCGAACGCCAGGCCGACACCGTGATCACACCGCATACCGGGGAGTTCGCCCGGCTGACCGGGGAATCGCCTGATCACATGGCGGCAGCCGCGCTGGCGAGCCGAACCGGGGCGACCGTGCTGCTCAAGGGCAATCCGACCTTTGTCGCCGATGGCGACGAGACGTGGGTCGTGACGTCCGGTGGGCCGGAACTGGCGACGATCGGGACCGGAGATGTCCTCACCGGCATGGTGGCGGCGTACGTGGCAGGCGGCCTCCCGGCCACAGTGGCAGCCCGCTCCGCAGCCTTCCATCATGGCGAAGCTGCTGCAGTCCTCGACGAGCAGCGAACGGTGACAGCAACGGCCCTCGTCAACGCAATAGCGGAACGGCGGTGAGACGCGGCCTCCAGGGCCGCTCGTCTTGCTGGCAGCTGATAGCCGTCCCCAGCTATTCGCCCTTCCCGTTTTCTGCCCCGTTCGCCCGAATCAACCCGATCACGATGCCGTCGCAGACCGCTCGCCACGAGGCATCGATGATGTTCTGGTGCACACCGATGGTGCCCCAGGCACCGTCGACGTCGCTGTGCTGGCACAACACTCGAACCCGTGCCGCCGTTCCGTCCGAGGAGTCAAGGTCTCGCACGCGGTAGTCCGTCAGGTGGATCCTCGCGACCTGGGGGTAGCGGTCGGCGAGGGCCGCACGCAACGCCAAGTCGATGGCACCGACCGGACCATCGCCCTCCCGGGTTGTGACGATTCGTTCCCCGTCGACGTGAACCTTCACCGTTGCCTCGGCGACGACGTCGCCATCACGATGCTCAACGAAGACCCGGTACGACTCGAGTTTGAAGTACGGCTGCGTCCAACCCTGAGCGTCACGAACGAGGAGTTCGAACGATCCGTCGGCTGCCTCGAAGTGGTAGCCCTGGTGCTCGAGTTCCTTGATACGGTCGACGACAACTTGCGCTTCGCTCGACGAGAGCGCCAGGCCGGTGTCTTGGGCTTTGGCGAGGATCGTCGAGCGTCCGGCGAGTTCGGAGACAACGGTCCGTGTCGAGTTCCCGACCGAGGCGGCCGGCATGTGCTCGTAGGCGTCGGGCCTGCGGGCGAGCGCAGACGTGTGGAGTCCGGCCTTGTGAGTGAACGCTGAGACACCGACGTACGGCAGGTGGTCGTCGAGGGTCAGGTTGATGATCTCGGCGATGTGATGGGACACCCGTGTGAGATGAGGCAGGCGATCCTCTGGGATCGAGCTGTAGCCCATCTTGAGCGAGACGTTGGGGATCACCGAGCAGAGGTCGGCATTGCCGGTCCGCTCACCGTATCCGTTCACGCAACCCTGGATCTGTGTGATGCCGGCGTTCGCCGCCGCGAGGCTGTTCGCCACCGCCGTGCTCGAGTCGTTGTGAAAGTGGCAGCCGAGCGCAGCACCGGGGATCGCGGCCGCAACTTCCCGGACGACGCGATCTACGTCGTGCGGCAACGTCCCGCCGTTCGTGTCACACAGCACGAGACGCTCGGCCCCGGCGTCGTGGGCGGCTCTCAGGGTGGCAAGGGCAAATTCGGGATTCGTGCGGTAGCCGTCGAAGAAATGCTCGGCATCGAAGAAGACCCGCCGGTCGACCGAACGCAGGTGCTCGACCGAATCGCCGACCATCGCGATCGCCTCAGACAACTCCGTGCGCAGGGCGTGTTCGACGTGATAATCCCATGACTTGCCGACGAGACACACCACCTCGGTCTCCGCCGCGACGAGTGCTGCGAGTTGGGCATCCTTGGCGGCCACCGCTCCGGCGTGCCGGGTTGAGCCGAACGCCACGAGTGTCGCGGTCCCGAGGTCCAGCTCGGTCCTGGCCCGGCGGAAGAACTCATCATCCTTCGGGTTCGACCCGGGCCAGCCTCCCTCGACGTAGGCGACGCCCAATTCGTCGAGCAAGCGGCTGATCGCCAGCTTGTCGCCGGCGGTCAGCGAGATGCCCTCCTGCTGGGTGCCGTCTCGCAGCGTGGTGTCGTAGATCTCGAGGGATTTCATGGTGTTGCTCCGAATAGAGAAAACCCCCCGCTGGGCGGAGGGTTACGGGCGCACACGGATTCGTGTGCGCCTAGGTGATGATGATGATGGTGGTGGCTGGCCGGGTCATGGAGTTGCGAGTATGGCCGGTTGTACTCCCTACGTCAACGCCCGGCCGGTGCGGCACCGCCCATCGGAGCCTGGAGCCTTCCGTTTCAAGGGTTCGCCGGGTCCCGGTCGGGCGCCGGCGTCTTGCTGCAACGACCGACCGCCGGTATCGTTGAGGCATGACATCAACGCATTCTTGGTGGCGTAGGAAGGGATAGGGTTCCGCGCGCCTGGAAGGTAACGACGCCGGAGCCCCCGGGGCCCGGCGTTTCTTTGTGAGGAGGATCTCGTGACAGAACAGGTGAAGAAGACGGTGTTCTCGGGGGTTCAGCCTTCGGGGGCCATGCACCTCGGCGGCTACCTCGGTGCCTTTCGCAACTGGGTCGCGCTCCAGGATGACGATGCCTATGACGTGGTCTACTGCGTTGTGGACCTCCACGCAATGACCGTGCCGTACGACCCGGGCGAGTTCCACCGTCTCCGTCTCGAGACGGCCAAAGTGCTTCTGGCCATCGGGATCGACCCAGACCGTTCGTTGCTCTACATGCAGAGCCAGGTGCCGCAACATGCCGAACTGGCGTGGATTCTCGGCACGTTGACGCCGACCGGCGTTCTCAACCGTATGACGCAGTACAAGGACAAGCTCGACAGGGGTATCCCGTCGAATCTCGGCCTCTACTCCTACCCGGTGCTGATGGCCGCCGACATCCTGTTGTACGGGGCCGACCTTGTCCCGGTGGGCGAGGACCAGAAGCAGCATCTCGAGATGGCGCGCGATCTCGCTGAACGGTTCAACAACCGGTTCGAGGTGGTGTTCCCGATCCCCGAACCGCTAATCCCTGAGACCTCGGCCCGCGTGATGTCGCTGGTCGAGCCGACGGCCAAGATGTCGAGCAGCGACACGAATCCGAAGAACCGGATCAATCTTGACGATTCGCCCGATGCGATTCGCAAGAAGGTCAAGTCGGCGGTTACCGATTCGGATCCGACGGTGCGCTATGACACTGCGGAGAAGCCCGGAATCTCAAACCTGCTCGAAATCATGTCCGCAACCACCGGGCAATCGATCGATGACCTCGCCGCGGAGTACGCCTCCGGCGGGTACGGACGGTTCAAGGAGGCGGTCGCCGAGGCGATCATCGCCGAACTTGCGCCGATCCGCGCCTCGCTCCAGAACCTCGACGACGCCGAAGTGGCGCGTCTCCTCCAGAAGGGCGCTCTCGACGCACGTACGAGAGCCGAGCGCCACCAGCAGAAGGTGCGTGACGCCGTCGGCCTCGGCCGCTTCTAACCCACACAATCCCGGGGTTGGCTGCCTGCGACTGATGACCGGCGACTGGCTACTCTCACGAGTGCTGGCACCACCACCTATCTGAAGGGCGCTTTCTCGTGGATATCGAGATTGGAATCGCAAAATCTGGTCGCCGGGCCTACGGGTTCGACGACATTGCCATCGTCCCGTCGCGGCGGACCCGGGATCCCGAGGACGTCGACCTGAGCTGGGAGATGGATGCCTTCACCTTCGGGCTGCCGCTGCTCGCAGCCGGGATGGATTCAGCGGTCAGTCCGGCAACGGCGATCGAGATCTCACGACTCGGCGGCCTTGCCGTTCTCAACCTTGAGGGTCTCTGGACGAAGTATGAGGATCCGCAAGCGATCTACGACGAGATCTCGTCGCTGCCCGATGACCAGGCGACACGGCGGATGCAGGAGATGTACGCCGCTCCGGTCGATCCCGACCTGATCACCCAGCGCGTGCGAGAGATGAAGGACGCCGGGATCATCACGGCAGCAAGCCTGACCCCGCAGCACGTGAGCCAATACATCGACGCCGCCAAGAAGGGCGGCCTGGACATCCTGGTCGTTCAGGGAACCGTCGTCTCCGCCGAACATGTGTCGTCCAGAACCGAGCCCCTTGACCTCTTCGCGTTCATCCGTGAGGTCGAGATGCCGGTGATCGTCGGCGGTGTCGCTTCCTATGCCGGGGCGCTCCACCTGATGCGGACCGGCGCAGTGGGCGTGCTCGTTGGCGTTGGGCCGGGTGCGGCCTGCACGACGCGGGCCGTTCTCGGACTCGGCGTCCCCCAGGCAACCGCCATCGCGGACGCTGCCGGTGCCAGGACCCGATATCTGGAAGAGACCGGTCGATACGTGCACGTGATCGCAGACGGCGGGATGCGAACGGGCGGCGACATTGCCAAGGCGATCGCCGTCGGCGCCGACGCCGTCATGCTCGGTTCACCGTTCGCTGCAACGGTCGAGGCGCCGGGCAACGGTGTCCACTGGGGGATGGCGACGTTCCACCCAACGCTTCCTCGCGGATCCCGGGTCCGCGTCGGCACCCTGGGCACGCTCGAAGAGTTGCTCCTCGGCCCAGCCCACGAAAACGACGGCAAGCGAAATCTCTTCGGGGCGCTTCGTACGTCGATGGCCACGACGGGGTACGCCAACGTCAAAGAGTTCCAGAAGGCCGAGGTGATGGTTGCTCCGGCCCTGCAGACCGAAGGCAAGCAGTTGCAGCGGGCGCAGGGTGTGGGGATGGGCTGACGTGGGGAGCGGAGCTACCGGTCACGCGTCCGACGGTGATTTCGATCGCGTGCTGGTCGTCGATTTCGGTGCCCAATACGCTCAGCTGATCGCTCGGCGTGTTCGTGAAGCCCATGTCTTCTCGGAGATTGTTCCCCGGGACATCACAGCCGCCGAGGTGGCAGCGCACGATCCGGTCGGCATCATCCTGTCGGGCGGTCCGGCATCGGTCTACGAACCGGGTGCCTACGGCATCGACCCGGAGATCTTCGAACTCGGCATTCCGGTGCTCGGCATTTGCTACGGACATCAGATCCTGGCTGACAGATTGGGCGGAACCGTCGACCGCAACGACGTGGCCGAGTACGGACCGGCTGATCTGACGGTCACCGGCGAATCCACGCTGTTCGCCGGTCTTGCCGCCGAGCAACCCGTATGGATGAGCCACAGCGATTCCGTGAGCGAAGCGCCCCCCGGGTTCGTCGTCACGGCTTCGACGGCCGATTCTCCGGTGGCCGCGATGGAGGATCCGGAGCGCCGCCTCTACGGTGTCCAATTCCACCCTGAGGTTGGGCATACGCCTCGCGGGCAGGAGATGCTGAAGCACTTCCTCTACACGGCGTGTCACGCACGCCCGACCTGGACTCACGTCGGGATCATCGAGCAATCCGTCGCTGCGATCCGTGAGGAGGTCGGCGACGGCACGGTGATCTGCGGACTCTCCGGCGGTGTCGACTCGTCGGTTGCCGCTGCGCTCGTGCACAAGGCAATCGGCGACCAACTCGTCTGTGTGTTCGTCGACCACGGACTGCTCCGCAAGGGAGAAGCCGAGCAGGTCGAGACGACGTTCCGTCGAACATTCAACATGAACCTCATCCATCTGAGAGTCGAGGATCGGTTCCTGGAGGCGCTCGCAGGCATTGCTGACCCCGAACAGAAGCGGAAGACCATCGGCGAGACGTTCATTCGGGTGTTTGAGGAAGTGGCGACGGACGTCGTCGATTCCGCCTACCTGGTGCAGGGCACGCTCTATCCCGACGTGATCGAGTCGGGGACGAAGGACGCCGCAAAGATCAAGAGCCACCACAACGTCGGCGGCCTGCCCGACGACATGGCGCTGTCGCTGATCGAACCGCTCCGCGACCTGTTCAAGGACGAGGTTCGGGCGGTGGGAGAGGAGCTCGGCCTGCCTGAGGACATCGTTTGGCGGCAGCCGTTCCCCGGTCCGGGCCTTGCGGTCCGGATCATCGGTGATGTCACGAAGGAGCGGCTCGACATCCTGCGCGACGCCGACGCGATCGTGCTCGAGGAGATCCACAAGGCGGGCCTCTATCGAGAGCTGTGGCAGACGTTCGGTGTGCTGCCGGCGATCCGGTCCGTTGGAGTTCAGGGAGACGGTCGTACGTACGCCTATCCGCTGATCCTCCGGGCCGTCACCTCCGATGATGCCATGACGGCGGATTGGGCCCGCCTGCCGTACGAGGTGCTCGCGTCGATTTCGTCGCGTGTGATCAACGAGGTCCCGGGGATCAACCGCGTGGCCTACGACATCTCGTCGAAACCCCCCTCGACGATCGAGTGGGAGTAGTCGGCAACACCCACACGCTGCGAACCCAGGGTTCTCGGCTTTCTATTTGACGCCGTGGGCCCACAAAATCGGTCGTGTAGCGCCGCCGTCCCATTCCGCGGGCTGTCGGCGCCAAATACCAGGCGGTGAACCCTGGGTCCGCGGCGTAGTCCTTAAGGCATCCCCGCCGATGGTCGATACCTGCTGCACACCATTGCGCGCAGTCTGAGGTACATCCGTGACCTGGAGCAACGATCCAGAAATGCAGAAGATGTTCATCGACGAGGTGACGGAGCGATCCGAACGCCTTGTCGACGGAGCACAGGCGCTCCGGGCGGGAACCGTCACGCCCCAGGAAGCCGGCGACCTCCTTCGGGAGGGTCACACGATCAAGGGCACCGGGCGTGTCATGGGCTACGACGATGTCGGTTCCGCTGGATTGATGCTCGAGATGATCTGGAGATGGATCCAACAGGGTGACATCACTCCGGCGCCGATCTTCGGTCGGGTACTCGAAGCGCTCAGCTCGGCAATCCCCGCGGCGCTCGACGATCCCGCCGAGCTCTCGGATGCCATGGCTGCCGTCCACGAGTTTTTCGAGGGCCAGGACTTGCCAGATGAGCTCCCTCCTGCCCCACAGATTGAGGGAAGTGCGCCTGCTGCGCCCCAGCATGAGGACGTGCCCGGCGAGATGTTTGCCGAAGCACCAGCCGTCGAAGAACCGTCTCACTCTCCCGCGATCGCCGACTTTGCCATGGAGCCTGCTGCGGAGGATGTCGAGCCTGCGGTGACCGAAGAGGAGTCCCCGTCCGACGTGGCAGTGGCGGGGCCGGTTGTGTCGGCCCATGATGCGTTTGCTCAGCTTGCGGATGCAGGGGACGAGGCCGTTGAGGTTGCAGTGTCTGATGAGGTGGTGGCGGGGCCGGTTGTGTCGGCCCATGATGCGTTTGCTCAGCTTGCGGATGCAGGGGACGAGGCCGTTGAGGTTGCTGTGTCTGATGAGGTGGTGGCGGGGCCGGTTGTGTCGGCCCATGATGCGTTTGCTCAGCTTGCGGATGCAGGGGACGAGGCCGGCGAACCCGAACCTCTCGTCGACGGAGCCCCGGAGTCACCGGTGCTCGCCGTCGTCGAGGATGAGCGGGCATCGGCCGTGGCAGATGTCGATGACCCGACCGACGAAGAGGTCGCGGAAGCAGCCCGTTCGGCACAGGATGCTTTCGCTGAACTCCGCCGATCGATGATGCAAGAAGATGCCGTCGTCACAATCGCCGCCGAACCCGAGGATGATGCCGGGGCGGACGCGGGAGGCGACGTCGAAGAGGATCTTCCGTTCTCAATCGTTGGCAGCGTCGAATCCACTGGCGCCGGACCCGACGATGATGCCGAGGCACCCGCTGTCGTGGACGTCGAGGCGGACGCGGGAGGCGACGTCGAAGAGGACCTTCCGTTCTCAATCCTTGGCAGGGTCGAATCCACCGCAGGGGAGTCCGAGGACACGGTTGAAGGCGAACCGCAGATTGGAGCCGACGAACATGAGAGCCGGGAAACAGAGACGGACTCGGAAGAGCCGCCAATTGGCGCGCTGATCGAGTTCCCGATCTTCGAAGGTGAGGGCGTTGACGCTCCGGACACCGTCGACGCCCCCCACACCGAAGCGGGCGACGGTGCCGCCTCCGACGATGACCCGGGCGTCGTGGCTCTGCCGTCGAGCAAGCGGCCGACTCCGCGGACCGCAATGGACTCCGATGATCTCGGCGGTCTCGTCAAGGCCGTCCAGACGTGGGCCGCCGAGGAGGCGATCGCCGTCAACACCGGCCGCCTCTACGAACTCGTCAACCACATCGTGTCTCTGCGCATGGACGTGGAGGCTGTGAAGGACCAACTCGCCGAGTTTTCTGAGGTCGCCGCTGCCGATCCGTTCTTCTCAGACCGCGTGTCGAACATCGCTCAAGGGGTCGAGCCCGTCTCGGCGGCATCGGAACTGATTGAGACCAAGGCGCTTGCGCTTGCGGCTGCGCCCCTCAAGGACGTGACGAACACGCTGCCCCAGCTTGGCCGCTATCTCAGCCGGAAGACCGGCAAGGAACTGCGCGTCGAAATCGTTGGCGACGACATCCTTGTTGACCGGCAGGTCCTCGACCGGCTTGGGGACGCGATGCGCCAACTCGTTGTCAACTCCGCCGTGCATGGCATCGAAGATGTCGACACGAGGCTCGGCGCGGGGAAGTCCGGCACGGGTTCCATTCGCATTGAGGCGAAACAGTCCGACGTCAACCTCGAACTAGCCGTCGTCGACGATGGTCGTGGCATCGACTGGCGCGCCATCAGGGAGAAGGGCCTCTCTCAGGGACTCCTCGATGAGTCTGCAGAACTCGCCCCGGATGCGCTGCGATCCCTGCTGTACCAGACCGGCTTCACCACCCGGGATGAAGCCGACGAGTTGGCCGGCGATGGCGATGGCCTTGCGGTCGTGCGTGAGGCAATGGAGTCGTTGAACGGCTCTCTTCGTGTTGAGAGCACGCCCAAAGAGGAGACTCGGATCACGTTGGTGGTTCCCGTCCACCAGGCGATGCAGAAGGCACTCTTGGTGAAGACCGGCGGGATCATCTGGGGAATCCCCGAAACCGGAGTGGTCGACATTGTCGAGATGAACCTGGCGACGATCGCAGTTGCCGACCACACAACCGTCCTCGAGCGAGTCGACGGAGATGTTCCGTTTGCCTCCTTCGCAGACCTCATGGGATTGTCGTCCGATGCAGTCCCTGCCTCGATCGTTGTCGCCACGAGTGCGGCCGGCCCGGTTGCGCTCGGCGTCGAAGAAATCATTGGGGTCCGCCGTGTCGCAGCCAAGGAACTCGGTGCAGTGCTCGCCGATGCGCAGGCTGAAGAGGTGACCGGCGCTGCCCTCCTCGGAGGGGAACAGGTCGTGCTTCTCGTTGACCCGACCCGCCTTGCCGAACGGCAGCGTGAAGTCGCCATTGAGGCGCCTGCGTTCCCATCGGCCCGGATTCTCATCGTCGATGACTCCGTCGGAGTCCAGCAAGTCGTCTCATCCGCCCTCGCAACGAGCGGGTTCAACACTTCGGTTGCCGCAAGTGTTGCTGACGCACTCGGGTCGCTCCACTCTGGATCGATCGACGCCGTGGTTGTCGACTTCTCGATGCCTCGAGCCGATGGAGTGGCCCTTGCGCACATGGTCCGGCAGCGGCACGGAGATCTTCCCATCATCATGCTGTCTGGTGTCGCCGAAGGAGACGACGTCGAACGCGCCCGCGAGGCCGGCGTCGACGCGTTCTTCAACAAGGCCGACTTCCGCGAAGGCGGACTCGCCGAGAAACTCCGAGAGTTGATCACCATCCGCCGCGAGAAGGAACAGACGGCGTAGGGCTTTCGCCGGTCGCCGGTCCCGAGTCCGATTCCTTCCCCTCTCCGATTCCTTCCCCTGAAGGGGAGGAATACTCAGAGCGCCCCCAGGGCGCCGACAGAAGGGGTCTCTCGATTGCGTGGAGAGGGGGAGGAACATGTCTCCGCTGATCGGCTACTTACTCTCATGTAGTTCGCGCACACGGTACCGGTACACTCCGGGCCCGATGCCCGAATCCACCCTTCTCGAGAGTCTCAATCCGTCGCAGCGGCACGCCGTTGCAGCCACCGACGGGCCGGTGCTGGTCGTGGCCGGTGCAGGATCGGGGAAGACCCGGGTTCTGACCTACCGCATCGCGCATCTCATCCGTGACCTCGGCGTGTCTCCGTACTCGATCCTCGCCATCACGTTCACGAACAAGGCAGCGAGCGAGATGAAGGATCGGGTCTTTGACCTGGTCGGACGGGTTGCGGACGGGATGTGGGTCTCGACGTTCCACAGTGCCTGCGTGCGGATCCTCCGCAGAGAGGCGCCGCGTCTTGGCTACCGGTCATCGTTCTCCATCTATGACGACGCCGACTCGGTGCGACTCGTCACGATGTGCATTCGAGATCTCGACATGGATCCGAAGAACTTCCCTCCGAAGGTGATCCGCGCAGCGATCTCGAACGCCAAGAACGAACTCATCGACTACGAGACCTATGGCTCCACCGGTGAAGGCTTCTATCACGAGAAAGTGTCGGATGTCTATCGCCTCTACCAGCAGCGCCTCGTTGAGGCGTCGGCTGTCGACTTCGACGACATCCTGATGCTTACTGTGGATATCTTCCGGGCGTTCCCGGACGTGCTTGCCCAGTATCAGCAGCGGTTCCAGTACCTCCTCGTCGATGAGTACCAGGACACCAACCACGCCCAGTACATGCTCGTGAAACTGCTCTCCGGCGCACACCGCAACATCTTCGTTGTCGGTGACGCCGACCAGTCGGTATACGCGTTCCGTGGCGCCGATATGCGCAACATCCTCGATTTTGAGAAGGACTACAGCGACGCAACCGTTGTGCTCCTCGAACAGAACTATCGCTCGACACAGACGATTCTCGATGCGGCGAATGCGGTGATCAGCAACAACGACTCGAGGAAGCCGAAGCGCCTCTGGACCGACGAAGGCGAGGGCGAACCGATCGCCACCTTCGAGGCCAAGGATGAGCAGGATGAAGCGGCCTTCATCGCAGATCGGATACGGAGTCTCGAGTCCGATGGCATGGTGCTCTCCGACGTTGCGGTCTTCTATCGCACGAATGCTCAGAGCCGTGTGATCGAGGAGGTCTTCGTCCGATACGGCGTCCCCTATCAGGTCGTCGGCGGCCTGAAGTACTACGACCGCCGGGAGGTCAAGGACGCCATCGCCTACCTCCGGGGGGTCGTCAATCCGGATGACCAGGTTGCCCTGAAGCGCATCATCAACGTGCCGAAGCGCGCCATCGGCGATACGAGCGTCGCCCACGTCGACCGGTTCGCAGAATCGCATGGCATCGGTTTCTTCGAGGCACTTCGGCGCGTCGAAGAGAATCCTCGGCTCACCGCTCGCGCCCAGCGGTCGATCGAAGAGTTCGTCTCCCTGATGGACCATCTCACCGAGCGGGCCGCCGATGGGCCCGCTGCAGCCATCGATGCCGTCCTCGACCAGACCGGCTACCTCGACATGATCCGCTCCGATCGGTCGATTGAGGCCATGGGACGCGAGGAGAACCTCCGGGAACTCGCATCGGCCGTCGCAGAGTTCGAAGAGATCGGCCCCGCGTCCATGGGCCCCGGAGAGTGGGCCGAACTCAGTGCCATGGACAAGCTCGGCTTGTTCCTCGAGTCGATCAGCCTCGTTGCCGACATCGACGCCTACGAGGATCGGGACCTGGTAACGCTGATGACGCTCCATAACGCCAAGGGCCTTGAATTCCCGGTCGTCTTCATCACCGGTATGGAGGACGGCGTGTTCCCCCATATGCGGTCCCTGGGGAACAAGACCGAACTCGAGGAGGAGCGCCGCCTCTGCTACGTCGGTATCACCCGAGCAGAGCAGCGACTCCACCTGACCAGGGCGTGGAGTCGCAGTCTCTGGGGTCAGTCGCAGTACAACGGGCCGAGTCGGTTCCTCGCGGAGATCCCCAGTCAGCTCATCACCAGCGTCAAGCGGTCGCGCCATTCGGATCAGCGTCCGGCCGCCGAACCGAGGGCCTCACTCAGCGAGGGCGAGATCACGATCGGAGACCGGGTGCGGCACACCCATTGGGGGCAAGGGGAGGTTGTCGAGATCGTTGGGCGGGGCGATGCCGCAGAAGCCACCGTCGCTTTCGAGGGGATGGGGGAGAAGCGACTCCTGCTGGCGTGGGCTCCCCTCGAGAAGGTGTGACGGCGGGCCGTCCGGACCGGGCACACCGCCGAGATCTTCTTGTTTGGATCGGGGCTGTTCTTCGGTGAGGCGCCTACTATCAGATTCGTGACCACTGATCTGCCGATTCTCATCCAAGGCGGAATGGGAGTCGGCGTCTCCGACTGGCGCCTGGCGCGTACGGTGTCGAAGGCCGGGCAAATGGGCGTTGTTTCCGGAACCGGCCTCGATGCTCTCTATCTGCGTCGTCTGCAGGACGGCGACCCCGGCGGTCACATGCGTCGCGCCATGGCGGCCTTCCCGATGGAAGGCGTCGTCGACCGGATCCTCGATACCTACTTCATCGAGGGAGGCAAAGCGCCGGGCGACCGGTACAAGGCGAAACCGATGCCTCGCGTCGACCCGTCAGAGAAGGCGCTCGATCTCATGGTGGTTGGCAACTTCGTCGAGGTCTATCTCGCGAAGGAGGGCCACGACGGCGTCGTCGGAATCAACTACCTCGAGAAGATCCAGACGCCCCACCTTGCTTCGATCTACGGCGCCATGCTCGCCGGCGTCGACTACGTGTTGATGGGTGCAGGAATCCCGATGGCGATTCCCGGGATCCTCGACCGTCTGCACGAGGGGCTGCCCGTCGAGTACCGGCTCGATGTGAAGGGCGCAGAACGCGGCGAAGCCTTCACGACGGAGTTCGACCCAGCGGCTTTCGGCGACGGGAGCCTGCCGCCCGCTCCGCGTCCAGCATTCCTCGCCATCGTTTCGTCTCATGTGCTTGGCACGGCACTCGTTCGGAAGGCGAGTGGCAAGGTCGATGGCTTCGTCATCGAAGGACCTACCGCCGGCGGCCACAACGCGCCGCCGCGCGGCAAGATGGAACTCAACGAGATCGGTGAACCGATCTACGGGCGCCGCGACGTCCCGGACCTCGACGTGTTCCGCGAGCTCGGTCTCCCGTTCTGGCTTGCCGGTGGATATGCAGAGCCCGAACAGATCACAGCAGCCCGCGAACTCGGCGCGGCCGGCGTGCAGGTCGGCACAGCGTTCGCCTACTGCGAAGAATCCGGCTTCAAGGCCGACACGAAGCGGGAAGTGATCGAACTCAGCAAGGCCGGTCTTGCCAAGATCTACACCGACCCGGTCGCGTCACCGACCGGTTTCCCGTTCAAGGTCGTGGAACTCGAGGACAGCATGTCCAATCCGGTGGTGTACGAGAAGCGGTCACGCATCTGCGATCTGGGGTATCTCCGAACGGCCTACCGCCGCGATGATGGCACCGTCGGATGGCGATGTCCGTCTGAGCCGGTCGACGACTACGTTCGCAAGGGCGGCGCCGTAGAGGACACCGTTGGTCGGAAGTGCCTCTGCAACGCCCTGATCGCCAATATCGGCTTTCCCCAGACGCAGCGGAACGGCGACGTCGAGGGGGAACTCATCACCTCGGGAGATGACGTGGCCAATATCGCCCGCTTCCTCAACGAAGGCCGCGACAGCTACTCGGCGCTCGACGTCATCGCCTACCTCCTTCCGGCGTCGTAGGCCGCTGCAGCGTCACGGATCGTCAGCGCCTCGAAACCTCTGCGAGCGATGGCGGCTACCCTTTCCCACAATGCCGCCACGGATCCTGATCGCCAAGCCGGGCCTCGATGGCCACGACCGCGGAGCGAAGGTCGTTGCACGAGCCTTGCGTGATGCAGGCTGCGAGGTCATCTACACCGGTCTCCACCAGACGCCGGCTCAGATCGCTCAGGCGGCCGTCGACGAAGATGTCGACGGAGTTGGCCTCTCCACGCTGTCGGGTGCCCATATGACCCTGTTCCCGCGCGTCGTCGAGGCGCTCAGGGAGCGTGACGCCGGGGACATCGTGGTCTTCGGCGGCGGGATCATTCCCGACGAGGATCTGCCTGCGCTGCAGGAAGCCGGTGTCGCCGCCGTCTTCACGCCTGGGACCTCGCTCGACGACATCGAAGCGTGGGTTGCCGACAACCTCTCAGATCGCTGAACGAGTAACGACAAACGGAGGACGATCCTCTTGAAGATCCATGAGTACCAGGCGAAAGCCCTGATGGCAGACCGCGGCATCGCGGTCCCGCTCGGTCGCGTCGCCACCACGATCGACGAAGCCGTCGCTGCGGTGCGCCCGCTGATCGAAGCGAGCGGTAATCCCGTCGTCGTCGTGAAGTCCCAGATACACGCGGGCGGCCGCGGGAAGGGCCGATTCAAGAAGTATCCCGATCTCGGCGGTGTCAACGTCGTCACCGAAGGGATCGACGGCGGCATCGGCGCCGCTGAAGATCGCGTCCGCGAACTCGCAAGCCAGATGCTCGGTTCGACACTCGTCACGATCCAGACCGGGCCAGAAGGCAAGCAGGTCAACCGGTTGTACATCGAGCAGGGCATCGACATCGCGACCGAGCTGTACCTTTCGGTGCTCCTCGATCGGGCCACCTCCCGCAATATCGTCATGGCCTCAACCGAGGGAGGGACCGAGATCGAGGTCGTGGCGGAGGAGACGCCAGACAGGATCCTCAAAGAAGAGATCGACCCCGCGTTCGGTCTACTGCCGTTCCAGGCTCGGCGAATTGCGCACGCGCTCGGTTTCGAAGGAGACGCCTTCAAGAACGGCGTGCGATTCCTCGGTGCTCTCACGAAGGCAGCGGTCGAACTCGACACGGATCTCGTCGAGATCAACCCGTTGGTCGTCACCACCGACGGAGCGGTCATGGCACTCGACGGGAAGATGGCGTTCGAGGCGAACGCTCTGTTCCGCCATCCCGACATCGCAGAACTCCGGGACGTGAGCGAGGAGGACGCCGCAGAACTCGCTGCCAAGGAGTTCGATCTGTCGTTCATCAAGCTCGACGGCGACATCGGTTGCATGGTGAATGGCGCCGGTCTCGCCATGGCGACGATGGACATCATCAAGACCGTCGGCGGAGAGCCGGCCAACTTCCTCGACGTCGGAGGAGGCGCAGAGAAGGAGCAGATCGCGGCAGCCTTCAAGATCATCACGCAGGATCCCAACGTGAAGGGGATCTTCGTGAACATCTTCGGCGGCATCATGCGCTGCGACATCATCGCCGAGGGAATCATCGCTGCTGTCGAAGAAGTCGGTCTCACCGTGCCTCTGGTCGTCCGACTCGAAGGCACCAACGTGAGAATCGGCAAGCAGATGCTCGACGAGTCGGGCCTCGACCTCGTGAGCGCCACGGACATGAAAGACGGAGCTCAGAAGATCCTGGAGTTGACGAGATGAGTGCGCTGATCGGGAACGACACGAGAGTCCTTGTCCAAGGCATGGGCAAGACCGGCAGATTCCACACCGACAAGGCGATTGCCTACGGAACCAACATGGTTGGCGCGGTGCATCCAAGTCGCTCAGGGCAGACCGAGGTATTCGAGGGCGACGTCGATCAATCCGGGGTGCCGGGTCGGGGCGCCACCTACTCCGTGCAGGTGCCGATCTTCCGGAGCGTGGCCGAGGCCGTCGAAGCGACCGATGCGAATGCCTCGGTCGTGTATGTGCCGCCGCCGTTCGCCGCGGACGCGATCATGGAGGCGGCCGACGCTGGTGTCCCGCTCATCGTGTGCGTTACGGAGGGGATTCCCGTCGCCGACATGGTGAGGGCCAAGCGCTACCTCGAAGGCAAGGATGTCCGCCTCGTTGGGCCGAACTGCCCCGGGGTCATTACGCCGCAGGAGTGCAAGATCGGCATCATGCCCGGCTACATACACACGCCCGGCCGTATCGGCGTTGTCAGCCGATCGGGCACGCTCACCTATGAGGCCGTATATCAGTTGACGCTGAACGGTCTCGGGCAGACCACGGCTATTGGGATCGGCGGCGATCCCGTGAACGGGACCAACTTCGTCGACTGCCTCAAGCTGTTCAATGATGATCCCGCGACCGACGGTGTGCTGATGATCGGCGAGATCGGAGGAACGGCCGAAGAGGACGCAGCCGAGTGGATTACGGCAAACATGACGAAGCCAGTCGCCGGTTTCATCGCAGGCACCACAGCGCCTCCTGGGAAGCGGATGGGTCATGCGGGAGCGATCATCTCCGGCGGCAAGGGCACGGCGGACGCCAAGATCGCTGCCCTCGAAGCCGCTGGCGTCGTGATGGCCCCAACCCCAACCGACATGGGCACCGCGATGCAAGAAGCCATGGAGAAGGCAAGCCCGGGGTGGTAGAGCGGTCGCTAGTCCCCGGTTGGATTCCTTCCCCTCAGGGGAAGGGCGGCGCCTGCCCAGTGGGCAGGTTGCGGAAGGGGTCTCTCGGTTGCGAAGCCAGGGGGTTCCCGTTCGGACGCTATGCGAAGGTCATCCCTGAGTCGTTTGGAGGTGGAGACCCCCTCCGCTCCGAGCTTCGCTCGGACCACCTCCCCCTGAGGGGGAGGAATTGGTTGGTGGAGGTGGGGCGTGGATTCTTGGGTTGAGGAGTCGTCGTCTCTGGGGTGGTGAACTCGGGTCGATGCGGAAACCTTGGCCGTGGATCACGACCTGGTGGTGGAACCAGCACAACGTTGTGAGGTTCTCCGGATCCGTCCGGCCGTCCTGTGACCAGGGGATGATGTGATGGATCTGCAGCCGGTAGCGGGAGACGCAGCCCGCAACGGTGCAGACATCACCGTCGCGATGCAAGGCGAACCGGCGCAGGCGGGGCGGGATCACCCGGGTACGGCGTCCCATCGCCAGCGGTTGGCCGTCGGCGGTGCGGGCGGTGACATCAACGGTCCCGGTGCACATGATGGCTTCGACGGCGTTCGGTCCGACCTGCGGCCCAGCCTCGAGCGTGACACCAGCGGTGCCGTTGGTCGCTGCCGCCTCAGTCGCGTCCACGAACACCGTCAACATCGGCGTACTCGTGTCGATGGTGGCACCGTCACCACCGGAGACAGCGTCGTGGCTGATCGACCACAACGCATCCGCATTCCTCGTCGTGCGTGACGGTGCCACACCCTGCCCGTACGGGAACTCGTCGCCCCTGGTCTCGAGGGCTTCAACCACAGTACGGCCCGCGAAGCCCGGCAACTGCCCGGAGATACGCCACGCCGATTCGTCGAGGTTCGGTTGGATCGATACGTAGCGCTCCTCAAACGACTGAATCTCGTCAAGACGGCTCATACGCCGCCGACGGGCCGCCAACACGCGGATGCCTTCGATGTCCCGACCCGCGGTCTCAGCCAGCAGGTCCAACGCGTCATCACGACCCGCAAGCCTGGAGATGGCAGCGGCGCGGTCGAAACCGATCTCACCCGAAGCGACCGCTTCATCGACATCCGGAAGGCCTTCGAGTCGTTGCGCGGTGCCAACCAGGTCACGGGCGGTCTCGGGGGCGACGTCGATGCGGCCGGCGACCCATTCCTGGAGGGACCGGTGACCGTCCCGCATCGCGACCTGCCGTCGGTCGAGTTCCCGCAGTGCCTGCATCTGGCGGCCGCGGGCTCGAGCAATCACGGCCTCGTCGTCGAGGAGTTGTTGCTCGAGGGTCTCGGTGGAGGCGGTCGTCGTATCCATACCCGCAACGTATCGGCCGGGTGTGACAGAAACCGGGACTGCGGAACGTGTCAAGACGAATGAGACACGGGTTGCTCAGATGGTGTCGGGTTCCTCCTCGGGTCGGTTGATCCAGGTGGCTTGGGGAACTTGGGGTGCTTGGGGTGGTTTCCAGAATCGGTCGGGTCGGGCGGTGTAGGCGGCGTCGAGGACGCCTTGGCGTTTCTGACGGACGATGTCGTCGAGGCCGTAGTGGACGTTGGCTGGGGTGTTCAGGGCGATGCCGGAGTGGCGGTGCTCGTTGTTGTAGTACTCGAAGAACGTTTCGCAGAATGATCGGGCTGCTGCGATGTTGGCGAATCGTTTCGGGAACGTGGGCGAGTATTTGAGGGTCTTGAATTGGGATTCGGAGTAGGGGTTGTCGTTGGATTGGTGGGGCCGGGAGTGGCTTTGGAGCACGCCGAGATCGGCGAGGAGTTGGCTGAGAGTGCGTGATGTCATCGAGCTGCCCCGATCTGCATGCAACGTGAGTTGGTCTTGGTCGACGTCGTGGGTGTAGATGGCGTCAGCGATGAGCTGTTCGGCGAGTTTGGCTGATTCTCTGGGAGCTATGAGCCATCCGACGACGTAGCGGGAGTAGATGTCGAGGATCGTGTAGAGCTGATACCAGGTCCATTTGTAGGGTCCGGCGAGTTTGGTGATGTCCCAGCTCCACACTTCGTTGGGGCCAACAGCAACGAGTTCGGGTTTGATCAGTGCCGGGCGGCGTGCTTGGGCTCGTCGTTCTCTGACCTGGTGGCGTTGTCGCAGCAGGCGATACATGGTCGCCACCGACGCCAGGTAGGTGCCTTCGTCCAGCAGGGTGGCCCATATCTGGGCGGGGGCCTTGTCGCAGAACCGTTCCTCGTTCAACGTGGCGACGACCGTTTCGGCTTCGGCAGGTGTCAGGGCTCGGGGTGAGCGTCGCGGTTTCGGGGGCCCGTGACGTGGGGGTTGTCGTTGCCGGTAGTGGCTCGCACGGGAACGCCCGAGGACTTCACACGCCCGCTTGCGTCCAACATGGGGGGCGAGTTCGTCGACTCCGGCGTCCAAGATGTCGGTCACGACTCGTCGATGTCCGCGCTCTTCGAGATCTCCTCCAAGAGCGCGTGCACTTTTCCCTGCACCTGAATCACCACGTCGGCCTGGGCGAGCTTCTCTTTCAACCGTTCGTTCTCGGCGCGTAGCTTCGCTACCTCCGAGCGGGACGGGCCACCCCTGCCGCCGTCGGATCGCCCAACGGCGGCTTTCAACAGCCCTTGGCGGTGCTGCCGGCGCCAGTCGGTGATGAGACTCGAATAGAGGCCCTCTCTGCGCAGAATGGCGCCCTTCTCGCCCCTCTCGGACGCCCCGTCGTACTCGGCGAGGACCGACAGTTTGTATTCGGCGCTGAATGACCGCCGCACCGGGTTCTTCAACGGCGGCCGATCGGATCCGTCAGTCGCGACACCGTCGTCGACGTGCCACGTATCGGCGCTGTAGATCGCTCTCTTCTCTTCCACGATGAACCGTCCTTCCACGCCCTCAATACTCAGAACATGAAACCAGGACTTGTCTCACCCATCATGGACACGTAGGGCTGGGATTAGAGAATCTCGAGATTCCTGGCGAGTTCTTTGGTCGCCGTTCGATGTGAGCGAGAGACCCCCTCCGTCACCGGCAATGCGCTGCTGCATTGCCGCTGCCACCTCGCCCTGAGGGGGAGGAATCTTGGGGGAGGAATGCTTCGAAGGGGGAGGAATCCAAGGGGGAGGAATACGTCGAAGTGCTACTCCGCTACTTTGGTCCGCATGAGGACCATTGGGATCTTGG